>NC_011246.1 GCF_000019705.1 Borrelia recurrentis A1 | reverse complement strand
GTCCACTAATTTTATTTATATTTTACCTATTTCATTATTCATTATTAATATTTTTTTATTTTATTTTCTAACTATACTTTTGAAAACAAAGTAAAAAAATTTCTTCCTAGCTCTGATAAAGATTTTTCATCATATTTATATAAATTTCTCATAATATTTTTTACTTTGTTTTCAAAATTTTCTAAAGATCTCTTTATTTTATTAACATCTTTTTCCTATTTATATTTTTGTGAAATACTCCTTTTGAAAGTAAAAATATTCTCTCTAATATCGCTAAAGTTTTATTTACTATATTGTATTTTAATAAGAAAACTTATATTAAAGATAATTTTGATAAGTAAAGAGAAGATCTTCTGATAAAGAAAGTACTGCTGTTAGAAGTGTTCCTGTTGTTGATCAAAGTTTATAGAAAATTTTTTCAATAGTGGTATTATAAAACAACTAAAGTAATGACATACAAAAATGATCAAAATGAAGCGTTCAAAGGTAAACCTTTTTTTTAGATAACTATGATGCAGATTATTCACTTTATTGAAATCAAAATAATAAAAGGAAAAAGCAATCAAATATAATAAATTCTTATATATACGCATCATCACATAATTCTGAGGTTCTCTTTATTCATATGAGAGAAAAACAACTAAAACATATCTGAAAATAATTATTAGAAAAATTTCATAGTAACTAAACCTATATTATTATCAATAATGAGCATATATTTAATTACATCATAACTTTATTATCAAATTTTTATTATCCAAACTATTTTTAACAAAACAATAATTCCAAATCTTAATCTAAATTGCTTAAAATTAATATCAAAACTATCATTTATATTTAAAAATTCACTACCTTTGCTGTCTCTTACCTTTCATATTTTTATAAAAAACATACACTAACATGTTTTTCTTAATTAAATCTTTACATATTTGACAAAATACTAATTACAATACCTATTTGAAGATAAAATCCATCCTCCAGCATCACCACAACTTTATATTTTTTCTTTTTTTATATTCCCATATCAATCAATACTATAAACTTAGTAAAATTAATATCATTAGTACACTAAATGAAGGATTACAAGTACATTTGATTTTATATGTCAATATAAATAGTAATAATTTAAATATAGATATTAAAGTTCACCTCTGACATTGATTTAATATGTTAAAAGCATAAGTATTTAAATTTTATTAAATCTCTTTGATGGAAATTAGTATGAAGTATTGACCTTTATAAATATAAATTTTCAAAAACATTGACATTTTCAACCTATTAAATTAAATAATTAAATTTAAAATGCACTATTATTATATATATAGGATAGCATTTTTAATTTTTTATATATAATATTAATGATAATTAACAAAATTAAAACAGTAATTTTATTAATTACCATCAATATTATTAAACATCACTCTTTATTTTCTCTTATAACCAATCAAAGATATAGAATGAGTACAATATGAGATAAATATAGTTAAGTTTGTTGACAATTTAATAACATATTGGCATTTTTTTACCATTTTAATGAATATTAAGACCATTAATAAAAACAAAAATCAAATAAAACCTAATTCAGTCTGGCTATATGATACACAACATAAAGTTCATCAATAGAATTTGATAATTCTTTTCCTCTTCTATAAAAAAATAACTTTCTGGCATTTTCTTTAACATCTCTAATATCTCCCTGATTTAAAAAAATAGATTCAAAAACAGAAATCATAATTTGAACCAATAAAATATTATTACTATCATTTTCTTTCATACATAATCTGATACTTCGAACAAAATTTTTAGAAATTTCCGCTAATTTTTTTGAAGAACACTGAGACACTATAAAAGAAAACATATCAGCATACATATTTACAGCAGTATCAATAACATTTTCATAAGAATTAATTATCAATTTAACAACATCAACAACTTGATCCATTTTTATTTCGTTACTATCAAAGACAAAATTAACATGATATTTAAAAATTTTCTTAAGTTGTTCAATTGAATCTATACTCATCTTAGGATTATGTATTTTAAAATAATTTAAAATATTCTCAAGTTTATCAACAATATTATCAACCTTCATTTTTACTATGACATCTATAGATTCCTTGGTTAATTTCGCATTATCACAATTACCAGAACCATTTACACAATACACATAATTTTTAAGAAAACTATAAATTGTATGATACTCTTGTATAAGAAGACATAACGATCTTGCATATTTAACAGACTTTGTAATAAAAGTTTTAAGTTGAACAATATCATCTTTGCTTAATCGATCAACATCATTTCTAATATTAGCATTATCAATACCAGAATTATTCTCTAGAGTAGGACCATTCCTTATATCAAAACCATTAGCTACAACAAAATCACCCTTGGCTCTAGAACCATTTCTTGCATTACCATTTACATCCTTGACAGTTTTAGTTCCG
Organism: Borrelia recurrentis A1; assembly: GCF_000019705.1. Taxonomy (GTDB): domain Bacteria; phylum Spirochaetota; class Spirochaetia; order Borreliales; family Borreliaceae; genus Borrelia; species Borrelia duttonii. The sequence continues at coordinate 121,490 of NC_011246.1, read as the reverse complement.
TCAACTGCATTTTTACATGATACTATAGATATTAGCATCAATAATATAAATACATCATTATATCTGGTCATTTTTCTCCTCCTTTTTAAAATCAAAAGCTTGTGTACAACATTTTACTTCCAAATTAGCAATAATCAAGAATATACTACTGATTAAAATTCATAAAAAAAGTAAACACTGAAATTATATACAGATAGAACATCAATTATATAAATATATTTATCTTGAAATTAAATTTCATCATATATACACTAAGACTTTTACCCTAAATTTAGGGCAAATATAAATGGATAACTATAAAACAATTATTTAATAAAATTCAAAATTATAAATAATATAAAACTTCACTACAAAATCAAACAATAAATTTTTAATTCTCCAAAACATCATGAGTATGAGATTCTCTTAATGATGCGGAACTTATTTTGACAAATTTAGAATCTCTCTTTAATTCTAATATTGTCTCAACTCCCAAATATCCCATCCCAGACATTAAACCTCCCTTTAATTGAAAGATAATGTCTTTTACCTTACCAACATAAGGAACCATCCCCTCAATCCCCTCAGGAACCAATTTCCCAGAAGAATCTTTACTTTCAAATTGAAAATACCTAGATTTAGAACCCCTAGCCATAGCAGCAAGAGATCCCATACCAACATAAATCTTAAATTTCTTGCCATTATACATTACTTCCTCTGAGGGAGATTCATGAGCCCCAGCAAAAAGATTACCTATCATCACACTATCAGCTCCTGCAGCAATTGCTTTAACTATATCTCCTGAAAATCTAATACCACCATCTGCTATAATGCAAATATTTGTATCTTTACAAGCCTCAAAAACATCATTAATTGCTGTCAACTGTGGCACACCAACTCCTGCAACTATTCTTGTTGTACATATACTTCCAGGACCTATTCCCACTTTTAAACAATCCGCACCTGCATCAATTAAATCAAAAGCCGCTTCTTTAGTTACTATATTACCTGCAATAACATCCAAATTTGGATATTTACTTTTAATTTTCCTTACAATCTCAATTACCTTAGTAGAATGTCCATGTGCAGAATCAACAACAACAACATCAACATCTGCCTTAACCAATTCTTCAACACGCTCTAAAGTATCAACATCAGTAGAAACAGCTGCCCCAACCCTCAATCTATCATTCATATCTTTACATGCATTTGGAAAATATTCTTGATGTTCAACATGATCTATATCCTTGCAAGTTATTAATCCTCGCAAACTATTTGACTCATCAACAATAAGTAACTTTTCTATCTTATGCTTAAATAAAATCTCTTTGGCTTCTGACAACGTAATATCTTCTTTTGCAGTAATTAATTTTTTAGTCATTGCATTAATCACAGGAATATTATCATCTGCAATATACTTAATGTCTCTACTGGTTACTAAACCTAATATTTTACCTGCATGATCTGTAACTGGCAATGCAGAAATATTATGTTTAACAATCAACCTTCTAGCCTCTTTAATACTAGTATCCTCATTAATCGTAATAAGATTCCTTATAATCCCATTACGATGATAAGATTTTACTATTTCCACCTCTTTCCTTTGCTTCTCAATAGTAATGTTCTTATGTATAACACCTATCCCACCTTCCTTTGCCACCGCTATCGCCATTCTACTTTCTGTAACTGTATCCATAGCTGAACTTAAAAAAGGTATATTTAAATATATATTTTTTGTTAATCTTGTCTTCAAATTAACATCACTAGGTAATATAGATGATTTCCTAGGAATTAAAGAAACATCATCAAAAGTCAAAGCTTCTTTTACTATTTTATCCATCAATTATTTCTCCCTCATTCACTAATTTATAATTATTCCCATTCTATCGTCGCTGGAGGCTTAGAAGAAATATCATAACACACTCTATTTATCCCCCTAATTTCATTAATTATTCTTGATGAAACTTTTCTTAAAAAACTATAAGGTAACTCAACCCAACTAGCTGTCATAAAATCTAAAGTATTAACACACCTAATGACAGCTGTATATTCATATGTTCTGTTATCTCCCATAACACCTACAGTTCTTACAGGCAATAACACCACAAATGCTTGTCTTACTTTATAATATAAATCATTTATCAAAAGCTCTTCTATAAAAATATGATCAGCTCCTTGCAAAATATCAATCTTATCTTTTGTTATTTCCCCTATTATTCTTATTGCCAATCCTGGCCCTGGAAATGGATGTCTATAGAGAACTTCCTCTTCAAGACCCAATTGCACTCCCAATTGAATTACCTCATCTTTAAAAAGATTCCTTAACGGTTCTAATAAATTTAGGTTAATTTTATCGGGAAGTCCTCCTACATTATGATGTGATTTAATATTTGTTGAAGAGCAAACATTATTCTTAACATCAGATTCAATAACATCTGAATAAATAGTTCCTTGAGCTAAATATTTTATATCATCCTCTTCTAATGCCACCTTTTCAAAAATTTCTACAAATGTTTTCCCTATAATTTTTCTCTTCTCTTCAGGATCATCTACATCCCTTAAATTAGTTAAAAACAACAAAGAAGAATCAATATGTTTTATATTCAAATTATACTTCTTATTAAATTCCAATATCCCATTGGCTTCATTTTTCCTTAAAAAGCCAGTATCAACAAATACACATATCAAATTATCTTTTATTGCCTTATTAATCAGCAAAGCACACACCAAAGAATCTATTCCTCCAGAGAGTCCCAAAATTACCTTACTATCACCTACCTCATGTCTTATACCTTTTACTAAATCTTCTATACTATTACTTAAATCCCAATTTGTCTGTGCTTTACAAATTTTAAAAACAAAATTCATAAATATTTGATTACCAATATCACAACAACTTACTTCCGGATGAAATTGTACACCATAAATTCTTTTCTCTAAATTAAATACAGCTCCAACACAAATCTTAGTATAAGCAATTTGCTTAAAACCCTCTGGTATTTTTTCTATATTATCTCCATGGCTCATCATCACTTCAAATTTACTTGGAAGCTCTAAAAATAAATCGGCTTTATTATCATCAATAAATAATTCAGTATGTCCAAATTCCTGCTTATCACACTTAGAAATCACACCTTCAAATACCTTAATAATCAATTGCATACCATAACATATCCCCAAAATAGGAATACCCAAATCAAAAATCTCAATATCAACACCAGGTGCTTCATCCAAATATACAGAAGCAGGACCGCCACTTAAAATTAACCCTACAGGATTCATATCCTTAATTTCTTTAGCAGAAAGAGAATATGTAACTATTATTGTATATACACCCATCTCTCTAATTTTTCTTGCAATAAGTTGACTATACTGAGAACCAAAATCCAAGATAACTACTGCATTATTACTCACTATAAAATTCCTTTAATAATCATTTAGTCTACAATTTTCATAAAAATAATTTTATTACATTAACAAAAAATCAGGTATTGTTATTTATGCTCATTATCCACAAACTTAAATACCAAATCAAAATTAATAGGAAATTCTTCCATATAATAATACTTTTTATCACCCACCATTACTGAAGCATAATCTTTCACAAGCCCAGATTTTGGTTTTATAAATAAATTATGACTACAACTAAATATAACAAATAAATAAATCAAAATAACATTTTTTATAATAATTCTCACAACAAACCTCCCATCTGAATTAAAAAACTAAAAACATATCATCAATAATAATACAAACTAACAAAAATTTCATAATCAAACGTAAAACCTACTCCCTTAATTTAAATAAGGTATACAATGGCTTACTAAATTACCTTTAATGCTGAAATGCTGTAAATCATATCTTAACATGACCTATAACACTCCAACATTAAATCTTTATATCACAAATTCAAACCAAATTTTACAAAATCTGTATGGTGCTTAAAATCTAAATAAATTAAATAACAATAAAGAAAATTCCTAATCTTTACCAATAACACCATTAAGTTTTTTTGCAAAACGTGAACTTAAAGTCTCAGATGTTTCTTGAATTTTTTTATTTTGAATCTGATTTTCCTGCTCCATATGCACCATCCAATCATCAAGACTTTTATCTGAACCATATTGTCTTTGAAACTCTCGAAACTCTCTATCTAACTGCATAGTAGTATAGTCAACTTGAGCAATAAAATCTTCAATATCCATCTCTTCGGCCTTCAAGTTTTTTCTCTTAGGAAATTTAATTTCTTTAACTTCTTTCATATAATCTAACCTTTCAACAAGTAAGAATAAAACAAATGATTAATTTACTAATACATAATACATAAATATTATACATCTTAATACAAAATATATAAATCATAAAACTAATTTGCTTTCATACTAAAAATTTCAAAACACATATACAAATATTTTTAACATAAAAACAAAACTAAGGTGATAAAATTTTAATAGAATTGACATTATCTACAATAACTTTAATATCATCATAATCATTAAAATAAGCATTTATAACAAATAAATAATCATCCAGTGAAGGCTCAATTTCTCCTTTCAAATCACTCTTTACTTCCGCATACTCTACCCTTACATCATCACTCTTAAATTCTACTACTTCTACAACATCTAAAACATCAGAATCAAAGATAAACTCATTGGAAGATTCAAATTCCCTTATAATATTTAAATTATTACTTATTATATCAAGCATATTTTTAATTTCATCTTCATCTAAAACAAAAATTTTATCTAACTTATCAATCTTACTATCTAAAGCTTTTTCCAAAAATTCTAATGCTTCTTTTTGTCCATCATTTAAATTGGTTTTAAATATTATTTTATAAACTTTTAATAGATCTTTTTGAGACATTGTTGACAATATATCACTATGCTCAGACATTTTCTCAACAACAATTCTCTCAGCTATATGATCTACAATACCTTGCACAGAATAAAATGAATTATTCAATAAATAATCATCTAATTTTTCAACTTCCAAAACATTTTCTATTACAAATTGTTGTCCATTTGCGGATCCCTCTAAAACCTTTTCTTTAATTATCTCATAATCATTTCTTTGAGCAACACTCCCTTTCTCCACTTGTTCCTGAGAATCATTAAGATGTTTCCAAATATCACCGTCTTGCTGAATTTGATTTTGCTCAGAATCATCATCATGAAGCACCTCATCCAAATCATCCTCAGGAAATTGGATACTTAGATTATTTTTCTCGTCTACACTACAACTAGTAAAAGTAATGACCGAGCAAATAATAATACTCATAATATTTATCATTACACTCATAAATAACAGCCTTCTATTATACTACAAAATTCTAATTTTTAAAACCTCAATACTAATCAACTTTTATAATCATTAGTATCAATGATATAGCATTTAACATATAAAACTCAAAATAAAAATCTGTTACCCATAATTGAATTTATAAGATTGCAAAAAACTAAATTTAAACATAAAAATAAAATGTAAAAATACTATTCTTTAAAATCATCATAAATCACAATTAATCAAAATATCTTTTGAAAAACAGGTCAATATTCCAAGCTTCTTAAGCTCTATAATTATCAATTCAGGAAAATCAGAAATGCTTTTTGTAGCATCAATTATCAAATAAGTTTTAAATCCCAAATTATGAGCGTCAATAAGAGTTTCCTTTACACAAAAATCCAATGCCAAACCAGCTATAAACACCACACAAATTTCATTGTTCTTAAGATATTTTAAAAGCCCCGTAGGATTCTTTTTATTACAATCATCATAAAATCCACTATAACTATCATAATTTTGATCCTGTCCTTTTAAAAAAATAGCTTTGATTTTTTCAACGTCTAAATCTTTTGGAAATGCTGCTCCCCATGTATTTTGAACACAATGTTTAGGCCAACCATTAATATTAGTTTCACTTAAAAAACTTATATGATTCTCAGGATGCCAATCCTTAGTTGCAATAACATGCTTAAAACAATTTTGAAGTTTATTTACTAAAGGAATAATATCCCTACCATCAGGAACAGGAAGTGCTCCTGATTGCAAAAAATCATTTTGAATATCTACAAGTATCAATGCAGAATTATTCAAAACTAAATGAAAGAATGTACTTTTCATTAAATAAGTATATCATATAATTAAAATTTAAATTTTGTTATCAAAGTTAATTATTTAAATATCCTAAAATATATTTACAATAAAATTTTTTATTTACTAATCAAGCCTCACTCTATTAACTATTTCCCTAAATATTGCCATCATTTTCTCTTTATCTTTTATCACAATATCTATTCCCTTTTGAATATCTGCATCATTATTCATTTTATCAAAAATCTTATAAAAATCTTCTGCTGTAATTTCATCTCCCTCATGTACACTCTGAATTACCTCATACACATTAGAGGTCACAACACTTACAACATTCTTCATTTTGTTCATATATTGCACAAAATGCTTATTTAATTCGCTCAAATCCTCAAGTGTTGCTTTAGTTTCAAAATTTTTTTTATCTATCTTACTACCATTGCTATAAGGCAAATCATGATTAAAATTTAAATAATAATAACTACCGGTTGTCATATCCGATAATCTATCTACAAATTTTTTACAAGCTTCTTTATATTCATAATATTTATGATACTTTGATTCTTTATAAACACTATATATTTTATGTGCCGCCAATGCCAACCAATACATCCTATCACCATTATACCACAAAGCCAAATAAACATATCTAATTGGATGACGAAGATTAAATAGATTAGGGTTTATAAGAAAAAATCTCAGAAAAAACTAAATTGGGAAAAGACATGCCATAATTATAAGGTTTAGAATCAAAATCTTTATTGTAATAAAATTCATGAAAAAGCGATTTTATGTCTTTAAATTTTTTCAAAGCATCTTCCCGTGTTTTTAATTCCTCATATACAAATTCCTCCCGATCAACAATAGTAAAATCAAATTTATTCTCATATTTCCCGTCTTGTTCATAATATTTTTTTACACGTTTTTTTACATGTGTCTCTTCTGGTTGAACAACTTCTTCTGCTGCAGGAACTTCTGGTTGAATAATACCTTCTGCTACCTCAGGAACTGCTGGTTGAATAACAACTTCTTCTGCTGCAGGAACTGCTGGTTGAATAACACCCAACAAATCTTGTGGTTTATTTCTTGTGTCTAAAACACCTTCTTCTAAACTACCCGATGGTCTAGAGACTTCCTCAGAAGAACCACCTAATAGTAAAGTAGCACCCAATAAAGCTGCTGATGTTTTACCTATAATAACTCTTGGTTTTTGATTATATTTTAATTTTGATAATGTTCGAATACCACTTTCTGTAAAACGTGATTGCCTGCAACTAAAAAACAATACACTCAATACACAATATGTTGCACATATCCTCATACCTAATTTCATCATAAATTCTCCCTTTTTATAAATCATATCATCAAGATCACTCAATATCAAATATAAATTAAACTACTAAGCTCAAATGTCAATTGTACTTATCTTATATTTGACATATCACTTGAATTAAAAATTCAAATACATAAACAGATAAAATACACAACTTATCAAGAAACAAATTCATCTAATGATAGTTATTATATATAACAAGTTATAATAAATGTTTTTAACAGTTTCGCATAATCCTATATACGAAGTCCTTAAAATCAATATAATAATAAAAAGAACATCAAATTCATCATCACTATATGTCTTACAACCTTAAGTCTTAACAATTTCAGGATCAATTACTACGGATTTTATATAATCAAACCCTTTCTACACATTATCAGAAAGGGTTAAATAATAATTTATTGGATGCTCAGTTCCTAGAATACTTGCTTAATGCATCAATTTTCATATTAATAAAATCATCAATATAAGAACTATCATAACTGATAATTTGATTATATAGCTCATCAAGAACAGATGCACTAAATACTTTTTTTAGATCTAATTTATAAGCTTTATTTTTAAGATCAAATCTAATTTGCATTTCTCTCTTTAAATCTCCATCACTAACTTTACTAATAGCAAGTTCAGCTTCTCTCAATGCATTAAAAGTTCCAAGCAAATGGTTCACAATTTCAATGATTTTATCTGCTCCCAAATTATTTAATAACTCATAAAACTGAATATAGTCATATATCTCACACTGACCCTGCGCATCTACAATATCAGAATCACACAATGCTTCTTTTATATAAAAAATTAACATTTTGCCATTTTTTGACACCCCAAATAAATCAAGTAACTCATAAAGTTCAAGGTCTATAGAATCAATACCACCCTCTTCATACTTTTCTAATAATCTACTTCCTTTGTCTAATGTTTGATCAATCAAAGAATTCACAACAAGTGAAGTACCATCAAAATCAGAAACATCTTTAGATGTTAAGTTACAATTCATTATCAATACTAATAATAACAATAAAGCATAAAATACTTGCCTAATCACTAAATATCTCCTCTTACAATTTAAATATATTTTTTATATTTTTTACTTAATAGTTGTTACCTATACCTAAATTCTTGTTAAATTAACAATATTATAAATATAGTACAAACCATATTATAACAGAAATTATATTAATAACCATTATTAATATCAATTAATTAAAAAAGAGTTTAATAATAATTAAACTATTTACTTATAAAGTAAATATATTTTTATACAAATTACAAATAATGTATAATAAAAAATAAAGCCTCAAGAACACCTTGAAAGCTTTATTTAATCATTCTGATTTATTAAATGGAAACTATAAAATATCTCTCAATTACAAACCTTCAACAGCAATATTATCAAAAAAGCTTTCAAAATCAAGTTGAATGTCCCATACTTCACTATAATTTTTCCGTGAAGAATCATCAAATTCAAAAGTAGCCTCATTAACACCATGAAAGAATTTTTTCAAACTAACATGATATTTTTTTACTAGCTCATCTCTCTTTTGTAAAAGTTTGTTCTTTCTAACAGGGTTTTCCTTAATCTCATTAATATACTCTTCAATATAAGATTGACAAGTAGCAAAGTTCAATTGACGCTGTACTAGTTCTGAAAAATAATAATCACTGCTTGCAAAGATAAGATAAAATTTATAATCATCTGTATATGTTTTATAACCCTTATCGGCAGCAATATTAGCATTAAATACTATGTTTCTTATAAATTCAACTGCTACTTTTTCTGCATAAGATAATTTATTATACTTGGAAATAAATTCGTTACGAATAGAATAATATCTATCAATATCCAAAAAATATGCATCATTAAAAGGAAAATAAAAGTTATAATCATTAATATCATACTTTGAAGAAAATGGAATATTGTCATAAATTTCAACAGCAGTAGACTTGTTAAATATTTGTTTTAAATACTCTGGATAACCGCTGTCTTTTTGAGACAATGTATCTTCTAATTTTAGCTTCCATGTTGTCAAACTCGTAACTAGTCTATATTTTAACTCTGTTCTGATATCTATATTTTTCATATCATCAAAATAACCAATTTGAACTTTAACATCTCTTGCCCTTCTCATATATCCCAAATGCATTCTAACAACTCTTTTAAGTTGATAATTACTCCAACTACTAAATAAAATATCAAACTCATCATCACTATATGTCTTCAAATTTTGACCTCTAGCAATATTAGCAGAAGTTAATATGTTTCTTATCTCTTGAATTCTTTTTTGGTCATCATCAACAAATGCCGAATAACGATCTCTCACATCTGTTAAATCTTTAAAATTTGATGCATCAATTTCAATAAGTCCGAATTTTCCATAATAAGGATTGTGATACTCAAGAGAAACTTTAATAATCGAAAAATCAGAACTATCAAATACTTTCTTAAGATAACGTTCATACTCTTTCTTTACAAACATCAATCTATTCAATAAACCTTGCTTAAGAATATTGTTCCTACAATCACCAATCAATACCCGTAATGCTTTTAATGAAGTAAAAACTCTAATTAACTTTGACCTAATAACTGAAACTTGCCCTGCTCCCCAACTATCCAACAAATCATGAAACTCAGAAACTGTATATGTCTTATAAACACCTTGATCATCCGTAATAGTAGGATCACATAATACTTTTTTTAGATAAACAAATACATCTCTATCTTCTTTTTGTATATTAAGTCTAGTAAGCAAATTATCAAGCTCAACATCCATATCACCAATATCTATACCCATACCCATTTCTTCAACACCCTTTCTTACAGCTGGTGTATCATATTCCACTCTTGGACTAAAAGGCTCATCTACAAACCTATTAACTTCATATAAAGGACCAACAACAACAGATTTACCAAAAGAATTTTCCAATCCCTTACCATCTTTAGCAAGATCCGAAGATTTTAAATTACAACTTATTATTAATACCAATGATACTAATAAAACACAAATTTTTTCCCCAAACATAAATATCTCCTTTTACATTTATATCAAATATTAACTAATTTTTATTGTTCACTACAAATCATGATCCAGATTTTTTCAATTCCTAAGCCTTTTTAATATTATAAATTTCCCCAATTTTATTCATAATTTTCTCAAATTCATTCTTATAATCATGTTGATACAAATTACTATCAGTAAAGTCAAAAAAATTTTTACTATCTTTTTTTAATCGCAAAAACAATTGTTTCAAATATGCAGGATAATTAAGTACAAACTTATCAAAATCATCACTTATTATTGATAACATATCAAAATCTTTAAGCTCAATGTTAATCATATCTACAAAATCATCTTTCTCTCTAATAATCTTCATAACTTTAATATGAGCATAAAGTGCTGGAAGAAAAAATCTACCATCACCTAATAAAGAATAAAATTCATAATCAACAACAGTATTTTCAGATGATAAATTATTAACAGAAGAATCAACTACTTTTAATCTCATATCCTCAACTTCTTTTTTTTCTGAATCAGACAACTTATTATATATAACTGGAAAGTCCTGCATAGCATTATAATAATAATTCATTACATAATTAAAAATTAAAAAATCTTTTGTAAACTTAGGATCAAAAAGAAAATCGAGAGATGGAATACTCTCATAAACTTCAGCAGCAGTAGACTTACTAAATAAACTTTGTAAATATTGTGGATACTTATCCTTAAAAATAGACCAAGAAAAAATAAAAGAATCCTTTAATAAAGTTAAAACCGATTTTATTCTATCTTGCACCTCTTTAGTAGCTTCTATTTCTTCTATCTTATCAAGATTATTAATTTTATATTCAATATCATCTCTCATTTCAAGATATTTTAAACACATTCTTGCAAGTCTCTGAATTTGACTGAAAGTCCAATTGCCTAGCAAAGCATCAAAACCATCATCACTATATTCAATACAAAATTGACATGCACTAGTATTAGAATCAACTATTATTTGTTTGATATACTTAATTGCCTTCTGTTCATCAACAGAAAGCCCCTCTGCAAGTTTTACAAAAGATTTTACATCAGGATTTACATCAGGATTTACATCAGGATTTACATCAGGATTTACATCAGGATTTACATCAGGATTTACATCAGGATTTACATCAGGATTTACATCAGGATTTTCGGAATCAATCATCCCCAATGCACTTTGTTGAATATCAACAAAACTCTTAACAAAACGATTTTCATAATTGACAATGTTGTCATATATATCGCCAATATTTGATTCACTAAATATTTTTCCTAAATCTAAATGATAAGCATTTTTGTTAAGATCTAATTTCAATTATAATTCTGCTCTTTTTACATTGTTATTAATACCTTTAACAGCTGCCTCTGCTTTTTTTAACAAACTATAAGACCACCATAAATGCTTCCTTAATTCATAAACCCCATCAGACCCCAAATTATTTAACAAATTACAAAATTCAGATTTTGTATATATCTTATAATCACTTTTATTATCTACAACATCAGGATCACACAATATTTTTTTTATATACGAAACTAATTCTTTGCCTTCATCTGAAATTTTAAATTTATTAAGTAACTTATTAACATCAATATCTCTAATCTCAACACTATTTTCCAAAAAGTCTTCAAACGTATTAAATAAACTATTTTGTTCCAATGATTTTCTAGACACAAAGCCCATATTTGATGGTATTTCAGAATTCAAAACTTTTGGAGATTTTAAATTACAATCTATTACCATTAACACTAGTAATAACAATAAAAAAAAATCTTTTCCCCTAACCATTAAACATCTCCAAGTTAAATTCAAACTTTATTATATCATAATATAATAATGTATCTTAAATATTTTAATTTATGCTATGCATCATAATTATAAATATCATCTTATCATTTCTCATCACCATTCATATAATCAAAATGCCTTTTAAGAGAAATAAATTGAACACTATAAGGATTATTATACTGCAAAGAACTATTATATATATCTGCAAAACAAGGCTTATTAAACATACTCTTCAAATCCCTTGCAAATCCATTATATGCCATATTAAAAGTCATTTGAAAATGATTTTTATTCCTCTCTTTAAGCTTATCAAAAGCAATCTGAGCATTATTTAATACAATAAAAGTTGGTTTTAAGGATTTAACAATCCTTTTCACAAAAGTTGCACCCAGCTTTTCCAACAAATTATAAAATTCACTATTACTATATGTTTTATAACCCATATTTAATCCAACATTAACATCGGTTACAAATTTTTTTATAATTCCAATAAACATTTTCTCATCATCAGACAAACCAAATCTATTGATCAAAGAAAAAAACCTTGCTTCCTCTTTTTCTGGAGATTCTTCAACTTCTACAACTTTATCTTTTAATGTAGAAATTGAACTATCGTCACATGTTATTCCAGAAGCCTCAGAATCATCGGGTTTCAAATCTTCTTCTCTTCCTTCATAATTCACAGGTTTGTGCTCCCTATTTTCTGTTGTCGGGGAAGCTACTGATTGCTCAAATCTAGTTAAGGATGTAAAATTAGTATCCGGTTGTTTTGCAACAACTTTACTAGGAATATATACCCCACTATCAGTTGCCAAACCTTGCTTTTTTTGAGTATCTACTCCACAACCCCCAAATAATAATAATAATAAAAACAATACATCACAACTTTTTTTCTCATTCATTATTCAAATCTCCTTTTTCTTAAAAATTAAAGCAATAAAAATTAAATTAATAAAAAAATATCAAATAATAAATAATATTAATTAACCAATATAAATCTTTTATAGCCAAAACAAAATTTATAAGCTCTAATAATTAAATTTTTTAAGAAATTAACTAAAAAAAGCCTTGGATTATACTAATCCAAGGCTTAATACCATCTAAAAATGAATAAATTTATATTAATTTGGAGGGAAACATCCTTTTAATTCTATCTAGCATATTATTAAGTCTACTTACAAATGAATTATCAATTTTAAGTACAGGGGGTATGTATATTATCAGCATTAATCATATGAAACAACCCCTTTAAATGAACTTTATACTCTAATACAAGCTTATCAAACTGCCCTTTAAAATACTGCTTTTGATCTTCATTATCAATTTTATTAATTTCTATTTCAACTTCTTTTTGTAAATCACTAAACTGCAAATGCATATTTATAGATTTAACAATCTCAAAACGATCATCACCAAATAAACTATAAACCTCATAATCTTTATATGTTTTATAACCTTCAGTAACACCAATATGAAGATTAGTAATTATAGCTGAAATTTCCATAAACATCTCATGTTCCTTTACTGATAATTTTTCTTGCATTTTTTTTACAAATTCCAAATGCGTAATATTAGATTTCAAATTGACAAAACGTTCTGCATAGTCATGATTTATATTATTAACAAGAACAAAGATGGGATCAAAGTTATGAAATAACCCTCGCAAGTATTTTGGATAATTTCTCACAAGAACATCAAAATCTTTCTGTACTGCCTCTTTTTTAGATATATATCTCTAATACCCTCAATCAACTCCCCAGTTTCATCTCTCTCTTTCAAAGTATCTATATGAGCATCTAAAAAAGATTGAAAATCAAAGTTTGCATTACCAAATAAAGCTTCAAACTCATAAACTTCATATCTTTTATAAGAATCAATACCATTTGACTGAGTTAATATACCTTTCAGATAATCAATGGCATTACGATACTGAGGTTTACACATGTTATACACAAACCTGTAGGCATTAATATAAAAAGCATAGTTACTAACTGAATTAAACAAATCATATACTGCAACATTAGAATTAGAATCAAGCTCAGTAATAGACATAGATTTAAATTTAGAATAAATATCATCAACAATATCCGAATTAAATACCTTTTTAATAGTTAAATAATAATTAGATTTATAAGCATTCAACTTTTGTTGTAAAATGCCTCTTCTATCTGACATATGAATAAGGTCAATGTTAATTTGAGCAGTTTCAATTATTTGTAAATTTTTCAAAAATATTTCTACAATATCTTTAATTGTAGTGTTACCCAATTTTCCAAATAAAACATCAAATTCATAATTATCATATGTCCTATAACCCTCAGTACGACCAATATCAGCATCAGTTAGTATTTTACGCATATCATCAATCATTTTTTGCCTCTCACTAGGCAATTTCTCATAACAAGATTCAAAAATTAAAATATATCTGGCTTCCTTATAAAGGGTATCAAAATTAAAAGTATGATCACCAACTATACTACCATTGTATATTTCATTATCATCAACAAATGCATTAAAAGCTTTTCTCAAATCAATAAAATAGAGACGCTTATAATTATCCAACTGAGATCGTAATTTTTCTAAAGCATAAACACTCTTTACAGACTTAATAGCTGCTCTAACTCTAGAGAAAGCACTAAAATTTGACTTGGGTCCTATTAATTTTCGAACATTTACTACTCCCAAATTTTTCAAAATATCACGAAAATCATCTTGACTCCATGTCTTGTTAGTGTCAGAAGTCATATCAGAATTAGTTACAGCTCCTTTTATCAAAAAAACAAATTCCTTTTCCGATTCATCCATTTCAAACGTATTTAAGAGCTCATTGAGTTGCTTATCATACAAAGCAAAATCAACACCTGTTTGCAAAGGAATGTCTACTTCTTCAAACTCTTTGTCCACAAATACTTCTTCAAGTGATTTTTTGTAAAGCACAACATCATGTCGTGGAGATTTTAAATTACAACCTATTATTAATATCAATATAATCATGGCATTAACAAACAATATCAATAATAAATTAAATTTCTTTCCTTTAACCATCAAAATATCTCCTCAAATATATTTATTTAAATTTAGTACAATTACTATTTAATTTATGATAAATTATTATATCATTTTAAATATTATATGATAATTAAAATTATATAATAACAATATTATTATATAATTTTAAATTTAATACAACTTAATATCTATTTTAGATTGAAATTATTTATTACATTTTAAGGTAAATAACTAATGAAATATAAAGAAAATAAAGTATAATAAAAAGCACTGGTGAATTATTATTATATTGTATTATACTGAATATAACGCTAATTCATTAAAATTTATACATAATTAGCAACAACTATTCTAATCAAACAATATAATTTACAATTATTTATTACAAATAATTTATCGATAAATAAAAATTAAGCCTTAAATCATAATAATCTAAGGCTTAATTATCATTTTTATTAACTAAAATCAACTAAAATCTATTTTACCTAACTAATCAAATTCCGATTTAGTACCAAACCACTATCTTTTGTAGATTTTAATATTACAACCTATAACAACTACAAATAAAAAATACATTTACCAACTCTAACCATTAAATATCTCCTCTCATAATAAAAATTAAATACTTAATCTCTATCTTGAATAACAACTTAAATCCAAATTAAATTAAGTCAAATATAAATATTCTCTATACAATACCCATATCTCTAAGAAAATACCATATCCTATCTTCAAATCCTTCCATATAAATACTAAAAGAGGTAGAAAGTTTCATAATACTAGAATATATATCATCAATATCATCAGAATTAAACACACTTTTAATATTAAAAAAATATACTAATTTTACATCACGATGAAATGAATACAAAAACTCACTTTTAGCATTTCGAAAATTCTCTTTCCTCTTATCATCTTTCTCTGCGGCTATATAACCATCAAAAGCATTAATTGAATCAAATAGCAAGTCCATTTTTTTATTTAAATCTGCAAAAATCCCTGCCACTTTCACCATCCTATCAGCACCAAGCTTACCTAATATACGATAAAATTCATAATCATCATATATCTTATAATCTTTAACATTAAAAACACTAGGAGGATCCATTAGCATATCTTGTACCAGTAAATCTCTAACACAAAGAATTGCATCTCTATCATCTTCGCACAGTTTGTCATAACAACGATCAAAAGCTCTAATATACAAAATCTCTACTGAAACACTACTCAGTTCATAAATATACGCTACAATTAAATTAGGACTAAAAACCTTATCTTTATCTTTAACAACAACAAATTCATTGAAACTTCTCTTTAAAAATTGAAAATAACTAAAAACTGCAACACAAAAATTGGATTTTAATTCAAACAGTACATCATCAAACTTAATCTTTGGATTAACAACTCTAAAATAAGATATCATTTCGTTGTAAGCTTTCCAAACTTCAATAAATACTGACAATTTGCGAATATTATCAGCACCCAAATTTTTTAAGAGATTATAAAATTCATCTTTTGTATATGTCTCATTATATTCAGAAATCTCTATATTAGAAGAAGTCATAATACTCTCTAGATGCAAAATAAACTTTATAAACTCTTTATCACCTGAAGACATTCCAAATTCACTTAAAAGCTTGACAAGTGGCAAATTTCAATCTAAACCATCAACTTTGCCATTAGCAGAAAGTTTTACAGAAGACACACTTGACTCAATATCTTGTTTTACTTTATCAAAATGTTCTACATTATCAAAACGTCCCACTCTAGCAAAATGTTTTACTTTATCAATAGTTTCCACTCTTTTAACACTTTTCATTTTGCCAAAATGTTTTGATTTATCAATACTTTCTGTGGATTCTAAATCACAACTTATAACAACGATAAATAAAAAAAACAACAAGAAACCTTTTCTTACTCTAAACACTAAATATCTCCTTTTCAAATAACATAATATTAACTTAAATAAGCTATTAATATCAATTAATATTAATACATTTATAACCAATACTTCAAAATAAATAAAGAGCTTAGATAAAAATCTGCAGCCCAAAATTGAATCCTCAAATTAATTTTGATCTATTTTATATCAAATTGTAATTTAAAATTATCAATAAAAACAAAAATATCAGCTTTAAGTTGATCTAAATGACTGAAAGCAACAATATTAAAATTTACAAGACTATTATATATGGCATTAATGTCTTTATTATTAAAAATAATCTTTAAAGATAAATCATATGTAGTTTTCATGGTATTAAATGTTCTACGCAAAGAATATTTTGCATTTCGAAAAGCAAATGTCTCCTTTTGATCCATAATGTTATCATAAAGATAATCAGAATATAATTTTTCAATTTCAAATATCTTGCCAATAATATCTAAATGGATTTTTATTATATTTTTAATCCCATTACTACCAAAGTTTCCTAACATTGAATAAAACTCATAACCACAATGTAAAACAGGCTTATCAAAAGCAAGACTCATATTGCTCATAAGATTACACATATAATAAATAACTCTTTTCTCATTATCACACAACTCTATAAAACAAGAATCAAAAACTTTAATATTCTCTACATCTTTAACAAATTTATTCAAAATCAAAGAATGATGCTCAAGCATATCATTAGGATGAATTATATTTTTACCAGCACTAAACATACCAAAGATTCTCTTTAAAGATAAAAAATAAATATTTTTATAATTTTGAAAATTAAAATTCAAATTATATCTTAACTTATACCATTTAAGATCAAAAATCATTTTTTCAACTTTCTTTAAATCCTTATAAATCACATTAAATTCCATAATTTTGTCAATATCATCTCTATTCATATTTTTTAATAAATGATAAAATTCATCTTTTGTATATGTTCTATCTGTCTTAGAAACCATTATATCAGGATCTCCTACAACTCTCTCCAAACACATAACAAATTCCTGATTTTCACTAGATATTTTAAATTCATTTAAATCATCAAAAATAAAATTTACAAAACCTATTCTATCTTCAAAAGAAATCTTCTTGGACAAACCTTGTTTATACATTTCACTATTTTTGATAGATTTAAAATTACAACCTATTATTAATATTAAAAATAATAATAAAATAAAACCTCTTCCTTTAACCACTAAATATTCCTCTGTGAACTGCTATTTCTAAATCAAAGATTATAGAAATAGCTTCTTGTTTCATCCCATGATAGCTTTTTAGGTTCTATAAGAACGGTCATCCACTAGAGCATGGTCCACAAGCTTTACTTCAGGCAGTTCCTGCCTTAGTTTTTATTTCCTTATAATAATAAGCTTTAAGATTTAGAGCTGCATTTATATCTCTATCGTGCAAAATATTACAACCGCTACAAGTCCACCTAATATCACTTAATTTTAGAGTTGTATTTTTAATACTACAATTGTTGCATAGCTTGCTTGATGGAAAATATCTATCAACTTTATGCAAATAGACTCCGCACCACTCTGATTTATATGATAATTGTTTTACAAACTCATGCCATCCTAAATCATTAACACTTTTGCCAAACATTCCTTTTTGCATGCCTTTAATTGATAAGTTTTCTATTGCTATATTTTTATAATTAGCTACAAAATAATAAGATAATTTATGTAAAAAATCTTTTCTTTGATTTTAAATTTTCCTATGCAACTTGGCAACTCTTAATCTAGATTTAGCTCTATTCCTAGAGCCCTTTTGTTTTTTTGATAGTTTTATTTGGCATTTCTTAAGTTTGCGTTCATTTTTTAGTAAATATTTGGGATGATTGATTTTCTCACCTTCACTACTTACTAAAAAATGCCTCATGCTCATATCAATACCAACTATCTCTTTTTTATTGCATTTAGTTTTATCGTTATTTTTAACATCTAAGCACTCAACTGCTACTGAAATATAATATTTATCATCAGTATCTTTTTCTACTACTACATTTTTAATAAGTTCATTGCTTTTAATTTTCCTATGTAGAGCTAATTTTACAAATCCTATTTTAGGTAGCTTTATATAATCATTTTCTATTCTTATTGAGTTTTTTTGATTATTAGTTCTAAAAGTTTGCCTATTTTTCTTACTTTTATATTTAGGAAATCCTTGAGTTCTATTTCCTTTTTTAATTTCCCTAAAAAAATTACTATACGCAGAATTTAAGTCAATCCATGCGCTACAAAGAGCCAAACTATCAACTTCCTTTAAGAATGGAAATTCTTCTTTATATTTGCTTGGATAAGTAATAAGACTTTGTTTATTTTTTTCATAATAATCTTTCTTATCACTTAACATTTTGTTATACAAAAATCTTACACATGCAAATACTTTTGAAAAATATTTCTTTTGATTGGCGTTGGGATATATTCTGTACTTATAAGCTTTATTAACACTCATTATTTTTTAAAATTATTATATTATATTTTAACTTACGTTACAAATTCATCTCCACCTAAATTTCATAGAAATTATAGGTGGAGTATTCTTTTTAATTTTTTGACAAAATCAAACAATCCTCAAATTTTCTTATTGAATATTTTAAACTATCTTTTATTGCATGATAATTTAATATCCAAAATCCATTAATATCTAAATATTAATGTTACAACTCAATAGTCCATTACCCTTGCTTTCAAATTTTCAAAATCGGTTTCATAACTATCCAAACCTTCAAAAGACATATCATCAGAAACAATCCTAGGAAACACTTCTTTTAAATATAATTTAAACCTATCTTCAAGCTCATTAAAAACTTCAGTAAATTGACTTACTACAGCATCATCTTCAATCTCAAACTTAATTTCTTCTCGAAGTGACGACATTAATTCAAAAATCGGCTCAAATTTTTCAACAAATTGCAAATAGCGATTATTACCAGTCTCATCTCCAAACAAAACACAAAAGTCATAATAAAAATACATCTTAGATTGTGACTCATCTTCAACATTAAAGTCAGTTAACTCATTGCTTATATAATCAAAAGATGAACGTAATTTTACAGAAAAACCAGAATGTATACGTTTAAAAATTCTAAGACGTTCATAATCACTCTCAAAAACATCTAAATTCTCCTCATAAGCCTTCATCACAGAAACAATACCATCATAGATTGTATTAAAATCATCTTTTTGAAAAGCACCTCTAAATTCTAATGCATAATTACGATCGCAATCATTTAACTTATTATTAAAATGTTCTTTTATCTTTCTAATATCAAAATTCATCATCATCCATTGAATGTCACTTCTTTTCTTATTAAGACGAGAATATTCTGACATAATATGTGAAAGTTTATTAATACCCAAATTACCCCATACACGATAAAATCTAGGTTGATCATCTTTATATTCCTCACTATCACTATAACCCTCAAAACCACTGGCCATTTTTTGCACAGAATGAAATACTACCTTATCATTATACATAAGAGCTGAATAAAAATTTTTAATTGACTCAATCTCTTCTGGTTTCTCTTCTCGTATCCCTCCTTGCCTTCCCCCTGCTTCCACTCTTCTTTCTTTCAAATCAAATTTTGATTCTAAATCTTGACTATTAAAACCTGGTTTCGCAGCATCTACATTCTCACTAGTAAACTTTTTTAAAGGCAATTTTTCATCGGGGAATTTAGAACTACTTGTAGAAGTACTTAAACCACAACTCATATCTGTAAGTAACAATAAAAACAAAACTGAATTATAAAAATCCTTTTCCATAAATATATCTCCTTCTAGATTAAAATTAATCCACTACCACATGCCAATATTACCACACAATAGAGAGTATAATTAACATTCTATATAAAAACAATTTAACCCACAAATTATTTACTCGAAAGTACTCAATATATCAACACTAATTAATATTGATTTTATAATCATAGAATTACTTGTATTTCACAAGTTTAACTCCCTTAAAATTGATTTTTATCATTGTATATCTATCTTTAAAGATTACAATTATCTTTTAATTAATATTATTAAATTTTAATAAATTAAAATTTTTATATTAAATTAATGCAAATATAAACTGAACTTTAAATTTTGATTTTATCTTTAGAAAAATTACTTTTAACAAATTACCAGGAAATACTTATTTCCTGGTAATTCACTTATAAAATTTACAATGAATAGTAATAAATAATCTAATAGATAATCTATACAGGTTACCATTCCAAAAAATCAACCATCACATCTAAACAAATGTTAACTTTCAGGCTGTTCTTCGCTCAACTCTTCACTTTGCTCACTTTGAAGTTCTGAAGAAGAATCTTGAGATTTCTGTTTTTCAGGCATAAAAAGCGACATTAAAACCTCTATAGTTGCTTCCAATTTCAAACAATAATCATCGGCTTTCTTTACAATCCTCACGAGTCCTCTCTTCCTCTGCAACAGCTTTTTGATAATCATCCCATTTCCTATCAACTTCCTTTGTAAGTTCAAAATGTTTATTATCGGTATCACTAATGCCATTTTTACCATTTTCATCTTTAGCATTAACAAATTCACCCAATGCAACAAGAGCCTTACTATAAAATTCATAAGCAACATTCCTTGCAGAACAAGCTTTATCCCAAATATCATATGCATACTGAACTCTTTGCTGTGCTTTGTCTAATTTTTTAAACAAAATGCGAAAAGATTTAGGACTACTATCCCAAGGGTAGGTATAATCATTAATTTTATCAACATCAATATTATCAATATCATTAATATCAATATCACCTGGCTCCAAATATTTTTCCTCAGCAACATTAGGTACAAGCCCTTCAACATTAGGTACAAGCTCTTCTCTTTTTACTAAATTTCCTTTATCTTTTCCATTAATTACATTAATATCATCATTCTTAAAATCAATCATTCCATCACTACTTATAGACTTTCCATCCAATTTATCAAGAACACCTCTTAACAAACCAATACCAGAATCTAAATCACAACCTATAAATAGCATTAAAATAACAGCTAATAATATATTATTTCTCTGCATTCTTCACCTCGCATTTTTCCCAACAAGAATACTACAAACATATCACTAATTTTATTATTTACAATGTTAATTTATAATTTCTATTTTAAAACCACAATGTCAACAAAACAAAATCTAAACATCACAAAAAAATAAATAATAAAACAAAAATGCTTTTTAATACTACTTATTATCTCATCATATAAATATTGGGCATAAATATTTAAACAAAAAACTTTAAACTCTAGACTTTCATAATACATTTTGATAGCATTTAAATTGTACTAAATATATCTTGATATTTGGTATAAATTCAAAATAGAGGATAAAAGATGAAAAAATATTTATTTATGTTGTTACTCACTATGCTTTCATGTTCATCTTTAGATGAAGAAGATTCCAGCAACAATGAATATTACCAAGATGAGTATAATAGAGAAGAGGAATGGTAAGCTTTATAATCAATATGTGAAAGCAATAATAAAATTAAAAATTATAATCATTAGCAACCTTTTTAAAGTTTTTGCAACTTCTTTTTAGAACTTATATATTAACAATATCACTAGCTATTTGCTAGTGATTATATTAGCAATATGTATTTTTATACATATTGCTAAAAGAAATTATAATTCTATTTAACTATAAATACTCAAAATTGCAATTATGAAAATTAAAGTGCCAATGATATGCTCCAATGATTTTTAAAATTTATGACAAGCAAATCTCACTATCAATTATTAACAATTAGATTAAAATCATTAATTTGGTTTTATATAAAAATTAATAAGTTTTCAATCAAAATAATTTATACTTTATAAGTTAAACCAAATAATAAAAAATATAAAAAAACCATCAATTTTTATATTCTTCTTATTGAAGATCATTAATTAAAAATGTATAATACAAGACATATAATAAAAACAATTATATAAGGTTAAAGTGTTATAAAGTGTATGAAATAATATTATCTTCGTTTATTCTCTTAAAATTTTTCTGTGATGCACTTACAAAAGAAAAGTACTACAGAAAATTTCAACTAAAAAATGTCAACAACTACAGATATCAATTTACATCACAAGAAAAAGAATTATTTCTTATTTAAAGATTGTGTGCTCTAAATGAAGAAATTAAAGCAAGAAAATTAAATTTTATTTAAAATATCAACGAATCTCATTTTTATATTCTTCTCACCTTGGAGACTCTTTAAAGTAAAGAGTCTCTTTTTTATACCAAATCTAAATTAATATTTAAATTTGTTTAAATAAAATGTTTAAATAAATTGATTTTTTTTAAATAAAAAATATATTATTTTTGCTAAAAATGTTATAATTATTACCTAGGCAGTAACCTAAGGTAATTAAAAATGGATATTAAAATAGATAATGAATTTAAAATAATTTTTAATAACGATTTAAAAATAGTAGATGGCCTTGATGAGCGAAAACAAAGACTGCTTTTATATCTAAAAACACCTATTGGCAGTCTTTATGACAAAAATTATGGTCTTGATTTTAATTTCTTCATAAAACTTTTAAAGAACCAAAAAGAAGAAGAAATTAAAATCTTTTTTGCAAATGCACTAAAAACCCTAGACATAGACATATTAAATATCAAGATAAAAAAAAAGAATAATATTACAATTTTTTTTAGCTGGAGATACTGTAAATATGGAATATAACTTATGAGAATAGTATTTGACAAAGAAACTGGAATCATTACAAAATCAATAGAAGAAATACAAAATATAAAAAAAGAAATACTAAAGAGAGAATATAATATTCTTATCAAAGACAATTCCATTTTTGACATAATCAATTACCCAAGTTCTGCCATTGACATGGAAATAATTCAAGCATTAAATGAATTATTTGAAACACTCAAAGAAGGAGGAAAATATTTCAAAAAACTACAACATTCCCTAAGTATATACAAAAGCTCAACTTACAAGGCAGTCAAACAAACATTACTAGCAATTCCACAAATAGAATACGCAAATATTATAAGTTCTGCAGGAACAATACAAATTTACATAATATTTACGAAAGAATATAGAACACTATCAGCCATTACACAAGATATAAAAATACAAATTTGGAAAGCAATATATAATACTGCTCCATGTGGAACAGCATTTAGAGGAAAAATAAAACTTGAATTTTTCAATAAAAACGGACAACAAAAAACATATAAGTTTAGCTTGGGAATAATTAAATATGCATATTTAAAAGTATTATATAAAACCGAAACAGAATCTATCCACAAAGAAATAGATGAAAACATAAGAGAAATTTATAAAAAAATATTTCAAAACAAATACAAAGATATGGGTATCTCTTTTTGCTATCAAGACTTGTTAGGTCCTGTAAGTTTACTACAAGGAATTAGAAAAATGAAAATTGGTATTCATACAAAAGAAAATTTAAATACCAAAATAACAGAAATCAAAGAAAGTGAATTTCAATTCAACAATGACATTGAAATTAAAGCAAACGAACTTATTTCTTTTGATGAAAATTCAAGGCTCATAATAGAAAGAGAATAAGAAATGAAAACAATTCCACACTTTTTACAAAATACACAGATTGCAAAAATTATACAAAGCGAACTTGATTTTAAAAAATAATTATTAAAAGAGCTTAATCAATTACTTGAGAATTTTGCTTCTATTAATGTAGATGAAAGTATCAATTCAAGATACATTGCATTACTAATGCTATCACTATTTAATGCATCTCATTTAAAAAAAAGGACTTAAAAAAGATCTAATCAATTATATCAAAGCATTAACATTTGCAATAAAATCAATAGGCACAGATGAAAGTTTTCATTTAATATTTAAAGCATTTTTACATGCAAGAATCGAAATTAATGTTAATCCAAATATACCTGGCGAGATTATCATAAAATTACTTGAACATATAAGATCACCAATTAAATTTAAAATAGCCGGTAAAATTAAAGGAAAATTAAAAACTATTATGATTAAACATAAAGGCAAACTTAAAAAACTTGTATCCAACTATATTCCAAAGGATTTTCAAAATTCAACTTATGGATTTATAAAATCTCTAATTCCTGCAGGGAGAACCATTAAAATTTTTGATATTAATAACAAAGAAATAAAATAAATTCATGTCATAAAAAACAAAATAACAAGGAGGGTATATGGAAAATGAACAAGACAATACAGAAGAAAGCATACAAATAAAAGATTTTAACAGAAAAATCAGAGTCAATGAAAATGATTTAATTCCCATTGACGATATTGTTGAAGAGACTTATGCAATTATATATAAAAATTTACTTATACAAATTCAAGAAGATACCTTTTATAGAGGTATTGAATATTTTAAACAAGTAATTAGAGAAATAATATCTAAAGAATTACTTGAATACGAATCTCATGTAGACGAAATGTATATAAAAACAATATCTAAACTAATAGGCCTTAAGAACGAAACAAACAAAATTACACTTGATGATGTTTTAAAAAAAATCAAGGAAATATTGATTCAAAATATAAATCAAGCTGGAGATAACATAAATTCAAGCAAAATATCAATCTACAATCCACAAAGACAGGATTTTGAATTAATTGGATTTCAAACATTTATAGACAAATTAAAACAAATTTTTGCAGAAATCACTAATTTAAACAACCTAAAAAACCAGACAGACAAAATTCTTGAACAAATAAAACAAATTACAAGCATTACTAACAATATCAATACTTCTTATCTCAAAAATCACGAACTAGAGTCAAAATTAAAATCTATAATACCAGAAATGCCAGAATACAAATATCCTAACATGGAATTAGAATTTCTTGCTTTTCATCCTACAAACAAACAACTATATAGATTAGGAATAGAATATCGTTATTTAAAAGGAATTCCTAATGATTTTCAATATTGGAACATACAACCTACACACGATGCTTATTATACTTTAAAAGAATTTTATGACAAATTATTAAAAATAGAGATAACAGGCGAAAAAGTAGAGTTAAGGTTTCCAAGAAATTATAAAGAACAAAATATATATCTTCAAATAATGCTTGCCCTTACAAGGGATAAATATCCAAATAATACCATGACTAAAATAATTTACTTGAGATTTTCAGAGAATAGTAATGCATCACAATACAATATTATATATTCCTACACCGGGAAACAACATAACACAACTATCACTCTTCTTGACGGATGGTACAAACTAAAGAGCTATATATATAACAACGATGAAAATCAAGATGTTCCTCATCTTCTTAAATCATAATTTTTGCATATATTTAATTTTTGTTAAAAATATGTTAACATATAAACATAACAAAATTGATGGTTTACTCTTTCTAAAAAAAATACATCTAACTTAAATTTAAAATGGAGGAAAATATGAATACAGTATTTGACTTTTTATCAAATATTGCCGAGACAAAACTCATAATTATTGGAATCATTACGTTATTTATACTAATCCCTTTGGCTTTATTCTTAAAACCTGTATTAGCTGAAATAGTTAAAATTATTAAGCATTTACTCAAGTATTTAATTGATAAACAAAGTAAAAATAAAAAGTAAAAAATTTATTTAAATAAGAAGATTTAAGGAATATTTATGTTAAATAAAACTAATACCGAACTTGGACTAATTGTCTTAAAAAACCTAATAGAATTTTTTGTATACAGTGATACACAAGATGACGAACTTTTTCAAACTGGTATCAAAAAAGTAATCGATATTTACAAATATATGAATAATATTTACACGAGATCGCTACAAAAAATGGAAATGAAAGAAAGTAAACAAATTGTACTAGAGCTTGAAACTATATTAAGCAAAATAGCAAAACTCATAGATGCAATTAACACCGATGCTGATACAACTTTAATTGAAGACTTGCGATTTGAACGCAATAATCTTATTGAAATTAAAACAAAATTGCTACAAGAAGAATTGGACAAAATAAACAGTAAAAATAAAAAAGGAGGGCAAAAATGAATAAGAAATCAATAGTAAACCTAATCATTTTATTACAATTTATTACATTTAGTTGCAAATCAATAGCATCGCTTACAAATGAACCTGAGCCACCTATTGAACCTACACTTAAAAACTTAAGCATATATGAAACACAACTAACAAGTTATGTATTATATTTTGAAACTTTTTTAATTAGAGCTAAACAAAAATTTCCAAATTATAATTTCCCACCATTTACACTATTTGATCCGAAAAATTTAAAAGAAGAACATACATTGCAAACAATAAAAGAAAATATCAAACATTTAAAGCATTATATCAACACAACAAAACCCATAGCTATTGATGTATATAAAAAATGTAGCAAGTTAAAAAAGTAAATTTAAAAATACACTAATATCCTTCTTACTCTTTTTTTAAAATCCCACATTGGGACTTTAAATTATATTAATTATATTTCTAAGCTTTATTGCAAATAATATAATTAATTTAAATACTGAAGGATAAAGGTTAATTCAAAATTTAATAAAACACAAAATTGATGATTTCATCCATGAAATTTTTTTACATGACTTGCCTTAACAAGGCTCGTCCATTTCTCATTAATTTTAAATAAAAAATTATTAGTACTTATTTGCTCTTAATACAAGTGTTTAATTCTATAATATAGCAAAAACACAAGTTTGTAAAGCATTTTTTAAAGGAATAAAGCACAATTAAAAAAATATAAACAATATTTAATCTTATAAAAAAATAAATATTAATTTATTTTCATATTTGCTAAAACAAGTATTTACTTTTAAGATAAATTGTATTATTAATTAACTTAAGACTTATAAATACTTATATTAGGAGTAAACAATGGAAATCAAAAAAATAAAAGGCAAAACCAACAGATACCAATACAACTTGATTGTACTTATATCAACACTTAATTTTATGAATTTAAAATTAAAGCAATATACACAAACAAACATTTTATATTTTTTTAATGGAAACTTAACTAGAAACAAACAACAAAAAGTCAAGATAAAAACACTACAAAATTATCTATATGAACTTGAGAAAAAATACAAAATCACACTCAACTATTGCAAACATCTAGGTAAGCAATGCGGCAGCGAAATTTATTATAAGCTAAAATATCCAAAAAAAACATGTCATACCAAGATAAATCAATATTTCCGAAACATAAAAAAAGAAAAGATAGACAAATTCACAAAGAGGATAGAAACTTATATTCAAGAAAATGGGAGTCCAAAATGGGAGTGTATTAATAATATAAATAATAATAAAAAGATAGAAGAGAGAATACTAAAAAAGTATATAAGCAAATGCCACTTTAAAATTGATCTTCCTCTTGTTTTATTAAATTCAAAAATAGAAAAAGATTTAAAGATAGAACTTATAAAGGAAATCAAAAAGTATGAAAGAGCCATAGAAGCACTATCTTTAGACGAAATAAATTTACTCAAAGGAAAGTTAATAGAGGGTACTCCCAACTGCGTTAAGGGCTTTTTAGAAGGGATGGGATATTTGAAAAATATTGAAAGCAAAATTAAAAGACAGGAGATTAAGCAAAAGGAACTTAAAGAAATATTGGACTTAAAACGAAAGGAGCTGGAAAGTCAAAATTATAAAGAAGATGTCCTAAATCAAGAAATAAACAAAATATATGAAAGATACAAAAATAAGCCCCATTTTATTATAGAACAAGACAAATATAGGGATCTAGATTTGTTAATTCAAAAAATAAAAAAGAATACTGAAAAATGCAAATCAAAAACAAAAGAAAGAGATGATATAAAAAACAATATTTTTAGTATATTATTAGAACAGTTGAGGCATAAATTTGATATTGGCATATTGGTACCAACTTTAAAGAAATTTATTAATGCTCAAGACGAATTGAAATATAGTAAAGTAGTTGATAATACGTATTATTACGAACTGCTTGATACAATAAAGTAAAATTTATTATACCAAGGAAAAGAAAGGATGGTGGCTTTACTAGAGTTATTGAAGCAGAAGAAAAAGGAAATAGATCCCAAGAATCAAAAAAAGGGTAAAAATATCTTTTCTAAAGTAGAAGAGATTAATAATCGTAAGATATATCATACTAAAATATTTAATGATTTTTATGCGTTTGGAATAAGCAAGAACGAACCTACTAAATTTTTTATATCCCTTAGGGGAATTTTTAACATAGAAGATATCAGTATGTTTCATTTATTTTCCATACGAGATGATGATAATTTTTTGGGTATTTACTATGGGATTAAAAAATTAGACAAAGCATTTTTGGTAAAAAACTTCAATAAAAGAGAAACTTATACTTTAAGAAAGTGTGAATATATTGAATTCAGATTTAAGAAAGGTGGTGTTTTTTGTTATCTAAGTGGGCTACATAATTTATTAAAAAAGGGTAAGATTGGAAGTTCCTATTATCAGACTTTACTGAGTATACTCCTAGAATTAGAGAGGAAACTTTATGCGTTTTATGGAAAAAAATTACCGGAAGGGGGTATTGTTCCGAGATGGATAGAAAAGAGACAAAAGTAATTACAGTGGCATCAATTAAGGGTGGAGTAGGCAAGAGCACAACTAGTTTAATATTTGCTACTCTCCT
Organism: Borrelia recurrentis A1; assembly: GCF_000019705.1. Lineage (GTDB taxonomy): Bacteria > Spirochaetota > Spirochaetia > Borreliales > Borreliaceae > Borrelia > Borrelia duttonii. The sequence goes on along the minus strand of NC_011246.1, from coordinate 91,680 downwards.
ATCTCAATCTTTTAAGGTATTAATTATTGATATAGATACCCAAGCATCGACCACTAGTTATTATTTTAAGATAATAAAGGAAAGAGGAGTAGATTTATTTAATCGAAATATATATGAGGTTTTAATATCTAATTTGCATATTGATAATGCTGTTGTAAATGTTAATAGCAACTTGGATTTGATACCAAGTTATTTAACTTTGCATAAATTTAATTCTGAATCTATTCCGTATAAAGAATTTAGATTAAAAGAACAATTAAAATTATTAGAATTTGAATACGATTATATAATACTTGATACTAATCCTAGTTTAGATTTTACGCTAACTAATGCTTTAGTATGTAGCAGTTACATTATAGTGCCAATTACAGCAGAAAAGTGGGCAGTTGAAAGTTTGGATTTGTTTAATTTTTTTATAGACAAGTTATCCATCAAAGCTCCTATTTATTTGATTAATACTAAATTCAAAAGAAATAATACGCATAAAGAGTTATTAAATATTTTAAAGGAAAATGACAATTTTTTGGGTACAATATCAGAGAGGGAAGATTTAAATAGAAAAATAGCTAGGAATGATGTTTTTGATTTAAATAAAGATTATATAAGAGAGTATCAAAACACACTCTCAGTTTTGATGGACAAGATTAAGAATTTTGTTGTTTAAGCTTACATTATAACTTACGTACACTTAGTGTACGTAAAAGCAAAGGAGGGTTGGAAATGGGAATAGAGGTTAATAAGAGGAATTTAACTCAAAATATTTCGTCAGAAGAACAAGTATCTATTCACTATAATAAGCTTAAAGAGAGATTGAAAATTAACTTTCAAAAAGAAATTTTTTGTAAAATTGAAGCGATGAAAGTATTAAAAGAAATTAAAGATAATGAATATTATAAACTTGATAATTATGCTAGTTTTGATGATTTTGCAAAAGATTATAGACTTGCTAGAACTCAGACATATAAATATTTAAAAATAGCCACTGCTATTGAAGAAGGAATTGTTGAAGAGAAGTATGTTATTAACAATGGTATTAATGGGACTATGTTTTTGCTAAGAAATAAAGAGGGCGTTAATATAAAACGATCTAAGCAGAATCCATTGCGACCTTTAAGATTTCAGCTTAAATGTCCTGATGCTTATGCATTTTATAAAAAAAATGCCAAACTTACGAGTTTTCTTTTAGAGAGAGTTTTCTCAGATGAAAAAGAATTTTTAGCAAAAATAGTGACTCAGTTTGAATCTTCAAAAAGAGTGAAAAATTAATTGATTGTATTTTGATGGGATTATATTTAGATTTATTTTTAAAAGTCTTTGAATTTTATATAAATAAATTTATTACATATTTATTATATGGATAGAGCAGAGATTTTAGAAATAAATCTAATAAATTATAAAAATTATTAAGATGGAATTTATATTTTTTGTAATAAATTAGATTTTTTGTATTATTTATCAATAAATTAGATTGTTTTGCTTTTTTTTTGATGAAAATAAAGAGTTTTTTTGTTTTTTTTTCAATTTTTTTAAAAAAATTGAAAAAATTTTAAGAAAATGTTTGCAAAATGTTTTAAATTGTTATATATTATAGTTAGTATAGATTGACATGCAATGTGTCACTCTTAATATAAGGACCTGTTACCTTAAAGGGTTTATTGGGGTACTTTGAGGCCAGAGTTTCCAATAAACCCTTTAATATTTAAGAGTTGTTATGAATATTTTTGTGAGTTCTCTCACGTCAAGACAAAAATTCTTGACGTGAAAGGATTGTGATTAATGTTTTTGTATGTTTTTTTGACTTTATAATTTAATACATTATTATATTAATATATCAAAAAATATTAAATTTTGTTTATTTAAATTGTTTTTTATGTTAGACTGTATTTAAAGTTGAGTTGTTTGTTAATGATGAAGCTTGGCATTAGAATGATTTTTAACTATGCTTTTCTCCTTTTCTTAAGATATTGGACTAATCCAATATCTATTTTGTGATTTTATTTTTTTTGATAAAGTTAGTGTTTTGATGTATTAGAATTAAATTACTCTTGTTTTTTTTATAAAAATTTGTTTACAATTTATTTAAATGGTATTTAAAAATAAAGAATTAAAATATAGTATTTTGTTTAAATCAAATTTAAGTATATCTGATATAGCAAAGGTTTTAGGGGTTAGAGAATCTACTGTTTTAAAAGCTAAGATTAATATTTTGGGTGAAGTTGCAAGTGATTTAAATAATTTTGATACTAATGCTTGCGTGAATTTTGATTTAGATGCTCTTGCTCGTGATGCAACATGTCAAGCTTATATGCTTGAGAAGGAACGTGATAGTTTTTATAAATCATTTTATAAAGTTGCAAATTCTTATATAAATTCTCATTTTAAATATAAGCAAATTATTATTAATTCTGATTTAAAAAGGCTTATTACTCTCAATGAAGAGATTTTAAAATTAACTAAAGATATCAATAATAATGATAAAGACTTATGTAAAAAATTGAAGTTAGATTTAAGATATAAGATTTATAAAAAAAATCGACTATCTAAAAAGATTATCTTAAATGAAATGAAAGAAGATTATGGATGTTTACTTAAATTAAAGAAAATTTTTAATTCCAAGGGATTAAAGTTGGAGTAGTTGTACAATTAAATAATTTGCCTGTTTTTATTAAATTACAAAAAAAATTTAAACAAAAAATTTAATATTGATATTAGTTCTTTTTTACAAAATAAAGATAATAAAATTGATTTTAAGTTGTTTGAAAATAAATATTTAACCTTAAAACAAAAAGAAGTGCTTAGAGATATTGATAATAATTTTTGTTCCAAAATAATCTTTAATGGAGGAATATCTAGTGGTAAGACATTCTTGGCATCATATTTGCTTATTAAGCTTTTAATTATTAATAGAGATAATTATCACAAAGATACTAATAATTTTATTTTTGGAAGTTCAATTGGTACTTTACTTGCAAATACATTAAAACAGATAGAAAAAATATGTAGTCTTTTAAATATAGAATATCTTTTAAAAGATTCAAGACAAGTTACATGTACTATTGCAGGTCTTACACTTAATATTTATGGTGGTAAAAATATTGATTCTTTTACAAAAATTAGGGGTAGTAATTCTGCTTTGGTTTATGTTAATGAAGCAACTTTAATGCATAAAGAAACTTTGCTTGAGATTATGAAAAGACTAAGACAAAAACCAGGTATAATTATTTTTGATACAAATCCAGATCATCCTGCGCATTACTTTAAGGTTGATTATATTGATAATAGAGATGTGTATAGGACATATAATTTTAGTATTTATGATAATCCTTTAAATTCAAAAGATTTTATTAAAACACAAGAGGCAATTTATAAAAATTTGTCCGCATATAAGGCTCGTGTGCTTCTTGGGGAATGGACTGCCAGTATTGATTCATGTTTTAATGAAGTAATTTTAAATTGTGAATATACATTTAAAAGTCCAATTATGTATATTGATCCTGCATTTTCTGTTGGTATGGATAATACTGCTATTTGTGTGTTTGAGAAGATGGGTGATAAATATTATGCTTATATTTATCAAGATAAAAAGCCAATAAGTGATGAATCAATTCTTCATGCAATTAGTGTGTTTGCAGAGGATTTTAATATCAATACCCTTTATATTGAAGATAGGGATAATACTGATAGGTATGAATTTTTAACAAAAATTATGACGTCTTTAAGACTAAATATGAATCATTATTTTAAAATATCAGCCGTTAAACCTTTAAGTAATAAATTTGTAAGAATATGTACTCTCATACCCTTATTTAATGCCCGTAGTATCGAGTTTTTAAAAATAACAGATAAAAATGTAATAAATGATATTTATAGTTATAATGGCCTCTCTAGATGCAGAGATGATGCTCTTGATGCACTTAGTGCTTGTTATTTGCTCTTAAGTCTTAAATATCATGATAAAATTAAGCATTTTAGTATGAGCAGATATATTTAATATTTGTATTATATGTTATATACAATTAAGTATTATGTGAAGCAATGTAAAAACATTAAAATAAAAGCTAGAGTACAATGACTTTAGCTTTTATTATTTAAAGTAATTTAATGGAATAACCATTGTGAACACAACCTATAACATTATAGTTCAGTCTTTTTAAGATTTCTATATTTTTATTATATTTTTAATTGTTAATAATTGTTTAAGTTTTATGGATGTTATTAATATATTTAAGTGTGTCAATAGAGTTTAAAATAAATCAGATGTACTACTGGTAGTACATCTGTTATTAATCTATCTGAAGTGTTATAGATTATATTTTGTTACAAATAAATTAATAATTTATTTGTAAAGCAAAAACTTTGCTTAGAATTTTATTTTACTAATTCATCTGTAAATTTTTTCATGACACTTGCGTAACTTCCATCTACATTAGCATCACCCTTAGCAAACTTTAAATTCTCTGTCAAGTATGTTTCAAATTCTTTGTCTATTTCTGTTGAGTTTGCATTTTCATTTTCTTTTGCACTTTTCCTTGCTTTTTCTAGAGCTAATGCTTTTAGGAATTTAGCTTCATGTGCAGAAATGGCAGTAAATGCTGCAGTTAAGTTTGCTTCTTTGTAAGGTTTATCTGTTGTTTCTTTAGGCAATGCATCTTTAATATCATTAAAGTTTTTAGCAAGAGCTACTACTTTGTCTGGATCTTGTATAAACTTAACATAATTAATACCTGTTCCTGTGCCGTATTTTGATGGGTCTACTTTTTTGTCACCACAACTGATTAAAGTGAATAATGCCACGAAGGCGCTTAAAATAATTTTTTTCATTAAACATTCTCCTTTTACCGATTTTGACGGTAATGTTATTTTATAATTCATGTTATCATTTTTGACTAAAAAGTACAAGCCATTGATATTTGATGTAGTTGGTTAGGTATATTTGTTTAAATTTTATTGTTTTTATTTTCAGTAATACTTGTTTTATTTGAATATTGCTATATGCTTCTTTAGAGAAAATAAGATAATGCATGGGTTAAGAAATGTGCAGGTATAATCTAATCTTTTATTTCTTTTTCACATTATGTGAAAAAACCTAAGTACTTAAGGGAGTAGGGACTATGATATTAATCTTGGACATTTTGAGAATTAACTTCTTGACTTGTGTTGAGGTAGGTGCATATATCTTATTTAAGATTTTTGTTTGTTGTGTTTGTTGTAGACTTATAAATTAATTAAGGATGTTTGAAGGGTTTAAAAGATTTTGCTTTGTTCTTAAATTATAATGATTTAAGCGAATGGTAACTTTGTTTTATGATTAAGTTAATGCTATAACGTTATTATGATACAAGATCCTACACTATTGTTTGCTTAAGCTGTAGTGTAGAATCTTGTTTTTAAATAATTAATTTAATGATTGACTTTTTAATTCACTTAAGGTTAAAATTAGGCGCTACTTTGCTTAACCCTGGATTCTTTTGTAGTACGTCTGTTATTAGTAATATCAAATACTGTGTGTCTAGTTCTATATTGTATTCCTCAGCAAATCTAGTTTTAGGATTTTTAACTTTTATTTTAGCTCTAATTAATCTACTTTGTGTTAGTGCTTTTATTACTTCATTATTTTTATTTGCTATCCAGAATGGATATGCATTAACATATCCACTCTCTTGTGATTTTTCAGTTTTTGGTGGCGTGTAGAAAAGAGAAGATACTGCTGAATATTTTCTTGTATTAAAGTCTAAATTTGGTGCATCTATTAAAGTGAAGCTTGTAACCTCAAAATCTTGCCCATTTTGTGTTGTTTCAAATAGAACAATAGGCATAATTTTATTACTTAATGCTCCATCTTCTTTAATAGGTGATATTGAATAGGAATATCTTATTTTATTTTGAAGTTCGCTTATGGGTTTGCTGTCTAGTCCGTTAATAGTTAATGCTTTGTTTTTAATCCATGTTATATTTATTGTTTTATGCATGAAAAGGATAGGAATTGTAATTGATTTATTTCCCTCAATTGTTTCATATGGTTCTTTGAGAGTTTTATTTAATTCTTCTGTGGGATTTGTTGTTCTACTTTGAAGGTCTTCAAATTTTTCAATGTATTCTTTACGTCTACTAATAATTTCTCTTGATAAATTCTCTTCATATTGTAATTTTTCATTTGTTGTATTATTGCATTGAGTGCAAATTACAACTGTAGGTATTGATAATAAAATTTTTGTGTTCATAAGGTTTTTCTCCTTAGTTTTTATTTATAAATTACTTTATGTCATCCATCAAACGAATTGATTTTTCATGAGTTTTCATTATCGCATAAGTTTAAAATTTTATCACCTTAGTAATTATGAATGTTGTAATTTATTATGATATTGGTAATTATGTAATAGTAGATAAAAATTAATAGGTATAAATAATATTATTATTTATACGTTCAATATTATTTATGTAATCATTTTATATAATATTTGTTTTTTAAAAATTTTTTAAAACTTTATAAAAGTTTAAATTTCGGAGCAATAGTATTTATTTCTGGATATTTTTGAAGTGTATCTTTTATTAATTGAGACAGATAATGGCTTTCTAGCATTATATTGTATTTTGTAGTGACTTTACTATTTTTATTTTGAACTTTTATTTTAGCTTTGATTGATTGATTTTTTGTTAGTGCTTTTATTACTTCGTTATTTTTATTTGCTATCCAGAATGGATGTGCATTAACATATCCACTCTCTTGTGATGTTTCAGTTTTTGGTGGGGTGTAGAAAAGAGAAGTTAGTGATGAATATTGTCTTGTATTAAAGTCTAAATTTGGTTCATCTGTTAAAGTAAAACTTGTAACTTCTAGATCCTGACCATTTTGTGTTGTTTCAAATAGAACAATAGGCATAATATTACTACTTAATTTTTCATTTTCTTTAATAGGTGATATTGAATAGGAATATCTTATTTTATTGATAAGTTCATTTAAAGGTTTCCCATCTTCTCCTTTAATACTTATGGCTTTGTTTTTAATCCATGTTACTGTGAGTTTTGTACTTAAGAAGAGAAGAGGAATTGTAATTAATTTATTTCTTTCCAATGTTTCATATGGTTTTTGAATAAGTTGTGTTAATATTGATTTAGAGTTTATTTGTTTATTGCTTGTGTTTGAAGTGAGATTGTTAATGTTGCTTAAAAATTTATCATGTATAGTATTAGACTCTTTTGGTATTTTTATTTTATATTGTATTTGTTCATCTGTTGCGTTATTGCATTGAATGAAGAACATAGTGGTAATTATTGGTAATAATGTTTTTGTATGCATAAAGTATTTCCTTTATTAAATTGATTTGTTTTTCATAAGTGTTTATTATCGCATAAGTTTAAAATTTTATCATCTTGATTGTTATAATGTTAATTATGACGTACTATTAGTCATAGTATAATAAGTTAATACGTATAATAATCCTATCTATTTTATATATTATCTATTTATTTTTTTGGATTTAAAAATATTGTAAAAGTTTAATCGCTATTTTATAATGGAGGGCAGATAATTTATGATATTAAATATTATTTTGATGTTAACAACATTTGTTTTTAGTTGTTCACGTTTATCCGCTTCAGAGAAAATTACTATTCATCATAATGTTGATGATAGCACTGTTAAGGTAGAGATGGTTTTAGGGAATGATTTAGGTGGTGTTCATGTTGTATATCCTTATGTGAGTGATAAATATAAGGGTAATTATATTCTTTTTAATTTTGACATTAAGACTAAAAAAGCTCTTAATCTTTTAAGGGTTTCTTTTAATGGCATTGAAGTTGCTAGCAAAAATTTGTGGAGATTTTATGATGCTCCATTAGAATTAACCGGTAAAGAGTATTTGTTGCCTTTTGATGATTCAATAGAGCTTACAGGATTTTATATTTATTTTGATCCTGCATTGGGAGAGCATTTACAACTTGGTGACATGTCAAGAACTTAAGGTCTTAAATTTAATGTTGAGTGTGTTGAACGTGGTAGTCATGGAAAGAATAAGGTTGACTTTAGTTTTAATTTTAGTGTTGATAGTTCTAAGCAATTTTTTGATCTTTTTGATAAGTTTTTAGTCAATTAGAAATTTTGTTTTATATTTTTAGGTAAATATTTAGTGAGGAAATATAATGAGTAAGGTTAAGGTAATTATATTTAAAGTATATGTTGTTATAGTTATATGTTTTTTTATAGCATTTTTGTTTTTTTTTTTTTTTTTTGAATGTTTATTAGAAGTAAAATGTTAAATGAAGTTTTGAAAAAAAAGAGCGGACGTTATTATCATAGTGGTTCTGATAGGGATATGGTGAGAAAGATTACTTATTATGAAAATCTTAATTTAAATAGAGTACAGAAGTTTTCGTTTGCTGCTTATTATATTAATGAAGATTCTGATGAATTTAAGTCTTTGCAAAACGAAGAGAGAGAAAAAATACTAGCTCCCTATCCATATTTTGAGTTTCATTTTGCTGTAGCTGATAATGGATATTTGATGGATTTTAAAGATGTTTTTTTTAGTTGGCTTGATGGTGATAGGGTTTTTATGTATGACAACAAATTAGATGTAGATTTTAAATCGTCTGATGTTCCGTATTTTAAGTTTAATAAAAGTAATGACTTAGATAGTAAAATTGTGGGAGAATATCCTGTTAATGTAATTAATTATTTTTCTATTTCAATTAATGAGGCTTTATTTAAATTGTTACTTAAGCAAAAAACATTAACAATTACTTTGATATCTGCTGATGATGCAAAATATAACATTTCAGTTACTAACTTTTTATCTTCTGATGATTTTAGTGTATTCAATAAAGATGAAGATAAAGTTGAAGATATAGGTATAGATGAGTTTTAGATTTATTTTAATTTATGTTATTTTATAATTTATATTTAAAATATGTTTAACTTTTAATTTTGGTCAAATCACAAAATAGCCGTTGATATATTATTTACTTTAGTTTTTATAAGTTTTTTATTTTATTTTGATTTTATTGTTATACACTTTTTTTATTTACAAGCTAATTTTTAACTTTGGATTATAGAAAAATGTGAAATTACAAATTTATTTGGAGGTAAGAATGGGATTTATTAATAAAATCGGTGTTTTAAATATTTTTTTTATATTTTTGAATGTTTTGCCATTTAGTTATCAGTTTTGTGGTGCTATGGTATTGGGTGATTTTTCCCCTAATAATAAAATCTGTAATTTAATTGATTCTGTTTTTAAAAGTGCAACAACTACTGGTGCAGATAGGATGGTAATGTCGTCTGTTGTGAATTTTGGCTTTAAAATTAAAGGGGCAATTTATTATTTGGGTAGTGATGATGTTGCAGAAGTAATTTCAGATATTGATGTTAATACAAATAGAGAAGTTGTTGGAGAAGTTGTTGGTTCTGGTGTTGTAGGTATGCAAGATGAAAATGGTGTTTTTAATTTTAAAGATTATGGAATAGATATTGATGAAGTTACTAGTGAGAAGAGTAATTCTGATGTAATACAAAATTCTAATATTATTAAGCCTAAACTTGTTAAGAAAACGCAGAACAATAAGGACTTAGGTGATGATGCAAATGATACTGATGAGAGTTTTGGGAATATATCTGATAATATTGTTAAATTTAGTAGTAGAGTTGATAAATTTTTGGGTTGGATGAGAGATGATTCTGTTAAGTGGAAAGAGCTGATAACATTGATGCAAAAATTTTATAATAAAAAGAGACAAGAGATTAGAAAAAAAATGGCAGGTTGGCATTTAAGAGAGCCTTTTTTTGTAGATCAAAATAAAGGTACAGTACATCTTTGTGATACTTATGTTGTAGATATGAAAGGCGATAATATTAAAATCTTTTTAGATGATTATTCTGAAGAAAATTCTAGTGATTGGAGTTGGGCTTGCATTAGATTTTTTGCAAGAGAATTTTTATTTGCATTAACTGCATTTGGTAATAATTATGATAAGATTTATGAACATTTAAAAACTTTTTTTGAAGGAAGTATTTTAGAGAGTGCATTAAAAGATTCTTTTAAAAAATGAGATTATTGATGTGGTTATATTTTAAATACTGCTTTTGATACTTAGGTTGATTATATAGTGTTAATTTATGATTTCAAAAATTGATATTTGTCATTTAAAGGGTTATCTTTAAGATTATAGAAATTTTAAAGATAACCCTTTTATTATTTATTTTCCTTGTTTTAAGGTATCTAATGATTTTGGAGAGAATTGCTTTGTAAATTTCATTTATTGCTGTATATTTTTATTTCAATGTCTATAAATCTTTTAAGGAGGTTAGATATGAGGTATTTTGGTATTATTGTTTTATTTTTAAGTATCTCTATACTTTGTTGTAAGTTTTATGATATTGGAGATCAAAAATCATTATGGAATGATAATACTGGGCGTGCTCAAGATGTTAAGGATTTCTTTTCTTCTGATGTTGGCAAAATGAGTAGTGATATTGTTGGTATGAAATTTGATAATAAGAGGGCAAATAAAGGTGATATGGGTAAGGTGCAAGATTCTCTTAATGGAGTTGTTGGAAAAAGTAAAGGGGATGATAAGAAGGAAAAGGTAGATGGAGATGCAGCAGGAAGAGAGGCTGGTAAGCAAGATGCAGTAGCTGATGGTCAACAAAAAGATGAACAAAAAAAAGATGATCAAAAGGGTGATAAGGAGCAAGTAGCATCAGTTGATGAACAGCAAAAAGTGAATGTTGAGAAAATACAAGATGATAGTCAAGGTGTAGAAGCTAGAGAAGAAGGTAAACAAGTATTAAATAGTGAAGGTTTAAGTAGTGAAGGTCAAAATTTAGATGGTGCTGAACAAGTAAAAGATGGTAAGCAAGTAGAAGATAGTAAAGAAGAATTACAACCTAATAATAGTAATGATAGTTCTGTTGATAGTTCGGGTAGTGGCAGTTCTAATGGTGGATCTGGTGGTGATGTTGGTTCTGGTACTTTGTTGGGAAGTGCTGCTGAGGGAAGTGTTGATGTGCAAGGTTTAGATGTTGTTTCTAGTGAACAGCAGCAAAATCAGGTGCAAGAACAAATTCAACCTCAGACTCAAAGTCAGAATGATTTAACTGCTGATTTGGTAACTACTGATTTGGTAACTGATTCTTTAGAGAAATTAAGTTTAAGTGGTGTAGAAGATGGGTCTAGAAAAGTATTATCTGTAAGTATGCCTGAAGTTACATCTAATTTAGGTCTTAAAGATAATTCTATATCTACTGAATCTATTGATAAGGATGAGCATAGAGATGTAAAAGGTGTTAACTTGGGTTCTTCTTTAATAGATAATAGAGTGACAGAAGGTATTGTATCTGGTGAGAGTTTACATTTTAATTTGGTTTCTCAGTCTAATATGCTTGATAGTAATGTGGTTGAAGAGGAGAGAAAGATTAATGTTCCTACTTCTAATCCTACTTCTAATATTCCTGTTGCTAAGGAAAATAAGCCTGTTGTGTCATTGAAGGAAACATCAGCTTCTAAGGTACAAGATATAGAAGTTAAAGGAGGACAAGTTTCAACTTCTAAATCATCAACTTCTAAATCATCAACTTCTAAAGCATCAACTTCTCAAACACAAAATGTAAAAACACAAAATGTAAAAACACAAAATGTAAAAACACGAAGTGGAAAAGCACGAAGTAATGTCGAATCCAATAGTAACTTTAAGTCTGCAGATAAATCTTTGGGTAAATCTGTTTCAGTATCAGGAAATAAAATTGTTGATAATGTTGTTGATGGAATTGTTCATGGAATTGGCGATGGAGTTGAAGCTGTTATTAATAAAGCAGATACTTTAGTGACAGCTGCTGTACAAGGTGCAGAAGCTGCTATTGGTGTTATTCACGATGCTGGAACTTTTGTTATAGATACTCTGCAAAATATGGGTTCTAGTATACTTGTTGGCATTGATCCTACTTCTTATTTTTCAAATTCAGGAAACGGCATGTATTTAGGTTTAACTTCTAGTGAGTCACAGGCATTTGCTCGTTTGGAAGGATATTTAAAGAGTGCTATTAAAGTTAATGGAAGAGCAGAGGATGAGAGTAAATTAGAAGCTGGTCATAAAAAGTTATTTGATTGGTTAAAGAAAAATGATTCTGATTTTGTAAAGCGAAAAGAATTGGTACGAGCTATTGAGGGAATATATCAGTTTATTAGAGAGAAAATTTCTTATTCTTTTGAGCTTCGAAATTGGGTTGAAAATATTATTTGGGATATGAAAGCTAGAAATATTATTTTTGATATTAATATTAAAGATCAGTTAAATAACGATGAGATTGACGTTTTAATAAGCAATACTCTTAGATCTGATAAATATAGAGGAACTATTGTGAGTTTGTTGTTTCAGGCACTAACCGATACTCTTTATGATAGTGTTGGGGATAATTATAAATCTGAATTACAGATGTTTGAAGATTTAAAAGATGCATTTTCTGATAGTTCTCCTAAAGGAAAAAATGTTAGAGAATTAAAGTCTGTAATTGAGTCTAGGACACAAATTGTGAATTAATATTTAAAAATTGATAAGCATATAATAAAAATTTACCCTGTAATATAAATAAGGACTTGCCTGAGGTTTGCATATTAGGTAGGTTCTTATTTTATTTATTCTATTTTATTTAAAATTAAATGAGAATCTCCATCTTATATAAAACTAAATGGAGATTTTATTTTTGTATTATTTATTGAAGCTTATAAAAGTTGCTAAGAGCAAATTGTTAGTAGTTTTGTTTTATATTTAAATTTATGGATTAGTTGTATCATCTTTTTTATCCTATGGATTTTGTGTTGCGGATTGTTCATCTTTAATCTTTTTTGCTTGAGCTTTAATTTTTTGCAATTCGTTATTAGGGTTGGTGTTTGTAATGTATTTTTGTGTCTCATCAAAATCATGCAGAGTAATAATAGGTTTGTCAAATGTAGCTAAATAATTTTTAATATAAGCAGTTTGTACTTGAGCTTGTATTTGTTCTACTTTTTTCTTATCTTGGATTTGTGTTATGAGTATATCTATCTCTGCTTTAAGTTGCATTGCTTGTGCAAGATTTTTTATCATATCTCTAGTTCCCTGTAGCTTTATATTTATTATAAATTTCATAAAATCCTCATGTGTATAATAAGCCATCGCTTTTAAAAGGGTTTGCAATAATGAGAGTGCCTTTTTTTCCTGGAGAGTTAGATGTTGTATTATGTCTTTTACAATAGTTGTAAGAAGATATAATTGGTCTTGTATTTCTTTGATACTATTATTTGATATTTTTTTTAATATCATGTCTTATGGCATTATTAGATGAATTTTCAACAATAGCTTTTGCAATTTCTTTATGGTAATTATTTATTGTGACTGTTAATTGTGTTTCGAGATTTTTTGTTATTTCCTCTGTCCAAGACTTTATTTGATAACAATTCTCTTTTATCTTGTTATTTTGAGTAAGTAGATTGTCTATGTTTTTTTTGATTTTTAATATTGTTATTATATTTTTAAGCATTGTGCTAATTTGTTGTTGGTTTAAGTCTTTGGTCAATCCATTAATTTTTGCATCTGCATCAATTTTGCGATTTTGACTTGTAGCTTGATTTAAAGCTTCTTTTATAAAATTTAATGCCTCCTCAATGTCTTGAGGTCCTCTGGTATTAGTGTTTATAATAGCACTAGGTTTTATAATCGTTCTTCTCTCTTGTGGAGTTTCTTCGAATTCTGTTAGAGTTGACATTAAATGTTTCTTAATCTCGGTACTAGTAATTTTTGGACTTGTTTGCGTTTTATAGCTTATTAAAAAGCATAAAGCCATAAATATTTTTAATGTTTTTTGCATAAATATTCTCCATTATAAATATCGTTAATTTTTTTTAATATGTTTTATGATATATCACAATTACGAATATATAACAATATTATTATTATTTAAATTTACTTTTGCCTAAGAAGTTGTCTATTTTTTAATCTGTGAATTTTCCTCTCTGTAAATTTGGAGTACTTTAGTTTTTATTTCTTCAAATTTGTGAAAATTAACATTTTGAAAGTTTTGTTTAATAGTATCTAAAGGAGGTGTACCATTACCAAAAGCTGTTCTCATTGATTGTTGTAAATCTTTGAGGGCTTGTTGTATAACAAAATTTAATTTAGATTTGTGTGAAGTATTTTTAATACGATTAACTATCTTTACTGTATTGTTTATCATAGTAAATTCTTTTGTGAAATGTGTAAGTAGGTATTTAGCTTTATCTAAATGTATATTTAGTATAAATTTGTTAAATGTATCATATGTATAAGAGTTTCCTTCTGGAAAAATTTCCTTTAAGTAAAATATTGTATCCTCATATTGTAAATCAGGACCAGGAAGATGTGCTATTATTGTATTTTGAACATCAACAGCGCGTTTTGCTTCATCTTTAATTTTTGTAATGTTGGTGATAGGTATGTTTTGAATGTTGATTTTTGTAACATCAAAAGACTTATGATCAGCAGCTATTTTAATAGCTATTTTGTAATTATTTATTTCTTTTTCTAATTTGTGAAATAATTCATATGAGTGATTTTGCTGGCTCATATAGACAATCATTTTGATATTGGCTTTTGCATTTTCTATCTCTTCTAATGCTTTTAGAGTATTTGCGACCATTTCTTTAATTTGTTGCTCTCTTAAATAGTTTATAAACTTATAAATTTTATTATTTGTATAGATTGTGTTATTTGTGTTTATAGTTGTATCTTGTAGAGTTTTTTTTATAAACTGTAATGCATTTCTTTCGCTAGGATCTAGATTGTTTTCTATAATTTGTGCATTCGTAATCATTGTAATTTCATTTTTTAAATCAACAGCGCGTTTTGATTCATCTTGGATTTCTATAATTTTAGTGATAGATATGTTTTGAATATTAATTTTTGCAACATCAAAGGACTCGTGGTTAGCAGCTATTTTAATAGCTAGTTTGTAATTGTTTATTTCTTTTTCTAATTTTTCATTTAATTGATTTATTAATGACATTTTGAGATGTGTTGGCATATGATTATCATCATTATTTAGTATTTTGATATTGTCTTTTATATTTTTTTTAATTTCTATTACTTTTATAATATTTGTAACCATTTCATCAATTTGTTGCGGGGTAAAATACATTATAAACGCATTAATTTTTTCATCTGTATAAATTTTAATATTGTTGGCTACAGTATTTTCTGTTAAAATGTTGATTAAAAAAATTAATGCTTCACTTGCATCAATATGGAAATTTTCTGTTTTTATTTTGTCTTTTATGTTTAACTTCATTGAATTGAAGTTAGTTATATTAGTTGGTTTATTTCCTTGTGTATTACAGCTTATAAGTGAACATAAAATAATTATTGACTTTAACCATTTTTGCATAAATACTTTTTCTTCTCAATCTTATTTGCGTGTAACACATTTATCATGTTATCACAGATGAGCAAACATTCCAAATTTATAGATTTGAGATATAGGACAATTGTTTATTTTATTGACACAAATAATATTGATTTTTAGTATTTGTTATGGAAATTGATTTTTAAGTATTAGGTCTGCTTGAGCTTTTATTTCTTCAAATTTGTGAAAATTGATTTTTTTAAAGTTTTGTTTAATAGCGTCCAAAGGCAGTGTACCATTGCTAAAAGCTGTTCTAATTGATTTTTGTAAATCTTTGTGGGCTTCTTGTAGATCAGCATTTAATTTAGACTTCTGTGAAATATCTTTAATATAACTCATAACAGCGTTTTCTGTAGTTGATACCTTAGGAAATTCTTTTGCAAGATGTGTAAGCATGTCTTTAGTTTTATCTAAACCTATGTTTAATATAAATATGTTAAATTTATCATATGTGTAAGAGTTTCCTTCTGGCAAAGTTTTAGTTAAATAAATTAATGCATATGCATACTTTTCATTATTGTTAGGAAGATGTGCTGTTATTGTATTTTGAACATCAACAGCGCGTTTTGCTTCATCTTTAATTTTTGTAATGTTGGTGATAGGTATGTTTTGAATGTTGATTTTTGTAATATCAAAAGACTCATGATCAGCAGCTATTTTAATAGCTATTTTGTAATTATTTATTTCTTCTGTTAATTGCTTACTTAATTCAGCTTTCTGTTGTTTATAGTCATGTAGTATTTTGATGTTGGCTTTTGCATTTTCTATTTCTTCTAATGCTTTTAGAGTATTTTCGACCATTTCTTTAATTTGTTGCTCTCTTAAATAGTTTATAAATTTATTAATTTGAGTATCTGTATAGATTGTGTTATTTTTGTTTATAGTTGTATCTTGTAGAGTTTCTATTATAAACTTTAATGCATCTTTTTCGCTAGGATTTAGCTTTGCTTCTATAGCTTTTGCATTTGCCTTTATTATAATTGTATTTTGAACATCAACAGCGCGTTTTGCTTCATCTTTAATTTTTGTAATGTTGGTGATAGGTATGTTTTGAATGTTGATTTTTGTAATATCAAAAGACTCATGATCAGCAGCTATTTTAATAGCTATTTTGTAATTATTTATTTCTTCTGTTAATTGCTTACTTAATTCAGCTTTCTGTTGTTTATAGTCATGTAGTATTTTGATGTTGGCTTTTGCATTTTCTATTTCTTCTAATGCTTTTAGAGTATTTTCGACCATTTCTTTAATTTGTTGCTCTCTTAAATAGTTTATAAATTTATTAATTTGAGTATCTGTATAGATTGTGTTATTTTTGTTTATAGTTGTATCTTGTAGAGTTTCTGTTATAAACTTTAATGCATCTTTTTCGCTAGGATTTAGCTTTGCTTCTATAGCTTTTGCATTTGCCTTTATTATAATTGTATTTTGAACATCAACAGCGCGTTTTGCTTCATCTTTAATTTTTGTAATGTTGGTGATAGGTATGTTTTGAATATTGATTTTTGCAACATCAAAGGACTCGTGGTTAGCAGCTATTTTAATAGCTATTTTGTAATTATTTATTTCTTTTTCTAATTTTTCATTTAATTGATTTATTAATGACATTTTGAGATGTGTTGGCATATGATTATCATCATCATTTAGTATTTTGATATTGTCTTTTATATTTTTTTTAATTTCTATTACTTTTATAATATTTGTAACCATTTCATCAATTTGTTGCGGGGTAAAATACATTATAAACGCATTAATTTTTTCATCTGTATAAATTTTGATATTGTTGGCTATAGTATTGTTTGTTAAAATATTTATTAAAAAAATTAATGCTTCATTTACATCAAGATTGAGTTTTTTTGTTGTTGCTTTAGCTTTTGTATTTGGCATTATTAAATTGAAGTTAGTTTTATTATCTGGCTTATTTCCTTGTGTATTACAGCTTAGAAGTGAACATAAAATAATTATTGACTTTAACCATTTTTGCATAAATATTCTCTCATCTTTAAATTTATTATATACTATACTAAAGTTTATTTAAAATTTGATTGAATGTAAATTTAATTAGATAAGATAATTAAAATCCCTATTTTGTATAATCAGGTAGGGATTTTAATTTTACATTGTGTCAATTGGATATGCTTATATATTTGTTTTTGGCAATTTTAAGCATATTGATCATATAGTATTTGTTATCCTGTTTGACTTCTATAAATTTGGAGTGCTTGTTCATCGATTTTTTTAAATATATCAAAAGAAATTGCTTGGAGTTTTTGATTAATATTATTAAAATAAGGCTTATTATCTTGAAAGATATTTTTAATTGACTTTTTTAGGATTTGATGGGCGTTTTCTAATTCGCTTTTTAACCTGTCTTTTGTATTTCGATCTCTTATATGGTTAATATATATTTTTGTATATCCTATTGCTTTCATTTTTTTTGCAAAGGGTATAATTAGTTCTTTGGTTTTTTCTGGACCTATTTGCAATATAAATTGATTAAATTCGTCATGTCTAGAATTATTTTGTTCTGCTACGGCGTTTTTTAGGTAATTAAATGTATTTTGAGCATACTCATCATAAGGAGTTATATGATCTACTATTGTATTTTGAATTTCTGCAGCCCGTCTTATTTCTATAATATAAGTAATAGGTATGTTTTGAATATTAATTTTTGCAAGATCATAAGACATATAATTGGCAGCTTCTTTAATATCTTGTTGATAATTTTTTATTTCTTCATTTAATTGTTTGTTTAATTGAATTTTTTGTGGATTATTATCATTGATTTTTTGAATATTGAGCTCTGCCTTTTCTATTTCTTCTAATGCTTTTACAGTATTTACGACCATTTCTTTAATTTGTTGCTCTCCTAAATATATTATCAAGTTATCAGTTTCTTCACTTGTATAAGTTTTTTGATATGGGTATATTTTTTCGTTTTGTAAGATGTCTATTATAAATTCTAGTGCTTTCTTTTGTTGAGTGTCTAGTAATTTTGTTATTGCAGATAGAGAGCCTTGATTATCTATGGCCTGTTTTGCTTTGTTTTTGATTGCTATAAAGTTATTAGGAGGAATTTTTTTAATGTTTTGTTTAGTAACATGAGGAGAAGGTATGCAATAATTAAAGGCTATTTTAAGTAAGTCTTTGAAATTTTTGTCAGCGTTTTCTATTTCATTATTTAAGTTAGTTTTTTGTGTAGTATCATTAATTTGAGTAATATAATTTATTGCATTTATTTTATGTTCAAGTTCCATTGCAATATTTGTAAGCATGTCTTTAATTTCATCTAGAACGAGATTTGATATTAAGTAATTAAATTGTTTGTGTGTATAAGCATTGTTTTCTGTTAAGGCACTTCGCAAATAACGTAATGCATTTTTATGATCGTCTTTTAGGGCATTTTCTTTTGTTTGAGCATCTATGGCTTGTGTTGCTTCATTTTGTATGTCTATTATTTCAATAATGTCAATAGTTGCGTTTTGAGTGTCGTCTTTTGTAATATCAAAAGATTTGTAATTAACAGCATTTTTAATGATTACTTTATGTTTATTTATTTCTTTTTCCAATCGATTATTTAATTCAGTTTTATGGGGATTATTGTCATTAATTTCTTGAATTTTGATTTTTGCGTTTTTGATGGCTTTTAATACTTGGTTAATATTTCCTACCATATCTTTAATTTTTTGTGTTCCTAAATATATTATCATGTCATTAATTTTTTGATCTGTATGAATTTCAATGTTTTTGGCTATGGTGTCATCTTGTAAAATATCTATCATAAAATCCAATGTTTCATTTTCTTCAATAGTTAGATGTTTTGTTATTTTTTGAGCTTCTGTATTTAGTATTGTTTTTAACTTTCTTTTTGTGCGTGTTGTTTGTATTAAATCCTGGTCATCTTTGTCTTGAGCAAGAGTGGGAGTTTTAGTTTGTTGATTGCAGCTTGTGATTAAATGAGAAATAATTAGTATCAGTAGTAGTTTTTGCATAAATAAATATCCTCCTGTTTTTAAACGCATTTTATTTTGTGCGCAGTATCCAACAATATATAACAATATTTTTAATTTAAAATTTTAAAAAATTTATTTTGGTTAAATAAAAAAAACTTTAATTTTAATCTACAATCATAGTTAAAATTAAAGTTTAAAAATTTTACACTTAAATAAATAATATATTAAAAATCAATCTTAACGGAGTCATAATCGATTTTCATGGGGGTAGATGTTAATAGGCTGTTGAAAATTCTTTTTGCCTCAGTTTCTATTTGCTCAAATTCATCTAGATAAGAAACATTATTAATGCTTTGCTCAATAATATCAAAATCATCATGCTCAAAAGCTTCTCTTAGTGATTTTTTGAAATTTGTGTGAATTTTTGATAGTTGATTATTTAAGTTAGTTTTGTGTGTTTCATCTTTGATGATACCAGATTTTCTTGCTGCACTTTCTGCACAGATAATATGTTTTTTAATGTTTATAAGCATGTCTGATACTTTCTTTACGCCTATATATAATAAGAATTTATTAAATTTATTATAGTTATCATATTTATTAGTGTTTTCATTTATTATAGCTTTTATTAAGTAATTTAATGGTCTATGTTTATACTCTGCAAGCTTTTTTATTATTTTTTCTTGAGCATCTATAGCTCGTTTTACTTTTTTTGCATATCTATAATTTCAGTAATAGGTGTGTTTTGAATGTTGATTTTTGCAATATCAAAAAATTCTTGATTGGCAACTCTTTTAAGAGCTATTTTGTACTTATTTATTTCATTTTTTAGCTCATCAATTAATACATTTTTGTTTAGATTATTTACATTTATTTCTTGAATTTTGGCTTCTATATTTTTTATGATTTTTAATGCTAGTACAATATTTATAACCATATCTTTAATTTTTTGTGGTCCTAAATGTATGATGAAATTGTTCATTTTCTCATCTGTGTAGATGCTGATGTTTGGTTCTATAGTGTTATTATTTAAAATGTTTGTTAAAAAGATTAGTGCTTCCTGTGTTTCAAGAGGCAATTGTTTTGTTATTTTTGCAACTTCTTCATTTACTTTTGTTTGATCCTTTGCTGGGGCTAATCTGGAATCTTTATTATTGGTCTTTTTATTATTGGTATTTTGTCCTGCCTGTGGATTACAGCTCATTAGTAAGTATGAAATAATTGTTAAGAGTAATAATTTTTGCATAAATAAATATCTTCCAGTTTTAAAATTATTTTTGTGTTTGCTACTTTAAATATATATCAATATTTTTTAAATAAAAAAAATATCAAAAAATTGATATTTTTAAAATAATATAATCAATTTTTTAAGTCTATAATGGTAATTACTTTTAATTTAAGAATAATAAATTTATATTTTATTATTTATATAGTTGGTTTTTGATAATACCTATTGCTTTCTGTCTGATTTTGTCAAACTTATCAAAAGAGATTTTTTTAATGTTTTGTCTAATAACATCAGGAGAAATTGTACTATTGTCAAAAGCTTCTAGAAGCAATCTTTTGTAATCTTGTTTGATGAATTCTAAGTAATTATTCAAATTATTTTTGGGGTTTCTATTCTTGATGATTTTCTTAATGTAGTATGTTACAGCTTTTTCTTTATGAAATTCTTTTACAATATTTTTAAGCATATCTTTAACTTTATCTATTCCTAAATATAATATAAATTGATTAAATTGGTCATATGTATAATGTTTATTAGATGTTTTGTAATTTATTTCTTGTAAAGGTTCTACGAAGAAAAATAATGCACAAAGTTCATCATCAGTTAGATTTAAAGATATCTCTTGAACGTCAATAGCTCGTTTTGCTTCATTTTGTATATTTGTAATTTCGGTTAGATTAATAGATGTATTTTGAATATTGGTCTTTATAGTATCGAAAGATTCTTGATTGGCAGCTAGTTTAAGGGCTATTTTATAATTATTTATTTCGTCTTTTAATCGATTATTTAGTTCGGTTTTTTTTATAATCATAGACCTTTTTTATATTGCTTTCTATATTTTCTATCTCTTTTAATGCTTGTTGAATATTTGCAATCATTTTTTTAATTTGTTGTGGTTTTAAATATATTATAAAATCATTAATTTCTTTATCCATATAAGTTTTGCTATTTTTAGCTATATTATTGTCTTTTAAAGTTTCTGTTAAAAAATTTAAT
Organism: Borrelia recurrentis A1; assembly: GCF_000019705.1. Classification (GTDB taxonomy): domain Bacteria; phylum Spirochaetota; class Spirochaetia; order Borreliales; family Borreliaceae; genus Borrelia; species Borrelia duttonii. Next base: position 70,097 of record NC_011246.1, on the reverse strand, counting down.
GCTTCATTTTCTTCAGGATTTAGTTGTGCTGTTGAATTTGATATAAAATCTGGTGTTAAAGATTGAGAGTCTGCAATTTGTTTTGCAGTGGTCTTATGAATATTTTTGTTTGCAATATTTTGGTTGTCAAATTTTTTTACAATATTTTTAAATGTATATTTAGTTTTTTTTTGAGTTGTATTTAATATCAATTTATTGAATTGACTATTTTGATCATAAATGTTGTTTGCTATTTGGTCTTTGTTTGTTGTTTTTGGTTTTGTCGTTGATATTGCTGTTTGTTTTAAATGATAATCATTGTTGGATGTGGCAATTTTTGTATTCTTTTGGGGATTATTACAACTTATTAATAAATATGAAATAATAAATAATATTAACCATTTTTGCATTATGCATCCTCGCTTTTAATTTATTTTATCATGTATAGAAATATTCAAGATGTACATAAATGTAAAATATAATTTATGTATTGTTTTTTAGTTTAATTTTTAAGTTGGGTAGTCAAGAAGATTATAAATTAAATAGTTGTTTAAGCAGTATGATTTTCTTTTTTTAGACTTAATTAGTTTATTTAGAGTTTGTTTTTAGATTTAATTAAATATGAATTAATATTAATCTCCATCGTATATTGATGGAGATTGTTTCTTTTAATTTTGTATTATATGTATAGCTTTGCTAAAGCTTGCTAAGCATGATTTTTATTGGTTTTATTCATTTAGTTTCTTCTTTTTGATCTTTTAAAATATCTTTTGCTTGTTTTTGAAGTGCTTTAATTTGATCTAAGTAAGAAGGAAGTTGCATCAAATTTGCCTCAATTTGATCAAAGTCAAGATTACCATTAGCAATAGCTTGTATCATTGCTTTGCGTGAATTTATAGCATATGAGCATAGTGTCGAATATAGTTTATCTTGTTGACACTTATCAGCAATTTGGAAAATCGTTTTCTTTGCACTTTTTTCAGCTTTTAGAGCTGGTGTCAATTTTTTAAATATGGTTTTTATTTTATTTGGTCCCCTATTTAATATAAACTGGTTGAATTGGTCATGTGTGCAACTTTTTTCAGGTATTATTACAAAATGTAGGAAGGCATAATATGGATACCATGAATCTTTGTCTTCTTTTTTTGCTCTGTCGTGCATTTTTTGAACCTCTATGGCTCGGTTTTCCTCATCATATATTTTTTTTATTTCATCATTATCTATAAGTGTGTTTTGGATATTAATTTTTGCAATATCAAAAGAAACTTGATTAGCAGCTTGTTGAATATCTTCCATATATTTATTTATTATTTTCTTTAGTCGTTTATTTAGCTCTTTGCCGTGGGGGTAATGCCTAATGCTTTCAAATCCTTCATTTGTCTCTTTTTTATCTTTTAATACTTTTATATTTGTTTCTTTTAATACTTTTATAGTATTTGCAATCATCTCTCTAATTTGTTCTGCATCCAAATGTATTATAAAGTCATTAATTTGTTTAATTGTATAAGCTTTGTTGTCTTTATCTGTTTTTTTATTGTATAAAGCATTGATTACAAACATTAATGCTTCATTCTCTTCAGGATTTAGTTTTTGTATTATTTTTTGAGCTTCTTGATTAAATGTTATTTCTGGATCTGTTGGCTCTGTTTGTTGTTGTGTTGATTTAGGATTTTGCTCATCAACCCCCCTATCATCAACCCTTTGTTTTGTTTTAAGATCGCAGTTTGTTAATAAACATAAAATAATAAATATTTGTGATAATTTTTGCATAAACATTCTCCATTTATTTAAACGTATTTTAAAAACTAACATAATTAAATTAATATAACAATATTGTTTTAATTATATTGGGATAAATATATTTATATTTTTATCTGTATTTGCGATTGGCATTAATTGAAATGTAGAGCATGTTTGCTTTTATGTAAACAGTTTCAAAATAATTGTTATAGTGGATTGCTGACAATCATTTTTACATATTTGTTCTTTAAATTTTAATTTATTGGTGTATATTTGTTAAACTTAGTATTTAAAAATTTATTTAACTTATGTAAGGAGGAAAATAATGAAGATTTATAAAATTTTTATTACTCTCTTAATCATCTTATCATTTGGTTGTGATTTGACTGGATTGCTTGGTAAAGATGATGAAGGGAAAGATAGGTTGCAAACTATTATTGAAGGTGCAGAACGTTTCTTGGGTGATCTTGTCGAGGAACATGTTGAATATGAATATTATTATGTTGATGATCAGGGTAATTATTTTGATGAACATGGTAATGTTGTTGTTCTAAATGAAGATGGTACTTTTGTTTATAAAGATAAAGATGTTGTTATTGGTGCTGAAGGTAAAGGCTCAATTTCTGTTAATGTTGATAGAGATGGTAAGATTGATGTTTCTGCTGTTGGGGAGGCAATGGTTGTTGCTCTTGATGGTGCTAAGAAATTGGTTGCTGATGTTAAGGCAGAAGTTTTTGGTAAGCCAGGTGAGGTGCAAGGAGATTTAGTTGCTAAAGTATCAGATGTTGTTGCTAAGGGTTCAGATTTTAAATCTTTGGTTGCTAAATTAGAAGGAGATGTTAATGGTGAAATTAAACAAGTAGTTGCTTCTCCTGTTGTAAAAACCAGAAAACCTGTTTCTGTTTCTACTAAGCAAAATACATATAAAAAGCCTACAAATTATTCTGGACACAAAATGAGTAATGAATCACGTTCTAAAGTTTACTGTCAAACTTACAAGGTTCGTCCAGGAGAAAGAGCTACAAAAGTGTATATTTCTGATGATGAGAAAAAGATGTTTAATTTTTTAGAAAAACATCTTAAAGATGTTATTTCTCTTATAGATAAAAATTCCTATTCTAGTAGACTTAAAAATCGTCACGATTATAAAGAGAAAATTAAAACAAAATATGAAAAATTAATGGGTATGTCCAAAGAAGATACTGTTGCTGGTGATATAAGAAGATTGGAACTTGGACGCTCTGTGAAAAAATTTTATGACTTTATGAAGGAAAATGCTGCAAATTCAGCAGAAGTTAAATCTTTAATTGAGAATGGTGTCAGAGATAAAAGTGATATTTTAGAGAAAGCTGGAATTAAGTCTTCTAGTGATATTAAAAATTATTATCATGTTGCAGCTTTGATTGATTTAGCTCTTTGTTATAAGGATTATTCTAGTTCTATAAGAGTATTCTTTGAAAATGTGGCAGATACTTTGTGGTACTATGCTGATTCTTCTGATAAATCTGCAGATACTCAAGACTTAATATGGATGATGGAAGCTAAATTTCACGCTTCTAATAGTTCTGATTTGGCTCAACTAAAACAAGGTATTCTTGGACAATAATAAATAAGAGCAGTTATTTTGGTTATTGTTTAGATTTATAAATATTTATAAATTTAGTTACTTACCTTAAGACTTTTGGGTCTTAAGGTAAATTTATTTATATTTTTGATAATGTTTATTGTTGATAAATTTTATTTAAAGTCTTAAATAAATTAAGACTCAAAAAATAGATGTATATGTATAATTATTTGTAAATTTGATTGATATTTTTGATATTTAATTTACAAAGTTAAATATCAATGATATAATTAATTTATGATATTTAAAAAACCCATGAATGATTTTGAACATGCGTTATTTAAAAGATATTCAATAGATCCATTAAAGCTTTATAAATATTCGTTATTTTTTAGGAATTATATAGAAAATTCAGCAGAAGATGCATTGAAGTGTGGAATTAAATTAGAATATTTGAAAGATTCTTTTGATTATAGTAGTTTAAAATTTTTAAATTTAGAACTTTCAAATGCACTTCTTGAAGCAATTATAAGTTATAGATTTAATGGTGCTGGATATATTTTAATTAGACCTAAAGATTTGTATGAAGATTTAAGTAAAAGTGTTAATGATGAATTGCCATTTGGATTTAAGTATTTAGATTATAATCGAATAAAAGATGATCACAATAGTGATTATTTAAAGTATTTTCAAGATGATGGTACTTTTATTATTGTGCATAAAAGTAGAGTTGTAATTTATGAGAATTTTGATTATGTATTGAATGAACATACACTAGTTTACACTCAAAGTTTACTTTTAGATATTTGTTTGTTAGAGCAGATATATACAAAAATAGAAAAACGTATTGGGCAATATAATTTTTTATTTTACAAGGACGAACAATTGGTTGGTCTTATGGATGCTTTACAGGATGCTAAGAATCAAATAAGTCATTTTAGTAGTAAGGGCAGAGGTTTATTTTCTACATTTTTTAAAAATGATGATAATCAAAAAAATTTGGAAACAGTCGATTATGAGCTTAGCCGTATGATTGAGAGATTAAAGAGTGGATTGAGTAATGATGGAGTATTTTATAGTGCTGATGAGGGAGCAAGTTTGCAGGTTATAAAATATGATCTCTCTTTTTTAAAGGATGCATTTGAACTTGTAAAAGCAAAAATAGGTGCTGATAGTAAAGAACCATTGACGAGAAATTTTATGAGTAGGTAAAGGGTTTGGGGAGTGATGGTAAGGGAGATAGGACTAACTATATTGACTTTTTACATACCGTTCAGGAAGCAGCAGCACTCTCAGTTAATATTAAGCTTAATAAGTATTACAGGCTTAATATGTATTTTAATGATCTAATTGTACTTAGTGATAAAGAAAGATTGGAGGAAGATAAGATGTTTCTTGATGTTTATTCTAAGTATTTAGATATTGTAAGATCAAATTCTTTAAGTGATGATGAGATAGAAATATTAAATAGTAAATTACATTTTAATTTTAGGTGGTTTAGTGAATGATAAAGGCTTCTGGTGTTAATCTAAAGAATGACATTGAAGATGGTGATAAAACTGTTGATGTAAATCAAGATTTAAATTAAATTTGAGCATAATATCAGTAATGATATTAATAATAATGAATTGTTAACTAGAGCTGTTTGGATTACTAGGCTTGCTGATGATAACTTGAGTTTAAGTTATAATACAAAAGAACTTATTAATTCAGGTCATGCACTTGGTGAAGTTTTAGATATTCAAGTGTGTGAACTCATTAAAAAATATGTTGATGAGAAGCAAATATTGGCAGTTGCAGGTAGTCTTGATATTTTAAATTTAAATAGTCAGATTAAAGATATATTGCTAAGACTTGCAAGTGTGAGTATTGATTCATTTAAAAATAGTAATAATTCATATGGTCTTATGACTTTTACTAAAGGCAATGTTCAGGAGGTGTTAAATTTAAGAAATGCAAGTCATAAAATAAAAGATTATAAAGATTTAAAACAGGCAATGCTTAATGAGTGGATGCAAATTAGGTAAGATTTTTATAATGTTTAAATCTTTAAGTTAAGTTAATTTAAGTTTAATATAAATTTAAAATAGGAGAGTATTTATGGCAGATAAGAGTGCATTAGAGGCCAGTGTCGAGAGACTTACTAGGGAAAAGGATAGACTTGAGAGTGAACTTGCATATTTAAAATTGGGCAAGCAATCAGAAGTTTTGATGCGACTAAAAGATCATACCACATATCCAGCAGTTTTTGATAGAGAGGTTCAGTTTGGATCTCTAGATATTTATTTTGCTCATAGAGGGGGCTTGCAGTATTCTTTGGCAGATAAATTTGAAAATTATCAAGATATTGGGTTTTGCTATAAACGTGGAGTTAAACTTGTTGTGCAAAATGGTATGTCAACTTGCGTGACACGTGGTGGTGGGAGTGATCTTTATGGAATTTGCATAGATTATGATGATTTGACACGAACAGCAACAGTCATCTCAATTGCAAATAGTTTTGAATGTATTTTGTTGTGAGATATGAATGTTAAGTCTGGTGATAAATTGGTTTTTGATGATATGGGAGTACTTTCAAAGGTGAAGGCCAATGGTACTTATATGCAAGCTTTGGCTTTAAGTGATGCTTTAGAGTTTAAAGATAAGTCAGGATTTTATGGTGCAAAGGTAATGCTTATCAGTAAGCCTTTATAAGTAAATGATATGGTAATTTAAATAGTAATTGAATTAATAATTCAATTTTAAAAATAAATTTGAAAAAATTAGTTAAAATTAAGGAGATATTAAACATTGAGTGAAAGTTTATTTAATAATGAAGAATTTGTAAATACTCTTAGAGATTCTCTTTTTGTTGATAGGCCAATCCCTGAATATTATCATTTTTTTGATAATGAACAAATAGAAACTAATGATGCATCACTTACAAGTGAGCGAGTTATTAAATGGAATTCTAGTATCGTGGATTTACCAACACTGAAAGTAAATGATTTTAGTACGGTTGCTACTATTAAGTTTAAAAGACAAGTTGTTCTTGTTAATTATTTACCTTTTCAATATGCATTTACATATTATGCACCTGATGGCAGATTGGATATTCAAGCAGTTAATAATATTAATATGAGAGAAGGACTTAGGTATTCCTTATCACAAATACATAAACTTTTAAGTTCACATTATTTAAGGGGTGGTTTGTGTTTTTCTGGTTCTAAAGAGAGAACACTTTTGGTTGATGATTCTAATAGAGAAACTATGTATGGATTACTTAATATTCCAGGACAAATAGATAAAAATATTAAAATTACTAAAGCTTCTGATTTAATAAAGGCTTGTAATGATGAGATTGGTAATATTAATGTAGAAGATGAGCGAGGAGTGCCTTTTAGAGTACTTACAACTCCTAAAATTAAAGCGATATTGCTTGAGAGATTGAGTAATAATAATTATTCATATAAAGATGTGTTGTTTGATTCTCTAAGAGCAATAAATAATGATGCTGATATTGAGTTTGAGACTACCAATTTATTGGATGATGAGATGTTAATTTATCCAAAAAGTTCTAAGCTTTTATTGCTAAAAGATGGACATCCTCCAATTTTAAATGCATATACACAAATGTCAAGTAGTAATTTTAGAACTAGTTTTTTGGATTTTTCTATTGGAAGCATTCTTGCAAGTGAAAAATCAATACTTAGATTTAAGATAAGTTGGACATAATAATGGATAGTAATGAGGATTTAGATAAAATTTATTCTAAAATATTGAATTTACTTATGATTAAGAGTTTAGATTTTAATTTTGAAGAATTTAATTTGTATATAGGGTTACTTGAGGATGTTTTACTTAGCAGAGGTTTAGGACTTAAAGATTTAAATTCAAGTAATGTGTTTTTGCTTATTTATTATTTTATTGGATGTGAACTTAAAAAGCGAGGAAAACTTTTGTATTTTGATTTGGGTAAAATTAAATCAGAAAGATTAGGTGAAGTATCAGTTGAGTATTTTGATGATGCATTGCATGGTGAAGTTTTGGTTAATGATTTTTGTTCTGCTTTTAATAATCTTGTAGAGGATATTAAGACTAATAGGAAAGTTTTAATAGGGGTTGTATGATGGATGCTATTAATTTAGCCATAGTTCGAAATATGAAAAGGTATACACAACCAATGTTTTTATTTAAGAAAAATTTAATTAAAAACAGGACCAATTTTTCTTATGAAATTAAGATTGATAAGACAACTCCTATTAAATTTGATGGAGTGTTTTTACCAAGTGGTGAGAGTAATATTGAGCTTTTTGATTCTAATATATTTGTTAAAGAAATTCATGCAAAGACTTATACTTTAGATATTCTTGATTTTAATTCAGGAGAGCAATTATTAGTGGGTAATGATATTATGGAAATTTTAAGTGTAAGTAGGCATTTAAATTTTTCTTTAAATCAAAGATTTAGATATATTGTTTTGATGCTTAGAAAACTTTAACTTAAATTTTTACGTTTATTTGGAGAATATTTGTGTTACTGAGTTTATATGAATCTCAAACTTTTTTAGTAAAAATATTGTTTGAGTTTAAAGATTATTTAAAGAAACATTCTTTAAAAGTGAAGATTATCAATTCTTATAATCCTTTATATTTAAATGATCTAGAAATTAATGGTTCTTATCTTTTAGTAATAAGGCCTGAAGGTTTTGATTCTTTGGATGTTAGGAATTTTAGAAGTGGGAGTTTTTATGAGAATGTTAATGAGTTTGGATTTAAATTTATACTTTTCTTTTTGGGATTTGTGGGAGAGGTTGGGGAACTTAAGATATATGTTGGATTGCATACTATTTATGAATATTTTTTAGAATTTTTGCATGAGAATGCATTTAAATTTAAGTTTTTAAAACAAAATCCTTTAGAAAAGGAATATGATTTATCTTTGAATTATTATTTAAAATCCACAAGTGATTTAAGAAATGGAGGGTTTGTTAAGACTTCTTGTAATGGATTAAAAGGTGTTTTGGGACTTAGTCAGAATTACAGGGCAAATATACAAATTGTTGAAAATAAAATAGATTAAAAAATAAATTAAACTTAAAAGTTAAATTTAAAAATAGGAGATAATATGCCACAAGATACAATTAATGTCAATTTAATTGAAGATAAAGTGAAGTTGAATAATATTGGTTATTATAATCCTTTGCTTATTTATAAGAGTGATGTTTTAGAAAAAGGGCATTTCGTCTTGACTAGTGGAAGTTTTAGAGATTTTTTAACTTCTATGAGTGTAAGAGATGATGTTAAAACAGATGTAGGAAAGGTTAAATTAGCTGCCGATCAGATTGAGTTTTTAATAAAGAGTAGCAATGATTTTTTTAATGAGGAGGGGCTTAGGTCTTTTGATTTTTATATCTACGAAAATATAGAAGATGTTGTTAAGTTTTTAAAGAAAAATATACATGTAGTTGTTATATTTGTTGCTAATCTAGAAGAAAATTTTGGAGCAGAATGGAATATGATTAAAGGTCTTGTTAAATTTGTAGTATTCTCAACAAATCTTAATAGACTGCCTGAATTTTTGGAAGCGTTAGCAGTAAGTCAGAGGGATGGTGTTATTTTGGTTTATGATAATGGTGCTGATAATTTACATCTTAAATTTGTAGCTAAATATTTATATGAAGCTAGCATGTTTCATTCTGTAAATCCTTATGGAATTACATTACGAGCAAGTCCAATTTATGATGCAACTTTGATTAATAATTTAAGACGTAATAATATTAATTTTTATTCGCTTTTAAATGAAACCGGTAGAGATGGTGTTTTGGCATTTAAGGAAGCGGTAGATTGTTCATCAATGCCAATTGATGAGGCATTCACTTATTGTCTTTTAAAGAATGAATCAACACATGAACTTATTCGTATTTGGAATCGAAATCATAGGCAAAATAGTAAGCTTAGTGAATTAAAATTTGCTGATGGGAAACCAAATGCTTATACAGCAGGACTTGAGTGTTTATTTAAAGAATTTAAAGAGAGGGGACTTATTGTGTCTTTTGGTGATATTAAGTTTGGACTTAAGAGAGATAATATTTTGGGTTTAGATTTGTCTATTCGTGTTAAATATAATGATAGTTTTAAGAGTGTTGTGTTAAACATAAGTAGTGATGATATTAATGATTATTTAAGACGGGAGGTTGATTGATGAAGGATTATTATTCATTAGATTTAGTGTTCTTTAGTTTCTCAGGTGTGCTTATTGATAGGGGCAAATTGCAATATTCAACTTCTCCAAATGTTATGGCAACTGCCAGTACTGAGGAGCGAAATGTTCCAATTCCAAGTTTTAGAGATCCTAGAACTATTATTCACATATTTAATTTAGAGATTACCAAAGGATCATTTGATTATAAGGTGTTAACTAAACTTAGTAATGAGCAATTTTATGGTTCTAGCTATAAGAGAGACAAATTAAAATCATTGGTTTTTAATGACCAGATGGGACTTAAGATTATTTCTAATAGTGCATTTTTTTCTGAAATTCCAAGTAGAACTTATGCAAGTGGCAGTGATACTGTAAATTTTGTAATTCATGCAATTAATTGTGAAGTTGAGAGGAGTTGATGAATGAGATATAAACTTAAAATTTTAACTAAGCATAAAGCTTATGAATATGTTATAAGAGATATTCCTATGTATGATTGGGATTCTATTTTAGGTTTTGATTCAAGTCAAGAAACTTTAAGACGAGAATTAAATAATTTATCTACTTTGAAAAAAATAAGCTCTTTAATGATATCTGCATCTTTTTTTGATGAATTTTATGACATTATTAATGATAATAAAGAGTATTCATTTTTGTATAAATATCCACTTCCTACTATTTTGTTTGCTATTGAGTATTCTTTAGTTGAAAAAATATCGGGATTGCAAAAGCCTAGTCTGGTTTATATTGAGAGTTTTCAAGATTCTGATGGGACTTTTGTTAAGTATTCATATATTGATGAGAGGTGGAATTATGATGATTTAGTGTTAAGAGAAGTTGGTTAGATTTAAAAAATTTAAGGAAAATTTATGAATCGCAGTGAAATTTTAAATGAATATTTAAATTATTTAAAGTATTTAAGAAGTGAAACTTGTAAGTATTATTTCCCCGTTTTAATGGAGGTTTGTACATTTAATGATGTTAAGAAGTTTAAATATGATGAACTTATGGAAATTAACAAAATTGCTAATTTTAAACTTAAGAAAAAAGTGTATGAAAAATTTTTGGTTTCAAAGTTATTAGGTTAATGGGAGATTTTTTATGGGTTTGGGCATTGATGCTACAAAGAAAGATTTAACCTATCTTTCTAATTTTAATATTGAGTTAGATGAATATTTAAAATCAAAATTTAAATCAAAGTTTATGGGTAGTAATGATTTTTTTAAAAAACAAATAGCTTCTCTTTTTTCTATATCTAACTCTAATGATTTTAAATCTAAAGATTTTGGTAAAGTCTTTGCCAAAGATTTTAGTGATGATTTTATAAGTTATTTGCCCAAATTATCAAAATCTAAATTACCAAATATTGATTTTGACTTAATTGAATCACCAAAATCTATGAAAAATTTAAATTTTAAAGATTTAAGTATGAAACCTTTTAGGTCTAGAGAAAAGAATGACAATCAAGAAAATAATTTTAATTTAATTAAACCTTTAGTTTCAAATTCTTTTTTAATACCTTTAGTACCTATGGAGTCTAATAATTTATATGATAATTTGCCACGCTTAAATTCAAATTTAGATTTGGTTTCAAATGCAAATATAAAGTCAAATATGTTATATTCAGATATTTTTAAATATTTAAATGTAAATGCAGCTTCTAAGACACGTTTAAATATGCTTCCTGGTGATTTTGATTTTAAAACCAAAGGTGGTTCTGTATTGGGAATTAATGATGTGACTTATAACAAATCTGAAACTCAAAAAATTAAAAGCATGCTTGCAAGTACGGGCAAATTTGATACTCAGGTGGATATTAATGATTTTATTCGCAAAACGGCTGGTTTTAAATCTCTATTGTTTAATGATCAACAGAAAAGTGTAACAGATATACCCAAAATGTTTTTTGAAATGGTTAATTTGGCAAGTAATTTTAAGGGTAAACAGAAACCAAATGATAATGATGATGCTGTTTCTGTTGTTTATAAATTATTTAATGATAATATTTTGTCTCCTTTTAAGAATCAATTAACAAAAAGTTTTGCTACTATTAAAGAAAAGAGAACAGATTATATCAAAGGTTCTCTTGGTAATTCTCTTGGAGCACCTTTGGGAGGTTTAGCCTCAGATCTTTTTTCTAATTTGATGTCACAATTTGGTACGAAGTTAGATGTAATGTTAAAAGATTTCAATTTAAAGAAAATTATTGGTTGGAATAGTGATGAAGAGAAATCTGAAGATGCAGAGCAAGATGTAGTGGATAAAACCAGTTTAAAAATAGAACCAGAAGCTAATTTGGGAACCAATTTAGACTTGGATAGTTTAAAATTTAATGATGTTTGTAATGATTTAAATGTAATTTTAATAGAAATTAGAGATTCAATAAAGCAGGTTTGTGGTATGGATTTTGAGAGGAATGTTTTAGATCCTTTAAGTGTTTATTTTAATAATGTTGAGAATGCTATTAATGCTTTGTCGGATGCAATAACTCGTAATTCTCAAGGTGGGTCTTTTGGGAGTAATATAAATGATAGTAAGATTGGTAATGCAATCTCGCGTATTCCTTAAAATTTTATTTATGAGGATATTTATATGTTAGATAAAAAAAATGTAACATCAATGATTTTGGATATTGTAAATCATATTTTAAGTCTCTCAGCTTCATCTAATTTTATTGTCCTTTTTCCTCGTCCCGATTTTAAGGGATTTGTGTATGTGCCACAGTTGTTTTTTATATTTCCAAAATCAAAACCAACCGAGGAGAGTTTTAGCAATGCCAGTAGTGAGCAGGGAACTGTTAATGTTAATTTAAAGGAAGGTGAAATTTTAAGTTATAATGTTGTGTCAAATCCAGAGATAATTAATGTTTCTAATGGAATTTTGTCTTCCATACATGATAAGTTTTTGATCGAACATTTTAAAAAAACATCTTATGCAAATAGTGTTTTAGAGTTTAATGTTAATTTTGTTAAAGTGCACTTTAGAGAACGATTTAAGATGGGTTCTTATTATTCTGTTTATGGTCCTATGATTGGATTTCATGAATTGGCTATTATTAATTCTTTAAAATTTAGAGATGCTGCATTTATTGAAGAGATTAATGTTAGTTTGCAAATTAAAATATTAAAAACTTTTAATATTTCTACTTATAAAGGTTAAAATATAATTATATAATATAATTATATTTATTTAGGAGAATGTTTATGGTTAAAGTTCGGTATATTGTATTTTTATTCATTTTATTTTCAAATCTTAATTCAGTTGTAAGTCCATCATCACCTTTAGTTAGACCTTTTGATTTTAGTAGTTGGAATTTTGAACGAGATATTGAGGAAGCTTATGAGGCAAGTTATAAAGTTGTAGATGGTATTTTGGTAAATGTTGATGATCCAAATAAAAATGTTAAATCAAAGCATATTTTATCTAGAATATCAGAGCTTGAAGGTTATTATAAATGTCTTGTAAATGTGATACGAGATAATATTTTTTTACAAGTAGAAGATGAGTTTTTAAGAGAATATGGTCAATATTTTGATGATGATGTTTTTACAGAAACTGATAATAGATTTAAGCAATTGATAGAAATTCCTATGGAAGATACATTTGGGATGTATAGACATAGAGTTTTAACTTTTAGCAATAAAACTTGGATTAAAAATCCAGACTATACCAAGTTATTTATTAAATTGCAACTTAAAGAGATTGAGTTTGTTGAAGATTATATTAAACAAAGACTTGGTATTAAATTGGGTGCAAATGGTCAGAAGGTAAATCATCAATTAAATGATCAAAGATATGGTAATAATTCTATGGAAAATGAATATGATGATGCTTCGCAGGAAAGAAGAGGTGCGGTAGTGCCAGGTTATGATCGTGGAAGTCGTCCTGTAAGTAGAGTACAAAGACCAAATTATGATCGTGAAAGTCGTGTGCAACAATCTGTTCCAAGACAAGAAATGCCAAGATCTGTTGTTTCAAGACAGTCAAGTGGAAGGCCAAATGTTTCAGGGTCAAAAGTTGTAAAACCAAGTAGTATTAAGAGAGGCAACCTTAGACCAAGTAGCATAAGACCTAGTCTTAGGAGACCTGGTAGTGATATTAGACCAAATTTTGTAAGACCTATTGTAAGGCCACTTGGTGAGAAACCTGTGACTTATAAGAGAGGCAGTAAAGATAGTGGTGATGAGTAATTGCAATTTGGCGATTGATTTGGATGTTGAATTTTTTAGTTAAATTGAATTTTTAAATTTTGTAGGTCTTTGTAAGTATTGATTTAATTGGAGATTAATTATAGGTTGTAATTGATAATTTTGGTTGCAATGATAAGGAATTGTATGTTGTTATTTCAGTATGACTTTAAAATAGAATTTTATGATGATGTTGCATTTAGAGATCAAAGACCTAAATTGGTAGTAGAAACAAAAAATGGAGGGCCTGTTGTTAATATTATAATTAGTAATGAATATTCTTGTGTAGGTTCTTTGCAGTGGGAAAAAGCACAAATTAGATTGTTTAATGTACCTTTGAATTTTAGCAAATCTTTAGGACAGGGAGGGAGATATTGTTAGAATATATTATAAGAAATTTGCTAGTGATGATGATTTAGGTTATAAATTTATTATTTCTGGGTATTTAGGTGCTCCTGTTGATTTTGAGTGTCAGAATGGCGATTTTATTTCTCAATATGAAGTTTATCTTTTATCTCAAGATACGTTTTTCAATAAAAAACTTGATATTAAAGATTATACTGGTAAATCTCTTAAAGATGCAATTAATTTGGCATGTCCAGGGCAAGCAATTATTTATATGAGTGAACAAGATAGGGAGAGTATCATATATCAGAGTTTTTATGCCTCTACTTTAAGAGAATTTATAGAAAGACTTATTGGGAAATATGTTCAATTAATTTTTGTTGATATTGGGGATTTAGATTATAAAGTTGATACTAAATTTGTATTTATTAATTTTAATGGATTTAGCAGTAATCAAAATTATAACAAACTTGAAAATTTTGTACCTCTCTCTAGTCCTCAAAGAGAGGTTAGGTTTGTGGGTAAATCTACTATTAATTTTTGGGATGCTACACTTCTCTTTACAGATAAAATTAAGGTAGGAGATCCGTTTCAGTTTATTGATAGGTATGGTAATATTGTTAAGACTGTTGTTCACAGAACCAGTGCTGAGTTAAATAATGTAGGTAAGTGTGTATTAAGGTTAAGTCTTTATGACAAATCTAATGTTTTATAAGTATTTGTAATTTATATTTTATAGGTAGGATTTATGCAAAGCAATTATGAAATTTCAAGAAGGCTTGGAAATTTGAGTGAAGGTTTGGCATTTGAGGATGCTAAGAGATATTTGCAAGATAATGTATTTATCTGTAGGATTGGAATTGTTAAGAAATTTGATTTTGAAAAACAAGAGGGAATTGTTGTAATTGAAGAATATGAAGATTTAAATATTATAAGTCGTAATATTTCAAATTTAAAACTTGAGCTTGTAGAAGGTGATAGGGTGGTTTTGCTTCAAAGCAGCATAAATATTTTTAATGAGAGTGATAATAATTATTTTGATAAGCATTATTTTTATATTTTAAATGCTCTAACTCTTAGAAATGTGGGAATAAGTGTAGAGAAATTTAAAATTGATACAAAGGAACTTGATGTTACTAGTGAGGATTCTTCTTTGAATTTAAAGAACATAATTTGTGATGGTGAACATTCCAAAATTTCTCTTAAGTCTTTAGTTATTGAAGCTGGTAATATTGAACTTAAAGGTAATGTGTATATTAATGGCAAATTGTTTGAAAGTCATACACATTCTTCTGGAACCATAACTTATATAAATGCCAGTGGAGCTCCTACTCTTGCAAGTGGCAGTACTGCAGGTGTATCTTGAGTATTATAGATAGTATTTAATTAGGTATTATATTGTATTATTTTCTTTCCTGAATTTAATTTGTAGTCAAAGTTATCTAAAATTAAGTCTTTTTATTGTCAGTTTACATATTTATACATTATATATTGAAGTTTAATTAATTAATTTTATTAAATTTTGTTTAAATGAATATTAATGAGATATCTTTTTCAATTAGAAGGAGATATTAAAAATATGAAAGTTCTTGGTAATTTGCTCTTGTTTTTTGTTTTATTTTTTTGTTGTAAGGATGAAAAGTATTCTGGTAATTTTGATTTAGTTTATGATTCTGATGATGTTGCTTTTCGTGATATTATTGATAGTGATTTTGATATTGGTGTTAATTTTGATAATGTTTCATTAGAAAAGTTAATTTCAGATTTTGACTTATCAAATGAAGAAAAGCAGGCAGTTAGATTTTTAAGGAGTGCATTAACAGATTCTACTATTTTAGACGATATGTCTCATATACGTACTTATAGTGATGATGAGTTTTATGAATTTTTAGTTATTCTTAATGCTGATAAGGTAAAAGAGGCAGTTGCTGATATAGTTTTGACATTAAAAGTTAGAGATGAAATACTTGATGCTATATATGAATTTGCAGATGGTAAAATCCTAAAAAAGATACATTTGAAATACAACTTAATGTAAAAGAAAAAGAATATCTAAAAACTTTAAAAGTTGCTTGTTGTGGTGATAGTGGTTATAATGGGGCTTATTTAGCGCTTAAATTGGCCAATCATGCAGGGATATTTGCGTCATTAAAGAGGCAGGTGTATGATGTTTTGCATTCGTATTAGTTTGGATATTTCATTTTAAAGTTTTTAAAAACTGTTGATATTTAAAATCTGATCATTAGGAATGATCAGATTAATCAACAGGTGCCCTAAATTGATTATTTGCCTCTTTTATGTCAGGATGCTTTTTTATAACTAATTTTAAAAATTCGTTAAACATTATGCTGTCTAAAAGTATTGATTGAGTGGTTGTTTTGTGATCAAGTGTGTCTTTAATGGTTATTTCTGCTTCCATAAAGCTCCAATTACCATTTTTATACTGACTTTTAAATGCATTTATTAAGTCTTTTCCACCTTCTGGGTAGAGCATATTTATTGTTCCATAAAGATATGCTTTTTTATAACCTTGGGCTTTAACTGCTTTATTTACTTGATCAGCTACCCGATTTCTAAGATTTTGCATGGAACCTTTTTCAAAATCCAGATTTAAATTTGGACGACATTTTAATTTAAATGAAATTATTTCAATGTAGTCAACCAGGCTTGCAAATAATATTAAAGGCATAACATATTTAGTATATTCATTATGGCTTTTAATTGGTGCTACTATATATGTGTAATGCAATTTACCTTGCAATAGTTTTGATTCTTTTTGTGTATCTGTTTCAATAATTTTTTGAAAATTGTTTTTTATCCAAGTAATTTTGCAATTGTTTGAAGAAAAAGGCCACCACGAATGAGGTGTTACTTGTAGGCATACATCTAAGCTTCCTTCTTCTATTTGTAATTGTTCTGATTGATATTTAGTTATATCGTTGTCAGGGTCTATGTTTCCTGGAGTTCTCTTGTGTTTAAATTTGTTATATGTAGGCTGAATAAATCGTTTATGTTGTTTTTCTAAGTTGTGGTTTTGTTGGACACTGCATGATACGATGGCTAATAATGCTATTATGATTCTTATCACTTTTTACCCCCTTTAATTGTTTGTTTTTTTAAATTTTGTATTTGATATAGTGGTTTTTTTAATTAGTATAATATAAATTATATCAATAAAAATTTTTTTCATTGTTTAAGTATATTAAATATTATGAATTGAAATATAAATTAAGGGTCATTATCAAAATGATACTTTAAAAAAATGTTGAGAATTGTGTATCTAGGGTTATTTGCTTTTGTTTGAGGTTGTTTAATAAGTCTGAGTAATTCTACAATTAATATAAGAATTACTGAAATTTTAAGTATTAATTGTATAATTTTTTATATTTTTAATTGTTAATGGGAACTTGGAATTTGGTATTTGCAGTAGTTGTGCCTTGATGGTTATTTATTACTGTTTTTATAAATTCATTAAATAATTTCCCATCAAGCAGTATATTATGTGTTGATTCTTGATTCTTTGTCTTGTCTTTTACTTTAATTTCTGCCTTCATGAAATCCCATTTTCCGTTTTTGTATAGAGATTTAAAAGCAGATATCAATTCTTCCCCACCAGTTGGAGCTGTTGCATTTAGTATTCCATAAGGGTATACATTTTGATATCCTTCTTCAGATGATTTTTCTACCTTTGGTATTCCTTGAATCAAACCACCAAGAACTCTCTTATTATTAAAGTCTAAGTTTTTATGGTCTGTTAAATTAAATGATGTAACTTCAATATTTTCGTCCATACTTTCAAATAGGATTAAAGGCATAACGTATTTGCTGTAATCATTATTATATTTGATGGGCGATACTGAATATGAATATCTAAGTTTGTCTTTAAGCGCTGCTATTACCTTTTTATCCTGGTCAACAATTTCTTTGGCTTTAATTTTCATCCAAGTAATATAACATTTAGGTTTTGGGCAACTACACCAGAACCAACAGCCTATGCACATGCATTGTTCTTTTTGCCCTTCAATCACTTCAAATGTGGTTTGTTCTTCTTCTTCAACCTTTTCTTTTTGTAAATCTTTTAATTTATTATGATTGTATTTATTTATAATATTACTTAATGCTTGATCAAGTTGAACTTTTGAGTAATCTATTTGATCATCTAAAAAACAAGATGCCATAGATAGTATTATTATAAATAAAGCTAATAAAATAATTATTTTTTTCAATTTTTAATCCTCCCAAAAATTGTATTGTATCATAAAAATATGGTTTTATAGCAATTTTATTATTTTTAAATTTAATTTATATTTTATATGTTATTATTTTCAAGTTTATTCTTGTCTTAATTGTGTATAAATTAAATGTGCGTTTTTGGGCAAAATAGCTTGTTTAATATTGAATAGTTTTGTGTTAACATTTATTTATTAATTTTTACTTTGATTGTAGTGATTAAGTTTTTTATAAATCGTTAAGGTGTTTGGGGTGTATTGTGGTATTTAAAGGTAAGATATATCGTGTGATGGGTGATTCATAAGGTGTTTGTAGAGTCATTTATTAGTTTTTTTATATTTTGATGTTTGTTTTTGTGGCTTTGATACGCAGACGATAATTTGTTTTTTGAAAAAAATTTTTAATTAAGTAGGATGGTTTTATGCATGATCATGTAGATGCAGCAGAAGAAGTATTGGACAGAGAATATAAAGTATTAGATAAAGGGTTCTTGAGACTTATTGATTATATGGGCAGTGATGAGAGAATAGTTAATTCTGCTAGAGTTTCTTATAGAGATTCTAAAGCAAAAAGAGATAGTGCTGCTCTTATTGACTATTTAATCAGGAATGAGCATACAAGTCCTTTTGAGCAAGTGGTTTTTACTTTTCATGTTAAGGCTCCAATATTTGTTGCAAGACAGTGGATGAGACATAGAACTTCAAGAATTAATGAAGTCTCAGGACGTTATAGTCTTATGAGAGAAGAGTTTTATGTGCCTTTAAGAGAAGATATTAAGACACAAAGTTTGATAAATAAACAGGGTAGATCGGATGAGGAGATTGACATTGATGTTGCTATATCTTTTTTAGATGGTCTTGATGAGAGTTATAAAAATGCTTATAAAATTTATGATGATATGATTAAAAAAGATGTCTCCAGGGAGCTTGCAAGAATAACTTTGCCTTTAAGTTTATATACCGAATGGTATTGGCAGATTGATCTTAATAATTTATTTCGTTTCATTAAACTAAGATCATCAGGCCATGCACAAAAAGAGATAAGAGAATATGCTAATGTTTTATTGGATATTGTTAATTTGGTGGTACCATTGGCAACTAGTAGTTTTAAAAAGCATGTTTTAGAAGGTGTAATGCTTTCAAGTGAAGAGGTATGTGAGATTAGAAAGGCATTAGATTTAACAAAACTTAATTTATCACAAAAAAGTTTAGATAGGTTAAAAGAAAAACTTAATTTATAGTTAATTTGGTTATAATATTTATGAATTATTTTTTTATCAATATTGTAATCTTTACAAAGAGGTGAGTATATTTTAGTGGTTTATGCTTCAAAAACAGGAAACATAGGGCGTTTTATCTCAAAGACAGGACTTGGTAATATTTTTCGTATTGTTACAGGTGATGAGATTGTTGAGGAACCTTATGTTTTGCTTACTTATACTATTGCATTTGGGAAAGTGCCATCTGAAGTTGATAAATTTTTAGAGCATAATTTTAAATTGATGATTGGTGTTGCTGGTAGTGGAAATAAAAATTGGGGTGATTCATTTTGCAATGCTGTTAATTTAATAAAAGATAAATATGGTGTTCCTGAAATATTGAAATTTGAGTTATCTGGAACATCACATGATGTTAAGAATTTTATGGAAAGGATTAGTGATGAGACACTTAGAGTTAAATAATGAGATGATGGTTTTAAGAGACGGGTTTTATAGGTTAGAGAAAGATCTTGAGGCTTTGAGTGTTTTTTTGGAAGAAATTAAAAGTAAATCTTTAAAATTTGAAAATCCAAATAAAAGAATGCATTATTTGATTGATAACAATTTATATGAAGATTTTTATCAAAAATATTCTGAAGATCAAATACTTGAAATATATAAAGCTGTTGAGGGAGAGGAATTTAAATTTAAGTCTTATATGAGTGCTTCAAAATTTTATAAGGATTATGCACTTAAAGTAAAAGATACTTATTTTGAGTCTTATGAAGATAGAATTATTGCAGTTAGTTTGTTTCTTGCTGATGGATGTTTTGATTTTGCATTGAGACTTGCTTTAGATATGATAAAACAGCGATATCAGCCTGCAACCCCCACTTTTTTAAATGCTGGTAAGTATGTTAGAGGTGAACTTGTATCTTGTTTTTTATTAGAGGTAGGTGATTCATTAAATAGCATTACTTTTAATATTTCTTCTGCTATGCAGCTTTCTAAAATTGGTGGAGGTGTTGCTTTAAATCTTTCAAATATTAGAGCTAGGGGTGAAGAGATACGGGGAATTTGTAATGTTGCAAAAGGTGTTATTCCCGTTATGAAGCTTTTAGAAGATGGGTTTAATTATGCAGATCAGATGGGGCAGAGAAAGGGTGCTGGTGCTGTATATTTAAATATTTTTCATTATGATATAGAAGATTTTTTGGATACAAAAAAGATTAATGCTGATGAGAAGAGTCGTGTTCAGACATTGTCATTGGGAGTAATAATTCCAGATAAATTTTTTGAACTTGCAAAGCAAGATAAAAATTATTATGCATTAGCCCCATATTCAGTTTATAAAGAGACTGGGCTTATGATGAATGATATTGATTTTGATAAAGATTATGATTTACTTGCAAGTAATCCTCGTATTATAAAAAAAGAAATATCGGCTAGAGATATGCTTGTTCGTATTGCAAAGCTTCAGTTTGAATCAGGATACCCTTATATTATGTATCAAACTTCATGTAATTTAAATCATCCATTAAAAGAAGTTGGACGTGTTAAGATGTCTAATCTTTGTACAGAAATTTTTCAGATTCAAACACCTTCTGTTATTGGCAATTATGGTGAGGGTGATGTTATTGGATATGATGTTAGTTGTATTTTGGGTTCATTAAATATTGTTAATGTCATTAATAGTGATTTTGAATTTATTGTTGACTTGGCTATGAGAGCTTTGACATCTGTTGTTGACAAGTCTTGTATTAATAATGCTCCAAGTGTACGTAAAGCTAATGATGATTATCGTGCTGTTGGTCTTGGTGTTATGAATTTGCATGGTTTTTTAATTAAAAATAAAATTCCTTATGAGAGTGATGAGGCTTTGGATTTTGTTCGCACATTTTTTATGTTGTTAAATTTTTATTCTCTAAAGAGCAGCATGAATATAGCAAAAGAGAGAAATTCTGTTTTTAAAGATTTTAAGCAGAGTGAATATTATAATGGTAATTATTTTAATATGTATCTTAATGAAGATTTCTCTCCAAGAAGTGAAGTTGTAAGGGAAATATTTAGCTGTCTTCAAATTCCTTCTAAGAGTGATTGGAACAATCTGAAAGGAGATATTCAACGATATGGACTTTACCATGCTTATAGACTAGCTGTAGCTCCAACTCAGAGTATATCTTATATTCAGAATGCGACAACATCTCTTATGCCTATTGTTGAGCCTGTTGAGGCTAGAGTTTATGGAAATTCTACAACTTATTATCCAATGCCATATCTTAGCAGAGAAAATGCTATTTTCTTTAAGTCTGCATATTATATGGATATGAGAAAATTGATTGATCTTGTAAGTGAAGCACAAAGACATGTTGATCAAGGAATTAGTACTTTGCTTTATGTTACAAATGAAACTAGTACTAGAGAACTTGTAAAACTTTATATTTATGCAAAGAATAAGGGGCTTAAAAGCTTGTATTATACACGTAATAAAAATCTCTCAGTAGATGAGTGTATTCTTTGTGCAATATAGATGTTTAACTTTTTAAGTGTACTTTAAGTTGAGGAGTATTATTAATGAGAAAAAATAGAGAAGCCATCAATTGGAATAGGCTTAATAATGGCTATACTAAGATGTTTTGGGATCAAAATATAAGACAATTTTGGGTAGATGAGGAGATTCCAATTTCTGATGATAAGTTGGTTTGGAATACATTGTCTGTTGATGAGAGAGATGTTTATGAGAAGGTTTTAGGTGGACTTACATTATTAGACACAGAACAAGGTTCTGTTGGTATGCCACGTATAGCTTTAGCTATAGATAATCTAGATTATAAGCCAATTCTTGGATTTATGGGTGCTATGGAGCATATGCATGCTAAGAGCTATAGTAGCATTTTCTCAAGTCTTTCTAATATCGATCGCATAGATTATATATTTGATTGGGTTAAAACTTATAGAAATTATCAAGAAAAGTTAGAATTGATTTTGGGTAAATATAATAACATACACGATAGAATGAGTTTATATCAAGCATTGTGTACTTCCGTATTTCTTGAGACATTTTTATTTTATTCAGGCTTTTTTTATCCATTGTATCTTGCAGGACAAGGTAAGATGGTTAATAGTGGTGAGATTATTAATTTAATATTGCGTGATGAATCTGTTCATGGTGTATTTGTGGGTCTTTTGGCTCAAGAAGAATTTGATAAAATGACAATGAAAGAACAAGAGCTTGCATATAAAGAAATGTTATTAATTTTAGAAAAACTTTATTCTCTTGAGAGAGAATATACTAAAGAGCTTTATTCTTGTGTGGGGCTTGAATCTGCTGTTGATGTTTTTGTGAGGTATAATGCTGATAAAGCATTGATGAATTTGGGTTTTGATACTAAATTTAATATTAAAGATACTGATGTTAATCCTTTAGTTTTAAATGGTCTTAGAACTGATACTAAAACTCATGATTTTTTCTCTACTAAAGGTAATGGTTATATAAAGCCTATGCGTGTTGAGCCTTTGCATGATGATGATTTTATGTGAATATTTTGATAATTCTATTGATTGTTTATATAAATTTATATAAACAATTGTTTATTTTTTTTAAAATTTTTTAATTTATTTTATTTTTTTTTCAATTTGTTTGGTAATTTTTTTTATTTTTTCGTTATTAAAAATTTCTTTAAAATATTGCTTTTTTGAAGTTTTATTAATATGTTAAAAAATAATAGCATTATATTTTATTTTTTAATAATATTTTTAAATTAAATTGATTTATCAATATAATTTTATTATATAATAATAGATATTAATATTGAATAATATTTTAAGTAATATTAATGTTTGTATTTTAATTGATCTTGGGGAAGGGGGATTTTTTTGAAAAGAATAGCTTTAATGTTTAGTATGTGTGTTATGTCCCTTATTTTTATTATCTTAGCTTGTGATCCAATGGTGTTTATTAAAGAGATGGAGTCAAGGGATAGGGCTTATGCAATTTTGAGAGACACTGTACTAACATATAAAAAAAGAGTTATTAGTTTATTTGATGATTTTCAAAAATTAAGTTATGAATTTAATATTCCTTTTGAGAAATTTATTCCAGTTTTTTCTCTTCCGGATTCTCGCAATAATGTTTATGCTGCTTTTGAGTATGATGTTGCATCTCTAGAAAGATTGGTCAAGATTTGTGAAAAGTTTGATATCACTTCTGATATGATGGATGCAGATACAAAACTTATTTATGATTTATTGTATCTTTTAAAAGAGATTGCAGAGCCAATTGATGAAATTATTAATGTACATCTGCGAGATGAACATTTAAGTAGAATTAGCACCACTAGGAGTGCAAGTTCTATTTCTGTAATTACCGTTGCTTTACGAGATTCAATAACTAAGGAGAGAGAACTTGTATTTAAGATTAAGGAACGAATATTGGCAATAGATCCAGCTGGTATAAAGCAAGTGATTGTGATACAGATAAGGGATATTCTTGATGATGGAAATATTAATGCAAATATTCGCTTTATAAAAGAAATGGCTAGAAGAATTTCAAGGGCAGTTAGATGATTTTGATTTGATTATTAAGAAAATCTAACTCTTTGATGTTTTATAAAGTCCTTTCAAGCACATTAGTGTTTGATTGAAGTACTTTGTCCTTTACTTTGTTGTTTTCCTTTAGTTTATATATGCCTAGAAGAAGCATACTAAAATTTGTATCTTTTAGGTATTTTTTTAGGCATATTTTTTCCAAAATTTACATTCTAATTTTTTTCAAGTTTTTTGTTTAGAGATATTGAAAAAATGTAATTTTTATTGTATAAAATATATTATCAAAATATAATTATTCTTATTTGAGATTCAGAGATTTTGAGAAATTTTTAAAAGGTGAGAAATTATATGAGAAAAAGTAATTTTATATTTTATGTGTTGTTGTTTGGTGTTATGTCTTGTAATTTAGATTCTAAAGTTGATTTAAGTCAGCTACAGGCTTCTTTGAAAACTTTAATGCCTCAAGATGCTAGTTTTGTTGAGGATGGTAAAAATTTAAGTGATTTTAAGGTTTTATTACAAGAATATAAAGATAAAGTTAAAGATTCAAAAGATAAGTTTGAAAAATCTGGGCATAAATTTGATTTTTGTAATAAAGTAGTTGAAGGTTTAGAGATAGAAAATGAGTTTAATGAAGATTATGTTTATGAGGCAGTGAGTTATAATGTTGATGTTTTAAAACATATAGATGCTATTGTAAAGAAGTTTGATGCAAAAGTTGTTCCTAAGGAAGATGTTGTTCAGAATAATGATAAAGATGCTGATAAAGATGATAAGGGTGATGATAAAAAGTATTTACTATCTGTTTATTTGTTATTATATAATCTAAATTCAGATGCAAGATTTTTGAGTGATTTTGTAAAGCAAAATTTTAGTGATGAGAATTTAGATAAACTTGCAAAAATAGAGGATGTTGAGAAATTTACTTCTTCTTTAAGGGAATTTTTAGATTCAAAAGAAAAACTAATGTCTGTTAACAATAAGGTTATATTAGAGATTGATTTAAATGGCAATAATGATGAAATTTTAGATCAATTGAATAAGATTAATGAGAAAAATTTTGTTGATAAAAATGAAGTTGAACGTTCTTTAAATAATGGAACATATATTAACGATGTCGTAAAAAATTTATAGATTAAAGGACCTTTATGGGCCTTTAATTGTTATTAAAAGGTATAAGTGTATGTGTAAATACAGTTTTGAATTGGGTAATGTGTATTTTATTAAATATTTCTTTGTTTCTTTGATGCATATAACTTGAATTTTGGGAAAGGAGAATATTTATGAGAATAGTTTTTATTTTGTGTGTGCTTTTTAGCATACTTTCTTGCTATTCGGGAGATTTTGGACAAGTTGAGACTTTAACAAAGTTTGAAGTTGTCTTGAGAGAGCCTCTCTATAGTCAGTTGTCAGAAAAAGTGGCTAAGTATAAAATGTCGTTATCTGATAAAGAGATTAAGTTTCAAAAGGCTGCTTATCAATTTAATATTCCTTTTTTTAAAGTATCTGCAGCTTTTGATAGTGAAAATGGAGATGTACAAGATAGTATTTATGCAAGCCTTGGGTATGATTTTGATACTATTAAGATATTAGAAATGTTATTTGGTAAATTGCTATTAGAAGATCCTCCTGCTGAGAATGAGGATACTGCTGTTGCTATTTATTTGTTGGCGCTCTTAAGGGATACTACAGATTCAGTTAAAGTAATATTAAATGAGTATTTAAATGAAGCATTTTTTGCAAGACTTGGAAGGAGCAAAAAGGGGATAAATATTGTTTTTAAGATTGAATTACTCTTAGATAATGTGATGAGGATGAGAAAGGATGTGATTTTAAAGATTATGAAAGCGATGAAAAAGATTCAATCAGAAATAAATAATGATCCAGATATACTAAGTAGACTTAGTGATATTTTTGATGAGAATAGAGATATTAAACGATCAGTTAATCTGATCAGTAATATATCTAAGCAAATTGAAATATTATCTAGTCAATTTGCTTAAATTGAGTTTTGATATTAATAATATTTAATTTTAAATATTAATTTAATCATATTTATATAATTATATTGATTAATATAATAGTTGTGTTATAATTTCTAATTGTCGAATTTCAATAATTCTTGAAATTTCAAAAGTTTGGTTAATAGAATATTGATTTTTTTAATTTTTTTAAATAAAGAAGATATAGCGTGCAAAAAATGGGATTTAATATTTTTAATATTGTTGTTGCTGTCGGTTTGATATCTTGTAATCATTCAGGTAAGACTGGTCTTGCAGAAGGAGGAGGGAGATATAGTTCTGATTGCAAGAGCGGTTTTCCTTTGAATGAATTGTTTAGATCTGTTCATGGTGCAGGGGCTAAGAAAGGTTTTTCTGGAATATCAGATATATTATTGATATTAGAAAATTATAAAATGGATGATAGAAATCGTAAATTAAATTTGAAGAGGCTAGTTAAAAATATAGATGTTTTTAAGTTTCCTTTTCATAAAATGTCTTTGTTAAAAGATAGTATAGCTACACGTGATAATGTTATTGCTTCCTTGCAATATAAACGTAAACTTTTATATTCCTTGATAGATATATTAAAGATGTTAAATTTAGATGATTCTAGTTCTAATGAAGCAATG
Source organism: Borrelia recurrentis A1 (assembly GCF_000019705.1). GTDB lineage: Bacteria > Spirochaetota > Spirochaetia > Borreliales > Borreliaceae > Borrelia > Borrelia duttonii. The sequence goes on along the minus strand of NC_011246.1, from coordinate 43,491 downwards.
CTTGCAAACAACTTTGTATTGCTTTTAGAGAAAGTATCAGATCTGACTTTGCAATTGATTTATGAAGATTTTAATGGAGCTTGCTTAGACAGACTTAAGAATTCTACAGACCGAGAATTAGTTTTTGTTATTTATAAGCGTTTAATGAGTAGAAAACTGCTTTTAAATTCATTTGAATTTATTATTAATGATCTTGTAGAAAATATGGATAGTCTTAAAGCTAAGTCTGTAGATAAAGAATATGTTTTAAATACATTTAATAAGCTTGTTGGAAATGATAATGTACTTTTGAGTGTTTTTGAAGGCATGCAAGATCGTGTATAAAATCTTAGAAGTTTGTTAAAGGCCCTTTAAGTATTAATTGAAATAGATAGAAATAGAGACTTGTTAAGTCTTTATTTCTCATTTGTATTTTATATTTAACTGTTTTTGAGTGTTGTAGTTTTGCATGTATAATTGCTCTTGTGGTTTTAGGAAAGGAGATAGCATAGAAAATAAAAATACAATTATTATAAATAATAATCTTAATTTGTTGTTTAGTATAAATAATCTATATTCTCTTTTGTGTTTTACAATGCAGCTTGCTTTAACTTATGTTATTGTGGTTGCATTTTTTATATATGTATTGTTTATTTTAGTTTTGTTTTAAGATAGATGTTTGTTTATTAAATTATAATTTTCTTAAATTAATTTTATTATTTGTATATAAGCATTATTTATTAGTATAATTATTGTTAATAGAAATAAACATTAATTTTTTATACAAGGAGGTATATTTAAAAAGTCATATTTTAATGCCTTTGTTATTTGATTGATCGTATTGATGAATGATTTGTAATCATTTAGTTACAAGTGGTCAATAAGAAACAATAATTGGTTTTGATTCAATTAGATGGTTTTTAAAAGCAAAATAGCATGTGGGGATGTTTGTTTTTGCTTAAGAGGCAAGTTATAAATTTAGGTGACTTAATTTTTAAATAAAATACTTTTGTTAGTAAATAGTTAGTCATATATCGAAATATTATTCAAAATTTTTTATAACTTGATGAATATTTAGTAATATTAAATAATTTCTTAAATATAAACCTTATTAATTAATTCAACTTGATTTTTGATTTCTCTTTTACGTGATAGAAAATGTTATAAAGTTTTTTGTGGTAATGGTTGTTGGGTTATTAAAAAATGTTTAGATAAAAAATTGACGATTTGCAAATAAAGAATGAAAAAATTTATTTTAATAGTAGATAGAAGTTTTTTATTTTTCTTTTGGTTGTTCTTTATTTAGTTTAGAAATTGTATTAATATTTTTGCATTTAAAATATTACTTAAAAATAAATATTTTTAAGTAATCATATTTTTAAATATATGATGGGTAAATATTGATTTGCATGCATGGAGTACAAAATAAAGCTTGTGTAATAAATTTATTTTTAATTTTTTAGAGGAGAATGTATGAAAAATTTTAGCATGACATTGGTATGTGTATTATGTTTATTATTGATTTTGTTCATAATGTTTGGTTGGGATTCAGGAGTTAAGTATCATTCAGAATTTCAAAGAGAATTAGAACGTTCAGGAATACGTCCCCTAAATCCAGGTGAGATAAAAGATTCATCTATAGAAGATAAAATTTCAAAGTATGAGCGATCAACTGTGCAAGATAATAGCGATGAGACTTTGGATGATGAAAATTTGTTGTCGGAAGTGCCAGATTCTCATGAAACGAGAGAACAAGCTTATGATGAACTTGAAAATAAAGTTAGAGAGTTTAAGAATGAGTTTTTAGATAGAAGTTTACGTTTTGCTAGTGGTAAGCATCAATTTAGTATGCCTTTTTTTGAACGATTTGCTAAATTTGATGGTGATGATAAAAAGGATATCGTTTATTCATCTTTGGGGTATGATGTTGATGTTATTAGAAAATTAGAAACATTGATAAATAAGGTAGATCCAAATGTTCCATCTTATTTAAGTCGACTAGATAAGGGAATTGCTTCTGGATTATTGGATGTTTTATATAATGTTACTTATTATGTTAGAGAAGTTGTGATAAATAATCATTTAAATTTGTTTAATTTAGGTAATATTAAGACTAGTAGTTTAATAACAGCAGATGATATTGCTTCTATTAATGTTCTTATTGATACGTTAATGCATCTGAGGAGAAATTTAACATTGAAATTGGGTAGATATATTGTATTAGCAGAATCAAAAACAGATAAATTGGAAATGGAAGCTGTACTGAGAAAAATTATTGAGCAAAATGGAGATATTAGGAGATTGATTGCAAAAATAATGTTTATTTCACAATCAATTGGAAATTTGGTTAATGTGCAAACTAATCCGTAATATTTTAATAATTTCAGTATTCTAAGAAAAAGTTATGGAGTATTTACTTTAAATGTAGCATCTTGTATAGAAATTGTGGTTTTGTTATTATGATGTAACAAATAATAACAAAGAATTCTCCACCTATAATTTCTATGAGATTTAGGTGGAGATGAATTTGTTAATAAATGGATTTATTTTGATTTTGAATATATTTTTTGATGATATCAATAGAGGCTCCTCCAGTAGAAATAAGACAATAACTTCTAGACCAAAAATAAGGTTTCCAATAATATTTATCTAAATGAGTAGAATATTTTTTCCTTATAAGCCTTGAAGATACTGTTTTTAGATTATTGATAAATGTAGAAGGTTGAATATTGGGGATAAATTCTAGTAATAAATGAATATGATCCTTGTCATGGTTGAATTCATTAAGGGTTATTTTCCATAAAGAACATATATTAAGTATTATTTGGTAAAAAGAAGATGAAAGCTCGGCATTTATGCATTTATGCCTATATTTAGTAACTAATACTAGGTGATAATTAATAGAATATACGCAGTGATTATTAAAAGTTAGCTTGTGTGACATATACACTTAAGTATAAAATATTATAAAATAATAAAACATATGAGTGCTAATAAAGCTTATAAGTACAGAATATATCCTGACGCTAATCAAAAGAAATATTTTTCAAAAGTATTTGGGTGCGTAAGATTTTTGTATAACAAAATGTTAAGTGATAAGAAAGATTATTATGAAAAAAATAAACAAAGTCTTATTACTTATCCAAGCAAATATAAAGAAGAATTTCTATTCTTAAAGGAAGTTGATAGTTTAGCTCTTTGCAATGCCCAACTTGACTTAAATTCTGCGTATAGTAATTTTTTTAGAGAAATTAAAAAAGGAAATAGAACACAAGGATTTCCTAAATATAAAAGTAAGAAAAATAGACAAACCTTTAGAACTAATAATCAAAAAAACTCAATAAGAATAGAAAATGATTATATAAAGCTACCTAAAATAGGATTTGTAAAGTTGGCTCTACATAGGAAAATTAAAAGCAATGAACTTATTAAAAATGTAGTAGTAGAAAAAGATACTGATGATAAATATTACATTTCAGTAGCAGTTGAGTGCTTAGATGTTAAAAATAACGATAAAACTAAATGCAATAAAAAAGAGATAGTTGGTATTGATATGAGTATGAGGCATTTTCTAGTAAGTAGTGAAGATGAGAAAATCAATTATCCTAAATATTTACTAAAAAATGAACGCAAACTTAAGAAATGCCAAAGAAAACTATCAAAAAAACAAAAGGGCTCTAGGAATAGAGCTAAATCTAGATTAAGAGTTACCAAGTTGCATAGGAAAATTTCAAATCAAAGAAAAGATTTTTTACATAAATTATCTTATTATTTTGTAGCTAATTATAAAAATATAGCAATAGAAAACTTATCAATTAAAGGCATGCAAAAAGGAATGTTTGGCAAAAGTGTTAATGATTTGGGATGGCATGAGTTTGTAAGACAATTATCATATAAATCAGAGTGGTCTAAATCTTATTTGCATAAAGTTGATAGATATTTTCCATCAAGCAAGCTATGCAACAATTGCGGTATTAAAAATACAACTCTGAAATTAAGTAATACTAGGTGGACTTGTAGCGGTTGTAATATTTTGCATGATAGAGATATAAATGCAGCTCTAAATCTTAAAGCTTATTATTATAAGGAAATAAAAACTAAGGCAGGAACTGCCTGAAGTAAAGCTTGTGGACCATGCTCTAGTGGATGACCGTTCTTATAGAACCTAAAAAGCTATCATGGGATGAAACAAGAAGCTATTTTTATAATCTTTGATTTAGAAATAGCAGTTCACTTTTTACTTGAGTTAAATATATTAGTTGTAGTAGTATTATCTTATTTAACTTTTATGTAAGTGTTGCTTTATTGTAAAAAGGGGAATATATGAAGAGAGTTATTATGGTATTTTTAAGGGTGAATATTGTATTTTTGCTTTTAATGATATTCATATCTTGTGTATCAGAATATTCGGGATTCTTAGATCCAGACGCAAGAAAAGTTTATAAGGCTTTTAAAAATAAGGTTGAAAATTATAAAATAATATTTTTATCGAGATCTGATAGTCTTCTCAATTTTATTGATTCAAAAATTTCTTTTTTTACTGGTGATAAAGAAGCTTATTCAGATAAATTGTTGTACTTTAATGAAGATACTACCAAACGTGTTATTTTTGCTACATTGGGAGATGATTTGGGAGTTGTTAAAAGACTTATAGATATATTACATCAGATTTACGTTTTAATAAGGATGTTGGTAATTTAAATGATAATGATGTTAATGTTGCTATTAGGTTTTTAAAAGAATTGGAAAATGTTACAAAATACGGAATTATATTATTAAATAGGCATTTAAACAATGAGAATCTGGCTAAAATTAAAGACTATTTTAAGTTTGAAGAAGGTTTAGTGACTTTTATTGATAATATTATGTTTCATTTAGATTACTTTATGAAGGCAAGGGAAGAGTTAATCTCAGATATTAAGCATTTTGTTAATGAGGCAGCTGCAAGAAGAGGTGATAAATTGATGATGATAAATTATTTAGAGAGTTTAATTGATGATGGTATTTTGTTAAATAGAATTTTGATTGGCATTGTAGATAATGTGTTTAAAATTGAAGATAAACTGAATGAAATATTTAAATCATAATTTTAATTTGAAAAATTTCATTTTTTAAAGTCAATTTCATTTTATTTTTAATATAAGCTAAAGAGTAAAAATTTTTTTAATAAATTAGTGATATTGTTATTATATTATATTGTTTTTACAATGTGATTGGTAGTATAATGTATGCGTTCTAATAATAGATAGCTTGCACAAAGGAGTATAAATATATGGATTTAAGGGAGCAAAATTTTGATGAGCTTAAAGAAATATTGATTGGTTTTAGAGAAGAACTTGAAAATGAACGTTATGCATTTATTTCTAAACAGTCTCAATTGGATATTAATTTTAAGGGGGTATTAGATGATATTATTTATTATCAATCAGATAGAGATAAAATTTATACTATGTTAGGGTATGATGTTGAAATTATTGGTAGGTTAGGTTTGATTTTTAGTAAATTGAATTTTAAGCATGTTTATGATAGAGACACAAGACTTGTGATGAATTTATTAAATGGTTTAATGCGGGTCGCACATTCAATTCAGACTCTCTTTAAAGATATTTTTAATCAAACAAAATTGGATTTGCTCCAGTTAAGAGATAATGAGGATATTAAAAAAATTGTTATTTATCTAGAACAGTTTATAGAAATAATAAAAGATTTGATGTTGCAAGTTAAGGCTATCATTGTATCTGTTGCATCAAAAATTAATGAAGATAGCATATTAAAAGAGTTGAGTAGAGTGGTTGCTAAGTTAGATTCAAAATTTAATAAAGGTGTTCGTAATATTCATTATCTTTTATTTGATATTATAGAGTTAGTTGATTTTTTGTAAAAGTAGTAAATTATTAAATAATATTGTGTTTTTTTGTTTTGAATATGAAATTAAAAAATTTTAAATAATAGTTATTTATTAATTCATCTTAATTAATTGATGTTTATGTATGTATACTGTAAATATTGGTAAATAGTGTTATAAAAGGAGTAATATATAGATGAAATGAAATCTTCTTTTGGTATTTTGAGTAACTTATTGATGAAATTTAAGCAAGAGCTTGAAAGTAAGCGAGTTGCATTTTTTTCCAAAGAAGAGAGGATAAGTATTAATTTTAAAGGGATTTTAAATGACATTTATTATCCTTCAGATTTGGATGAGGTTTATGAAGCATTAAGATATGATATTGAGATTATTCTTAGTTTGGGTAGAGTATTTCAAATGTTGAATTTTAAGAATATGGGAGATAGAGATACAAGAATTGTTACTAATTTGCTAAATGGTTTAATGTACGTTGCTCATTCAATTCAAATTTTCTTTGAAGATGTTTTAAATAAAGCTAAATTAGAAATGCTTAAATTTAGAGATGAAGATGATCTTGAAAAAATTACTAAGTATTTAGTTCAATTTATAGATGCTGTTAAAGATTTAATGTCTAAGTTTAGAGATGTTATTGTTGTTGTTGCATCAAAGACCAATGAGGATGATATATTAAATGAACTACAGAAAGTTATAGCTAGTTCAGATTCAAATTTTAATAAGGAAATGCGCAATATCCATTATATTTTATTTGATATTATAGAGTTGGTTGATCTTTTATAATTGGTTTGATGTTATAAATTTAGGTATTTCTAATCTATATATTTATATATATAGTAATTTGACATATCGTTATAGAGTATATTACTATTTGTTAAAATATTGATAATATTAGGGGAGAAATTTATGATAAGGTTTTTTATTTTCTTATGTGTGTTAAATTTTGTATTAGGATGCAGATCTGATGCTGTTTTGAATGATGGAGAGAAGATTAATAATGATAAATTCGCATTTTCAACATTTGAATTGATTCCATTTTTTAGAAGTTCAGTAAGTAGAACTTATAATGATTTAGAATCTTTAGTTTCTTTTTTTAAATTGTTGATTGATTATGAATATAGAAATAGTGGTTTGAGCAAGAGTTCTATTTCTGTTATTGATCAATATAGCAAGGATATTGTTAAAGAGTTGTCATGTTATGGTAAGATGTCAGCTCTTCAAAAGGGAAATTTGGAATTTGATACTTATTGTGATGGAGTTAATAAGAGTCGCAATATTTATATGGTTTTAGGATATGATCTTGATTGCATTAATGCATTAAGAGAGATACTCAATACATTAAATGTGGGATTAACTTTTATTGATATACCGCTTTCAGAGAGAAATATAGATAAGGTGGATGTAAGAATTGCATCTCTTTTTTATTATTTAATTTAGAGCAACTTGCATATCATATTAATTTTGTTGTTAATCTCTTTAGTGATGAAGTATTAGAAAAAATTAAGATGAGTAAAGAGATTACAGTGGAAAATGTTTCGAGTATCACCAATTTATTATTATTGTTTATGCAATTAAGAGATGAATTGATAGCGGATTTTAAAAATGTTATAAATAGTGTGGCAAACTTAAAACGTTACAGAAGGTTAATGGAGGCGGAACTTGGTAAGATTATTAGAGATGGAGGGATTCAGAAGAAAATTGCTGATAGTTCTGATTTTGCAAAAACTATTCAAGAATTAGTTATTGGAATCATAAAGGATTTGCCCAAGGTAGATATGTATATAAATGCAAGGAGAATATGATTGTTTATTCAAATATAATTATATTTTTTGAATATTATTGTTGAAATTTGTGTATATATATTTATATATGAAAAAGGGAATATTTATGAGAAGAATTAATATTATATTATGTATATTGTTCATCTTATCTTGTAGTGAAAAGAATGTTGATAAGTCAAGTGAAAATGTGAATGATGCAGATGATAAAGATGTGTGTTCTAATTTATCATTTATAAGACTTGTTGGCATTGATCCTCGTTATGTGACTTTTTATAAGATTCATAGGTTAGTCAAAGAGTATAGAAATAAACTTAATGGTAGGACATTTAAATTAAAAGAGGGTGAGTCTAAGCCTGAGTTTAAGTTTCCCTTATCAAAGATATTTCCAGTTTATAGTGATGCAAATTTTATTTTTGAAAGTTTAAACTATAATGTTAAAGCTATTTATGGTTTGGAATATATGTTTCATACATTAATATTACCGACTTATAGTAGTATTTTGGGAGATGCATCGCGTTTTTCTATTTTTTTATCTTATTTAGACGAAAATTCAAAAGTTTTAAAAAGGCTTGTTAATGATGATTTTAATGATGAAACTTTAGAGCGACTTAAGACTACTAAGACAGATAAAGAACTTGCTTTAATTTATTATTATTTAGTTGATTTTATAAAGAAAAAAGCAAGTTTGGATCAGGATCTTGAAGCCATATTAATTAAATTGGTAGCTGAAGGAGCTGATAGAGAGACTATGTTAAATGTTTTTAATAATAGTATTGTGAATATTTTTTTAAAATTTCCTAACGGTGAATTAACGATAGGTCTATCAAATACTAGACTTATTAGAGATTTTGAGGACCTAAAAAGTGGACCATTAACCATAATTAAATGTTTGATTAAATAAATGTGATTTATTCTTTACTATAGGTATTGTCTTTAATTATCAAACTTATTTAATAACATTTGAAATTTTGTAATAATAAGTAATTTTTAAATATTTTTACATGAGAGAGACTATTTTTTGTTTACATGTTGGTTAATATTTGAGTTTTTATTTGTCTTAGTGTTATTAACTTGGTGTGATTTTAATTCATTTGATAAGAATGTTTTAAAGTTGTGATGTGATTTATAACATCTTCTTGAATAAATATAATTATATTATATAATAATAAGTATTAAATTGTATTGGTATTATTAAATATTGAGTTTAAAGATATACAATCTTAAGGAAGGAGAAGCATATGAAAATATTAGGTTTAATATTTTATTTGTTGTGTGTAATGAATATGATTTCTTGTAGATATTGGTCTTTAGAGGAGAGAATGGATAAAGATTTTAACCAAAAAGATGAGGTTGGTGGTACACGTAATTTAAAAAAATTGGATAAATTAAACCAGTCAGAAGTGACAAATCTGTCATTTATAAGTTCAGATTTATGGGATGAAATTTTTAATCATCCGGAAGATAGTGTTAAGAGTAGTGATTATGGGGAGCAGATAGTATTTCCAGAAAATGAATTTGATTTTCAGTTAGATATAGAAAAACAACAAAGGATAGATGATTTTCAAACTAATGATGCTAGAGAGGGTGTTAATGGTGGAGATGAAATTGATAAAGATAATTTAGAGAAGACAGATAGGGTTGATGGAAATAAAATTTTGGAAGAAAGGGAAGTTGAATTTAGAGATAATTTTGAGAATGATGATAGCGATTTGGGTGGTGAGGGAAAAGTTTATGATTTTCTTTTGGAGAAGGTACAAACTTACAAGGCAAAGTTTTTAAATGAACGTGATCAGTTTTATTTAACTAAATTATTTTTTAATATTCCTTTTGATAAAATCTCTTCAGATTTTAGTTTTGAGGAGGAACAGGATAAAGTTTATTCAGGATTAAGATATAATGTTGGTCTTATTGCAAGGTTGGGTAACTTATTTGATAAGTTATTGTTAACAAATATTTCTAATGGAATTTTAGAGGTCTTTGATGATGTGTTATCAGTTTTAAGTGAACTATCACAATATCCCAAAGATTCTTTAGAGCTTTTAAATGAAGAAATTCTAGCAAATATTAGAGAACGAGATATTGACATTAAGCGTATTAGTGATGCTTTGGATAATATTGTTCAATTAAAAGAAGAACTTGTTGAGGATATTAGGGATAATATAGAATCATTGGGCTCTATTGATGATGAGAGTGAAATAATATCTTTATTACAAAAGGATTTTGGTGAGGGTAAATATAAGATGAAAATTAGTGTTTTAAGAGAGTTTGCTATGCTAATTTCAAATTTGGTTATAAATTAAACATTAAATGGGCTTATAAGCCCATTTAATGTTTTTGTTTGTTATTTATTATTTAAGGAATGTTAAAAATTTTCTTTAGTTTTTTACATTAAAAGTGAATAGTATTCCTTGAATTGTGATGAAATTATGCATGAACTGAGTTGTTACAATATTGTTTTATATATAAATATATATTGTGTATTTTATTATATTGATTACTATATAGTATATTAATTGTAATAGGGAGAAGAGACTTATGAAATTATTTGGTTTATTGACAGGTACTTTGGTTTATAGTGTGGGAAGTATTGTAAAAAATCGACCTGTTAGAAAGGTATTTGATTTAAAACGTAATACAAGTAGTGGTAATGTACGTGTACAAGGGTCTTTTAATATTAGTGATAAAGAGCAGGTTTTTTATACTCTAAAGACAAGAGTGATTGCTTACAGAGAAGAAATTAATGGTTTATATTCTCAATTTAATTCAGGTAAATTTTTGTTAAATATTCCTTTTAAGAAAATCTCATCAGATTTTGCCGATTCAGATAAGCAGTATAAAATTTATTCTAGTTTGGGATACGATATGGAGGTTATTAAACAATTAGGAAATGTATTAAATAAGCTTGATTTTAATAGTCCTCATTTCATTAATATTGATGCTGATGTTGCTTATAAATTATTAAAATTTTTAAATAATATTACAGATTATGCTAAGACACTTGTTAATTATTATTTGAGTGATGAAACTTTACTTCATATTAAATCTAGCAAAGATAAATTGCGCATTACTGAGATTTATAATCATTTGGAGGACTTTATTACTTTAAGGGAAAATTGTATGTCTAAAATCAAGTTACAAATAACATACTTAGAATCAAAAATTACTAGAGAGTCCGTATTGACAGGGATGAAGGAAATGGTTGCTTATGAGGGTGAAATTGGGCAGGATATAAATTTAATGAGCACAATTGCAATTACGATTTGGAGTCTTAGTTAAAACTTTTATTTGTTGATATTTAAAGTTAGTATTTATTTAATATAAATTTTATGTAATGAATATCGTGTATATCATACATTTTATTTGTTATTCTGTTAATTTTTAATCTTTTTTTGTTATTATGTGATAATTTTATACTTATTATTTTTTTTGTAATTTATGTTATATTGTAGATGATGTTATATTATATTAATTACAATATAATAATCCTTAAGAAAAGGGGGATGATTTATGAGAGTAATAAGAATTTATTTTTTGTTTTGCTTTATTATGGTATCTTGTGGTAAAGATCTCTTAGATACTTTAAGGAAAAATCCGGGGGTTGAGGGGCAATTGAATGTTGGAGGTAGATCTGTTTATGTTTTGGGGAAAGTAGATAATAACGGTAGTGTTGCTAGATCAGGTAGTACAACAGTTAATGGGTCAACAAATGGTGGCAATCCTGGTCCAGTAGAGGTTACGATTAATGGTTCAGAACAAAGCGTAATAGATGAGCTTTATAATGTGCTTGTAAATAAAACGGATCGTTATAAAGCTACACTTGTAGATGAGGCTTCTTTAAGTAATTTAGCTGGTAATCCATACAATATTCCTTTTAGAAAAATAGATTTACAATATGATAATTTGAAACGACAATCAAATTTTTATGCTGGATTAGGATATGATGTTCAGGCTATTAAGGATGTGGGTTTGATATTCAATAATTTGAATTTAGAAAAAGCAATGCCTTCGCATGACAGATCTGCTGAAGGTAAAAATGATGAGTGGATGCTTGCTAATAATTTACTTATTCTTGTGTGGCAAGTTGGGCATTATTCTGAAAAATTTATGAATCATTTAGATAATGCAAGTCTTAGTAAAATTTATAGGGATAAAAATAAAGAAAAGCTTTTGTCAATTAGTAAGTGTTTCGATGAGTTTGTTAAAGTTAGATCTCGTGCTGTAGAAACTATGAAAAAAGAATTGACATTATTAAAATCATTAGTGAAGACAGAAAAATTTTTAAATAAATTGCGAGCAACACTTGGTTTAGTTGACGGTTATGACAACAATATTAAGTCATTATCTTATGAAATCGTCTCATTAGAAGAACAATTATTAAGATTGAAGAATAGTTAAATTAAAGAAAAATCTTGAGGTTTTGAATTGGAATCTCAAGATTTTTTTAAATATTATAATTAAAAACCATATAACAAAAAGAAAAAAAATATTAGCAAAATTTTCTTTTTTTATATAAATCATTTAGTAAATATCATTATATTGCATTATATTGAGTTTAAATATTGGTTGGTGTAAACGCTAAGATAAAGGAGAAGTTTATGCAAGGATTGGGCATAATTTTATATGCATTTGGTATGATATCTTGTAAGCAGCTTAAATTGTCAGAAATTACTAATTTTTTAGATATGCATCAATCAAAAGATAATTTAAAGAATTATTCACGTAAAAAAACACTTAAACAAACAGAAATACTTGAACAAACGGATTTAAAGGATCAAAAATCTTTAATTTTGGATAAAGTAAAACTTGAATCAAAAGAGATTGTAGCAAAAGATAGAGATTTAACCAAAGTTGTTGCTAAATCTCTAGATTTAGGTAAGGGGGTTTTAGAGAAGGATGTTTCAAACAAGAGAGTTGGGGATAGAGTGTTTGGAGATAATAAATCTGCAAAAAATGAAAAGAGTGATGCTAGGCAACTTGAAAGTAAAAGTAAGTTTAGGTCAAATTTAAAGATTGATGGAAAAGTTAAGTTATTAATTCCTAAAAAAACAGCACAAGAAGTTTATGCTGCATTTGAATCTAGAGTATTAAAGTATAAATCAAAACTTATACATGAACGCAGACGATTTAATCCAAGGCATTATTCATTAAGTATTCCTTTTAAAAAGGTGTCACCAATTTTTACTTCTGCAGAGTAACAATCAGATATTTATGCTGCTTTGGGGAGTGATGTTAAAGTTATTACGGGATTAGAGAAAATATTAAATAATTTGGATTTAAAATATCCTGCTCTTTATTCTTATGGTGATACAAGAGTTGCAGCTCATTTATTTAATCTATTATTAAATATTTCAAATTATACAAGAAAACTTATCAATAATCATTTAAATACTGCAAATTTAGATCGAATTAAAAATGGTAAGAGCGTGGAAGATATAATTGCACTTAATGATCTCTTAGAAAAATTTATGATCGAAAGAGACAATGCAGTAAAGATAATTCAAGAATAAATACTCTCATTAGCATCGAAAAATAAAAAAGAAGTGTTGAGGGGGTTAAAACAAACTATTGGGCTTGAGAATAATTCTAGTAGAGAGATTCAGCATGCATCTTATTCTATTATAGGAATGGTAACTCGCATAGCATATTTAGTAAAATAATTCTTCAATATTCTATATAAATAATAGCTACTTCTAATTTAGAGGTAGTTATTATTAACTTATTAAGTTTATGAATTTTTTTTGTTAAAATTTATAATTAATTATATTTTTAAAATAAGTATCCTGTTGTCTGCTTTTTTTGATATATATTGTCTTTTATATTAGATTGATATCTATAAAATTTATTTTTTTAAAGTTTAAATTGTTTTTTTATTTGTGATAATATTTTATATTATAATCAATATTAAAACTTATTAATTATATAGTATTACTATTATTATTATCATGTAATTTTAGAAAAGGAGAATTGTGTGAAAGGAATAGGCGTTTTGTTATTTATAATATGTGTACTGTATGTGTTATGTATGCTAAGTATTTTGTCTTGTAAGCAGGATGTTGCTGAGAACTTACAACAGGAACATATTGAGATTAAACAAAATGAATTTAAATTTAACTAACAATAAGAAGCGTTCTTATGAGTTATCTTAAAATTAGAATATAAGACATTTATTTAGATATTCTAAAGTTTGAAATCCTATTTGATTATATCTATTACTACTTATTTATATTGAGGGTATGGTATTAAAGATAGGCCAATTGATCATTATGTATATTAATATTGATTATAGTAAAAAATATACATAAATGTCATTTAATATATTGTTTTAATTATTTTAATAATTTGTGTTATAATTATTATAAACTAATACTTCTTATTGTTTGAAACTAATTATACTTAGATAATAAGTATTGATATCTTAATGTATTTTTAGTTATGAAGGAGAAGTGAGGAGTGGTTGAATGAAATTTATATGTATGGTAATGAGTATTACATTTGGTGTTTTGTTATTTACGGGTTGTGATGCTAAAGGCCCTTCAGGTCGGATGGGGCTTGCAGGAAGTGATGGGGTTGATGGAAAACCGGGTAAGGCTGGACGAGGTGATCTTGCGATTTTGTATATGAATTTTTTTAATCTTTATAGGTCGTATACTGCTAATAGAGAAAAATTTGATTCTGAAGTTAATAATTTTGATGCTGAAGCTTTTTTCTCTCATAGTGTATTTAAAGATGAATTTTCGGGTAGCAATGTTGAGCAAAGAAATGATTTTTATGCTAGCTTAAAATATAACATTGAGGATATTAAGGTAGTAGAAAAGGTTGTAGAGATATTGGTGGATAATAAGGATGAAATAATTAGGAGTAATGCTTTACATGTATTGAATGTTTTAGTTGATAGTGCTCGACATGTAAAATTAGTTTTGTCTGCATTGGAGCCTAGTTTAGATGTATTAAATGAAATTGATGATGTTGAAGGTATTAGTGACCTTAATGTTATGTTAATGATGATGTGGATGGGGAGAGAAAAGATAATAGATGATATTAGATTGTTGTTTAGTATGTTAAAGGGATATATCGATGTTGGAAACCCAAGTATGCGTAATATTATGAATTCATTAAATGTAATTATTACTTCATCAGGAAATATTTATAAACAAGTTAATTTAGGTGTTGATAGTTTGTTTAGTTTAAAAGAGGCAATTTTAAATAAAATAAAAAATTTAAAACGAAGAGTTTAGTTTTTATAGATTCTTAGAATGGGAGTTTTTATGAAAAGAATGAATGTATTAATATGTGTTGTAAATTTTTTAGTGATATTGGGATGTGTTGGGCCTACTGGGATACAGGGTCTTAGGGGTCCTGATGGAAGAGATGGAGAGAAGGGACAAGATCATCATGGTGATGTTGAATTGTTAATGTCAGCCTTTTTAGTCCTTAAGAGTTCTTATAATTATAATCTTGGTGATGTTAAGAAAATTAAGGATTCTATTGAAAAGTCTTCTATATTCTCACATGTTGCATTTGAGGATAAATTCCAATCAGATAAAAATAAAGATTATATTTGTATTGCAGTAAAGAGTAATGAATTGGTTTTTGAGGATGTATTGCATATTTTGCGATTATTGGTAGGAGGTCGTAGTTCTACTTCGCAAGATCATAATGTTGCTAAAAATTTTTTGAATTCTCTATTAGATAGTGCCAGTTATATTGATGAGGTTATAAACTTAAATTTATTTACTCCTGATTTTGACTTGGATAGGTTGCGTAGTTTTGACAGGTCTGTTGTTTTTGAACTTAATTTTCTTTTGATGGGTATGTTAGGTTTAAGAGAAAGTATTGTTAATGATATTAAAGTATTACTGAAAAATCCAAATTTGGCAATATTGGGTTCATCAAGTCCTTCAAATCTTAAAGTTGAGTTAGCTCCAATTATTGATGTTGGTGGTAATATTTATGAAAAAATTTATGGAGATAATGATAGCTTGAAAAGTTTGAGAGATCTAATTATTAAGAAAATAAATACCAATGTCTAGTATGTTGAGGCTCTAAAAGGAGTTTTTATGAAAAAAATTTATGTAGTAATTTTTATTTTAATGTTGTTAGTATTTGGATGTAAAATAGGGGAGCGTGGTTTAGCTGGATTTGTGGGTCATAATGGTAAAGATGGACTTAGTGGTTATGATGGAAGAAGTGATGTTGAGTTACTTAAAGTAAATTACTTAAAATTTAAAAGAATGTTTCATTCCAATTATGAGTCATTTAAATTAAAAAAGGAAGATTTTGATAAAGAAATTCCATTTGACAATATTATATTTGATAATGAATTTAAAACTGAAAGTCAAAGAAATAGTGTTTATGCTAGTTTAGATTATAATGTTGAAGATATTGAGATTTTAAAAAATCTCATAGCTAGATTATTTGGCTTTATTGATGAGGATAGGAAACAAAATATTAAAGCTTTATTATTTTCTTTAAGAGATATTGATCAATATGTTTCTGCTGTTATAACAGCAAGTGATGTTGTTATTAGTGATTTTAATCTTGTTAATATTAAGAAGGGGAATAATATGCATATTGTTAGTTCACTTAATGCTATGTTTGGTGAATTATTATATAGAAGGGCAAGTGTAATTAAAGATATTAGGAATATTTTTAGTAGCATAAAAAAATTCATGGAAGTTGCTTCTGCTGATCGTATATCAAGTATTAATGGTAATATAAGGATAATTGGTTCGAATACGGGAATTATTTATAAAAAAATTCATGTGGGTGATGAGAGTCTTTTAGGGTTAAAGAATGATATTATAAAAAAATTAGAGGAATTAAAAGAAACATTATGGCTACAATGAGTTTGAATTACAGTAAATTATTGTTCTTTATTCTAGATGTATTTATATATTTGGGATATTCTCTTTAAAAGTAGTATAATTACATTTAATGGCTTTTCTATATGATTTAGAAGAAATGCTAAGGGAGGGTATTTAATGATAAGAATTTATATATTAATTTTTATGTTTTATATCCTAAATTTATTTTTGGCGTGTAAAGTACATAATGATTCAGCAGATGATATTGTTGTGATGAATTTTGATGATTTATCACAAAGTGGCAATACGTTAGCTCCATCACAATTACCTCCGATTAGATATAAATATCCTCAAGCAAATGTGGTTTATGATCAATTAATGAAAAGTTTGTATGCTCTTAAGTCTTCTTATAGTGAAAATCGTGATGCTTTTTTGTCAGTTAAATTGCAGTTTGACAATGGTATTTTTGGTATATATGATATGGATTTTAGTGATGATGAGGCAAAAGATGATGTTTATGGTAGTTTAAAGTATAATTCTTTGATTATTGCAAATTTGAAAAGGTTGATAGAAACTTTAATATCTGCTAATCATAAAGATATTGCTTTAATATTATTGTATCGCTTGAGCGCTAGTGCTATTTATGTAAGAGAAGTTATAGATGAAGATTATGGAATTTTTAGTCAGGATAATTTGAGTATGATGCGATGTAGTAATAATATAACAGGTATTAATTTAATTAAGTCTTATTTAGATGAAATGCTGAAACTACAAAATACTATTGTGGATGAAGTTAAAAATATGCTAAGTGGTGCAATAGATGTTATTAATGATAATGATAAATTTTTACTTAAGTTAAATTTGATTACTGGTTCGCAAGGATATATTAGAGAAATGATTAATGGTTTAAAAAGTCTTAGATATTTAAGAGTTGCACTTGAAGAAGAATTTGATAATTTAAAATTGTGTTTATGAATGTCAAAATAATTGTTTTTTAAATGTTTTTTTAAAGTTGTGTATTTGATGTTACTCTTTTGATTAAAAGAGATTAATATCTTTAATTAAATTAAAAATATTTATTATTATTAATTTAATATTTGTTAATTAATAATAATGAAATATAATGTTTTAATATATTTCATTACATATGTCAGGGTATTGTTTTGTAATATTTCTATGTTAGAGGAGCTATTTGATGAAAATAATATGTCTAATATTTTTTATTTTGAGTTGTTTGATGATCATAGGGTGTTCATTTGATGGGCAGTTATCAAGTGGTGAAAGTTACCCATATTTGAGGTATGCTAAGAGTAAGAGTAATAAGGGGGGAACTGCTGCTTTATCAAGTTTTGGTATAGATATAATATTGCAAAAGCAAGGCCAAGGCAATAAAGGTTCTCTAGCTTATTCTGAGTTACTTCAAAGTATTAACAATATTAAAAAGACATTAAAGTTTGATTGTATGGAATTTGATGAAGCTCAGTTTGATGATATGTTTCAAATTTGTTCTTCATATGGTTATAAAATTGGGTATGATGTAAAAGTTAAAAGAGAAATTTATGCTAGTTTAAATTATGATGTTGATTCTTTAGGTAATTTAAAGACAATAATAAAAAGTTTAGTAAATTCAGGTGAAAAGAAGGGTTGTGATTTAGTTGTTAATTTGCTTAGATATTTAAGTATTAGTACTCAATATATAAGTGATATTGTGGATGAGAAAGGGGTTATTTTAAATGTAGCCAATTTAAATATATTAAAAAGGAGAGATAATGTGGCTAGTTTAAGAGATCTTAAATCTAAATTGGATAGTGTTTTATTGCAACATAATGTTTTAGTAAGTAAATTAAGTGCAATTTTGGAACGTTCAATGGGAATATATTCTGATTTAGCAGACCCTCAGAGTAAGGCTAGAGCAATAAGCGTTTATCTTAGCAGTATGATTAGTAGGGATAGTGATATTTATAATAGGATTTTTAATCCTTTTGATGCTCCTGTTGGTGCTAATAAATTGAGTTTACAGAGCTTAAACTTTGCAATTATTAAGAAAGTTGAAGAATTGACCAAATAGTTTTATATATATTTTTTTGCTAATTTAAAATGTTTAAGTATTTATTGTGTTGATATAAGATTAGTAGGTGTTATTTTGAATGTTAATTTTTTAGTTTTGTTATTCTTGAGTAGAGGGATGTTATAATTGATTAAGTTTTAATAAGGAGAATATATGTCAAGAATAGGTATGGGAGTATTGATAATTGTTGCTTTAAATTTATTCATTAGTTGTTCAGTTGTTAGAAAAGATAATTTTGGTGATGTACACAAAGTTGTTCTTTCAAAACATTTAGATAATTTTGACCTACTAAATTTAGATTCATATACAACAGAAAGTTTAGATCTATATAGAGATCTTCCCTTGCCAATAACACCTTATGAATCATTAAAAAGAAAAGTTCAGGAATTTAGGATTTCATTAGATGTTGGTTCTAAAGGTTTTGATAAATCCAAATTTGATGGCATGTTTCATGGTTTTAATCATTATTTTAAAGATGATTATTCCAAAAATTGTGTTTATATTGCTATGAAATATAATGTAGAATATCTTGAAAAAGTAAAGAGTATTGTAAATAAATTGATTTCTGTTAAGATTGATGATCCTAGAATAGTTTCTGAATATGAGAATACAGCTTTGAATTTGTTGATAGTTTTACAAGATATTGGGATATATGCTTTGGATGTTGTAGAAGAGAATGGTGAAATTTTGAGTAACTCTAATTTAGATATGTTGCAGGAGGATAATGACTTAGATTCTATTAATTCTATTAGTGTTGCTTTAGATAACTTGTTTAAACAAAAGGAATATGTTTTTAATTTATTTATAGATAATATAGAAAATATAGTGAATTTAAAAAAATTGCCTCCATTAAATATGAGTTGGATCTTATTATTGGTAATGATGGAGATATTTTTAATAAAGTTGATACTAAGAGTGGTTTGTTTGGTTTTAAAGAAATAATTAAAGAAAAAATTGTTGATCTGAAGGAACAAAGGGCTCGTAAGTTCCGTATTTATTCAAAATTAAAAGGAGATTCAGATAAACAAAAGTCAAAGAAAGAAAATTAATAATATAAAAAGTAATTAATTAAAAGGTTGATATACAAATTATTTATTTTATATATGTATATCATTAATATGTATACAATCTTTATTGATTCTTTTATATCTTTATTGTCAATATATTAAATAACCTTGTAGGTAAGTTGATATATTTTAATAGTTTTATTTTTATGAAAAAATTTTTTGATTATTGTGATTAATTTATGATATTATTTTTAATAATTATTAAAATATAAAAATTATTAAAATATAAAAAAATAATATAAAAAATAAACAATTTATATTATTGTTGTGGTTTGTTACGTTTAGGTTAAAGGTTAATAAACATAAAAAATATATTTATATATATAGGAGTATATTTAATGAATGTGATATATAAAATAATATTTATACTAGGTGTATTGTTTGTGTGTTCTTGTAAACAGGATGGTGAGCAAGATATAAGTGGTGATTTTACGGAAGCTTATATTGTATTGCTTAATAGTTATAATAGATTTAAAAGTTTAATTAATGGGCCAAAAGGATTTAGTAATTCCTTTTTTGACGATATAAAGAGATTATTTAATGCTTATGTTGAAGAATATGCTCAAAATGATTTTTATGCTAGTTTAGGGTTTGATGCTGTTGCTATTGATAATTTAAAACGTATAATAACTACTTTTAATCTTAATAGATATTATTATAATACAGAGGTTGGTAATTCGTTTGTTCATAGGTTAAGACAGTTTAGTCTAAAGCTTATTGTTCCGATTAATAATTTGCTTCAGAAAAATGATAATATAGGTGTTCTTAAGGATAGTAATAATATGGAAGGTTTAAAGGAGCTTGCTTTGATGTTAGATGATGTGTGTGTCAAATGGGGTATGTTTGTAGGTCAAGTAAAAAATGCGATTAATGAAGCATCAAATTTAACCGTTAAAAATGCTGTTATAAATAAATTAGAAATTTTGGATAATTTGGAGATTGAGAATCCTAATCAACAATGTGTTGATGTTCAAGGTATTAATAATAAGCTTTGTGATCTTAAGCATGAATTGTTGCAGTTGTTTATTTCTATTAAGGACAAAGTGTTAGAGTTGGTAAAAAATGTAGGTAAGGAGTAGGGATTTGCGATCTTTTGATGTTATTTATAATAAAAATTAATAATTAAACAGAGTAAAATTAGTTATTAGTTAAGTCCACAAATATGTGGACTTTTTTATTTTTCGAATTGTTTGAGACTTACGGTTTTTATGCATATCACATAAACTGTGGTTTAAGTTTGTTGATAACTTAAATGCAATATGCATATGAGCTCAGAAGCACATTAAATATAAAACTTATGGTGCTGGATTTATTTCGTTAAGTAGTTCTTGCACTTGATCTATCACTTTAGAACATAATGTTTTAAAGTGATTTTTGAGTTTGCAAAGTTTAAGATCACCGTTTTCCTGAGCACTATATACTTGATCGTCTTTAAGAGTCTCTAGTGTGAGTATTGGTTTTAATTCCTCAATAATATTATCTTTGCTGTCATGTTGTGCAGCCTTTTCGATTATATCTTGTATTGATTTCACAATTTCTTGCCATTGTGAATGCATATTATCTAACATATCTTTAAGTGTGTTGATACCTTGTATATTTTGGCTTTGTTGTAGTTGTTCTAATTTGCCCTTTCCAAATTTATTGTCATCCTTTAATATTATATTAATAGAGTGTTTTGCAATATCACTTAATTTATAAATTAAAGGCTTAGCGTTTTGTTCTTTCATATACTCATCTTTATTGGTAATTGAGGAATGTAGTACTATTTTTTTAAATTCTCTAAACAATTGATATTTCCAGATATACTGTAGGTAACTTTATCTTGAACATCTTGAATGTGAAGCCTGTGACTATCTTTATTAAATTTTTTGTTAATCTCTTCAAATAGTGAAGATATATCAAATCCTTCATCTTTATGATGATACAATGTTTCAAGCGCATTAAAGCTAGCAGTTAATGCATCATAAGCCACTTCCTTTAGTGTTTTAACTTTTCTTAGTGTATCTGTTAGTATTTCTTCTTCCTCTTCTTCCTCTTCTGGGCTTGAACTTAATTGATTAAATGGAGCACTGGCTCTAGTATCATCTGTAGGGTTTTTCGTGTTTTGACTACAGCAATATATAAGAAATGCACTTAGTATAAATATTATTTTATATATTAATTTCATTAAATATCCTCCGTTATTTTTTTAAAATTTAATTTTTATATCATATATTGCAAAAATATTACAAATATATAATTAACTATGTTATTTTATATTGTTAATAGTATATACATTATTGTAATAAAAATCAAAAAATTTATATTATTAATTAAGTTTAGTAATTAAAATAAATTATGTATTAAAATGGAAGTTTTTTAATTTTTGGTATTTAATTTGTTTATTTGCTTTACATATATTTATATATATAAATATTGATATTAAATATTACAGTATTGAATTTATATCTTAAATTAAGCTTTTAATTTTATTTGTAGTTTTTAAATATGAATTTAAAAATTCATTCTTAAGATTACAAAGTTTATCATCATATTTGCATTGTTGATTAGGATTATTTAAATCTAAGTCGTAAAATTGTATTAATTTATGTATAACATTACTTTTTATGTTTAAATTTGATGCTTCATTAATTATATTTTTTACTTGCTCTACAAACATATCCCATTTGACACATACGTTATCTAACATCACAGCAAGCTCCTTTAAATCTTTTTCATCTTTACTATATTGAAGCTTAAGCATATTGGTATTTTTAAAAACACCATTGTTTATATCTATGGTATTAAAAATAATATTAAAAGCAAGTAGACTTAATCTATCAATTAATTTATCACCAATCATTGAGGTATAATATTCTGCAGGAGTATTGAATTTTATTATTATTTTTTTTAAGTTGTGAAGTGTATTAGTATCTCCTTTAACCAAAGAATAGATAGGGTTTTTATGATCTCTGTTATTGTAAGTAACATTAAATTTTTTATTAATATCAAAAAATAAAGGATCATGAAATTTTGTGGGCATGCAATTATATAGTGCCTTAAATTTATTAAGGCTTTTTATGAGTGTGGTATATTCTGTCTCTTTTGTTAATTTTGATGTTTGTAACTTATTTTTATTTAAATTTCTTTTGTTGATTGAATTTGTTTTAATTGCTAAAGGAGTGCTTGTATTTATCAGATCGTTACTTACCTGTTTGCAACACAGTAATAATATATTTAAAATAAATATTAAAAAATATACTTTGAACATTAAATATCCTCCTCTAAATTACAATTTTAATACCATTAATGAAAATATCTTGTTAATATAAATCCTTTATATTTATCTCAATATAGTTATTTATCAATATCATATTTAATTAGAGAATTAAAAAAATAGATTTGCAGATTCAATTTTAATATTTGACTTTTATCCGTTAGTTAGACGATGTTGGCAAACTAAGTCCACATATTTATGGACTTAGTTTAATAATTTTATATTAGTTACTATATTTTATTATCACTCGCACCAAATTATTTATAAAAATTTAATGTAAACATAAAATTTTTTGGAATCTTTACTTTAATTTTTTCCAGTTATTAATGCTGTACTTTTTCAGTTATCAATTCTGTAATCTTATTTTCAATATTTGTAGATAATACTATCAGTTTATTTTTAAGTTTACAAATTTCAGCGTTATTGGTAGAACATGTTTCAGTTTTATAAGACTTCAACTCATTTAACATTTTGAATATATGTATAACATCTTGTTTATTCGTTAAGCTTGCTGCATTGTTAATTGTCTTTTGAATTAGGCTGACAAACATATTCCATTTTATATATGCATCATCTAGCATTTTTGCAATTTCATTTAGACTTTCTAAATTTTTAGTGTTCTTAAGTTTATTCATACGATTATCTCTGTTAAATGAATTATCAATCTTACGCATAATATTTATTATTAGATAACTTAAATTTCGGACTAATGATTCACCAATTGCTGGATTAGGATAATCATTCTTTGAACCAAAAGTAGTTATTATTTTTTTTAAATTATCAATAGTAGTAGTGTCAAAATTTAGCGTATAGTACAAATTGTCATTAACACTATGTTTATAGTCTGTATTAAAGAAACCTTCAATTTCTTCAATACAAGAACTTTGAAATCCTTCTGGTTTTTTAAATAAAGCTTGAATTTTATTATACTTTTCAAGTAATTGCTTATGAGATTTATTTGGGATATTGTCAGTTTCTTCAAAACTTTCTGTTTCTTCATTTGTAGCAGTGTGACCAGATGCAAAATTCTTGGTTTCATCTTGAATTTTAGGTTTTTCACCCTTATCTTGTTTGCAACAGCATATAAAAAATGTACTTAGCACAAATATTGTTTTATATATTATTTTCATTAAATATACTCCTTCATATTAAATATTTTTCGTAATATTTAAATTTCAACTTTCATACTCTACATCACACAAGTGTAATAATTTGTATCATTAATAATTAATGTTTTTAAATTCTTGTAACTTTTTTGTCAAATTACTCATCATAATAATCAATATTTGACATACAATACCCTAAGTTAAAAATTACTGCAAAAAAATTAGAAAACATTATTAATAAATAATAAATAAACAATTTATTTATTTTTTAATGTTAGATTTTTTAAAGATATTAATTATTTTGATTCAAATCAGGTAACTTTTAATTTAACAATTTTAGGAAAAAAGAAACCCACACCTTTGTGGGCTTTTATTTTTATGAAGTTTTGTATTGATTGTAACTGTAAATGATATCAAATTATGTATAGAAATATAAAATTATAAATATCTCGAAATTTCTACCTTAATTGTCAACCAAGCTTTCAATCAAGCTTTCAATTTTGTTTTTAATATTTTTAGATAATTTGCCCATTTCATTTTTAAGTTCACAAACTTCATTATTAACACCATTTTCATTACATATTTGATTAAAATTACCAAGATGTAAATCATTTAACAGTTTGAATTTTTTTGTAACATCATCTTTCTTATTTAATTTTGCTGCTTCGTTTATTGTAGTTTGAATCAGGCTTACAATTGTATCCCATTTTTCGTATAAATTATCCAACATATTTATAAGCTCGTTTAAAGTTTTTACATCATTACTATTTTTAAGAATATTTATTTGATTGTTTTCTTTGAAAGCATTATCAATTGGACGAATAAGTTCTTTGGTAAAAAGACTTAATTGATGGATAGACGCAACATCAAGCCCTGGAATATCAGGTTTTTTAGTTGGATTAAAAGTCGTTATCATCTTTTTCAAATTATTAATAGTAGTAATATCAAATCCTACACTAGGATAAAAATTATTTTTTACAAATAGTTCATAATCTACCCCAAAGAAATTTCCAATTTCTGTAATAAAAGAACTATTGAATTCTTTTGGGGTATTAAGTAAAACTTGAAGTTCATTATAGTTTTCAATTAATGCATCATAAGCTTCTTCTGGTGTTTTTGGTATTTGTTTTGCTTTTTTTAATTTCATTTTTTCTTTCCATGCATCAGTATGCCTAGATTTGTTGCTGTCGGTTTTAATGGTGCTTGCATTTTGTTCACCTTTGTCTTGTTTGCAACAACATATAAAAAATGTGCTTAGTATCAATATTGTTTTATATATTAATCTCATCAAATATACTCCTTTACGTAGATATTTTTTTAATGTTTCTTAAATTTGTGATTTTTCATACCATATATTACCTAAATGTTATAATTGCAGTTTAATATTGTTAATTGCAATATTAAAAATCAAAATAAAAATATAACAATTTTAATTGTGTTTAATTATTTATAAATTCCATATTAAAATAAATTTTAAATTGTGGTGATTTATAACATTGTCTATCCTATTTATTTGGTTTAAGTTAGCCTAAAAATAATTTTAATTTACCAATTAACCTATTAATAGTTGACACATGATATTTTAACTTAAAATTTAATGCAAGAAATTAGAAAAACATCATTAATATATTTAACGGTTTAATTTATCTACAATATTAGATTTTTTGTATCAAGTTATGATGTATGTGATTGATATGGTTTTGAAATAAAAGGATATAGATTCGATAAATTTTTGTTATATGGGGTTGTGCTGAATGTTTAATTCATTATTAATTAATAATCTTAATAATTAATGTATTGTTTTGTGATAATAGATGTAGAATGCATTACGTTTTATATGTCACCACAGTATTTTTAGTTGTGTGATATGGAATATAAAGGAGGATATTAATGCAGCGAATTTATATTTTAGTATTTTTATTTGGTATGTTAATGTTATGTTGTAAACAATGGAGAAATGATAGACATAACATTAAAGGGACTGAAGAGACGAAGAATAAATTGGGAAGTGTGTCAAATTTTCCATTCTCACCAGTTGTATCTGATATAAGAACAGAAAAAACAGATGGGTTAAAACCAACAGGTGTTAAAGATTTTCAAGGAAATGGGGAAGATGGGCATGTTGAAGATGAAGAGACAGAAACATTTGATTCATTGAGAACAAAAGCTTATATTGCATTAAGAACAAATTTATCTAAGCTTGTGGATTTATATCATTATAGGACCTAGCGAATTTAGTGATTTTTTGTTTGAAAACATTAAGACTAAATTTGGGGTTGATAAGAAGCAAAACTTTAGGGACAGTGTTTATGCTATGGTGAAGGGAGATGTTGCTGTTTTAAAGAATTTGGAAAAAATAGTAATGCATTCTTTTGGAAAAAATGAGGTAGTAAGTCAAGATTATCTTTTTGAGAGTAATGCTTATTTTTTGCTTTTTCATTTTAGTAAGATGGCAAATTATCTTTTAGGTATAGTTATGCATAAAAATGGTTATATTTTAAATGATGATAATTTGTTAAAACTTCAAGATAGTAAAGATATAGAAGGTTTAAATGAACTTGCAAGTATTTTAGAGCATATTTGTTTGAAATGGGAAAATATGGTGAGTTTAGTTAAAGGTATTATTAACGATGCTTCAAGATTTACTACTAAAGATGAAATTATGGAAAGATTGAAACCAATTACTGATTTGGAGGTTATTAAATATAATCAGAATTGTGATTGTAATTTGCCAGATGATGATATGCATATTTGCAAACTAAAGAATAATCTAAGGGTATTATGCAGACAGCTTAAGGAGAAAATGAATAAGTTGATAAGATATAAAGATTACTAATGAAATTATTTGTAAGTGTTTAGTATTTATATTTGTTATTTTTTTTATTTTTGTGTAGAGAGAATGTGAACTATTAATTGAATAATTAATAGGTTTATTTGAAGGAAATGTTGGTATTATTATTAATTTTTTTTAATTAATTTAATAATAATAATATTGTTTTATTTTAAATAATGATTATATTGTACATATATAGTTTTTATTATATAAGCATGCTTTGTAGTACTTATTTTTATATGGTATTGAATTTGTAATAAATGTGTTTTTAATTTAATCATAGAGGAGAAAAGATGACAAAAGTGGGTTTGATGTTATGTTTCTTTGCTGTTTTATTTCTATGTTGTAGACAAGGAAATATTATGACAGAAGATTTGGAAGATTCAAATTTCGAAGAAACAAAAGAAAGAAAGAAAAATAAAAGAGGAAGGTTTGGTTATTATGACTTGAATTCTTTAGAGCAGGCTTATGATGAATTGAGTACAAGTTTAAATAATCTTCGATCGTTATATTATTATAGAGATGATGGGTTTAACATATCTTTGTTTTCGGATATTGATGATGAATTTAGGATTAAAGATAATATATTCATTATGGATGACAATGTTTATGCTGTCTTACATGGGAGTATTGATGTTGTTGGAAATTTAAAAAAGATAGTGATAGATCTTAATGAAGATCAATCTTCATATATGTACAAGAATTTCAATGGTCATTCTTTGGTTGCTAAACTGGATCATATTTCACAGTTTACTATTTTTGCTATTATGAAAGCATATTATGATGTTAAAGGTAATCAGCTTTTAGAGAAGCTTAAATATAGTAAAGATATAGAAGGGCTTAAAAAAATTAAATTGATGATCGATGATTTTTGTGTTGAGTGGGCAAAGTTAGTCGCAGAAGTTCAAAAAATAATAAATGATGTTGCAGTATTTGCTGATGCATATATTAAGATCAAAAATGATCGTTTTAAAGATAATGAGAAAATTTCTTATATGAAAAGTATTGAAGATGGATTACGACCAATTGCTGTTTTAGATATAAACAATTTTAATCAGGTATGTTCGGATAGTTTGATTTGTAAACTTAAGAATGAGTTGGTGAGGTTAGCTAATCAAATTTTGGATAAAGGTGATGATTTATTGAATGCATTGCAACCACAAAATTCAACACCATAATGTTAGATGTGTTGTTATATTTATTTAATTTTTGCTGATATCAGGATATAGTAATATTCATTCACTGAAAAACGAAGCCCATGTTTGGATTTTGTTTTTTATATGTTTTAAAGTATGTGATATTGCAATTAAAAAAACGATAATAAATTTAAAGAATATCTGTTGTATTATTTTATTTGTTATATTCATCTTTGTAAGTTAAATGTGTGAATGTCGTACCTTGGTAGAGGTCTATCTTAAAAAATCCAAAATCTTAATTTTTATAATTATAATATAGTTTTCATTTAGCCATTATGATATTTATGTATAGTTGATAATGACAAAGTTTACATATAAAGTCTTTATTGTAGATTTTATATTATATAAACGTTTTTATTATTTAAATGTTTAACTTAAGTAATAATTCTATTGCCATTATTTAAAATAATTATTATATTATATTGGGCACAAATTAATATTGAATCAATTTATGTCATGCTACATTGCATAAATATGTTTTATAGTGTGATGTAAAGTTTGAATTAAATAGATATTGTGTAACTAAAGAAAAAGGAGATATTAATGAAAAGAATATTTATGGTAGTTTTTGCATCTAGTATACTATTACTATCATGTAAGGAAAAGGAGGATAATGTGATAAATGATCAAGCAGGTGATTACATGGATATGAAATCATTGACATCTGAACAACAGCAAATTTATTCTGCATTAATTGCAAGTTTTAATGATCTAAAAGCCTTATATGATTATAAACCGGAAGGGTTTAATATTTCTCTGTTTGATGACATTAAGAATAAATTTGGAAATACCTATTATGAAAATTTTAAGGAAACCATTTATGCTGCATTTAAAGGAGATGTTGCAACTATTGATAACTTAAAAAAGATAGTTGCAGATTCAATTGAAACTAAGGACGAATATATGTCTGCACTTAATGGTAGGCCTTTGCTTTATAGGTTAAATGAACTGGGAAATATTCTTTTTTTATTTTTGAATAATGATAGTGTTTTTGGAAATGATGGTTTAATTAAAATTAGAGATAGGCAAGATATTGCACTATTTAATGAAGTTAAGTACATGTTAGATGATATGGGTGTCAAATGGGATGAGTTGGTGAGCTTGCTTCAAAATACAATTAATAATGTTTCTGTATTTGCTTCTAAATATATTGAAACTAGAAATGTTGCTGATAAAGAGGCAATGATAGCACAATTAGAACCAATTGTCGAATTAAAGTCATTAGATGCGAATCAGTCATGTAAAGGTGTAATTTGTAAGCTTAAGAATGAATTTATGGATTTATATTCTCAAATTAAAGAAAAAAGTGTTGAATGAAATTTGTTTAAAATTTTAAATTAGTTGCTTTTTAATTAATTAATCGTTGATGAAGTTCATATAAATTTGGACTTCATCAATTTTATTATATAGAGTAATTAAGAGTTGCGAATAATTTAAAATTATGGGAGTGAACTGCTATTTCTAAATCAAAGATTATAAAAATAGCTTCTTGTTTCATCCCATGATAGCTTTTTAGGTTCTATAAGAACGGTCATCCACTAGAGCATGGTCCACAAGCTTTACTTCAGGCAGTTCCTGCCTTAGTTTTTATTTCCTTATAATAATAAGCTTTAAGATTTAGAGCTGCATTTATATCTCTATCCTGCAAAGTGTTACAACTCCTACAACTCCACCTAATATCACTTAATTTTATTAGGGTTGTATTTTTAATACCGTAATTGTTGCATAGCTTGCTTGATGGAAAATATCTATCAACTTTATGTAAATAGGCTCCACACCACTCTGATTTATATGATAATTGTCTTACAAACTTATGCCATCCCAAATCATTAACACTTTTGCCAAACATTCCTTTTTGCATACTTTTAATTGATAGACTTTCTATTACTATATTTTTATAATTAACTACAAAATAATAAGATAATTTATGTAAAAAATCTTTTCTTTGATTTGAAATTTTCCTATGCAATTTGGCAACTCTTAATCTAGATTTAGCTCTATTTCTAGAGCCCTTTTGTTTTTTTGATAGTTTTCTTTGGCATTTCTTGAGTTTACATTCATTTTTTAGTAAACATTTGGAATGATTGATTTTTTCACCCCCACTACTTACTAAAAAATGCCTCATACTCATATCAATACCAACTATCTCTTTTTTATTGCATTTAGTTTTATCGTTATTTTTAACATCTAAGCACTCAACCGCTACTGAAATGTAATATTTATCATCAGTATCTTTTTCTACTACTACATTTTTAATAAGTTCATTGCTTTTAATTTTCCTATGTAGAGCTAATTTTACAAATCCTATTTTAGGTAGCTTTATATAATCATTTTCTATTCTTATTGAGTTTTTTTGATTATTAGTTCTAAAGGTTTGTCTATTTTTCTTACTTTTATATTTAGGAAATCCTTGTGTTCTATTTCCTTTTTTAATTTCTCTAAAAAAATTACTATACGCAGAATTTAAGTCAAGTTGGGCATTGCAAAGAGCCAAACTATCAACTTCCTTTAAGAATAGAAATTCTTCTTTATATTTGCTTGGATAAGAATAAGACTTTGTTTATTTTTTTCATAATAATCTTTCTTATCACTTAACATTTTGTTATACAAAAATCTTACGCACCCAAATACTTTTGAAAAATATTTCTTTTGATTAGCGTCAGGATATATTCTGTACTTATAAGCTTTATTAGCACTCATATGTTTTATTATTTTATAATATTTTATACTTAAGTGTATATGTCACACAAGCTAACTTTTAATAATCACTGCGTATATTCTATTAATTATCACCTAGTATTAGTTACTAAATATAGGCATAAAAGCCGAGCTTTCATCTTCTTTTTACCAAATAATACTTAATATATGTTCTTTATGGAAAATAACCCTTAATGAATTCAACCATGACAAGGATCATATTCATTTATTACTTATTACTAGAATTTACCCCCAATATTGAACCTTCTAAATTTATCAATATTCTAAAAACAGTATCTTCAAGGCTTATAAGGAAAAAATATTCTACTCATTTAGATAAATATTATTGGAAACCTTATTTTTGGTCTAGAAGTTATTGTCTGATTTCTACTGGAGGAGCCTCTATTGATATCATCAAAAATATATTCAAAATCAAAATAAATGTTAAATTTTCTAAAAAATCATGTAGTTAGATAAGGTTTTTATTGCAAACATATTAATTAGATTGATTAATTATATTATATTATATTTTGTATAATAAAAAAACATATTACATTTATGTATTGAATACAATTAGCATATTGAATGATTTACATATGTAGTAATACATGTTTTATTAGTATGTGATATTAGATTTGTAATGTAAAAATTTATTGTATGTTTAAAAGAAAGGAGAAATAAATGATAGTATGTGCGATAATATTTGCACTTAATATATTATCGTTTTCTTGTGCTCAATCTGTAACTAATTTGGCAAATGTAAGAGAAGGAATAGTTACAGGCGTATCAAAATCGTTAACTGAGTTTGAATTAAAAAAACAAGCTTATTCTGAATTAGAACATAGCTTTAATAAGCTTAAATCCTTATATCATGATAGTTTTAAAATTTTAAATATTCCTTTTCTTAATGATTTTAAAAGTAAATTTAATATTACTAATAGACAATTTCATATTGATTTGATTTATGCTATTTTAAGAAAAAATTATTTCCTTTTTAATGCTTGGAATGGTCCTGATGTTATTTTTGTTGATGGAGATAGTAAAAATCATATTTTAAGTGATAGTGTGTTGTTACTTTTAGGTATATATACTTTAGTAATAAACACCTTGTCTGCGATTTTAGAGCAAAATGATGTTTTTGGAAATTATAAATTGAACAAGCTTAAATATAGTCGAGATATAACGGGTATAAATGAGATTAAGAATATGTTATATGATATGCATTTGAAATGGACAGAGTTTTCGATTTTATTAAAAAATTTCATTAATAATTTATCAAAATTTTTTTATAATGATATTCAAAATTATAATGATTTTTTTAGAGAAGAGATTTTGTTGCAATTGAGAAAAATTAGAGATATAAATTTTATAGATAAGAATCAATTTTATAAAGACAATTATAAAATTTGTGAACTTAAAAATGATTTGATAAATTTGCGTTATCAAATTGAAGTTAAAAGTAATGAATTGATTCGAGTTATATATTAACGTTATATTATGATAAATCTTTAGTATATTAATCTTTTGTTCTAATTTAATAATGTATTTTGTTTTTGTTGTTAACTTAATTAGCTTAAAAAATGGTATTTAAATTAAATTGAAATTGAATATAAGTATTTACATAAGTTATTGTGTAATAAGTTTAATTTTATGAAAATGCATATAGAATGTATTTATGCATTGTTTTTTGATAATATTTTATTCATAAAAATTGTTTTTTGAATAAATAAAAGGAGGATATTGATGCAACAAATATGTGTGGTAATTTTTTCATTTGTATTGGTATTATCTTGCAGACAAGGGAGTAGTGAGAATGTTAGTAGTTCGATTGTAAGAAAAAGTAAAATCAAACCAAATCAAGTTGTAACAGGTGTTGCAGAATATAAAGAAAAAGGTTTTGACGTAGGTAAAGTCTTGTTTATTGAAGATAATGTGGATAGGAAAAAAATTTTATTAACTCCTGATCAAGCTTATGAGGCACTTGTGGTAAATCTTGAAAAACTTAAAGCTTTATATAAGAAACCCAAAGGATTTTATGTATCTTTTTTTGATGATTTTGAAGAGGCTTTTGGGGTTGAGGAAATGCAAGCTTTGAAGGATAGTCTTTATGCTGTATTAAATTGGGATGTTAATATTATTAATAAGTTAAAAAAATAGTACTGTTTTCTGTTGAAAACAAATCTGATTATTTGTATGAAAAAAATGCTGAACCTTTGATTGATACATTAAGGAAGATTTTTTGGCGTACCATTTATGCAGTTATAGTTGAATATAATGAATCTGAAATTTTCAATGTTGCTAATTTGGCAAAAATTAAATCTATTGGGAATGTGGAAAATTTGAATGAAATTTCTGTTATGTTGAGTGATATGTATAATAAATTTAATGATATTATGAAGTTGATAGAATATGTTATTAATGATGTAGCAAAACTTAATGCTAAAAATCTTATTATCAAAGGATTAGGACCAATTATTAATTTAGATTGTATATATGAACAAAAGTGTGTGACAGGTGGAGCTGATGTTTTAGGAATTGGCTTTAAAATGTGTAAACTTAAAAATGATTTGATAAATTTAAGAACAAGAATTACAGAGAAAGTTTTTAAAATAATATATCCCGAGAAAGAGACAACATCAGAGTTTTAATCTGTTGAGTAACAAATTAAATTAATTAAATTTATTAAAATAATTAGTAGTTTTTGTGTTATTTGGTTATAGTGGGTGTAAAATGTATGTCATTCTATGTAGTGTATCAGCATGTTTTATAGTGTTATAAACATAGAAGTTGAAATTACATTACATATTATTGTGTAGGTTGAATCACAAAAGGAGGATATTAATGCAGAGAATGCGCGTTATAATCTTATTGTTTAGTGTATGCGTGTTATCTTGTGGTCAAGATAGAGTTATAACTCCTGATAAATATGGAATGCGAAAAATACGTTCATTCCCAACAATTACGCCAGATGTTAAAGTGAAATCAGGTAATTCAGGTTTAACATCAGATGCTCAGGTAGAAGTTATAGAGAGATTTAATAATCGAACCAAAAGAGTACCAAAAACCCCAAAGAAGGCTTATGCCAAATTTAAGCGAAGTTATGACAAACTTAAAAGATTTTATAATCGTAGACCTAAGAATTTTAATGTGTCTTTATTTGATAGCATAAGGAAAAAATTTGGTGTTGATGAGAAACAAGGTTTTAAGGATAGTGTTTATGAAAGTTTAAATGGAGATATTATTTCTCTTAATAACTTAGAAAAAATATTAATGCTTACAAAAGGGTCTGGGGATGCATATAGTGTTGAACTTAATTCTAGACCTTTGCTTATTAAGTTGTGTGGTATTGTAGGGAGCTCTATTTTTTCAATTATGAATGAAACAGGTGCTATTTTGAGTAAGGATCATTTAGCTTTAATGCAAGATAGTCAGGATGTAGATGGTATTAATAATCTTGGAAATAAGATGGATGATATTCGAGAAAAATGGAGGGAAATGGTGAAGTTGCTTCAAAATATAATTAACAATGCAGCAAGGTTTGCAACCCAAGAGGATGTTATTCAAAATTTACAACCTATTATTGATTTAGATACTCTAAGAGGTGATCAGAAATCTACTAGTCAATTATGTTCACTTAAAAATGAGTTGCTAGATTTGTGCTATCAGATTGAAGAGCAAGTTAGAAAACTAAGGCTTGGGCTTGTGAAATCAAATTGATAATAGTAGATAATAGTATTTGTTTATTAAGGACTTGTATTCGTTTCAAAGAGTGCAAGTAGACGTATAAATATTCTCTGAGCCTGCTTAAGTGCAGGCTTAGTTTTATTTTATGAATGAAAAAATAGGATTTATATAGACAAGATAAATATAATTAATTTGTTTAAAATTATGTTTTATAGAGCAATTTCATTAATCAATAAATTTTTAATTAAATAAATTAATAATTTCATGTTATTTGATAATAATGGGTGTAGACTGTAGTGGGTTTTATATGTCATCAATATTTTTTTTGATGCTTATATGTAAATTATGATGTAAATAGAAAAAGGAGGATTTAATGCATCAAATGTATAGAGTAATATTTGTATTTAGTGTATTTATATTATGTTGTAGGCAGGATAGAGGCGATATTAGTAATGGTCAATTAATGAATAGAGATAGGAAGATCTATGGATCAATGCCAGCTACTGTGTTAAATAATACTCACTTGGAAGAAACAAAGACTTCAGGTACAGGTGATTTACGACATAATAAGTTAGGTGTAGATTTGTCAATTAACATAAAACCAGTGGGTGATTTATCAGCATCAAGACGAACAGAAAATGCTGAGGATGCAAATACTTTAACCCCACCACCTAATGTGTTAAGTAATGGTTTACCTGATATGCCAAGTAATAGGGAGAAGACACCTGATGTTGTTGATGAGGAGAAGGGATCTGATTATACAGAACAAAAACAAAGGACATTTGAGAAATCTTATGATGCATTAATGACAAGCATTGACAATCTTAAAACATTGTATTATTACAGATCTGATAAATTTAGCGAATATACACTTGATAAAATTATGAGTGATGTCAAGCTGCATTATAGTAGGACTTCTAACAATAATGTTTATGCTGTATTAAAGGGCGATATGCATATTTTAAGTAGATTGGAAATTATAATGAGATATTCAGTTGGATCTTGGAGTTCAGAATATAATTACCCCCATTATTTTTTTAGAATTTTAAACAATCTTGGGGGTCTTATCTTTAAAATTATAGATGAGAAGGGTGAGATATTTAGTGATGAGAATTTAAGTAAATTGAAGAATAGTCAAGATTTTGGGTGTATTGATGTTATGACAGATACTTTAAGTGTTGTGCATAAAAAGTGGAGTGAGTTGGTAAAGATAGTTCAAGATCGAATTGTTGAAGCATCCAATCTTGATTCTGTATTTTTTATTGTAGAATACTTGTCGTTAATTGTTGATGTATATGATACTCCTAAGAATTTTGAAGAAGTAAAAATACGTATTCTTAAGGATGAGTTGACAAATTTGCGTTCTTCTCTTAGAGATAAGGTTTATGAATTAACTAGGAGACAACACTGAGAATTTAATATAATTTTATAGTTATTGTATCTGCTTGTTTGTAAATAATTTATAAATAACTTGTAAATAAGTTTGCATTTAAATGTAGACTTATTATGTTTTTTATTTTGTAGTAGTTATTATTTTAAGGAGTTTTTGATAGTAAAAATTGGGAATAATTTGATATGAGATAGAGAGTTTTTATTAAATAATATTGTTGATAATTTAATTTTTAATTAAATAAATTAATAATTGCATGTTATTTAATTCTAATTGATATAGAGTTTATTGAGATCTATATCTCATAAATATATTTTTAATGCTTATGTGATAATTATGATATAAAAAAAGGAGGGTATTAATGCAACGAGTTTATAGGTTAATATTTTTACTTAGTATATTGATATTTAGTGTGTTGATATTATGTTGTAAACATTGGGGGGATGAGACTCATGGTACTAACCATGTATTGCATTCGAGTTTGGTTAGGGCTAGGCCTGAGTCAATCTCGTCGTCAACTGTAAAAAATGTTCAATCAAAATTTGCAGTGGATGATTTTGAAAATAAAAAGTTGAACTTGGATTTAGAAGTTGGATTAACTCCAAGTGGTCATTTCGTCATAAATCAAGTAAGAACAACAGATTCAAATAAACCAAATTTAAAGACCAATGTGGTTGATTCATTGGGTAGTGATGTTTTAGACAAAGATGTTGAGAATCCTTCACAAGATAAGGAAGTTAATAAAGAAGAAGAGTTGGTTCAAGTAGAAGAAGAAACAGAAATATTGAAGAAAAATTATGCTATGTTGCAGGCAAAAATTGAAGAGCTTAAGACCTTGTATTATTCTAGGCCTAGAATGTTTGATGAGAATATATTAAATAATATTGAACGTAAGTTAGATGCTAGTTATAGTGAATTATATAAAAATAATATTTATGCTGTTATTAAAGGCGATATGGAGATTTTAAGTAAACTGGATTTAATGCTCATATATTTGTTTTTAGTTTGGGATGGTAGTTATACTTATTTTCGTGATTTACTTAATGTTTTGCAACATATTTCGATGTCTCTTATTTTTAGGATTATAAATGAGAATGGTTCTATTTTTGATAAATCTAATTTAGTTGCACTTCAGTCTAGTAAAGATGTATTGGGTCTTAAGGAGCTTGTTAGTAATTTAGATTCTATATGTTTAAAATGGAATAGGTTAGTAGGGCTTATTAAAGATCAAATTGTGCAAGCATCAATATTTTATCATAAAGACGAACTTATTAAACACTTGTCTCCTATTATTAATTTATTTGTGCGTTCTGATAATTATAAAAATGATCCAATACGTTTGCTTAAAGATGAGATTTTAGATTTAATCAAACAGGTTGAGACTCAAGTTTATAAATTAAAAGCCGAGGAGTAATTCACTATTATAATAGTTATAATTATTGTATGTGTTAATTTATTAATTAGTCTGCACTTAAGGCAGGCTTTTTTATTAGATATATTAGATTATAATTTTAATTAATAAAATTTAATTAAAATTGTTAATGATTTATGTGTTGTTTTGTAATAGTGGGGTAGAATATATTACGTTAGAATATAGAGATATTTTCTAATTTTTAAAGGTTGATGGAGTAAAGACACAAAGGAGGATATTGATTTATGCAGCGAATTTATATGTTGGCATTTCTATTTGCTTTATTAATATTGTGTTGTAAGCAAGGTGGAGGAAAAATTGATAATACTGGAAGTAAAAGAGATGTCTCTAAGGACAGATCTGTAAGGACAATTAATTCTGATAGAATAGGAAAAACAGATGATTCATTGGTGGGGTCTACATTAGATAATCAAGGAGGTGGGGCTACATTAGGAAAAGATTTGCCAGGTGGTGGTGTTCAAGATAATGTAGTTGATCAAGGTATTGTAGTTGTGGGTGATAAGGGAGATGGTCAGGATAAAAAAAGAAAAACACTAGAAGAGGAATCTTATGATGCCTTTAAGACAAGCTTTGATAGGGTTAAAGCTTTGTATTATTATAGACCTGAGGGATTTAATGATTATATGCTAAGTGATATTGAGAGTGAATTTAATTTTGAGTATAGTTTACCTTTTAAAAATAATGTTTATGCTATTTTAAAAGGTGATATTAAAACTTTGCATAATCTACAAAAAATAGTGGTTAATAGTCATCCAGAGAAGGTTTTGGAAGAATATTTATCTAAAAATGAATCTCATGCTTTAATTTCTAAATTAAAAGATATTTCGGATCATATTATCCATAAACTTATAAATGGGCATTGGGGTGACTTTAGTAATTATAATTTATCTAAACTGGCAATTAGTAAAGATATTGCAGGTTTTAATTTTCTTAAAAATGGGCTAGATGAGTTTTGTGCAAAATGGGGAGAAATGACAAAATTAGTACAAGATGTCATTAATGATATGGCAAAATCAAAAGATAAAAATGATATTTTGCAAAGAGTAGGAACAATTACTAGCCTTATACCTTTAAATTCTAATCAACAATGTAATACTAGAATTTGTGCTGTTAAGAATGATTTGAATGTATTGCGAGTCAAGCTTGGTCGTAAGGTTGAGCAATTGATACGTGAAATATATTTATGGTTATAGTCTTGATGTATTTGTAAATCCTTTTGGATTTGAATTTATTAAATAACAAATAATTAAATAAATTGATAAAAATTAATAGTAAACTTATAATATGTAGGTTTACTATTAAAGTGATCTTTTAGTTTTGACTTTAGATAGATATTAGAAATTATTATCAATTTTTATATTATGTATAAATTTATAATAAAACTATATTATATTATTGTAATATAGTTTTATTATTATAATATAATAGATATGAAAATATATTACTTTAAGTAGTATGATGATGCTTAATCAGTATTGTAATTCAAAAATATAAAGGGGGAATGTTAGTGAAATGGAAATATTTTATATGTGTAGTGATATTGGTGCTTAGTATTGTAATTTTAAAATGTCCATTGGGAAAGATAATAAATAATAATGATTTTTTATTAAATGGTGATTTAGATTCGTTTGATAATTTGAATGAAAAAAATAGATTGAATACTTTGGATGCTTATTCTGCATTACAGGTAAGTTTTGTGAAACTTAGAGATTCTTATATTTATATACCTGTAGGATTTGATGAGGCACAGTTTGATAGCATATTTCAATGGAATTCTACTATTAAAAGAGTTAAATATGGAATTTATTCTGTATTAAAGCGAGATATTGGAACTTTAAATAACTTAAATACAATAGTAACAAATTTGTCAAGTTCTTTTGATAAGAATTTAAAGTCGGTTGTTTCGGATTTGTTTATAGGGTTATGGGATATTGCAAGTAGTATCGATAGTGTTTTGGCTAGAAGAGGTTATATTTTAAGTGATGCTAATTTAATTATGATTAAGAGTAGTTCAAATACAGAAATTATTAATGATATTAGGGTTTCTTTAGAGCATATGCTTGAACTTAGAGAAGAGCTTGTAAGATTACTTCAAAATATAATAAATTCAGCAGCAATATTTGGTATTAATGCTTTAGATAGAATTGAAGAGAATTTGAGACCAATTATCACTTTGGCATTAGGTTCTACTGGTCTTGCATGTAGTACTAATCGAATTTGTGTGATTAATAATGAACTTAAAAGTTTAAGTAATCAAATTGAGGATAATGTGAGTAAATTAAAAAAAGAGAAGTGATTTTTATAATATTACTAATGTAAAAGCTACTTATGTAATGCGTTATATATAAACATTTAATTATATATTGGAATTACATTTAGGCCTACAGTAAAGTTGTGGGCTTTTTAATTACGAAATTTATGCATTTTATATGTGAGGCATTTATGCTTTAAACTATTGTAATAAATCAATATATAAAATACAATAAAATTGAAATGGAAAATCTTAAAATATCTTTATTGATTATTTTATATATGACATCTTTAATTCATTTATTTGCACAAGATAAAGTAAAGATAAAATTACCAATAGTGACAGAATGGGAAAATAAATTAAATGAATTAAAAGGTGATCCAGAATTTATAAAAGAAGTCGAATATGTTAAATCTCTACCTGAAGGAATATA
The DNA here is from genome assembly GCF_000019705.1 of Borrelia recurrentis A1. GTDB lineage: Bacteria > Spirochaetota > Spirochaetia > Borreliales > Borreliaceae > Borrelia > Borrelia duttonii. The sequence goes on along the minus strand of NC_011246.1, from coordinate 3,654 downwards.
TACCCCTTCACGTGATATATATGCTGAGGCAGATTTTAGAGTTTATTGTGAAGTTATTTTTGATACTACTAAATGTTATCCACCAGATGGTTATTTTGGAAAAGAATATGAACCTTTGTTTGCAAAAACATATAACTTTCTTAAAGTGCTCAAAAGGAAAGATCCAGCCAAAGTAATATATCTCATACGTACAATGAAGGATGTGGCTGGGAGTTTTGGAGATATACAAGAATATGATAATTGGTACATATACAATACTAAAGGTGTACAAGTTCTTGATAAACGTATGAAGGATATAGGCGAGGTATTAAAGATATATAGAAAAACCAAAAAACAATATTTTTCCTCAATGGACATGCTTGATATTAATGATATGGATAATAGTATTGCTGAACTTATTATTCAACTTGAAGAAATACGCAAATCAATTGAATATGTAACTAAAAAAATGAGTTAAAAATAACAATATTTCTGCATTTAGCATTCAACACTAAGAACTGCTTAAATCGATTGAACATATAACCGATGAGATTATTGTATTATATGAATTTGAATAACAAATTGATTTATACCAATGTAATAGATTTTAATAATATCATTAACTTTGTAAAGCATAAGTGATAAACTCTTATAATACAAATAAAAAAGTCAGATACACCAGCATTTAGCTTTGATGTATCGACTTTATTTTTTTAATAATTATTTAAAACATCAATTATGAAGAAGTAATAATGTTGTTAAAAGCGTTTTTATGCAGCAGAATACGCTCTTGTAGTCCCAAAAATTGTGACCACTCTGGGCGATCTTTCATATGATCAAAATTCATATATATGTTTACTACATCAGACTCATATTGTTCCTTAGCGTTATTAAATTGAGTCTCGATCTCTTGTTTCTTATTTGTATCTTGTTCATTATCAATTACTAACATAACCGAATCTATTATTTTACGAAGTTCTGAAATCTTTTTACTAAAAGATGTTAAAAAATCTTCATTCAGATAAACGGATTCAATTATTTTGAATATAAGTCGAGTATAATGTCTATCTTTGTTTATTTGAGCAGTTTCCTCAGAAGGCTGGGTATTATCAATGATTTCTTTTATATATCGTATAAGTTCTTTATTCTCTCTTGTAGATGCAAAATCTACTGCTCTTATACGTTGATATTTAAATGTCTCAAACTTATTTTTTTGAATTAGGTTGTAAATCTTTATAATTTCAGCTCTATTAATTACAGGTCTACTATAAGAATCCCTTATTATTGACATATAATCATCTTCGATTTGTTTAAATTCTAGAAATAATTCTTGTTTTTTCTTGTCATTTTTTACAGCCCCAATAAATTTAATCACTTCTTTTATTTCATTCATAATATATAAAATGTTATCAGCTAAGTCTTTTAGCTCTAATCCTTTAAGACAGTCTATAAATTGATAAAATTCATTATTAGTATATTTATCTTCTTTATCAAAATCAACTACTATTCTGCGTAAATGTTGAATTGCTTTTATTTGTTGAGCTGACAATCCAAATTTGTTAACCAACAAATTTGTAAGTTCTTCGTTATTATTATTTGAATTTTGATCAAATTCATTACTTTCTTTGAAGCGAATTTTAAATTTTATATCTTCTCCATCTTCTTCGGTACTTATATCCACTAATCCTTTTAAATGACAGCTCCCAAACAGTCCCATTAATAATAGTACTAATATCTTTATCATCATGTTTTTCAAGATTAATTCCTCCTTTTTCTACTATAAAGACCTAATTTCATTACCCAATACTTAAAATTAGACAAACATTGCTTATACTTTATGCCATCTATATGTCATAAATTATCTCACCATCTAAATTAATTAAAATTAATTAAAAGACTACCTCCTTAATTACAAATTAAAACTATCAATAATTTACAATAGAAAATTATATATCACAATTAATTAATATCATAAATTAAATAATATTTTTTAATTAATGATATTAATATCGGATAATATATTACTGATTGCTTTTTTAATACAGTTTAATTAATTTGATTTTTATAGATACTATTTGATATAACAGTACAAAAGAATTTGTACTGTTATATTTTGTTCATAATTTATTCATTATATTATGTTATCTTTGTAAAAGGTATTTATAGCATTTCTGTAGTTTAACTTTCTTGAGGGATTACTCTTTTTATTATTGACCTAACATATGCCATACATTCACTAAAATAATCATTTGTAGTCTTAATTTCTTGTTGAAGGTCATCATCATTGATACTTTTAAAGACTTTATAATATTCTTCTGTTTCTGGTAATACATTAAACTGTTGAAATCTCACAGAATTTACACGTCTATGTATTTTATTTGCTGTTTCAAGTAATTTTTGTATATATTTCTTAAACTGATCCTTTATATTTGAAAGTTCTTCTATTGTTGCATTTATTTTTACTTTGTGAATATTGCGATATATATCATCTAACATATTTTGATAATTAAGGCTTGGTATCATTGAATTTATGTTATATAGGAAATTACTAGTAACATCTGAATATTCTTTCATTTTTTTATAATTTTCATCCTGCTTAGTATAATAGTCTTTTTGCTTTAATTTTTGATAAGCATCATATATTCTAGTTACACCCAATAATATTGGATATATTCTATCTTTATTATATTTAAAAGTAGCAGCAATAGCTTGGTCATTGAAATATTGAGTAAAGAAATGGCGATCTACTTCCATTAAAATGGAGAATGAAACCAAAGGTATTCCCAGCCCATGACCATAGGAGGCAGGAAACTTTTCATACCTATTAGAGTTTGTGATACTGTTGTTTGGGTTATTATCACTACTAATTTGTGAAGTTAATTGAAAAAGTTCATTCAAAATTGTCTCTTTTTCCTTTATTTTGTCTTGTAATATTCCTGATTGTGCATATAATAATTTTGCTTGTTCACTTTTTAATGTTTTTTTTGTATCTTTTAATTCTTGCTCTATTGTAGATTTTGCATGTTGCATCTCCTCGTATTTTAATAATGCTAGTTCTTCTTCTTGTTGTGCTTGTTGTATTTTTTCTTCTTCGTTTTCTGTCTGTTCTGCTTCTTCTAATTCTTCTAATTTATCATATGCCTTATTATATGCCTCTTCTGCTAATGCTTCTTCTTCTTGAGCTTTTAATAATTTTGATTCTAGTTCTTCTATTTTTTCTTCTATTGCTATTATTCCCCTTTCTGCTATTTGTTCCTCTAACTCTAATTGTTTTTTTCTTTTTTGTTCTGCTTCTTGTGCTTTTGCTACCCTTATTTCTTCTTGTTTTTTTCTTGCTAATTCTAGTTCTGATTCTAGTTCTGATGTTAATCGTTGTGCTTCTTGTTCTTTTTCTTTTTGTAATTTTGTTTCCCTTATTTCTTCTTGTTTTTTTCTTGCTGATTCTAGTTCTGATTCTAATTGTTGTGCTTCTTGTGCTTTTTTGTCTTGTTTCTTTGCTTCTTGTATTTTCTTTTCTAATTCTAATGGTTTTTCTTTTATTTTTTCTGTCGTATTTCTTGTTCCTTTTCTTAGTTTGTTTAATTTATCCTGTTTACTTTTTAAACTATAGGTGCTGTTTGTTGATTTTTGTATACCAAACGCCTTCTTCCAAGCTAAATTTTCTTGAGTAGCTTG
>NC_011260.1 GCF_000019705.1 Borrelia recurrentis A1 | reverse complement strand
CTCGGAAAGTACCCAAAAAAATACAAAGTTTACTATTTTTTAAAAACAGATCTATATTTATTTAAAATGATTAGTATAAAAAAATTTTTTAAAAAATCAAACATCAAAAAAATGATGAAATCATATTTAACAATAGTACAAATAATATAATTGAAATAAATTCTAAAGAAATTGTTAATTTTTGTACAAATCATATCTTAATATCAAATAGTACAGAACTTAAAGCAATAGGCATCTTGCTTTCTTCTGGTATTCCATTATCTCAATTCACCAAAAAAAATTTTACTATCACTAATTATACACATGATACTATAATATTATTTATATAAAACTTAATCGTATTCTCAAAAAATTATTTCTTGCTAATATAACTACTAAACATTTAGAATATATTTATTCTATTATTCTTCAATCTCTAAACAAAAAGGACAATTCTTACTTTTATGAATCCATTTTAAAACATCCAAAATACAAAAGTATCAAACTTGTAAGTAAACCTACTTCACTAAATAGTCTTGAAAACTTAATTTTTATTAATTCATTTGAAAATTTACGTATACATAATACTGCAAATTTACTATTTTTAAAAATAACAATAATGAATTACAGTCTACTATTGCTAATCTAATTGAATCTTCTTTTCTTGAGCAAAACTCTAACAAAGACATACATACTCTCAAATCATACATTAACCTAAATCTAAAACAAATGGGTATTATTTCCTATAAAAAAACTCACAAAATACAAAAACAAATCTTTTCTAATATCTTCGTATCGTGAACATCAACTAAATTCACTTATTTTACTTAATAACAAACCCTAAATACTATATTAGTATGCAAGATATTGATTCTTCGTAAGTTTCATGTATTTTTTATATATAAGATATATAGAAGAGTAATTTTACTTCTTTTAATTTTAATGGCATAAATATCGTACTAAAGACAAGACAAATCTTTGATTAATAAATATGAATAAATTATTATAAGATAGCAATACTTACAATATCTTTAGCTACCTCAATATTATTAAAATTTAACTTTAACAAAGTTAGCAATAGCTCTTAATATTCCAGCTCCAATTGAAACATTTACCTTAGCCGATTCAACCTTTAAAGTTTTATAATTATCTTTCTTAGTGGACAAAACTTACCAACTGAATTTTATCAAAAATGAAACTCTTAGTAAAACCTGCATTACTTCTCCCCCTTATTTTCATATTTTTAGAGCAACGTCAACTCATTTAAATTTTTTTAACTACATTTCACTTCTTATCTTTCTTTACAACAAAAAAGAAGGCAAACTAAACTAGTTTCTAGCTTGTCTTCTAATATTACTTTTAAGTAATTTAAATATTACTATTATTTTATTGACTTTCTTTTTTTGAAACTCTTGCTTCATCTATTTTTTGTTTTGCTGTTCCAAGCACATTCTTTACTGTCTTTTTAATTATATCTTCTACTGCTACTAACAGTTTATTTACTGCACTTATTCCCACTGATTGTACTACTTTATCATCATCATTATCATTAGCAGCCAATTTACCACCCTTAACCAAAGAGCGTAAAACTATTCCCCCACTCACTGCACCTGCTAACGCCGTCCCTTGTGCTAAATTAGCTACAGGACCTCCTTTAGCAAACTTTAGTGCACTTGTAGTGCCATCTACATTTGCTGCTATTGCTTCAGCTGCATCTCCTTCTCCTGACTTAACAATAGCTGCCAATATTTCTTTTCCACTTACTGATGATACTATTGCTGCTGCTTTTTCTCCCACTGCTGCTCCTGCATTAGCTCCTGCTGCTAAAATTTTAGCTCCTTCCTTATTATCTGCACTCCCTACTTTTACTGCTACATCTCCCGCTTTTGGCTTTTCAACACCTTTTTCAACAGATGTATCCACTATCCCTTTTAATGCACTATATGCTTTTTTCAATTCATCTGTATTTGCTGCTACTCCTTGGGCATTAGATGCTGCATCACCTACTACACTTGCATCACCTACCTTACCCAAAGATTCTAAATGTCCTTTTAATGTATCTAAAACTCCCTTAGCTGCATCAACTGCTTCTCTAATTGCATTCTTTTCATCCTTTGATTCTTCCTCTTTCCCAACACCTACCTCTGATTTTTTTGCTACCTCTTCCAACTCTTTCATCGCTTCTCCTAATTTAACACCTAGACTATTAAAATAATTTCCTACATCACTCTTCTTTGTATCCACTTTCGCAGTAAATCCCAATACATCTGACATTAACTCTATAAATGCATAAAATGCCCTCTCTGCACTTCTCCCTACTTCCATCATTGCTCCACTTAATCCTCTCCCGTCTCCTCCTCCTGTCCCTTCTCCTTTTCTGCTACTCCCCCACTATTACATCCCATCACCACCACTACTATCATCATTATCATCACTCTATTTACTCTATTTATCATCTCACCTTTTATTCCTATCTTCATCCTTTTCGCCTCCTTGTTTTTTTTATTTGACTTTCTTCTAAGGATTAAAAGAAAAAAAAGATGCTTTAATATTGGCAAATAAAAAAGAGAGCTAAATAAGCTCTCTTAACTAATTACCTCAAGTTATATTATAAATATTATTAATTTCTCTTATTCACTAACTTTAGCAACAGGATTCTCTCCTTGTTTAATTCCTCCTAATATTTCATTAATCCCTTTCAATCCCTCATCCACTGTATTCCTGATTGCTATTGTCAACGTACTTAACACCTTATTTATCGCACTTGCCACTGCTCCATTGATTGCATTAGCTGATTTATCCTCATCACTTTTAGCCACAAACTTACCATCTTTTGCCATTCCTCTTAATGCTATACCTCCTGCTATTACTGCATCTTTCTTTGCTGATTCCTCTTTAATCTCTTTAGAAGCCTCAGATTTAGCAATAGCAATCTCTGCTGCATTCTTTGCTTGTTCAATTCCAACTTCCGCAGTAACATTATCAGAATGAGCAATAGCTTGTAATATATCAGATCCACTTACTTACCTATTGATTTTTGCTCTGTTTCTCCGGTTTTAGTAGCATTTGGATCTCCTTCTCCCTTCTTTAAAACCACCTCAACTATTTCTCTAATTCCTTTTACTAATTTATTAACACTTCCTGCTGCTTCTGCTGGTTTAGCATTTTCACCTTTCTTAGCATTCCCTATTACATCACCAATAGCACCACTAGCTGCTTCCTTTGCTCCTTCTTCAATCTTCCCTATCCTTCCAATAAATTCCTCTACCTTACCTTTCACTTTCTCATAACTTCCATGTTCTTCTAAAATTTTACTTAATTTACCTTTCACTATCTTCATAGTATTCTCAATCTTAGTAAAATATGCCCCAATATCGCTTTTCTTTGTTTCTGCCTTTATCCCCAATGTCCCTGTAATCATATCGCCAAAACTTACAAAAACGTCCAAAAATCCTTTCCCTAAATTTACCATCTCACTCAAAAATACTTTCTCTGGATCTCTACCCCCACTATTACATCCCATCACCACCACCACCATCATCATTATCATCACTCTATTTATCATCTCTCCTTTTATTCCTCTTTTCATTCTTTTCGCCTCCTTGTTTTTCTTTTTTCTCGCCTTTTTATAGCTTTAAAAAAGCGAGATCTTGGAATAACAGAAGCAAAAAAAGATGACTTATATACAATATAATTTATATAACACATACAATACTGCAAATAAAAAAAGAGAGTTTCTTTGTTCCCTTTCTAACCTTCTTATCTAATAACTTTAATATATCTCACTACATAATAATTCACCTATTAATTAACCTTAACTTCAGAACCTTCTCCTTCTTAATCTCTCCTAACACTTTATTAATCTCCTTTAATCCTTCATCCACTTTATTCCTGTTTATTCCTGATCGCTATAATCCTATAATCAATGTACTTAATACCTTATTTACTGCTTTTGCTGCTGCTCCCTTTGCAGATTCAGCGCCTGTTTTCCTATCCTCAATCTCCTTTACAATAAATTTCCCTTCTTTTGCCATCCCTCTCAATGCTATTCCTCCTGCAATAAATGCATCTTTTTTTACGTTGATCATCATTAGCAACAGTAGTACCCTTAGCTAAAGCCATTACATCCTATTATTAAAAATAAAGTTATTATTATCGCTTTTATGTTTTTTATTTTATTCCTTATTACACGTGCTTCCTTCTTTTCCTTACAACAAAAAAGAAGGAAACCTAGATACATCTCTAAGCTTACCTTCCAATCTTATTCCTAAATAATCTAATTCTAGATATTTGTCTTATTTACTACTCTGATGTTTTTGGCTTTCTTGCTTCATCTATTTTTTCTTTTGCTTTCTCAAGAATATTCTTTACTGTCTTCTTAATCACACCTTCTACTGCTACTAATAACTTATTTACTGCAGTTGCTCCTACTCTTTGTACTTCTTTCTCTCCTCCTGCATTATTAGCTGCCGCGCCTGCTCCTAGTTTACCTGTCTTAACCAATGAACGTAAAGCTATTCCCCCTGCTACTGCTGCGGCTTTTGGATTAGCACTATTTGATAGATGAGCATCTGATCCTCCTTTAGCAAATTTCAATGAAGTTGTATTTCCATCTGCATTAGCTGTTAGTGCTGCATCACTTTCTTGTGATTCAATTATTGATTTTAAAATTTCCTCTCCACTTACTGCTGCTAATATTATTGCGGCTTTACCTGCATCTGTCGCTGCTGGATTACCACCACTTGTAGCCAATATCTTAGCTCCATCCTTATTATCTACTCCATTTACTGTTAATGTTGTAGCTCCAGCTTCTAATGCTTTAACACCCACATCTGTTGCTATCTTCACTATTCCTTTTAATGCCCTAAACATTTCTTTTAACTGAGCATCGTCTGGAGCTGTTCCTGTACCCTGAACATTATTTGCATAACCTACTACATTAGTATCGCCAACTTGTCCTAAAGATTCTACATGCCCTTTTAATTTGCTTAAAGTAAGCCTTAGCCTCATCAACTGCCCCTCTAATTTCCTGAAATTTAGAACTATCTGCTGATTTTTTTGCTACTTCTTCTAAGTCTTCTGATGCTTTTCCAAGTTTCACACCTAGGCTGTTAAAATATCCTCCTACATCCTCTTTCTTTGTAGTTGTGTTCACATTAAATCCCAATACATCCGACACTAACTCTAAAAATGCATAAAATGCATTCTCTGCACTCCTCCCTACTTCCATCATTGCGCCACTTAATCCTCTCCCCGTCTCCTCCTGTTCCTCCTTCTCCTCCTGCTACTCCCCCACTATTACATCCCATCACCACCACCATCATTAATATTACTCTTCTTTTCCCCCTCTACTTTTTTCCCTCTCTTCATTCTTTTCGCTTCCTTATTTTATTTTTATTTTTATTTGACTTTCTTCTAAGTTTAGTAAGACAAAAAAATAAGACGAATACAGCGATAAATAATTTAATTTATTAATCACCGTTTATATTGTTTATTTAGGAGCTGTAGTGTGAGTAGCATCAGATTGACTAGCCTCACTCCCACTAGTATCAGAATATTTTATTCCTTGAAATACTTCTCTTACTTTCTATAAATTATTTGTTACTGTTTTCTTAATTATTATATCCAATATCCCTAATACCTTATTTACCGCACTTACTCCTGCTGCTTTAACCTCTACAACTTCATTAGCCTGAGAATCAAACTTACCCTTTTTAACCATTGCCTTAAGAGCTACCGCAGCTGCTAAGTCAGCATTAGTCTTTTCAGTACCATTATCATTCTGAGTATTACCACCAAAAGCAAGTGCACCAGCCTCTGCACTAGCAGCATCAAAAGCATTCCCATCCATTTTAGCATTTTTAATCTTATCAATCATTGCCCATAGATCTGCTTTAGCTATTTCATCTGCTAATTTAGGACCAGCACCAGCATCAGCTTGAGAATTGTGAACCACTACCTTCATTCCATTGCCATTATCCACTTTAGCACCAGCATCACCAGTATTAATCTTTATACCAGACTTAGTAGCAGTCTCAATTATTTTTTTAAATTCTACAACAATTGCCTCAACTCCATCCTTATCAGCTGATGTAGGAGCACCACTAAAATTAACATCACCAATTGGACTACCATCATTAATTACACCAGCAAGTTTAAATAATGCCGCAATTAATTTATCAAAAACATCATTTGTTCCTTTAATCGCATCCTCAACAATTTTAATTGTGCTCCCATCAACATTCTTAACTTCAGATATTTTAACTTTTAACTCGTTTAACTTATTCTTAGTTGTTGTAAGTCCTTCTCCGACCTTCTTAAAATGTTCTCCTACCCTTTTATTCAAGTTTAAATTTTAGATTAGTTGAATAAACAAATAAACAAAATGAATCCTTCACAAAAACATATTGAAATCGGTTAATTTCAAAAGAAAACATCTCTCCCTGATATGCCTCACCAAAAATGAGAGAAATATTTCATTTAAATAACTTTTTATCTTACAGATCTTTATCTACATTTATTTATTGTTGTTGCACAACAGCTGCTTCTGATGCCTTATCTTCTTGCTTAATTGTAGCCAATCTTTCATTTATCTTTTTTAATCCACTATCAACACTATTTCTTATTGCAATTACTAGAGTATTCAATGTCTTACTTACTGCACTTAATGCTGCTCCATTTATCGCAGATGCAACTTTATCTTCATCCTTAGCAGCTAATTTACCATCTTTAGTCATTATCCGTAACGCTATACCTTCTGCAATAACTGTATCTTTTTGTTTAGCCTCTTTAGTATCAGCTTTATTAGCAGCAGCAATCTCAGCAGCATTTTTTGCTTCATTAATTTTAATATCACCAACAGTAGAAACATCACCAGACTTAGCAATAGCTTGTAATATGTCAGCACCACTTACTACCCCTATTGATGCACTTGCCTTGGCTGCTACTGCTTCTGTTGCATCATTAGCAGTAGTACTAAACAATTTACCGATATCCTTTTTATCATCATCTGCAATCTTATTAGCATCTGCATTTCCTTGCTCCTTTAACAATACATCAACAATTGCCTTAATTCCTCTAACTAATGTGTTTATGGAATCCGCTTTGGAAGGCGTAGCACCAGAATTTTAATAGCACTCCCAATTAATTCACTACTAGTGCCAGTAGCACCTTTCGCTGCTTCCTGTGCTCCTTCCGCAATTTTGTCTAACATCCCAATAATAAATTGCTCAACTACTTCTTTCACTTTTGGATAGTCACCATTCTCTGCCACTACAGCATTTCATTTACTTTTTACTGAATTCACCATTACTCCCATCAATAACTCTTTACTCTTCTTTTCCCTGATTTATTAACCTTTAATCTTTAAATTAACAAACCATACAAAAACTAATAAACAATTAATAAACGAATAAACAAAAATTCATAAAAATATCTATATAAAAACTAATGATTAATTTTATTACCATATATTTATCATTGACTCTTTTTATTTAAAAAAATAACTATTAACATAGCTTTTGTGTATTATTATGCTATATTATAATTGCAACTATATATGAAATTAAATAATTTTAAATGACTAGCTTATTCCATGATAAAGATTAAAGCTTATTTTTTTGTTTTTTATATGTACAATTTTATACAATAAACTGAATATTTTTCACTAGAACATTTTCATAAAACCACAAATAATAAAATTAATCATATAAAGCAATATATCTCTATTTAACACACTATAAAATAAAAGATACCAAGAGATTACTCCCAGTATCTTTATCTCTATTAACTTTATTTATTTTCTTCAAGCTATTATTCTTGAATATCTTGGCATTTATTCAGTTATTTTACACAGCAGGCTTAACTGTAAGTTCTCCTATTGATGCTTCTACTGCATCTGTAGAAAGCTTTAACAATGCATCGATCGCCGTATTAAGCTTAATCAATTCAGCAACTCCTTTATCACCATCCTTTTTACCAATTCTATCTATAGCTTTCTTTGTATCATCATCAGAAGCATCTTTTTTACCAAGTTCAGCATTACCACTTTTCAACTTATCCAAGAATGCCTTACCTTCTGTTTCAACAGCAACAATCTTTCCTTTCAATTCATCAGAAATGTTATCTGTTGTTTCTAATCCTTTTAACTTAGTGTTTACAGCTGATATTACACTATGCACTCCTGCAATTAACGATCCATTTTGACCAGCTTCAGCAGCAAGACTACCATTAGCATCAATCTTTTTGCCTATAGCTTTAGCCAACTCGTCAACCGACTTAACTAAAACATGCACTTCCTTTACTTTCTCCGCAAACTCCACCGCATCTTTTATCTTTTTACTTACTACCTTTAAATCTATTACACTCCCATCTGCCTTAGTCGCTTTTGCTTGACTTCCCTCTCCAACTCCCCCACTATTACATCCCATCTCACTATCATCACCATCACCATCACTATCCCTTTTACTCTCCTCTCTCTCTTCCCTCTCTCTATCCCTCTCTTCCCTTTTACTTCCCCTTCTATTCCTTCTCTCTTCTCATTTTCTTCGCCTCCTTGTTTTTTCTTACTTTTTAGCTTTTCTCCCAAGGATTAGAAGGAAAAAATATGATTTATATAATACACTCAAAAAAAAGAGAGCTTCATTAGTGCTCTCTTTATCAGCATTCTTATCTAATAATTTTACTATATTCAATATAATTCATCTATTAATTAGTCTTAACCTCAAAACCTTCTCCTTCCTTAATCTCTCCCAATACCTTATTTATTTCCTTTAATCCCAAATCCACTGTATTCCTTATCGCTATTGTCAATGTACTTAACACCTTATTTACTGCACTTGCTACCGCTCCATTTACTGCATTTGCATCTTTAGCACTCTGATTAGCCGCAAATTTACCATCTTTTGCCATCCCTCTCAATGCTATCCCTGCTGCTATCACCGCATCTTTCTTTGCTGATTCCTCTTTAATCTCTTTCTTTGCATTAACAGCTTTAGCAATTGCAATCTCTGCTGCATCTGTTGCTTTCTCAATTCCATCAGTAGCATAATCTTTAGGATCTTCCTTTGACTTAGCTATAGCTTGAAGAATATCAGCTCCGATCACCGCACCAATACTTGCTGATGCTTTTGCAATATTTTCTTCTTTGGCATCACCCTTACCATTATCATCAGCAAATAGATTACCTATATCCTTTTTATCATCCCCTGTTTTCGTTGCTTCCGCATTTCCCTTACCTTTCAATACCACATCAACAATTATCTTAATTCCTTTTACTAATGAAACAACCGATTCTCTATTGGCAGGAGTAGCTCCATGCCCAGCAGAAGCAGCATTTCCTATAGCTTCACCTGTAGCTCCTTTCGCTGCTTCTTGTGCTCCTGCCTCAATCTTACCTATCTCCCCAATAAATTCCTCTACCTTCTCTTTCACTTTCTCATATTTCCCATTCTCTTCCAAAATCTTCCCTAATTTCTCTCTAACTCCTTTCATTGTCTCTGCTATCTTAGTAAAATATCCACCTATCTCACTTTTCTTTGTATCTGCCTTTATCCCCAATGTCCCTGTAATCATATCGCCAAAACTCACAAAAACATCTAAAAATCCTTTCCCTAAATTAACCATCTCACTCAAAAACACTTTCTCTGGATCCCTTACTCCTCCACTTACTCCCCCACTATTACATCCCATCATCACCATCATCATCCCCAATACTATTCTATTATTCCTTCTCCCCTCTTTTTTTCCCAATTCTTCCTTCCCTTTTATTCCTCTTATTCCTCTTATTCCTTTTATTCCCTCTTCTTTCATCTTCTTCACCTCCTTGTTTTACTTTTTTTTATAGCTTTTCTTTAAAAACAAAAAATAAGCAAATGGGGCTTTTATATAACATACAAAATACCGGAAATACAAAAAAGAGAGCTTTATTGCTCTCTTCACTAATATTTCTACCTAATTATTTTCAACTATATAAATATTACTGATTCCCTGATGCTTTTGGATCTCTTGCCTTATCCACTTCTTTCTTCACTCCCTCAATTACATTCTTTACTGTCTTCTTCACCATTTTTTCTACTGCTACTAATAATTTATTTACCGCACTCACTCCTGATGACTGTACTGCTTTATAATCGTTATCATCATTATGTGTAGCCAATTTACCCTCTTTAACCAATGCTCGCAATGCTATCCCTCCTGCCACTGCTCCTGCTTTAACTACATCTTGTGCTAAATTATCCGCAGTACTTCCTCCTACTGCAAATTCCAATGGGGTTGTCTCTGCGGTTGCATTAGCTGTTATTTTCTTAGCTTTATCTTCTGTTAAATTAACTATTGATGCTAACATCTCCTCTCCCCTCACTGAGGACACTATCAATGCCGCTTTTTCTCCCACTGCTGCTCCTGCATTAGCTCCCGTAGTTAATACCTTGGCTCCACTTTTTGCATCTACTCCTATTGATGCTTGACCCAATGTAACATCACTTGCACTTGCTTCTTTAACTCCTTGTTTAGTAGCTATCTCAACTATCCCTTTTAATGCTTTATATGCTTTCTTTAATTCCTCTGTACTTGCTGCCACTCCATTCTGGTTCTTTGCTACATCAATTACCTTCTTATCACCTCCTATCCCCTCCAATGACTCTAAATGCCCTTTTAATCCGCTTAAAGTAGTCTTAGCAGTATCAACTGCCGCTCTTATTCCCTTATTTAATACACCTTCTTTATCAACATCTGCCGATGCCTTTACTGCTACTTTCTCTAATTCTGCTGACGCTTCTCCTAATTTAACACCTAATTTATTAAAATATTCTCCTACCTCATTCTTCTTTGTTTCTTTATTTACACTAAATCCCAAACTCCCTGACACTAACTCTAAAAATGAATAAAATGCATCCCCCTGCACTTCTCCCTACTTTCCTACTATTTTTGGATCTCTTGCCTTATCCAATTATTGGGAGTAGTAGAAGAAATAGTGAAGAAGATAGTAAAGAATGTATTTTAGAAAGTAAAGTAAGAATTTATTTACTGCACTTAATTCTACTAATTGTGATACTTTGCCATCATCACTACTATGTGAGGCTCATTTACCACCTTTTACTAATGAACGTAAAGCTATCCCTCCTGCTTAATACCATCATCAGATTTATCTTATTGTTTTACTGTAGAAAAGATAAAGAAAACTAAAAATTTCACATTAACTAATAAAAAAACAAAAACTAAGAGTACCATACTCTCAGCTTTAAATTTATTAACCTTATTTCTCCAATTACTTACCCTTCAATCAAAAAACTAATCTTAATATATTCTTATAAGATTGTATTAACTACTTATCAATTCCCAACAGTATCAGGTCTTACAGGTTCTTCTATAAGATTTTTAATTGAATCATCTAATTCCTTTTTAGAACTAGCCATCAAAATATCAATTGATGTATTTAGTTTATCAAGCTCATCTCTCCCCTTAGTTTTATCAGCATTATCTTTAAGAAGAGCCTTCTTCGAATCAGCATCACTAGCACCTTCTTTGTCAAATTCAGCAGTAGAACTCTTCAATTTATTTAAAAACGCTGTACTTTTAACTTTAGCATCATTAACCTTTGTACTTAAATCACTAGAAAGTCCCACTTTTCCTGCCAACGTTGCCAATTTAGCATCCACAGCTTCTATCACACTATATGCTCCTGCAATTAATGATCCATTATGATCAGCTATATCACCAAGACCAGCAGCTCCAACTTTCTTTCCTATAGCTTTAGCCAGCTCATCAACCGACTTAACTAAAGTATGCACTTCCTTTACTTTTTCCACAAACTCCACCGCACTCTTTATCTTCTCTCCCACTACCTTTAAATCTATTACACTCCCATCTCCCTTCTTTGCTTGCCCTTCCTCTCCCCCAGATACTCCCCCACTATTACATCCCATCACCATCACCACCACCATATCCCCATTATTACTCCCACAACTCTTTTCCTTCTCTCATCCTCTCTTTCTTATACCTCTCTTTTCCCTACTATTTTTCCTTTCTTCAATTCCTTCGCCTCCTTGTTTGTTTATCTGCTCTTCTACTAAGGAAACAAAAAAAAGTTAAAAATAATAATTTATATGAATATTATTTATATAACACATATAATACCGCAAATAAAAAAAGAGAGCAAAAGAAGCCCTCTTAACTAATTATTTTTCGTAATTAATTCAAATTATATTATTTAAATAACTCTATTTATTATTTTCTACTGATTCTCATCTACAATTACTTACTATTGTACACTAGCTGTTGCTTCACTAGATTTATCTTCTTGTTTCACCGTAGCTAGTACTTCATTTATCTTTTTTAATTCACTATCAACTGTATTTCTTATTGCTATTATTAAAGCACTCAATGTTTTTCCAACTGCGCTTGCCGCTACTCCATTGATTGCAGGTACAGCTTTGTCCTCATTCTTAGTAGCAAATTTACCACCTTTAGCCATCGATCTTAATGCTATACCTCCTGAAATAACTGCATCTTTCTGTTTAGTTTCTTTAGTACCACTATCATTTTTAGCAGTAGCAATCTCAGCAACATCCTTTGCTTGATCAATATCTTTACCGGCTGCTGAAACTACATCAGACTTAGCAATAGCTTGCAATATATCAACTCCACTTACTGCCCCTATTGATGCATTTGCCTTAGCTGCCTCAGCTTCTGATCCATTATCAGATGCTTTACTAAACAACTTACCTATATCCTTTTTATCATCATCTGTAGTCTTATTCGCATCAGCATTTCCCTCATTTTTTAAAACTACAGCAACTATTGTTTTAATCCCTTCAATAAGTGCATTAACACTTGCAACCTCTCCAGGTGCAGCATCTTCATTTTTAACAGAACTTCCAAGAACAGCACCACCAGCAGCCCCGCTTGATGCTTTTTTAGCACCTTCCGCAATCTTGTCTAATGTACCTGTAATAAACTGATCAACTACTTCCTTGATTTTCACATAATTACCATTCTTTGCCACTTCTGTTTGTAACTTCTCCTTTACTGAAATCATAGTTTTTTCAATATCAGTAAAATATTTCCCAATATCCGATTTTTTTGTGTCCGCTTTTATCCCCAACGTCCCTGTAATCATATCGCCAAAACTCACAAAAACATCTAAAAATCCTTTCCCTAAATTAACCATCTCACTCAAAAACACTTTCTCTGGATCCTTTACTCCTCCACTTACTCCCCCACTATTACATCCCATCATCACCATCACCAGCACCATTATTCCCTTTAATCCTCTTTTACTTCTTTTCTCTCTTCCCTTCTCTCTATACTCGCTTATACTCTCTTCTATATTTCCTTTTCCTTTCTTCTCTTTCATTCCTTTCTTAGCCTCCTTATTTTTTCTTATTTCTCGCTTTTTTATAGCTTATCTTTAAAGAAAGACACAAAAAATGAATGAATAATAAATAACAAATGACAACAAATAAAATATGTCTTCATTCGACACAATAAAACAAAAGATACTAAGAGATTAACTCTAAGTATCTTATCTTCATAACTTTATCTAAATTACCAAAACTATTTCTTGCTTTAATATCTTGGTATTTATATACTTTAACTGCTTTAAGTAATAGGTTTAACTACAAGTTCTGCTATTGCATCCGATACTATTTTATTAGAAGACACCAACAATTCATCAACTGCTTTGTTAAGTTCTCCTAATTCTTTCGCTCCTTTATCTCCATCTTTTTGTTTTACATAATCTATAGCCTTCTCTGCATCAGCATTACTAACATCTTCTTTTCCAAGATCAGTATTCTTTTCTTGCAATTTTTTTAAGAAATTTACACTTTTAGTTTTAGCATCAGTAATTTTAGTCTTAATCTTCTCAGTGACACTACTTGAATCCGTCTCTAATTTTGTCAATCCACCCTTTACAGTAAGTATTATTTGAAACACCCCTGCCATTAACGATCCATTTTTCCCATCCAAAGCATCAAGTTCTTGATCACTATCTTTAATCTTTTTTCCTATAGCTTTAGCCAACTCATCAACCGACTTAACTAAAACATGCACTTCCTTTACTTTCCCTGCAAACTCAACCGCACTCTTTATCTTCTCTCCTACTACCTTTAAATCAATTACACTCCCATCTCCCTTCCTTACTTTCCCGTCTCCTCCTGTCCCTTCTCCACTTACTCCCCCACTATTACATCCCATCACTACCACCATCATCCCCATTATTATTCCTTTTACTATTCTCCCCATCTTTATCTCCCCTCTCTTTACTCTCTCTATTTCTCTTCTCCCTTCTATTTTTTCCTATTCTCATTTTCTTCGCCTCCTTGTTTTTTTTACTTTATAGCTTTTCTATTAAGGATCAAGGAAAACAAAACCAAACAAATAACGAATGAATAAATTCAACTCATAAAAACACCTATACAAACACTGAAAATTGATTTTATTACCATATATTATCAATCTGAAAAATATTTATCATTGACTTTTTCACATTTATAACCTATAATTATGAACATAGAAATTAATGTGTTTTTATTCAGAGTTATTTTTAATAATAAATAATATAAGTGATTATCATTCAATCTTTGCAAATGGTTAATATATTCCACAATAAAGGTTAAAGCTTGTTTTTTATTTGTACAATTTGATACAACAAACTGAATATTTTTCACTAGAACATTCTAATGAAACTAAAAAATATAACATATACAATACTGCAAATAAAAAAAGAGAGCTTTATTGCTCTCTATCTACTAATATTTATATCTACTAATTTTTATTATATTCAAATATTACTATCCTAATCTTACTGCTGACCTACTGCTTGTGGATCTCTTGCCTTATCTACTTCTTTCTTCACTTTCTCAACAACATTCTTTATTGCCTTTTCATTATATCTTCCACTGATACTAACAGTTTACTTACTGCACTTATCCCCACCGATTGAACTGCTTTGTGATCGTTATTATCATTATGTGAAGCCAATTTACCTTCTTTAACTAATGCTCTCAATGCTATTCCCCCTGCTACTGCTGCTGCTTTTGCACTAGCTTCATGTGATACATGATCTGCAGTACCTCCTTTAGCAAAAGAAATCGCACTTGTATCTGCGGTTGCATTAGCTCCTACTGCTGCATCACTTTCTCCTGATTTAACAATAGATGCTAATATTTCTTCTCCTCTCACTACTGATACTATTATTGCAGCTTTATCTCCCACTGCTGCTCCTGCATTAGCACCCGCTGCCAATACCTTAGCTCCATCTTTTGCATCTACTCCTATTGATGCTTGGGCCAATGTCACACTACTTGCACTTGGGTCTTTAACTCCTTGTTTAGTAGCTATCTCCACTATTCCTTTTAATGCTTTACACATTATCTTTAATGCATCTGAATTTGCTGCTACTCCATTCTGGTTATTTGCTACCTCAACTACCTTGTTATCATCACCTATATTTTTTAAAGATTCTAAATGGGTTTTCAATAAAGCTAAAACTCCCTTAGCTGAATCAACTGCAATTTTAACTGGATTTTTTGCATTCTTTGATTCATCACTTTTATCAACACCCGATGTTGCTTTATTTACTACTTTTTCTAATTCCTCTGATGTCTCTCCAAGTTTACCACCTAAACTATTAAAATAATCTCCTACTTGTTGCTTAGTTGTGTCTTTCGTCACTTTCAATCCTAATGTATCTGACATTAACTCTATAAATGCATAAAATACTCTCTCTGCACTTCTCCCTAGTTCCATCATTGCTCCACTTAATCCTCTCCCGTCTCCTCCTCCTCCTGCGCCTTCTCCTCCCTTTACTCCACCACTATTACATCCCATCATCCACATCACCAACACTTTACTTCCACTTTACTTTATTTTTTTCTTTCCCCTTTTTGCATTTTTTACACCTTATTACCACTCCTTATCACTTTATAAGTGATAAGGCTCAATATAAATCTTAACTAAATGGAAAGAAAAAACTTTTCTCATGCATATAAAAAACAAAAAAATTTTACTAAAATAACTTTATTCTTTAACAGTGATTTTGTATAAACTCCTTATTATTGTATATTGGATTTACCTCTGATGCCCTAATAGCTTCTGCAATTCCATCTTCTTGTTTTACTATAGCTTTTAGGCAAGGTACGAAAGATTTTTGTTCTTTTGAAAAAATAAACCTTTATGGTTCCATTAAAATCGAAACTACTTCTGCAATAATAAAAACAATAAAATCATTTCTGAGGATATTTACTGATTTACTGACAGAAGTTTCTCTACAACTAAATCCATCTTATAATCAAGATTTGATATATGTTTCATTATTTCATAATTTAATTCTGATAAAACATCTTTTACTGCATGATCATGTTAAAGTTGTTCTTAATAAAAAAATCGAGATCGAAAACAGCTAACCTAATTTATAATTTTTAGGGATTTATAACTGTCGGGACCGTATTGAATTTAGAATTTAAATGTTTGAAAATTAGTTCAACCTATCAAAAAGCATTTCTAAATATGCATTATCAACAAACTCTATTTTATCTTCTATGACACTATTTTTAAATTTTTACCGAGTTCTAAATTAGAAATACTCAAATTATCAATGTCAAATTTTTGATATAAGAAAAAATTATATGATAGGCATATAAATGAAAATATCTAAAATGGGATGAGTATAATTTCTTTAATACTACTTTTTTATTTCTTATTTAAAAAATAAAAAATTTTTTAAAATAGTTTGATTACAAAGATTTTATCCATTTGTCCAATATTGTGTAACATATTTAAAATAACTTGTTCACTCCAACATCACAAATATAACGACATATACGAAATTTTCATATTATTAGTAACACTTAAACTCCTTATTTTTATTTTATAAATTTCTTTTTTACAAAGAAATTTATAAAATAAAAATAAATATTGTATTTACTTTTTAATAAAACTTATGTATCATAGCCATAACTACAAAGACAATTAGGAGAAGATGAATGAAAAATACAAGTCATGAAGTTAAAATTCACACACAACCGCTAAAAAAATATCACAATAGATATTATAAAATATTATCAATACTAAAATATTTTCAAAAGAATTTGCTTAGATATAATCAAACCATAATCCTAAATGCGTTAAACCGTTTTTTAGCCAAAGATGAACTTAAAATAATTACACTTAGAACCCTTAGAAAAGATTTAGCCTTGTTATGTAATAAAGGTATTATCAAAAAAACTTTATTAAGATTGGGAGAAGGAAATGGCTCATATATAAGATATGCAGTCAACAAATATAGTACTAATAACTTAAAGCGCTTGCTTGATGATAAACAAACTATCATTGAACATGATGCAAATGAAATATATGAATTCACAAAAAAAACACAACAAAAATATTACTTAAAAAACAAAAGATTGAATATTCATAAACATAAAAATGCAACTAAAAATGTCAGTCATAATATAACTAATAATAAAGAAATAAAAAATAAAAAAAATAAAAAAGAAAAGATGAAAAAAATAGAAAAACAAACAATAGATACAAACTATATGATAAAAAATGTAGCAAAATGGAAAACTATGAGATATCTAGATAAAATAGAAGAAAATGCAAATAAAAAAAGATATGAAGATAGCATGATTAAAACAAAAGAATGGTTAAAAAACCTAAAAAATTAAAGAACATTTCCAAATGAATTTTAACCATAATGTGTTTAACAAACAAAAACAAATAGGAGTCTAAGAAACAATATGAATTGTTCACTAAGACGTCTGAAAACAAAGATGATAGAAATAAGATTGAAGGACAATAAGAATGATGTTTTTAATGAAATAGAAAAAATAGACAAAAGAACTTTATATCATACAAAGATATTTAATGATTTCTTTGCTTTTGGAATTAGCAAAAAAGAGGAAAATAAATTTTTCATTTCGTTAAGAAATTTATTTAACAAAGGAAAGAGAAGCAGGTTTCACTTGTTTAGCATTAAAGAAAATATTGATGACAAATTCTTAGGTATGTTTTACGGATTTAAGCGACTCAGAAAGCCTATTTACTTTAAATATAAAAATAACAATACAAAAGATATTGAAACTGTACCAATGTATAAAATTTATTATATAGAATTTAGATTTAAAAGGGGAAGTATATTTTGTTATATAAGGGCTATTCATTCTTTAACAAAAAAGGAAAAATTTAATAAAAATTATGCTCAAAATTTGCTGAAAAGGATTATTAATTTAGAATATGAAGTGTATGAATTTTATAATGAAACGCCGATAGCAGGAGGAATTATAACAAAATGGATAAAAAGGAACCAGAAATAATTAGTATTGCAAATATTAAAGGAGGAGTTGGTAAAAGTGTTTTGACCATTATTTTTAGTTATATTTTGAAAGATATGGGCAAAAAGATTCTGGCCATAGATTTTGATCCTCAAAATAGTTTAACCAGTTATTTTTTTAAATATGTAAAAAGCTTAAGTAAAAATAATATTTATGCTCTTTTGAAAGAACGTCCAAATTTTAATTTAGATAAATATTTAACTAAAATACATGAATTTATATATCTTATTCCTTCACATCCTAATTTACATCTTTTTAACAAAGAAAACACTTCTTATAAGGAGCTTTTTTTAAAGCATAGATTGAAAAATGTTTTACCTGATTATAATTTTGATTATGTAATAATCGATACTCCACCTAATTTAGATTCGCTTTTAGATAATGCTTTAAATATTACAGATAAGCTTATAATTCCTATTCAAGTTGAACGGTTTTCTGTTGAAAGTTTGTCGATTTTAATGAAATATATAGACAAAATTTCAATGTATGTAGGAAAGGATATTGATATATCTATAGTCGAGAATCAGTTTATGAAAAATAGAAATACTTTTATGAATATAGAAAATTCAATTAAGGATAAATATGGTAAATATATTAAAGGAAAAATTCATTTTTCTAACAAAATAAAAGTTTTTGCAAATGATTTGAAAGAACCTAATTTTAAGGAAGCTTATTATCAAGAATGTTTAGAATCTTTAAGAAATATATTGGGTATTTGATTTGTTTTTTGAGTTAAATAAAATATATTTGTTCGCAAGCGAACCTTTTTAGTTTTTTGAAGGAGTAATTGATATATGTCAAGAGATATGGTTATTTTAAATGATAGAGAGGAAGGTTTAATGGAGATTTCAGAAGAAGAGGAATACGAAAACTATAAACATGCTTTGAGAAAGGGTGTAGTAAATGATATTGAAAATAAAATTCAAATAATGGAAATATTATATAATATAAAAATTAAAAAACTTTATCTTATTGATGGATATAAAAGTTTTAATTCTTTTATTCAAGGATTTTTAATTGCTAAAACTCAAGCTTATTTATATTTGAAAATATATGAACAAGTTTTAAAAGGTGATTTAAGCATAAAAGAGATTAAAGATAAAGGGATGATAGAAGTTTATAAAAGTATAAAATCAAAAGAAATAGATAATAAAAAATCAAAATAGAATCCAATAAGACCTTTGCGTTTTCAACTTAAAAATCAGAGTAGTTATGATTTTTATAAGAAAAATTCGAGATTTGCTTCGTTTTTGCTAGATAAGATTTTTATAAATGATAAAGAATATTTAGATAAGATATTTAAGGAATATTTAGATTTAAGTTTGAAAAAAAGATGAAATATCCAATTTAATATTTGCTTGATTTTTTGAAGCAATTATTATAACATTGTTTGAGATTGTATTTGATCATTTAATGCAATCCTAATTGTCAATTTTATAACCTTTAGTGGGTTTTGTTGGTAATTTTATTCTAATTTTATCAACAAAATCCACTTTTTATTTGTGTGTTTTCAACTATCTTGAATTTTTTTTGATATTTGATATAGTTATTGAAATAAATCAGTCAAGAGCTAATTTTAACAATTAGCTTAGTTTTTACATAGCAATTGTTTTTTAGTATTTCTGTTATTTTTGTTTTATGTGCATCAAAAAATTTCAGGATATTTATGGAAATAATGTAAATATTATTTGTGGTAATGAAAATTTTTTATTATTAAATTGAAACAAGAAGCTAAAGTTTGTTTACTTTGTGTTGTTATGCCTTTTTTTGTTATTTATTATTATTATTATTATTATTATTATTATTATTATTGATTTCCTAATATTAAGAGATAAAAGAATAAAAGGAAATGATAATGCAAAAAAATTGAAAAAAACAAAAGATGAAGATGAAGGAGGTAATGATTTTCTTGGTGTTTTTACTTTTGTTGGTGATATGGTTGATAGTGTATTAAAGTGTATTAAGTTTTAATATTGATATTAATTTCAAATAACAGTGTAAAATGTATTGTACAAAAAGTTGAAAATTTGAAATAAATAAAAAAATTTATTTTTTCTCATCTGCAATAGGTATTCAAAAACAAAAACAGATTGACTTAATAATTTTCAATCCTCAATAATTTGGTGATGATCTTGAGTTATCAAGTTTATCATTAGCAATTGAAGTTATGAATTTAATGAATGATTTATTATTTGTTTAGTAAGGAATATATTATTGAAAATAAAGTTAGGAATATTCCTATATTAAGAGTAATAATGGTGCCGAACATCCAATTATGTAGTTTTCCTGTGTTTTTAATTTCGTTAAATTTATTATCAATTTTGTTGTCAAGTTCTATTTTTATTTTATCAATTTTATTATTAAGTTCTATTTTAGTAGAGATGATTTCAGATTTTAGCTTATCTTCTACTTTATCAATTTTATTATTGAGTTCTATCTTGGTAGAGGTGATTTCAGATTTTAGTCTATCTTCTACTTTGTTAATTTGATTATCAAGTTCATTGAATTTATTGTCAATTTTATTGTCAAGTTCTACTTTCACTTTATCAATTTTATTATTAACTTCTAGTTTAGCAGAAGTGATTTCAGATTTTAAGATACTTTCTATTTTTTCGATTTTACTATTGAAATTATTTTCTAAATATTCAAGATCTTTATAAGTAAGTTCATTTTTATAATAACGGTAAGATAAATCGGCAGCAATATCCCTATTAATTCCAGCTTTTATCAGTTCTTTTAGTACCATTTGCTGAGTGATGATTGGTTGTGGGTGAGCCATAATAATCTCCTTAATTATAATTGTACAATAAAGTTAAATGAATAGGAAGATATTGAGAGAATATGTTGATAGAATTAGTTAGAAAAGTTTATTTTTAGCATTTTATCTGACATATGATGTTTTTAGTATTTCATATAAATTGTCATTTATTCATTGATTCGTTATTTATTTGGTTTTATTTTTTGTTGCTTGCTTTAAAGAAAAGCTAATAAATAAAAAATGGGAGGCAAAATAAAAAAATGAAAGAATAGAGGTAGAATAGGAGTATTGATTATGATGGTGATGATGGGATGTAATAGTGGGGTATTAGAAGCAGAGCAAGGGAAGAATAAATTTTTGCAGTCATTAGTGAATGTAAGTAATGAATTTTTGAATGTTTTCACTTCATTTTGGGAAATGGTAGGGAGTGTATTGGGGTTGAATGTTAATTCAAAGAAGTCAGATGTAGGGAAATATTTTAGGACAGTACAGGAGACTGTGCAAGGGATAAAGGATGGACTTAATAAAATTGTTAATGAAATGAAGGAAGAAAAGAATCCTAATGCTGAGGCTACTGAGAGTGCAGTGAAAACATTGGTTGAGAGTAAACTAGATAAGATAATTGGTGGAGCAAAGGAGGCAAGTGAGGCAATAGGAGATGCTAGTGATCCAATTGGAAATGTTTCTGATCAAAATGCTGGTGCTGTTGGTATTGAGGTTGATAAATTAGTCAAAGGACTTAAATCAATTGTAGATATCGTGCTTAAAGAAGGTAAAAATGATGCTGGAGATGATAAAAAGGCTAGTGATGGTAGCACTTCAAGAACTAGTGGAAATGCTGGTGATGGTGAAGCAGGCAAGTTATTTGCTTCTGCTAATGCAGGTACTGCGGAAAATGCAAAGAAGTCAGCAGCTGATGCGGCAAAAGCCGTTGGAGCAGTAACTTGTGCTGATATTTTACAATCTATGATTGAAGACAATGGTGAAGTTGTTAAATTAGCTTCTAGTAATGCTGCTGTTGCTGCTGTTAATGCTAATAAAAAAGATGGGGTTATAGCAGGAGGTATAGCATTAAGAGCTATGGCAAAGGATGGTAAATTTGCTGGGTCTAGTGATGCTGCTAGTGTTGATGCAAAGAAAACGGTTAAAGGAGCAGCAGTAAGTGCACTAATTAAAGCATTAGATACATTAACAGTAGCAATAAGAAAAACAGTAGATTTGGGGCTTAAAAATGTTAAGGAGGCTATGAAAATTAATGCTAATGCTACTTCTGTGTTGCCTGATAAGGATGTTTCTGATGCTAAAAATCAGTAATATAATGATTATATGACTAAAAAAATAAAATAAAATAAGATGAATCAAATTGTGAAGTAAAAGGATACTGGGAGTTAAGCTCTTAGTATCCTTTTTTTATTGTGTCGAAAAAAATATTTTATTTGATAACATTTTTAGTTATTATCCGTTCATTCACAAAATACTACCTTGTTTGAAATCCAAAGTTCCAAGCTTAGAATTTGCACTTACAGTTTTCATCCTAGAAACACATTCTTTGATTGATTTCTACTTACTAGGTTTTGTAGTTGAAAAGGGTAAATCTTTTACGTCCAAATTCTTAAGCTTCCCATCACTATGAGAAGTGTCATTCTTAATTGTGTTACCATTTAAATTTAAGTGTATTAACAGATACCAAAACAAGAGACCTACGGGTATTTTTAATTTTTGTTCAGCCATTTAATTTTTCCTTTTTTGCACACAATAAACCTAAATTACTGCTGTTAATCCTAATACCAAAAGTGCTCCTGATTATAGATAGCTGTATCGATGTTGTTTGTTGTATCTTACTATACTTTAAAGATAAATTAGAAGAGAAGAAGGAAGTGATGCAGATAGAGAATAGAATTAAAAGGGTTGTGGGAGTAAATGATGATGATGGTGGTGATGGGATGTAATAGTGGGGGAGTAAAAGATCCAGAGAAAGTATTTTTGAGTGAGATGGTAAATTTGGGTAAAGGGTTTTTGGAAGTATTTGTGAGTTTTGGCGATATGATTACAGGGACGTTGGGAATAAAAGCGGAAACAAAGAAGAGTGAGATAGGTGGATATTTTAGTAAGATTGCAGAGACAATGAAGGAAGTTAGAGAGAAATTAGAGAAGATTTTGGAAGAGAATGGGAAATATGAGAAAGTGAGAGAGAAGGTAGGGGAATTTATTGGGAAGATAAGTAAGATCGAGGAAGGAGCAAAGGAAGCAAGTAAAGGTGCTAATGGTGATATAATAGGAAATGCTAAGAAAGGTGAAGATGCAGTTGCTGCTAGCAAAGATTCTGTTGTTTCTCTTGTTAAGGGGATAAAAGCGATTGTTGAAATAGTGTTAGGAGAAAAAGAAGGGAATGCTGGTAATAATATAATTACTGAAGACAAAAAAGATATAGGTAAGTTATTTGGAAAGAAGGATGGTGATAGGGCTCAAGAAGCAGAGGCCGCTAAAGTAAGTACATCAATAGGAGCAGTGAGTGGAGCTGATATATTGAAAGCTATTGCAAAATCTAAAGAGAATCCTGTTACAGATAGTGCTAATGGAATTGAAAAAGCAACAGATGCAGCAGAGATAGCTGTTGTTCCATCTGTTGATGATAAGAAGGAGATTAAAGAGGATACAGCAAAGAAAGATGCAATAATAGCAGCAGGGATAGCATTAAGAGGAATGGCAAAGGAAGGTAAATTTGCGGCTAAAAAGGATGAAGATAAATCAGCTCATGCAGTCAATGGAGCAGTATCAAGTGCAGTAAATAAGGTATTAAGTACATTGGTGATAGCGATCAGGAATACAGTGGATAAGGGATTGAAAGAGATAAATGAGGTATTGGGAGAGATTAAGCAAGGAGAAGGTGTTGAAGCTAAAGTTAGTAAGTAAGTTGTAGTTAAAATTATTAAATAAGAATATTAGTAAAGGGAGCCATGAGGTTCTCTTTTTTTATTTACAGTATTGAGTATGTTATATAAATAATATGCGTATAAATCATTATTTATTGACTTTTTTGTTTGCTTCCTAAAGATAAGCTATAAAAAAGCGAGAAATAAGAAAAAATAAGGAGGCGAAGAAAATGAAGAGAGAAGGAATAAAAGGAAGGAGAGGAATAGAGAGAGAATAGAGGAGATATAAATAGAGAGAATAGAGGGAAAAGAATGAGGATGAAGGGAATAATATTGATGATGATGATAGTGATGGGATGTAATAGTGGAGGAGGAATAAAGGAAGGAGAGGAAGGGAAAGCAAGGAAGGGAGATGGGAGTGTAATTGATTTAAAGGTAGTAGGGGAGAAGATAAAGAGTGCGGTGGAGTTTGCAGGGAAAGTAAAGGAAGTTCATACTTTAGTTAAGTCGGTTGATGAGTTAGCTAAAGCTATAGGAAAGAAAGTTGAGGGTGCGGGTAATCTTAGTGATGATGGTGGTCAGAATGGTTCTTTGATTTCAGCAGCGTATAGTATAATATCGTCTGTAAGCACTAAATTAGAAGCATTAGAATAACAAGCTGAAGTTTCTACTAAGTTAAAGGCAAAAATTACTATTGTTAAAACTGCAAGTAAAAAGTTTACAGATACAGTAAAAGGAGCAAGTGCTGATCTTGGTAAAAAAGATGCTTCTGATGAGAATGCAAAAAAAGCTTTACTTAAAAGTGATGCTGTTGGAGATAAAGGAGCCAAAGATCTTGTTGCTTTAAACACCGCAATTGATGAGTTGTTAAAGAATGCTGAAGTAGCAGTAGCCTCTGCAATTAAGGAGCTTACAATTTCTTCTAATAATTAATATTTAATTAACAAGGTAAGTATTGGAAAAATAAAGCTAATAGCACTATGCTATTAGCTTTTGTTAGTATTTAGAGAATAAATTGTTTTAATGGTTAAATTAAAATGTTGTTGAATTTAAATATTTATATTAAGAGTATTTTATTTTATAAATTAACGTTTATAAATATGTGTTTGTTCAAGGGAAAAGCAAAACAAAAAAGGTAAAAATAGTAATGTGACGACTTTATATAATAGTATCTTGTGGTAATGTGGGAGAAGAGTTTAAGGTGAAGTTTTCGAGTGAGATTGTTAATTTAGGGAAATAATTTTGGACGTTTTTGTTACTCTATGGTTGCCGAGACATTAGGAATCAAAGCAGATACAAAGAAGGAAGAGATAAGGAAGTATTTTAGTAAGATTGAGAATACAGTGAAGATAGTGAAAGGGAAATTAAGTAAGATTTTGGAAGAACATGGGCATTATGGAAAAGTAAAAGAGAGGGTAGAGGAATTTATTGGGAAGATAGGTAAGATTGAGTTAGTAGCAAAAATAGCGGCTAGTGGGGCTAATGGTGCTGGTGCAATAGGGGTGCTATTAAGAATGAGTTTGCAGAGAGGCTGCAGATTTAACAAGTGTTAATTCTATTGTTAAGGTAGCTGCAGCAGCGTCTCCACTAAGTACAGCAGGCACAGTATTAGCACCAGCAGCCACTTCACCACCAGCAGTTCCAGCATCAATTTTTACACCAGACTTTTCAGCAATATCAATCATATCTCTAACTTCCGCAATAACAACTTTAATGTTAGCCTCTCCAGCAGGTACTGCAGCACCAGCAGCATTATCACCAATATCAGTATTACCTTCTTTAGTTACCCCAACAAGCTTAGTTACAGAATCAATTAACTTTGAAATCACTGCGCTAGAACTTTGAATAACAGCTTCAACTCCTTTAGTATCAGCATTAGGAACAGCAACTATTTCTTTCCCTAACTCAGCTAATTTATCCTTAGTATTCTTCAATCCATCTCCAATAGTCTTAAAATGTTCTCCTACTTTGCTTCTATTATCGTCAGATTTAACAGCATTAAACCCTAATACATCCCCTATTGCACACTCCCAAACCCAGCAAAAATCTCCTGAAAACCTTCTCCGATCGCAACTAATGACTCTAAAAAACTATTCTTCTTTGCTAAGTCTACCTTCCCCTCTCCTCCTCCTAACTCCCCCACTATTACATCCCATCATCATCATCACCATCATCATCATCAATATTATTACTCTTACTTTCCCCTCTCCTTTTTTCTCTATATTCATTCTTCTAGCCTCCTTGTTTTTTATTTCTTTTTAGCTTTCTTACTAGCTTATTTATTAAGAAAACACACAAAAAGAATAAGACGAATACAGAGATCAATAAATTAATGGATAAATTGAATGAATAAATGACAATTTTATTTTGTTTGTTATCAATTCAAAATCATTTTTCTAATATATTATCTTTCTTAAAAAATCACCATACAATAAACTTAATATTTTGCATCACAATATAAATAATACAAAATGGAATATATCTAACAAAAAGAAAACAACTTCCCTAAATAAAGAGAAGTGTTGTCCTTAACAATTTTGCTTTTATTACTTAAATTACTAATTTATTTAGTAGTGGTTGTAGCTTGAGTAGTATCAGATTTAGTAGAATTAACTCCACTAGTCTCAGAGTATTTTATTCCCTTGACTGCTTCTCTTATCTTTTCTAGATTACTACTTACTGTTTTACTAATTATTATATCAAGTATTCCTAGCACCTTATTTACTGCACTTACTGCTGCTCCTTTAACTGCTCCAGCTTCTGCCTGAGCAGCACTAAATTTACCACCTTCAGTCATAGCCTTAAGAGCTACTGCTGCCGCTAGGTCTGCATTGCTCTTTGCTCCTGCACCATGATTGTTAGCAGCTTTAGCACCAGTAGCTAATGTTCCAGCATCTTTACCGTTACCAGCAAGTTGAGCAGGATTGGTTGTAGAACTTTTAATTTTATTAACCATTGCCCATGAATCTGCTTTAGCCAACTTCATCTACTAGTTTGGGACCAGCATTAGCACTAGCAGCAGCATTAGAAGCAAGCGCAGCAGGGGCAGTAGCATCTCCACCATCAACTTTATCACCGTCACTTCCTGTTTCAATCTTTACTCCAGATTTCTCTGCTACTTCAATAATTTCCTTTACATTTTCAATTATAGATTTAACGCTAGCTTCATTAGCTGCAACACCACCACCAGCATGATCATTATGACCAATCTCAGTCGCACTATCATTTGTTACACTAGCTAGTTTAGTTAGAGCACCAATTAATTTATCCAAAACATCACTTGCTCCTTTAATCGCATCCTCCACTACCCCAATTGTACCCCCCTCAGCATTCTTAGTTTCAGATATTTTACCTGATAGCTCGTTTAACTTATTCTTAGTTGCTGTAAGTCCTTCTCCGACCTTCTTAAAATGTTCTCCTACCTTACTCTTTTTATCCCCCGATTTAACTACACTAAATCCTAATACATCTCCAAAAGCACTGCCAAACCCAACAAAAATCTCCTAAAACCCCTGTCCGATCTTTACTAATGACTCCAAAAAACTATTCTTAGCTTCCAAGTTTACCTCTCCACCTTTCACTCCTCCACTATTACATCCCATCATCACCATCAATATTACTTTACTACTTTTACTACTCTTCTTACCCTCATCTTCTCTCCTCTCTCATACTCTCTTACTTCCTCTTCTCTCTTCCCTTCTTTTATTTTCTTCACCTCCTTGTTTTTTTCTTTCTTTTTAGCTACTTTCTTTAGGAAGCAAATAAAAAAGTCAATAAATGATGATTTATATGAATAATATTCATACAATATACACAAATACTGCAAATAAAAAAGAGAGCTTCATTGCTCCCTTTGCCAACATTCTTATCTAATAATTTTATCTATATTCAATATATTATTAATTCAACTATTAATTAGATTGGTTTTAGAATTGTGTCTCATTTTAACTCTAACCTATCAACCTTATTTAACCTTATTCAATATACAATAAATAATTATAGATAAATTATTTATTTTTGCTAAAAAAATTAAACCCATTCTTTATATAGAAGAAATATTTACTTATTTAAATCTACTTTATAAACAATGCATATAGCATAGATATTAATGCTATAAATATTCCTACATTAATGGTAATAATAGTCCCAAACATCCAAGCATGTAATTTTAATTTACTATTAAGTTCCATTTTGTTCAATTCAATATCTTTCCTAACAATATCTATCTTATTATCAAGCTCCGTAAATTTAGCATCTATTTTAGTATCAAGGTCTTTAATATCTGATTTTAGGTTATTTTCAACAGTATCTATTTTATTATCAAGCTCTGTAAATTTAATATCTATTTTAATATTTAAATTATTCTCTACGGTATCAATCTTAGTATCAAGTTCTCTAATCTCAGCCTTTAAACCACGCTCTAATATTTCCAGTTTAAGGTTAAAATTACTTTCTAAATATTGAAGATCTTTAATAGTAAGTTCATTCTTATAGTATCTATAAGACAAATCATCAGCAATTTCTCTATTAATACCCGCTTTTACAAGCTCATTGAATACCATCTGCCTAGTAATTACAGGCTCCATTTGTATATACTCCATAAAGAATCTCCTTATATAATTATTATACAATAATTTATAAGCTAAATGAAAGTAAATTTAGTAAAATGTCGACTTCTATCACGATAATTTAAAGACATAATTAAATATGCTGCTGATAATGCATCAAGAACATCATCATGAACTTTGCCATCTCCATTATATGAATAAATATCACGAAATACAGAACGACTACTATAATCTAATAAATGCATCTTGTTATAAGTAAATGGTGTTAATAAAGAAACAATTCTTGCGTGTTTATTTGTTTTAGGTCTTGTTGGCGCAATTCTAAAGTAATTTTCCATATTGTCTCGAAGACTAACATATTCACATGTCAAAGCCCCAGCTCCTTTAATATCATCTCTATCTTCAATATAAAGAGTATTAACATTTAAATTCCCCATTATTACCTTTATTGTATTCATAACATATGGATCAACAGCTGGTTTTTGATCTTGAAATATAAATTCATAATACTTATCCGACACCTTCTCTAAAATACAAAGAGAAGTATTATCCCCACCACTACTATATGCAGGATCTAAATAAGCTATAGGACTTTTAAATTCATAGTCTTTAATAATATTAATATTACTAAATATCGCATCATTATTTGCAACCCATTCGCCAAGTAGTACACTGGATTTATATGTTGGCAAATCTTTATAAATTTCTTCTTGGGTCTTTATACATTCCTTAAAATTGTCTCATTATCATATGTTGTAAAATTATATGTAGAATATACTGTGTTATTATCAATATAATCTGTTTTAAAATAATGCTCTGGATGATCAAGATTAGTATCAAATATAACAACTCTGGTTTTATTCTTAGTCTCTTAAGCGCTTCTTTTAATGTCTCTTGATATAGTGTTGTTGCTTCATTAACATAAATAACAGCAAAATTTGATCCTCTAAATCTTTCAAAATCTCTTACTTTATCACCACCATATAAATTAATTCTTAAAGAATCAAGTTCAAAATATGACGTATTTATTCCCTTTGCATCTTTTTAAAAAGAGGTAGATCATATATATTCACAACATAATCTTTTAAATTTTAATTTAAGCATAGCTTGGTAATACAATTCCATTTTTTTAAGTTCTTTTGCTAGTTTAACTTCGTCAAGCTCACATAGCTTATTATTAAGATCTTGCTCGTCTTCATTATTAATTCCGTCTCTAAGTCTTTCAATTTTGCTTTCTAAACCTTTATTTCTTTATTGTATGATTTAAGTTCTAAATCTAAATAAACTATAAATGACGCAATAAATTCTAATCCCAATCTATTTCTAGCCATATGAAGCTGGCTTTTAACACTGCTTGATTGTGCACTATACTCAGATGCACGAATTAACACATTATTTAGAGTTTCTTCACTAATTGTTACTTTTTGATGTTCTTCTAAATTATTGCTTTCTCTAGACTCTCATCTACATCTCATTTTACATACATTAGCACGACTTACTCCCATCTCTTTACTAATCTGTGCATCACTAAGCTTTCATTCATTAAAATACACAATATAATCATCAAATGATGTCTTTACTTTATTCATATCTCTTCAAACTTCTAAATTAACAAAAATTAATTTAATTTAACATAAACTCTATAACAAAATAATAATTTTACAAAACATATAATAAAACTACAGATATATTTTTAAAATAAAAACATATTATTAATTCATTGTGTATAATGAAAAATAAGGAGAATATTATATAAAAAAAATATATTAATACTTTGCATCACATTATTTTTATATGGTTGTAATGCAAATAAACATAAAGAACCTCCTATAGTTTTAGTAAATCCATCTGCAAGCATTATGTCAACTGAAGAAAAAAATAAATTCTACCTATTAATATATGCATTTGATATATTAAAACAAGATAAACTACTGAGCAAACAAGATACACTACCTAGTCATCAAAATGTTCCAACAACAGAAGTAACTAGTTTACTAAATAAATACGATAGATTTCGAACCTGGATTTTAGATGATGCACATGTACAAGAACAAAAAAAACTAGCTAATTCCTTCCATGATGCATATACTTTTTTAATTAATAAAAAAAATGAACTTGCAAGTAATCAGGACATTAAGCAATATATAGAAGGTGCTTTTATCTATTATTCAAATGATAAATATAAAGGTAATCATAAATATGACCCTAGTCTATATGGAAAGATAGATTCAAATGATCCAAATTATGTAGACCTATTTTTTGATAATCTTATAACAACAGTAATTGGGAAATACGATACTAATGAAGAAATATTCCAAAAACTGAAAGAAGAACTTCAAAATAAAGAAAGTGATACCTATAAACGGTTATTGGCACTATGGACAAACTAAAAATTAGTAACAAACAAGTTATTACTTAAAGATAAATCAATATTTAGCAACTACGATTTAGTAGTTGCTAGTTATATAATAATCAAAGTAATTCATACAACATAACAATAATCGCTATATATTTTAATATCACAAATATGTATTAAAACTAAGGAGATTTACATGAAAATAACCAATTTTACTTTGATTTTATTACTATTAATGAGTAGTTGTAAACAAGATAATAATACAAATAAAGGAATTAAGAGTAGAAACAAAAGAGACTTAGAACAACAAGTAGAAGCACAAAAAACACCTGAAGAAGCATTAAGAGAAAAATTAAACGACAATCAGAGAAAAGGTCTAGATTTTTTAAAAGATGCTTTAAGTAATAGCGAATCTGAATTTAATAAATTTTTAAATGCAGACGAATCCAAAATAAAAGATGCTCTTGATCACATTCAATCAGAACTTGCAAAGTGCACAAGAGATAATGCAGCTGAACAAAAAGAAACATTCAAACAAGTAGTAAAAGGTGCTCTGCAAGCTGGCTTAGATAATTTTAAAAGCAGTGCAGACAGTACTTGTGGAAATAATCAATAAGATTATCAACAGAATTTAAAATGCAGATTTAAGAAAGAAAGTATCGAGATATTTTCATACAAGTAAAAGTATAAATAAAAAGATTTAAAAAAAAGTAAAAAGTAAACAAAATGTTAACTTGAAGTTAACACAGAAAGATAAATTAAAAAAAAGAGAGATATCTCTCATTGCAAACAGATGGGTCGTTAAAATGAAATCTAGAAAGAATAGACAGCAAATTTTTAAGTATTTGTTAAAGTTACCACAAAGTTACTAGATATTTTGTGCTGCACCCTTAAATATCAGCCCTTCTAATTAAAATAAATGTCTTACACATTAAATTTTGCATACAATGGAGAGACATATAATTTGACATAAATTAAGAGTATTTGCTAACATATTTATACATAAATTTAATTATTTTTATATCATTTAGTTAACACATAAATTACATGAAAGAATATGAAATATTAAAAGCAAAAATCAAAGAACTCAAGAAACAAAATTCAATATTACTTAAAGAAACAAGGCAATATAAGAAAGAATTATTACAAACAAAAAGCAATACTAAATCTAAATCAATACCAATAAGATTTTATTTAAATGATAAGACCATAAGATTAGTAAAGAAAAGTATAGACAAACTTAAACAGATAGATCCAATCTCAGGATGGTTTGTTCATATACTCTCAATTACAGGTTGTAGAGGAGTAGAGATTCAAAATATAAGACTTGATGACATAGTAAGAGAAACAAACAATAATAGTGATGTGTTTTATAATTTACGTGTAAATGTAGCAAAAAAGAGAAGTAATATTTGCATTAGAGAAGTAGTAATAAGTAAATCTGAATTTGAATCTATAGAAGAAATTCATAAACTTAATTTTAAAAATAAAGGACAAGATTCAAGACGTACTTACCTATTTCAAAAAAGTAAACATAGATTTAAAGATAATAGAATAAATATAAGTAAAATTTCAAAACAATTTAAAGAATTGTTAACAAAATCAAGATTTAAACATCCTAAATCACTACATATATGCCGCAATATATTTATTGCAACACTTAAAAGTAAAGGATACAATTCATTTAAAATTAAAGAATTAATGAAATATGCATCAACATCTGAAATAGATAATGTTTATGGTCTTTCAAAAGCAAGTAAATTAAAAGCATATCATGATATTAAAGACGGTTTTAAATAATATTGTATATTTCATGTATTGCTATATAATCTATGAAAACATAACATTAAATCAATATATTACTACAAACTAACAAAAAGAAGTTGCAATTCTTTTTGTTAGAATTTTTTATTTGAGAAATAAAGGTTAAAAATAAGTTAAAAAAATAACTCAATACATAGTATACAATCAAATTTAACAAAAATCAAGATTTAACATAATAATATAAGCACAAAAAAGGCATATAGCCTTTTAACAATGAATACATATATGGGGATAATAATAATATGCAACAATGGAAATTCGTATTTTTCTAAATATACGCTTAGATTTTAGATGATATTCTTATCCTCTATCTTTTAAAAAAAAGAGGATCATATAAAACTTCCGTATTATTTGTTGCCATAAAATAGGACCCAACAGTATTCTTTATTTTAACTTCACTTATCTCAAATTCATCTTTTAAACATTTATAATCTTTATCCTCAACACGAACATCTCGTTTAATGCAAAAAAACTTAAGATACTACATGGATTTAAAATATAACAATTAATCCTCATATTTTATAAATATTTTATAAACCTCTAAAAAGGAATATCTTCATTAAATTCACAAGCAGGATCAGGAACAGAAGTAGGAACAAGAATAGGAATATCAACTTTAAGATTATGATGCTTACTGTCTACACCAAACAATCTCAGTAATATTATTAGCTATAGAAAAATTTAGTATAGCTAAATTTGTGCTACTATAAGACAAAATTGAATCTCTAATTAAGCGTTCTGATAATGTAATGTTATTAATGTCAGACATCAAAACCCCCATCATCATAAAGCCTACGTCTGATTTCCATTATTTGGAGATCACAAGACAGACTACCTAAATATTCATTGTATTCTTTTGTTGCATGATAGTCATAAACATATTTTTAAATAATATTTCTGAAACATTTATATATAAATTTTAACATACGATATAAAATTATTAAAATAAAGATTATTAGATGTATAATCATCTGCTACACCTCCCATTAAATTGCATATGAAATAGAAGATACAGTATTAGATATATAGAACTTACGACTAGAACTAATATCATAATAATCATAATGATCCGTAATTAATTTAAATCTATCTTTAATAGCACGTTTACTTGAATTTAACGCAAATATATTCTTTCCTAATCTATAAACAATATTATCTGCTAATTCAAAATCCATAGATAACTTACCAAATATATCTTTAAGAACATCTTTATCTTGTTTAGCAAGTGCATATAATTCTTTAGCATTCTCTTTCTCTTTCTTCTCTATTTCTGTTTACTTAGATTGAATATCAACTAAATGTCTCTCTAAAAGTTCTCGCTCTTCAGCACCAATATTTAAATTAACAATATTGATAAAACTTACAAACTCATCTTTATAACTTAATTTTGATAAGTCTAAATAATATTTACTATCTTGTAAGAATAGTCTTATATGATTAGTTAAATCTTCTATGTCAATAAATGTTTGCTTTTTATTTGAAATTGAACTATCATGAATGGCAGTAATTAAGGAGTTTAATATGGGGAGTACAAAAAGGCCTATCAATAATAAATACCAACACAAATTAATCGTTTTAATATCAACATTAAATTATATAAATTCTCACTTTAAGCAATATAATCAAAATAAAATACTCTATTACTTTAATAATAACTTAAACAATAATGGTCAAAAAAAAGCTACACTCAAAACCCTACAAAGTTATTTATACAAATTAGAAAAAGAATTTCACGTAACTAGTAACTATTACAGACATTTAGGAGAGAATTGTGGTACTGAAATTCACTACAAACTTAGATTTTCTAAAAAAGTATGTCACTATAAAATCAATAGACATTTTAGAAACAAAAAAGAAGACAGATTTCAACAACGCGCTAACTTATATCATCAACAAACATGCACTAATAATGAAAGTCTAAAGAAAAATGGGAGTGTAGAAAAATGGGAGTGTATTAATAATAATAGTAATAATAATAAGAAGAATAAAGAACTAGAAAAAATAGAAAAAGAAAAGGCACAGCTAGAAAAATACATAAAGAAGTGTGAATTCAAAGATGATAAATATCTCTCTGTTTTGAATTTAGAAACAACAAAAGAAATAAAAATAGAAAAGCTAATAAAACTGAAGAAAGAAGAAAATAAAAGAGAAAGAGAACGAAATAAGAGCAATAGATTAATAGGAAGACAACAAGAATTAGAAAAGGCATTAGCAGAGACAAAGGAAGTATTAAAAAAAGAAGGATACAATGAAAAGCAATTAGAAACAGAGATACAAAAAGCGTATAAAAAGTATAAACACAAGCCCCACTTTATCGTAGAGAGTAGTAAATACGGAGATTTAGGGCAGATAATAAAAAGGATTAAGAAAACAGTTGAATGCAAGAAAAAAGGTAAAAAAGAAGACCATAAGCAGATTAGAAATAATATATTTAGTATACTATTAGATCAGTTGAAGAACAAAGTAGAGGTTAAAATTTTAGCGCCAATTTTAAGAAATTATTTAAGTAATCAGATTGATTTGAAATATAGCCAAGTATTTAATAATCACTATTATTACGAGATTTTAGAGATGGTAGAGGGCAAAGAGCATTTAAGAATAGAGGAGTATGAAAAAATTGTTGACTAAGGATTTGTTATGGACAGTGTATTAGAGCGTCTTAGAGAAAAAAAAATAGAAATTAAAGAAAAAGGAGATAAATCTATTTTTATCAAAATAGAGGAAAATAATAGTAGAAAAGTATATCATACAAAAATTGTAATGGATTTTTATACATTTGGAGTTAATAAAACTCAGAAAAATAAATTTTTTATTGCATTTAGAAATTTGTTGAGTATGAAAAAAATCTATGAATTCAATTTGTTTTCTTTAAAAGAAGATGACAAGTTTTTAGGTATTTTTTATGGATATAGAAAGCCAATGCAAAAAATTGTGACTAGATATGAAGAGAATGGTGTTATGAAGTCATCTACATTTTCAAAAATTTATTATATAGAATTTAGATTTAAAAAAGGAAGTGTGTTTTGTTATATTAAAGGAATTTCGCGTTTAATTAAAAAAGAAAAAAAGGAAACACAATATAGTCAATTTTTACTTGAATTAATAGTAAATTTAGAGAAAAAAGTATATGAATTTTATGGAAAGAAATTATTAGAAGGAGGTATTATAACTAAATGGATCGAAAAAAATCAAAAATAATTACTATTGCATCAATTAAAGGTGGGGTTGGTAAAAGTACGACCAGTCTTATATTTTCAACTTTGTTGGCACAGAAATTTAAAGTTTTGCTTATAGATATGGATACACAAGCATCTTCTACTAGTTATTTTATTAAAGATATAGAAAGCCAAAAATTTGATGTTGTCCAATTTAATATATATGAAGTAATAAAAAATAATATTAATATTAATGAATCAATAGTAAATATCAAGAAGGGTTTAGATTTAATACCTAGTTACTTAACCTTGTATCAATTTAATGCTGAGAATATTTTATTTAAAGAAATGAGGCTAAAAGAAAATTTAAAATTATTAAATGAAAAATACGATTATATTATAATAGATACAAATCCTAGTTTAGATTTTACTTTAGTCAATGCTTTAGTTGTTAGTAGTTATGTGATAGTACCAATGACAGCTGAGAAATGGGCCGTAGAAAGTCTTCAATTATTAGAACATTTTATCGTAAAAGCAGGATTTAAAATACCTATATATTTAATTGTAACTAGATTTAAAAGAAATAAAACACATAAGTATTTGTTGAATATTATAGAAGCTAAGGATAATTTTTTAGGAGCTATTAAAGAGCGAGAAGATTTAAATAGAAAAATAGCTAGCAATACCGATTTTGATATTAATAAAGATTATATAGTGGAATATCAGAATATATTTAATAAATTTTTAGAGAGACAAGTATAACATAAATATATTATCCATTTAATGGACAAAGGAGGTGTAAAGTGAATATTCAGTTAAATGATAGGGTCTTAGAAAAGTTTGATAGTAAAGAACAGTTGAGAATATATTATAATAAATTAAAGGAAAATTTTGTAAATTCATTTAAAAAAGAAATTGTTTATAAAATAGAATGTATGAAAATTTTAAAGGAAATAAAGGATAATGGTTATTACAAGATGGATGGATTTAAAACTTTTGATGCATTTACTAAAAATTTTAAAATAGCTAGGAGTCAAATATATAATTATTTAAAATTAGCGGTCGCTATGGAAGATGGTGTTGTAAGTGAAGATTACTTATTGGAAAATGGCATTAATGACACTCTTTTGTTGATAAAAACTAATGGTAGTGAAACAATAAAGAAATCAAGACAAAATCCAATAAAACCACTTCGTTTTCAACTTAGAAGTCAAGGTAGTTATGATTTTTATAAGGAGAATTCTAAATTTACTAGTTTTGTATTGGATGAACTTTTTGAAAATAGAAAGGAGTTTCTTGAAGAACTTCAGAATGAGTTTGAAAAATTGAAGGGATAATTAATAGGTAGTTTTTATGTCTGATTTATCATATAGGACATATCGAATAGAAGACTTAAGCTATGAATTTGTTAAAAAAGGGTTTTAGTGAAGAAGCTATAAATTTTATTTTGCTTAATAATGATTATTATATCTATTATCGATTATAATGTCTATGATAAGTAAATTTTTCATAAACTGAAAGATATATAGAAAAATAAGGGTTGATTTTATTTTAAATTTATTATACACTACTTTTTAGTAGTATTCTTCGTTTATACTACCTTAATTGCTATCGTTTAATTAGCTTTTAGAGCTTGATTAAGCATTCTAAAAAGAGTGTTTAATTAGGCTCTAAATTTTTATATTATAACTTTTAATGTTTGAATATTTTTTGCAATTTTTATTATTCCTTATGTTTTTGTTATATTATTTTTATATATTAGAAATTAAGGAGTGATAAATGAATGCAAAGAATATTACAAAAACAAATATACAGGAAACAACAAAAATTAATAATAAAAATACAACAATGAATCAAAAGAGAATAGATTTTTTAAATAACCTTAAAACGTTGAGAATGGGTTTGAATTGTGTAGACAAAAATCTTGATGGATATGGATATAAATATCAAGATTTTAATGAAATAGTAAGGAAAGTTAAGAATTTTATTAAGGAATATGATCTAAATATTGATTTTGTACAGTATCCAACTACAAAGAGTATTGATTGTAATTTAATAGATGTTGTTACAATAACGTTTTATAGTCCTTTAAGTGGATATTAACATTCATTTGATACATCAACACATATAAAAGAATTGAAGTTTCTTGGGGTCAAAAGTCAAAATACATGGCCGCAGCTTGTGGGGTCTGCAGCAACTTATTTTAAACTTTATGCACTAGTTGCATATTTGTCAATAGAAAATGAAGTTGATACTGATGCTAGTAATTTAGATATTGAACAAAAGAACAATAAAGAACAAATTGAAAATAATATTTCTAATAGTGAAGATAGTAGTACAGACAAACTATCTATAGATGTAACAAAAGCAAGATCAATAGAAATTAGAGTAAAAAATCTTTAAATTGTTTTGAAATTTTATTTATGTTTATTCTATTATCTTTAAATTTATTTTTGCTTTTTTGAAATAGATAAGTACGTTTTGTGTCTTTGCCTTTAGATATAAAATAATCATGATGTACTCTCATAATAGATTTATATTCATTTTCACTAATTACTACTTCTCTGATGCAAATATTACTTCGCTTCTTTGCAACATTTACACGTAAACTATAAAACATTTCACCATTATTGCTTTTTTCTTGTGATATATCATAGGTTTGACATTTTGATCTCTACTTCTCTACAATCAGTTACTGATAATATGTATATGAACCATCCAGAAATTGGATCTATATTTTTGAGTTTTGTGATGCAGCGTTTTACGAGTTTTGTTGTCTTTTCATTCAGATAGAATCTTATAGGAATGGATTTGGGTTTAGTATTTTTATTTTTAAGTTTACTTATTAACTAATAATTTTAAAAATTATTAAATGGTTAATTAATATATTAACAAATACTTATAAGTTTAGTCAATTTTTTGGTCCTTTCTTTGTATTTTAAAAATGACATGTAGTTTGGTTTAAGTTAGTAGAAGATATAGTTTGAAATATTTTTGGAACAAATATCTAAGATACTTATTCCTATTTTTTACTATATGCTTGTTTTCTACTCCATTTTAAGCCTATTACTTTGTGCAATGATAATATCTTGCCTCTATCTTTCTTTTGTTTACCTACTTTTTATCATAGGTTAACATAAAGTTAACTTCCTTCACTTTTTATAAACTTTTAATTTATTGCTTACTTACAATAAAATCAAAATTTATCTTTTACTTCTGAAATATCAAGTGTTTTAAATTTGACTAATATATCTTTGAGAGTCTTTTTACTGTGAAATAGTGTATGGAAATTATATGTAAAGAATAAAAATATCTGGTTATTTTTAGTTCCATATTTTTTCCTTGTATCTTTACATGATAAAGGATTATTTGTGCAATCAATGGCATCACGTATATATTCATCTAAAGTTTTTTCAGGTGCATTTTCTGCTCTTCTTTGCTCTAGACAATTATAAGCCTCAGTAAAATCTGTATCTAGTTCTTTCTTTGTGTCGGGATTATCTTAAATCCAAGAAATAAATTTATCATATTTGTCTATTGCTATTTTATAGTCGTCATAATTTTGTAGTTGTCTTTTATCTTTTTCATGTTTGTTCAAGTCTTCTCTTGCTTTTTCTATATATTTGTTAAATCCATTAATAATGGTATTAAAATTCTTATTGTAATTCGCTTGTTGTGTGTTTGTAGGTTCTTTTACTTTATCTGTACAAGAGTAAATTAGTATTAGACTATAAATTAGTATTTGTTTTAGATATTTATACATATAATATTCCCCTTGTTTTTAAGTATACTATTAGTTATTTTGGTTTGTATAGAGATTTTTAAAAAAGATTTGTTTTTAATTTTATCTTTATTCTTCTATTTCACAATTACTTGATGCTTGATCTTTAAATTGTTCTAAATTATCACTATTACTTTCAAAATAACCTTTTAAACTTGGAAAGTTTAATGTTTTGTTATAAAGTTTATGTTAACTAAAATTAATTTTTGTTAAATTATAAGGTTGAAGAGATATGAATAAAGTAAAAAGAGCATATGAAGATTATGCCATGTATTTTGAAGAAGGTCGATTAAATGATGCTGAAATAGCGAAAGAGCTTTGTGTTACACGAGCTAATGTAAGTAAAATGAGACAAAAATGGGAAAGTAGTAAAGATAATCCCACAGAGTTTTATAGTGATAATAAAGTAACTATTTGTAAAACTACTCTTAATAGTATCTTAGATCGAGTACTTGAAACCAATGCCAAAGCACGTGAGCTTAAAAGTAAATTTAGTATAACGAAAAGTCAACTTGGACTTAAGTTTATGAAGGCATTTAATAATTATTTAGAATTAGAACTTGAGGATTGTATAGAAGAAATAAATCTATTGGAGAGAGAGATTAAAATGATTCAAAATAAAGGAAATAGTAGAGAACTTCAAGATAAGAAGATTAAGCTTAAAGATTTGAAACGTGAGAAAGAAGATAAAACAATGAAGTTATGTTATGAAACAATGAAGAAACTCAAAATTGCAGACTTAGATGAGAGTAGATTTAAGTTTGGAGGATAAGTAAATGGATATATATAGTAGTAGTATTTTTAAGTATATGCAAAGGGAATATAAGCGTGAATTTGGGATTGATATTGCGTTTTTTATTAAACCAAAACCAGTGGTTGTTGATTTTGAAAGATTTGAAAATAAGTTATTGACTAAAAAACAACGTAAAGTGTTAAATGATATTGAAAAGAATAATCAAAAAAAAATTATTTTATCAGGTGGAATTGCAAGTGGTAAAACATTTTTGGCTTGTTATTTATTTTTAAAAA
Organism: Borrelia recurrentis A1; assembly: GCF_000019705.1. GTDB lineage: Bacteria > Spirochaetota > Spirochaetia > Borreliales > Borreliaceae > Borrelia > Borrelia duttonii. The sequence goes on along the minus strand of NC_011260.1, from coordinate 12,114 downwards.
CTTTACTTAAAAATAGACATCTTTATAGGAAAGGTACCAATAATTTTATATTAGGCAACTTACAGAAGTCATTAGAAATTAATGTTATAGAACAGTTTGAAAATCTTGCTAATATTCTTAAAATACCTTTTGTTCCCAAATATTCAAATACGTCATATTTTGGAATCAATTCTTTAAGGGTTAATTTATATGGTGGAGATAAAATAAGAGACTTTGAAAGATTTAGAGGATCGAATTCTGCTGTTATATTTATGTTAATGAAGCAACAACTCTTTATAAAGAGACATTAAAAGAAGCGCTTAAGAGACTAAGAATGAATCCAGAATTTATTATTTTTGATACTAATCCTGATCATCCAGAGAATTATTTTAAAATAGATTATATTGATAATAACACAATATATTCTACATATAATTTTACAACGTATGATAATGAGACAATTTCAAAGGAATTTATAAAGACTCAAGAAGAAATTTATAAAGACTTGCCAACATATAAAGCCGGTGTACTACGAGGAGAATGGGTTGCAAATAATGATGCGATATTTAGTAATATTAATATTATTGAAGACTATGAATTTAAAAGTCCTATATCTTATTTAGATCCTGCATATAGTAATGGTGGTGATAATACTGCTCTTTGTGTTTTAGAGAAGGTGTCGGACAAGTATTATGCATTTATATTTCAAGATCAAAAACCAGCTGTTGATCCATGTATTATGAATACAATAAAGGTAATAATGGGGAATTTAATGTTAATACTCTTTATATTGAAGATAGAGATGATATTAAAGGAGCTGGGGCTTTGACACGTGAATATGTTAGACTTCGAGATAATATGGAAAATTACTTTAGAATTGCACCAATAAGACCCAAAACAAATAAACACGCAAGGATTGTTTCTTTATTAACACCATTTACTTATAACAAGATGCATTTATTAGATTATAGTAGTCGTTTTGTATTTAATGATATTTATTCATATAATGGATATGTCAAAGTTCATGATGATGCTCTTGATGCATTATTAGCAGCATATTTAATTATGTCTTTAAATTATTGTGATAGAAGTCGACATTTTACTAAATTTACTTTCATTTAGCTTATAAATTATTGTATAATAATTACATAAGGAGATTCTTTATGGAGTATATGCAAATGGAACCTGTAATTACTAGGCAGATGGTATTAAATGAGCTTGTAAAAGCTGGTATTAAGAGAGATATTGCGGACGATTTATCTTATAGATACTATAAAAATGAACTTACTACTAAAGATCTTCAGTATTTAAAAGAAAACTTTGACATCAAATTAAAACATTTAGAAGAAAAAATTTTTGACACGAAAGAAGAACTTATTAATAGAATGGATAGTAAGTTCACTGAACTTGATAATAAGATAAATACTGTTGAAAGTAACTTAAAATCAGAGATTTCTCTTGTAAGAAAAGATATGGAACTGAATAAAATAGAACTTGATACTAAGATAGATAAATTTGCATCAGAGGTTAAAGGAACATTTAAATTACATGCTTGGATGTTTGGAACCATTATTACTTTAACTATAGGAATTTTATTAACGCTGATATTTAAATAAGTAAATGTTTCTTCTATCTAAAGAATAAGTTTAATTTTTTTTGCAAATTTTTTATAGTTTTTGCTTTTTTTTAGCAAAAATAAATAATTTATCTATAATTATTTATTGTATATTGAATAAGGTTAAATAAGGTTGATAGGTTAGAGGTAAAATTAGACACAATTCTAAAATCAATCTAATTAATAGTTGAATTTAAGTTATATTGAATATAGTTAAAATTATTGGATAAGGACGCTGAAAAGGGAGCAATGAAGCTTTCTTTTTTATTTGCAGTATTGTGTATGTTGTATGAATAATATTCATATAAATCATCATTTATTGACTTTTTTGTTTGTTTTCTAAGAAAAGCTATAAAAAAGCTAAAAAAAATAAATAAGGAGGCTAGAAGAATGAAGAAAGAGAAAGAAGTAGAGGGGAAAGTAAGAGTAGTAATAATGATGGTGATGATAGTGATGATGATGGGATGTAATAGTGGGGGAGTTAGGAGGAGGAGAGGGGAAGGTAGACTTAGCAAAGAAGAATAGTTTTTTAGAGTCATTAGTTGCGATCGGAGAAGGTTTTCAGGAGATTTTTGCTGGGTTTGGGAGTGCAATAGGGGATGTATTAGGGTTTAATGCTGTTAAATCTGACGATAATAGAAGCAAAGTAGGAGAACATTTTAAGACTATTGGAGATGGATTGAAGAATACTAAGGATAAATTAGCTGAGTTAGAGAAAGAAATAGTTGCTGTTCCTAATGCTGATACTAAAGGAGTTGAAGCTGTTATTCAAAGTTCTAGCGCAGTGATTTCAAAGTTAATTGATTCTGTAACTAAGCTTGTTGGGGTAACTAAAGAAGGTAATACTGATATTGGTGATAATGCTGCTGGTGCTGCAGTACCTGCTGGAGAGGCTAACATTAAAGTTGTTATTGCGGAAGTTAGAGATATGATTGATATTGCTGAAAAGTCTGGTGTAAAAATTGATGCTGGAACTGCTGGTGGTGAAGTGGCTGCTGGTGCTAATACTGCGCCTGCTGTACTTTTAGTGGAGACGCTGCTGCAGCTACCTTAACAATAGAATTAACACTTGTTAAATCTGCAGCCTCTCTGCAAACTCATTCTTAATAGCACCCCTATTGCACCAGCACCATTAGCCCCACTAGCCGCTATTTTTGCTACTAACTCAATCTTACCTATCTTCCCAATAAATTCCTCTACCCTCTCTTTTACTTTTCCATAATGCCCATGTTCTTCCAAAATCTTACTTAATTTCCCTTTCACTATCTTCACTGTATTCTCAATCTTACTAAAATACTTCCTTATCTCTTCCTTCTTTGTATCTGCTTTGATTCCTAATGTCTCGGCAACCATAGAGTAACAAAAACGTCCAAAATTATTTCCCTAAATTAACAATCTCACTCGAAAACTTCACCTTAAACTCTTCTCCCACATTACCACAAGATACTATTATATAAAGTCGTCACATTACTATTTTTACCTTTTTTGTTTTGCTTTTCCCTTGAACACATATTTATAAACGTTAATTTATAAAATAAAATACTCTTAATATAAATATTTAAATTCAACAACATTTTAATTTAACCATTAAAACAATTTATTCTCTAAATACTAACAAAAGCTAATAGCATAGTGCTATTAGCTTTATTTTTCCAATACTTACCTTGTTAATTAAATATTAATTATTAGAAGAAATTGTAAGCTCCTTAATTGCAGAGGCTACTGCTACTTCAGCATTCTTTAACAACTCATCAATTGCGGTGTTTAAAGCAACAAGATCTTTGGCTCCTTTATCTCCAACAGCATCACTTTTAAGTAAAGCTTTTTTTGCATTCTCATCAGAAGCATCTTTTTTACCAAGATCAGCACTTGCTCCTTTTACTGTATCTGTAAACTTTTTACTTGCAGTTTTAACAATAGTAATTTTTGCCTTTAACTCAGTAGAAACTTCAGCTTGTTGTTCTAATGCGTCTAATTTAGTGCTTACAGACGATATTATACTATACGCTGCTGAAATCAAAGAACCATTCTGACCACCATCATCACTAAGATTACCCGCACCCTCAACTTTCTTTCCTATAGCTTTAGCTAACTCATCAACCGACTTAACTAAAGTATGAACTTCCTTTACTTTCCCTGCAAACTCCACCGCACTCTTTATCTTCTCCCCTACTACCTTTAAATCTATTACACTCCCATCTCCCTTCCTTGCTTTCTCTTCCTCTCCTTCCTTTATTCCTCCTCCACTATTACATCCCATCTGTTATATCTGAAAAATTTTAGACCCTAAAAATCAAGACAAACTTTTAAACATCGGAATATGTGCCTTATTAACAACCTTTGTAAAATGGAAGATTATGACGAAAGAACTATCAAAAACTCTCTTAATTTCATCGGTTTCAAAAATTTACATGACAAATATATCTTCATTTTTAAAACGGGATCTTTATTGAAAATTGAAAAAATATTTCTTCATACATTTAAAATGCTATTAACAATTTGGCAAAAGCACATATCAAAACTATCAATGATTATACATCTTGAACATCATCTAATGATGACAAACTTCTGTATCATTTAACAAAAGTTTATCAAGAATTATAATGCACACCTTCACCTTCAATATCACTAAATACTTATCATAACAATTTTCAGATTAATAAATTAACAACCTATTTTATAACCAAAAATATAAATTTCATGACATTGCCGTAATCTCCATAAATTTATACAGACTTTACATATAGGCTATACCCCTCCTTGCATTTTTTATATCTGAAAATAAAAAATTAAAAACTACCAAATTTTTCAAACATATAAAATTCATATGACACTACAAGTACAACTAACAATACAATTCTTAAATCAAAGAATATCTTATATATAAAATGCTAGTATTTCCTTTTTAATCACATTTCAAGTAATCTAAATACTCATTACTTGCTGTCACTATACAAACTATATTAAATTCCTTTTTGTAACTTGTGTTCATATTTTTTATGAAGATTTTCTAAATATTCTTTATTATTTATAAAAAGTTCATCTAACACAAAACACATAAATTTAGTGTCTCTCTTATAAAAATCATAACTATCTTGACTTTTAAACTGAAAACACAATTGTTTTGTCAAATTATGCTTCGATTTTTTTACAATATTCTTGATTCCCAATTTTTTTATCGTATTTTCAATCCCATTATTGATTATAAAATCATAATCAATAATACCCTGCGCCATACCTGATACTATTTTAATATATTTATATGCTTGAGACTTGGCTATCTTAAAGTCAGCTAAAAATCCATAAAAACTTTTATAACCATCAAATATATATAATTTCTTTTCATTTATCAAACTTAATACTTTTGCTGTCTCTATCTTATTATAAATATCATCTACTACCAAAGACTTGAGCCGGTCTTTTAATCTCAAATACTCTTCCTTACGACTATCTTCGGGCAATTTTACAAACAAATTATCTTCATTTACTTTAACTCTTCTCCCAATGATCATCTTATTTTTATTTTTAATACCCATTAATACTCCTTTTGTCTATAACTGGACAACTTGTCTTTGTTACTTTTTCAAAAGATTATTTAGAGCCTTTTTATATGCTTGATAATAATCATTATCCAAACAAAAATCTTTTCTATAAAAAATTGTTTTCTTTATATCATCCCTCTTAGGAATAATGCCTATCAATTTTTCTCTATAACGAATTTCTAATTCTGATATTATTTCCTTATCTATACTCTGTCTCTCTAAAGCACCTGTTACTAAAAAGTTAGGCTCAAGATCTTCCCTATAAACTTTTTTTATAGCATCTGTTATTAAATCTATGCTTTCAACTGCCCATAAATCAGAATTAATAGGAATAACCAAGTAATCAGCAATAATCAAAGCATTATTTAAAAGATGCCCTAAACTAGGGTTTGTGTCTATTATTATATAATCATACTTCAATTTAATTGATAGAAGTCTCTTTTCTAATAGATTATCTTGCAAAGGAATACTTTCCGAATTAAAAGAGGACAACTCTAATGAACTTGGAATTATATCTATAAATTCATTCATACTAAAAATACAATTTTCTATATATTTTCTCTGCTTAAGAATTTCATAAAGATTATATTTTTCAATATCCACATTTTGGTCTTGCAATTGCAATAAAAAATAACTAGTAACACTGGCTTGAGGATCGCTATCAATCAATAAAACTCTTTGCTCCTTAGAGGATAATATGTTGCAAAAAAACAAAGCACTTGTACTTTTCCCAACACCACCCTTAATACTTGCAATAGTAATTATTTCTGGTTTTTTTCTATCCACTTTACTACAATTCCCCCCTTTGGTAATGTTTTGTCATAAAATTCATACACTTTTTTTTCCAGATCTATCAAATGACTAAACAAAATTTCACAGTATTTTTGATTTTTTTTTTCTTTTTTTAATAAATTTTTCATACATTTTATATAACAAAATACACTTCCATGTTTAAATCTAAATTCTACATAACAAACTTTAAACATTTTTATAGACTGATTGGTTCCGACTGCATCATTTTTATAATTTATGATTATTGGTTTTTCCAAATCTTTGTATCCATAATACATTCCTAAAAATCTGTCATCTCCTTTTATCGAAAATAAATTGAATGCATTTATTCTTTCAGACTTAAAAATATCTCTCATACATATCAAAAATTTATTTTTTTGTTTTTTATTTTCACCAAAGACGTAAAAGTCTTTGGTAATTTTGGTATGATACATTGTTCTATTATTTATTTTCTCTATTTTAATAAAAGTATCGTTTTTTTTATTTTTATTTGTTGGTTCAATTTTTATTCTTTTTGATCTTAAACGTTCTAAAGGGCATTGCATACTTTATTCCTCTTTATTGCTCTGATTATAATAACCCCTATTTGCAAATTCTGCAAGCTTTAACTGCTTCAACCAATTTTTTACCCTAAAAATACTCTCTTCATATCTTTTTTTATTTTTATTTTCTTCTATTTTATCTAAATATTTCATTGTTTTTCCTTTTGTAACTTTGCTTATTTTAAAGATAATATCATTTTTTTCTTTATCTTTTATTTCTTTTTTATTATTTATAATATGACTGACATTTTTAGTTGCATTTTTAGGTTTATAAATTTTAACTTTTTTGTTTTGTAAATATTTTTTTTGTGTTTTCTTTGTGAATTTATATATTGCATTAGCATCATGTTCAACTATAGATTCTTTACTTTCTAATAAACGGTTCAAGTTGTTATTGCTATATTTATTAACAGTATATCTTATATAAGAACCATTACTTTTTCCCAATCTGATTAGTGTTTTTTCAATAATGCCATTTTTACATAAAAAGCATAAATCTTGTCTCAATGTTCTGAGTGTTGTTATTTTAATATCATCCTTTTTAAGGAAAAAATTTAATGTATTTAATATTTTTGTTTGGTTGTAATTAATAGCATTTCTTTGAAAGTATTTAAGTATTGATAATATTTTATAGTATCTAGTGTGATATTGTTTTAATGGTTGTGTATTAAGTTCTAATTTTTGTTTGGTCATCTGGTTTCTCCTACTGCGAACTCATTTTTTCTAAATTATACATAATATTTTTTTAAATGTAAACAATATTAAAATTATTTCAATTAACAAATATTTGCAACCTGAATAAAGTTAAGCAGCATCAAAAAATTAAGAATCTCTAATTAGAGATTCTTAATAAAATTCAAAAATAAAAATAAGATTTCACTAAATTATACTCTACTTATACTAAAAACAATATTTTTAGCCTAAATAAACAGCAAAACCTAAATATTAAGAAATTAGAAACTAATGTAAATTAAATTATTACTTAATTCTTAAGTGCATCACATAAACCTTCAAATATATTGTCACTAAAAATATTATTACCATTAGAATTGTCTGAAGATGTATTACTTGAAATATCATTGTCTGAAGTATCAATATCATTAGTTGTAATATCTTTCAAAGATTCTTTGAACTTTTTTTTGAGTTTTACAAGGTTATCATTATAATTACCACCACATTTTTTAAGGTTTGATTGCATATTATCAAGCACAGGTTTAATTTTTGATATATCTAAAGCTAGAATTTTACCATATACATCTGCTTTTTTAGTACCTAAAGAATCTCTTACTAAATCTAAAAATAAGCTTTGATCTTTTGTTATTTGTTTTTTTACAGATTCTTCCCTCATCTGAATATCTTTAGGGTAATTATTGATCGCATTAGGATTATGCCAACAACTATTAAATAAAATACACGAAATATACAAGAAAATGAAAGCATTTTTCATAAATAAACCTCTTTTAAAGTTAATTTTAAATAAAATATATAACAAAAGTTAAAATAATTGAAAAAATACAAGAAAATAATATATATTTAAAGCTAAAAATTTATTTTGGAAAAGAAATAACGAGTAAGGTAGGTTAACTAAGATGTATTGTATACAAATCACATCACAATCAAAAAAGCAAATCGCTTTATATACTTTAACTACTAGCGAAAATTGATATAAATATGAAATAACTACAAAATAGTAGATTTTATTAATAACCCTAAGCCAGGGACATTAATATAACCTACTAAAAGGTTCTCAACCAAACAGTTCATTATAGGTAGTTACCACAAATAACCACATTATGTAATGTATATATTACTACATTAAATTCCTTTTTGCAACCTCTGTTTATATTTTTTATGAAGATTTTCTAAGTATTTTTATTATTTATGGCATTAATACTTCTTTTGTTTGCAACTGAACAACTTGTCTTTGTTACTTTTTCAAAAGATTATTTAGAGCCTTTTTATATGCTTGATAATAATTATTATCCAAACAAAAATCTTTTCTATAAAAAATTGTTTTCTTTATATCATCCCTCTTAGGGATAATGCCTATCAATTTTTTTATGACTAATACTTTATTCCTCTTTATTGCTCTGATTATAATAACCCCTATTTGTAAATTCTGCAAGCTTTGACTGCTTCAACCAATTTTTACCCTAAAAATACTCTCTTCATATCTTTTTTTATTTTTATTTTCTTCTATTTTATCTAAATATTTCATTGTTTTTCCTTTTGCAACTTTGCTTATTTTAAAGATAATATCATTTTTTCCTTTATCTTTTATTTCTTTTTTATTATTTATAATATGACTGACATTTTTAGTTGCATTTTTAGGTTTATAAATTTTAACTTTTTTGTTTTGTAAATATTTTTTTTGTGTTTTCTTTGTGAATTTATATATTGCATTAGCATCATGTTCAACTATAGATTCTTTACTTTCTAATAAACGGTTCAAGTTGTTATTGCTATATTTGTTAACAGTATATCTTATGTAAGAACTATTTCCTTTTCCCAATCTGATTAGTGTTTTTTCAATAATGTCATTTTTACATAAAAAGCATAAATCTTGTCTCAATGTTCTGAGTGTTGTTATTTTAACAAATATTAACAAATTCATCTCCGCCTAAATTTCATAGAAATTATAGGTGGAGATGAATTTGTTAATAAATGGATTTATTTTGATTTTGAATATATTTTTTGATGATATCAATAGAGGCTCCTCCAGTAGAAATAAGACAATAACTTCTAGACCAAAAATAAGGTTTCCAATAATATTTATCTAAATGAGTAGAATATTTTTTCCTTATAAGCCTTGAAGATACTGTTTTTAGATTATTGATAAATTTAGAAGGTTGAATATTGGGGGTAAATTCTAGTAATAAATGAATATGATCCTTATCATGGTTGAATTCATTAAGGGTTATTTTCCATAAAGAACATATATTAAGTATTATTTGGTAAAGAAAAGATGAAAGCTCGGCATTTATGCCTATATTTAGTAACTAATACTAGGTGATAATTAATAGAATATACGCAGTGATTATTAAAAGTTAGCTTGTGTGACATATACACTTAAGTATAAAATATTATAAAATAATAAAACATATGAGTGCTAATAAAGCTTATAAGTACAGAATATATCCTAACACTAATCAAAAGAAATACTTTTCAAAAGTATTTGGATGCGTAAGATTTTTGTATAACAAAATGTTAAGTGATAAGAAAGGCTATTATGAAAAGAATAAGAAAAGTATTAGCGTTAATCCAAGTAATTATAAAAATGAATTTCCATTTTTAACGGAAGTTGATAGTTTAGCTCTTTGTAGCGCATGGATTGATTTAAATTTTGCGTATAGTAATTTTTTTAGAGAACTTAAAAAAGGAATAAAGCTAAATCTAGATTAAGAGTTGCCAAGTTGCATAGGAAAATTTCAAATCAAAGAAAAGATTTTTTACATAAATTATCTTATTATTTTGTAGCTAATTGTAAAAATATAGTAATAGAAAGCCTATCAATTAAAAGTATGCAAAAAGGAATGTTTGGCAAAAGTGTTAATGATTTGGGATGGCATGAGTTTGTAAGACAATTATCATATAAATCAGAGTGGTGCGGGAGCCTATTTACATAAAGTTGATAGATATTTTCCATCAAGCAAGCTATGCAACAATTGCGGTATTAAAAATACAACTCTAAAATTAAGTGATATTAGGTGGAGTTGTAGGAGTTGTAACACTTTGCACGATAGAGATATAAATGCAGCTCTAAATCTTAAGGCTTATTATTATAAGGAAATAAAAACTAAGGCAGGAACTGCCTGAAGTAAAGCTTGTGGACCATGCTCTCGTGGATGATCGTTCTTATAGAACCTAAAAAGCTATCATGGGATGAAACAAGAAGCTATTTCTATAATCTTTGATTTAGAAATAGCAGTTCACTACGAATCACTTATGTTTGTTGTGTCTTTATTTAAAAGATGATAATTATATTATGAAGTTTTTGGATATATATACAATTAGTAAAGATGTAATATCAGTAATGTCATAGTGTGAAGTAAAGGAATTATTTATCAGATGAGGTATATATTTTATATCGTAAAGGATAAATAAAAGTTTATGCTTACTTTGATTAATACATGTACTCACAAAATAGAAAGACAAATCTTTTCTAATATCTTTGTGTTTTCAACATCAACTAAATTTCACTTATTTTACTTAACAATAAATCCTCAAAATACTATAATAATTATATAAGGAGATTTTCATGGAGTACATGATGCAACCAGTAGTAACCAGACAAATGGTATTAAATGAGCTTGTAAAGGTGGGTATTAATAGAGAAATTGCTGATGATTTATCTTATAGATACTATAAAAATGAGCTTACTATTAAAGATCTTGAGTATCTTAAAGAAAATTTTGACATAAAATTAAAACATTTAGAAGAAAAAATTTTTGACATAAAAGAAGAACTTATTAGTAGAATAGATAATAAATTCAATGAGGTTGATAATAAGATAGACAACGTAAGAAGTGAATTGAGATCAGATATTAGAGATCTTGATAAGAAAATTGATACTGTAAAACATGATTTAAAGTCTACTATTAAAGAACTTGATAATAAGATGAATACCATTGAAAATAACTTCAATATTAAGATTGATACTAAATTTAATGAGCTTGATACTAAAATTGAGATTAACAAAATGGAACTTAATAGTAAATTAAAATTACATAATTGGATGTTTGGGACTATTATTACCATAACTGTAGGAATTTTATTAACGCTGATATTTAAATAAATAAATATTTCTTCTATATAAAGAATAAGTTTAATTTTTTTGCAAATTTTTTATAATTTTTGCTATTTTTTAGCAAAAATAAATAATTTATCAATAATTATTTATTTTATATTGAATAAGGTTAAATAAGGTTGATAGGTTGGAGGTAAAATGAGACACAATTCTAAAATCAATCTAATTAATAGGTGAATTAGTATATATTGAAATATAGTTAAGTTATTATGTAAGAATTTTGGCAAAGGGAGAGCAAGAGAGCTCTCTTTTTTTATTTGCAGTATTGTGTATGTTATTAAATCCTCATTTATTTGTTTTTTGCTTTTAAAGATAAGCTAGAAAAAATAAAAATAAGGAGGCGAAGAAAATGAAGAGAGAAGAAAAAAAAGGTATGAGAGAAATAGAGAGAGTGAGAGAGAGGAGATATAAATAGAGTGAATAATATAGGGAATAGAATGAGGATTAAGGGAATAATATTGATGATGATGATAGTGGTGGGATGTAATAGTGGAGGAGGAATAAAGGAAGGAGAGGGAGAGAGTTCTCAGAGTAAATTTTTGAAGTCTATTATTGGTTTAAGGAATGAATTTTCTGAATGTTTTTACTTCTTTTGGCCATATGGCTGGAGGAAACTCAGGGCTTAATGCCGTTAACTCCACAGATAAGAGAAGTAAAGTGGGGGAACCTTTTTAGACTATTCGAAATGGTTTAAGAACCCTAGGGTACATTGGTGGAGTATCAAAAAAAAGCTTCCCCTCCTATGCGGATTTAAAGGGCAGAACCTGTTTTTACGGCCCACGAAGGTTGCCAATTGCTACTTTTTACCGACTTGGTGACAACCACGAAGAAAGCCAA
>NC_011258.1 GCF_000019705.1 Borrelia recurrentis A1 | reverse complement strand
ATCACTAATTATACACATGATACTATAATATTATTTATATAAAACTTAATCGTATTCTCAAAAAATTATTTCTTGCTAATATAACTACTAAACATTTAGAATATATTTATTCTATTATTCTTCAATCTCTAAACAAAAAGGACAATTCTTACTTTTATGAATCCATTTTAAAACATCCAAAATACAAAAGTATCAAACTTGTAAGTAAACCTACTTCACTAAATAGTCTTGAAAACTTAATTTTTATTAATTCATTTGAAAATTTACGTATACATAATACTGCAAATTTACTATTTTTAAAAATAACAATAATGAATTACAGTCTACTATTGCTAATCTAATTGAATCTTCTTTTCTTGAGCAAAACTCTAACAAAGACATACATACTCTCAAATCATACATTAACCTAAATCTAAAACAAATGGGTATTATTTCCTATAAAAAAACTCACAAAATACAAAAACAAATCTTTTCTAATATCTTCGTATCGTGAACATCAACTAAATTCACTTATTTTACTTAATAACAAACCCTAAATACTATATTAGTATGCAAGATATTGATTCTTCGTAAGTTTCATGTATTTTTTATATATAAGATATATAGAAGAGTAATTTTACTTCTTTTAATTTTAATGGCATAAATATCGTACTAAAGACAAGACAAATCTTTGATTAATAAATATGAATAAATTATTATAAGATAGCAATACTTACAATATCTTTAGCTACCTCAATATTATTAAAATTTAACTTTAACAAAGTTAGCAATAGCTCTTAATATTCCAGCTCCAATTGAAACATTTACCTTAGCCGATTCAACCTTTAAAGTTTTATAATTATCTTTCTTAGTGGACAAAACTTACCAACTGAATTTTATCAGAAATGAAACTCTTAGTAAAACCTGCATTACTTCTCCCCCTTATTTTCATATTTTTAGAGCAACGTCAACTCATTTAAATTTTTTTAACTACATTTCACTTCTTATCTTTCTTTACAACAAAAAAGAAGGCAAACTAAACTAGTTTCTAGCTTGTCTTCTAATATTACTTTTAAGTAATTTAAATATTACTATTATTTTATTGACTTTCTTTTTTTGAAACTCTTGCTTCATCTATTTTTTGTTTTGCTGTTCCAAGCACATTCTTTACTGTCTTTTTAATTATATCTTCTACTGCTACTAACAGTTTATTTACTGCACTTATTCCCACTGATTGTACTACTTTATCATCATCATTATCATTAGCAGCCAATTTACCACCCTTAACCAAAGAGCGTAAAACTATTCCCCCACTCACTGCACCTGCTAACGCCGTCCCTTGTGCTAAATTAGCTACAGGACCTCCTTTAGCAAACTTTAGTGCACTTGTAGTGCCATCTACATTTGCTGCTATTGCTTCAGCTGCATCTCCTTCTCCTGACTTAACAATAGCTGCCAATATTTCTTTTCCACTTACTGATGATACTATTGCTGCTGCTTTTTCTCCCACTGCTGCTCCTGCATTAGCTCCTGCTGCTAAAATTTTAGCTCCTTCCTTATTATCTGCACTCCCTACTTTTACTGCTACATCTCCCGCTTTTGGCTTTTCAACACCTTTTTCAACAGATGTATCCACTATCCCTTTTAATGCACTATATGCTTTTTTCAATTCATCTGTATTTGCTGCTACTCCTTGGGCATTAGATGCTGCATCACCTACTACACTTGCATCACCTACCTTACCCAAAGATTCTAAATGTCCTTTTAATGTATCTAAAACTCCCTTAGCTGCATCAACTGCTTCTCTAATTGCATTCTTTTCATCCTTTGATTCTTCCTCTTTCCCAACACCTACCTCTGATTTTTTTGCTACCTCTTCCAACTCTTTCATCGCTTCTCCTAATTTAACACCTAGACTATTAAAATAATTTCCTACATCACTCTTCTTTGTATCCACTTTCGCAGTAAATCCCAATACATCTGACATTAACTCTATAAATGCATAAAATGCCCTCTCTGCACTTCTCCCTACTTCCATCATTGCTCCACTTAATCCTCTCCCGTCTCCTCCTCCTGTCCCTTCTCCTTTTCTGCTACTCCCCCACTATTACATCCCATCACCACCACTACTATCATCATTATCATCACTCTATTTACTCTATTTATCATCTCACCTTTTATTCCTATCTTCATCCTTTTCGCCTCCTTGTTTTTTTTATTTGACTTTCTTCTAAGGATTAAAAGAAAAAAAAGATGCTTTAATATTGGCAAATAAAAAAGAGAGCTAAATAAGCTCTCTTAACTAATTACCTCAAGTTATATTATAAATATTATTAATTTCTCTTATTCACTAACTTTAGCAACAGGATTCTCTCCTTGTTTAATTCCTCCTAATATTTCATTAATCCCTTTCAATCCCTCATCCACTGTATTCCTGATTGCTATTGTCAACGTACTTAACACCTTATTTATCGCACTTGCCACTGCTCCATTGATTGCATTAGCTGATTTATCCTCATCACTTTTAGCCACAAACTTACCATCTTTTGCCATTCCTCTTAATGCTATACCTCCTGCTATTACTGCATCTTTCTTTGCTGATTCCTCTTTAATCTCTTTAGAAGCCTCAGATTTAGCAATAGCAATCTCTGCTGCATTCTTTGCTTGTTCAATTCCAACTTCCGCAGTAACATTATCAGAATGAGCAATAGCTTGTAATATATCAGATCCACTTACTTACCTATTGATTTTTGCTCTGTTTCTCCGGTTTTAGTAGCATTTGGATCTCCTTCTCCCTTCTTTAAAACCACCTCAACTATTTCTCTAATTCCTTTTACTAATTTATTAACACTTCCTGCTGCTTCTGCTGGTTTAGCATTTTCACCTTTCTTAGCATTCCCTATTACATCACCAATAGCACCACTAGCTGCTTCCTTTGCTCCTTCTTCAATCTTCCCTATCCTTCCAATAAATTCCTCTACCTTACCTTTCACTTTCTCATAACTTCCATGTTCTTCTAAAATTTTACTTAATTTACCTTTCACTATCTTCATAGTATTCTCAATCTTAGTAAAATATGCCCCAATATCGCTTTTCTTTGTTTCTGCCTTTATCCCCAATGTCCCTGTAATCATATCGCCAAAACTTACAAAAACGTCCAAAAATCCTTTCCCTAAATTTACCATCTCACTCAAAAATACTTTCTCTGGATCTCTACCCCCACTATTACATCCCATCACCACCACCACCATCATCATTATCATCACTCTATTTATCATCTCTCCTTTTATTCCTCTTTTCATTCTTTTCGCCTCCTTGTTTTTCTTTTTTCTCGCCTTTTTATAGCTTTAAAAAAGCGAGATCTTGGAATAACAGAAGCAAAAAAAGATGACTTATATACAATATAATTTATATAACACATACAATACTGCAAATAAAAAAAGAGAGTTTCTTTGTTCCCTTTCTAACCTTCTTATCTAATAACTTTAATATATCTCACTACATAATAATTCACCTATTAATTAACCTTAACTTCAGAACCTTCTCCTTCTTAATCTCTCCTAACACTTTATTAATCTCCTTTAATCCTTCATCCACTTTATTCCTGTTTATTCCTGATCGCTATAATCCTATAATCAATGTACTTAATACCTTATTTACTGCTTTTGCTGCTGCTCCCTTTGCAGATTCAGCGCCTGTTTTCCTATCCTCAATCTCCTTTACAATAAATTTCCCTTCTTTTGCCATCCCTCTCAATGCTATTCCTCCTGCAATAAATGCATCTTTTTTTACGTTGATCATCATTAGCAACAGTAGTACCCTTAGCTAAAGCCATTACATCCTATTATTAAAAATAAAGTTATTATTATCGCTTTTATGTTTTTTATTTTATTCCTTATTACACGTGCTTCCTTCTTTTCCTTACAACAAAAAAGAAGGAAACCTAGATACATCTCTAAGCTTACCTTCCAATCTTATTCCTAAATAATCTAATTCTAGATATTTGTCTTATTTACTACTCTGATGTTTTTGGCTTTCTTGCTTCATCTATTTTTTCTTTTGCTTTCTCAAGAATATTCTTTACTGTCTTCTTAATCACACCTTCTACTGCTACTAATAACTTATTTACTGCAGTTGCTCCTACTCTTTGTACTTCTTTCTCTCCTCCTGCATTATTAGCTGCCGCGCCTGCTCCTAGTTTACCTGTCTTAACCAATGAACGTAAAGCTATTCCCCCTGCTACTGCTGCGGCTTTTGGATTAGCACTATTTGATAGATGAGCATCTGATCCTCCTTTAGCAAATTTCAATGAAGTTGTATTTCCATCTGCATTAGCTGTTAGTGCTGCATCACTTTCTTGTGATTCAATTATTGATTTTAAAATTTCCTCTCCACTTACTGCTGCTAATATTATTGCGGCTTTACCTGCATCTGTCGCTGCTGGATTACCACCACTTGTAGCCAATATCTTAGCTCCATCCTTATTATCTACTCCATTTACTGTTAATGTTGTAGCTCCAGCTTCTAATGCTTTAACACCCACATCTGTTGCTATCTTCACTATTCCTTTTAATGCCCTAAACATTTCTTTTAACTGAGCATCGTCTGGAGCTGTTCCTGTACCCTGAACATTATTTGCATAACCTACTACATTAGTATCGCCAACTTGTCCTAAAGATTCTACATGCCCTTTTAATTTGCTTAAAGTAAGCCTTAGCCTCATCAACTGCCCCTCTAATTTCCTGAAATTTAGAACTATCTGCTGATTTTTTTGCTACTTCTTCTAAGTCTTCTGATGCTTTTCCAAGTTTCACACCTAGGCTGTTAAAATATCCTCCTACATCCTCTTTCTTTGTAGTTGTGTTCACATTAAATCCCAATACATCCGACACTAACTCTAAAAATGCATAAAATGCATTCTCTGCACTCCTCCCTACTTCCATCATTGCGCCACTTAATCCTCTCCCCGTCTCCTCCTGTTCCTCCTTCTCCTCCTGCTACTCCCCCACTATTACATCCCATCACCACCACCATCATTAATATTACTCTTCTTTTCCCCCTCTACTTTTTTCCCTCTCTTCATTCTTTTCGCTTCCTTATTTTATTTTTATTTTTATTTGACTTTCTTCTAAGTTTAGTAAGACAAAAAAATAAGACGAATACAGCGATAAATAATTTAATTTATTAATCACCGTTTATATTGTTTATTTAGGAGCTGTAGTGTGAGTAGCATCAGATTGACTAGCCTCACTCCCACTAGTATCAGAATATTTTATTCCTTGAAATACTTCTCTTACTTTCTATAAATTATTTGTTACTGTTTTCTTAATTATTATATCCAATATCCCTAATACCTTATTTACCGCACTTACTCCTGCTGCTTTAACCTCTACAACTTCATTAGCCTGAGAATCAAACTTACCCTTTTTAACCATTGCCTTAAGAGCTACCGCAGCTGCTAAGTCAGCATTAGTCTTTTCAGTACCATTATCATTCTGAGTATTACCACCAAAAGCAAGTGCACCAGCCTCTGCACTAGCAGCATCAAAAGCATTCCCATCCATTTTAGCATTTTTAATCTTATCAATCATTGCCCATAGATCTGCTTTAGCTATTTCATCTGCTAATTTAGGACCAGCACCAGCATCAGCTTGAGAATTGTGAACCACTACCTTCATTCCATTGCCATTATCCACTTTAGCACCAGCATCACCAGTATTAATCTTTATACCAGACTTAGTAGCAGTCTCAATTATTTTTTTAAATTCTACAACAATTGCCTCAACTCCATCCTTATCAGCTGATGTAGGAGCACCACTAAAATTAACATCACCAATTGGACTACCATCATTAATTACACCAGCAAGTTTAAATAATGCCGCAATTAATTTATCAAAAACATCATTTGTTCCTTTAATCGCATCCTCAACAATTTTAATTGTGCTCCCATCAACATTCTTAACTTCAGATATTTTAACTTTTAACTCGTTTAACTTATTCTTAGTTGTTGTAAGTCCTTCTCCGACCTTCTTAAAATGTTCTCCTACCCTTTTATTCAAGTTTAAATTTTAGATTAGTTGAATAAACAAATAAACAAAATGAATCCTTCACAAAAACATATTGAAATCGGTTAATTTCAAAAGAAAACATCTCTCCCTGATATGCCTCACCAAAAATGAGAGAAATATTTCATTTAAATAACTTTTTATCTTACAGATCTTTATCTACATTTATTTATTGTTGTTGCACAACAGCTGCTTCTGATGCCTTATCTTCTTGCTTAATTGTAGCCAATCTTTCATTTATCTTTTTTAATCCACTATCAACACTATTTCTTATTGCAATTACTAGAGTATTCAATGTCTTACTTACTGCACTTAATGCTGCTCCATTTATCGCAGATGCAACTTTATCTTCATCCTTAGCAGCTAATTTACCATCTTTAGTCATTATCCGTAACGCTATACCTTCTGCAATAACTGTATCTTTTTGTTTAGCCTCTTTAGTATCAGCTTTATTAGCAGCAGCAATCTCAGCAGCATTTTTTGCTTCATTAATTTTAATATCACCAACAGTAGAAACATCACCAGACTTAGCAATAGCTTGTAATATGTCAGCACCACTTACTACCCCTATTGATGCACTTGCCTTGGCTGCTACTGCTTCTGTTGCATCATTAGCAGTAGTACTAAACAATTTACCGATATCCTTTTTATCATCATCTGCAATCTTATTAGCATCTGCATTTCCTTGCTCCTTTAACAATACATCAACAATTGCCTTAATTCCTCTAACTAATGTGTTTATGGAATCCGCTTTGGAAGGCGTAGCACCAGAATTTTAATAGCACTCCCAATTAATTCACTACTAGTGCCAGTAGCACCTTTCGCTGCTTCCTGTGCTCCTTCCGCAATTTTGTCTAACATCCCAATAATAAATTGCTCAACTACTTCTTTCACTTTTGGATAGTCACCATTCTCTGCCACTACAGCATTTCATTTACTTTTTACTGAATTCACCATTACTCCCATCAATAACTCTTTACTCTTCTTTTCCCTGATTTATTAACCTTTAATCTTTAAATTAACAAACCATACAAAAACTAATAAACAATTAATAAACGAATAAACAAAAATTCATAAAAATATCTATATAAAAACTAATGATTAATTTTATTACCATATATTTATCATTGACTCTTTTTATTTAAAAAAATAACTATTAACATAGCTTTTGTGTATTATTATGCTATATTATAATTGCAACTATATATGAAATTAAATAATTTTAAATGACTAGCTTATTCCATGATAAAGATTAAAGCTTATTTTTTTGTTTTTTATATGTACAATTTTATACAATAAACTGAATATTTTTCACTAGAACATTTTCATAAAACCACAAATAATAAAATTAATCATATAAAGCAATATATCTCTATTTAACACACTATAAAATAAAAGATACCAAGAGATTACTCCCAGTATCTTTATCTCTATTAACTTTATTTATTTTCTTCAAGCTATTATTCTTGAATATCTTGGCATTTATTCAGTTATTTTACACAGCAGGCTTAACTGTAAGTTCTCCTATTGATGCTTCTACTGCATCTGTAGAAAGCTTTAACAATGCATCGATCGCCGTATTAAGCTTAATCAATTCAGCAACTCCTTTATCACCATCCTTTTTACCAATTCTATCTATAGCTTTCTTTGTATCATCATCAGAAGCATCTTTTTTACCAAGTTCAGCATTACCACTTTTCAACTTATCCAAGAATGCCTTACCTTCTGTTTCAACAGCAACAATCTTTCCTTTCAATTCATCAGAAATGTTATCTGTTGTTTCTAATCCTTTTAACTTAGTGTTTACAGCTGATATTACACTATGCACTCCTGCAATTAACGATCCATTTTGACCAGCTTCAGCAGCAAGACTACCATTAGCATCAATCTTTTTGCCTATAGCTTTAGCCAACTCGTCAACCGACTTAACTAAAACATGCACTTCCTTTACTTTCTCCGCAAACTCCACCGCATCTTTTATCTTTTTACTTACTACCTTTAAATCTATTACACTCCCATCTGCCTTAGTCGCTTTTGCTTGACTTCCCTCTCCAACTCCCCCACTATTACATCCCATCTCACTATCATCACCATCACCATCACTATCCCTTTTACTCTCCTCTCTCTCTTCCCTCTCTCTATCCCTCTCTTCCCTTTTACTTCCCCTTCTATTCCTTCTCTCTTCTCATTTTCTTCGCCTCCTTGTTTTTTCTTACTTTTTAGCTTTTCTCCCAAGGATTAGAAGGAAAAAATATGATTTATATAATACACTCAAAAAAAAGAGAGCTTCATTAGTGCTCTCTTTATCAGCATTCTTATCTAATAATTTTACTATATTCAATATAATTCATCTATTAATTAGTCTTAACCTCAAAACCTTCTCCTTCCTTAATCTCTCCCAATACCTTATTTATTTCCTTTAATCCCAAATCCACTGTATTCCTTATCGCTATTGTCAATGTACTTAACACCTTATTTACTGCACTTGCTACCGCTCCATTTACTGCATTTGCATCTTTAGCACTCTGATTAGCCGCAAATTTACCATCTTTTGCCATCCCTCTCAATGCTATCCCTGCTGCTATCACCGCATCTTTCTTTGCTGATTCCTCTTTAATCTCTTTCTTTGCATTAACAGCTTTAGCAATTGCAATCTCTGCTGCATCTGTTGCTTTCTCAATTCCATCAGTAGCATAATCTTTAGGATCTTCCTTTGACTTAGCTATAGCTTGAAGAATATCAGCTCCGATCACCGCACCAATACTTGCTGATGCTTTTGCAATATTTTCTTCTTTGGCATCACCCTTACCATTATCATCAGCAAATAGATTACCTATATCCTTTTTATCATCCCCTGTTTTCGTTGCTTCCGCATTTCCCTTACCTTTCAATACCACATCAACAATTATCTTAATTCCTTTTACTAATGAAACAACCGATTCTCTATTGGCAGGAGTAGCTCCATGCCCAGCAGAAGCAGCATTTCCTATAGCTTCACCTGTAGCTCCTTTCGCTGCTTCTTGTGCTCCTGCCTCAATCTTACCTATCTCCCCAATAAATTCCTCTACCTTCTCTTTCACTTTCTCATATTTCCCATTCTCTTCCAAAATCTTCCCTAATTTCTCTCTAACTCCTTTCATTGTCTCTGCTATCTTAGTAAAATATCCACCTATCTCACTTTTCTTTGTATCTGCCTTTATCCCCAATGTCCCTGTAATCATATCGCCAAAACTCACAAAAACATCTAAAAATCCTTTCCCTAAATTAACCATCTCACTCAAAAACACTTTCTCTGGATCCCTTACTCCTCCACTTACTCCCCCACTATTACATCCCATCATCACCATCATCATCCCCAATACTATTCTATTATTCCTTCTCCCCTCTTTTTTTCCCAATTCTTCCTTCCCTTTTATTCCTCTTATTCCTCTTATTCCTTTTATTCCCTCTTCTTTCATCTTCTTCACCTCCTTGTTTTACTTTTTTTTATAGCTTTTCTTTAAAAACAAAAAATAAGCAAATGGGGCTTTTATATAACATACAAAATACCGGAAATACAAAAAAGAGAGCTTTATTGCTCTCTTCACTAATATTTCTACCTAATTATTTTCAACTATATAAATATTACTGATTCCCTGATGCTTTTGGATCTCTTGCCTTATCCACTTCTTTCTTCACTCCCTCAATTACATTCTTTACTGTCTTCTTCACCATTTTTTCTACTGCTACTAATAATTTATTTACCGCACTCACTCCTGATGACTGTACTGCTTTATAATCGTTATCATCATTATGTGTAGCCAATTTACCCTCTTTAACCAATGCTCGCAATGCTATCCCTCCTGCCACTGCTCCTGCTTTAACTACATCTTGTGCTAAATTATCCGCAGTACTTCCTCCTACTGCAAATTCCAATGGGGTTGTCTCTGCGGTTGCATTAGCTGTTATTTTCTTAGCTTTATCTTCTGTTAAATTAACTATTGATGCTAACATCTCCTCTCCCCTCACTGAGGACACTATCAATGCCGCTTTTTCTCCCACTGCTGCTCCTGCATTAGCTCCCGTAGTTAATACCTTGGCTCCACTTTTTGCATCTACTCCTATTGATGCTTGACCCAATGTAACATCACTTGCACTTGCTTCTTTAACTCCTTGTTTAGTAGCTATCTCAACTATCCCTTTTAATGCTTTATATGCTTTCTTTAATTCCTCTGTACTTGCTGCCACTCCATTCTGGTTCTTTGCTACATCAATTACCTTCTTATCACCTCCTATCCCCTCCAATGACTCTAAATGCCCTTTTAATCCGCTTAAAGTAGTCTTAGCAGTATCAACTGCCGCTCTTATTCCCTTATTTAATACACCTTCTTTATCAACATCTGCCGATGCCTTTACTGCTACTTTCTCTAATTCTGCTGACGCTTCTCCTAATTTAACACCTAATTTATTAAAATATTCTCCTACCTCATTCTTCTTTGTTTCTTTATTTACACTAAATCCCAAACTCCCTGACACTAACTCTAAAAATGAATAAAATGCATCCCCCTGCACTTCTCCCTACTTTCCTACTATTTTTGGATCTCTTGCCTTATCCAATTATTGGGAGTAGTAGAAGAAATAGTGAAGAAGATAGTAAAGAATGTATTTTAGAAAGTAAAGTAAGAATTTATTTACTGCACTTAATTCTACTAATTGTGATACTTTGCCATCATCACTACTATGTGAGGCTCATTTACCACCTTTTACTAATGAACGTAAAGCTATCCCTCCTGCTTAATACCATCATCAGATTTATCTTATTGTTTTACTGTAGAAAAGATAAAGAAAACTAAAAATTTCACATTAACTAATAAAAAAACAAAAACTAAGAGTACCATACTCTCAGCTTTAAATTTATTAACCTTATTTCTCCAATTACTTACCCTTCAATCAAAAAACTAATCTTAATATATTCTTATAAGATTGTATTAACTACTTATCAATTCCCAACAGTATCAGGTCTTACAGGTTCTTCTATAAGATTTTTAATTGAATCATCTAATTCCTTTTTAGAACTAGCCATCAAAATATCAATTGATGTATTTAGTTTATCAAGCTCATCTCTCCCCTTAGTTTTATCAGCATTATCTTTAAGAAGAGCCTTCTTCGAATCAGCATCACTAGCACCTTCTTTGTCAAATTCAGCAGTAGAACTCTTCAATTTATTTAAAAACGCTGTACTTTTAACTTTAGCATCATTAACCTTTGTACTTAAATCACTAGAAAGTCCCACTTTTCCTGCCAACGTTGCCAATTTAGCATCCACAGCTTCTATCACACTATATGCTCCTGCAATTAATGATCCATTATGATCAGCTATATCACCAAGACCAGCAGCTCCAACTTTCTTTCCTATAGCTTTAGCCAGCTCATCAACCGACTTAACTAAAGTATGCACTTCCTTTACTTTTTCCACAAACTCCACCGCACTCTTTATCTTCTCTCCCACTACCTTTAAATCTATTACACTCCCATCTCCCTTCTTTGCTTGCCCTTCCTCTCCCCCAGATACTTCCCCCACTATTACATCCCATCACCATCACCACCACCATATCCCCATTATTACTCCCACAACTCTTTTCCTTCTCTCATCCTCTCTTTCTTATACCTCTCTTTTCCCTACTATTTTTCCTTTCTTCAATTCCTTCGCCTCCTTGTTTGTTTATCTGCTCTTCTACTAAGGAAACAAAAAAAAGTTAAAAATAATAATTTATATGAATATTATTTATATAACACATATAATACCGCAAATAAAAAAAGAGAGCAAAAGAAGCCCTCTTAACTAATTATTTTTCGTAATTAATTCAAATTATATTATTTAAATAACTCTATTTATTATTTTCTACTGATTCTCATCTACAATTACTTACTATTGTACACTAGCTGTTGCTTCACTAGATTTATCTTCTTGTTTCACCGTAGCTAGTACTTCATTTATCTTTTTTAATTCACTATCAACTGTATTTCTTATTGCTATTATTAAAGCACTCAATGTTTTTCCAACTGCGCTTGCCGCTACTCCATTGATTGCAGGTACAGCTTTGTCCTCATTCTTAGTAGCAAATTTACCACCTTTAGCCATCGATCTTAATGCTATACCTCCTGAAATAACTGCATCTTTCTGTTTAGTTTCTTTAGTACCACTATCATTTTTAGCAGTAGCAATCTCAGCAACATCCTTTGCTTGATCAATATCTTTACCGGCTGCTGAAACTACATCAGACTTAGCAATAGCTTGCAATATATCAACTCCACTTACTGCCCCTATTGATGCATTTGCCTTAGCTGCCTCAGCTTCTGATCCATTATCAGATGCTTTACTAAACAACTTACCTATATCCTTTTTATCATCATCTGTAGTCTTATTCGCATCAGCATTTCCCTCATTTTTTAAAACTACAGCAACTATTGTTTTAATCCCTTCAATAAGTGCATTAACACTTGCAACCTCTCCAGGTGCAGCATCTTCATTTTTAACAGAACTTCCAAGAACAGCACCACCAGCAGCCCCGCTTGATGCTTTTTTAGCACCTTCCGCAATCTTGTCTAATGTACCTGTAATAAACTGATCAACTACTTCCTTGATTTTCACATAATTACCATTCTTTGCCACTTCTGTTTGTAACTTCTCCTTTACTGAAATCATAGTTTTTTCAATATCAGTAAAATATTTCCCAATATCCGATTTTTTTGTGTCCGCTTTTATCCCCAACGTCCCTGTAATCATATCGCCAAAACTCACAAAAACATCTAAAAATCCTTTCCCTAAATTAACCATCTCACTCAAAAACACTTTCTCTGGATCCTTTACTCCTCCACTTACTCCCCCACTATTACATCCCATCATCACCATCACCAGCACCATTATTCCCTTTAATCCTCTTTTACTTCTTTTCTCTCTTCCCTTCTCTCTATACTCGCTTATACTCTCTTCTATATTTCCTTTTCCTTTCTTCTCTTTCATTCCTTTCTTAGCCTCCTTATTTTTTCTTATTTCTCGCTTTTTTATAGCTTATCTTTAAAGAAAGACACAAAAAATGAATGAATAATAAATAACAAATGACAACAAATAAAATATGTCTTCATTCGACACAATAAAACAAAAGATACTAAGAGATTAACTCTAAGTATCTTATCTTCATAACTTTATCTAAATTACCAAAACTATTTCTTGCTTTAATATCTTGGTATTTATATACTTTAACTGCTTTAAGTAATAGGTTTAACTACAAGTTCTGCTATTGCATCCGATACTATTTTATTAGAAGACACCAACAATTCATCAACTGCTTTGTTAAGTTCTCCTAATTCTTTCGCTCCTTTATCTCCATCTTTTTGTTTTACATAATCTATAGCCTTCTCTGCATCAGCATTACTAACATCTTCTTTTCCAAGATCAGTATTCTTTTCTTGCAATTTTTTTAAGAAATTTACACTTTTAGTTTTAGCATCAGTAATTTTAGTCTTAATCTTCTCAGTGACACTACTTGAATCCGTCTCTAATTTTGTCAATCCACCCTTTACAGTAAGTATTATTTGAAACACCCCTGCCATTAACGATCCATTTTTCCCATCCAAAGCATCAAGTTCTTGATCACTATCTTTAATCTTTTTTCCTATAGCTTTAGCCAACTCATCAACCGACTTAACTAAAACATGCACTTCCTTTACTTTCCCTGCAAACTCAACCGCACTCTTTATCTTCTCTCCTACTACCTTTAAATCAATTACACTCCCATCTCCCTTCCTTACTTTCCCGTCTCCTCCTGTCCCTTCTCCACTTACTCCCCCACTATTACATCCCATCACTACCACCATCATCCCCATTATTATTCCTTTTACTATTCTCCCCATCTTTATCTCCCCTCTCTTTACTCTCTCTATTTCTCTTCTCCCTTCTATTTTTTCCTATTCTCATTTTCTTCGCCTCCTTGTTTTTTTTACTTTATAGCTTTTCTATTAAGGATCAAGGAAAACAAAACCAAACAAATAACGAATGAATAAATTCAACTCATAAAAACACCTATACAAACACTGAAAATTGATTTTATTACCATATATTATCAATCTGAAAAATATTTATCATTGACTTTTTCACATTTATAACCTATAATTATGAACATAGAAATTAATGTGTTTTTATTCAGAGTTATTTTTAATAATAAATAATATAAGTGATTATCATTCAATCTTTGCAAATGGTTAATATATTCCACAATAAAGGTTAAAGCTTGTTTTTTATTTGTACAATTTGATACAACAAACTGAATATTTTTCACTAGAACATTCTAATGAAACTAAAAAATATAACATATACAATACTGCAAATAAAAAAAGAGAGCTTTATTGCTCTCTATCTACTAATATTTATATCTACTAATTTTTATTATATTCAAATATTACTATCCTAATCTTACTGCTGACCTACTGCTTGTGGATCTCTTGCCTTATCTACTTCTTTCTTCACTTTCTCAACAACATTCTTTATTGCCTTTTCATTATATCTTCCACTGATACTAACAGTTTACTTACTGCACTTATCCCCACCGATTGAACTGCTTTGTGATCGTTATTATCATTATGTGAAGCCAATTTACCTTCTTTAACTAATGCTCTCAATGCTATTCCCCCTGCTACTGCTGCTGCTTTTGCACTAGCTTCATGTGATACATGATCTGCAGTACCTCCTTTAGCAAAAGAAATCGCACTTGTATCTGCGGTTGCATTAGCTCCTACTGCTGCATCACTTTCTCCTGATTTAACAATAGATGCTAATATTTCTTCTCCTCTCACTACTGATACTATTATTGCAGCTTTATCTCCCACTGCTGCTCCTGCATTAGCACCCGCTGCCAATACCTTAGCTCCATCTTTTGCATCTACTCCTATTGATGCTTGGGCCAATGTCACACTACTTGCACTTGGGTCTTTAACTCCTTGTTTAGTAGCTATCTCCACTATTCCTTTTAATGCTTTACACATTATCTTTAATGCATCTGAATTTGCTGCTACTCCATTCTGGTTATTTGCTACCTCAACTACCTTGTTATCATCACCTATATTTTTTAAAGATTCTAAATGGGTTTTCAATAAAGCTAAAACTCCCTTAGCTGAATCAACTGCAATTTTAACTGGATTTTTTGCATTCTTTGATTCATCACTTTTATCAACACCCGATGTTGCTTTATTTACTACTTTTTCTAATTCCTCTGATGTCTCTCCAAGTTTACCACCTAAACTATTAAAATAATCTCCTACTTGTTGCTTAGTTGTGTCTTTCGTCACTTTCAATCCTAATGTATCTGACATTAACTCTATAAATGCATAAAATACTCTCTCTGCACTTCTCCCTAGTTCCATCATTGCTCCACTTAATCCTCTCCCGTCTCCTCCTCCTCCTGCGCCTTCTCCTCCCTTTACTCCACCACTATTACATCCCATCATCCACATCACCAACACTTTACTTCCACTTTACTTTATTTTTTTCTTTCCCCTTTTTGCATTTTTTACACCTTATTACCACTCCTTATCACTTTATAAGTGATAAGGCTCAATATAAATCTTAACTAAATGGAAAGAAAAAACTTTTCTCATGCATATAAAAAACAAAAAAATTTTACTAAAATAACTTTATTCTTTAACAGTGATTTTGTATAAACTCCTTATTATTGTATATTGGATTTACCTCTGATGCCCTAATAGCTTCTGCAATTCCATCTTCTTGTTTTACTATAGCTTTTAGGCAAGGTACGAAAGATTTTTGTTCTTTTGAAAAAATAAACCTTTATGGTTCCATTAAAATCGAAACTACTTCTGCAATAATAAAAACAATAAAATCATTTCTGAGGATATTTACTGATTTACTGACAGAAGTTTCTCTACAACTAAATCCATCTTATAATCAAGATTTGATATATGTTTCATTATTTCATAATTTAATTCTGATAAAACATCTTTTACTGCATGATCATGTTAAAGTTGTTCTTAATAAAAAAATCGAGATCGAAAACAGCTAACCTAATTTATAATTTTTAGGGATTTATAACTGTCGGGACCGTATTGAATTTAGAATTTAAATGTTTGAAAATTAGTTCAACCTATCAAAAAGCATTTCTAAATATGCATTATCAACAAACTCTATTTTATCTTCTATGACACTATTTTTAAATTTTTACCGAGTTCTAAATTAGAAATACTCAAATTATCAATGTCAAATTTTTGATATAAGAAAAAATTATATGATAGGCATATAAATGAAAATATCTAAAATGGGATGAGTATAATTTCTTTAATACTACTTTTTTATTTCTTATTTAAAAAATAAAAAATTTTTTAAAATAGTTTGATTACAAAGATTTTATCCATTTGTCCAATATTGTGTAACATATTTAAAATAACTTGTTCACTCCAACATCACAAATATAACGACATATACGAAATTTTCATATTATTAGTAACACTTAAACTCCTTATTTTTATTTTATAAATTTCTTTGTAAAAAAGAAATTTATAAAATAAAAATAAATATTGTATTTACTTTTTAATAAAACTTATGTATCATAGCCATAACTACAAAGACAATTAGGAGAAGATGAATGAAAAATACAAGTCATGAAGTTAAAATTCACACACAACCGCTAAAAAAATATCACAATAGATATTATAAAATATTATCAATACTAAAATATTTTCAAAAGAATTTGCTTAGATATAATCAAACCATAATCCTAAATGCGTTAAACCGTTTTTTAGCCAAAGATGAACTTAAAATAATTACACTTAGAACCCTTAGAAAAGATTTAGCCTTGTTATGTAATAAAGGTATTATCAAAAAAACTTTATTAAGATTGGGAGAAGGAAATGGCTCATATATAAGATATGCAGTCAACAAATATAGTACTAATAACTTAAAGCGCTTGCTTGATGATAAACAAACTATCATTGAACATGATGCAAATGAAATATATGAATTCACAAAAAAAACACAACAAAAATATTACTTAAAAAACAAAAGATTGAATATTCATAAACATAAAAATGCAACTAAAAATGTCAGTCATAATATAACTAATAATAAAGAAATAAAAAATAAAAAAAATAAAAAAGAAAAGATGAAAAAAATAGAAAAACAAACAATAGATACAAACTATATGATAAAAAATGTAGCAAAATGGAAAACTATGAGATATCTAGATAAAATAGAAGAAAATGCAAATAAAAAAAGATATGAAGATAGCATGATTAAAACAAAAGAATGGTTAAAAAACCTAAAAAATTAAAGAACATTTCCAAATGAATTTTAACCATAATGTGTTTAACAAACAAAAACAAATAGGAGTCTAAGAAACAATATGAATTGTTCACTAAGACGTCTGAAAACAAAGATGATAGAAATAAGATTGAAGGACAATAAGAATGATGTTTTTAATGAAATAGAAAAAATAGACAAAAGAACTTTATATCATACAAAGATATTTAATGATTTCTTTGCTTTTGGAATTAGCAAAAAAGAGGAAAATAAATTTTTCATTTCGTTAAGAAATTTATTTAACAAAGGAAAGAGAAGCAGGTTTCACTTGTTTAGCATTAAAGAAAATATTGATGACAAATTCTTAGGTATGTTTTACGGATTTAAGCGACTCAGAAAGCCTATTTACTTTAAATATAAAAATAACAATACAAAAGATATTGAAACTGTACCAATGTATAAAATTTATTATATAGAATTTAGATTTAAAAGGGGAAGTATATTTTGTTATATAAGGGCTATTCATTCTTTAACAAAAAAGGAAAAATTTAATAAAAATTATGCTCAAAATTTGCTGAAAAGGATTATTAATTTAGAATATGAAGTGTATGAATTTTATAATGAAACGCCGATAGCAGGAGGAATTATAACAAAATGGATAAAAAGGAACCAGAAATAATTAGTATTGCAAATATTAAAGGAGGAGTTGGTAAAAGTGTTTTGACCATTATTTTTAGTTATATTTTGAAAGATATGGGCAAAAAGATTCTGGCCATAGATTTTGATCCTCAAAATAGTTTAACCAGTTATTTTTTTAAATATGTAAAAAGCTTAAGTAAAAATAATATTTATGCTCTTTTGAAAGAACGTCCAAATTTTAATTTAGATAAATATTTAACTAAAATACATGAATTTATATATCTTATTCCTTCACATCCTAATTTACATCTTTTTAACAAAGAAAACACTTCTTATAAGGAGCTTTTTTTAAAGCATAGATTGAAAAATGTTTTACCTGATTATAATTTTGATTATGTAATAATCGATACTCCACCTAATTTAGATTCGCTTTTAGATAATGCTTTAAATATTACAGATAAGCTTATAATTCCTATTCAAGTTGAACGGTTTTCTGTTGAAAGTTTGTCGATTTTAATGAAATATATAGACAAAATTTCAATGTATGTAGGAAAGGATATTGATATATCTATAGTCGAGAATCAGTTTATGAAAAATAGAAATACTTTTATGAATATAGAAAATTCAATTAAGGATAAATATGGTAAATATATTAAAGGAAAAATTCATTTTTCTAACAAAATAAAAGTTTTTGCAAATGATTTGAAAGAACCTAATTTTAAGGAAGCTTATTATCAAGAATGTTTAGAATCTTTAAGAAATATATTGGGTATTTGATTTGTTTTTTGAGTTAAATAAAATATATTTGTTCGCAAGCGAACCTTTTTAGTTTTTTGAAGGAGTAATTGATATATGTCAAGAGATATGGTTATTTTAAATGATAGAGAGGAAGGTTTAATGGAGATTTCAGAAGAAGAGGAATACGAAAACTATAAACATGCTTTGAGAAAGGGTGTAGTAAATGATATTGAAAATAAAATTCAAATAATGGAAATATTATATAATATAAAAATTAAAAAACTTTATCTTATTGATGGATATAAAAGTTTTAATTCTTTTATTCAAGGATTTTTAATTGCTAAAACTCAAGCTTATTTATATTTGAAAATATATGAACAAGTTTTAAAAGGTGATTTAAGCATAAAAGAGATTAAAGATAAAGGGATGATAGAAGTTTATAAAAGTATAAAATCAAAAGAAATAGATAATAAAAAATCAAAATAGAATCCAATAAGACCTTTGCGTTTTCAACTTAAAAATCAGAGTAGTTATGATTTTTATAAGAAAAATTCGAGATTTGCTTCGTTTTTGCTAGATAAGATTTTTATAAATGATAAAGAATATTTAGATAAGATATTTAAGGAATATTTAGATTTAAGTTTGAAAAAAAGATGAAATATCCAATTTAATATTTGCTTGATTTTTTGAAGCAATTATTATAACATTGTTTGAGATTGTATTTGATCATTTAATGCAATCCTAATTGTCAATTTTATAACCTTTAGTGGGTTTTGTTGGTAATTTTATTCTAATTTTATCAACAAAATCCACTTTTTATTTGTGTGTTTTCAACTATCTTAAATTTTTTTTGATATTTGATATAGTTATTGAAATAAATCAGTCAAGAGCTAATTTTAACAATTAGCTTAGTTTTTACATAGCAATTGTTTTTTAGTATTTCTGTTATTTTTGTTTTATGTGCATCAAAAAATTTCAGGATATTTATGGAAATAATGTAAATATTATTTGTGGTAATGAAAATTTTTTATTATTAAATTGAAACAAGAAGCTAAAGTTTGTTTACTTTGTGTTGTTATGCCTTTTTTTGTTATTTATTATTATTATTATTATTATTATTATTATTATTATTGATTTCCTAATATTAAGAGATAAAAGAATAAAAGGAAATGATAATGCAAAAAAATTGAAAAAAACAAAAGATGAAGATGAAGGAGGTAATGATTTTCTTGGTGTTTTTACTTTTGTTGGTGATATGGTTGATAGTGTATTAAAGTGTATTAAGTTTTAATATTGATATTAATTTCAAATAACAGTGTAAAATGTATTGTACAAAAAGTTGAAAATTTGAAATAAATAAAAAAATTTATTTTTTCTCATCTGCAATAGGTATTCAAAAACAAAAACAGATTGACTTAATAATTTTCAATCCTCAATAATTTGGTGATGATCTTGAGTTATCAAGTTTATCATTAGCAATTGAAGTTATGAATTTAATGAATGATTTATTATTTGTTTAGTAAGGAATATATTATTGAAAATAAAGTTAGGAATATTCCTATATTAAGAGTAATAATGGTGCCGAACATCCAATTATGTAGTTTTCCTGTGTTTTTAATTTCGTTAAATTTATTATCAATTTTGTTGTCAAGTTCTATTTTTATTTTATCAATTTTATTATTAAGTTCTATTTTAGTAGAGATGATTTCAGATTTTAGCTTATCTTCTACTTTATCAATTTTATTATTGAGTTCTATCTTGGTAGAGGTGATTTCAGATTTTAGTCTATCTTCTACTTTGTTAATTTGATTATCAAGTTCATTGAATTTATTGTCAATTTTATTGTCAAGTTCTACTTTCACTTTATCAATTTTATTATTAACTTCTAGTTTAGCAGAAGTGATTTCAGATTTTAAGATACTTTCTATTTTTTCGATTTTACTATTGAAATTATTTTCTAAATATTCAAGATCTTTATAAGTAAGTTCATTTTTATAATAACGGTAAGATAAATCGGCAGCAATATCCCTATTAATTCCAGCTTTTATCAGTTCTTTTAGTACCATTTGCTGAGTGATGATTGGTTGTGGGTGAGCCATAATAATCTCCTTAATTATAATTGTACAATAAAGTTAAATGAATAGGAAGATATTGAGAGAATATGTTGATAGAATTAGTTAGAAAAGTTTATTTTTAGCATTTTATCTGACATATGATGTTTTTAGTATTTCATATAAATTGTCATTTATTCATTGATTCGTTATTTATTTGGTTTTATTTTTTGTTGCTTGCTTTAAAGAAAAGCTAATAAATAAAAAATGGGAGGCAAAATAAAAAAATGAAAGAATAGAGGTAGAATAGGAGTATTGATTATGATGGTGATGATGGGATGTAATAGTGGGGTATTAGAAGCAGAGCAAGGGAAGAATAAATTTTTGCAGTCATTAGTGAATGTAAGTAATGAATTTTTGAATGTTTTCACTTCATTTTGGGAAATGGTAGGGAGTGTATTGGGGTTGAATGTTAATTCAAAGAAGTCAGATGTAGGGAAATATTTTAGGACAGTACAGGAGACTGTGCAAGGGATAAAGGATGGACTTAATAAAATTGTTAATGAAATGAAGGAAGAAAAGAATCCTAATGCTGAGGCTACTGAGAGTGCAGTGAAAACATTGGTTGAGAGTAAACTAGATAAGATAATTGGTGGAGCAAAGGAGGCAAGTGAGGCAATAGGAGATGCTAGTGATCCAATTGGAAATGTTTCTGATCAAAATGCTGGTGCTGTTGGTATTGAGGTTGATAAATTAGTCAAAGGACTTAAATCAATTGTAGATATCGTGCTTAAAGAAGGTAAAAATGATGCTGGAGATGATAAAAAGGCTAGTGATGGTAGCACTTCAAGAACTGGTGGAAATGCTGGTGATGGTGAAGCAGGCAAGTTATTTGCTTCTGCTAATGCAGGTACTGCGGAAAATGCAAAGAAGTCAGCAGCTGATGCGGCAAAAGCCGTTGGAGCAGTAACTTGTGCTGATATTTTACAATCTATGATTGAAGACAATGGTGAAGTTGTTAAATTAGCTTCTAGTAATGCTGCTGTTGCTGCTGTTAATGCTAATAAAAAAGATGGGGTTATAGCAGGAGGTATAGCATTAAGAGCTATGGCAAAGGATGGTAAATTTGCTGGGTCTAGTGATGCTGCTAGTGTTGATGCAAAGAAAACGGTTAAAGGAGCAGCAGTAAGTGCACTAATTAAAGCATTAGATACATTAACAGTAGCAATAAGAAAAACAGTAGATTTGGGGCTTAAAAATGTTAAGGAGGCTATGAAAATTAATGCTAATGCTACTTCTGTGTTGCCTGATAAGGATGTTTCTGATGCTAAAAATCAGTAATATAATGATTATATGACTAAAAAAATAAAATAAAATAAGATGAATCAAATTGTGAAGTAAAAGGATACTGGGAGTTAAGCTCTTAGTATCCTTTTTTTATTGTGTCGAAAAAAATATTTTATTTGATAACATTTTTAGTTATTATCCGTTCATTCACAAAATACTACCTTGTTTGAAATCCAAAGTTCCAAGCTTAGAATTTGCACTTACAGTTTTCATCCTAGAAACACATTCTTTGATTGATTTCTACTTACTAGGTTTTGTAGTTGAAAAGGGTAAATCTTTTACGTCCAAATTCTTAAGCTTCCCATCACTATGAGAAGTGTCATTCTTAATTGTGTTACCATTTAAATTTAAGTGTATTAACAGATACCAAAACAAGAGACCTACGGGTATTTTTAATTTTTGTTCAGCCATTTAATTTTTCCTTTTTTGCACACAATAAACCTAAATTACTGCTGTTAATCCTAATACCAAAAGTGCTCCTGATTATAGATAGCTGTATCGATGTTGTTTGTTGTATCTTACTATACTTTAAAGATAAATTAGAAGAGAAGAAGGAAGTGATGCAGATAGAGAATAGAATTAAAAGGGTTGTGGGAGTAAATGATGATGATGGTGGTGATGGGATGTAATAGTGGGGGAGTAAAAGATCCAGAGAAAGTATTTTTGAGTGAGATGGTAAATTTGGGTAAAGGGTTTTTGGAAGTATTTGTGAGTTTTGGCGATATGATTACAGGGACGTTGGGAATAAAAGCGGAAACAAAGAAGAGTGAGATAGGTGGATATTTTAGTAAGATTGCAGAGACAATGAAGGAAGTTAGAGAGAAATTAGAGAAGATTTTGGAAGAGAATGGGAAATATGAGAAAGTGAGAGAGAAGGTAGGGGAATTTATTGGGAAGATAAGTAAGATCGAGGAAGGAGCAAAGGAAGCAAGTAAAGGTGCTAATGGTGATATAATAGGAAATGCTAAGAAAGGTGAAGATGCAGTTGCTGCTAGCAAAGATTCTGTTGTTTCTCTTGTTAAGGGGATAAAAGCGATTGTTGAAATAGTGTTAGGAGAAAAAGAAGGGAATGCTGGTAATAATATAATTACTGAAGACAAAAAAGATATAGGTAAGTTATTTGGAAAGAAGGATGGTGATAGGGCTCAAGAAGCAGAGGCCGCTAAAGTAAGTACATCAATAGGAGCAGTGAGTGGAGCTGATATATTGAAAGCTATTGCAAAATCTAAAGAGAATCCTGTTACAGATAGTGCTAATGGAATTGAAAAAGCAACAGATGCAGCAGAGATAGCTGTTGTTCCATCTGTTGATGATAAGAAGGAGATTAAAGAGGATACAGCAAAGAAAGATGCAATAATAGCAGCAGGGATAGCATTAAGAGGAATGGCAAAGGAAGGTAAATTTGCGGCTAAAAAGGATGAAGATAAATCAGCTCATGCAGTCAATGGAGCAGTATCAAGTGCAGTAAATAAGGTATTAAGTACATTGGTGATAGCGATCAGGAATACAGTGGATAAGGGATTGAAAGAGATAAATGAGGTATTGGGAGAGATTAAGCAAGGAGAAGGTGTTGAAGCTAAAGTTAGTAAGTAAGTTGTAGTTAAAATTATTAAATAAGAATATTAGTAAAGGGAGCCATGAGGTTCTCTTTTTTTATTTACAGTATTGAGTATGTTATATAAATAATATGCGTATAAATCATTATTTATTGACTTTTTTGTTTGCTTCCTAAAGATAAGCTATAAAAAAGCGAGAAATAAGAAAAAATAAGGAGGCGAAGAAAATGAAGAGAGAAGGAATAAAAGGAAGGAGAGGAATAGAGAGAGAATAGAGGAGATATAAATAGAGAGAATAGAGGGAAAAGAATGAGGATGAAGGGAATAATATTGATGATGATGATAGTGATGGGATGTAATAGTGGAGGAGGAATAAAGGAAGGAGAGGAAGGGAAAGCAAGGAAGGGAGATGGGAGTGTAATTGATTTAAAGGTAGTAGGGGAGAAGATAAAGAGTGCGGTGGAGTTTGCAGGGAAAGTAAAGGAAGTTCATACTTTAGTTAAGTCGGTTGATGAGTTAGCTAAAGCTATAGGAAAGAAAGTTGAGGGTGCGGGTAATCTTAGTGATGATGGTGGTCAGAATGGTTCTTTGATTTCAGCAGCGTATAGTATAATATCGTCTGTAAGCACTAAATTAGAAGCATTAGAATAACAAGCTGAAGTTTCTACTAAGTTAAAGGCAAAAATTACTATTGTTAAAACTGCAAGTAAAAAGTTTACAGATACAAAGCATTAACTTTTTAGATCTACCTCAAACAAATGCCAAAACTTACCTTTACTAATAATAAACTTGAAAAACTCCCATATCCTTCCATTACACACATAAAAAAGAAATTCGCACTCAAAAATCTACTGCCATACATATAAAAATGCACACAAACATTGTCTTTTAGATTTTAACAGAATATACAGAAAAAATAAGGTACTTTTTTCTAAGGATATACACCAAGAGTTGACAATACAATATCTATACCATCACTAATAGCCTTGACAGGTATACATATTATTAAGAATGTATTTCAATTTTATTATTTTTCAATTCAGTAAATAATTTATTTAATGACATTGTCGTTCATAGTTAAAATTAATTTATGACCATCAATCATATTCACAATTGTATATTTTCTTTAACTCTTCTAAAGCCTTTTTATATTAAAAAGATCCTTTTAAAAGAAATCAAAAAGCACTTTTTTTGATTATTGTCTAGAAAACTATCTATAAACTACTCATGAATTTTTCATATTTAAACTTATCGTTAAGAACACTTTAAAATAAAGAATAACTAATACAAAAAATAAAAACAATGCAATATATTTATTTTTAATATATTGCATTTACAAATCTACACATAACTGTAATTGATAATTACAATTACTACTAATATAATAATTGTCTTAAACTATAAACAGACTATAATTATATGTAGCCTGTTTTTTATCAAATATAAAATAATAACATACTACTTTCTAATACCAAGGACCATTCTTATCAGTAGAGCTTTGAACTATCTTAAGAGAATCTTTCATTTGTAGAATCGAACTTACTATTGCTTTATATGCTTCATATGAATTAGATTGTCCTTGAACTTTTGAAATTAAAGATTTCATTTCTATTTCAAGTTTATCCAATTTTTGTTTTGCATGTATTTCCTTTATATATACAAAATTTGTTGCTGTTTTTGCGCTCACTTGAATGTAATTTAATAGTGTCTTAAGATCTCTCTCAAGTTTTTCTTTTATAAAATATTTAGCCTCTTCTTTAGCTTTAGCTTTAGTAACACTATTAAGACGTGTAGAATACATTTGGGTTTGTTTTGTACTAAATAATATATAGTTATTATATATTTTATCAATCGTATCAATTGCTGAATCTACATTATATCTTACACTTTCTAGATAAGATTTATATCTGTTGTCTAGCCTTACTTCTTCTTTCAATAATTCCTTATCTTCCCAAGAGTCTTCATCATCTTCCCAATAGTATTGATCATAATCTTCTTCCTCTACTATATCAGTGTATGCAATAGTATTTGAGCCTGAAATATGTTTTGGCCCCAAATCAGAGTCTATAGTAAAATTAACTTCAATTGCATTGCTTTCAATAGTCTCCTTTAATTCACCACTCTCTCCATTAAGAGAAGTTAATACTCCATTAACCACTCTTGAATGGCTATCTAAATTGTATCCTGTTGAAATTTCAGTGATTGAATTTTTACTCTCTATATCCTGATATTTTTGTTTTTGTATATCTTCTTTACTAAATTCAGATGTTGTATTTGATAATATAACATTTAAATCTTTCTCATTAAGAAATACATCATTTTTTTCAAGACTGTCTTTAAGTACTAATCCCTTTTGCATATGTGCATTATCACGTTTCACATCATATTGAAGACCACTAGTTATATCATCTGATAATACATCTTGTGCTAAATTACTATTAGCAGATTTCTTACCACTAGTAGATAATCTTTTTTTGACAATTTTTCTTTTTTGCTTCGGAGACCTGACATTTTCAACAGATTGTCCACTAGTATCCAAGACAGCATTCACCTTATCAAATAAAATTAGAGATTTTTCTTTAATTTTATCGTCAAAAATCAAATCACAACTGATAAAACTAAAAAGTAATCCCAAAGACAAATATCTAGTTTTGAATTTCATTTTTCTCTCCTTTAAAGTTAATATTTAACATTAAATTTACATCAATTTGAATAAAATGTAAAAAAAATCCTTTTCCATAGAAATACAACTTTAAATTTATCTCTTACTGTAAACTAAAATATTAATATTATTAATGTGAACCTCTATATTCATAACACACACGTTTAATCTCATTAAATACTTCATTTTCAGGATCACGACCAACAAAAGGCACCTTAGCAGATGGAGCAGCAGATGGCCCAGAAGATGGGGGATTTAAAAACATAAAATATTTATCAAAAACACTAGCAAGTCTTACCTCAATCCTATAATGTTCTTTTGCATCCATACCAAGATCTTCATCTCTACCCTCTACATTAGGTGAATTATCTCTACCATATTTAATATATCCAAGCAGTTCTTTAACTTTACCCTTATCATGCAATTTTAAGAAAAACCTTTTAACATATTCTTCCACTTTAGATAAATCGCCTTTTAAATAAATATTAAAATGAGCTGCACTGGCACGTGTTTTTGGTAATTCATCTTTTAATGCATCAATAAAAAAAGTTAATATACCAAGTTCATCATTATTAAGTTTAAGATTGTCTTTCCAATCAGATTTTAAATCAATATTTTTTAGGTCTTGCAATAACCGAGATTTATTCTTAGTTTTCAATAAACCACAACTTGCAAAACAAATTATACAAAATATCAATACAACTCTGCTATACACAAAATTCATCCTATCGTACCTTCAAAATACAAAATTAATTTATTAGTAATAAACATATGTCACTATTACTAATATTCACAATATGTATAACCTAATTCTATTTTTTGTACAGAATATTGCTCAAAAAACTAAATTTTAATCATAACTACAATGAATTAAGGAGTCTAAGATTTTAGTCAAAAGTAAAAATAAAAAACAATAATAAAAACAATCAAACGATATTGATTTAAAAAATTCAATATCATTTCCCAATCATAAACACTCTTAACTCCTTCAAGGATCCTATATTCATATAAAAAATAACCTGTCATCACTTTTTATTGTTAAATTTCTGATAATAAATTAACAGATACTACAGGTGCCACAGAAATTACTTGAACTCTTTCTTCTACCATACCATTTGTTTACTTTACTTAATCATATATACTGTTAAAATACTTTTTCTCATATTCACTCCTTAAATAAAACCTAAGAGAGTCTCCTTTCAACAAGAAGACTCTCCTTTTAAATACTATTGTTAAAATAATATTTATACTATTACATATTTTTCTATCTTTTAAAACCCTCCAAGAACAGATTTTGCACCTTCAATAAGTTCTTCTATCTCTTCCTTTCTTTCCATTACTTCACCTATCTTAGAAGAAGCAGATTCTAATTGATTTAAAGAACTTTCTGCTTCACTTCTCGCCCTTCTAGCTATTACATCAATGTTTCCTTTTTTTGCCCAACGATTTCTACGTTCATTTTTTAATCTTTCAGTAATAGCTTCTTTCAAAGTCTTTTGTGATTTCTCAAAAAAATACCTTGCAGAGCTTCGATCATTAAAGCCACTATCAACTTTAATCATAAGCATATCAATATCATTTCTTTCATTATTCAACTGATTGTAAACTTGCATTAATTCCTGTTTCTTTATCCTAATTAGTTCCTGTTTCTTTATCCTACTATTCCTATTTAAAGGACGATAACTCCCTATTTTGCTTTGGAGTTTTAAAAGTGTATCATAAAAACTAGATTCCAATTGTACATACTCATCCTTAAGTTTACGTGCCTCCTCAATCAATTGATCAAAATTAAAATCCTTAAAAACACTTTTTACCTTTTCAATTTCTGCTTGAGCTCTTTTTTCGTCCTCAGTACTTGGAATTAAATCTTCTTCCTTTATCTCTATCTTTTCCTCTTGATTATAAGGATACCATCGCAACACTGAAATTTCAGAATTAACAGGCTTCATAGATACCACAGGTTGTCCTCCTACACCTGGAACAACTTGTTGCATTGATTTATGCCCCTCAAAACCAATGATAACATCTTCTTGATCTTTTTGATTTTCATCTTTCAAATGCAAACCTTTATTATTTTTGTTTTCATCTAAAAATTTTTCTCTTGCTTCAATTAACAAACTATTAAGAACATCAAGATCACATGATAACAAGAATAACAGTGTCAACATAAATGCTGATAATAAAACATTTTTCTTCATATTTTCCTCCTTGACTATGAAATTATTCAATTACTAAGTTTAAATATCGGAATAAAATAATTATCCAATAATATATACCATTTATTCCAAATATCAAAAATAAATTTATAAAATTATTTCACTTAGTACCAATTACAAACCTTAACAAAGTTAAATGAATAATATACTTCATGAATGGTGATAATAATATTAAATTATATTATTATAGATCTAATATATTATGTTCTATATAAAAAATGCTATATATTATAACATAAATGCCAAAATTGTTTTTTATCACTAGAACATAAAGGAGTTAATTAATAAAAAGAAGATATTATTTGCTAATATGTACACTTAGTGTATTGATGATGTTATATTGTAAAAATGGAAGAAATAATTCAGAAGCCACAGATAGTATTTTAGCAAGAGATCAATCAAATAAAGCCGAAACTAAACCAATAACTCCAGAAGAAGCTTATTTTGAATTGGAGATAGGCGTAGAACTACTTAAAGATTCATTAAATTTCAAACCAGAAGTATTTGACGAATATAGCTTTAAAGACATTTTTGAAATAGCCTTGGGAGAAAGGAATACTGAAGAGTTTAGACATAGTGTTTATTACAACTTAAAATATGATACTCAAACTTTAAATAATTTAAAGACAATAGCAGATATTTTAATGTCAAAATCTAATTCTGATGTTAAGAATTTTGTACTTTTAATTGAAAGTTTATCTCATTTGCCAAGTTATGAATTTGAAGTGATAGACGAACAAGGCAAAATCTTAAATAATAATACCTTAACTGCACTTGCATCTAGCAAAGATTTAGAGGGACTTAATGAACTTGCTGATATGTTATACAATATGATTTTACAAAGAGAACAAAGATTTTTGACAATTCAAGAAATAATAAAGGATGCATCAAAATCTGATACTAAAGAAATACTTTTAAAAAAAATAGAACCACTTATAAAGTTAGATGTGATGCTGAATGATAAAAATTGTAATAATGTTAAACTTTGTCTTGATAGTAAAACATTATCTGACTTTCCTAATAAAATTTCAGATAAAGTTAATAATTTAATGCAGCAAATGAAATAACATATTATTTCTTGGCATTGTTAATATTATTCATATTAAAAACAATTTGTTTAATGAGAAAAGGATAGTAATTAATGCTATTGATAAATAATTAATAATTCATTGATATTACAAAGTAAAAATTAAATTTGCCCAAAACATTTTTTTGTTAAAAAATATGGAATGATTTATATAATGGTATATATTGTATAATCTCAGTTGTATGCAGTAAATATGTGTAAGTTTATGGGGTTGTATTTTGAATTTTAAAATTGAAAAAGAAAATCTGTTAAACATAGAACATAAAGTATTAGATAAAGGTTTTATAAAACTTGTTGATTTTATGGGTAGTGATGAGAGAATAATTCAAGCTGCAAGAATCTCATATAGAGGAGAGAGCATTAAGAGAGAAGACAGAGAACTTATTGATTATTTAATCAGAAATGAACATACAAGTCCATTGGAACAAGTAGTTTTTACATTTTATATAAAAGCCCCAATATTTGTTGCAAGACAATGGATGCGACACAGAACAGCAAGGATTAATGAAGTTTCTAGTTCTTATAGTTTAATTAGAGAAGAGTTTTATGTGCCTTTAGAAGAGAATATGAATACACAAAATGTTACAGATAATCAAGACAATAAAAAAACTGAATGTGAATTTAGAGAGGAAATATTAAATAATTTAAAGGAAAATCAAAAATCTTCTTACAAGTTATATCAAAACATGATAAATCATAATATCTCAAAAGAAATATCCAGAATTGTCTTGCCTTTAAGCTTATATACCGAATGGTATTGGCAAATTGATTTAAATAATCTCTTTCATTTTATAAAATTAAGATCGGCCTTAAATGCATCAAAAGAAGTTGCTGAGCATTCATCTAAAGAAATGCGTGAATATGCTAAAGTATTACTTGAGATTATAGAAAAAATTGTCCCTATTGCCACTAAAAGTTTTAAAAATCATATCTTAAAAGGTTGTAAATTATCTTATGAAGAGATAGTTGCAATTGCTGATGCTCTAGATATAAGTAAACTTAAATTAGATGCCAATGCATTAAAGAGATTACAAGATAAACTGAATATTTAAAGCAAATTGCTTTTATGATGATATTTATATAATACCCAAGTTGTTTTAAAGTAAAAAATAATATAAGATTTAACAAATAAAATGTTAATAATTTGCTTAATTTTTACATATGGAAAAGATGTATAGAAGTTTACTGATATATTTTTAAATAATTTTACAAAGAAAATAATAATCTTTGGTATTTTAAAAAATATATTTGATGATTTAATCATAAAGGAGTAGTTTTGATTAGTAAAATGTTTAAAGTAATATTTGCATTTAATTTGTTAATTTTATCACTAATGTTATCTTGTAAAGAAAGACAAGATAATCAAAATGAAATAACAGATGAACAAATAGATTAATCAGAATTTTCTGAAGGTTTTAAAACACCAGAAGAAGCTTATCTGGAATTACAAACAAGTCTTAATAAACTCAAAGAATTTTATTATTACAGATCTGAAAAATTTGATAAAGCGCAGTTTACTAGTTTGTTTCGTCAAATTTTCATTGAACAAAATTGCCAGCCTCAATATTGTGATATTACGAATTTTGAAAACAAGGTTTATATTAGTTTCAGATTTGATATTAAAATAATGAAACAATTGAAACTGATATTTGAAAAATTGTTATTAATACCTGCTGAACGAGGTGAAACACATTATGTTGGAGGCACACTTAAGAGTTTAAAAATATTTGCGAACATAATACATGAAGTTATAGATGAAAATGGTAAAATTTTAAGTAATGATAATTTAGTTTCAATTAAGAACAGTAATGATATAGAGGGCATTGTATCTATTAAGAACTACATAGATGATATGTACTTAGAAATGGATAAATTTTTAAAGTTATTTGAAAATATAATAACAGAATTAATAAAACTTGACACTATAGAGGATATTAGAAAAAAAATGAATCCATTATATATGTTAGCACATGGCCTAGCACATACTGAGGCAGACAACACAAATCCATTT
This sequence comes from Borrelia recurrentis A1, assembly GCF_000019705.1. Classification (GTDB taxonomy): domain Bacteria; phylum Spirochaetota; class Spirochaetia; order Borreliales; family Borreliaceae; genus Borrelia; species Borrelia duttonii. The sequence goes on along the minus strand of NC_011258.1, from coordinate 5,231 downwards.
TTCGTTATCTTCAGTGATATAACGAATTTAAGTAATAAAATTGAGGATAGAATCGTTGATTTAATACTATTTATGGATAATTAATAGTTCAATTGATAATTGCATTACAACTATATTGCAAAATTATCTCTATATAAGAGAGGTATTTATAGATATAAGCTAGCAAATTGATATAAAGTCAAAATTTTAGCACGTTCAAATATAGGTATATAAATTATACTTTTCTATTATTGTTTAAATATTAATAGTTTTAATATTAATAATATTTATTATCTAATTTTAATTTTACTTGAATATTGTTTAATATTGAGTTGCAAATTTTATATTATTTAAGTATAATAAATATTACAGGTTGAGCCACCACCTGATCCAGTTTGCGTATTTTAAATATTGATTTAAAGATGCAGGCTGGCTTTTTTTGTTATACATATTTTATATATTGTTTTTAATTATGAGTACCAAATATTTATTTAAATTAAAGTATTCATTTACTCATATTGTTGTTATTTTTAAATAATGGTATACACTTAAGTATAATTACAAGAAAATTTATATAAAAAGGATGTTATTAAAATTTTAATAATCAATAATATTAAGCAAAATAGTATTTGGTTGTAACAATTGATAATGATTCACATATAGTAATAGTTATAAAAATGTATTGTGTCTTATGTTGTATAAATATAAAGCATTAAATGTTATAATGTATTACTAACTTTGGTTTACAAATAAATACCAGTCAATACTTTTTTAAAAAAAAGGAGAGCTGGATCAGGTGGTGGCTCGGCTTTTATTTTTATGAATCATATATTTAATGACTTTTGTAAAAATATCATAAAATGATCTAACTCTTAATTATTTATTATTTAGATTTTAAATAAATTTATTATAATATTAACTATAGCAATAATAATTAGAATCATTAATAAATTGCTTTTATTTAAAATAATAAAGTTAATCATTTATTCATTATCTACTTGTTATATAAAAGGAGATTATTTAATAATGAAAATATTTATATTATTTTTTATTGTAGGTATTTCAAATTTGTTTATTGGATATTCTCTAGATACATCGGTTGAACCAACAAAACAAAAAGAGTATGCAAATTAAGCAAAAGATCAATCACAAAACTTGTTAGAAGGTTATTTTCCACCATCAACACAGTATGAAGAATTAATGCTACCAGAAACAAATAAACCATTTAGTTTCGAAAAATTAGATTTTGTGACATATGAGGTATATAGTAAAAATGTAAATTTACATTCCCTTTTAACTGAAAATACAAAAAATTTACGTATAGTACGAATCAATAAAGCAAATCATCTTTACAATAATTTGGTAAAAAATATCAAAAACTTTATTTTGAACTTGAATAAAGGTCGCAACTTACTTGCAAAGCGCAAAGTGAATCTCACTAACTATAATAATGTTTTACTAGATAAATCCAAATTGGCTTCTGGAATTATGATAACAAATTTTAATGATGATGGTACTAAGCTATTCATAAAGAAATTTCTCTGATATATATTGACGAGTAAATTTTTTTTGTTTATTAAGTATTTATAACTACTATCTTCAATTAAATTATAAAAATAAAAAAATCATAATATAATTATTAGCCAATTTTATATGATTAACGTATACAACTGGCATTTTTAATAATTATATTATATGATGCTAATGTAAATCGTGCAAACTAAATATTTATTATTAGAAATTTTGAATACAAAAGTAAAATTATAATAAAACCAAAATAATTTAAATTTTGTATTCTTTTTTAAATGAAGGAAAAAATGGAGGTAAGTTTAGAATAGGTATTTTGATATATTTTAATAATATTAATATGACATAAGTTTATTATATTTATGTGTTGTAATGATATAGGCATAAAAAAGGAGAATATATGAGAGAAGTTAAAATTAATTTATATTTATTTGTTATTATAACAATATCTTGTAAATCAGGTGATTATGTAGATGGCCAGGAAAATAAAAAAATAGATCTGTCATCAAAAAAAATAGTGACTCCTGCAAAAAAGGTAATAATCCCTCCCCCTGTCGTCATACTATCCTCTGCTTTACCTGTAATTAAAACAGAAATACCAAAGCCAAACCCACCAGTTCAAAACTATAATGCATTAGACTCCAAAGATAAAGCTTATATTAGATTAAAGAAAAGCATAAATCAATACAAGGAACAATGTAAAATTAACCCTAATCAGACTATAAAAAATACTGAGGAAATTGAAACACTTATAAAATCATTATCAGATTATGAAAAAACAGAAGAGTATAACTATATTTATACCTCATTAGAAAATGATGATCATATTATTGATAGCTTAAAAAAAGTGCTTGAGAAACTGTCTAGTATTTATTGGTACCCACCAAGATATAATAATGAAGCAAATATTACTTATTATGAAGATGATGAAGAAATACCAAAAGCAACATATAAGCATTATCATGAACAAATGATGGTAAAATCAACAACTAAAATAAAACAACCTAAAACCAAAAAATATACAGGCCTACTTCTAAGTTTACTTAATAAATTATTTGATATGACATTTTTTACTAATAATCTTTTATATAAATGTTTACACGACAAAAACTTAGCTCATTTTAAATCTGCAGAAGAGATTAATAAAATATATGATCAATTAAATGATATAATGAATAAAAGAAAAGATGTTATTTTAAAGTTTAAGGATCAAATATTGTTGGCCGAAAAACATTTTGACGAAGTTAAGATGGTTGATGAGATTAAAAAGATAGTTGAACCGGGAAAAGAGGTTTATTCTGCATATAAAGCTATGTATGAAGCTGCTGATGGAATTTGGGAGTTAAAATATAATTTAGGTTTTATGCCCTTTGATAAAAATATTATAATATAATAATTTTATTATATGATGAGTAATAGCATATGACAATATTCAAGGAAACTAATTCCCACATATTGTCATAAAAAGGTCAAGCCACCCATCAGCCTAAAAATGCTCAGCTGATGGTTAAGTTGTTTGTTTTGAATGGACGAAGCACAAATTTTAAAACTTGTTAAATTATATGCATAATATAATATATAATAAGTATTACAATGTAATATGTATTATATAAGATTAATTATTATTTGTACAGTAAAAAGTATAAAAAAACAAAATTTATATAAAATAATATATTGTTTGGGTGAACAATAAAATATGCTTTGTCATTTTGTAATTTTATGTTTAATTGCAATAAAAATAGAGAGAAAAAAGTTATTTCCTCTCTATAAGATTTGAGTTATTTGTAAAGTTTTATTTTAATTATTTTAATATAGTTTGAATATCATCGACTGCCTTTTTAATTTCATCAATTTTATTTTCAAATATTTCTTTGTATTCAGTATTTACACGATTTACTAATGCTTGGCTATCTTTTTGTATGTCACCAGTATTAGAATCATATTCAGAAATAATGCTATCAACAGAACTGATCCATTGTTTTCGAAAACTATCAATTAGATCAAGATTTTTCTTAATATCCTTTAGTTCCTTAAGAATTAAATTATCTAAATCTTGACTCTTATCATCAATACTAATTATTGCATTTTCAAATTTTCCTTGAACAAAATTCATTCCTGTTTCTAATATTGTTTTTGCAACGACTCGATCACACTTTTCTACCTCGTTCATTATTGTTCCAAATTTTCTAAGCCTATCTTCATTCCATTCTAAAGATGCATAAAGTTGTTTTCTTGCAAGCGTATTTTCAGCAGATTGAATATTTCGTTTGTTGTTATCCTCTATTAAAAATTTAAATACTCCCCATTTCATCCCATACTGTTCATTATCTTCAATTTTGTTGCTGTATTTTGTTAGCACCTCTATTTCCGTTTTGACTTTTTCTTTTATTAAAGCTATAAGTTCTGTTTTCTCTTTATCACTTTGTAAATTTTTTTGCACATCTCCATTTACCTCATCATCTTCTTCTGATTGTATTAATTGTGAATAGGCATCAATTAATTGTGGAATAAGATCTATTTCTTGTGATTTTGATGCACCATCCCTTTGACCCGCACCACCATATCCGCCTTCTTTGTTTAAAGGTCTACATCCAGCCATTATAAGTGTTATTAAAAATAAAATAAAAATGTTTGTAAAAAAATTTTTTCTCATAAATATTCTCCTTCCTTAAAGTTATTATATCATAAAAGATAAATTATAATAATTATTATTATATAATAATATATATCATATTATTTAAAAACCAATATAATTTATAAAATAATTTAAAAATTTATTTAGCATTTATATGTATAAATGTTTACAAGTTGTACATAATAAAATGGAAGAGAAGCTCTGCCTCTCTTCCGTAATTTGAAAATTTAATATTTAATATATTTATTTATATTATTGTACTTATTTTAATATTTGCTTAATATCTTCCCCTAACTTTTCACTACTTTTAATAAGCCCAGAAAGAGAATTAGTGTATTTTAGAGTTAGGTAATCTACCAAATTTTTTACAGTAGTTTTGATGCTATCTTTATCATCCTTATAATCTTTAATTAAATCAGCTACAAATGTTGTCCAGGTAGTTCTTGCTTCTTCAAGTTCTTTTACTTTATCATTAAGTTCATTTATTTTTTCAAGGCTTAGAGTATTAAGATTATCTTTTTTTGTCTTCTATTTCTTTAAATGCAACCTGCATTACTCCCTGTACTTTTTCTCCTACCCCTACAAGATTTTTAGGCCAAGTATCTTTATAAGTTGCATTTTTACCTATTTCTGTAAGCACTTCTCCAAGGCCTTCAATTGTTTCTTTTTTCCAGCTCAAAGACCCATAAAATCTATATCTTGTATCTTGCTTTTCAGCATCATCATAAGTTTTATTCTTGTCATCCTTTATTAATTTAAATACAGTGTCTTTTAAACCATATTGAGTATCATCAGGCTCTTTTTGACCTTCGTTTACCTTTGCTTCTGCTGCAACTTTGTCTTTAAGTTCAGTTATTATATCCGCTAGTTGTTTAGCCTCATAATTAACATCATTATTAATATCAACATTACCAACATTATCAATATCAAAAGGTTTTGGACTATTTGATGGACCATCACCGCTTGTTTTAGCGCTTGCACCATCTTTGTGACCACTAGTTGGTATAGCCAAAGTTCCATCGGTATTACAACTAGTAAACATAAATGCTGTTAAAGCAGATATAGTAATTATGTTCTTTAAAATGTTATT
>NC_011255.1 GCF_000019705.1 Borrelia recurrentis A1 | reverse complement strand
AGCACTATTACCATCATTATTTCTAGCACTCTTACCCTGACTAGTAGATTGATAAAATTAAAAATGCTACAACTACAACTGAAAATATTAGTGACAGAGATATTAATGATTCTGGGAAGCTAATTACTTAATCATTACCCATGCATCAGCTTTAAATATCTCTTCAATAAACTCAGAAGCAGCTCTTTGCTCAGCACCATCCTGACTCCATTAAGAACATATGTTGCACTATCTTGACCTTTTTATAATACTATATAATAGAGAAAAAACTAATGCAAACTTTGCAGCTGCTGTTGCATTGAAGACAATGAGTAAGAAAGGTAAATTTGCTGCCTATAAGAGATCAAATATCTTAAAAAAATTCCATCAACATTAAATATAACAAAAATTATTGCACATATTAGAAAGTATTAAGAGAAAATATTCATAAAATTATTCAATAGATGATTAATATTTTATATTTAGCAAAATATCAAGGAATCGATCTTTATGATTTAATTTATTAGAAAAGCTATAACACACTATATTAGTCTTTATACCAAACCCCCACAAAAACCATAAGCTTTTTCTTTTTAAAGTGTTCATTATACCTTTAACAAGTTAAGATAGGCCCTACTCATAGCCTATCTTAATAATTTTTACTTACAACTTAATTTAAAAAATAAATTCTATCTAGCACCGGTAAGACTGTAAAGCAATGCTAATACTTGCTTTAACTCACTTTTAATTTTTGGAGATGATGCAATGGATGAACCGATTTCTTCATAGGATTGATAATTAGTTTTATTACTTTTTTGAACCTTTGATATTAAAGTCTTTATTTCTGTTTTAAGTCTATCTAATTTTGCCTTTGCTTGTAGGTCTTTTGCAAAACTACCAGGATATTCAGGAATATTCGTAAGAGCGTCAGCATTATTCAAACTTTCTTCAATTGCATTTAAAAATTTTGTTAGAGATTCTATTAATTTGTTTTTATTAAACTTAGACAGTTTTCTTTGAGACTTTTGTTTTTCATCACTTGTCGCTCTTATACCATAAATAGGGTTTAGCTTTGTTTTATGGAATTCAACTGTTCCCCAATCTTTTTTTATTTGTATAGCTAATTTAAATGCTTTTTTTACACTATCTTTGGTATTTTTTGAACGTAATTTATATTCCCTATCTAATCTCTCCTCTTCTTCATCATATTCATCTTTATCATATTTTTCTTCACTTTCCTTTTTATCATAGTTATCATAATAACCTTCATAATCTTCGTCATCTTCTTCATAGCTGTTCTCATGCTCGTTATCATAGTCATCATCATCTTCCTCATAATAATCCTCACTCAAACTGTTTTGTCCACTTAGCTCAGGTTCAGAGTTATATGCAGAATTATAAGTGACTTCAAAGAAGTTACTTGAATCCCAAATTTCACCTTGAATAGAACTACTTGAAGTACTTCCAAATCCATTTAGATATGAATTATGATGAATCTCAACAGATGTTGCTTCTCCGTCATCAACATTTGGATAATTTACTTCTTTCTCTGTGCCTCTAAGAGGTTTTCCCCCAGTCAAGCCATTTATAACATTACTATACACTTTTGAAACTTTAGTTATTGAATTTTCACTCTCTACATCTTGTTGTTTTTGTATTTTTGCTTCACCAGTTTCAAATGTTGTACTTGATAATGCAACTTGAATATCCTTTTGCACATCATTCTGAAGACCACTAGTTATATCACCTGATACCACATCTTGTGAAAACTTACCATTCTTATTACTACTAATAGACTTGGCACTAGCATCTAAGACAGAATGCACCTTATCAAACAAACCTAGAGATTTCTCTTTAATTTCATCGTTCATGAATAAATCACAATTGATAAAACTTAAAAGTAATCCCAAAGCCAAATATTTATTCTTGGATTTCATTTTCTTCTCCTTTTAAGTTAATAACAAAGATATAGCAATTTGAATAAAATTCAGACTGGATAAAACATATTTAGTGTGTAAAATAATAGTAATATCTTAAATTATAACATTTTATTACTATTAAATTACCTATTCCCTTATAACATTCAACATTATTTTAAATTCACCAAAAAAATTTTACTATCACTAATTACACACATGATACTATTACTTACACATCATCATCCAATTTACAAATTAGAAATCATACTTTGGTCAACTCCTCACTCATTATAAATGCTATTTATTTCCTAAAAAAACATAAGTTTAATATTATTTATATAAAACTTAATCGTATTCTCAAAAAATTATTTCTTGCAAATATAACTACTAAACATTTAGAATATATTTATTCTATTATTCTTTAATCTCTAAACAAAAAGGACAATTCTTACTTTTATGAATCCATTTTAAAACATCCAAAATACAAAAGTATCAAACTTGTAAGTAAGCCTACTTCACTCAATAGTCTTGAAAACTTAATTTTTATTAATTCATTTAAAATTTACATATAAATACTGCAAATAGTTTACACTTTTTTATAAACAAACACATTTATCCATAATCATTAGTACAAAAAATATTTTTAAAAATTAAACCTAAAAAAATGATTGATTTTACTACATAATAACATCTTAATGTTAAATAGTACAAATATTCCATTATCTGCATTCAATAACAAAATTTTAATATCACTAAACTTTTTTACATTTTTAATATACACTTATTAAGTAAGGTATTAGATTTTTGCGAGTTTCTGTATGTTTTTTTCTATACTAAAATTAACACTGTAAATTAGCATCATTAAATCTCTTCAAATGATTAAAGTATTTTGTGTAAATTAAAATTTGCTTTTATAATTTATTATCTTTTACACAATTGTATAACTATGAACAAACTATACTTTTATAATCATACAATCTTATACAATAAACTGAATATTTTTCATTAGAACATATGCATCAATCAAGTAACATATAATTAACAATTATAACACCTCCCCTCACGATTACAGAGAGAAGTGTGCACATTACATTTACATATATATAATTTATTAATCACCGTTTGGTTCTTCAATTAATGAAGTTGTAGGGATAAGGCAGCAGGAGTAAATTCGGTAAATAAGGTATTAGGGTATTGAATTTAATAATTAAGAAAACAGTAGCAAATAATTTAGAAAAAGTAAACTATAGCTACTAAATATAAACAGTATAAACTACGGTATAAACTTACACAAAGCAAATATAAAAAAGCAGAAATACTTACATACAAGGCATTCCTGCTTGTCAAAATTTATAAAAATCTTAACTCCCTAATAAATAATAGTTTAAGGTACTACAATACTATACTAATTAGGATTTTACTACACTACTAAAATCTTCTTTTATGCAATCATTAACATCTTTTAAACATTTATCAACTGTTCTTCTTATAGTAGACACTATCTCATTTACAGTTTTACTAACTGCTCCTATTAATACTGCATTCAGTCCTTCTGCTGGTACATTAGCATGAGTTGCCAATTTGCCATTCTTAGCCATTGCCCTTAATGCTAAACCAGCTGTTATTACTGACCCTTTCTCCCTAACATCAGCACCTGCATCTGCACTATTTTTAATAGCAACTGCAATGTCATAAGCATTTTTTGCAGCACTAATTTGGCCAGCAGGCGCATTTATTCCATTCTTAGCTGAATCAATTACTGCCAATATATCTGCACCACTTGACGAATTTAATGCAACATTAGCCGCTTTTAAACCAGTCGCATCAGCACTAGCAGTATCATTAAATAACTTTGCAATTGCTTTAGAGTCGGCAATTGTCTTATCAGCATTTCCTTTTGAATCAACTTTAACTTCCTTAGCTGCTTCATAGATCATATTAATTCCCTCAACAAGACTCTTGACACTTGCTATATCTGCCTGCACTGCATCCTCAGTACCATTAGCATTTCCGATTTTACCATTAGCGCCATCAGTAGCTTCCTTAAATTTTTTTGTTCCTTCAACTAACTTTTTCAAAATATTAACTGCATTAGTAATTACACTATCAACTTTGTCTTTCATTAAACTAAACTGCTCAGTTCCCTTAATACCTTCTAATTTGCCTTTAGCTACCTCTACTGCTTCCCCAATCTTTCCCAACCTCTCACCAACTTCTTTCTTAGTTGTATTTGAAGTAAGACCAAATGTATCTTTTAGTATATTTCCAAAAGATACAAAAACCTCCAAAAATCCTTCCCTTAAATGTGAAATTACTTCACCCAAACCTCCAATTCCTTGTGTTCCTTTTCCCTCTTCTCCTTTTACTCCCCCACTATTACATCCCATCACCACCATCAAACACATTATCATCACTATATTTATCATTTCACCTTTTATTCCTTTCTTCATTCTTTTTGCCTCCTTGTTTTTCTTCTTTTTCGCTTTTTTATAGCTTTTCTTTGAAGGATTAGAAGCAAAAAAATATGATTTATATAACACATACAACCTTGAAAATAAAAAAAGAGAGCTTTATTGCTCCCTCTACCAGCCTTTTTACCTAATAATTATCACATATGTCTATTATATATACTAACTAATTCACATATTAATTAGCCTTAACTTTAGCTTCAGAACCCTCTCCTTGCTTAATCTCTCCTAATACTTCACTAATCCCTTTTAATCCTTCATCTACTCTATTCCTGATTGCTATTATCAATGTACTTAATACCTTATTTTACCGCACTTGCTACTGCTCCATTGACTGCATTTGCATCTTTAGCATCACCATTTTTAGCCGCAAATTCTCCTCCCTTTGCCATACCTCTCAATGCTATCCCTCCTGCTATTACTGTATCTTTCTTTGCTGATTCCTCTTTAATCTCTTTCTTATCAGCAACAACTGGAGCAATTGCTATCTCTGCAGCATCTCCAGCTTTCTCAATTCCATTAGTACTATCAACTTGAGGATCTTCTTTTGACTTCGCTATCGCCCTCAATATATCAGACCCACTTACTGCTCCAATGTTTGCTGATGCTTTTGCAATATTTTCCTCTTTGGCATCAGCCTTACCAGCATCATTAACAAACAGTGTGTGTGCCAATATCTTTCTTATCATCCCCTGTTTTGTTAGCATCCGCACTACCTTCATTATCTTTCAACACTACTCCTACTATTGCAGTTATTCCTTTTAATAACGAAATAACTGAATTTTTGTCAGCTGCCACTGCTGCTTGTCCTGCACTATTAGCACCACCAATAGCAGTATCACTTGTAGCACCCTTTGCTGCCTCCTTTGCTCCCTCTTCGATCTTACTTATCGTCCCAATAAATTCCTCTACCTTACCTTTCACTTTTTCATATTTCCCATTCTCTTCCAAAATCTTCCCTAATTTCTCTTTCACTGTTTTCATAGTATTCTCAATCTTAGTAAAATAAGCTCCTATATCACTTTTTTTCGTATCCGCCTTTATTCCCAATGTCCCTGTAATCATATCCCAAAAACTCACAAAAACATCTAAAAATCCTTTACCTAAATTTACCATTTCACTTAAAAATACTTTCTCTGGATCCTTTACTCCTCCACTTACTCCCCCACTATTACATCCCATCACTATCATCATCAGCATTACCATTAGCAAACTTACCATTCTTTGCTATAGCTCTTAATGCTATAGCCCCTGCTATTCCTGCATCTTTTTTAGCAGTACCAGCTGCAGCATTACCATTAGCCAATTTTACAGCATCACCACCAGATTTAACCATAGCTTTTAGAATATCAGCACCAGTGACTGCTCCAACTGCTTTTGCTGCATCAGCCGCCACTTTCTTAGCCTTCTCAGCAGAATCACCAGCATTATCTGAAGCAAATAACTTACCCGCTTCATTATCAGCAGCATTACCCCCAGTTCTCACAGTAGAACCATCTGTAGCTTTCTTATCATCTCCAGCCTCAGCATTACCTTCATCTTTAAGCACTATATCTACAATTGATCCAATGCCTTTTATTAAGTTTGCAGTTTCACCTTTAATACCCACAGGAATTGTATGAGCAGCAACATTACCAATTAGTTCACTACCTTCTACTCCTATCGCATCACTTGCCTCCTTTGCTCCACCAATTATCTTATCTAGTTTACTCTCAACTAATGTTTTAACTGCACTCTCAATAGCCTCTGCATTAGGATTCTTTTCTGCCTTCATTTCAGCAACAATTTTATTAAGTCCATCCTTTATCTCTTGCACAGTACCCTGCACTGTCTTAAAATATTTCCCTACATTTGATTTCTTTGAATTAACATTCAATCCCGATACACTCCCCACCATTTCCCCAAAACATTCAAAAATTCATTACTCACATTAACTAATGACTGCAAAAATTTATTCTTCCTTCCTCTCCTCCAGCTACTCCCCCACTATTACATCCCATCACTATCATCACCATCATTACCATTATTCCCTTTACTATTCTATTCATTCTTACATTTTATTTCATTTTTTATCATACTATACTCTTGTCGATTCCTATTTTTTTTTATCTGTTTAACTATAAATAAAAAAGAGAGCTAAACATAAGCTAAGCTCTCTTCACCAACTTTTTTATAAAAAAATTTATAATTATACTCTATCTTCCTTATCATTAAGGATTAACAACAACATCTTTAGCAGAAGTTGTAAGCTCTTTAATTACATCCGATACAAAAGATTTAGCAGTAGCTAACAACCCATCGATTTCTATATTTAAATCAACAAGTTCTTGTGCGCCTTTAGTTTTAGAACCATTGTTCCTATCTATGGCTTCCTTTGCATTAGCACTAGAAACAGCTGCTGAAGCCACACCAAGAGTAGCATTTTCTGATTTCAATTTATTTAAAAATGCCGTACTTTTCTGCTTCGCAGAAGTAACTTTATCCTTCATCCCAACAAATTTTTCAGCTTTACCCTCCAATGTTGCCAATTTAGACTCCGCATCAGACATTATTTGATATGCCCCTGCAAGCAATGTTCCATTTAAATTATCATTATCATCTTGAAGACCACCTGCTTGAATTCTCTTTTTAATAGCTTTAGCCAACTCGTCAATAGATTTAACTAAAGTATAAACTTCCTTGACATCTTCTACAAAAACAACAGCCTCTCCTATCTTTTTACTTACTACCTTTAAATCAATTACACTCCCATCTCCCTTCCTTGCTTTCCCTTCCTCTCCTTCCTTTATTCCTTCCCCACTATTATATCCCATCACTATCATCATCACCATCATTAATATTACTACTCTTCTTTTTCCCTCTACTTTTTTATCTCTCTTCCCTTTTATTTCTCCTTCTTTTACTTCTCTCTTCATTTTCTTCGCCTCATTATTTTTTCTTTCTTTTTAGCTTTCTTACTAGCTTATTTACTTTTCTTTTATTTACTTAGCTTATCTTTTAAGAACTAGAAGAAAAAAATATGATTTATATAGAAATAATTTATATAACATACACAATACTGCAAATAAAAAAAGAGAGCCCTATCGCTCTCATTAACTAAGTTTTTATTTGAAAAAATTTAATTATATTCTAAATTGTACTAATTATCTTATTCTTTTATTCATTAATTTTGGCAACAGACCCTTCTCCTTGTTTAATCTCTCCTAACACCTTATTTATCTCTTTTAATCCTTCATCTACTGTATTTCTGATTGCTACTATCAATGTACTTAATACCTTATTTACTATACTTGCTACTGCTCCATTTACTGCATTTGCTGCTTTCTCTTCAGCCTTAGCCGCAAATTTACCACCTTTTGACATTGCTCTTAAAGCTATTCCTGCTGCTATAATAGAATCTTTTTTTACAGAATCACTAAGATCTTTATTATCTTCTTTCTTTGCAGATGCAATTCCTACTGCATTTTTTGCTTGATCAATACCAACATCATTATTAGCAGCCTCACCAGATTTAGCAATAGCTTTGCAATATATCAACTCCACTTACTGCCCCTATTGATGCACTTGCCGCTGCGGCTTGTGCTTCTTCACTATTAGCCTTGGCACCAAACAATTTACCAATTGATTTCTTCTCATTTTCTACTGTCTTAGTAGCTTCTGGATTACCCTCACCCTTTTTAAAAACTATTCCAACTATCTGTCTAATTCCTTTAACTAATGCATTTACACTTGTAACATCTGCTGGTGATGCATCCTGACCAGTAGCAGGAGCACCACCAATAGCATCACCACTTTCAGTCCCGCTTGATGCTATTTTAGCTCCTTCTGCTATCTTATCCAAAATCCCAGTAATAAATTGCTCAACAACCGTTTTAATTTTTTCATAATTCCCATTCTTATTTAAAATTTCGTTCAATTTTACTTTAGTAGCCTGCATAGTCTTCTCAATATCAGTAAAATATTTCCCAATATCTGATTTCTTTGTTTCCGCTTTTATCCCCAACGTCCCTGTAATCATATCGCCAAAACTCACAAAAACATCTAAAAATCCTTTACCTAAATTTGCTATCGAACCCACAAATTGTTACCTTTCGCCTACTCAACCATCACATCTCATCAATATATAATACAATTCAATAGTGCTTCTTTAAGTTTTACTTTTAGATTATCTAACATATCTTCAATACCACCTAAAGCAGTTCTATAAACAATTTCTAAGTTGATTCCATTGTGCAGGACGTCTTCTCCAACATTATTTATATAATTCCTGAAAAATATTGAATGTCTGTATAATTCATAAGAATTGATTTTATAATTGTATTTCATTATCTCTCCAACACATCAACCTTATTTAACCTTATTGAATATACAATAAATAATTATAGATCAATTATTTACTTTTGCTAAAAAAAGCAAAAATTATAAAAAATTGCAAAAAAATTAAACCTATTTTTTAGATAAAAGAAATATTTACTTATTTAAATATCAGAGTTAATAAAATTCCTATAGTTAAAGTAATAATGGTTCCAAACATCCAAGCATGCAATTTTAATTTACTATTAAGTTCCATTTTGTTCACTTCCATATCTTTTCTTATAAGAACAACTTCATGACTTACAGATGTAATATCTGATTTTAATTCGTCCCTTACTTTGTCAATTTTATTATCAAGCTCTGTAAATTTAGTATCAATTTTGTTATTTAAGTTATTTTCAATAATATCAATTTTATTATCAAGCTCTTTAATATCAGCCTTTAAACCACGCTCTAATATTTCCAGTTTAAGATTAAAATTACTTTCTAAATATTGAAGATCTTTAATAGTAAGTTCATTTTTATAGTATCTATAAGACAAATCGTCAGCAATCTCTCTATTAATACCCGCTTTTACAAGCTCATTTAGTACCATCTGCCTAGTAATTACAGGTTCCATTTGCATATACTCCATAAAGAATTTCCTTATATAATTATTATATAATAATTTATAAGCTAAATGAAAGTAAATTTAGTAAAATGTCGACTTCTATCACGATAATTTAAAGATATAATTAAATATGCTGCTGATAATGCATCAAGAGCATCATCATGAACTTTGCCATCTCCATTATATGAATAAATATTACTAAATACAGAACGACTACTATAATCTAATAAATGCATCTTGTTATAAGTAAATGGTGTTAATAAAGAAACAATTCTTGCGTATTTATCTGTTTTAGGTCTTGTTGGTGCAATTCTAAAATAATTTTGAATATTATCTCGAAGTCTAACATATTCACGTGTCAAAGCCCCAGATCCTTTAATATCATCTCTATCTTCAATATAAAGTGTATTAACATTTAAATTCCCCATTATTACCTTTATTGTATTCATAATATATGGATCAACAACTGGTTTCTGATCTTGAAATATAAATGCATAATACTTATCCGATACCTTCTCTAAAACACAAAGAGCAGTATTATCTCCACCACTACTATATGCTGAATCTAAATACGCTATAGGACTTTTAAACTCATAGTCTTTAATAAGATTAATATTACTAAATATAGAATCATTATTTGCAACCCATTCGCCAAATAGTACACTGGATTTATATGTTGGCAAGTTTTTACAAATTTCTTCTTGGGTCTTTATAAATTCCTTTGCGATTGTCTCATTATCATATGTTATAAAATTATATGTAGAATATACTGTGTTATTATCAATATAATCTATTTTAAAATAATGCTCTGGATGATCAGGATTAGTATCAAAAATAATAAATTCTGGTTTCATTCTCAGTCTCTTAAGCGCTTCTTTTAATATCTCTTTATGTAGTGTTGTTGCTTCATTAACATAAATAACAGCAGAATTCGATCATCTAAATCTTTCAAAATCTCTTACTTGATCACCACTATATAAATTAATTTTTAAAGAATCGCAAAATATGACGTATTTGAATATTTGGGAACAAAAGGTATTTTAAGTATATTAGCAAGCTTTTTAAACTGTCTTGTAACATTAATTTCTAATGATTTCTGTGAATTCCCTAATATAAAATTATTGGTATCTTTCTCATAAAGATGCCTATTTTTAAGTAAAGTTTTTAAGAATAAATAACAAGCCAAAAATGTTTTACCACCTGCAATCCCACCTGATAAAATAACTTCGTTTTGATTATTCTTTTCAATATTAAGTAACACTTTACGTTGTTTTTTATTTAAGAACTTTTTTCCAAAACTTTTAAAATCAACAACTACTGGTTTTGGTTTAATAAAAGACGCAATATCAATCCCAAATTTACGCTTATATTCCCTTTGCATAGACTTAAAAAGAGATAGATCATATATATTCATAAAATAATCCTTTTAAATTTTAAATTTAACTTGTGATTCAAAATCAGTTGCTTTTAATTTAAGCATAGCTTGATAATACAACTCCATTTTTTTAAATTCTTTTGCTCGTTTAACTTCGTCAAGTTCACATAGATTATTATTAAGATCTTGCTCGTCTTCATTATCAATTCCTTCTCTCAGTCTTTCAATTTTGCTCTCTAATACCTTTATTTCGTTATTGTATGATTTAAATTCCAAATCTAAATAACTATTAAATGAAGCAATAAATTCTAATCCCAATCTATTTCTAGACATATGAAGCTGGCTTCTAATACTACCTGATTGTGCATTATGCTCTGATGCACAAATTAACACATTATTTAGAGTTTCTTCACTAATTGTTACTTTTGGATGTTCTTCTAAATTATTGCTTTCTCTAGACTCCCATCTACGCCTTATTTTACATACATTAGCACGATTTACACCCATCTCTTTACTAATTTGTGCATCACTAAGCTTACCTTCATTAAAATACACAATATAATCATCAAATGATTTCTTGACTTTATTCATATCTCTTCAACCTTATAATTTAACAAAAATTAATTCAGCTTAACATAAACTCTATAACAAAATAATAATTTTACAAAATCAACTAAAAAAAGACTATAAACATATACTCAAATAAAAATATAATGTATAATTCGTAGAACGAGGAGAATATTTTATGAATAAAAAAAAGTATATTGATACTTTGCATTATATTATTTTTGTATGGTTGCAATTCAAAAAAACCCAACTCAAGCAAATGGTGATGCTTCCCAAATTACGAGATCTACAGATGAATCTACCCTACAAAAAATCAATTCAGATACTAAGGAAAAAAATAGATTTGATCTATTAATGTACGGGTTTGGTCTAGCACAAAAAAATCTCACAATAAAATATAAAGATAATGCAAAATCTCTAGATCCAATAAACAAATACGAAATCTTTCGTACTTGGATTTTAGATAAGGCACAAATACAAAAACAAAAAGAATTAAGTAAGGCCTTCATTAATGCATATAATTGTCTAGATAAGAAAGTAAAAACCCTTAACAATCATATGACTATTATGCAATATGTAGAAAATGCTTTTGCTCAATATTTATATAACGAATACAAAACCAGCCGTCAATATGATGCAAGGCTGTATGGAAATAAAACTGGAGGTTTCCCGGTTAACCATGTAAGCTCATTTTTTGAGTCTTTGATATATACACTAATTAAAGACCATGATACTAATGAAAAAAAATTTCAAATAATGAAAGACATACTTGAAGATAAAAATAGTAGAATCTATAAAAATATATCTAAATTATTGACAGACTAAAAATTATTAACAAAACAAATTATTAATCAAAAATAAGTAAACATTTAGCAACTACTAACTCGTAGTTGCTAATCAAATAATAATCAAGGTAATTCATACAATATAATAATCGCTATATATCTTCATTAAACATATTCATTATCGAATAATTAATATAAACGTTATATTTTATTACAATATGCAAATAATGATTTATATTGTTGACTATAAATAAACATTCATTAAATAAAAAAAGGAGATATTTATGAATAAACTCAATATATTATTTTTAATAATTATTCTATTGTTAAACAATTGTAAACAATCTAGTTCCAATACACAAAATAAAGAAGACAAACATAAAAAGGATTTAACCGAAGAACAGTTAAAAGAAAAACAAAAAAATCCAGAAATGCTTTTAAAAGAAAAACTAAGTGACGATCAAAAAAAAGCATTAGAATTTTTCAAAGAAGCTCTAAATAATGAATCTACTTTTAATGAATTTTTAAAACTAGACATATCTAAGATAAATCCTATCCTTGATCATATACATAATGAAGTTACACCATGTACAAGAGAGAAGGCTAATAGCAAAGATCAATTTAAAACCCTAATAAAAGGGTATTTTAATAATCAAATCGATGACAATAAGCTAAATGATTTTGCAACAAATGTAAAAAGTATGTGCAATAGCTAATATTGTCAATATATAAACAACAATAAAAAAAAGAATTTAAAAATAAAATTTAAGAAAGAAAGTATAGAGATATTTTGATAAAAGTAAAAGGGTAAACAAAAGGATTAAATAAAAGGAATAAGTAAACAAATTGTTAACTTGAAGTTAACATAGAAGGACAAGTTAAAAAAAAGAAGAAAGATGTCTCTCATTGTAAATATATGGGTTGTTAAAATGAAATATAGAAAGTATAAAGATTAAATTTTATAGTATTTGCTAACATATTTATATATAAATTTACTTATTTTATAGCATTTAGTTAACATATAAATTACATGAAAGAATATGAAATATTAAAAGCAAAAATATCAAAGAACTAAAGAAACAAAATTCAATATTATTTAAAGAAACAAGGCAATATAAGAGAGAATTATTACAAACTAAAAACAATCCTAAATCTAAATCAATACCAATAAGATTTTATTTAAATGATAAGACCATAAGATTAGTAAAAAAAGTATAGACAAACTTAAACAAATAGATCCAATCTCAGGGATGGTTTGTTCATATACTCTAAATTACAGGTTGTAGGGGAGTAGAGATTCAAAATACAAGGCTTGATGACATAGTAAGAGAAACAAACAATAATGGTGATGTGTTTTAGAGTTTACGTGTAAATGTTGCTAAGAAGCAAAGTAATATTTGCATAAGAGAAGTAGTAATAAGTAAATCTGAATTTGAATCCATAGAGGAAATTCATAAACTTCATTTTAAAAATAAAGGACAAGATTCAAGACGTACTTATCTATTTCAAAAAAGTAAACATCGATTTAAAGATAATAGAATAAATATAAGTGAAATTTCAAAACAATTTAAAGAATTACTAACAAAATCAGGATTTAAACATCGTCAATCACTACATATATGTAGAAATATATTTATTGCAACACTTAAAAGTAAAGGTTACAATTCATTTGAAATTAAAGAACCAATGAAATATGCATCAACAACTGAAATAGATAATGTTTATGAACTATCAAAAGCAAGTAAATTAAAAGCATATCATGATATTAAAGATGCTTTTAAATAATATTGTATATTTCATGTATTGCTATATAATCTATAAAAACATAACATTAAATCAATATATTACTACAAACTAACAAAAAGAAGTTACAATTCTCTTTGTTAAAATTTTTTATTTTAGAAATAAAGATTAAAAATAGGTAAAAAAATACCTCAATACATAGTATACAATTAATTTAACAAAAATCAAGATTTAACATAATAATGTAAGCATAAAAAAAGGCATATAGCCTTTTAACAATGAATACATATATGGAGATAATCAATATATTTTGGGAATTCATATTTTTCTAAATATACGCTTAGATTTAAGATGATATTCTTATCCTCTATCTTTAAGAAAAAGAGGATCATATAAAACTTCTGTATTATTTGTTGACATAAAATGAGATCCTAGAGTATTCTTTATATTAACTTCCCTTATCTCAAATTCATCTTTTAAACATTTATAATCTTTATCCTCAACACTAACATCTCGTTTAATAACAAAAAAACTTAAGATTCTACATGGATTTAAAATATAATAATTAATCCTCATATAACCTAAACTAACAAATTGATAATAATTATCATTAATATCATTAAAATCAAATTTGTTCTTTGTAAGTGATGCTATGTAATAATGGAAAGATCAAAAGTAACAACCCCCAATGTCTAATCTCTACAATAGATCTATTATCATTTTGTTGTAATTTCATATATCATTTAACCTTCTATATAATCCAAACTTCATTTATAAACTTCTAAAAAGGAATATCTTCATTAAATTCACAAGTAGGATTAGGAACAGGAGCAGGAATATCAACTTTAGGATTATAATGCTTACTATCTGTACCAAACAATCTCAGTTGCTCTACAAAAATAATGCTTTTAATTTTATCAACTCCACTATGTTTATCCTTATAATACTCATATTTCATAGATCCATTAACAACAACTTGTTTGCCTTGACTAAGAAAATGAATAAGAGTTTCTGATCGCTTACCAAATAATACACAATTAAAAAATTGTGCATTATCTCTTCACTCACCTTCTCTTTTGACTTTAATATTATTAGCTATAGAAAAATTTAGTATAGCTAAATTTGTACTACTATAAGATAAAAATGAATCTTTCACTAAGCGTCATGATAATGTGATGTTATTAATGTCAGACATCAAAACCCCCATCATCATAAAGCCTACGTCTGATTTCTATTCTGTGGAGATCACAATACAGGTTACCTAAATATTCATCATATTCTTTTGTTGTATGATAGTCATAAACATATTTTTTAATAATATTTCTTAAACACTTGTATATACATTTTAACATACGATATAAAATTATTAAAATAAAGATTATTAGATGTATAATCATCTGTTCCACCTCCCATTAAATTGCATATAAGATAGAAGATACAGGATTAGATATATAGAACTTACGATTAGCACTAATATCATTAATATCATAATAAGCATAATGATCCGTAATTAATTTAAACCTATCTTTAATAGCACGTTTACCTAAATTTAACGCAAATATATTCTTTCCTAATCTATAAACAATATTATCTGTTAATTCAAAATCCATAGATAACTTACCAAATATATCTTTAAGAACATCCTTATCTTGTTTAGTAAGTGCATATAATTCTTTAGCATGCTCTTTCTTTTTTATTTCTGTCTGCTTAGATTGAATATCAACTAAATGTTTCTCTAAAAGTTCTCGCTCTTCAGAACCAATATTTAAATTAACAATATTGATAAAACTTATAAACTCATCTTTATAATTTAATTCTGCCAGGCTTGAATAATATTTACTATCTTGTAGTAATAATTTTGTATGATTAGTTAAATTTTCTATATCAATATTTGCAATCTCAATAGAATTATCATTCTTTAGAAGATTACAAATACGCTTAACTTCCATATCCAATACCGTAATATAAATCATCATTTTCCCTATCAATCTATTATTGCTTTCTATAACACAATTAACAGGCTCATCACCAATTAAAAGCATTTTGATAAGAATTAAAAGCATTTTGATAAGAATTAAAAGCATTTTGATAAGCTAGTACATGCAAGTTGCACTTGTGTTTGAACATAATATTTAAAGAAATATTTACTATCTAAAAAATTACCTGTTCGATTGTACTCTGTAACAGCTGATATTAAATAAGTACTATCACTACATTTAATCTCTAATATCTCTACTTCACCTTGATTATTTACAAACCAACCATCTATTGTTGCACCAACAAGATTATCTCCTCTACCTACTCGTTTAAAGTAATTATATTTGTCTATCCCATTAGCATATTTGTTTTTATGTAAAATTTGTATATTATCAGAATAAATACTCAAAAACTCATCAAATCCTAAATTTTCTAATGCTTTACCTTTTTTAATATGCAAATTGTCTTTATATGGAACTTCTTTCCCAAAAGATTTAAGTACTCTACTTACAATTAAATTCAGAAGCAGCTTCACCACCAAGAAATATACTCCCAACTTCACTAGCACCAAATCTTTTTAATCCTACACGTTGAATATAAAAATCTACTTTAATATTAAACTTGAAATATTTTGCTCATTTTACTTACATTAATTTGTTTATTATTATCAGAATCCGGTATTGGAATAAAAGATTCTAAACCTTTAATAACTTGTTGGGTGTATAAATCTTGTTGATTCATTCTTTTTACTCCATTATTAATTTTTTTATTCATATTTGTCATATTCAATCTCCTTATAGTAATTTTATATTAAATAATAGTAATAAAAACTACTTTGTTTTGCAATATTTTTAACAAAAAAATGAAGATTTATAGATAATAAATTGTACTAATTTTGAAACAAAAAATTTAAATCCCTGTTAACAACTATATTATTACAATAAAATTGTTAACAGGGATTTAAATCTCTGCCTTTTAAACTGCATGCATCAACATCAAAAAATGTTGACTAAGATTTAAAATCTTTGATTGTAAAACTACAAGGATGATCTAGTGAATAGACTAGATACCCAACAATAACAAGTTACAACATATTCTAAATAAAATCAAGCAATTTATAACAAAAAAAATATTAATACTATATATTTAAAATATTACTATCAAATTTTATATCTTATATATTACATCTCGTATACAATCTTTATACTTAGCCTCTTAAACTTTCAAATTCTTTTAAAAACTCTTCAATTAAATCTTGTTTAGATTGAAATAGTTTGTCCAATAAAAAACTAGTAAACTTAGCATTTTTTTTATAAAAATCATAACTTTCTTGTCTTTTAAGTTGAAATCTTAAAGGTTTGATGGGATTTTGTTTTGACCTTTTTATTGTTTTACCTTGTTTATCCCTCAACAAACTTAATATTTGTCTAAATCCATTTTCTAAGACAAACTTCTCTTCTAATAAACCCTCTTCTAAAGCTGCTGCAATTTTTAAATAATTATAAGCTTGAGTTTTTGCAACATTATAATTTTTTATAAAAGCATCAAAACTTTTATAACCATCTAATTTATAATACTCATTATCTTTTATTTCTTTTAGTATCTTCATACATTCTATTTTATTATAGATTCCTTCTCTAAGATTTATGTATAATTTCTTTTTTAATGTACTATAATGCACTGCTTCTACACTTTCTTCATTATTATTAGATTCACTAAGTAATGCATTGCCTTTTGAATCAATATCTCTTTTATAAATCTTTACACTTTTGTCATTTTTCATTTTTAGCCCCTTAAATTATATTTATATTAGTTCAACCTGTTGAACTAGTTTTCAAATTAATTAATTTTTGCAAAAAAATTAATTAAGGAATTCTTATATTCTTTTATATAATCCTTCTCAAAATCAAAAATATTATTTTCTGCTATCCTTTTATTCAAGTCTTCTCGTTCTGATATAGCTCCCAAAAAATTATTTTTGGAATGAATCATTTTTAATAATTTCTTATGTGTATTATTTTTCTTAAATCTAGTAATAACAAAAAAAATAGGAAGTTCTAAAGCTATTTTGTCCATAAAAAATTTCAAGAGATCAAAACTTTCAACTGTCCATTTTTCTGCTGTCATTGGTACTATTAAATAATTGCAACAAATTAAAGAACTAGTTAATGTAAAATCCAAACTTGGTGGAGTATCAATTACTATATAATCATATTGAACATCTAAATATTTAAGGTCATTCTTTAACTTAAATTCACTAAAAGCATGCTTATATCCAAATGCATTTATACTATGTAAAGTCAAGTAACTAGGTATTAAATCCAAATTATTTTCAACGTTTAAAATTGAACTGTTGATATTCAACTTATCTATTAAAACTTCATATATGTTATTGCTTCTTAAGTCCATATTTCTCTTCTCTATTTTTTCATAAAAATAACTAGTAGTAGAAGCTTGAGTATCCATATCTATCAGTAATACTTTATACTTTTGAGCCAATAATATTGCAAATATTATACTGGTAGTACTTTTACCAACCCCACCTTTAATTGATGCAATCGTAATTATTTCTGGTTTTTTTCTAGCCATCTTTTTATAATCCCTCCACTTGGCAACTGTTTGCCATAAAACGCATATATTTGCTTTTCTAATCTATTTATTATTTCAAATAATATCTTGCAGTACTTTGTATTCGATTTCTCTTTTCTAAAAAAATAATAAATTCCTTTTATATAGCAAAAAACACTACCTTTTTTAAATCTAAACTCTACATAAAACACCTTAGGAAAGGTATATGTTTTAATAATCCCATTTTCTTTATATTTAGATATAACATTTTTTATTGGTTTTCTATATCCATAATACATACCTAAAAATTTGTCACCATCTTTAATAGAAAATAAATGAAATTTACATGTTTTATCTTTAAAAAGATCTCTAAAAATTAGAAAAAATTTATTGCTATCGTTTTTATCAATTCCAAATGCATAAAAATCTCTAAAAATTTTTGTATGATATATCGTTCTATCTTTTGCTCTCTCTACTTTTAAGAAAACGTCTTTTTTATTTTGATTTTTTTCAATTTCTAATTTTTTTTCTTTTAGTCTTCTTAATGAATCTTCCATATTCTTTCCTTAAAAATTTGTTTTTTATTTAACAATTTTTGTAAGTGTTATTTTCAATCTTTAAGTTCTTCAACCATTCTTTTGTTCTTTTTATGCTGTCTTCATATCTCTTTTTATTCTCATTTTCTTTTACTTTGTCCAAATATCTCATTGTTTTCCATTTAGACACATTTTTTATCATATAGTTCGTGTCGATCGTTTTCTTTTCTATTTCTTTTGTCTTTTCTCTTTTCTTTTTTTTATTATTTATTTTTTTATTATTAGTTATATTATGACTGACATTTTTAGTTGCATTTTTAGATTTGTAAATATTTAACTCTTTGTTTTTTAGGTAATATTTTTGTTGTGTCTCTTTTGTGAATTTGTATGTTGCATTTGCATCATGTTCAACTATTGCTTGTTTATTTTCAAGGAAACGTTTTAAATTTCTGAGACTGTATTTATTTGCTGAATATCTTATATATGAGCCATTTCCTTCGCCCAATCTTAATAAAGTTTTTTTAATAATACCTTGATTACATAATAAGGCTAAATCTTTTCTAAGGGTTCTAAGTGTAATTATTTTAAGTTCGTCTTTAGCTAGAAAACGATTTAGTGTATTTAAAATACTGGTTTGATTATATTTGATAGAATTCTTTTGAAAGAATTTAACTATTGATACTATTTTATAATATCTGTTGTGATATTTCTTTGATGGTTTTGTATAGGGTAATGAATTTTCATTGCTATTCATTCGAGCCTCCTATGTAGCTTTCTTATTATTAATAATAACTTAATTGTTAATAATAAGCAAACTTTTTATTAATTAAAGTTTTATTTAATATTTAGCAAATATTTTATATATAATATAAAAAATTGACAAAAACATAGTATATGTGATACCATATATAATATATTTTTTAAATAAATTGCAAGGGGTTTTCTTATGAAAAATGAAGAAACAATAAAAATTAATAATGAAAATACAACAAGCAATTAAAAGAGAATAGACTTTTTAAAGAACCTTAAAACGTTGAGAATGTGTTTGAATTGCGTAAACAAAAATCTTAGTGAAGATAGATATAATTATCAAGATTTTAATGGAATAGTAAGGGAAGTTAAGAATGTTATTAATGAACATGATCTAGATATTGATTTCGTACAATGTCCGACTACAAAGAGTATTGATGGTAATTTAGTAGATGTTGTTATAACAACATTCTATAGTCCTTTAAGTGGATATGAACATTCATTTGATACATCAACACATATAAAAAGAATTGAAGTCTCTTGGGGTCAAAAGTTAAAATACATGGCTGCAGCTTGTGGGGTCTACAATAATTTATTTCAAACGTTATGCCTTAGTTGCATATTTATCAATAGAAAGTGAAGTTGGTACTGATGCTAGTAATTTAGATCTTGAACAAAAGAACAAATTGAAAATAATATTTCTAGTAGTGAAGATGGCAGTACAGACAGACCATCTATAGATGTAACAAAAGTAATATCAATAGAAAGTAGAGTACAAAATAAACAAGTTGTTGTTAATACTGGCCATTTTAAATCCAAAGTTAAACATGATGTTAATATGAATAAATTTAATTATTATCAAAACTTACTAATAGCATCAAGAAATATGTATAATTTTTTATTTAAGTGATAAGCTATTTAGTAGTTTATCACTTAAATAAAAAATTATCTTGAATCTGTTAAAGTGGGAGATGATTTTAAATTACTTGAATACTTTAATAAAAATAAGATGTTAAAGAGTAAAGGGTATTGAGTATTGGTGTAATTTAATTAAGGAATACTTTACTAAAAGTAGTAGGGATTTAAGTAATCTTGAAAAGTTTAATATATTTATGGCATTTGATTCAGATAAAGTTGGAAATATTCCATTAAAATTATTTAGTCAGATGTCTATGGCAGAAGAATTCCAGTGTTTATTCAGCTTAACGTGATAATAAAAAGCCCCATAAGGGGCCTAAATAATTAATTTTTAATTTTGAATATCTTTTATATACATCTTGAGCAATAGGTTTAGTGATGGTGATATAATCTTGAAATAACTTGATATTAAACTTTAAATTTTCAACAGTATGTTCAGATTTAAGTTCTGCTGGATTGAAATAAGTAAACTTAGGATTAATTGGAGTCTTTAACTTTTTTTGTGTACGTGTTAAGAACACTTGCAAATACATAATATAATCAGCCAATTTAGCTTCATAAGTACTAAGCCCTTTAATAGATTCTGTTTTTGAAAGTGTTGGTCTTCTATTAGTGAAGCGATAGTAGTACAAGAAATTATAAGGATAAGAGAAATTAATCTTGATAATAGAATTATCTTTTGAATTTTCATATTAAGCTTTCTTTAATATCTTTATATAAGAATTCATAATCTTATTTCTTTTATTTCTAAGTTGAGATATGTATTTTGCATTATCATCTTGATTATAATAATCATTAGAGTTTTTTATTATTTTAATATTGATTCTTATGATCTTTTCAAGTTCAGATAATAGTTTAATGGCTTCGTTCTGTTCCATTCTATTTATACTTGCTTCATATAAAGAAAAGATATAATTAACTACTTTTAAAAAGATATTTGTATAAGTAGATGTTTTATTATTTATTATTATTATTATGTAGAAGTTTTGTAAATTTATTTAGTATATCAATACCTATTTTTGCCGTATTTGAATTCAGTTATACTCTTTTTATATGATTTAATTTCTGATAGTAGTTTCATATTATCTGAATTACTATTTACCTTTTCTATAAATTTTTTATTTTAGTTTGGATAGGTTCAATAGTCGATTTCATTTGTGGAGTTAAATCATTCTCTAAAATCTCTATGTTTTTAGTATAAATATGCTTATATTCCAAATAAAATTGGTGTGATAATGAGAATGTGTTATTGTCAGTTATGTCAATTAGATATTAAATGTAGTGATAGTAATTATTTAACATCAGCTATTACAGAATATAATCAAACAGGTAATTTTTTAGATAGTAAATATTTCTTTAAATATTATGTTCAAGTACAAGTGCAACTTGCATGTACTGGCTTATCAAAATGCAACCTATTCTTTTTAATTGGTGATGAGCCTATTAATTGTGTTATAGAGAGGAATAATGGCGTTATAGCAAAAGTGATGATTTATATTGCGGCATTGGATATGGAAATTGAACGTATGTGTAATATCATAAAAAGAGACAAGTCTATTGATCTTGCAAATATTGACATAGAAGATTTAACTAATCATATAAAGCTATTCTTACAAGATAGTAAATATTATTCAAGCCTGGCAGAATTAAATTATAAAGATGAGTTTATAAGTTTTATCAATATTGTTAAATTAAATATTGGTGCAAAAGACAGATCTCTTTTAGAGAAATATTTAGTTGATATTCAATCTAAGCAAACAGAAATAGATAAGGAAGAGAAAGAATCATGCTAAAGAATTATATGCACTTACTAAACAAGATAAGGATGTTCTTAAAGATATATTTGGTAAATTATCTATGGTGTTTGAATTAACAGATAATATTGTTTATAGATTAGGAAAGAATGTATTTGCGTTAAATTCAGGTAAACGGGCTATTAAAGATAGGTTTAAATTAATTACGGATCATTATGATTATTATGATATTAATGATATTAATTCTCGTCGTAAGTTCTCTATATCTAATCCTGTATCTTTCACCTCATATGCAATTTAATGGGAGGTGGTGCATATGATTATAAATGTAATAATCTTCATTTTAATAATTTTATATCGTATGTTAAATTTATATATAAGTGTTTAAGCAATACTATTAAAAAATATGTTTATGAGTATCATACAACAAAAGAATACGATGAATATTTAGGTAACCTGTATTGCGATCTCCAAAGGATGGAAATCAGACGTAGGCTTTATGATGATGGGGGTTTTGATGTCTGACATTAACAATATCACATTATTAGGACGCTTAGTTAGAGATTCGCTTTTATCTTATAGTAGTACAAATTTAACTGTACTAAATTTTTCTATAGCTAATAATATTAAAGTCAAAAGAGAAGGCTAGTGGAAAGATGATGCACAATTTTTAATTGTGTATTATTTTGTAAGCGAGCCGAAACTCTTATTCATTTTCTTCATAAAGGCAAGCAAGTTGTTGTTCATGGATTTATGAGACATGAATATTATAAGGATAAACATAGTGAAGTTAATAAAATTAAAAGCATTATTTTTGTAGAGCAACTGAGATTGTTTGGTTCGGATAGTAAACATTATAATTCTAAAGTTGATATTCCTATTCCTTTTCCTAATCCTGCTTATGAATTTAATGAAGATATTCCTTTTTAGAAGTTTATAAATGAAGTTTAAATTAATAGGAGGTTAAATGATATATGAAATTACAACAAAATGATAATAGATTTCTATTAGAGATTAGACGTTGGGGTTGTTACTTTTTATCTTTGCATTATTACATATCATCACTTACAAAGAACGAATTTGACTTTAATGATATTAATAATTATTATCAATTGGTTAGGTTAGATTATATGAGGATTAATTGTTATATTGTAAATCCATGTAGAATCTTAAGTTTTTTTGTTATTAAACGAGATGTTCGTGTTGAGGATAAAGATTATAAATGTTTAAAAGATGAATTTGAGATAAGTGAAGTTAAGATAAGGAATAATATTGGATCCCATTAGATCCCATTTTATGGCAACAAATAATACGAAAGTTTTATATGATCCTCTTTTTCTTAAAGATAGAGGACAAGAATATCATCTAAAATCTAAGCGTATATTTAGAAAAATATAACTTACTTCATATATGTATTCATTATTAAAAGGCTATATGCCTTTTTTATGCTTATTTATTATGTCAAATCTTGATTTTTGTTAAGTTTAATTGTATAATAGCTATGTGTTGAATTATCTTCAACCTATATATAACCTTTACTTCTAAAATAAAAAATTCTAACAAAGAGAATTGTAACTTCTTTTTGTTAGTTTATAGTAATATATTGATTTAATGTTATGTTTTTATAGATTATATAGCAATACATGAAATATACAATATTATTTAAAACCATCTTTAATATCATGATATGCTTTTAATTTACTTGCTTTTGAAAGTCCATAAACATTATCTATTTCAGATGTTGATGCATATTTCATTAATTCTTTAATTTTAAATGAATTGTATCCTTTACTTTTAAGTGTTACAATAAACATATTTCTACATATATGTAGTGATTTACGATGTTTAAATCCTGATTTTGTTAGTAATTCTTTAAATTGTTTTGAAATCTCACTTATATTTATTCTATTATCTTTAAATCTATGTTTACTTTTTTGAAATAGGTAAGTACGTCTTGAATCTTGTCCTTTATTTTTAAAATGAAGTTTATGAATTTCTTCTATAGATTTAAATTCAGATTTACTTATTATTACTTCTCTAATGCAGATATTACTTCTTTTCTTTGCTACATTTATACGTAAACTATAAAATACATCACCATTATTATTTTCTTATCTTACTATGTCATCAAATCTTGTATTTTGAATATATACTCCTCTACAACCTGTAATTGAGAGTATATGAACAAACCATCCTGAGATTGGATCTATTTGTTTAAGTTTTTTTATACTTTTTTTTTATCAATCTTATGGTCTTATCATTTAAATAAAATCTTATTGGTATTGATTTATATTTAGGATTGTTTTTGGTTTGTAATAATTCTTTCTTATATTGCCTTGTTTCTTTAAGTAATATTGAATTTGTTTCTTTAGTTCTTTGATTTTTGCTTTTAATATTTCATATTCTTTCATGTAATTTATATGTTAACTAAATGCTATAAAAATAAGTAAAATTATGTATAAATATGTTAGCAAGTACTCTCAATTTATGTTAAATTATATATCTCCATTGTATGCAAAATTTAATGTGTAAAGTATGTATTTTAATCAGAAGGGCTAATATTTAAGGGGTGCAGTACAAAATATCTAGGAAACTTTGTGGTAGCTTTAATAAATACTTAAAAATTTGCTGTATATTCTTTCTAGCTTTCATTTTAAAGATCCATCTATTTGTAATGAGAGATATCTCTTTTCTTTTTTTTAATTTATCTTTCTGTGTTAACTTCAAGTTAACATTTTGTTTACTTATACCTTTTTTTTAAAATCTTTTTATTTATACTTTTATTTGTATGAAGATATCTTGGTATTTTCTTTCTTAAATCTGCATTTTAAATTCTGTTTATGAAATTTATTTTGTAGATTTATGGTTTTATTGGTCGTTTTGATTGCAAGCGCTATCAGCAGTATTTTTAAATTATCTAAGCCACCTTCCAAAGCACCTTTTACTACTTCTTTAAATGTTTCTTTTTGTTGCACTGCTTCATTTCCTGTGCACTTTGCAAGTTCTGATTGAATATGATCAAGAGCTTCTTTTATTTTAGATTCTTCTTCATTTAAAAATTTATTAAATTCAGATTCGCTATTACTTAAAGCTTCTTTTAAAAAATCTAGACCTTTTCTCTGATTGTCATCTAATTTTTCTCTTAAATCTTCTTCAGGTGTTTTTTGTGCTTCTACTTGTTGTTCTAAGTCTCTTTTGTTGCTACTTTTAATTCCTTTATTTGTGTTATTATCTTGTTCACAACTACTCATTAGTAGTAATAAAATCAAAGTAAAATTGATTATTTTCATGTAAATCTCCTTAATTTTAATATATTTGTGATTTTAAAATATATAGCGATTATTGTTATGTTGTATGAATTACTTTGATTATTGTATAACTAGCAACTACTAACTCGTAGTTGCTAAATGTTTACTTATCTTCAATTAATAATTTGTTTTGTTAGTAATTTTTATTATGACAACATGTTTAATGTCTTTGCATAGATTTCACTATTTTTCTCTTCAAGTTCGTTTTTTATTGCTTGAAATATTTTTTCATTAGTGTCGTATTTTGCAATTATTGTATATATAAAATGCTCAAAAAATAAGCTTACATAGTTAGTAGGGAAACCTGAGTTTGTACTCCCATACAGCTTTCCGTCATAGTGATGATTGTCTTTATATTGATCATATAAATAATAGTAAAATGCTCCTTCGATGTATTGCATAGTGATCTGATCATTGTCAGAGCTTTTTAGTTTATTATATAATATGCGATTATATGCGTAATTAAATGCCTTACTTAATTCTTTTTGTTCTTGTATATGTTGATCATCTGAGATCCAAGAACGAAATTTATAGTATTTGTTGAATAAATTTTTCACTTCTTGACTTATATCTTGTTTCATTCTGTTGTAAAATGCGAATCGATCTTTTTGAAATATATTAAGAGCATATATAAATATTTCAAATTTCATTTTTTCTTCAGTAGTTAAAGTTATATGAGCATGTTTTTGGGATTTGCTTTCTAGATCTTGAGGTTTTAGTAAGTCATCTTGAGATTTAGTAATTTGTGCAGAGTCAGGCATTCTTTGACTTGGGGTTTTATTTGCATTACAACCATATAATAATATAATGCAAAGTATTAATATACTTTTATTTTTATTCATAAAATATTCTCCTCGTTTTACGGATTATACATTATATTTTTATTTGAGTATATGTTTATAGTTTTTTTTTCGTTGATTTTGTAAAATTGTTATTTTGTTATAGAGTTTATGTTAAACTAAATTAATTTTTGTTAATTTAGAATGTTGAAGAGATATGAATAAAGTAAAGAAATCATTTGATGATCATATTGTGTATTTTAATTAAGGTAAGCTTAGCGATGTACAGATTACTAAAGAGATGGGCGTCAGTTGTGCTAATGTATGTAAAATTAGACGTAGATGGGAGTCTAGAGAAAGTAATAATTTAGAAGAACATCTAAAAGTAACAATTAGTGAAGAAACGCTAAATAATGTGTTAATTCGTGCATTTGAGTATAGTGCACAATCAAGTAGTATCAAAAGCCAGCTTCATATGGCTAGAAATAGATTGGGATTAGAATTTATTGCGTCATTTAATAGTCCCATTTAGATTTGGAACTTGAATCATACAATAAAGAAATAAAGGCATTAGAGAGTAAAATTGAAAGACTTAGAGAAGGAATTAATAATGAAGATGATCAAGATCTTAATAATAAGCTATGTGAACTTGACGAAGTTAAACGAGCAAAAGAACTTAAAAAAATGAAATTGTATTACCAAGCTATGCTTAAATTAAAAGCAACTGATTTTGAATCACAAGTTAAATTTAAAATTTAAAGGATTATGTTGTGAATATATATGATCTACCTCTTTTTAAAAAGATGCAAAGGGAATATAAGCGTGAATTTGGTGTTGACATTGGGTCTTTTATTAAACCAAAACCAGTAGTTGTTGATTTTAAAAGCTTTGAAAAAAAAGTTCTTAACTAAAAAACAACGTAAAGTGTTACTTGATATTGAAAAGAATAATCAAAACAAAGTTATTTTATCAGGTGGGATAGCTAGTGGTAAAACATTTTTGGCTTGTTATTTATTCTTAAAAACTTTACTTAAAAAATAGGCATCTTTATGAGAAAGATACCAATAATTTTATATTAGGCAACTCACAGAAATCATTAGAAATTAATGTTACAAGACAGTTTGAAAATCTTGCTAATATGCTTAAAATACCTTTTATTCTCAAATATTCAAATACGTCATATTTTGAACTTGATTCTTTAAGAATTAATTTATATGGTGGAGATAAAATAAGGCTACATATAATTTTACAAGGTGTGATAATGAGACAATTTTAAAGGAATTTATAAAGACCCAATAAGAAATTTATAAAGATTTGCCAACATATAAAGCCAGTGTACTACTGGCGAATGGGTTGCAAATAATGATGCTATATTTAGCAATATTAATCTCATAAAGAGTATGAATTTAAAAGTCCTATAAGCTTCTCTAGATTCAGTATATAGTAGTGATGGAGATAATACTGCTTTTTGTATTTTAGAGAATGTGTTGGATAAGTATTATGCATTTATATTTCAAGATTAAAAACCAGCTGTTGATCTATATGTTATGAATACAACAAAGGTAATAATGGGGAATTTAAATGTTAATACTCTTTATATTGAAGATAGAGATGATATTAAAGGATCTGAGGCTTTGACACGTGAATATGTTAGACTTCGAGATAATATGGAAAATTACTTTAGAATTGCATCAACAAGACCAAAAATTAATAAACACTCAAGGATTGTTTCTTTATTAACACCATTTACTTATAACAAGATGCATTTATTATATTATAGTAGTCGTTCTGTATTTCGTGATATTTATTCATATAATGGAGATGGCAAAATTCATGATGATGTTCTTAATGCATTATCAGCTGCATATTTAATTATGTCTTTAAATTATCGTGATAGAAGTCAACATTTTACTAAATTTACTTTCATTTAGCTTGTAAATTATTATATAATAATTACATAAGGAGATTCTTTATGGAGTATATGCAAATGGAACCTGTAATTACTAGACAGATGGTACTAAATGAGCTTGTAAAAGCGGGTATTAATAGAGAGATTGCTGATGATTTATCTTATAGATACTATAAAAATGAGCTTACTACTAAAGATCTTCAATATTTAGAAAGTAATTTTAACCTTAAACTAGAAATGTTAGAGCGTGGTTTAAAGGCTGAGATTAGAGAACTTGATACTAAGATTGATACCGTAGAGAATAATTTAAATATTAAGATAGATATTAAATTTACAGAACTTGATAACAAGATAGATATTGTTGAAAATAACTTAAATAACAAAATCGACAAAGTAAGGGACGAATTAAAATCAGATATTAAAGAACTTGATAACAAAATTGATACTGTTGAAAATAATTTAAGTAACAAAATAGATGCTAAATTTGCAGAGCTTGATAACAAAATAGATGTTAAATTTAATGAACTTGATAACAAGATAGATACTGTTAGGAAAGATATGGAAGTGAATAAAATGGAACTTGATACTAAGATAGATATTAAATTTAATGAGCTTGATACTAAGATAGATAAATTTGCATCAGATGTTAAAGGAACATTAAAATTGCATGCTTGGATGTTTGGAACCATTATTACCATTAATGTAGGAATATTTCTAGCATTAATATCTATGCTATATGCATTGTTTATAAAGTAAATTTAAATAAGTAAATATTTCTTATATCTAAAGAATAAGTTTAAATTTTTTTTTGCAATTTTTTATAATTTTTGTTATTTTTTTTAGCAAAAATAAATAATTGATCTATAATTATTTTTTGTGTATTGAATAAGGGTGAACAGGGTTGATGTATTGGAGAAATAATGAAATACAACTCTAAAATCAATTCTTATGAATTATACAAACATTCAATATTTTTCAGGAATTATATAAATAATGGTGCAGAAGACGTCCTGCATAATGGAATCACCTTAGAGATTGTTTATAGTACTGATTTGAAAAGAGATAAATAAGGTATTGGGAGAGATTAAGGAAGAATAAGGAGTTGGAGCTAAGGCTAATTAATAGCTGAATTAATATATTTATATTGGAATATAGTTTCACTAATGATGAAAAGAAAAATTATTAGTAAAGAGAGCCATAAAGCTCTCTTTTTTTTATTTGCGGTATTGTATTTGTTATGTAAATGATATTTTATATAGATCATATTTTTGGCTTCCTTAATAAATAAGCTAGTAAGAAAGCTAAAAAGAAAGAAAAAACAAGGAGGGGAAGAAAATGAAGAGAGAAGGAATAGTAGGGGAAATAAAAGGGAAGAGAGGAAGAGAGAGAGTAAAGAGAATGAGAATGAAGGGATTAATATTGATGATGATAGTGATGGGATGTAATAGTGGGGGGAGTAAGTGGAGGAGTAAAGGATCCAGAGAAAGTATTTTTGAGTGAAATGGTAAATTTAGGTAAAGGATTTTTAGATGTTTTTGTGAGTTTTTGGGA
This sequence comes from Borrelia recurrentis A1, assembly GCF_000019705.1. Classification (GTDB taxonomy): domain Bacteria; phylum Spirochaetota; class Spirochaetia; order Borreliales; family Borreliaceae; genus Borrelia; species Borrelia duttonii. The sequence continues at coordinate 5,505 of NC_011255.1, read as the reverse complement.
TATGATTACAGGGACATTGGGAATAAAGGCGGATACGAAAAAAAGTGATATAGGAGCTTATTTTACTAAGATTGAGAATACTATGAAAACAGTGAAAGAGAAATTAGGGAAGATTTTGGAAGAGAATGGGAAATATGAAAAAGTGAAAGGTAAGGTAGAGGAATTTATTGGGACGATAAGTAAGATCGAAGAGGGAGCAAAGGAGGCAGCAAAGGGTGCTACAAGTGATACTGCTATTGGTGGTGCTAATAGTGCAGGACAAGCAGCAGTGGCAGCTGACAAAAATTCAGTTATTTCGTTATTAAAAGGAATAACGGCAATAGTAGGAGTAGTGTTGAAAGATAATGAAGGTAGTGCGGATGCTAACAAAACAGGGGATGATAAGAAAGATATTGGCACACTGTTTGTTAATGATGCTGGTAAGGCTGATGCCAAAGAGGAAAATATTGCAAAAGCATCAGCAAACATTGGAGCAGTAAGTGGGTCTGATATATTGAGGGCGATAGCGAAGTCAAAAGAAGATCCTCAAGTTGATAGTACTAATGGAATTGAGAAAGCTGGAGATGCTGCAGAGATAGCAATTGCTCCAGTTGTTGCTGATAAGAAAGAGATTAAAGAGGAATCAGCAAAGAAAGATACAGTAATAGCAGGAGGGATAGCATTGAGAGGTATGGCAAAGGGAGGAGAATTTGCGGCTAAAAATGGTGATGCTAAAGATGCAAATGCAGTCAATGGAGCAGTAGCAAGTGCGGTAAAATAAGGTATTAAGTACATTGATAATAGCAATCAGGAATAGAGTAAATGAAGGATTAAAAGGGATTAGTGAAGTATTAGGAGAGATTAAGCAAGGAGAGGGTTCTGAAGCTAAAGTTAAGGCTAATTAATATGTGAATTAGTTAGTATATATAATAGACATATGTGATAATTATTAGGTAAAAAGGCTGGTAGAGGGAGCAATAAAGCTCTCTTTTTTTATTTTCGAGGTTGTATGTGTTATATAAATCATATTTTTTTGCTTCTAATCCTTCAAAGAAAAGCTATAAAAAAGCGAAAAAGAAGAAAAATAAGGAGGCAAAAAGAATGAAGAAAGGAATAAAAGGTGAAATGATAAATATAGTGATGATAATGTGTTTGATGGTGGTGATGGGATGTAATAGTGGGGGAGTAAAAGGAGAAGAGGGAAAAGGAACACAAGGAATTGGAGGTTTGGGTGAAGTAATTTCACATTTAAGGGAAGGATTTTTGGAGGTTTTTGTATCTTTTGGAAATATACTAAAAGATACATTTGGTCTTACTTCAAATACAACTAAGAAAGAAGTTGGTGAGAGGTTGGGAAAGATTGGGGAAGCAGTAGAGATAGCTAAAGGCAAATTAGAAGGTATTAAGGGAACTGAGCAGTTTAGTTTAATGAAAGACAAAGTTGATAGTGTAATTACTAATGCAGTTAATATTTTGAAAAAGTTAGTTGAAGGAACAAAAAAATTTAAGGAAGCTACTGATGGCGCTAATGGTAAAATCGGAAATGCTAATGGTACTGAGGATGCAGTGCAGGCAGATATAGCAAGTGTCAAGAGTCTTGTTGAGGGAATTAATATGATCTATGAAGCAGCTAAGGAAGTTAAAGTTGATTCAAAAGGAAATGCTGATAAGACAATTGCCGACTCTAAAGCAATTGCAAAGTTATTTAATGATACTGCTAGTGCTGATGCGACTGGTTTAAAAGCGGCTAATGTTGCATTAAATTCGTCAAGTGGTGCAGATATATTGGCAGCAATTGATTCAGCTAAGAATGGAATAAATGCGCCTGCTGGCCAAATTAGTGCTGCAAAAAATGCTTATGACATTGCAGTTGCTATTAAAAATAGTGCAGATGCAGGTGCTGATGTTAGGGAGAAAGGGTCAGTAATAACAGCCGGTTTAGCATTAAGGGCAATGGCTAAGAATGGCAAATTGGCAACTCATGCTAATGTACCAGCAGAAGGACTGAATGCAGTATTAATAGGAGCAGTTAGTAAAACTGTAAATGAGATAGTGTCTACTATAAGAAGAACAGTTGATAAATGTTTAAAAGATGTTAATGATTGCATAAAAGAAGGTTTTAGTAGTGTAGTAAAATCCTAATTAGTATAGTATTGTAGTACCTTAAACTATTATTTATTAGGGAGTTAAGATTTTTATAAATTTTGACAAGCAGGAATGCCTTGTATGTAAGTATTTCTGCTTTTTTATATTTGCTTTGTGTAAGTTTATACCGTAGTTTATACTGTTTATATTTAGTAGCTATAGTTTACTTTTTCTAAATTATTTGCTACTGTTTTCTTAATTATTAAATTCAATACCCTAATACCTTATTTACCGAATTTACTCCTGCTGCCTTATCCCTACAACTTCATTAATTGAAGAACCAAACGGTGATTAATAAATTATATATATGTAAATGTAATGTGCACACTTCTCTCTGTAATCGTGAGGGGAGGTGTTATAATTGTTAATTATATGTTACTTGATTGATGCATATGTTCTAATGAAAAATATTCAGTTTATTGTATAAGATTGTATGATTATAAAAGTATAGTTTGTTCATAGTTATACAATTGTGTAAAAGATAATAAATTATAAAAGCAAATTTTAATCTACACAAAATACTTTAATCATTTGAAGAGATTTAATGATGCTAATTTACAGTGTTAATTTTAGTATAGAAAAAAACATACAGAAACTTGCAAAAATCTAATACCTTACTTAATAAGTGTATATTAAAAATGTAAAAAAGTTTAGTGATATTAAAATTTTGTTATTGAATGCAGATAATGGAATATTTGTACTATTTAACATTAAGATGTTATTATGTAGTAAAATAAATCATTTTTTTAGGTTTAATTTTTAAAAATATTTTTTGTACTAATGATTATGGATAAATGTGTTTGTTTATAAAAAAGTGTAAACTATTTGCAGTATTTATACGTAAATTTTAAATGAATTAATAAAAATTAAGTTTTCAAGACTATTGAGTGAAGTAGGCTTACTTACAAGTTTGATACTTTTGTATTTTGGATGTTTTAAAATGGATTCATAAAAGTAAGAATTGTCCTTTTTGTTTAGAGATTGAAGAATAATAGAATAAATATATTCTAAATGTTTAGTAGTTATATTTGCAAGAAATAATTTTTTGAGAATACGATTAAGTTTTATATAAATAATATTAAACTTATGTTTTTTTAGGAAATAAATAGCATTTATAATGAGTGAGGAGTTGACCAAAGTATGATTTCTAATTTGTAAATTGGATGATGATGTGTAAGTAATAGTATCATGTGTGTAATTAGTGATAGTAAAATTTTTTTGGTGAATTTAAAATAATGTTGAATGTTATAAGGGAATAGGTAATTTAATAGTAATAAAATGTTATAATTTAAGATATTACTATTATTTTACACACTAAATATGTTTTATCCAGTCTGAATTTTATTCAAATTGCTATATCTTTGTTATTAACTTAAAAGGAGAAGAAAATGAAATCCAAGAATAAATATTTGGCTTTGGGATTACTTTTAAGTTTTATCAATTGTGATTTATTCATGAACGATGAAATTAAAGAGAAATCTCTAGGTTTGTTTGATAAGGTGCATTCTGTCTTAGATGCTAGTGCCAAGTCTATTAGTAATAATAAGAATGGTAAGTTTTCACAAGATGTGGTATCAGGTGATATAACTAGTGGTCTTCAGAATGATGTGCAAAAGGATATTCAAGTTGCATTATCAAGTACAACATTTGAAACTGGTGAAGCAAAAATACAAAAACAACAAGATGTAGAGAGTGAAAATTCAATAACTAAAGTTTCAAAAGTGTATAGTAATGTTATAAATGGCTTGACTGGGGGAAAACCTCTTAGAGGCACAGAGAAAGAAGTAAATTATCCAAATGTTGATGACGGAGAAGCAACATCTGTTGAGATTCATCATAATTCATATCTAAATGGATTTGGAAGTACTTCAAGTAGTTCTATTTAAGGTGAAATTTGGGATTCAAGTAACTTCTTTGAAGTCACTTATAATTCTGCATATAACTCTGAACCTGAGCTAAGTGGACAAAACAGTTTGAGTGAGGATTATTATGAGGAAGATGATGATGACTATGATAACGAGCATGAGAACAGCTATGAAGAAGATGACGAAGATTATGAAGGTTATTATGATAACTATGATAAAAAGGAAAGTGAAGAAAAATATGATAAAGATGAATATGATGAAGAAGAGGAGAGATTAGATAGGGAATATAAATTACGTTCAAAAAATACCAAAGATAGTGTAAAAAAAGCATTTAAATTAGCTATACAAATAGAAAAAGATTGGGGAACAGTTGAATTCCATAAAACAAAGCTAAACCCTATTTATGGTATAAGAGCGACAAGTGATGAAAAACAAAAGTCTCAAAGAAAACTGTCTAAGTTTAATAAAAACAAATTAATAGAATCTCTAACAAAATTTTTAAATGCAATTGAAGAAAGTTTGAATAATGCTGACGCTCTTACGAATATTCCTGAATATCCTGGTAGTTTTGCAAAAGACCTACAAGCAAAGGCAAAATTAGATAGACTTAAAACAGAAATAAAGACTTTAATATCAAAGGTTCAAAAAAGTAATAAAACTAATTATCAATCCTATGAAGAAATCGGTTCATCCATTGCATCATCTCCAAAAATTAAAAGTGAGTTAAAGCAAGTATTAGCATTGCTTTACGGTCTTACCGGTGCTAGATAGAATTTATTTTTTAAATTAAGTTGTAAGTAAAAATTATTAAGATAGGCTATGAGTAGGGCCTATCTTAACTTGTTAAAGGTATAATGAACACTTTAAAAAGAAAAAGCTTATGGTTTTTGTGGGGGTTTGGTATAAAGACTAATATAGTGTGTTATAGCTTTTCTAATAAATTAAATCATAAAGATCGATTCCTTGATATTTTGCTAAATATAAAATATTAATCATCTATTGAATAATTTTATGAATATTTTCTCTTAATACTTTCTAATATGTGCAATAATTTTTGTTATATTTAATGTTGATGGAATTTTTTTAAGATATTTGATCTCTTATAGGCAGCAAATTTACCTTTCTTACTCATTGTCTTCAATGCAACAGCAGCTGCAAAGTTTGCATTAGTTTTTTCTCTATTATATAGTATTATAAAAAGGTCAAGATAGTGCAACATATGTTCTTAATGGAGTTAGGATGGTGCTGAGCAAAGAGCTGCTTCTGAGTTTATTGAAGAGATATTTAAAGCTGATGCATGGGTAATGATTGAGTAATTAGCTTCCCAGAATCATTAATATCTCTGTCACTAATATTTTCAGTTGTAGTTGTAGCATTTTTAATTTTATCAATCTACTAGTCAGGGTAAGAGTGCTAGAAATAATGATGGTAATAGTGCTTCTCTTTAATAATAATAATTAATAATTTTTAAATTTTAAATAAAAAAATATTTGAATAAAGAAATGATATAAGAGAT
>NC_011253.1 GCF_000019705.1 Borrelia recurrentis A1 | reverse complement strand
CAATCTTTACATTTATCTTTTTTAATCCACTATCAACACTATTTCTTATTGCAATTACTAGAGTATTCAATGTCTTACTTACTGCACTTAATGCTGCTCCATTTATCGCAGATGCAACTTTATCTTCATCCTTAGCAGCTAATTTACCATCTTTAGTCATTATCCGTAACGCTATACCTTCTGCAATAACTGTATCTTTTTGTTTAGCCTCTTTAGTATCAGCTTTATTAGCAGCAGCAATCTCAGCAGCATTTTTTGCTTCATTAATTTTAATATCACCAACAGTAGAAACATCACCAGACTTAGCAATAGCTTGTAATATGTCAGCACCACTTACTACCCCTATTGATGCACTTGCCTTGGCTGCTACTGCTTCTGTTGCATCATTAGCAGTAGTACTAAACAATTTACCGATATCCTTTTTATCATCATCTGCAATCTTATTAGCATCTGCATTTCCTTGCTCCTTTAACAATACATCAACAATTGCCTTAATTCCTCTAACTAATGTGTTTATGGAATCCGCTTTGGAAGGCGTAGCACCAGAATTTTAATAGCACTCCCAATTAATTCACTACTAGTGCCAGTAGCACCTTTCGCTGCTTCCTGTGCTCCTTCCGCAATTTTGTCTAACATCCCAATAATAAATTGCTCAACTACTTCTTTCACTTTTGGATAGTCACCATTCTCTGCCACTACAGCATTTCATTTACTTTTTACTGAATTCACCATTACTCCCATCAATAACTCTTTACTCTTCTTTTCCCTGATTTATTAACCTTTAATCTTTAAATTAACAAACCATACAAAAACTAATAAACAATTAATAAACGAATAAACAAAAATTCATAAAAATATCTATATAAAAACTAATGATTAATTTTATTACCATATATTTATCATTGACTCTTTTTATTTAAAAAAATAACTATTAACATAGCTTTTGTGTATTATTATGCTATATTATAATTGCAACTATATATGAAATTAAATAATTTTAAATGACTAGCTTATTCCATGATAAAGATTAAAGCTTATTTTTTTGTTTTTTATATGTACAATTTTATACAATAAACTGAATATTTTTCACTAGAACATTTTCATAAAACCACAAATAATAAAATTAATCATATAAAGCAATATATCTCTATTTAACACACTATAAAATAAAAGATACCAAGAGATTACTCCCAGTATCTTTATCTCTATTAACTTTATTTATTTTCTTCAAGCTATTATTCTTGAATATCTTGGCATTTATTCAGTTATTTTACACAGCAGGCTTAACTGTAAGTTCTCCTATTGATGCTTCTACTGCATCTGTAGAAAGCTTTAACAATGCATCGATCGCCGTATTAAGCTTAATCAATTCAGCAACTCCTTTATCACCATCCTTTTTACCAATTCTATCTATAGCTTTCTTTGTATCATCATCAGAAGCATCTTTTTTACCAAGTTCAGCATTACCACTTTTCAACTTATCCAAGAATGCCTTACCTTCTGTTTCAACAGCAACAATCTTTCCTTTCAATTCATCAGAAATGTTATCTGTTGTTTCTAATCCTTTTAACTTAGTGTTTACAGCTGATATTACACTATGCACTCCTGCAATTAACGATCCATTTTGACCAGCTTCAGCAGCAAGACTACCATTAGCATCAATCTTTTTGCCTATAGCTTTAGCCAACTCGTCAACCGACTTAACTAAAACATGCACTTCCTTTACTTTCTCCGCAAACTCCACCGCATCTTTTATCTTTTTACTTACTACCTTTAAATCTATTACACTCCCATCTGCCTTAGTCGCTTTTGCTTGACTTCCCTCTCCAACTCCCCCACTATTACATCCCATCTCACTATCATCACCATCACCATCACTATCCCTTTTACTCTCCTCTCTCTCTTCCCTCTCTCTATCCCTCTCTTCCCTTTTACTTCCCCTTCTATTCCTTCTCTCTTCTCATTTTCTTCGCCTCCTTGTTTTTTCTTACTTTTTAGCTTTTCTCCCAAGGATTAGAAGGAAAAAATATGATTTATATAATACACTCAAAAAAAAGAGAGCTTCATTAGTGCTCTCTTTATCAGCATTCTTATCTAATAATTTTACTATATTCAATATAATTCATCTATTAATTAGTCTTAACCTCAAAACCTTCTCCTTCCTTAATCTCTCCCAATACCTTATTTATTTCCTTTAATCCCAAATCCACTGTATTCCTTATCGCTATTGTCAATGTACTTAACACCTTATTTACTGCACTTGCTACCGCTCCATTTACTGCATTTGCATCTTTAGCACTCTGATTAGCCGCAAATTTACCATCTTTTGCCATCCCTCTCAATGCTATCCCTGCTGCTATCACCGCATCTTTCTTTGCTGATTCCTCTTTAATCTCTTTCTTTGCATTAACAGCTTTAGCAATTGCAATCTCTGCTGCATCTGTTGCTTTCTCAATTCCATCAGTAGCATAATCTTTAGGATCTTCCTTTGACTTAGCTATAGCTTGAAGAATATCAGCTCCGATCACCGCACCAATACTTGCTGATGCTTTTGCAATATTTTCTTCTTTGGCATCACCCTTACCATTATCATCAGCAAATAGATTACCTATATCCTTTTTATCATCCCCTGTTTTCGTTGCTTCCGCATTTCCCTTACCTTTCAATACCACATCAACAATTATCTTAATTCCTTTTACTAATGAAACAACCGATTCTCTATTGGCAGGAGTAGCTCCATGCCCAGCAGAAGCAGCATTTCCTATAGCTTCACCTGTAGCTCCTTTCGCTGCTTCTTGTGCTCCTGCCTCAATCTTACCTATCTCCCCAACAAATTCCTCTACCTTCTCTTTCACTTTCTCATATTTCCCATTCTCTTCCAAAATCTTCCCTAATTTCTCTCTAACTCCTTTCATTGTCTCTGCTATCTTAGTAAAATATCCACCTATCTCACTTTTCTTTGTATCTGCCTTTATCCCCAATGTCCCTGTAATCATATCGCCAAAACTCACAAAAACATCTAAAAATCCTTTCCCTAAATTAACCATCTCACTCAAAAACACTTTCTCTGGATCCCTTACTCCTCCACTTACTCCCCCACTATTACATCCCATCATCACCATCATCATCCCCAATACTATTCTATTATTCCTTCTCCCCTCTTTTTTTCCCAATTCTTCCTTCCCTTTTATTCCTCTTATTCCTCTTATTCCTTTTATTCCCTCTTCTTTCATCTTCTTCACCTCCTTGTTTTACTTTTTTTTATAGCTTTTCTTTAAAAACAAAAAATAAGCAAATGGGGCTTTTATATAACATACAAAATACCGGAAATACAAAAAAGAGAGCTTTATTGCTCTCTTCACTAATATTTCTACCTAATTATTTTCAACTATATAAATATTACTGATTCCCTGATGCTTTTGGATCTCTTGCCTTATCCACTTCTTTCTTCACTCCCTCAATTACATTCTTTACTGTCTTCTTCACCATTTTTTCTACTGCTACTAATAATTTATTTACCGCACTCACTCCTGATGACTGTACTGCTTTATAATCGTTATCATCATTATGTGTAGCCAATTTACCCTCTTTAACCAATGCTCGCAATGCTATCCCTCCTGCCACTGCTCCTGCTTTAACTACATCTTGTGCTAAATTATCCGCAGTACTTCCTCCTACTGCAAATTCCAATGGGGTTGTCTCTGCGGTTGCATTAGCTGTTATTTTCTTAGCTTTATCTTCTGTTAAATTAACTATTGATGCTAACATCTCCTCTCCCCTCACTGAGGACACTATCAATGCCGCTTTTTCTCCCACTGCTGCTCCTGCATTAGCTCCCGTAGTTAATACCTTGGCTCCACTTTTTGCATCTACTCCTATTGATGCTTGACCCAATGTAACATCACTTGCACTTGCTTCTTTAACTCCTTGTTTAGTAGCTATCTCAACTATCCCTTTTAATGCTTTATATGCTTTCTTTAATTCCTCTGTACTTGCTGCCACTCCATTCTGGTTCTTTGCTACATCAATTACCTTCTTATCACCTCCTATCCCCTCCAATGACTCTAAATGCCCTTTTAATCCGCTTAAAGTAGTCTTAGCAGTATCAACTGCCGCTCTTATTCCCTTATTTAATACACCTTCTTTATCAACATCTGCCGATGCCTTTACTGCTACTTTCTCTAATTCTGCTGACGCTTCTCCTAATTTAACACCTAATTTATTAAAATATTCTCCTACCTCATTCTTCTTTGTTTCTTTATTTACACTAAATCCCAAACTCCCTGACACTAACTCTAAAAATGAATAAAATGCATCCCCCTGCACTTCTCCCTACTTTCCTACTATTTTTGGATCTCTTGCCTTATCCAATTATTGGGAGTAGTAGAAGAAATAGTGAAGAAGATAGTAAAGAATGTATTTTAGAAAGTAAAGTAAGAATTTATTTACTGCACTTAATTCTACTAATTGTGATACTTTGCCATCATCACTACTATGTGAGGCTCATTTACCACCTTTTACTAATGAACGTAAAGCTATCCCTCCTGCTTAATACCATCATCAGATTTATCTTATTGTTTTACTGTAGAAAAGATAAAGAAAACTAAAAATTTCACATTAACTAATAAAAAAACAAAAACTAAGAGTACCATACTCTCAGCTTTAAATTTATTAACCTTATTTCTCCAATTACTTACCCTTCAATCAAAAAACTAATCTTAATATATTCTTATAAGATTGTATTAACTACTTATCAATTCCCAACAGTATCAGGTCTTACAGGTTCTTCTATAAGATTTTTAATTGAATCATCTAATTCCTTTTTAGAACTAGCCATCAAAATATCAATTGATGTATTTAGTTTATCAAGCTCATCTCTCCCCTTAGTTTTATCAGCATTATCTTTAAGAAGAGCCTTCTTCGAATCAGCATCACTAGCACCTTCTTTGTCAAATTCAGCAGTAGAACTCTTCAATTTATTTAAAAACGCTGTACTTTTAACTTTAGCATCATTAACCTTTGTACTTAAATCACTAGAAAGTCCCACTTTTCCTGCCAACGTTGCCAATTTAGCATCCACAGCTTCTATCACACTATATGCTCCTGCAATTAATGATCCATTATGATCAGCTATATCACCAAGACCAGCAGCTCCAACTTTCTTTCCTATAGCTTTAGCCAGCTCATCAACCGACTTAACTAAAGTATGCACTTCCTTTACTTTTTCCACAAACTCCACCGCACTCTTTATCTTCTCTCCCACTACCTTTAAATCTATTACACTCCCATCTCCCTTCTTTGCTTGCCCTTCCTCTCCCCCAGATACTCCCCCACTATTACATCCCATCACCATCACCACCACCATATTCCCATTATTACTCCCACAACTCTTTTCCTTCTCTCATCCTCTCTTTCTTATACCTCTCTTTTCCCTACTATTTTTCCTTTCTTCAATTCCTTCGCCTCCTTGTTTGTTTATCTGCTCTTCTACTAAGGAAACAAAAAAAAGTTAAAAATAATAATTTATATGAATATTATTTATATAACACATATAATACCGCAAATAAAAAAAGAGAGCAAAAGAAGCCCTCTTAACTAATTATTTTTCGTAATTAATTCAAATTATATTATTTAAATAACTCTATTTATTATTTTCTACTGATTCTCATCTACAATTACTTACTATTGTACACTAGCTGTTGCTTCACTAGATTTATCTTCTTGTTTCACCGTAGCTAGTACTTCATTTATCTTTTTTAATTCACTATCAACTGTATTTCTTATTGCTATTATTAAAGCACTCAATGTTTTTCCAACTGCGCTTGCCGCTACTCCATTGATTGCAGGTACAGCTTTGTCCTCATTCTTAGTAGCAAATTTACCACCTTTAGCCATCGATCTTAATGCTATACCTCCTGAAATAACTGCATCTTTCTGTTTAGTTTCTTTAGTACCACTATCATTTTTAGCAGTAGCAATCTCAGCAACATCCTTTGCTTGATCAATATCTTTACCGGCTGCTGAAACTACATCAGACTTAGCAATAGCTTGCAATATATCAACTCCACTTACTGCCCCTATTGATGCATTTGCCTTAGCTGCCTCAGCTTCTGATCCATTATCAGATGCTTTACTAAACAACTTACCTATATCCTTTTTATCATCATCTGTAGTCTTATTCGCATCAGCATTTCCCTCATTTTTTAAAACTACAGCAACTATTGTTTTAATCCCTTCAATAAGTGCATTAACACTTGCAACCTCTCCAGGTGCAGCATCTTCATTTTTAACAGAACTTCCAAGAACAGCACCACCAGCAGCCCCGCTTGATGCTTTTTTAGCACCTTCCGCAATCTTGTCTAATGTACCTGTAATAAACTGATCAACTACTTCCTTGATTTTCACATAATTACCATTCTTTGCCACTTCTGTTTGCAACTTCTCCTTTACTGAAATCATAGTTTTTTCAATATCAGTAAAATATTTCCCAATATCCGATTTTTTTGTGTCCGCTTTTATCCCCAACGTCCCTGTAATCATATCGCCAAAACTCACAAATACTTCCATAAATCCTTTCCCTAAATTTGCTATCGAACCCACAAATTGTTCCCTTTAGCCTACTCCACTATCATATCTCATCAATATATAATACAATTCAATAGTGCTTCTTTAAGTTTTACTTTTAGATTATCTAATGTATCTTCAATACCACTTAAAGCAATACTATAAACAATTTCTAAGTTGATCCCATTGTGCAGGACGTCTTCTGCAACATTATTTATATAATTCCTAAAAAACTATTGAATGTCGGTATAATTCATAAGAATTGATTTTAAAATTGTATTTCATTTTACCTCCAACCTATCAACCTTATTCAATATACAATAAATAATTGTAGATTAATTATTTATTTTTGATAAAAAATTGCAAAAAAATTTAAACCTATTATTTACATAGAAGAAATATTTACTTATTTAAATTTACTTTATAAACAATGCATATAACATAGACATTAATGCTAGAAATATTCCTACATTAATGGTAATAATAGTCCCAAACATCCAAGCATGTAATTTTAATTTACTATTAAGTTCCATTTTATTCACTTCCATATCTTTTCTTACAAGAGAAATATCTGACTTTAATTCGTCCCTTACTTTGTCGATTTTGTTATTTAAGTTATTTTCAACAATATCTATTTTGTTATCAAGCTCTTTAATATCAGCCTTTAAACCACGCTCTAATATTTCTAGTTTAAATTTAAAATTACTTTCTAAATATTGAAGATCTTTAGTAGTAAGCTCATTTTTATAGTATCTATAAGATAAATCATCCGCAATATCTCTATTAATACCCACTTTTACAAGCTCATTTAATACCATCTGCCTAGTAATTACAGGTTCCATTTGCATATACTCCATAAAGAATCTCCTTATGTAATTATTATACAATAATTTATAAGCTAAATGAAAGTAAATTTAGTAAAATGTTGACTTCTATCACGATAATTTAAAGACATAATTAAATATGCTGCTGATAATGCATCAAGAGTTTCAAGAATTTAAATGACCCTTTAACGTATCTAAAACTCCCTTAGCAGCATCAACTGCAACTTCAATTGGATTTTTTGATTTATCGCTTTTATCAACACCTGATGTTGCCTTGTTTGCTACTTTTTCTAATTCACCTGATGCTTCCCAAGTTTACCACCTAGGCTGTTAAAATATTCTCCTACTTGTTGCTCTTAGTTGTTTCTTTCGTCACTTTTAATCCTAATGTATCTGACATTAACTCTATAAATGCATAAAATGCATTCTCTGCACCTTCTCCCTACTTCCAGCAGTACCTCACTTAAACTTTTAGCTCCACTCCCACCTCCTCCTGCTGCTCCTTCTCCTCCCGCAACTCCCTCACTATTTACATCCCATCATCACCATCATCATCCCCAATATTATTCCTATCTCTCTTTATCACTCCTCTCCTTTTTATCAAGTTCATCTTTTCTCTTTTCTAAAATTCTTTTCGAAAATTAATTGTTGCTTTCCAAGATTAGTACGAAAGTAAAACCAAGAAAAAAATAGACAAATAAAAAATGAATAAAATGCATATGTTACAAATATAAATGAAAAAACAATCAATGTTCAATAAGAAATACTAAAATGCAAAAAAGGAAAACAACTCTCATGCATAAAGATCAAAGCGTTTCCCTCAAATAACTTTGTTATTTAATTTTAAGATTTATTTAGTAAAAGGAGTTTGAATAGTACCAACTTCTGGAACATTACTTTCAGGTGTCTCAGAATATTTTATTCCCTTAACTGCTTCTTTAACTTTATCAAGCTCAAGATTTACTGCTTGTATAATTATTACATCCAATAGTCCTAATACCTTATTTACAGCACTAGCTGCTGAGGCTTTAACAATACCAGTATCTGCAGCAGCATCACTAAATTTACCAGACTTAGTCATAGCCTTTAAAGCTACGGCTGCTGCTAAGTCTGCATTAGTAGCTGCCTTAGCACCATTAGCATCACTAGGAGTACCAGTAGCTAACTCTCCAGCACCATTACTAGCATTAGCATCAAGATTTCCGGTTTTTGTTTTAGCATTTTTTATCTTATCAATCATTGCCCATGAATCTGCTTTAGTTATTTCATCAGCTAGCTTAGAACCAGCACCAGCACCAGCAGCAGCATTGGCACTAAGAACAGCAGGTGCATTAGTATTAGCTCCTCCCGCAGTTACCTCACCACCATAAATTCCTTTTCCAATATTTACCTTAGAATTTTCTGCAATCTCAACTATAGCTTTGACTTCTTCAATAACAGTTTTAACACTAGCTTCTTCAGAAACTACTGCAGCACCAGCAGTATTATCACCAATACTGATACTACCAACAGCACCAGCAAGCTTAGTTAAAGAATCAATTAGCTTCCCAATCACCTCACTAGAACCCTGAATAACAGCTTCTACTCCTTTTGCATCAGAATTAAAAGTAGAAACTATTTGTTTTGATAACTTATCCAATTTATCCTTAGTATTCTTTAATCCATCTCCTATAGTCTTAAAATGTTCTCCTACTTTGCTTCTATTATCATCCAACTTAATAACATTAAACCCTAATACATCTCCAACAGCACTCCCAAAAACGCCAAAATCTCCTGAAATCCTTCTCCTATCTTTACCAATGACTCTAAAAAACTATTCTTAGCTTCCAAGTTTACCTTCCCTTCTCCACTTACTCCCCCACTATTACATCCCATCACCATCATCATCACTATTCCCTTTACTCTTTTCATCCTTTCTATCCTTTCCATCCTATCCATCCTTTCTATTCTAATTTCTCTCTCCTCGCTTTTTACACATATTTCCTTTTTTCCTCTCTTCATTTTCTTCGCCTCCTTGCTTTTTTCTTTATCGCTTTTTTTACTAGCTTTTCTTTAAAAGCAAAAAACAAATAAATGAGGCTTGAAGAGCCTACACAATACAGAAAATAAAAAAAGAGAGCTTTATTGCTCTCTTTACTAATATTTTTCTTTTCATCATTATCAAACTATATTACAATATAAATATATTAATTCAGCTATTAATTAGCCTTAACTCCAACTCCTTATCCTCCCTTAATCTCTCCCAATACCTTATTTATCTCTTTTTAAATCAGTACTATAAACAATCTCTAAAGTGATTCCATTGTGCAGGACGTCTTCTGCACCATTATTTATATAATTCCTCAAAAATATTGAATGTCGTCATAATTTATAAGAATTGATTTTAGAATTGTATTTCATTTTACCTCCAACCTTCACAACCTTATTCAATATACAAAAAATAATTATAAAAAATTGCAAAAAAAATTAAACTTATTCTTTATATAGAAGAAATATTTACTTATTTAAATTTACTTTATAAACAATGCATATAGCATAGATATTAATGCTAGAAATATTCCTACATTAATGGTAATAATGGTTCCAAACATCCAAGCATGTAATTTAAATGTTCCTTTAACATCTGATGCAAATTTATCTATCTTAGTATCAAGTTCCATTTTGTTCACTTCCATATCTTTCCTAACAATATCTATCTTAGTATCAAGTTCTTTAATATCTAATTTTAATTCGTCCCTTACTTTGTCGATTTTATTATTTAAGTTATTTTCAACAGTATCTATCCTAGTATCAAGTTCTTTAATATCTAATTTTAATTCGTCCCTTACTTTGTCGATTTTATTATTTAAGTTATTTTCAACAGTATCTATCTTAATATCAAGTTCTTTAATATCTAATTTTAATTCGTTCCTTACTCTGTCGATTTTATTATTTAAGTTATTTTCAACAGTATCTATCTTAATATCAAGTTCTTTAATATCTAATTTTAATTCGTCCCTTACTCTGTCGATTTTATTATTTAAGTTATTTTCAACAGTATCTATCTTAATATCAAGTTCTGTAAACCCAGCATCTATTTTATTATCAAGCTCTTTAATATCAGCCTTTAAACCACGCTCTAATATTTCTAATTTAAGGTTAAAATTACTTTCTAAATATTGAAGATCTTTAGTAGTAAGCTCATTTTTATAGTATCTATAAGACAAATCGTCTGCAATCTCTCTATTAATACCCGCTTTTACAAGCTCATTTAATACCATCTGTCTAGTAATTACAGGTTCCATTTGCATATACTCCATAAAGAATCTCCTTATGTAATTATTATACAATAATTTATAAGCTAAATGAAAGTAAATTTAGTAAAATGTTGACTTCTATCACGATAATTTAAAGACACAATTAAATATACAGCTGATAATGCATCAAGAACATCATCATGAACTTTGCCATCTCCATTATATGAATAAATATCACGAAATATAGAACGACTACTATAATATAATAAATGCATCTTGTTATAAGTAAATGGTGTTAATAAAGAAACAATGCTTGCATGTTTATTTGTTTTGGGTCTTGTTGGTGCAATTCTAAAGTAATTTTGTATATTATCTCGAAGTCTAACATATTCACGTGTCAAAGACCAAGATCCTTTAATATCATCTCTATCTTCAATATAAAGAATATTAACATTAAATTCCTCATTATTACCTTTATTGTATTCATAACATATGAATCAACAGCTGGTTTTTGATTTTGAAATATAAACGCATAATACTTATCCGACACCTTCTCTAAAACACAAAGAGAAGTATTATCCCCACCACTACTATATGCAGGATCTAAATAAGCTATAGGACTTTTAAATTCATAGTCTTTAATAATATTAATATTACTAAATATCGCATCATTATTTGCAACCCATTTGCCAAGTAGAACGCTGGCTTTATATGTTGGCAAGTTTTTATAAATTTCTTATTGGGTCTTTATAAATTCCTTTGAAATTTCCTCATTATCATATGTTGTAAAATTATATGTAGAATATACTGTGTTATTATCAATATAATCTGTTTTAAAATAATGCTCTAGATAATCAGAATTAGTATCAAATATAACAAACTCTGGTTTTATTCTTAGTCTCTTAAGCGTTTCTTTTAATGTCTATTTATGCAGCGTTGTTGCTTCATTAACATAAATAACAGCAGAATTTGATCCTCTAAATCTTTCAAAATCTCTTATTTTATCTCCACCATATAAATTAACCCTTAAAGAATCGATTTCAAAATATGACGTATTTGAATATTTGGGAACAAAAGGTATTTTAAGCATATTAGCAAGCTTTTCAAACTGTTCTATAACATTAATTTCTAATGATCTCTGTGAGTTGAATCATAATTTAAATTTAAAATTTAAAAGAATAATCAAAACAAAGTTATTTTATCAGGTGAAATTTCAAGTGGTAAAACATTTTTGGCTTGTTATTTATTCTTAAAAACTTTACTTAAAAAATAGGCATCTTTATAGGAAAGATACCAATAATTTTATATTAGGCAACATCTGTTGCTTTTTAATTTAAGCATAGCTTGATAATACAATTCTATCTTTTTAATTTCCTTGGAACTTTTAACCTCATCAAGTTCACATATCTTATTATTAAGCCCTTCACCATCTTCATTATTAATTTCTCTAAAATCCAATATCTTTACTAATCTGAGCATCACCAAGCTTACCTTAATTAAAATAAACAATATAATCATCAAATGATTTACTTACAATTTAACAAAAAATTAATCTAGTTTAATATAAAAAAAATAACAAAATAATAATTTTACAAAAAATAGAATAAAAACTACAGATATATTTTTAAAACAAAAAAACAACATATATTTAGTTAATAAGGAGAACATTATATGAATAAAAATAAAAGTATACTAATACTTTATATTACATTATTTTTGTATGGTTGTGATACAGATAAATTTGACAATAAATTGCAAACTCAATCTGCAACAAGATTTACAACTGAACAAAAACTTACCACACAAAGACCTAATGTGATAATGCAAAAATCCACAATACATGCATCACAAAAACCTATGCTAAGTAGTGAAGAAAAAGATAAATTTAAATTACTAAAGTATGCACTTGATATGGATTTAAAAGCTTACCAACAGAATTATACAAATCCAAAAGCCGAAGAAGTCGCAAACATATATAAAAACATTATTAATTGGATCTCAAATAATTTGAACATAGAAGAACAAAAAGATCTAATTAATTCTTTCAGTCATGTATATACATTTATAAAGAATAAACTAAATAATAATCCTAATATGGATATAATACAATATGTAGAAGATGCTTATTATAATTTTCAAGATGATGAATATAAAAAGGAACACACATACGACAGTAAACTGTATGGTAAGCCACATGGTGCAAATCATAATAGTATAACTATGTTTTTCTATTTGATTAAAGTCAACGCAATTGAGAGACAACCTAATTTACAAGATAACGAAGAATTTTACAAAAATGCAATTCAAAAAATAAAAAACGAACTTCAAGATAAAACTAGTGATAGCTATAAATATTCATTGGCACTATGGAAAGACTAAAAATTATCAACAAAATATATTACTAAATCAAGTAAAATCAAAATTTAGCAACTACTAAATCGTAGTTGCTAATCAAATAATAATCAAAGTAATTCATACAACATAATAATAATCGATGTGTAATGTAAAATTACAAATATGTATTACAATAAGGAGATTTTATATAAAAACAATTAATTTTACTTAAATTTTATCACTATTAATGAGTAATTGCAAACAAGATAATAATACAAATGATGCTATTGAGCACATTCAATCACAACTTAAAAAGTGCACAAGAGATAGATAATACATCTGCACAATAAGATTAATAAAGAAAAGTATAGAAATACTTAAACAAATAGATCCAATCTCAGGCTGGTTTCTTCACATACTTTCAAATACCAGTTGATGAGAAGTAGAGATATAAAATACAATTATTGATTACATATTAAGAAAAAAAATAATAATAATAACGTGTTTTATAATTTATGCATAAATATAACAAAAAAAAGAAGTAGTATTTGCTAAGAGAAGTAGTAATAAGTAAATCTATAACATATACAATACTGCAAATAAATAAAGAGAGCTTTATTTGCTCTCTTCGCCAACATTCTTATCTAACAATCTCAACTATATTCAAATCTTATTGCTGCCCTGATGCTTTTGGAACTCTTGCCTTATCTACTTCTTGCTTCACTTTCTCTAGTACATTCTTTACTGTCTTTTTAATTATATTTTCTACGGCTACTAATAATTTATTTGTAGCACTTATTCCTACTGATTGCACAATTTTATCATCATCATTATCATGAGCAGCTAATTTACCTGCCTTAATCAATGAACGCAATGCTATTCCTCCTGATACTGCACCTGCTAACGCCACATCTTGTGCAAGATGAGCTGCATTAGCCCCTCCCTTTGCAAAACTTAATGTACTTGTAGCTGCGGTTGCATTAGCTCCTACTGCTGCATCACTTTCTCCTGATTTAACAATGGCTGCCAATATTTCTTCCCCACTTACTGATGATACTATTGCTGCTGCTTTCTCTCCCACTGCCGCCGCTCCTGCATTAGCACCTGCCGCTAACACCTTGGCTCCATCTTTATTATTTGCATTATCTATTTTCACTGCTATGTCTCCCACTTTTGGCTTTGCAACCCCTTCTAACTCTGCTGTATCCACAATTCCTTTAAATGCATTATATGCTTTCTTTAATTCAAGCTCAGCTGATGCTACTCCTTGGTTCTGAGAGACTGCCACACCTACCTTCTCACTATCACCTATATCTTTTAAAGAATTTAAATGACCCTTTAACGTCGCTAAAACTCCCTTAGCCACCTCAACTGCAACTCTAATTGGATTTTTTGATGCATCGCTTTTATCAATACCTGATGTTGCCTCGTTTGCTACTTTTTCTAATTCTCCTGATGCTTCTCCAAGTTTACCACCTAAACTATTAAAATATTCTCCTACATCACTTCTCTTTGTATCTTTAGTCACTTTCAAGCCCAATACATCCGACATTAACTCCAAAAATGCATAAAATGCTCTCTCTGCACTCCTCTCCCTACTTCCATCATTGCTCCACTTAATCCTCTCCCATCTCCTCCTCCTATCTCTTCTCCACCTTTTACTCCCCCACTATTACATCCCATCACTATCATTATCATCCAATATTATT
This sequence comes from Borrelia recurrentis A1, assembly GCF_000019705.1. GTDB lineage: Bacteria > Spirochaetota > Spirochaetia > Borreliales > Borreliaceae > Borrelia > Borrelia duttonii. Next base: position 18,546 of record NC_011253.1, on the reverse strand, counting down.
CCCTGCATTCTCATTCTATTCCCTATCTTATCCATTCTCTTAACTCTCTCTATTCCTCTCTTCCCTTTTATTTCACCTTATTTTACTTCTCTATTCATTTTCTTCGCCTCCTTGTTTTTTTAGCCTTTTTGGCTTTTTTACTAGCTTATTTATTAAGGAGGCCAAAAATATGATCTATATAAAATTATCATTTACATAACAAATACAATACCGCAAATAAAAAAAGAGAGCTCTTTTGCTCTCATTAACTAAGTTTTATTTGAAAAATTTAATTATATTATAAATTGTACTAATTATCTTATTCTTTTATTCATTAACTTTAGCAACAGCACCCTCTCCTTGCTTAATCTCTCCTAATACCTTATTTATCTCTTTTAATCCTAAATCCACCGTATTTCTGATTGCTATTGTCAATGTACTCAATACCTTATTTACTGCACTTGCTACTGCTCCATTTACTGCATTTGCTGATTTATCTTCATTCTTAACTGCAAACTTACCATCCTTTGCCATTCCTCTCAATGCTATCCCTCCGGCTATTACTGCATCTTTCTTTGCTGTGACCTCTTTAATTTCCTTCTTGTCATTAACAGCTTTAGCAACTGCTATTTCTGCTGCATCTGTTGCTTTTTCAATCCCATTAGTAGTATCAATATTAGGATTTTCCTTTGATTTCGCTATTGCCTTCAATATATCAGCACCACTTACTACTCCTATACTTGCCGCTGCCTTTGCAATATTTTCCTCTTTCGCTTCACCCTTACCAGCATCATTAACAAATAAATTACCTATATCCTTTTTATCATCTCCTGTTTTGTTAGCATCCGCACTACCTTCATTATCTTTCAACACTACTCCAACTATTGCCTTTATCCCTTTTACCAATGATACAACTGCATCTTTGCTAGCAGGAGTAGCCCCATGTCCAGCTGTAGTAGCATTTCCTATTGCCTCCTCACCACTAGCACCACTAGCTGCTTCCTTTGCTCCTTCTTCGCTCTTACTTATCTTCCCAATAAATCCCTCTACCTTCTCTTTCACTTTCTCATAACTTCCATGTTCTTCTAAAATTTTACTTAATTTCCCTTTCACTACTTTCATTGTATTCTCAATCTTACTAAAATATGCACCTATCTCACTTTTCTTTGTTTCTACCTTGATTCCTAATGTCTCCGTAATCATATCCCCAAAACTTACAAAAACATCTAAAAACCCTTTCCCTAAATTTACCATCTCACTCAAAAACACTTTCTCTGGATCCTTCACCCCTCCACTATTACATCCCATCACTATCATCATCACCATTAATATCACTACTCTTACTTTCCCCTCTCCTTTTTTCTCTCTCTTCATTCTTTTCGCCTCCTTGTTTTTTTTATTATTTTTTTTCTAGCTTATCTTAAAAAGCAAAAAACAAATAAACGAGGCTTTATATAACATACACAATACCGCAAATAAAAAAAGAGAGCTTTATTGCTCCCTTTAATAAGGTTCTTATTTAATTATTTCAACAACTATATTCAACATATACTAATTCACCTAACTAGCACCCCCAGCTGCTTCCTTTGCTCCTTCTTCGCTCTTACCTATCTTCCCAATAAATTCCTCTACCTTACCTTTAACTTTCGGATAATCCCCATTCTCTTCTAAAATCTTACCTAATTTCACTTTTCTTTGTTTCCGCATTTATTCCTAATATCCCTGTAATCATATCCCCAAAACTCACAAAAACTTACAAAAATCCTTTCCTTAAATTAGCAACCAAGCACAAAAATCGTTAATACTCGATTATTCCATTATTACATCCCATCATCACTATCACACATTTATCACTAATAAAAAAAGATAACAAGAAAATCAAGTTTTTAGCATTTATTTAATTTAATTATCTATAAACCACCAAGCGACTTTAACTGCACTTTACCATTATCAAATAAAATTAAATATTTTTCATAATTTTATCGTCAAAGATTAAATCACAACTTCAAAATTATAAAACTAAAAAGTAATCCCAAAGATAAATACCTAGCTTTGGGATTCATTTTCCTCTCCTTTAAGGTTAATATTAAATACTAAATTTACAGCAATTTGAATAAGATTAATAAAAATCTCTTCCCTTATAAATATAACCATAAATTTAATCTCTACCGTACACCAAAATATTAATATTATTAATGTGAACCTCTATACTCATAACATACACTTTTAATATCATTAAACATTTTATCTTCAGGATCACCACCAATAAAAGGCACCTTAGCAGATGAATCAGCAAATGGCTCAGAAGATGGAGGATTTAGCAACATAAAATAATTATCAAAAACACTAGCAAGTCTTCTCTCAAGCCTATAATGTTCCTTTGCATCCATACCAACATATACATCTCTACCCTCTACATTAGGTGGATTATCTATACCATATTTAATATACCCAAGCAATTCTCTAACTTTATCCTTATCATTCAATTTTAAGAAAAACCTTTTAACATATCCTTCTACTTTAGATAAATCACCTTTTAAATGAATATTAAAATGATCTGCACTGATATGTGCTTTTGATAATTCATCTTTTAATGCATTAACAAAAAAAGTTAATATACCAAGTTCATCATTACTAAGTTTAAGATTATCTTTCCAATCTGATTTTAAATCAATATTTTCTAGATTTTGCAATAACCGAGTTTTATTTTTAGTTTCCAAAAAACCACAACTTATAAAACAAACTATGCAAAATACCAATACAACTCTATTACACATAAAATCCATCCTACTGAACCTCCAAAATACAAAATGAATTTATTTGTAATAAATATATTTCATTATTATTTACAATATATATTTAACAATCTCTTATATTTTTCTTTACAGAGTATTGCTAAAAAGACAAAATTTATAAAATACTCTTAACTTCTTCAAAAACCCTATATCAAAAAAAGAGCTTGTAATTTGAGATAAATAGATAAAATATTGACATTAACCCCTATAAATTAATTATAAATTAAATTTTCAAAGCCTAGGTATTAATTCTCAAAACCTAACTAGGGACTAGTTTTTTGCTAATTCTTATTAAATTTATCACTTTCAACAGCATTTATAGCTGATTGAGCCTCAATTTGTGCTTTAAGATTATTTAAATGATTTCTTATAATTGACTTTACCTTATCAACACCTTATCAACATCTAAATCAACAAGCAAATTATAAAATTCATCATTACTATATGTCTTATCCCCTGTATCATTCCAAATATCCTCACCGGTTATTATACTTCGTATATATACAATTCTTTCTTTTCCCATACCAGACATTACAAATATCTCTAATAATTGATTAAACTTAGCATTATATTATGACAATATTGCAACCTAAAGCAAAGAACTATTAATTTCACTACTACTACAGTGTATCATTAACATTCAGTAGCAATCCTTTTCTACCTTTTTTAAACAAAAATCTTTATCCATCTTATAAATTTTGCAAAGTTTCTTTTTGTACCAATTTAAGATTTTTAAATTCTCTTTACAAAAAAACTTGATTTTTAAAAAAATTGTATTACTTTTTTAAAGAAAGGGGTTTTCTATGAATAAATTTTTAGGGGTATCATTTATATTATTATTTTTAGGTTGTGATGGAAAAGAGTTTACAGCCTCAAAAAGAAATAAAGTATTTTCTGGTGACAATGTCCAAAACCACAATAAAGTTAATGACCTTTCAATTGAATTAAGTTTAAATGTTGATGAAAAAAAAACACTGAATTTTTTTATAGAAACTCTGAAAGACGAATACGCAAAAACAACAAGTAGCACTAATATGCATTTTAAACGCACAGTAAATGATATAAACAAAATAGAAGAATACTTAGAACAATTTTTTTTAGAATTAAAAGATAATGCTAAAGCAAAAGAATTACTTCGCATAGTAAAAGATACAAAAGAAAATCCAGGAGTAGGTGGGTTGGAGACTGTTAAGTCCAGTATTGCAGGTGCTTTTGATAACTTTTTTGGAGCCACTCCAGAACCTATATCTCATAAATCTAAATCCATATCTACATTTGAAAGTATTAAAACAGCATGTGACGCTTACAAAGCAAAAACTGCTAAACAAGCATAAAATAAAAAATAAAACTTTTTTGAAAAAATTTTAATAAAATTAATAAAATATATTTACTATCATAATCTTTCAAGATTATGATAGTGCTAAGTAAAAGTAAAAACCAAGTAAACTGCAAATATATACAAGCTATTCATTAATTTTTTTCTATTTATGAAGGAAAATTAACTTCCTTCTTGCATTTTAGTAGCTTTTATTAAACATTCATCGTTTTTTCATTTAATGATAAACTGATTATTCAAATCTATAGTTTGATTTTTGATAAAATCATGCAAAGAATATAAGCTCTTAGAAGATGTATTAAAAGAATACATTTTTTTAAAAATCTTCCCATTATTATCCCAAGATCTCATATTAATATTTATTAACTTAACAATTTCATCAACATTTTCTTGCTTGTTTATTTCCTTGATGTTTTCTATAATAAGTCTAATGAATTTATTACGCTTCTTAATGAATATATTCAGTGCAAATTTAATAGTAGCAAGCTTAGATTTCAACATATTATCCTTATTGATTATATCAAGTGATATAAAAAGTCTATGCACATTGAGTAAATTAGAATCACTAACATAGCTATCATCACTACACACAACTTCTCTAGTGAAACGTTCAATATCCTGTAAAATCTTCAACAAATAAAAAACACAAGCTACCCTATCATTCCTATATGGCATGATTTCACCTATAGGACCTGATAATAATTTATTCAGTATACTTACTAAATCAGAAATAGCCTCCTCACTATAGTTCAAACCAGCATAAATACAATCTTCACATTTTACTACTAAGGGATATCTTTTCTTAACCTTGATAATTATACTCTCATCAAACTGAGCTTTTTTTAGAGCAAAATTTTCACGTTTAACCTTAAATTTCTTAAAATATTTCCTTCCTCTGGAAACTATATCCTGATATAATTTCTCAGTCTCATCTACTCTACTTAAATCACTATATAAATAACCTTGATCACTAGATACTAATGTTTGATCACCAAAATACTTTTGATCCTTCAATACTGATGATGGCTGTACATCAGTTGAACATCCAATAATCAATCCAAAAACAATCATTATATTAAATAAACTAAATTTTTTCTGCATTAACTTTCTCCTTATTTAATTTTTTTTAATTACTTATTACCAAGACTTATACTGTTGTTATTTGAATCAATCTTACCAAAAGTAATTTTCATAACACCCACAATGTAACAATAATTCGTTTCAAATTAAAAAAGGCAAAAAAACTAGTAACAATTAAAGATGAAGATGATATAAGAAAAGTATTATATGCTAATGATAAATTAAAATCGGCAAGATTAAACTTAACAAGATTATCTCTGTCCCCTCTTTAGTTTGTAATATAAATTAAGACATTCTCTATTCTTATTTAAATCAGAAACTAAAAATACTAATACAAATGATAAATTTAAAATAAATTTTAAATTTAATTTATTATAAATATAATAACACAATTTATCATAAATTAAATTTTGAAAGACAAAAGAATATAAATATATTATTAATCTATCTTTTTATTTTCATTATTTAATGTAATAAGAAACTTTAGAATCGTTTTGCATTTATTGTGCTTTGTCTTAATAGAACTAAGATTTATCCTTACCGCTTAATAATACCAAATCAACTATTTTTTAATCCCATTAACGACAGAATTAACATTATTAAAATCTATTGGCTCTTTAAACTTATTTTAACAGCATTTTCCTTTGCTCCTTATGAAATTTTTCTAACATCCCCATAATAAATTGATCAATTACTTTCTTTATCTTACTTAATTTCCACCCTTTGCAATTTTGCTTGCAATCTCTATTTTATTGTTCTATTTTACTGAATTTATCTTATCAACTCATTGATATATAAATTAATAAAGAATATGGCTCTTTCTATATATTAAGTTAAGATATATTATTAGATCTACTCTCCCCCAAATCATTTTGGAAAGAAATACCTTATCCTAAATACCAGATTACACTATTAAAATGCAAAAAAAGAAAAAAACTTCTCCATCCATAAATAGAAAAGTGTTTTCCTTATTTGATTTTTTATTTAGTCTTACAATTTTTTAGTAGCAGGAGTTTGAATAGTATCAGATTCTGGAATATTTATCCCAAGTGTATCAGAATATTTTATTCCATTAATTGCTTCTTTAATTTTATTAATTTCAAGATTTATTACTTTCCTAAGTATTACATCAAGTATTCCTAACACCTTATTTACTGCACTTGACACTGCCGCCTTAAGTGCACCATCTTCATTTTGAGCAGGTTGATTAAACTTGCCACCTTTAATCATAGCTTTTAGCGCAACCGCAGCTGCTAAATCTGCATTAGTAGCTGCAGTACCATCATTATTAGCAACATTAGTAGCAGTAGCCAATTGACCAGCATCATCATTAGCAGCAGGAGCAGCATTTTTAGTCTTAGCATTTTTTATTTTATCAATCATTGCCCATGGATCAGCTTTAGCAACTTCAGCAGCTAGCTTAGTAGCATCACCTGCAGTAGCCCTAACATTATGAACCAATGCTTTAGGTCCATTTTCATTAGTCACTACAACACCAGCATTACCTTTTTCAATCTTTACTCCAGAATTTTCAACAGTCTCAACTATAGATTTAATTCCTTCAATAAAAGCTTTAACACTAACTTCTTCAACAGGTGCTGATCCAGCAGCATCTATACCATCAGTAATTTCAGCATTACCAACAAAATCAGCAAGCTTAGTTACAGAAGTAATTAGTTTAGTAATAATTGCACTACTACCTTGAATCACAGCTTCTACTCCTTTCGTATCAGCATTAGGAGTAGCAACTATTTTTTTTGATAACTCATCTAATTTATCCTTAGTACTCTTTAATCCATCTCCAATAGTCTTAAAATGTTCTCCAACTTTGCTTCTATTATCATCAGATTTAACAACATTAAATCCTAATGCATCTCCAACAGCACTACCAAAAACGCCAAAAATCTCCTGAAATCCTTCTCCTATCTTTACTAATTCTTTATTCAAAAATATTCTTCAATATCCCTAATTCAACTTACTCACTATCTATAATTTTACAACCTTCTCTCTACCTGATTCTTCCTAATACCTTATTTATCATTATCACCAAATTACTAAAATTGAAATTTACTAGAATCAAGTAAACAAAAAAATTTCACAATAAAATAAGTTCTATTGATAATTCTAGCTTAAAATCATCAACAGAACTTACTAAAGTTCAAAGACTACTATTTCTGGAGTATTAAAATGTTTAATACAACCCGATAATAATCATACAAAAATTATTGAAATTTTTCAAGTAAATCGGCTATATTAACAACTTTTTTATCAAGATGTAAATTAGAATATTTTTGAAATAATTTTTGCAAATAATTTCTATCATTTAAAAAAATAGTATCCAACATAAATGCTATAAACTTAACATTGTTCTTATAAAAGTCATAACTAGCCTGATTTTTAAGCTTAAAGCTCAATGAATTTATAGAACCTCGTCTTATTTTTTTTATCTTAATAGTCTTTTTATTTTTTATAATAGCAAGGGATTCATTAATGCCATTCTCAATTATATATTGTTCTGCAAGAATCCCCTTCTCCATAGCATTTGCTAGTCTTAAGTAAGCATACACTTGAGTTTTAGCCATCCTATAATCTTTTATAAAACTATCAAAGTGTTTATGACCATCAAGCTTATAATATTCATTATCTTTTATTTCTTTTAAAATTCTAATATTTTCTACCTTATAATAAATTTCTTTCCTTGCATTTTGCTTAAGTTTTTCCTTTAATTCATTATAGCGAATCAAACTTTCCTGTTTTAAATTTATTAATTTAACATCTTTATTATCATGTAAAACTCTATTACTTAAAACAACATTCTTCATTTTGGCTCCTTTGAAAGTGCGTTTAACGCACTATTAATTTCTTAGTCAAAAAACTTTCCAATGCACTTCCATAATCTTTTATATAATCTTTGTTTAAATCAAAAACATCATTCTTTGATATCCTCTTATTCAAGTCCTCTCTCTCATGTATAAAACCTAAAAATCCTCTCTTAGACTGTATATATTCTAACAATTCCTTATGTGTGTTATTATTTTTAAATCTAGTTATAAGGATAAAAATTGGAAGATTTATCCTCAACTCTTTCATATAAAATTCTATTAATTCCAAACTCTCAACTGCCCATTTTTCTGCTGTCATTGGAACTATTATATAGCCACTGCATATCAAAGCATTTGCCAATGTAGCATCTAAACTAGGATTAGTATCTAATACGACATAATCATATTCATTTTGAAGGAAAAATAAACACTCTTTTAACCTTAATTCTTTTAAAGGAATTGCTTCTCTAATAAATTTATGTAAATGAATATAACTTGGAATGAAATCTAGATTATTATCTATATTAACTATCGAATCATTAATGTCTAATGTTTCATTTAAAACTCTATAGATATTGATATTGACAACATCAATATCATTTTCTATTAACTTTTCATGATAATAACTAGTAGTTGATGCTTGTGTATCAATATCTACTAAAAGTACTTTATACTTTTTTGACAACAATGTTGCAAATATGATTGCACTTGTGCTTTTTCCAACACCACCCTTGATTGATGCAATCGTAATTACCTCTGGTTTTTTTCTATCCATTTCGTTACAATTCCTCCATCCGGTAATCTTTTATTATAGAATTTATACACCTCATCTTCCAATTTCATAATTCTTTCAAGCAAAGTTTGAACATATTTTTTTGTAAATTTTTCTTTTTTTATTAAGGAATGAATAGCCTTTATATAGCAAAAAATACTTCCCTTTTTAAATCGAAATTCTATGTAGTAAGGCTTATATATTTTAGTTGTGACATCTGATTTTTTTGTATCATCTTTATACCTAAGTATAAATGAAGTTTTAAGCCTCTTAAACCCGTAAAACATACCTAAAAATCTATCTTCTTCTTTTTCAATACTAAATAAACGAAAAGTACTTTTTTTGTCGCTGTTAAATACACCTCGCAAAGCAACAAAAAATTTGTCTTCTTCTCTCCGATTAACGCCGAAAGCAAAAAGATCGTTAAATATCTTTGTATGATATATTGTTCTGGCATCTTCCTTTTCTATTTTGGAAAAAGAATCATTAAAATTTTTTTTTGGTTTAGATTCTAGATTTTTCAATTGGCATATCACATTTTTTCTTTCAAATTCCGTTAGTAATTTATTTGTTTCTTTCACTTTCTAACCATTTTTTTGTTTTTATAATTGCTTCTTCATAACGTTTTTTGTTTTTATTTTCTTCTATTTTATCTAAGTATCTCATTGTTTTCCATTTAGATGTATTACTTATTAGCAAATTTATATCTTTTGTATCTTTAATATTTATATCTTTATTATTAATTATATTATGACTGACATTTTTAGTTACATTTTTAGATTTATAAGTTTTATACCCTATATTTTTAAAATATTTTTTTTGTGTTTCCTTTGTAAATTTATATATTGCATTTGCATCATGTTCAATAATGTCTTGTTTATTTTCAATGAAACGTTTTAAGTTATTTTGACTGTATTTATTTACTGTATACCTTATGTATGAGCCGTTCCCTTCGCCCAATCTTAATAGAGTTTTTTGAATAATACCTTTATTACATAACAAGGCTAAATCTTTTCTAAGGGTTCTGAGTGTAATTATTTTAAGTTCGTCTTTAGTTAGAAAACGGTTTAATGTATTTAAAATAATGGTTTGATTATATTTGATAGTGTTCTTTTGAAAGTACCTAATTATTGATACTATTTTGTAATACCTAATTTGATACTTTTTTGATAGTTGTGTGTAGTTTTGAATTTTTTGACTTGTATGCATTGCTAATCTCCTTTGAAATAGGTTATCCTCCAATCTTATTGTACATGGTTTTTATCTAGAAGTAAATATCTAAATTTCTATTTTTTTCTTATAAATTCTTATAAATTTTTAATATAAACTATTTATTTGTATAATATTAATTAGTGATATTTATTTTATAAATGGGATATCATTCGTTTTAATAATGCATTAAAATTCATAATCATTATTGAATTTATATATACTCAAAAGTTAACTTATTATATAATAATTAATAAAGAGATTTTCTATATTGTATCCACAAGCATTAATTACGCAGGAAATGGTTTTAAGTGAACTCGTTAAAGCTGGCATAAATAGAGACATTGCTACTGATTTATCTTACAGGTATTATAAAAAGAGCTTACTACTAAAGATCTTGAATATTTAAAAGAAAATTTTGACATAAAACTAGAAATGTTAGAGCGTAGTTTAAAGGCTGAGATTATATCTTTAAAGCTGAATTTGATAATAAGATAGATACTAAATTTGCAGAACTTGACAATAAGATAAATACTATTGAAAGTAATTTAAATGCTAAGATAGATAAAGTAAGGGATGAGTTAAAATTAGATATTAAAGAACTTGATAATAAATGGATATTAAATTCAGTGAGCTTGATAATAATATAGAGTTTGTGAGGAAAGATATAGAAATGAATAAGTTGGAGATTGATACTAAGCTTAGCAAGGCCATATCAGAATTTAAGAGTACATCTAGATTACATAATTGGATGTTTGGTACTATTATTACCCTTAATGTAGGAATTTTTTTGACATTAATTTAAATAATATATTCAGTTTTGAGTAAATAATTTTGAAATTTTGATTTCATTGAGAATTTTTGACTAATACAGATATATAACTATTTTTATTACTTATGTATTAACTTTATTGTATTATTTTCTATTTTAACTACTTTTTAATAGTAATATTTTTTCTTTTTTTGAAAATATGTGATATATATATAATTTATATTATAAAAATATAGATTAAGAACGGAGGTTTAAATGAAAAAACCATTAGGTTTATTAATAATAATTAATTTATTTATGGGGTGTAATAGTGACAGTATGCTTAGTTTAAGCAAATTTATAGATAAACATAAGGATACTGGTAGTAATATATTTGGATTAGATAAATTATCAGATGAGAGTAAGGATGCTTTATTAGATTCAGCGTTAACACTTGGACAAGAAGTGTTACAAGTTGAAAAAGAAATAGGTCCTAAAGTAGTAAATATGGGAGAAGAAGTAGTATCAGGAACATTAGAATTAGGACAAGAAATTTTACAGATGGGACAAAATTTAGGGGAAGTAATAGTTCCGGGAGCAATACAAGCAGGTCAAGTGATATTGCCAGGAGTGTTACATGCGGGTCAAATTGTAGTTCCAGGGTTATTGGAGACAGGGAAAGTAATAGGATGAGGTTTTCAAGATATTTTTTGGTTTGTTGGGAATGTTGTTGGTGATATGTTAGAAGATTTGCTTGTTACGGCAGATATTAAGTCTACTGATAAGAGAAGTAAGATAAAAGAACACTTTGACAAGGTAAAAAGTCAACTGGAAACTGTAAAAAAAAGTAAATTAGGTGATTCATCAGAAGTTCTTGACAAATTAATTGCTGCTGTAAAAAAATTGTCTGAAGCTGTTGGTGATGATAAAACTGATATTGGAGCAGTAAGCAATAGTGCTACTTGGTCTTCTATTGTTTCTAATAGAAGAGAGTGTTAAGGCTATTATTGAAGGAATTAAAGAAATAGTTGAACTTGCTGAAAATTCAGGTGTCAATGTTTCAACAGGAGATGCTGGTGATGCTGTTGCTGCTTCTTCTCAAACCGCTGCTCCTGCTGCTCTTAATGGTGGTCATGCTGGTTCTCAACAAGGAGCTGGCGTTAAACTTGCTGAAGAAGTGTCTAAAGCAGATCCATGGGTAATGATTGATAAGATAAGAAAATCTAACGTTTCAACAGAATCAGGTTATATGAGTGGTAATAAGAAGGCTGGAGAATTAATTACTGGCAAGACTAGTAGTGGTATTGGTGTTGGAGCAGAGACTAATGCAGACTTTGCAGCTGCTGTTGCATTAAAAGCAATGAGTAAAGATGGTAAATTTGCTGTTTATGCTAAGAATTTTAGTAGTAACGATGCTAATAAAATTAAAGAAGCTGCAACTGAGGCTGTTAATAAGGTATTAGATACACTTGGTTTAATTATTAGAAGGACAGTTAGAATGGAGATTGGTAAGGTTAACAAAAAAGTAATTGATCAGAAATCTTAATTTACTTTATTTAAAGTTCAATACTTGCTATTAAATTTAAATTATGATTAATAGCAAGTGTGGTGTAATATAAATTTATTTGGATGTGCCTATATAGAGGAAGGAATGATTATAAGTAATAATGCCTTTTCTATGTGGTGCTGTCCATTTTAAATTAAATGGTCTTTTTGATAAAATTAATTTTGTGGAAAAATGTCAACCTTGAAATGTCATTAAAAGATTGAACTAACAATAAGATTATTAGTTCATATAAATAGGATAAAGTTAAAGAGATTATACTTAATGGGTAATGATAGTAGTGATAGGATGTAATAGTTGAGTAGTAGAAGAGGGTAAAGGGAGTTTTGAGAATAAGTTTTGAAACTCAATGAGTGAGAGTGAGTAATGAATTTTTGGATGTTTTTACTTTTTTTGTGGATATAGTAGGGAGTTGTATTGGGATTGAATGTTGAGAGTAAGAAATCTGATGTAGGGAAATATTTTAAGACAGTGCAGGAGACTGTGCAAGGGATAAAGGATGGGCTTAATAAAATTGTTAGTGAGATGAAGGCAGAAAAGAATCCGAATGCTGCAGCTACTGAGAGTGCAGTGAAGACATTGGTTGAGAGTAAACTAGATAAGATAATTGGAGGAGCAAAGGAAGCAAGTGAAGCTATTGGTAATGCTAGTGAGTTAATAGGAAATGTAGCTGATAATAATGCTGGTGGTACTGTTGGTGATATTGATAGTTTAGTGAAAGGAATTAAAGGTATAGTAGAAGTGGTACTTGAAAAAGAAGGAAATGCTGAAGCTGGGGATGATAAAAAGGCTGAGGATGGTAATACTGCAAGGAATAATGATGGTGCAGGTAAATTGTTTGATGGTACTACTGGATCTGGAGCGGATGATAAAAAATCAGCAACTGATGCATCAAAGGCTGTTGGAGCAGTAACAGGAGCTGATATATTAAAAGCTATGGTTAGAGATAGTGGTAATGCTGCTAAATTGGCTAAGCATAGTGCCGCTATTGCAGATGCTAATGTTAATGCTCCTAAAGATGCAGAAGTTGCAGGAGGTATAGCATTAAGAGCTATAGCTAAGAATGGTAAATTTGCTAATGGTAACAATGCTAATGATGCAAAAAAAATGATAGAAAGAGCAATAGTAAGTGTTGTGACTAAAGCATTAGATACATTAACTGTAGCAATAAGAAAGACAATTGATTTGGGACTTAAGGAAGTAAAGAATGTAATAAAAATTAATAATGATACTCCTTCATCATCTGAAAAGAGTGTTTCTGGTGGTGGAAATTGATAGCACTATATAACTAAATAATAAAATGAAAAAAATAAAGTTAAAGTTATAAAAGAAAGATACTGCGAGTTAATCTCTTGGTATCTTTTATTTTGTGGTGTGCAATAAAGATGTATTTTTGTATATTATTTTTTTATTAATATCATTATTCTTGTTGTGAGGTGTATTAGCCATTTGAAAAAATCAAATAACCATCTATAGTTTTATATAATATAGTATGAAAGTATAATCTTAAATTTAGAAGACTCATTATGTAATGTAAATATAAAACGCTCAATGATATAGATTTTGTATTTTCACATTGATAATATGTGTGAATAAAATCAATCATTAATTTTTATATGGTTAATTTAAGGGAAGGATTTTTGGACGTTTTTGTCATTTTGGGGATATGGTTACTGAGACGTTAGAGAATCAAGGCAGATACTAAGAAGAGTAGATATTGAAGCATATTTTAGTGAGATTGAGAATACAATAAAGATACTGAAAGTGAGATTGTGAAAAATTGTAGGAGAATATGGGCATTATATTAGGGCGAAAGAGAATGTAGAGAAATTTATTGGGAAGATAAGTAAGATCGAGGAGTGAGCAAAGGAAGCGGCTTTGGGAGCTAGCTAGTGGTAGTGTTAATATTATTATTGGTAATGCTACTGCTTTTAGACAAGATGTATTACATGAAGATTTTAATAGCATAAGTAAATATATATATTTATTTAGGAATAAAGGTCATTATTGTAGTAGTATTGAAAGAGAATGAATGTAAAGCTGTTTCTACTAAGACTGATGGAGAGCAGTATAAGACAATTGGTAAGTTGTTTGAAAAGCGGGATAATGTTAGTGAGGCAAAAGCAGCAGTAGCGCAAGTGCAGTAGTATGGTTTTAGGAATTTTTAGTGTTTTTGGGAGTGAGATAGGAGATACATTAGGATTTAGTGTGGTGAAATCGGGGTATAAGAGAGATAAGATAGTAGAATATTTTGAGAAGATAAAAAAAGGATTGGAAGTGATTAATGAAAAGTTGCAAGGGCTAGCAGGTGAAATTTCTGGTGCAAAGAATGCTGATGTGAACACAATTGGAGTTGTCAAGGGTTCCATTAAAGAAGCAAATGAAGTTTTTGACCAGTTAATTGTGGCTTTAACTAAATTGGTTGGTGTTGCAAAAGGGCAATATTGGTATTGCTGATGATGTTGCTGGTGTTAGTGCTGTTGGGGCTGATAAGGTTAGCGTGGAGATTGTAATTGAAAGTGTAAAAAAAGTTGTTGATATAGCAAAACAATCTGGTGTAGAAGTCAATTTTTGAGATGCTGGTGGTGTGGTGGCTCATACAGATGGACCTAGAGTGTTGACTTACAAGCAAGAAATAATTCTGGAGCAAATAAATTATTTAGTTAATGTTAAGTTGACTTAGGAAGTGACTAAAGTAGATCTTTGGGTTATGATTAATAAAATTAAAAATAGTATCCTAAAATGTGCAAAAGTGAAACAACCGTAGGGGGAAATGATTTTATTTATATATTGGTAATAATCATATTAACATTGTATTTTATGATAATTTTAAATATGCAAAACATATTGTTTGGGATATTTAATCAATAATTCGACATTATACAAAATAAAACTTGACATACCCATGTTCAAATATTATAATGTGTGTGTTAGTGGTTAATAAGTTAAAAGTTTGAAATAATTTATCAATTTAATTTTTAATAGAAATTGATATTTTTATGATAAGGAGAATATTTGAAACAAAAAGATTTCATTATATCGATAATGTTTATTTTAATAAATTTGTTACTGATATCTTGTGGCTCCCCAAGAAAGTATGTTTCTGGTGGCATTGTTATTAGTAGTAATACAACTCCAAAACAAAAAAATATGCAAAAAGAACAGAAAGAAAAAGAAATTGCAGATATTAAAAGAGAGATTCCTAATAAGATAATAGATATTTTAAAAATACATTATGGTAAAAGTTGGGATGAATTTGCACAAATTATTGAATTGGTAGACTCTAGATTGGCTAGTCCCAATGAAATATTTAACATGTTTATAATTGAAGATGCTTCAAAGAATATCCTGTATACAGAAAACGTGACACTAAGAAATGAATTTTACTTAGCTCTTGAATATGATCTTAATTTGATGGCACCCTTTATAGATATTTATTATAATATAGATAATGGTTCTACTTTTGATGATTCATAAGGTGCATTAAGATGCAGATCATTTATGAATGAATTTAAAAACAATATAATTGAACAATCACGGAACTATGCTAAAGCATATTACATAGATGTATATGAAGCTTTAAAATCTAAACAAAATAAACTTGATATGTTATCTCTACAAGATTTAAAGTTATAAAAAACCAAATTGGAAAAACTTGAATCATCTAAAAGAGAATTAATAACAGGAGTAATACGAAAATTTGTGAATGATTACAACAATGATATAGCCACAGAGTTTTTCATAATTGAATTAGATACAGAATTTCCGACTGGCATTTTTGACCTGTATAAAGTTCAACCATATTTTGAAGAAAAGTTCGAAAACTTTGAAGCCAAATGTAGTGTTGTTATAGCTTTAGCTAATGAAATTAAAGGTGTCTTAGACAAGATAAAGATAAATTAAATATTATTAAATTTATGATTTTTGCTTAAAAGAGTGATTTTGTATAAAATCTAGTAAGGCCATTAGTTATGAAGTTTAATTGATATGCATATATAACACAATATTATACTGTATTATATCATAATTCTCATAATTAAACGTCAATAAATTAGTTAACAAGTAATTATTGTCATAACTAACTAAGTGCAACTAGAATTTTTGTTTTTTATAATATTTGAAATATTAATGAATAGTTGTTGCTATTTTAGATTAAATTTATTAATTTAGTGATAATTAAGAGAGATTAAAAGTATAATATGTTAACAACATGTTAATTTGTTATACTAGTATAGTATCTTGTTACTATTAAGAGGGTTTTGTTTTATTATGAAAGATATTAAATTTCCTAAAAAAAAGAAAGGTTTTAGAGATGAAGAAATTGATATGGAAGCGTTTATAGAGCAGGTTGACGCTAATATAGAGAAAATGGATCGTGAATTTAAAGAATTTCAAAGAAGATATGGATCGGATAAAAGTTTTGAGGATTGGATTGAATATGAGGAGAAAGAGCAAAAACTTAAAGATGAAAAAATTCAGTTAAGAGTTAAGAATTTGAGTTCGCGATTTGCAAAGAAATTGAATTCTAAAATTATTGCTAAATGATGATATTTTGATATTTAATGTTGCGTATGTTAATAATACTAGTTTACAATTTATTAAGCTTTATATAATGTGAGGTGTTTTTTGATATATGCAAATTAATTTTTGTATGCTTCTTTTAAATATAAATATCAAAATTCTAGTAATTCAGGTGGCTTTGTAACAAGTAATTGTAATAAAGTTGAAAACCATCCAATTAAAGGCTCTTTATATAAGAGAGTAGTAAAGTTAGCATTTGATGATAATGGTCGTTATGATCTTAGTGTATAAGCTGGTGGTGTTAATGATTTATGACTACAAAGCCAACATTTATGCCTGGTGAAGGACTTATGACTAATGAATTTGGTCAAAATGAGCTTGTAAGAGTAACACCAGCACCAATTAATGAAAATTTTAGCAATCTTGAAGCAAGAATTATTGCAGAAGAAATTAATAGAATACAAAAAATTGAAGGAAGTAATAAAGGACACGTAATTATCAATAATTATTTAATGGTGATGTTTTGGATGCTGATAAACTTGTTAGAATGTTAAAGGAGAAGGAGCATGCAATTGGTTTTCGAATGTTGGACTAGAAAAAATAAAAAATATTTTCAATAATCAATTTTATCTATTGATTTTTTTAACAAGATGTATAATGTTAATTGTATTTATAGTAATAAAATTTATTATTTTTACTATAAATATACCCTTGAATAAGATCAATAACTTTTGTTGTTGGTCTTATTATTTTTTAAGTGGCTACAATTAATAATTCAAGCTTATTATGTTACAATTAATTAGAATGTATAGAGTTTAAAGATTAATAGAGGTTTGAATATGGATGTTGCTGTAACAAAAGAACAATTAATTGATGATAATCCAATAAATAAGAGTTCAATTAGATCTGAGAGAGTTAAAAAAGATTATCATAATATACCATTTGATGGTCATATTATAAGTTATTATGTTCTTGAAGAGAAGTTTGATCTTCTTCAAGATAGAATGATGGATAATTTTCACTATTTAGATGATAAGATCAATATTCTCAAGATTGATTTAAATGAAAAGATAGATGGAGTTGAGAGTAGACTTAGTGCTAGAATGGATAAACTAGATGCAAAGATAGAGGCTGTTAAGAGTGATGTGGGTCAAATTAATTCTAGGTTAACTTTTATTGAAAGTAAGTTAGGATTTATTGAAGGTAAGTTAGGATTTATTGAAGGTAAGTTAGGATTTAAGGGTCAATTGATTTCGTCTTTGACAGTTATTGCGACACTTGCTGTTTCATATTTTGTAGTCCAAATGTTTGTGACTTTAGGAAAGTATTTAGGAATTTCATAGTATGGTACTTAGGTATTAATCTTTATTAATCACTAATCTTTGGTTCTCTTTTGTGATTAAGCCCTTATTCATTAATTCTGATAAATATTTATTTATTTATTTTATATTTAGATAAATTTGTATTTTGATTAATTTTACGCACTGATTTTATAGTACGATTATCGTTTTCTAAATTAGATTTGATAAATTTAAGTATTTTGTAATCATTAAATTTTTTATGTTGTTTTTTAGACTCTGAATTAAAGATTTGACGTTGTTGTTTCAAATTAATATCCTTGTTAATTTTTGGTAAATTAACTTTAATACTTCTTTGTAATTATATTGAGTATAATAATTTTTGTTCATAAAATTTATTGTAGGAATGGTGTATTATG
>NC_011252.1 GCF_000019705.1 Borrelia recurrentis A1 | reverse complement strand
ATATTTATAGTTTTTGTTTATTATAAATTTGAGCCTTTTTTTAGAACAAAGTTTACCCAAAAAAGTACAAAGTTTACCCCAAAAAATACAAAGTTACCCAAAAAAATACAGAGTGACCAAAATTAATACAGAGTTACCAAAAAAAATACAAAGTTGACAATTCTTTAAAACAGATATATATTTATTTAAGATGATTAGTATAAAAAAATTTTTAAAAAAATCAAACATCAAAAAAATAATGAAAACGTATTTAACAATAGTACAAATAATATTATAATTGAAATAAATCCTAAAGAAATTATTAATTTTTGTACAAATCATATCTTAATATCAAATAGTACAGAACTTAAAGCAATAGGTATCTTGCTTTCTTCTGGTATTCCATTATCTCAATTCACAAAAAAAAATTTTACTATCACTAATTATACACATGACACTATTACTTACACATCATCATCCAATTTACAAATTAAAAATCATACTTTGGTCAACTCCACACTCATTATAAATGCTATTTATTTCCTAAAAAAACATAAGTTTAATATTATTTACATAAAACTTAATCGTATTCTCAAAAAATTATTTCGTACAAATATAACTACTAAACATTTAGAATATATTTATTCTATTATTCTTCAATCTCTAAACAAAAAGGACAATTCTTACTTTTATGAATCCATTTTACACTTTTTTATAAAAAAAATCTCTAATTTGTATGATGATGTCATGACGCTCATTTACAGTGTTAATTTTAATATAGGAAAAAACATACTGAAACTTAAAAAAATCTAATACTTTACTTAATAAGTATATATTAAAAATGTAAAAAAGTCTAGAGAGACTAGTGATAGTAAAATTTTGTTATTGAATGCAGATAATGGAATATTTGTACTATACAATATTAAGATGTTATTATGTAGTGAAATAAATCATTTTTAGGTTTAATTTAAAAAAAATATTTTTGTACTAATGATATGCATCAATCAAATAACACATCATTAACAAAAATGACATATCTCTCACGATTAAAGATAGAAGTGTGCACATTACAATATACATAATTTATTAATCTAATCACCATTTATATCTACTACTCAAACTCTAGCTACTAAATAATAGAAGCTTCGGTTTAAATTAGCTCCAACTGTTTCAGAGTACTGTATTCCCTTAACAGCTTCTCTTATCTTATCTTATTTATATTAATACTTACTGTTTTCCTAATTATTAAATTAAGTATTCCTAATACCTTATTGACTGCACTTGTTGCTGCTGCCTTAACTGCTCCAACATCATTAGCAGCATCACTAAATTTACCAGTTTTAGTAATTGGCTTTAAGAGCTACTGCTGCTGCTAGATCCGCATTAGTAGCTGCACCAGTACTACTATTAGCAGCCGCAATAGCAGTAGCCAGAACTCCAGATTTATTATTAGCACATGATAAATAAAAAAATAATAAATGTTGCAACGAGACATAATAAAATACAAAAAAGGAAAACAACTCTCATGCATAAAGATGACGCTGCTTTCCTTAATTGTTTTTATTATTTAATCTTACGATTTATTTAACAGTAGAAGTTTGAATAGTGCCAGCTTCTGTAGCATTACTTCCAGATGTCTCAGAATATCTTATTCCTTTAACTGCTTCTTTCACTTTATCAAGTTCAAGATTTACTGCTTTCCTAATAATCATATCCAATATTCCTAATACCTTATTTACTGCACTAGCCGCAGCAGCCTTAATTGCACCATCTTCATTAGCAGCAGGTTGAGTAAATTTACCCCCTTTTGTCATAGCTTTTAGTGCAACAGAAGCCGCTAAATCCGCATTGGTAGATGCAGATCCGTTGTCATTAGCACCAGTAGCAGTAGCTAATTGTCCAGCATCATCATTAGCAGCAGGCGCAACATTATTTTTAGTCTTAGCATTTTTTATCTTATCAATCATTGCCCATGGATCAGCCTTAGCCACTTCACCAGCCAATTTAGTAGCGTCACCTGCAGTAGCCTGAACATTGTGAACCACTGCTTTAGGTCCATTACCATTTGCTACACTATTCCCAGCATTCCCTTTTTCAATCTTCACTCCAGACTTCTCTGCAGTCTCAACTATTTCTTTCACACCTTTAATAATAGCCTCAACACTAGCCTTGTCAGCAGCTACTGCAGCAGCACTACCAGCAGTACCAGCATCACCAATATCAACATTACCTTCTTTAGTTATTCCAGCAAGCTCAGTTATAGAAGTAATCAACTTTGCAATCACTTCACTAGTGCCTTGAATAACAGCTTCTACTCCTTTAATATCAGCATTAGAAGTCGAAACTATTTGTTTTGATAACTCATCCAATTTATCCTTAGTGCTCTTTAATCCATCTCCTATAGTCTTAAAATGTTCCCCCACTTTACTTCTCTTATCATCTGACTTAACAGCATTAAACCCTAATATTCCTCCAACCATATCGCCAAAAGAAGTAAAAACATTCAAAAATTCATTCCTTAAACCAATAATAGACTTCAAAAATTTACTCTGAGAACTCTCTCCCTCTCCTTCCTTTATTCCTCCCCCACTATTACATCCCATCATCACCATCACCAGCACCATTATTATCATCACTCTATTTATCATTTCTCCTTTTATTCCTCTCTTCATTCTTTTCGCCTCCTATTTTTTTATTATTTTTCTAGCTTATCTTAAAAAGATAGTACAATAATTTTATTTCTCAAGTTTTTACAAAAAAATTTTAATTATAAATTTTATTTATAATTAAATAACCTCAAAAAAAAAAAAAAAAAAAAAAAAAAAAAAAAAAAAAAAAAAAAGTATATATATATATATACTTAAAATTTAAGAAAAAATACAATAACCAAAAATTTCAACCCAAAAACCAAACATACATAACACTTAAAAAAACAAATAAGATATATTATTCTCAATTTTAAACAAATGAACAGACCAGAATAAAAGCTAATCTAACTAAAACATTCCTATTAAGGGATTAATAAAAAACCACTCAAACCTAAAAACAATTTAACATACTTACTATAAGTATAACATAATTCAAAAATAATTCAAGATCAATACTCTTGTTTTTTAACTTTATTAAAGTATAATGTTCAAAAGATATCAAATATCATAAACTATTTATAAAAAATTTAATTTTAAATACATGCTATACATATTGCTATAGTATAAAAGGAGGAAATTAAGTGTTATATTCTTTCAAAAATTTAAAACAAACAACAATGCTATTAATTTCTCTGTTTTTAGCATGCTCATCTATAGATATTGAACATGACACAATAAATAAAAAAGTAAGAATATACCAATATTTAAATAAAAATTTAGAATTAAAAGGCGTAATAGACTACCAAAATAACACAACTCAAATATTTTTACACACCAAATTAAAAAATCACAGCATAATTAAACAAACCCCACTAATACTTCCAGACACAACAAAAATAGAAGGTAAAACAAGCTATGAATATGATAACAAATCTTCAAGTGGAAAATGGGTTAATGCGTCCTCCTTCATATTAAATAAACCTATACTAGAAAAACTACTAAATGAAGACGAATATGTATATAACAAAGAAGACGTCAAAATTCAAGTGGGATTAGAAACACTTAAAATGAATAAAGCTAAAATCAAAAATTTCTTAATAAAACTCAATATAACAGAAAAGCAATATATCAAAAATAAACACACTGAAAAACAAAATATAAAAAAATATAAAGAGCTTTAAAGTTAACCTAAAAACACATAAAGTTAATTTTAAAGCTCTTTATTTATTTACAAACCAAAAAAGATTCTTACACATAAAGTTCATATTTGCATACAAACCATTCTTAATCAACAAAAAATATCGATAAATATCAGTCAATAAACAGAAATAATATCAACATTCTCTTAAATATAATTAAAATGACAAAGGCTACTTTATTGTAGCCAACCTATTATTCTAATCAAACAATAAGAGTGAGACTTCAAATCTCAATCTATAAAACAATTATAAACTATTTTATTTTTTTGTAAAGTCTTTTTTAAAAATTTTTATATTATTAAACAATAAATAAACATAAATATATTATAAAAGTCCAATATTAATTAAATAATAGATAATTTTAACAAAATAAGATAAACTCACTATGTTTTTAAACTATTATATCTATCTTGCATCTTATAAAAAAAATCCTTTTCAATCTTGTATACTTCCTGAAGCAGGAAACTAGCAAATTTTATATTTGATCTATAAAAACTAAAACTCTCTTCATCATCCAATCTAAATCTTAAAGATTTTAAAGGTTTAGCACTACTTTTACAAAGAAGATGCCCATTTTCTAACACTTGAATAGCATAATCTACCCCTCTATTTAAAATTAAATCATAATCAATTTTACCACTATCAATTCCCGCCACCAATTTAATATATCTATATATAGAAGTCTTTGCTATTTTATAACTTTTAATAAAAGACGCAAAACTTTTATACCCATCAAGAGCATAATATTTACTTTCATTAATTTCTTTAAAAATTCTAGCGGTTTCTATTTTATTATAAGATTCTTCTTTTATCAAAACCTTAAGTTTTTCTTTTAATTCTAAATATCTCTCTTCTCTTGTTTTATTAAACTCTTTAATTCCATCAAGTTCTAAATCAATCCTCCTAACTATCTCTATTTTTTTATTCTTACTCATCATACACCTCTTTAAACTAATAGTTCCAAATTGGAACTATTAGTTCCATTTGGAACTATTAGTTATGATAAATTTTCTTCAAAAAGGTATCTAATATCCCTTCATAAGCCTTATAATAATCTTCATTTGGATTAAAATTATTTCTATAAAAAACAGTTTTCCTAAGATTATCTCTCTTGGGAACACTCCCCAAAAAATTATCTTTATACTCACTTTCAATAAAATTTTTTAACTCCCTATCTATATTTTGCCTTTCAACCAAGTTAGTTACTAAATAAAACATCGGCAATTCATTTCTAAATATGTCTCTTAATCTATTAGTGATCAAATCTAAACTCTCAATCGCCCATTGATCAGTAGGCAAAGGAACAATAAGATAATCAGTAATTATTAAACTGTTATTAAGCAAACTTCCTAAAGTAGGAGCGGTATCCATAATAATAAAATCATATCGATACTTTATATAACTTAAAAATATCTTAAGCAAACTTTCTTTCAAAGATATATTTTCTTCATTAAATTGACTTAAACTTAAATGACTAGCTATAAAATCAATATTCGTATTAACATTAATAACTGCATTCTCAATATCTAATCCTTTTTTCAACACTCTATATATATTTATTTTTTTGATATCTACATTTTGACCTTTTATAATATTAATGTAAAAACTAGTACTACTAGCTTGTGGATCTAAATCAATTAATAATACTTTATAATTTTTAGATGAAAGAATATTGCTAAAAAACAAAGCTGTAGTACTTTTTCCAACGCCACCCTTAATTGAAGCTACAGTAATTATTTTTGGTTTTCTTTTATCCATTTCAATATACCTTTATCCTCAAAATATTCTTTTCCATAAAACCGATGCACTTCTTTCTCTAATTTCAATGTTCTACTCAACAAAGAATTATAAAAATTTTTTTCCTTATTCTTTGATTGCAACAATGTACACAAACTTCTTAAATAACAAAAAACACTTCCTTTTTTAAATCTAAATTCTATATAATAGATCTTTATTATTTTAGATGTCTTTCTGACCTCATTCTCTTTGTAATGCACAATAAATGGTTTAGGTAGCTTAGCAAAGCCGTAATAGATTCCCATAAATCTATCTCCTTGCCTCATATGAAACAAATGCAAACTTTCACACTTGGTGGGATCAAAAACATTCCTGAAACACAGCCAAAATTTACCCTTATTAGGTTTAGCTTCAAAATTGTTTATCATGCTAAAAATCTTCGTATGGTACATTTTTTTATAATTTTTATCTTCTATCCTCTTAAAAAAATTATTGTTTGCCTTATTAAGTTCCAATCTTCTTGCCAGTAATTTTGCTTTCAACTCACATGTTGCCATATATTTTTCTTCCCATATATTCCTAACTGGATATCAAATTTTTTGCCTTTATAATATCAGATACCAAATCACTTACTTTCACTATCTTATTTGGGTCGTCTATATAATTCATTTTTGGTGCCACAATTTTTCTTTGATTTTGATACATTTGTTGTGCTTTTGTTTTATTTTTGTCTTTAAAACTTCCTATCATAAAGTTAAAATCTGTTTTAACACCTCTTTTGGACATAAACCATATTTTATCCCTCTTTTTTTTAAGAAAAGTTTTAAAAAAAACTACAACATCATTTTCTTTGTATTCCCTCAACGCTTCCATAAAATCTTTCAAATTCCACAATGTATTTTTATAACTTAACTGAGTTTTCACAATATTTCTGATTTCACTTAGGTCTTTTTTCGTTATGTTAAACTTTTGTAGGATGATCTTTTCTAAGTGTTCTGTCCCATTTTTTTTCTTTTTGAAATAAGAATTCTTATATCTATAGTATTTATCTTTTTTATAACTTAAAAGACATGAAAATATCTGATGTGAAATTTTGAATTGTTGCTTTTGTTCTTTTAATTTGTCTTTATTAATAGCTTTGTCTATAGCTTGCTCTGTATTTTTCTTTTTTTGTATAAAATAAGCTGTGCTTATTGCTTTATTAGCCATCTTTTCAAGATTTTTATTGATTATGTAATAAGTAAAACTTCCATTATTTTTTCCAAGAGGATTGAAATCGGTTTTTAGTAGTCCAATTTTTTCAATGCTTGTAATATCGCTTTGTATAGTTCTTCTTGTTACTGTTTTAAATCCGTTTTTTTCTAATATTGAATTTACCATAATTACAACATTTCTTAGAGAATATCTTTTTTTATTTGTAAAATAATTATGTTGCAGTTTTTTAATTACCCAAAACACCTTTAGTCTTCGATCTACTACTTTGTTAAATGGAATTTTGTTTATCTTTTTGCGTCTCATTTTAAACTCCTATCGTTTGATATTTATCTGCAAAATACTAATGATATTTTAATTAAATGTTTATGAAAAGTAAAGTCTTTAAATAATACGTTAACATTTTGTGTTGTTTTGTTTATTATTATTATTATTATAGAATATGATTATCATCATTATAGAATTTCATAGTTCTAATTGATGAATTATTTGCTAGCCTATCTAGGCTATATTGTTAGGTGTGCGTTTTATTAAGATAAGATAATATTTGGATTTGTCACGAGGGGTTTTTGGGTGTAGTCTATAAATTTTTTTTGTCTTTTATATTTATTTTTTTTTCTTGTAATTTTGATGTTTCTTCGAAATTTTTTACTCCTTTAGAAGATGCAATCAAATTAGAAATATCGAGGTATGAGTCTTTAGGTAATAATAAGTTTAAAACCTATTTGCATTCTAAGAATTATTTTGAATCTGTTAAAGATATTAACGGCTATTCTTATTATTTTATATTAGATAAAACCACAAAAAGCATTGTTATGGAAATAATATTATTTTCAAGGATAGCAGTTTTATTAGATTATAAATTTGGTTTTATTTTTAATTTTGGTTTTAATTTTGATTTTTTAAATGTTATTTCTCCCAATGTATTTGAGTTTCAAGTTAAAAAGTTATTTAAGAAAAAAGTTTCTTTAGGTTTAGGTAATGGTCTTGATATAAAAAATGATAGACAAATTTCTACTTATAATTTTAATTTACAACATGTAGAAGAGATTAATCGTGAATTTGAGAATAGAAATCATAAAGATGATCTTAATTCAAGCACGAGTGAACTTATGTATTTTGTAGGAAGTTCTGAATATTCTGTTTTAAGAGAAACTTATATTGTTCTTTATTATTATGTTTTTAAAGCTATTGAGAGATTTATGCAATAATAGGAGTTTGTAAGTAATTTTAATTTATATATAATAAAAATTATTGTAGGTTGAATAGGTGTTCTTATTATCTTTTCTTGATATAATGTGTTTAGTATGTCTTTGAAAGTAAATATCAAAAAAGATCTTGAGTTGTTTAGAAAAAACTTAGAAGAAATATATGTTAAGTATTTGAAGCAGGAAATTTCATATTCTAAGTTAAAGATGGGTCTTGAAATGCTTGCTGAAAAGCATAAAAATATTCTTTTGAGAAAAAATAAATTTACTAACCTTTCAATGATATTAAATCTTTCTAAAACACGTAAAATAATAAAAGAATATATCAATCTTGCTGTGATTGAAGAAATTAGGCAAAAGAATAAACTTTTATTTTTTTGGATTCCTAAAGAAATAAAAGAACTTTCTAATATTGATATAAAAGATTTATGTAAGATTGAGGAATTGATGATTGCTAATAATATCCTTGGTCAGAAAGTTTATTTTGAGTCTTTTCTTGGTTTGTTTAAAAGTCCTGAATGGTTAAATGATTATGCACATCATTATAAGATTTCAAAGATTAATAGTTACAGAAGAGAACAAATATCAGTCAAAATAAATTTGAAGACTTATATTAAAATCATAAACATTTTATTGACTCAAAAAAGGGATATTAGGTTGAAATTTTATGGAGTCTTAATGGCTACAGGTAGACGTCCTGTTGAAATAATGAAGGTTTCTGAATTTTATGTTCAAGATGATGAACATATCTTAATGAAACATATTGCTAAAAAGAAAGAGCATAATTTAATTCATGAAATAGTTTTTCCTACTTTTGCTGATTCTAGATTGGTAATTGATTCAATATCAAAAATAAGGTATATGGAAAGGACAGAAAAGCTGTCAAAAGAGATTATATCTTCAAATCTTGCTTATAGTTATAATAGATTATTTCGTAAGATTTTTGAAAATATATTTGAACCCGAAGAGTCGATTTATTTTTGCAGAAGACTTTATAGTAGATTTTCTTATCTTGCATTTGCTCCAAAAAATATGGAGTTAAATTTGTGGATCACTACAGTCTTAGGGCATGAGCATGATGATATAATAACAGCTTTTCATTATAATCGTTATATTTTAGAAAATTTGGATGATAATGCTGATGTTGATTTATTGAAACTGCTTAACAAACGAATACATACCTATGTTAGGAGGAAGACTACATATTCTGTTGTTAATATGGAAAGATTAAATACATTGTTAGAGTCTTGTAACATTGTAGATGATAATTATATTAAGACTTTGCGTGTAATTCAGGAATTTATGATAGAAAAAGGTTTGGCAGAATTAGAAATGCTCAGAGGTCTTAATGTTAAAATTCGTAAGCTTTTTAAGCAAAAATATGGTTATAATTATAATTATGCAAAATTAGGAGAATATTTATCTTTGATTTTTGGATATGATACTTGAAAGAAGTATATTTAGTATCAATTTTATTGAATTTATTTAAGTTTTTTTAAATATTTTGATTTATATTATTGTAATATATTTTAATTGTATGGATACAGGATTTCTTTATTTTTTTAAAAAGGCATTAAGTGTCGATGATAATAGAATGGTTTATATTTCTTATCTTTATGATAATTTGGTTTCAATTCAACCAATGCAGGATTGGTTGAAAATTGATTTTAGAGATTCTAAAAGGGGTAAAAAGTATTTTTTTCTTTTTCAAAGAAATAAGTTAAATGGAGAATTTATTTCGTGTAATTTTTTAAGAACAGAAACAAATCATGCTCTTGATATTAAATTTTCCGATGGCAATTTAAATATTTTTTGTAAGGATAGGAAGTCATTAGAATTTTTAAAATTTAGAGTTGAACATTTTTTTAAATCTAGTACTAAAAGCTTGAAGGTTGTAAGTAAAAGTAATAATAAGCCAAAGGTTGGTAAAATAAAAGTAATTAAGGCAAATATTAGGAAAAATATTAATATCAATAATAAGAACAAAAATTTTTAAAATCGAAGGGGTACTTTGTATCTAAGATTTTTTTTTCTATTTTGTGAATTTTTGAATATCCATTGCCTTTTTTTAGTGCATTTTCGAATGAGTCGATTTGTTTGTTATTGATGAAAAAGGCTATTATTTCTACTCTTCCATCATCTAAATTTTTGACAAATCCTTTAATTCCTATTTTTTTTGCTATTTGTTCTGTGAAAAATCTAAATCCTATGCCTTGTACTTTTCCAGAAATGAAATACTGATATTTATGCATCATTGTATTCCTCCTTTAAAAAATGATAAGAGGAGTAGTTTTTAATAATATTTTTCTCCTCTTATTGTTAGTTTATATTTTTTGATTATTTAATAATTTGAATTTTGTTTATTTCCATTCTTATATTATCAGAGACTCCTCCGAATACGATTTGAATATCATTTCCTTTTTTAAGCATACCGCTTGCTCCAATAGATTTGAAATAAATGTCAGACTTTACTAATTCTATTTGATTAACATTTATTCTTAATCTTGATGCACATGCATCAAGGTATGTTATATTTCCTTTTCCTCCAAGTCCTTCTAGTACTTTTCTCGCAATTTCTGAGATTTTTGTTTTGTGTGGGTTTGTTTTTATTATGTCTTCTTCTATATCTTCGCGACCAGGTGTTTTAAGATTGAATTTTATAATTGCAAGTTTAAAAATGTAATAAAACCCTATGAAGTAAAATATTCCAATAGTAGGAATCATGATCCAAGTTGTTTTACTGTTGCCTTGTAATATTCCAAATAAGAACATGTCAATTAACCCACCAGAAAATGTTAATCCAACCCCAATATTGAAAATATGAGCTAATAAGTGAGCAAGTCCAAAGAGCGGGACATATATGAGATAATAGAGAGCAGGTGCTGCAAATAGAAAAGCAAATTCAAGGGGTTCTGTGATTCCTGTTAGCATTGATGTAAAGCCAGCTGATATTAATAGAGAAGCAGCATCTTTTTTATTTTCGGTTTTTGCTGTATGATACATTGCAAGAGCAGCTCCAGGCAATCCAAAAATCATTACTATAAATTCTCCACTAAAAAAACGGGTTCCTTTTGTGACTTCAAAATGTGTAGTATTAGGATCTGCTAATTGTTTGAAGAATATATTTTGTGCTCCTGATATCAATTCTCCATTAATTTCCATTGTTCCGCCTAGAGATGTTTGCCAAAAAGGCATGTAGAAGATATGATGAAGTCCAAAAGGTATCAAAGATCTTTTAATTGCTCCATATGCAAATGAGCCAAAATATCCCGATTTTTCTATGATATTGCCTAATGAGGTCATCATACCTTGAATGAATGGCCAAATACATGTTAAAATTATTCCTACTATAAACATTACAAGTGTGGTTATGATGGGAATAAATCTTGATCCTCCAAAAAATGCTAGGAATGTAGGTAGATGGATATTGTGCAATTTGTTATGAAGCATTGCTGCAATAAATCCTGCTATCATTCCTCCCATTACGCTCATTTGTAGGGAAAAAATTCCAAGTACATTTGTATATTCTTGACTTTTAGAAATTGCTTCTGCTTCGGTTGTTCCAATTGCTAAGAGTGCTTCTACATTTGTGGTTGCAGGAGTAATGCCTTGAATTGATAAAACTCCGTTAATGGTTTGATGCATAACTAAGAAACCTATGACACCAGCAAGTGCTGCTGTTCCTTTTTCAGCTTTTGCTAGTCCAATTGGAATTGCTATTGCAAACATCAAGGGTAAGTTTGCGAAAATAACTTCTCCTGTATATTTTATTAAAGACAATGTTGCATGCATTATAGTTTTTTCTCCAAATAGTGCTTCAATTCCATAGGTTTGAATCATTGTTTTGTTAGTAAGAGCACTGCCGATTCCTAGTAAAAGTCCGGCTATTGGTAGCAAAGCTATTGGTAACATGAAAGCTTTTCCTACTTTTTGTAATGTTGTAAATATAGATTTTGATAGTATTGACATAATATCCCCTCCCTTAAATTGTTATTAAATTTAATATAATTAAAAATGTTAATTATATTATTGATTAATATTAACAATATTTGGTAATCTTGTAAATAAATTTTAAAGATAAAATTCTTTTTCAAAGAATTAAAGAATTCTATATTGTGATACAATAATGTTGTTTATTTTCATTTTATGTCTTAGTTGTAATTTTTTGATGAGCGTCCTTTTAATAGATTGAATTTCATATATTTCAATTTTAAATTTTATAATGTAAGTGTCTTTACATTTAATTATGTATGATCTTGTCAAGATTTGTTGGTCTTTTGGATTATTTTTGTTTCTTAAGTTATTAAATATATCTTTATGTTTGTCATTATATAAATTATTTTATTATCTTTTTTTTGGTTTTTAAGGTACAGGTCTTTGCCATAGATAAATATAATGGTTTAAATAGTGAAAATAGTTGCTCTTAAGAGAAATTGAAAAGTTTTAATATTTTATGCATGTTAATATTAGTTTTAATAAGCGTAAATATCTATCTTATTAATTTTTCAGTCTGAACTCTTGTTTTATCAATAATATTAAAAATTGAATTAGTTTGATATTATAGTATTTTTTATGTGAGATGTATAGTAATACAATTCTATCTTATTTCTTGATTTTTATTTGAATAGTTTATATTAAAATAAGTTTGTATATTTGTAACTGTAAAATATCTTTTGCATAATTTAATTTTTTTTATTTTCAATTCGATATGCAATTATAGAGTATGGTAAATATTAATTAATTTAATTAATATTTACCATATTATAAGATAATAAAAATAATTAATTAATTATTTTTATTATTATATATATGTAAGTATTGGTAAATTTCTCCATCTTTGGGAGTATAATCTGATGGTAGTTTTTTTGTTAGGTCTTTTATATGTGGGTTTGCTCCTTTTGTTATAAGAGATTTGATGAAAGTGATATCATATTCATTAATTATTGCATGATGAAGTGCTGTTTTATTTTCTTGATCGGTTAGATTTATATTGAAATCTTTTGACATTATATGATTTATTATATTCTTAGCTTTTGACTTTATTGCATAAATTAATACGGGATTTCCATCTGAAAATATTGTATTTAGAGAAAATGTATTTGGATTTTGTTTTAAGAATGTTTTAAAATCATTTAATTTGTCATTATTTATCAATATTTTTAGTTTGTTTTTTTCTTTAATATATTCCTTGTATTCATTTTTAATTTTAATGCTTTTTAAAAAGTTGTCCTGATTTTCTGTTAAATCTATATAATAAGGGATCGTATCGATGTTATTTTTATAATAATCAATATTTCTTTTGGTGTTGTGTGAGTCAATATAATAAACATTAATGAGTTCTTTAAAATAATTATTGTCATTTTTAGTGATTTCAAATTTAACCTTATGATTGTTATATACCTTAAATAGAGTTAAATTGTATGTTTGATCATAGAATAATAAATTTGTTATTTTGCCTTCTGAATTCCTAAGAATAGGAATGATATTTCCATCTTTGTCAACACTGATGTTTGATATTTGATTATTTGAACAAGGTAATTTATATTTGTTATACATTGGTAAAATTTCTCTTTCTAATTGAGAAATTTTACTTTTAATTTCTGTATTTGTTGCTTTAATGTATGCATCATAATTTTTTTTGATATCAGTTGGTGTTTTATTGATTTTTTGTGAATATTTTTCAATACTAGCATTGAATATTGTATTTATTGGATTTAATTTTGACATTAATTCCATTTTGATTGGTTCTTTTAATGGTAAAATGTATTTTTTTAAAAATGTTTCATTGATTTGGTGTATTTCGAAAAAATCCTTTTTAAATTTTTGAAAATCTTCTAATAATTGTTTTTCTGAAAAATAATGAGATAAATTAGTAGCGATTATAAAAAAAATAAATAAGGTCATATAATATAAAAAACTTAGTTTTTTCATTTTATTCTTGATTTTAATTCTTAAATTTGTATTGAAAATGGTAAATGATGTAATTCCTATAATAATATATCCAACATATATAGATATATTACTTAATGTGTGATAGCTCATTTAAGTTCCTTTAGATTGATTTTCATACATTATTATATCAAAACAAAGTTATTTTATTTACTTTGTTTTGATGAAAAAGTATAATCGAGTTGTTATATGCGTATTTTTTTAAATTTTTATATTTTCTTTATCTTTTTGTTTTTTTTAAGTTGTTATACAGTTTTGTTAGATAAATTTGACAGTAATGATGATTTCAATTTTTTGACTTTAAGAGAGTTGATGGCATATCCTGAACTAAGGATTTCGGGTATTGATCTTAAAAAATATGCAGTTTTAAATGATTTATACAATAATAACTTTGAATTTATCAAAGGAGATCAAGAGGGTTTTGTTTCTATTTCTGATTCTAGTTATAATAGTAACATTGAATATATTAAAAAGCTTTATTTGTATAATAAGAAGTTGTATAAAATTATTGTAGCGTATAGTATAGTGCAGGGTTCATCTTTTAAGTCAGAAATTTTGAAGTATTTTGATAGACATAATATTAAAGAGAAATTTCCTTTAAGAATAAATGTTCCTTTTTATAGGACAAATATAGGTGACAAGTCTTGGGTTGTTATTAAGAAAAATTTTTTGGATCTGCTTATTCAAGATAAGAGATCTTTATTTGTTGCTAAACGTAAATTAGAAAATATGCTTGAGATTTTTTCCGTTCAATAATTGGTGATTGTTTACTCTAATTCTTCAAAAATTTTTTTATGCTTGCTTTTCTTGTAATTTCTCTTTTTTCTAGGTCTATTGCTATTGATTTTTTTAATTGGTCTATGTTTTGTAGTAACAGATCCTTAGCTTTTGTTCTATCTATTTGTTTGGTTTTTAATTTTTTTTGTATTTTGTTTTCTTTTTCAATTTTATGGATTTCATTGAGCATACTTAATTTAAAGTGTATGATATTTTCAGATACTTAAAATTCTTTTGCCATTATTTTTTGTGGATATCTTATTGATTTATATTGTGGTACTTTTAGTTTTAGAGTGGTAGTTGGAATTAATAAATTTGTTGCAAATATGTTAGCTTCTATTGTCATGTTATTA
The DNA here is from genome assembly GCF_000019705.1 of Borrelia recurrentis A1. Taxonomy (GTDB): domain Bacteria; phylum Spirochaetota; class Spirochaetia; order Borreliales; family Borreliaceae; genus Borrelia; species Borrelia duttonii. Next base: position 7,943 of record NC_011252.1, on the reverse strand, counting down.
TCTTTAGTATTGATTATATCTGTTCTTTTTGATGGATTAAAAACTTGATATTTATGCATTAAATAGTGACCAAGTTGCTGTGCTATTGCGAATCTTTTATTTGTTAAGTTCATTGTTTCATTTATATATATAGCTTTTTTATTTGGTTTAATATATCCAGAAAAATTTTTATATTTTTTTTCAAATGTGATTTCAAATACTTTAAGTCCTTCGCCTATTACAATTTTGATGATAGGGACGGGGATAAGCAATACAGCATATTTTGAGATTATATAATCAGAATAAATATAAGGTGTTTTAATATATGAGCTAAAATTATTGGATTTCATTCAATATAAACATTCTCCTTTTCATATTGTATAATATAATTTAATTATGAGATATAGTTTTTTTTTATTTGTTTTGTTTTTTTTTTCATGTAAGACTTTAAGTGTACATGAGATTTTAGATAAAAAATTTGATAAAATAGAGAGGGCAAGTTATTTTCTTTATTTTTATCCAAACAGTCAAATTTATATCAAAAGAGATAAGTTAACTAATAATTTTTCTGTGTTCTTGAATATAGTGTTGAATTTGGACTTAAAGTCGGATTTTAATAGTGATTATTTGAAATTAATACAAGATGGTAACTATATTGGTAATGTTAGTATTTCTAAAGTTGTAAGTATTGGGAGATTTAGATTTTTATATGTTAATATTGATAGAGGCAATTCTGATTTAATCTTAAGGGCTCTTAATCCTCATAAAAGTTTATCTTTTGTTTTAGATGAGTATTCTTATCAAGTATGGACTCGTGAGACTCTTGAATATGATGCCAAGTTTATTGATGTTGATTTTGAAAGTAGTAGAAATACTCTGAAGTATGTTCTTGATAATAATATTTTATAATAAATTATGTTGGTATATAAAATTTCCATAATAGGTTAATGATAAAGTTTATTAAATATTTTATTTTATTACATTTTGTTTTTTTAATGTTTTCTTGTGAGACTATTGATTTGAAGGATATTGATAAGGATCTTGAAGGGTTAAGTAAAAATTCAAAATATATTAGATTAATATTTGGGAATAATAAAATTTCTTTAAGGCATTATTTTACCATTGCTGGAAAGTTTCATTTAAGATATAAAGAACCATTGTTTTTAAAGTGTGACAATGATATAGTAGCTTTGTTTTTATTTAGGAGATATAAAAGAATTGGTAGCGGGTATATTCAGACTTTTTTTAGTGTTGGTAAGGATGTGTCTCTAAAAGTGTATCTAGAGCTTGTTAGAAGAAAAAAATTTTTTATTATAAATAGTGCTGGTCAAGTACTTAAGACTATTATTTTTTCTAATAATTCTAATAGTGAAGATGTGTTATTGCAAAATAATAAGATTATTTGAGATATTTGTATATAGTGATTTTTATCTTTTTTTTTATTTTTTGATTATAGTATTAATATAAGGGTATAATGATATTAATTTTAATTTTTGATACAACTAAGATGTTTGGGAGGAATTTATTTTGAGTGACAATAATGAAACATTAATATCTCAGATTAAAAATAATAGTATTGATTATAAAACAGAAATTATAGCTGGAATTACAACGTTTTTAAGTATGGCATATATAATAGTTGTTAATCCTTATATACTCTCTCATGCGGGGATGCCTATAGGAGCATTGGTAACAGCTACATGTTTAACGGCTGGATTTGCTGCCATTTTTATGGGATTTTATACAAATACTCCTTTAGCATTGGCATCGGGGATGGGTATTAATGCGTTTTTTGCATTTTCTGTTGTAAAAGGAATGAATATACCTTGGGAAATAGCTTTGGGAGCAGTTTTTATTGAGGGTATTATTTTTATTGTTTTGTCTCTGTCAGGAATGCGTGAAGAGATTGTAAATGCTATACCAGGGAATTTAAGGTGTGCGATTACTGTTGGTATAGGTTTATTTATTGCATTTATTGGTTTCGTTAATAGTGAGATCATTGTTAGGAATGAGTCTACGTTGGTTGGACTTGGTCATATTATGAATTTTAAGGTTTTACTTACATTGTTAGGTATTATTGCTATATTTGTTTTTGAACTGAAAATGATGAAAGGAAGTATCTTATTGTCAATTTGTATGACCACTTTAATAGCATGGTGTTATGCTCTTTTTGATAGAAATGCTGCTTTAAATATGGGTATTAGGTTGCCAGATGGTTTTTTAAGATATGAATCAATTGCACCTATATTTAATAAATTGAGTTTTGAATATGTGTTGGGTAAAAATTTTTGGAGTTTTAGTTTTATAGTATTTATTTTATTATTTAATGATTTATTTGATACTATTGGGACTTTGGTAGGAGTTGCGTCAAAGGGTAATTTGGTTGATAGTCGAGGTAAGATACGTAATGCTAATAAAATATTATTAGTTGATGCTGTTGCTACAACTTTTGGAGCTTTGTTAGGAGTATCTCCTGTGACTACCTACATTGAAAGTTCAACAGGCATTGCAGAGGGAGGTAAAACAGGATTTACGTCAGTTGTTACAGGTATTTTATTTATATTGTCGGTATTTTTTGCACCTTTATTTGTTGCTGTTCCTACTGGTGCTACATCAGCTGCTTTAATATATGTGGGATTTTTTATGTGCAAGGACATAAAAAATATTGATTTTGCAAATATTAGAGAAGCTATTCCAAGTTTTTTAATATTATTTTTAATTCCTCTAACTTATAGTATAGCTGTGGGTATAGGAGTAGGGATAATTTTTTATGTGATTATAAGTGTGTTATATGGTTTAATTACCAGAGAAGGTATCAAAGTTTCTCCCGTTATATTTTTGTTATTTTTTATTTTTGTTTTAAAGTTGATATTTTCTCATTAAATTAGCTAAGCTAACATCTTCTAAAGAATTTTGTATGGTGATTGATAGATATGAAAGATAGTTATTGATAGTTTTTTTATTATTTAGGATTTAGATTGAGTATTTGAAGTGACATAATTTGTATTATTGATTTTAATAAATTTTTTTATTATAAAGTTAGGAAAAAGTATTAATCATTACTTATTAATTACTTTTAAGATAGACTTAATAGTTATGATTTAGTGAAATATAATACTCAATGTTTGATATTGAGTTTGTTGTTTTTTTGTTAATTTGTTTCAAAGGATATGTTGTTTTTAGATAAAAATAGTAGTGTTTTATAGTATTTGTTGTTAGGAATTTATGAGGTTATTGAATTGAATAAGCTTTTACTAATAAAGAAAAATAATGTTAAACGATTATGGTATGAATAAGGTAATTATTGAATATAAGGTGTTTATTTGTGTTATTCTGGTAATTAGAAAGTTAATATAAGTTTATTGGATTAATTATTTTTTGTTTAAGTATGGTGTTGATCATTATGGGTGTGTTTTCTCTTCAAAAAATATTAAATCACATCATAATGTAGGAGGACTTCCCGATAAAATTAACCTAAATTTATTAAAACCGTTAAGGAATCTTTTTAAAGATGAGGTAATTCAATTGGGAGTGCAATTGGGTCTTGAAGAGGAAGTTCTCTATAGACATCCATTTCCAGGGCCAGGATTGGCAATAAGAATAATAGGGGAAATAACAAAAGATAAGATTGATATTTTGCAAGGAGCTGATCATATTTTTATAGAAGAGCTTTTGATAAATAATTTATATTATAAAGTAAGACAAGCATTTGTGGTGTTATTGCCTGTAAGAACTGTAGGTGTTATGGGAGATAACAGAACATATGAATATACAGCTGTCATTCGGTGTGTTAATACTTTAGATTTTATGACAGCTAGTTGGGTTGAGTTACTTTATAGTTTTTTAAGAAAAGTTTCATCACGAATAATTAATGAAATTAGGGGGATAAATAGAGTGTGTTATGATATTTCTTCTAAGCCCCCAGCGACGATAGAATGGGAATAATTATAAATTAGTGAATGAGGGAGAAATAATTGATGGATAAAATAGTAAAAGAAGCTTTGACTTTTGATGATGTTTCTTTAATTCCTAGGAAATCATCTATATTACCTAGTGATGTTAATTTGAAGACAAGATTAACAAGAAATATATATTTAAATATACCTTTTTTAAGTTCAGCTATGGAGACAGTTACAGAAAGTAGAATGGCAATAGCGGTGGCAAAGTAAGGTGGGATAGGTGTTATACATAAGAACATTACTATTGAAAAGCAAAGGAAAGAGGTGGAAATAGTAAAATCTTATCATCGTAATGGGATTATAAGGAATCTTATTACGATTAATAAAGATACTAGTATTAAAGAGGCTAGAAGGTTGATTGTTAAACATAATATTTCTGCATTGCCAGTTACAGATCATGCAGGTAAAATATTAGGTTTAGTAACCAGTAGAGATATTAAGTATATTGCAGATGATAATACTCCTATGATTAATGCAATGACTAAAAAATTAATTACTGCAAAAGAAGATATTACGTTGTCAGAAGCTAAAGAGATTTTATTTAAGCATAAGATAGAAAAGTTACTTATTGTTGATGAGTCAAATAGTTTGCGAGGATTAATAACTTGCAAGGATATAGATCATGTTGAACATCAAGAATATTTTCCAAATGCATGTAAAGATATGAATGATAGATTGAGGGTTGGGGCAGCTGTTTCTACTGATGTTGATACTTTAGAGCGTGTTGAAGAATTGGTTAAGGCAGATATGTTGATGTTATTGTTGTTGATTCTGCACATGGACATTCTACTAAGGTAATTGAAATTGTAAGGGAAATTAAAAGTAAATATCCAAATTTGGATGTTATTGCAGGTAATATAGTAACTAAAGAAGCGGCTTTTGATTTAATTGATGCAGGTGTGGATTGTTTAAAAGTGGGAATAGGTCCTGGGAGTATATGTACAACAAGAATAGTTGCAGGAGTTGGTGTTCCACAGTTGACAGCAATTAATGATGTTTTTGAAGCTTGTAAAGATACGAATATTTGCATCATAGCAGATGGTGGTATTAGATTTTCAGGAGATATAGTTAAAGCAATTGCTGCAGGAGCTGATAGTGTGATGATAGGTAATCTTTTTGCTGGGGCTCATGAATCTCCTTCAGAGGAAGTAATGTATAATGGCAAGAAATTTAAGATTTATGTTGGTATGGGATCTCTTGCTGCTATGGCTAGGGGTTCTAAATCTAGGTATTTTCAATTTGAAAGTAAAGATTCTCCTGGGAAATTGGTTCCTGAGGGGATTGAGGGGATGGTTCCTTATGTTGGTAAGGTAAAAGATATTATCTTTCAATTAAAGGGGGGTTTAATGTCTGGGATGGGATATTTGGGAGTTGAGACAATATTAGAATTAAAGAGAGATTCTAAATTTGTCAAAATAAGTTCCGCATCATTAAGAGAATCTCATACTCATGATGTTTTGGAGAATTAAAAATTTATTGTTTGATTTTGTAGTTAAGTTTTATATTATTTATAATTTTGAATTTTATTAAATAATTGTTTTATAGTTATCCATTTATATTTACCCTAAATTTAGGGTAAAAGTCTTAGTGTATATATGATTAAATTTAATTTCAAGATAAATATATTTATATAATTGATGTTCTATCTGTATATAATTTCAGTGTTTACTTTTTTTATGAATTTTGATCAGTAGTATATTCTTGATTATTGCTAATTTGGAAGTAAAATGTTGTACACAAGCTTTTGATTTTAAAAAGGAGGAGAAAAATGACCAGATATAATGATGTATTTATATTATTGATGCTAATATCTATAGTATCATGTAAAAATGCAGTTGACGGAACTAAAACTGTCAAGGATGTAAATGGTAATGCAAGAAATGGTTCTAGAGCCAAGAGTGATTTTGTTGTAGCTAATGGTCTTGATATAAGGAATGGTCCTGCTCTAGAGAATAATTCTGGTATTGATAATGCTAATATTAGAAATGATGTTGATCGATTAAGCAAAGATGATATTGTTCAACTTAAGACTTTTATTACAAAGTCTGTTAAATATGCAAGATCGTTATGTCTTCTTATACAAGAGTATCATACAATTTATAGTTTTCTTAAAAATTATGTGTATTGTGTAAATGGTTCTGGTAATTGTGATAATGCGAAATTAACCAAGGAATCTATAGATGTCATAGTAAAAATGAAGGTTGATAATATTGTTGATAAACTTGAGAATATTTTAAATTATTTTAAAATTCACAATCCTAAGATGAGGATAGATTCAATTGAACAACTTAAGAAAATTTTTAAATATCATGTTAATTTTGTCTTTGATAGTAACGAAATAAAAATGGATCAAGTTGTTGATGTTGTTAAATTGATAATTAATGCTTATGAAAATGTTATTGATACTGCTGTAAATATGTATGCTGATATGTTTTCTTTTATAGTGTCTCAGTGTTCTTCAAAAAAATTAGCGGAAATTTCTAAAAATTTTGTTTGAAGTATCAGATTATGTATGAAAGAAAATGATAGTAATAATATTTTATTGGTTCAAATTATGATTTCTGTTTTTGAATCTATTTTTTTAAATCAGGGAGATATTAGAGATGTTAAAGAAAATGCCAGAAAGTTATTTTTTTATAGGAGAGGAAAAGAATTATTAAATTCTATTGATGAACTTTATGTTGTGTATCATATAGCCAGACTAAATTAGGTTTTATTTGATTTTTGTTTTTATTAATGGTCTTAATATTCATTAAAATGGTAAAAAAATGCCAATATGTTATTAAATTGTCAACAAACTTAACTATATTTATCTCATATTGTACTCATTCTATATCTTTGATTGGTTATAAGAGAAAATAAAGAGTGATGTTTAATAATATTGATGGTAATTAATAAAATTACTGTTTTAATTTTGTTAATTATCATTAATATTATATATAAAAAATTAAAAATGCTATCCTATATATATAATAATAGTGCATTTTAAATTTAATTATTTAATTTAATAGGCTGAAAATGTCAATGTTTTTGAAAATTTATATTTATAAAGGTCAATACTTCATACTAATTTCCATCAAAGAGATTTAATAAAATTTAAATACTTATGCTTTTAACATATTAAATCAATGTCAGAGGTGAACTTTAATATCTATATTTAAATTATTACTATTTATATTGACATATAAAATCAAATGTACTTGTAATCCTTCATTTAGTGTACTAATGATATTAATTTTACTAAGTTTATAGTATTGATTGATATGGGAATATAAAAAAAGAAAAAATATAAAGTTGTGGTGATGCTGGAGGATGGATTTTATCTTCAAATAGGTATTGTAATTAGTATTTTGTCAAATATGTAAAGATTTAATTAAGAAAAACATGTTAGTGTATGTTTTTTATAAAAATATGAAAGGTAAGAGACAGCAAAGGTAGTGAATTTTTAAATATAAATGATAGTTTTGATATTAATTTTAAGCAATTTAGATTAAGATTTGGAATTATTGTTTTGTTAAAAATAGTTTGGATAATAAAAATTTGATAATAAAGTTATGATGTAATTAAATATATGCTCATTATTGATAATAATATAGGTTTAGTTACTATGAAATTTTTCTAATAATTATTTTCAGATATGTTTTAGTTGTTTTTCTCTCATATGAATAAAGAAAACCTCAGAATTATGTGATGATGCGTATATATAAGAATTTATTATATTTGATTGCTTTTTCCTTTTATTATTTTGATTTCAATAAAGTGAATAATCTGCATCATAGTTATCTAAAAAAAAAGATTTACCTTTGAACGCTTCATTTTGATCATTTTTGTATGTCATTACTTTAGTTGTTTTATAATACCACTATTGAAAAAATTTTCTATAAACTTTGATCAACAACAGGAACACTTCTAACAGCAGTACTTTCTTTATCAGAAGATCTTCTCTTTACTTATCAAAATTATCTTTAATATAAGTCTTCTTATTAAAATACAATATAGTAAATA
>NC_011263.1 GCF_000019705.1 Borrelia recurrentis A1 | reverse complement strand
GACCCGGGCCGGGGCGCGGGGCCGGGGGGGGAGGGGCGCGGCGCGAAGCCGGGGAGGGGGGGTAGCCCCGTCCGGCCGTGATTGAGCCGGGGGGGCCGGCCGAGGCCCGGCCTGGAGGCGGGGGGGTTTGGGGGCGAAGTTGGGGGGGGCGGGGGTGTGGCGCGCAGAGGGGGGGGGGGGTGCCCCGGGGGGGGAGCCGGGAGGGCGCAGGGTGGGGAGGGGTGGGGCCCCGGGGGGGGAGGGGGGGGTGGGGGCGGACAGCCGGTGTTGGGGGGGGGAGCTGGGGGGAGGGGGAAGGGGCCGCAGCCCACATGGCGGGCGCCCCCGTGGGGGGCCCGGGGGGGGGGTCGTGCGGATGAAAAGCGGGGGGCGCCGCCGGAGGAGGGTGGAGGGGAGGGGCGGCGCCGGGAAGAGAAGGGAGGGGGTGCCGCGGCAGAGGGACCCGGTTTGGGTGTGAGGAGGGTTTGGAGGCCATGGAGGTGTAGGGCGTGCCGTAGGGGGGGGCGGTGACGGTTTTTTTGAAACCGGGAGTGTTTGGGGTTACATAGTTTTGCCGTCGTCGAGAGGCCTCGCGGGAATCGAGAAGAGTCGGGCGGTTGTTCGGGGGGAGGCAGGCAGGGATTAGAAGCGATGGTAAATAAGGAGGGGGAGAAAGAGCGGAGGGGGGCGAACACGCCCGGCAAAGGGCCAACAAAAAAACNAAGGAGAGANGNGAGGGCGCCGGGAACGGCGCAGGGGACAGGGGGGGGGACGGAAGGGGGGAGGAGGGAAGGGAGGCGGGAGCCGGGAACCAGGAGTAAGGAGCGGGGAGCGGGCAAGGCGCGCACGGCGGCGGACGGCGAGGAGGATTTCCTATTACCCTTATTTATTAAATAATATGTTAAGAATATATAAGATAAAAGTTTATTTATTATTAAATAATTATTTATTATTTTTGATTAAAAAATAAACTTTATGCCTCTAAAGTTCTATATCTAGATTTTTACTAAAAATATAATTTTGGATATATCAAAGTAAAAGGCTAACTTACAATGAGTCAACGAATTTTTATTATTTAATAAATAAGGGTAATAGGAAATAATAATAGCAATAAGAAGCCTTGAGAGAATTGCTCGCTCAAAGCTTCTTATAAATGGTTAAAGGTTAAAGATAAATTAAATTTATCACAAATTAGTAAAAAAACAATGTCAACTGGAAAGATAATGGTGCCATAAAATAAATACTTAATTTTTTTATTAAAAATTTACCAAAAATATTAGAAAATATTAGCTATTTATATTCATTCTTATTTAATATGTATTATAATAATGTATGATATCAAGATAAAAGAAAGAATTTTTGATTTCTGAGGATATGAGATGGAAAATATTAAACAAAATAATGTTCAAAAAAGTAAGCTACCTATGATGTTAAATCATGATAAACATATAACAAAAGGTCTTCAAGAAATCTTTTTTGAAAATTCTCAATATGAGGCAAATTATAAATCCAAAGTCAATGGATTTATTGTTGACTTCTTTAAAATACCTAAAAGTTTGAAAAATAAATATAAGGTTAATATTACATGTCTAAGTAATCCGGATCTTCCTTTTGGTAATATCGCTCTTAATTGCATAAATACCTTTAAGTTGATTGTTGATATTGTTAATATGCAGACAGGTAAAACTTACGATTATGATGAATTTATATCTAGTACAGAAACAGACAAAATGCTTTAGTACAGTGCTAAGATAATATCTGCTCTGTCAAGACATTTTGATGAATCTAATGGCACTAGCTATAACGAAAGTTATTATGAATGGGAAAAAGGATGGATTGATAAAAAATGGATCGATTATGAACCAAGCATCTTAGAAATTCAAGAAATGCAAGAATTGAATAAAAAAATAAACCGAAAATTACACTTTAAAAATCAGAAAAGAAAAATTCCCCCTATCCAATTGGGATACATAAAACTCTTGAGAGCAATAAAAAATTTCGATCATTCATTTAATATAAAAAAATAATTATAACTTTATTTACTATAAATACATAATTGTTAATTATTTTCCTTACAATTCTTTAATATTAACAATTGATAACTCCTTTATACTTTTTTGCTTTATTTTTTAGGTCACATTACAGAAATTTGAAGTCTTGTTTTTATATAATAAAATTATTTAAAAATATTTACAAAATTAAAAAAATAAAATAATGTTATAAACAGATATAAATACGGTAGAAAGCATTCTATCAACAGTCCCCAACACTCCTATCAATCCTCTCCAAAACAAGACATAGGAGTAGGGACTTTCTTTTCTCTATTACTATGAGATAAATATATCTTAATCTTTTTAAGATATTCCCTTGTTATATCTCTTGTTTTATTGTTATCAAATTGTATTTGATAACAATAAAATTCAAAATCTTCAAAATCATTAACATAGAATCATTAACATAGAATGAAAAAATATTAGAAATATTGCAAAAAAAAATTGAAATGATTGTTTTTTTGAACTAATAATTAGTTATTAAATATTCTCCTTTTTTAAAATTAAAAGAATTTATTATCAATATTTACTTCATACCATACATTCTTTTAAATAATCCCCTTCCCCAAGGGGTTTTCTTTTTTATATTTTTGTTTTATGGTTTGCAATATGTTATTTCGTTAATTTTTTATATTTCATACATGTCCTCATTTGCATTAATTCCTAAGCCTTAAAGCTCATTAGTTTAGGTTTGATTCTCTGAAAAATTAATACTGGAAAAAAGTTTGCATTGCTGTATAATGCTATTTATTCGGTAGTTTGGATAGTTGAGTTTGGATTGATAGGAGATAAGTTCTTTCCTTTGTGTATAAGCTTTTCCCTGAAGCAACTTCGATTAGAAACATTCTCCCTATAAAATATTTAAAAAATCTTGTTGAACATAATGCTATTTTTTATGTTTAGTTATGAACCTAAGAAATAGCTTCCTTTGTTTACACAATACGTTTATCATTTCCCATAATCATAAAATATTTATACCCTTTATTTTGCAATTTAAGGGCATAGTTGTATGGGGATGTTATTATAAAGTTTTTAAAAATTTCTTTTATTGTGGAGCAAAATAAAGACTTCTGGCCGGGCGTTTGGTTACTATTCTTTCCTAAAGTAATTACGATCTTTAAACTTAAATTTTTTCGTAAAATTTTTTTAAAATTTTTTATTTTAATCAATTTTAAAAATGCTTGCTGTTTGTAATAAAATTACTGTTGTGTGCCTTTTGTTTGCGTTCTAATTTCTTTTTTCTCAAAAAATTCTCTTTTTTTGATATGGTTTTCTTGGTTTGCCACTTTTTTTATTTATTTTTTTCATTTTTTTATCGTTTTTTTGCTATTTTTTTTACGTTTTCTTGTTAGATTGTTGTTTTTGTTGTTTTATTTTCATCTTTTTCTTAATATTATTTATATTATTATATATAGTATTATATACACTACTATTTTTTGTGCTATTTTTTAATTCGTTTTTGTTTTTTTCTTTTTCTTCTTTGCTTAATTTATATATAATGTTAAATGTTTTTTCTAATAATTCTTCTGTTGCATCAAGTACTTGTCCTAATATTCGATATGCATTTTTTTTAGGTATATATTTTATTTTTGACCCTCGATATTCTCCAAGTCGTATAATAAATGCTTTGATTATATGATGCTTTTTCATAAAGCCCAAGTCCTTTTGTAGTGTTTTCATTTTGATTACAGCATAACCTTCTTTTTTTAGGAAAAAGTTAATTAAATTAAGTATGTCTTGTTGGTTATAGCCCAATCTGTTTTTATTTAAATATTTTAGTACAGAAATTAGCTTAATTAGTCTAACTTGATTTTTCTTGAGGTTGCTGTTATTATATAAAAAGAAATTTAAATTTTTCATCGATTTATCCTTTATTTCAGTTTGTTTAAGACCTTTGTTTTCAGGTCTTTTTTATCTCTGATTTTGATTAAAAAACAAAGTCAACTCTAATATAATTTATATACTAAAATGGTTATTTTGTCAATTTCGTTTACAAAATGATGGTCATGGTATATAATAAAGTATATTAGTTAAGTTGTATTTATTTGGTATATTTGATGATTGGTGAAAATTTATTTAGGAGGATGGAAATTTGTGCGTATTACATTAAATTTTTTAAATTCTTTAAAAAATTTGAAAGAATTTTCAAAAGAAATGGGTTATAGTGATTCTTCTTATTTGTCAAGATATATAAAAAAAAATAAAATAGAAGGTATAATTTCTTCTAAAGATTTATTTTTTAAAAAAAGAGAATTGCTTTTGAGTGAAGAGGCCCAAAATTTTATTAAAAGTAAATTAAAAAAATAATTCTAAGAGGGTAATAAATTTTGACAGAAAAAATGAAAATGCATTTGAAAAATTTTTTTATTGAATATGAAGGTAAAAAATATTATACTCCTCTTTTTTTGGCTAATATTAATAATATTTCTTATTTTACAATAAAAAATAAAATTAAAAAACTTAATATCGCAATTAAGGCAAAGGACATCGGAGTTGTAAATTCGTTGTCTGAAGAGCTCTTAGTTTCTGAAGATAATTTAGATAAACTTTTTTATGATAAAAGATTTAAGTGTTTGGACTCTAGAGGTATAAAATAATGAGGGATATTATAGCTATATCTTCAATTAAGGGTGGCGTTGGTAAAAGTATAACAGCAATAATGCTAGGTTATATTTTCTCTTCTAAAAAATATAGAACCTTGCTTATAGATATTGACTCTCAGGCTAGCGTTACTTCTTATTTCCTTCCTTATTTTGAAAACAAAATTGATATAAGAGAATATAATATTTATGAAGTATTAAAATCTAAAAAATCTTTTATGAGTATTGTTCACAAAATAACAGATGATTTGCATTTTGCGCCATCTCATATTAAACTTTCTCAATTTTCGGGAGAAAATATTATTGGACAAGAATATAAATTGAAAACGATTTTAACACCTTATTTTGAAGAATATGATTATATATTGATTGATACCCCTCCGTCGGTTAATAAAGAGCTTATTAATTCTTTGATGATTGCTACTAAGGTTGTTATTCCTTTGCCCGCAGAACTTTGGGCAATTGAGAGTTATGAAATTTTGAAAAGTAAAATGCAGGAAATTATTAATGCTTATCAAAAACAGGATTTTAAAAATTATTATGTTATTCAGACTCTTTATGAAGAAAATAGAAAAATAAAAAAAGAATTTTTTTATAGTTTACAGCAGCTTTATAAAGAATATGTTCCAATTAAGATTCATAGAAGTGCTGCTATTCAAAAAATGATTACTTACAGATTGGAACCTCAGAAAGATGAAAGGTATTATAATGAATATTTAAGAGTTGCTGAAGTTATTGAAGGTGTCTATAATATGTAAATATTTATAAAACATAAATATTTGTAAACCAGTTTACAAATATTTATGTTTAGGAAACAGAAATGAAATTAGATATACTTAATACTATTAAAAGTAGGGTAGGAAGTGTCACTCAGGTTGAAGATAGTTCTGATAAAGAAAGGGCTATGTTGAGATATAGACAACTTAAGGAGGAGATTAGGGCTCGAACCTTAGAGGAAGCTGTTAATAAAGTGGAATTGTCTAAAGCTTTATACGAAATAAAAAAAAATAAGTTATACAAGTTTGATGGATATGATAATTTTTATGAGTTTTGTTTGGATTATAAATTTAGTAGAACTATGATATATAGATATGTCAAGATAGGGGCCTATTTGGAAAGAGAGAGCATAAGCGAGCAAGATATTATGCAAAGTTCTTTAAATAAAATTATTAATGACATAAGAGTTAAGAGAGATTCTTCATATTGCAAACCTGTTGTTGTTAAATTTAATTTAAAAGATAAAGAGAAGCAATTAGTTCTTATAAAGAATAAACAAAAACTTGAAAAATTCTTACTTAAATGTTTGTTGGATAATTGGGAATCGTTTATAGTGTAGTATATATAGAATGGAAATTCTATATATATAATAATATATTAAATAAAGTAAGTTGATATATAATTTTATATTGGGTATCAGTATAGTCAGTTAATAGTTGATGTTGGTAGTTTAATAATAAATGAAAACATTAAATGAGAGAATGAATATGAAATTGAATTGGGG
>NC_011244.1 GCF_000019705.1 Borrelia recurrentis A1 | reverse complement strand
TTCACAATTATGTTTGACTATATTAAAACCCTAAATAGAAAGCAATAATTTCAAAACAAAAACACAAGACAATACAATTATGATAGGAGACACACTGACATATTCTTTCCTAAAGAAATTATATAATAAACTCATAATTACATAAAAAGTTATTCCAATACCTATTCCTGAAGATATATTATAAGTTAATGGAATTAACAATAATATTAAAAAACTTGGAATAGCTTCTTTCACAAAAACACATATTAAGACAAAACCTAACAATGTAATCAAAACTTGTAAATCCATAAAATTACCAATACCAATTAATGTGGCCTCATTTTTAACTATAATATTACTATTAACTAAACCAATAAAAGCAATAAAAAATCCAATACCAACAGAAATAGAATATTTTAAATTCATTGATATAGCATTTATGATATTTTCTCTAATCTTTGACAAAGATAAAATAATAAATATAATTCCTTCAATAAACACTGCTGCCAAAGCCACTTCCCAAGGTATATTCATTCCTTTTACAAGAGAAAAAGCAAAAAATGCATTGGTACCCATCCCAGACGCTAAAGCTAAAGGAGTATTTGTTACTACACCCATCATAATTGTAGCAAGCCCTGCTGTTATACATGTAGATGTTACCAATGCTCCTATAGGCATACCCGCATTAGATAATATTAAAGGATTTACTATTATTATATATCCCATACTTAGAAATGTTGTAATTCCGGCAATTATTTCTCTTTTGTAATCAATTTTGTCCTTTTTCATAACATTTTAACGCTCCTTTACAAAACATACATACACATTTAGTTCAAAATATTTTAAAAAACAAATTTTTATAACATTTTCTTATGAAGAATTTATTGTATAATGATAAAAAACTAATATAAGCAAAATAATTGAATAAAACTAAAAATATCATACATGAAATACAAAATTTAATAATAGAAATTAAAAATACAAATGAATGGGTTGATTTTAAGACCTCCTCCATCCATCTTAATCATTGATTCTGTTGAAACTTTACTCTTTTTAAAATAGATGCTTACTTATAACTATACACCTTCCTATATCAATATTTAATAACCCGATCTACATGGTTATCATTGTCCCTCTAATTCCCTTTATCCGTTCAATAATTTTATCAAGTGATGTAATAATTGCTTCTCTATTCTCTCTAGACTTTACAAAGTTAATACTTGCCTCTATTTTAGGCAACATAGAACCTGCCACAAAATGACCGACCCTCTTTGATATATTTCTCTAAATCACCAATATTTACTTTACTCAGTAAACTTTCATTGCTTTTGCCAAAATTTAACGCCACCTGTTCAACAGCAGTAATAATTAATAACTGATCTGCTCCTATGTCCTGTCCTAATTTAGACGATGCAAAATCCTTATCAATTACTCCACTTATTCCCTTAATGACTCCTCTTTCATCTTTGATAACAGGTATACCACCTCCTCCACAAGCAATCACTATACATCCTTTGTTAATTAATTCAATTATCTCTTCAATTTCTATAATCTCAATAGGCTTAGGTGATGCAACCACTCTCCTATACCCTCTTCCACTATCTTCTTTTAAAGTATATCCCTCACTCTCAAGCTCTTTTGCTCGTATCTTATCATAAAATGGACCAATAGGTTTGCTAGGATTATTAAAACACTCATCTTCTTTATTTACCAAAACTTGAGTCAACACCACTATTACTTTTCGTTTAATTCCTCGCCTACAGATCTCATTCCTTAATGCCTGTTCAATATAATATCCTATCATCCCTTGACTCATACCAACACACACATCAAGTGGTGCCAATGGCGTCTCTTTGCACATTTCATTTTCTAACAAAATTCTTCCCACTTGAGGACCATTACCATGACTAATGACTATCTCATAACCATACTCTATTAAATCCACTATACCACATACACTACTTTCTATCCTTGATAATTGCTCACAAAATGTTCCATCTCCACATTCTAAAGCATTCCCTCCAAGACTTACTACAATTCTTTTATTCATACACAACTCCTTAACTCGTACATACTATAAATATACATTTGCCATTATTACTAAAATACATATTACAAATTCAATCACAAAAATCGGCATCACAAACTTAAACCAACTACCATAACTCAGTCTTGCCATTCCCAATACAGCCATGATAACCCCACTCGTTGGCGTTAACAAATTCACCAAACCCGATGCTGTCTGCATAGCCAATACAACTGACGATCTTGGCATATCTAAAAAATCAGCCAATGGAGCCATCATTGACATTGTTAAACTTGCATGTCCTGATGAAGAGGGTACAATAAAACCTATAAATATCTGTACAAGTTCATTTAAAATGATAAACATACCTTTAGGAACCCCATACAAAAATTCTGATGCAGCATGTAAAATTGTTCCTGTAATCATACCTTCATCAGCTACAATCATTACTCCCCGAGCCATACCTATAATAAGTGCTGCTGTTATCATATCTTTAGCTCCCTCTACAAAAGTATCCCACATTTTAGATTCATTCATTTTACATATAAACGCAGATAGAATCGCTGTACCAAGATATAACATTGTCATCTCTTGCATCCACCAACCAAGCTCCAAAATACTATATATCAAAAATACAACCATTAACCCATACAATACTAATACCATTTTCCGTCTATTTGTAAATTCTGGCATACTATCACTCTTATCATCACTCCTACCTTTAACAAATAGATTATAATTTTCTTCCCTTTGAGAATATACTATAGATCTTTTAGGATCATTCTTGACTCTAATTGCATATATCAATACATATGCTATAGCTACAAAAACAGAAACTACGTATAAAACAATACGAAAATAAAAACCATCCTTTATCTCAATACCAGCTATTGCTGATGCTATTCCCGTAGCAAATGGATTAATAGTAGATGCCATAGTTCCAACACCAGCCCCTAATCCAATAATTGCAACGGCTACAACACTATCATAACCTAAAGCTATTACCAATGGGATCATAATTAGATAAAATGGTAGTGTTTCTTCATACATCCCTGTTGTAGTCCCACCTATGGAAAAAATAAACATCATCAATGGTATCAAAAGTCTATCCTTATTTCCCATTTTCTTAATTGCTGCTGCTATTCCTGCATCAACTGCTCCCGTCCCCAAAATAACTCCATAAGCTCCACCAACAATTAAAACAAATACAATAACTTCAACAGCATGTTCCATTCCTTTAGCCATTGCTGTTAAAACAATAAAAATGCCATCCCAAAATCCCCTAGGTGCTCTATCTACTGCATGATAAGTTCCAGCCACAACAACTTCTTGCAAATTACCATTCACTTCTCTATTTTCTTTATGAAATTCACCTGCAGGAACTATATAAGTTAATATTGTCATAAACACTATTAAAGCAAATACTATCGTAAAACTACTTGGCATTTTATTTTTTTGAACCATTTTATCTCTCCTAATACATATTTACATTTTGATAATAAAACTTATAATAAATTTATCCCAAAGTTCCAACCATAACGGCTTTAATAGTATGCAACCTATTTTCAGCCTCATCAAAAACAACAGATCGATCACCCTCAAAAACATCATGAGTAACCTCAATCCCTTTAAGTCCATATTTTTCAAAAACTTCTCTACCAACTACCGTATTTAAATCATGAAAAGCTGGTAAACAATGCATAAATATTGCATCTTTCTTTGCCAATTGCATAAGTTCACTATTGACTTGATATGGTCTTAATAATTTAATTCGTTCATCCCAATTAGTCTCACCCATAGACACCCATACATCAGTATAAACAACATCAACATCCCTAACTGTTTCTTCAATAGAACTAGAAATAGTAATACTACCCCCACTCTTATCAGCAATCAATTTTGTCTTAGCTACCAACTCTGGATCTGGAAAGAGTTCTGTTGGTGCAAATATCCTAAAGTCCATTCCCATCATAGAACATCCTTCCATTAAAGAATTAGCCATGTTATTTCTACCATCACCACAAAATACCATCTTTAAATTTTTTAAACATCCTTTATGTTCTTCAATGGTCATAAAATCAGCAAGTATTTGCGTTGGATGAGCAATATCTGTTAATCCATTATAAACTGGCACATTAGAATACTTAGCTAAATCTTCAACCGCTTCTTGAGAAAATCCTCTAAATTCAATAGCATCATACATTCTTCCCAATACCCTTGCAGTATCAGCTATAGATTCTTTTTTTCCTATCTGACTTCCTGTTGGTCCCAAATAAGTCACATGAGCTCCTTGATCATAGACAGCAACTTCAAACGCACATCTTGTTCTTGTTGAATCCTTTTCAAAAATTATAACTATATTTTTACCCTTCAGTTTTTGTTCTTCAATTCCTGATTGTTTAACTTTTTTCAACTTATGAGACAAATCAAGTAAATATTGAATATCATCTTGAGTAAAATCTAAAAGCCTTAAAAAACTTTTATTGCGTAAACTATCTTGTAAATTATACATAAACATTTTCTCCCTAACTAAATATCTTCTCTTATCAAAGGCATAGACATACATCTTGGTCCACCCCTTCCTCGTGAAAGTTCACTAGAAGGAATTTGATAAACCTTAATCCCAAATTCCTCAAGTAATTTATTAGTCATATGATTTCTAGAATAAACTATTACTTCTCCAGGTGATATTGCTAAAGTGTTAGCACCATCATTCCACTGTTCTCGTGCTCCATGAATTAAATCTCCCCCAGCACATTTTATGATATTAACCTTACATCCAAAATAAAAACCTAAAATATCTTCTAATTTTGCCTTTTCGCTTTTAACTTTAATACTGCCAGAACTCACATCATAAGTTAAAGCATAAATTGTAAATTTCATATCATCACTAATAAAACTTGTAAAAGTAGTATGATCAATTTGAGTAAAAACAGTATCCAAATGCATATAAGCCCTACTTTGCGGAATTTGAAAAGCCAAAATTGTATTAAATGATATTTTTTGCTCAAAAAGTTTTCGTGCCACTTTCTCAACAGACTCAGACTCGGTCCTCTCAGAAACACCAATAGCTAAAACATCTCGACTTAAAACTAATTCATCCCCACCTTCTAAAGTAGTATCCTCATCCCTATTATACCATATAGGAACATTGTCTTTATAAATAGGATGGTACTTAAAAATATATTCTGCAAATATAGTTTCTCTATGTCTAGTCTTAGTAGACATCCTATTTATTGTCACACCATGCCCAATACTTGCAAAAGGATCCCTTGTAAAGAGTATATTGGGCATAGGATCAATAATTAAAGGATATTCACTATTTACTAAAGAATTTAGAGAATCAGATTTATAATTTTTAAGATCATCTCTTGTCACACCAGCTATCATATTTGAAATCATATCATTAACAGACATATTACAAAAATAATCTTTCAAAGCTCTAGTTTTATTTTCGGTCCTAATTCCTGCCTCCAAAATAAACTGAGATATGAATTGCTCTTTTATACTATCATCATTAGAAAGAGTTTCACTAATCAAATCTTCAATATAAACAACTTTAACTCCATTACCTCTTAAAGTATCCGCAAAAGAATCATGTTCTTGTATAGCCACATGTAGATAAGGAATATCATCAAACAACAATCTCTTCATTATTGAAGGAGTCAAATTTTCCAATTCTTTACCTGGTCTATGTAATAACACCTTTTTTAAACGACCTATTTCTGAGAATACATTTATTGGTTTTAAATACTGCATAATAAAAACCCCTGTTTTTATAAAAAAGTTTAAAAAAATTTTAAATATAGCATATTTCTAATATATATATACTTAATATAATAAAACTTAAGCAACAAAAAATCAATATAATTAAAACTTATAAAAAATAATAAACATAATATTCAAAATGAAATATAATAAAATAAATATGATAATATATTGACATGAAACATTTTATATGCATATTTAACTTAATAAGTCTTTATCTCATATGCTCCTGCGCCTTATTTACTACAGATAACCAAGCAAACAATAGTCCAAATACAATTTACTTAACCCATAATGCTCCATCTGCTCATAACCTCATAACAAACAATACACATACCATATATCACATACCATCAAATCTAATAGATAAATTATTACAACATGCAAATGATCCCAATTTATTAAAAATACTAGCAATCGATTTAAAAATAAGTCCTCAAAAAATTGAAGAAATACAAAATTATTTACTAGCTTATCAAAAACATCTCAATAATTCACAAGAATGGAATAAATTTCTTCAACAAAGCAATATCAATGGATACCTAATCATTAAAACTAATACAAGTTTCAAGAAAAAATCTGATATAGAACAAATACATTTAATAAACAAAAATTTCACAGAATTAACAGAAACACAAATGTATTTAGAAAAAGAAATTTTAACAGAATTAGAACAAATATTTTATGAAAACAACATGGGATATATACCTATCAATAATATAGCTTCATTTTTTCCTCAGGAAAACATAAGAAACTATACCATAAACAAAGACATAATAAATGGAACTGAATATATATCACCACACATAATAGCAAATCAACTATTAAAAATCAAAGACAAAAAATATTTTCAAAACTTCATGATTCATTTGAAAATCAACAATAATACAATAAAAAACATGCTACTAAAACAAACAATTGTTGATGAACACAATAACCTATATGATTCAACAAAATCACAACAAAAAATAGACTCTATGAAAAATATTATAGATCCAGAAACAGGTATGGAAATTACACCTCAAAAATTAAGATCTATTTTATCACATGGAGACATATTATTAATAAAACCAAAAATAGACTGGACTGACTTCTTTTATTTCTGGCAGCACACAGGAGTATTTGATGCTGACAAATATGATAATACAAAAAAAATCGCATTTGCAGGAAAAGATAGTTTTGATATAAAATCAGTAATTACAAGTAATCAAATTAAATTTGATACAGCTTCTGTCCAAGGATCGGGATATGAAAAACTCTCAACCTATATACAGTCAAGAATACTAAAAATATTCTCACCCATAACAAATAAAAGAACTATTCAAAAAGCAATGAATTTTGCTAGAAATAGATATATTGACAATAATTTTGGATATATGGTTCCCCTTTTATCTTCCAATATGTGGACTGATTCAATTAATCTTGAGGACATTTACCATAAAACTTACTGTTCCTTAGTAGTTGATAGAATATACAGAATAGCCGGTCTTAATGTTTCACGAAATTATGAAATATCTGGAATAATAACCCCCGGAGACATAAATGCAGCTGCCTATGATTTCTATATGTCATATACAATAGCAGGCATATTTCCCAGCACCTTACCAAATAGAATCATCAAGCCAACTCTTAGAGAAAAATTTATTGGATATAGCAAAGCAATAAAAGAATCCATAGAAACACAAAATGCAAATGAAAAAAAATTTGGTAAGTCTTGTAATATAACTAACCTCTGGTGCTTAGGGAGTTAAATTAATATGAAAAAATACTATGCATGCATATTAAACGATAAAAACGAAAAATTCATTTTTACATCTTGGGAAGAATGCAAAAACAAGATTATAGGACAAAAAAATAAAATAAAAAGTTTTAAAACAAAAGAAGAAGCAAATAAATGGCTCCTAGAAAACGGAAAAATTAATACTTGTCACCCAAAAGGTATATATTTCGATTCTGGCACAGGCAGAGGACAAGGAGTAGAAGTTAGAGTTGTCAATGAAAAAGGAATATCAATAATAGACAAAGTAGTAAAACAAAACTTTATTAACGATTATAACAACTACTATGTCAAAAATTTTAACGGAATTAGTAATAATTATGGTGAACTTTTGGGACTATACATCGCACTTAAAATAGCATTACAAGAAAATACAAAAAACATATTTGGAGATAGTAAGCTGGTCATAGATTATTGGTCTAAAGGTTTTTATAATAAAAACTTAAATAAAAACACTATCAAATTAATTCAAAATGTTATCAAATTAAGGAATATATTTGAAAACAGTGGAGGCCAAATAGTATTGATATCAGGTAACAATAATATTGCAGATCTTGGCTTTCATAAAAGATAAAGTCATACTTCACTTAAAAAACAAAATACATACTTAATATTAAATAATTAAAAAATTCTATCTTGTCTATTAGACTTTCTATTAATTAAAAGTTCATAGTTAGTACTTGAATTACTCTCAAACGATGACTTAACAGGCTCAAAGAAATTCCAGGAAATATAAATTGAAAAAGTATTTCTCCAAATTGAAGAATACCGATTGTTATCATGCTTTAAAATATCTGGACTTAAACTATACTCACCAACAAATTTCCAATCATAAAAATTAAATTTAAAACTTGTACTAATTTTTTTAATCTTAAATAATGAATCTTTTCTATCCTGAATATTAAAAAAATTAAATGACTTAAAGACATCTTCTAAAAAATTGACTGTTGCAAGATCAATTTGATTCATATATCCCCCAAAATATCTAAAAGTTTTTGTATTAATAGAACGAGTTGCAACATCCAATTCAAAAAATTTAGTATACTTAAACTTTAAAGTAAACTCAGCCCAAAATTCATTATCAACAAATTTTTGCAAATTCATTTTCCATCCAACATCTGTTCCAAAGCCAATTGAAAATTTTTCATTAAAAAACTTAAATTCATACAAATCTTTTTTATACTGAGCACTTAAAGAATACGGAACAAGCTTAGCCATAGATCCCACTTTTGCAAAATCACCAAGTAATTTATCATATTTATACTCAAAATCATTTTTCATTTTAAATGCAAATTTAAAGTCATAAGCATTAACCTTTAACGAAAGCTCAGATAATCCATTAATTAAAGGATCATAAGCAATTAAAAAGGAAAATTTTAAATAATCTAAATATCGTGGCTCCAACTTATAATATAAAGCAGGATTCATTTTTAAATGCTTATATGGATATATAGGTTTTAAGGGTGATGAATTAATAAGCGTCTTTTTTGAAAAGAAAGTTTTTTTAGTGTCTTCTTTAAATTTTCTATCATATTTAACACCAATACCCACTTCTTGTAACAAATAAGGAAATTCTAGAGAAAATTTAAATTCAGAAGAAGTATATATGCTTTCAAAAGTATTTTTTAGGACACTTAAAAAACTAGTAGTAAAAAATTTATAATCATAAATCAAATCAAAATTAAAATCTTGATAAAATGTTTCGGGACTTTTTAAAAAAACAGTATTACTCTTACCAGCTAAAATTTTAGAATTTACATCATACTTTTTATCAAATGAATAAAGAGTAATTTTATTTTCAAATTTAATACTACTACGAGAAAAATTAGGATACATCATAAAAGGTAACAGATTTAAAGTGATCTTATGAATAATTGAATGCTCACCTTTTTTATCTTTTTCTATTAAATTATAATTTTTATCTAAGGGATTATATTCAACAGTATTAAGATACAAAATATCTTCAAAAGTAATTTGTCGATTATTAAAGTCAGCATAAAGCTTTAAATCTATTTTATTTTTAATGTCAAACAAATAAGTCTTTACATCATATTTAAATTCCTGGGGAGATTTAAATTTAGAATCATCAAAAAATATATTGTTTTTTAAATAAGGATTAATACCAAATCTTATATAAAAAGAATCTTGTTTATTAAAATCATTAGAAACAATTGGATTAGGAACTAAATGAAAATCTTTAATTAAATCTTTTTTTTCCTTAAGTTTTTCTGAATCACTTTTATCTTTATCATCTTCAAAACTATCCCCAATATCTTTAACTTTAGATCCCATAATTACTTCTTTAGTTTTAGAATCAGAAGAAACAGTCCAATTATTATTATAAAGATCCTTTTGAAAATTTAAATCAATATAAGGCAAATGAATCCTCTCTAAATAAAACCATTTTCTAGTAGGATCCTTAATATTTTTCTTAGATTTGGCATTAAATATATTATCATAACTTGCTAATTTAAAAGTAAATCCCAAATTATTTAACCTATAATCAATAAGAGAATTATCATCAAAAGTACGATTATAAAAAGAAGATAAATTCCAATCAAATGTGCTTATCATTTTTTCTATTTCTGATGAAGATTTTGGAGAACTTAAAAGAGATAAAAATGTTCCACTCTCTAATCTATCTTTAAAGTCAATCATCACATAAGGATCTGAATAATGTTCAAATATTACTGAAAAAAGTGCATCACTGATTAAAAATTCAGACTTAGATTTAAGTAAATATCTAAAAGGAACTTCAAACCCAAATATATTACCCTTATTTATATTATCAAAACTAAAAAGAGAATAATTAATACTATTACTATCAAAAGGACGATAAACTCCAGACAAAATATGTCTATGCACAGTTCTTGTGAAACCTATTCCAAAACTAACTTCAAAGGTCTTAAAAAGATCTAAGGTATTACTTAAGTTAAGATCAATACCTGTATAAAATCCCAAATTAGAATAAATATCAAAAATCAACTTAACATAATCTTTATTCAACTTAGAGACAACATCCTCTGCAAAAAAATAAGTTAAATAACCATTCCTAATATAAGGTTCTTTAGATGAATCATACATTGAATGAAAATCAAAATCTAAAAAAGAAAACTTATCACTATCAACAGACTTCTTCCCAAATAAATATACAGTATTAAAAAGAGTAAGACCTCTCTTGGGGAAATATCCTAAAGATGGATTAAAAAATAAACTATCACCTGGTTTAAAAAAGAACGGAATATAAAACATTGGTACTCTTCCTATATAAAACACAGCATTAAGAATACCAAAATCTCCAGATGGTAAAATCCATATCTTAGACGCTTTAATAGAATAATAAGGTTCTGGGATTTTACTGGTTGTAATAAAAGCCTGTTCTAAAATGCTAGCATCATTATCCAACCTTTTTAAAGATTTACCCCCAAATGAAACAATATGATCAACTAAATTTCTCTGTATTTTTTTCTGAATAATTCCATCTTTAAGAAGCAAATTTTTAGAATCAAAATCAACAAATAATTCATTACCATAAAAATATAATTTTTCATCAGAACTTAAATCAAGTTTATAATCAACATTTCCACTAGAAAAAAGCTTTTTGGTTTTTTTATTAAAAACAATCTTATCACCTTGAATATTATGTTTTTTATTCTCTTTAACATCTTCAATAATAAGTTTCACTCTACCTTTAAATACAATATTTTCATCTTCAGTAAGCTCATAGGTAAAATTTTCAAGATTATCTGTACTCTCAATAACTACTTTATATCTTCCTGCATCCTTGCCATCTTTTAAAAAAAGATCAGGAGATATACCAAATTTTTCCAAAAGCAATGATTTTATCTTAGAAATGTCTTTCTCTTTGATTCCTTCTTTTAATGCCCACTTTTTCAAATCTTCATCACTAGAAAGCTCAAGTTCCCTTAAATTAGCTTTCTGCATTAAAGTCAGCTTGTTTTTAATTTTATCCTTATCATTATCATTCTGAGAAAACAGGATAAAACAACTAAAAATATTTAATAAAATTAATATTACAAAAGATTTTTCAAAAACATTCCTGTATAGGAACTCTTGCATTTTGCAACCTCTTCAGGAGTTCCAGATACAACAATATTGCCTCCAGATACTCCACCCTCAGGACCTAAGTCTATTATATAATCCGCTTGTTTAATAACATCTAAATTATGTTCTATGAGAACCACAGTATTCCCATTTTTAACAAGTAATTGCAATACTTCTAATAATTTCCTTATATCATCAAAATGTAAACCTGTAGTCGGTTCATCAATAATATAAAAAGTTTTTCCCATACTTTTCTTACCAAGCTCAAATGCCAATTTAATTCGTTGAGCCTCTCCTCCTGAAAGGGTTGTTGATGACTGTCCCAGTTTAATATACTCAAGTCCCACTTGTATTAAAAGACTTAAATAATGACTAATCTTTGGAACACTTTCAAAGAAATCTTTAGCTTCAAGAACACTCATTTCTAAAATATCATAAATATTTTTTCCCTTATACCTAATTTCCAGAGTTTCTTCATTAAATTTTTTACCTTTACATAGACTACAAGGAACAAAAACATCAGGCAAAAAATGCATCTGAATATTTAAGTATCCATCCCCCTGACATTTTTCACAACGTCCACCCTTAACATTAAAAGAAAATCTACCTGCTTTAAACCCCCTCGTTCTAGACTCTGGAAGCTTTGCAAAAATTTCCCTAATCTCAGTAAAAAATCCAACATAAGTTGCCGGATTTGATCTTGGAGTTCGTCCTATTGGTTTTTGATTTATCTGAATAACCTTATCAATTTCTTCATAGCCAATAATATCCTCAAAACCATCAGAATAGATTTCATTCGCTTTTAACCTACTATCCAAAGCAGGATATAATACCTCATTAAGAAGAGTACTCTTTCCACTACCAGAAACCCCAGTTATTACAGTAAAAACTCCCAAAGGAATGTGAACATTAATATTTTTTAAATTATTTTTATTTGCATTCAAAAGTACAATTTTGGATTTTCCTATTTGACGTCTTACTCTTGGAACTTCTATTTTAAGTTGTCCACTTAAATATTTACCAGTTAAACTATTTTCATTATTTAAAATATCAGATAATACTCCCTTAGCAACGATCTCTCCACCATAAATTCCAGCTCCAGGACCAACATCAATAATATAATCAGCAGTACGTAAAGTTTGCTCATCATGTTCTACAACA
The DNA here is from genome assembly GCF_000019705.1 of Borrelia recurrentis A1. Lineage (GTDB taxonomy): Bacteria > Spirochaetota > Spirochaetia > Borreliales > Borreliaceae > Borrelia > Borrelia duttonii. The sequence goes on along the minus strand of NC_011244.1, from coordinate 918,205 downwards.
ATTACTGTATTGCCAAGTTCTTTAAGATTAACAAGGGTCTTGACTAATTTTTCATTATCTCTTTGATGCAACCCAATGCTAGGTTCATCAAGTACATAAAGAACTCCAGCAAGAGCTGAACCTATTTGTGTAGCAAGTCTAATTCTTTGAGCTTCACCACCTGAAAGAGTTCCAGATATTCTGTCCAAACATAAATAAGACAGTCCAACATCAATTAAAAATTTAAGCCTATTTATAATTTCTTTCAAAATCTCTTTAGCAATTTTTGTATCAAACTCATCAAGCTCAATATTTTCAAAAAATAAATAAGAATCCATAACAGATAAACTATTAAGCTCTTGGATATCTTTTTCAACCAATTTAACAGACAAAGCCTCGCAACTCAATCTCTTCCCTTTACAAAAATTACAAATTTTACGAGACATCAAACTTTCATAAAACGATCTAGCACTATCAGATTCAGTTGCAAGATAACGCCTCTTTAAAAGAGGAATAAGACCTTCAAATTCCTTAGAATAATGAAAACCTCCACTAATTTCTTTAGCTTCCATTTCTCTAGACTTATAAACAAAATCTATCTTTACATTATCTCCATACAAAATCTTTTGAAGAACATCCTCAGGAATATGACTTATAGGAGTATTTAACTTAAATCCATAATGCTTAGACAAGCCTTTAAAAATCGCCAAGGCCCAAGGCGAACTTGATTTAAAGGTAATAAATGCATCCTCATTAAAAGAAAGTTGCATATCAGGACAAATTTTTTCAAAATCAAAATCAAATATAATACCAAGACCAGAACATTCACTACAAGCGCCAAACGGACTATTAAATGAAAAAAGTCTTGGCTCTATTGCCGGAAGAGAAAACCCACATAAAGGACAACTATTATGCTCTGTAAAAATTCTATCTATTTTTTTTAAATCATCTTCAATCTCTACACGTAAATAACCATTAGACACCAATAAAGCAGTTTCAATAGATTCTGCAAGTCTCACTCTTATATCATTACTCAATTTTATTTTGTCTATTATAATTTCAATATTATGCTTTTTATTTTTATCTAATTTTAAGTTAACGGCATCTTCTACTAAATAATCCTGAAAATCTATCCTAACCCTAGCAAATCCTTGATTTAATATTTTCTCAAGTTCTTTGTTATGAATACCCTTTGCACCCATAACAATAGGAGCAAATAATATAACTTTGGAACCCTCAGAATAACTTAAAATAACATTAATTATATTATCTAAAGATTGCTCTTCGATTAAATTTCCATCATTGGGACAATATGGCTTGCCAACTTTTGCAAACAACAATCTATAATAATCATAAATTTCAGTAATAGTCCCAACCGTTGATCTTGGATTGTTGCTGATGGTTTTCTGTTCAATAGAGATAGCAGGAGAAAGTCCGCCTATATATTCAACATTTGGCTTTTTCATTACGCCCAAAAACTGTCTCGCATAAGAAGATACAGATTCCATATATCTTCTCTGTCCTTCTGCAAAAATTGTATCAAAAGCTAAAGATGACTTTCCAGAACCACTTTTACCAGATATTACCACCAAACTATTTCTTGGAATATCAACATCAATATTTTTTAAATTATGTTCCCTTGCACCTCTAACAGTAATGTTTTCTTTCAAAAATATAAACTCCTCGTTATTAAAACATCATATATTAATAAGCTCTTTGATTTTATCTCTCAAAAAGATAGCATCTTCAAACCTCTCATCCTCAACCGCTTCATTAAGCTCAAATTTAAGCTTAATGATAAGATCTTCTCTAGACAAATTATTATCGGAAATAATTTTTTCAACATTATAATCAAGAGTTTTATTTTTAAATTCTTTTTCTAAAATACTTTGCACTTTTTTGACAATAGTTTTTGGAACAATATTATTCGCTTTATTATATTCAATTTGAATATTCCGCCTTCTACGTGTTTTTTCAATGGCCTCTTGCATTGCACAACTTATTTGATCATAGTACATTATAACACAACCATGTGAGTTTCTAGCAGCTCTACCAATAATCTGAATTAAAGAAGAAGCTGACCTTAAAAATCCTACCTTATCAGCATCTAGTATAATAACAAGAGAAACCTCGGGAATATCTAAACCTTCTCTTAACAAATTAATCCCCACAATAACATCAATCTCTGATTTCCTAAGAGATGTAATAATATTTACTCTTTCAATAGCATTAAATTCTGCATGCAAATACCTGGCCTTTATTCCAAGAGTCAATAAATAATCTGTCAAATCCTCAGACATTTTTTTAGTCAAAGTTGTAATTAAAATCTTCTCATTTAAAACTACTCTTCTTTGAATTTCACTATAAATATCTTCTATTTGTCCATCTGAAGGTCTCAAAATAATTTCTGGATCAACAAGACCTGTTGGACGTATTATTTGTTCAACAATAACACTACTCTTTTTAGATTCCTCAAGGCCAGGCGTTGCTGATACAAAAACAGCTTGATTAATCAAAGACTCAAACTCATAATACTTAAGTGGTCTATTCTTCAGCGCTGATGGCAATCTAAAACCAAAATTCACAAGATTTAATTTTCTTGAATAATCTCCATTATACATTCCTCTAAACTGAGGTAAAGTAACATGAGATTCATCAATAAATAGCAAATAATCTTCAGGAAAAAAATCGAAAAGACAATAAGGCCTATCTATCTCATCCCCGCCAAAATATGCAGAATAATTTTCTATACCCTGACAAGACCCTGTTTCCCTTAACATTTCAATATCATATTTAACTCTTTGTTTAAGCCTTTCAGCTTCAACAAGCTTATTATTTTCTTGAAAATAACGATATTGCATTTCTAAATCAACCTGTATTTCAGGCAAAGCATTTAATATTTTTTCATAAGGAATAACAAAATAAGATTTAGCAAAAAGCGTAAATTCATTAGCAAAACCTAATTTTTTTTTTGTAAGTGGACTAATCCTGTTGATCTGCATAATTTTATCAAAATCCAAATAAATTCTATATGCAAAATCACCATGTTCATTACTAGGCCATATTTCAACAACATCACCCTTAATAGAAAATTTATCATGTTCAAGATTTGTAAACGTCCTTTCATATTGAAGTTTAACAAAAACGTCTGCTATCTCCTTAATGGAAATTTTTTGTCCTACAAAAAAAACATTAGCAGCACTTTTAAAAAATATTGGTGAACCTAATGCATAAATTGAAGAAACAGTAGCAACAACAATAACATCTCGTCTTCTAGAAAGAGATGTTACTGTCCTTATTCTCTTTATTTCAATATCTTCATTAATAGTAGCTTCCTTTTCTATATATAGATCCTTTGAGGGAACATAAGATTCAGGCTGATAATAATCATAATAAGAAACAAAATACTCAACTGCATTATCTGGAAAAAAATCTTTAAATTCTCTATAAAGCTGTGCTGCTAAAGTTTTATTATGACTAATTATTAAAGAAGGGCGCTCTAAATCCCTAATAATATTAGCTATTGTAAAAGTTTTACCACTACCTGTCACACCTTTTAAAGTCTGATACCTATTATTACGTAAAATAGATTCCTTAATCTCTCTTATTGCTTTCGGTTGATCACCAGCAGGAAAATAATCAGACTTTAAACAAAATTGCATGAAAACCCCAAATAAAAAGATTATAAATTAAATATAATAATCAACTCTACAGTTATATTTTATTATTTTATAATTTAATTATAAATTCTCAAATAACAAAATAAAGGAAAATAATATGAAAAATAATAAACTTCAAAAAAAATTAAAACAATATATACAATTTGAAAAAAACAATTTTTTTAAAGATGAAGCTATCAAATTGCTTAAAGAAAACAATGAAACAGAAATATACAATAGATTTCACAAAGAACTAGAATTTGGTACTGCTGGCATGAGAGGTATAATTGGGGCTGGATCATGCTATATTAATACATACAACATCGCCAAAGCAAGTCAAGGAATTGCCAACTATATCCTTACAATAACACAAAATCCTAAAATCGCAATAAGTTATGACTCAAGACATTTTTCAAAAGAATTTGCATACGAAGCTGCTGAAATTTTTGCCTCAAATGGGATTAAAATTTACATATATAAAAATTTAAGAGCAACTCCACAATTATCCTACACAGTTAGAAAATTAAACTGCGATCTTGGAATAATGATAACAGCAAGTCATAATACAAAAGAATATAACGGATATAAAGTATACTGGAAAGGAGGTGCTCAAATAATAGATCCACATGATGCAAAAATAATATCGGAAATACAAAAAGTATCTAATATCAAACATACATTCATAAAAAGAGAAGGAATAAATAAAAGAATAATAATTGAACTTAAAAATGAAATTGATATTAAATACATACAAAAAATAAATGACGAATTTCCTAATTTCAATCAAAAAAGTAAAACTACAAATTTACGAATCGCATATACTCCTCTGCATGGAACAGGAGGAACAATAATAAAGAAATTATTTAAAGGTAGCAAAGTAGAACTTTTAACAGAACAAACACAAATAAATCCTGATCCAGAATTTCCTACAGTCAAATATCCCAATCCTGAAGAACATACAACCATGTCTAGAGTAATAGAACTTGCAAAGAAAACAAACTGTGATATTGCATTTGCAACAGATCCAGATGCTGATCGATTGGGTATTGCTTTCAAAGAAAGCAGAAAATGGAAAATTTTAAATGGAAATCAAATTGCATGCATCTTAATGCACTATTTACTATCTAGAGAAAATAACCCCAAAAACACCTTTATAATAGCCTCTTTTGTCACAACCCCAATGTTAGATAAAATAGCTCAAAAATACAACACAACATTATATAGAACATATACAGGATTTAAATGGATAGGAAACTTAATAGATAAGATACAAAAAAAAGAACCAAACAAAAAATTTATTTTTGGATGTGAAGAAAGCCATGGATACCTAATTGGCACTGGAACTAGAGATAAAGATGCATTTTCAGCCATAAAAGGATTTTGTGATTTAATGTTGACACTAAAAAAAAACCAAATCACAATAAATCAATATCTACAAACAATGTACAAAGAATTTGGATATTACGAAGATTTTACAATTAATAAAATCTTTAAAGAAACTAATGGTGATTTTTTAAGAGAAAAATTAATGTTACAATTTAGAAACAATATTACAAAAAAATTTGCAGGTCTTTTCATAATTAAAAAATTAGATTATAAAACACTAAAAGAAATCGATATGCATGGAAACGTATATACAATAAAAGGCTATACACACACCACAAATGCAATAAAATTCTTATTAGAAAATAAAATAGAAATAACAATTAGGCCATCTGGCACGGAAGCAAAAATTAAATTTTATATATCCATATATTCAAGATACGAACAAAAAAATAGTATTTTTGATATAATGAACAAAATAAAGATGGAGATAGAAAAATATTAATATAACAGACAAATTAATGAACCTAGTTGAAATATCGTCAAGAGAAGTAGCTAGAAAAAATAAAAATAGAGAAGTCTCAAGTTGGCATTTATTAATGTCTATATTATTAATTCATCCTAAAAAATCTGAAATAAAAAATATAGAAACCAAAACTTTAAAAAATATCAAACAAGATACATTATATGAAATAGAAAAGCTAGAAAAAGTTTTAATTGGCACCAATGAAATTGTCATCCCAAAAATAAGCAGAGAAATCTTTACTCTTATTGACCAAACAAAAAAAGAATTTAAGTCCAAAACTTTAATAGGCATAAAAGAAATTTTTTATCAGATTTTAAAAACAAAAAAGCTTCTCAAAAAATATAAACTTAATAAACTAAGCTTTAACTTCGATGAAGATAATATAATAACAAGCATAGATAAAATAAGATTAATTGAAACATATAAAGAATTTGAAGATGAAACAAGACAAAACGACTACTTTGAAATTAACAAATACGTTAAAAATCTCACAACACTTGCAAAAGAAAAAAAACTTGATCCCCTAATAGGACGTGAAAAAGAAATTCAATCATTAATAAGCATACTTGAACGAAGAAACAAAAATAGCACAATTTTAATAGGAGAACCTGGGATTGGAAAAACAGCAATTGTTGAAGGACTTGCCATTAAAATTGCAAACAAAGAAATAAAAAGCCAATTACAAAATAAAATAATACTACAAATTGAAACTTCTGACTTAGTTTCTGGAACTAAATATAGAGGTGAATTTGAAGAAAGATTAAATAATATAATTAAGTCTATAAAAAATAATAAAAACATAATAATCTTTATTGATGAAATACACACTTTAATAGGAGCAGGAAATTCTGAAGGTTCTATTGACGCAGCAAATATCTTAAAACCTATTCTCTCTCGTTCTGCAATACAAATAATAGGTGCAACGACTTATGATGAATATAGAAAACACATATCCAAAGACAAGGCATTCACTAGAAGATTTCAAACAATATCAATCAAAGAACCTGATGAAAAAGAAACTCTCAACATAATCAACAGCATAATAAAAAACTTTGAAAACTATCACGGCGTCACTTATGAAAAAGAAGCCATAGAAAATGTTATTAGCTTATCATCACAATATTTAACTAATAGAAAATTTCCCGATAAAGCAATTGATCTAATTGACATTGCTGGAGCCCAGAAAAAACAACAAGAAATAAATACAAAAATAGTAAATGCCGAGGATGTTAAAAATACAACAGATGAATTTTTTGGCATTAAGGTAAAACTTAGTCTCACAGAAGAAATTGCATATCTTAAAGAAGAAACAATAAACATCAAAGAAAAAATAATTGGACAAGAATCTGCCATAGATGAAATCATTATAGAAATGGTAAAAACAAAACTAGGCATCAACAATAATATACAACCATTAACATCAATATTGCTCATAGGTTCAAGTGGAAGTGGAAAAACAATACTATCAAAAACAATATCAAAAATCATGATTAAAGATCAAAATTCAATACTACAGTTAGATATGTCAGATTACAGAGAAGAAACTTCTATATCAAAACTAATAGGAACAAATCCAGGATACGCAGGTTATACTGACGGTGGTATTTTAATAAACAGACTAAAATATAATCCTAGAGCATTCATCATATTTGAAAATATTGAATATGCGCATAATTCCGTAATGAGCATAATAGAACAAATACTTGAAAATGGAGAACTAATTGACAATACAGAAGATAAAATATCTTTTAAGAATAGCATCATTGTTTTAAGTACATCTATTGGCAGTAAAATATTACTTGGAAAAGGCATCCTTGGATTTAATAAAACAGACAATAATATAGATATTAAAAGCACAATCAATAATGAACTTAAAACAAAATTTAAGTTATCATTAATAGATAAAATACAAAAAAAAATAATTCTTAACGTATTAACAGAAAAAGACCTCAGCATAATTTACGATAATTACTGCAAAGAACTTACTCAAAAATTTAGCCTAAAAAACATTCAAATAGAAATTGATGACTCTCTTAAAAATCATATAATAAAAAAATATTATGATAAAAATTCCGGAGCAAGAAGCATTTTAAATGCAGTAAAAGAAAACATAGAAGAAAAAATTATTAATCAAATATTTCACAATCCTAATATAAATCTAATAAAAATATACTTAGAACAAAACAATATAAAAATCAAACAAAAGGAAATTTTATGTTCAAAAAAGTAGAAAATAAAGTACATTTTCCCCAATTAGAAGAAAAAATATTACAATTTTGGAATCATAATAAAATTTTCGAAAAATCGATGAAACAACGAGAAGGATGTGAAGAATTTACATTCTATGATGGTCCACCATTTGCAACAGGGCTTCCCCATTTTGGACATTTTGTCCCAAATACAATTAAAGACATAATTCCAAGATATCAAACAATGAAAGGAAAGAATGTCAAGAGATATTTTGGATGGGATACTCATGGATTACCAGTAGAATATGAAGTAGAAAAATCTTTAAAATTATCTGGAAGATATGAAATAGAACAATATGGTATCGATAAATTTAATGAAGAATGCAGAAATATAGTTTTAAGGTACACAAAAGAATGGAAAAAAATAATAACACGACTGGGAAGATGGGTTGACTTTGAGAATAATTACAAAACAATGGATCTAACATTCATGGAATCCGTATGGTGGGTATTTAAAACCCTTTACAATAAAGGTTTAATTTATGAAAGCTACTATGTATTGCCATATTCTCCAAAACTTGCAACTCCTTTATCAAATTTTGAGGTCAATCTTGGTGAATACAAAGAAATTCATGATCCATCATTAACCATAAAATTTAAAATCAAAGATAAAAATGAATATCTGCTTGCATGGACTACAACTCCCTGGACATTACCCACAAATCTTGGAATTGCTGTTGGGAAAGACATAGATTACTCTAAAGTAGTTGATCAAGAAAAAAATGAAATATACATAATAGGAACAAAAAGATTAAATCACTACTATCAAGATGAAAACAAATACGTAATAATAGAACAATTTAAAGGTGAACATCTCAAGGGAATAGAATATGAACCACTATTTGATTACTTTGTAAACCAACGGAACAAAGGAGCTTTTAAAATTCATACAGCAGAATACGTTACAACCGATGACGGAACAGGAATAGTACACATTGCACCATTTGGAGAAGAAGACTATCAAATACTTAAAAAAAATACTCAAACCGATATGATAACACCTATAGATGCCGAATGCAAATTCACAAGCGAAGTTAAAGATTTTGAAGGATTATTTGTTAAAGATGCAGATAATAAAATAATAGAAAAATTAAAATCAATGAATCTTTTATTCAAAAGAGAAAACTATTTGCACAGATATCCATTTTGCTATAGAACAAACTCACCTCTAATTTATAGACCTATAAGCTCATGGTTTGTCAATATTGAAAAAATCAAAGAAAAACTTATAAGATCAAATGAACAAATAAATTGGATACCTGAACATCTTAAAAAGGGAAGATTTGGCAAATGGCTAGAAAATGCAAGAGATTGGGCAATAAGTAGAAATAGATTTTGGGGAAATCCAATACCGATTTGGAAATGTTCAAAAACAGGAAATAAAATATGTATAGGATCTAGGGAAGAATTAGAAAAATTATCAGGACAAAAGATTATCGATTTACATAAAGATAAAATTGATAAGATAACCTGGCCTAGCAAATATGGTGGCACATATGTTAGAACAAGTGAGGTTTTAGATTGCTGGTTTGAATCTGGTTCAATGCCTTACGCAAGCAAACATTATCCATTTAAAGATAAAGATAAATTCCAAAATATCTTCCCTGCCGATTTTATTGCAGAAGGCTTAGATCAAACAAGAGGATGGTTTTATACATTAACAATTTTAGGAACTGCTCTTTTTGAAAAAACAGCATTCAAAAATGTAATAGTTAATGGACTAGTATTATCTAGTGACGGCAAAAAAATGTCAAAATCACTCAAAAATTATACAGATCCAATACAAATAATAAACACATTTGGAGCAGATGCTTTAAGACTTTATTTGATAATGAGTCCAGTAATAAAAGCTGATGATCTAAAATATAGCGATGATGGAGTTAAAGATGTCTTAAAAAATATTATAATCCCTATTTGGAATGCTTACTCATTTTTTATAACTTATGCAATCATTGACAAGTTTACACCTAATAATTATGTAAATCTATATAAAACCAATATACTTGACAAATGGATAATTAGCGAAATTGAAAGTTTAAAGCAAATATTAAACGAAGAAATAGATAAATATAACTTAACAAAATCAATAGAAGTACTTCTTACATTCATAGACAAGTTAAATAACTGGTATATAAGACGATCAAGAAGAAGGTTTTGGAAATCTGAAAATGACAATGATAAAATAGATGCTTATGAAACATTATATTATACTTTAAAAAACTTAATGCTAATGCTTGCACCATTTATCCCTTTTTTAACAGAAGAAATATATCAAAATTTAAAGACCAAAAATGAAAAAGAATCTATTCATTTGAATAATTATCCTCAATCAATTAAGGAACTTATTAATATAGAACTTGAAGAAAAAATGAATTTCACAAGAAAAGTAATAACAATTGCAAGAGCACTAAGAGCATCACACAATATAAAAATACGAAAGCCTATTAAAACAATATACATAATCACCAAAAATCATAAAGAACAAAATACTCTAAGAGAAATGACAGAAATCATACTTGAAGAGATTAATGCAAAAGAAATAAAAATAAAATCCAATGAAGAAGAACTTGTAACTTATAAAGCAAAAGCAAATTTTAAAGAACTTGGAAGCAAACTCGGCACAAATATGAAATCAGTAGCATTAGCAATAACAAAACTAAGCAATGAAGACATATTAGAAATAATAAATGGCAACAAACATACAATTACAATTAACAATAATACATATGATATAACACTAAAAGATATAATACTAGAAAGACATGAAAGAAAAAATTTAAAAGTAATTAATGAAGATTCTATAACAATAGGACTAGATACTTTAATTACAGAAGAATTATATCTAGAAGGACTCTCACGAGAACTTATAAGGAAAGTACAAAATTTAAGAAAAGAAAGTAATTTCAATGTTACCGACAGAATAATACTATATACAAATAATGATGAAATACTTACAAAAATAATCAACAATTTTGAAAATTATATTAAAACTGAAACTTTGGCAATAACAATAGAAATTAATAATAAAAAAGCCTTAACAACTTTAGAACTAGATGAGGAAATATCAGTAAATATAGGTATAGAAAAATGCTTAAATTAATTATTAATATTTGTATTGCTATGCTTTTAATAGGATGTGTAACTCTAACTTACCATCCACCTAAAAAAAATATATCTTCAATCATGTTATTAGACTCCTCATCAGATATATATGCTTATGTAAATTTATCTAAAAACAGATTCATATATAGTGAATTCGAAATGAAATATAAAATAGGTCTTCATACTGTTGGTAATTTATATTTAAGCTACACAAAAAATCCAGAAACTTTTTCATTAATAATAACAGGCAATTTTCCCAAAAGCATATTTTGGAAAATAAACAATCATCCGAATTTTCAATCATGTGGAAATATATTTATGAACCCAAAATGGAAAATAAAAAATTCAAACATATATATAACCCCAACTAAAGACAAAAAAGGTATATTAATCAATCAAAAAGAAATAACTCATCAAAATACAAACATACTCATAACAAAATACATTGATATCATTGATCAACATGAAATATTCATTTTGATCAATGATATCACTAAACTAATTCCAAACAACATCAATAAAACAAATTTAATTCCCTTTAACAAAGGAATTTTCATTGCAAATAGTGCAAACGACAACGAATATAATTTTAAAGCTTATCTAAACACTAATAATCCCAAAATACTCTCTATTGCATCAAAAAAATTAATACCAAGTATCCTTAAACATACAACAAAAATAATAATTTCAGGACCTATAACATCTAAAATACAAGATAAAAATACCATAGAACTTCAATTTAATGTTAATAAAATGAGTATTAAAGAATTTATAACAAATTTAATATATACTAAACATAATAAACATTAACTATTTATATATAAATTTAACAAACCTATTTTTCCAATACAAGTTCTAAATTCAAAAAAAATGATAAGAAATTAAAATAAACTTAAATCACCAACAATAAGCCTGCCATGATAAGCTTTTGCATCCAAAATAGCATCAATACTATCAATATTAGATTTATTAACTTTCCCAGCAACAACAATTTCTACCTTATTTCGACTCATCAATATTAAATCTTTAAGTATCATAAGTGAATCTTCTGCTTTAAGACCTCCTCCTGAAGTCAATATCCTGTGAACACCAATATCCAAAAGATTAGCCACAGAATCTTTAATATCATGAGTTTCATCAATTGCTTTATGAAAAGTAACCTTTAAAGGATAAGAAAAGTTCAACAAATATTTGGTTTTCTCTATATCAATTTCACCATTATCTCTTAAAATATCAAAAACAACCTCTTCAACCCCAAGACTTTTACAAATTTCAATATCTTCTTGCATAACCTGAAACTCTAAAGTAGAATACACAAAATTACCACCCCGTGGTCTAATCATCACAACAATAGGAATATCCACCAAAATTTGTTTCAAAATTTTTATGGTACCATAAAAAGGCGTAGTTCCTCCACAAAACATATTTTCACAAAGTTCAATTCTATCGGCACCAAGTTCTACAAGCACGTAAAGCCTCTAATACATTAAAAACACATGCCTCTTTTACCATTTAAACATCCAAATTACACAATAATCTATTTATAGCAAAATAATGATATAACGCCCCAATTTTTTCAGAATCATTATTAAATTTAGCTGTTTCAAGTTTGACAAGTTTTCTAATGTCATTATCATAAATACGTGCCAATTCTAAAGACCATAAATTTTCTAACTTATCATATATTCTACTTATTAAATCCAATCTTGAACTTATCCCACCTCCAATTAATATCTTTTCAGGATTTAAGACAAAAATTAAATTAAAAATACCAAATAATAAAGTTTCAAAAAAATAATCTATTTCATTTCTAACATGAATATTACCATTATCAGCAAGTTCAAAAACATATTCTCCAGAAACATTATCCAATTCCATTTCTAAACGACTAGCAACCCTTCATCTTAAAGCTGCAACAGAAGCTAAAGATTCCCATCTACAATTAAAAGGAATATTATTATCAAGACCTCTGGTAATCATAAATCCAATTTCACCAGACATAAAAGAATATCCTCTTACAAGCTTCCCATTAAGAAATATTCCAGCACCAATGCCTGTTCCAAGCGTTAAAGCAATAAAATCATTAGAATGAACAGCATTACCTTTAAATTTTTCTGCTAAGGCCACACAATTAGCATCATTTTCAATTTCAACATTTACTCCTGTTAAATTTTCAAGCGTCTCTCTTTTAAAGGATAATTAGTAAAACCCTCAATGGCATTCACTCTAATAACAATCCCCCTAGGATCAACAAAGCCAGGAATACAAATTGCAACACCTTCAACATTATACTCTCTCTTGTAATAATTAATTATATCAACTAAAATATCAACTTGATCATCAGCAGTAGCACCCGATTTAACTTCGAATTTATCAAGAAAATTACCATCACCATCTGCAAGAGAATATTTAGTATTAGTGCCTCCAACATCAATCGCAATATAATATTTCATACAATTCTCCATATCCTAAAATATTCAAATAATTATACAATGAAAAATTAAAAACTCTCTATAGTAATTTTAGAAACTGTAGAAACTTTCTCTACAACTATTTGCGTCTTAATTTCTTCCTTTAAATAAGAAACATGAGATATTATACCTATTTGACGCCCATCGATACGCTGTAAATCAGAAATTTTTGGGATCACTACTTTTAAAGTGTCTTCATCAAGACTTCCAAAACCTTCATCAAGAAAAAATGCCTCTATTTTAAGATCACTATCCCTGATCATATCTGAAAAAGCTAAAGAGAGAGATAAAGATACAAGAAATCTCTCACCACCAGATAAAGTTTTAACATTACGAGTCATATTTCCATCCCTTTTACTCCTAACTAAAAAATTAAAATCTCTACTATCTGTATTAATTTCAAGCCCAAAATCAGGAAGAATAATGCTTAAATATTTCTTATTAGCTATACTAAGAATTTCATCAATCAAAAAACTTTGAACATAATATTTTAAACTAGGAGATACAGTAATAATTTTTTTTAAAATTTCAAGTTTATCATTACGTTCATTAATATTGATTAATTTACTATTGATATTCCTTAAATTAATCTCCTGTTCATTGAGTTCTAATTGAAGATTTTGTACACTTGAAAAAGCTGCATCATACTTACTAATCTCTTTAGAGAAAACTTCAATTTGAGACATAAAATTAGACTTTAATTTTAAAAAATGTTCCAAACTATTTTTGCTAGGAATTAAAGAATCAAGAAAAACAATGGGATCTGTATCACAAGTATTACCTCGCATTGCTACTTTGAAATTCAAAAAATTAGAAGTAAAATTATCTAACTCATCTTTAAGCTCTATTTTAAAATCTAATATAGTTTGTTTTATAAATTCAATTTGACTCTCAAGTTTCAATTTTTCATTGTTTATATTGTCAAGACACACATTAAATTTCATACGATCATTTTCTATATTTCTTTGAGAAATTAAAAATTTTTCAAATTCTTCTTCTAATAAAGTAGAATCACTAAAATTAATGTTTAAATTAATATTAGACAGTAAATTTTTTATCTTATCCAAATTGTCTTTAATTTTTACATCGTTTAAGGAAATTTTAGAATTTAAATCATTAAGAATTAATTTCAATTCTGAAACTTTTTTAAATTTACTTTCAAAAACCAACATCTTATTTTTATCAGAATAATCTATATATTTATGAAATAAACTTTGACCAACTCTTTTTAAAATTTCTGAATTATTTTTCTTAAAATTTGCAACACAACCTTCCCATTTAATCTTATTTTCTTTATTACGCAAGATATCCAATCTCAAGATATCCAATTCAGATTGTAAAACTTGAAGCTTTGAATTTAATTCTAAAAGATCATTTAAATTACTAATTTTTAACTTTTCTTTTCCTTGATATGCTCTATACGCATCTTCAAGAAACTTAAGATTTTCTATATCTCTTTCAACCAATTCTTTATTTTTAATAAGATGTTCCAAAAATTTTTCATAAAAATCAATCTTAATATTCATGTTAACAACTTGAGAAAAGTCATTATTTTCATTATCCGAGTTTAACAATAACGATAATCCATTTTTATATTTCAATATTAGCTCTTCATAAAATCCTTTTAACAACTTTAATGCCTCATAATAAACATATTTATCAAAATCAAATGTTACCTCTTTTAAAGCAATACTTTTAATTTCAACATTCTTTTTCCTTTGTTTTTCTAACAATTTCTTTCTTTGAATTTCCAACTGTCTCTCTTTTACAAGCAATACATTATAAGCTTTCTCATCAAATCCTATTTCACAAAAAATAGCATTTTCATAATATAATTCTTTTACATAATCAAAATTAAAATTATCTAAATCCAAATATTTTAATTCTTCTAAATCTTTTTTAACCCTTGAAAATTCATAAACAAACTGATTCTTATCATTTAATAATTCAATATGCCTTCTAACAAAGTTTTTTAAATCCAAAAAATCATTAGAATGAAAAAATGCAAGTCTTTGATCCAACTGAGATTTGATCTTTGACTGCAAATGATGCTCATGCTTTAATTTTTTTCGACTCTCAATCTTAAAAGACAAGTCTAATTTTAGATTATCAATTCTACACTGAATATTTAAATAATTTCTATTAAATTTTATTATCTTTTCACAGATAACTATCAACTTATAAACATTATCAAGATTTTTTTTCAAAAATTCTATATCAATTAAACTCAAAATCTCTTTTAATTCATTGATTTTCTTTTTATTAATACTAACTCTATTTTTTTCCTCAGTATCTAAAAATATCAATTTTTCCCGATTAAATTTTGTAAGATCTAATTCTTTCTTTAAAAAGATCTCTATATTATCATATTTTTTTAAATTAAAAATATTATCAATTATAGCTGCTTTACTCTTTGGATTTGAAGTTAAAAATTCCTGAAAATTTCCTTGGGGCAAGATAACAGTTTGGCAAAACTGCTCAAAATCTAATCTACAAAGACTCTTAATGTAAACCAAAACATCATCTCTGTTTTCAATAAAGTTTCCATCACTAAGACAATTTAGCACCATACTCCTTGGTGTTTCTTTTTGTTTTATATGAAGTTCAATAAACGATTCATATCTCTTCTCAGAAACAGTAAAAGTAAGCCTCACATAAGCACTATCAAAACCTTTTGAGATAAAATCTGAAATATTTTTATCAAGCCTATAAACACGTGCATAAAGAGCAAGCGTAATACAATCTAAAATTGTACTCTTTCCAGCTCCTGTATTCCCAGAAATTAAAAAAATTCCAGACCTTCTTAAAACAGACACATCAAAATTAATTTCATACTCACCTTTATAAGACGCAATATTTTTAAATATTAATTTATTTATCCTCATATTCCCCTGCTCTTCCCTTCAGTAATACCTCTTCAAAAAGAGCAATAAGTTCTTCTTCCTTAAATTTATTTCTTCTCTTAAAACCACCCACAATATCCCTTTTCAATTTTTCTTGAAAAAAATACTTCTCATCTCTATTTAACACTTCATCTCTACCAAGCAATTTACGCTCATTTTTAAAAGACTCTTCGCCTGAATCTTCCAAATTATAATAAACATCAAATATATTAATGAAACTTGACTTTATTAAATTATAAATTTGCTCCTCAAATTCTGAATTCACCCTATCATTAATTTCAATTTTTAAATAACAAAGATAAGAAATTTCATTCTTAATCCTATTTAAATTATTAATCACTTCTTGGAAAGAACCTTTCAAAAAATACAATTTACCAAATATAGGAAGTAAAACCCTATTTTGCTCAACCAATTTATTATCACAAAAAAATAAAACGTTTACATATTTTTTAACATCCTCATCAAACGAATACTGAATTGGAGAACCCGAATACACTATATTCTCTTTTAATCTTTTAAAATTATGAATATGTCCAAGTGCAACATAAGAAAAATCATTACCAAAAACATTAACGGACAAAATAGGGGTGTTAACAATAATATCAGTCATACCACCGCTAGAAAAAAAAGAATGTGCCATTAATATCTTAGGAACGTCAAAATAATCTCTAGAGAGCAATTTAAGAATATCTGTTATCCGAGTTTCATAAGCTTTTTCAACATTATCAAGAAATACATCATTATTCAAATCTATATTTTGATAATCTGAATCTAAAAGAAATCTTTCATTAACATAAGGCATACATACAATAACAAATTTAACATCATTACCATCTTTTAAAAGAATTAAATGATTATCAATGTCATCTCCTGTCACCAAAAAAAAATTAAATTTTGAAAGTATCTTCTTATGAATATTAAAATAATCTTTCTTATCATGATTTCCAGCAATAACTACACACCATTTACAAGATGTAAAAGACAATTCATAAAAAAAATCATTTATCAACTTTTGCTCTTCAATGCCAGGCCTCTTTGAATCATAAACATCACCAGCAATAAGCAAAAGATCAATTTTTTCATTCACAATGAATTTCAATAAAAAATTTAAGAATTGTTGTTGTTCACCAATTCTAGAAAAATGCCCAATTTTTTTACCAATATGCCAATCAGATGTATGTAAAATTTTATAGATACTCATAAAATACCGTGCTATTTTTGTTGAAAAATTATAACAATTTATACATTATGTTATATTATATATATATAAGGGTTTTATGCAACAAAAAAGATTAATAATAGTAGAATCACCAACAAAAGCAACAACAATAAAAAAATATCTAGACAGCTCATTTTCTGTGGAGGCTTGTATAGGGCATATAAGAGACCTGCCAAACAGCGCCAAAGAAATACCAGAAGAATATAAAAAATTTGAATGGGCAAATCTGTCGATAGATTACCAAAATGATTTTAAGCCACTCTATATTATTCCAAGTAATAAAAAAATGATTATTGAAAAACTTAAAAAAGTCATAAAAGACCAAGATGAAATATATCTTGCAACTGACCAAGACAGAGAAGGCGAAACAATAGCATTTCACCTAAAAGAAGTATTACAAATCAAAAATTACAAAAGAATGGTATTTCACGAAATTACAAAAAGCGCAATAATTGACTCACTAAATAATACAAGAGAAATTAATATGAATTTAGTTAATGCTGGTGAAACAAGAAGAATACTCGATAGACTTTATGGATATACTATTTCTCCTTTACTTTGGAAAAAAATTGCCTATGGACTTTCTGCTGGCAGAGTACAATCTGTAGGACTTCAATTAATTATAGAAAAAGAAAAATCAAGAATAAATTTTAAAAAAGCTAACTATTACTCAATTACACTTGAATGTAAACATAACAAAAACAATATACAACTTAAACCAACATTAGAAAAAATTGACAATAAAAATGTAGCCGAAAGTAAAGACTTTGAAAATGATACAGGAACTTTACATGAGCCTAATAAAACAATCCTTATAGACAAAATATTAATGAATTCAATCACAAAAGAGCTAAAACAAATAAACAATATAGAAGTAATTTCAATTGAAACAAAAGAAATCAAACTTACTCCTCCAAAGCCATTCATAACATCATCACTACAACAAGAAATAAACAGACGATTAAAAATAGGAACAAAACAAATTATGAGTTATGCACAAAAACTATATGAAAGCGGATACATAACCTATATGAGAACAGACTCTTATGAGATTGCAAAAACTGCAAAAGAAAAAATAAAAAACATTATAAGACAAAAATATGGAGAGGAATATATAGAAAAAAATGACAGAATGTATACCAAGGCTAAAATGGCTCAAGATGCACATGAAGCCATCAGACCTTCTGAAATGTTCACTCCTCCTGAACAAATACAAATTGAAAGCGAAACAGCTAAAGAAATATATAAAATAATATGGGATAGAACCATTGAATCTTGTATGAAAGATGCAATAAAAAAAATGGGAAAAATAAAATTCAAATATAAAAATTTCACCTTCAAAGCAAATTTTACAAAACTTATTTTTGATGGCTTCTTGAAAAATAATAAAGAATTTCATGAAGATAACATAATAGATTTTTCACTTATAAAAGAAGGAGATAAATTCACTATATTGAATATAAAACCAGAACAACATGAAACAAAACCCCCATTAAGATATACAGAAGCATCACTTGTACAAAAACTTGAAAAAGAAGGAATAGGTCGTCCTTCAACTTATGCAACAATAATATCAACACTATTTGAAAGAGAATATGTATTTAAACAAAATAACACATTAATACCAACAATAAAAGGAGCTGCAGTCATAAATCTTTTAAAAAAATATTTTCCAATACTAATTGAATTGCAATTCACATCTAATATGGAAGAAAATCTAGACAAAATTGCAATAGGCAAATTAGATAAAATACAATATCTAAATGCATTTTATAATGGAAAAGAAGGTCTCAAGAACACAGTAAGTAAAATAGAACCTATGATCAGTCCTGAAGAATTTAGAATGGTATATGAATATAATAATGACAAACAATTTAATTACAAAATAAATATTGGAAAATTCGGGCCATACTTAATTTTTAATGGAAATAATTATGCAATAAATTTAACAACACCTCTCGAAAATTTGTATAAAAAAGATGAAATACAAAAAATAATAACAGAAAAAGAAATACAACCTAATATATTAGGGGTTGATCCTGCAACAGGACTTAACATAATATATAAAAATTCAAAATACGGAGGAATTATTCAACTCGGCGAAGACATTTATGAACCACAAGGATTTACAAAAACAGGCAAACCAAAAAAACCTAAAATAATTAAAGCTAAAAAAGTTTCAACAAAAAACATAGAATATGAAAATATCACGCTAGAACTTGCTTTACAATTGCTCTCCCTTCCAAAAGTAATAGGCAAATATCCAAAAACCAATGAAAAAATAATTGCTACTACAGGAATCTTTGGAGACTATATTAAAACTGAAAACGATAGCATAATATGTCCACTAAAAAAAGACATGAAAGCATATAAAATCACACTCGAAGAATCAATTAAATTACTAGACACAAAATTAGCAAAAAACGGAATTATTGTAAAAATAATATCTCTATCTAAAAACAAAATTGGAAATAAAATCTATATTTACAAACAAAATGACAAATTTTATGCTAAAATTAAAAGGAAAAAGGTTAATTTGCCTACTAATATCGACCTTAATCAAATAGATGCAACTTATGTTTTTGGACTAATGTAGGATATGAATGATTTTGAACTCCCCATTTACAAATACAAAGATGACTTAATTAAAAAATTAAGCACAAATAGTGTCTTGATAGTAGAAAGTCCAACAGGAAGTGGAAAAACTACACAAATACCAAGAATAATATATGAAGCAGGACTTGCAAAGCTTGGCAAAATTGGTGTAACGCAACCAAGAAGAATAGCCACAATATCAATAGCAGAATACATTGCAAAACATATTGGTGTAAATCTTGGAGAAGAAGTAGGTTATAAGATAAGGTTCCAAGAAGTCATAAGTCCAAAAACAAAAATTAAATTAATGACTGATGGAGTCTTACTACAAGAACTCAAAAAAGACACATTACTTTACGAATATGATGTCATAATAATAGACGAAGCTCACGAGAGAAGCTTAAATATAGATTTTATATTAGGACTCCTTAAAGATATATTAAATAAAAGAAATGATTTTAAAGTCATAATTTCATCAGCTACAATAAATACAAAAATATTTTCAAAATATTTTAACAATGCCCCAATACTTAGCATAGAAACGATTACCTATCCTGTACAAATAATTTATAATCCACCACTACTTAATACATCAAAATCAATGATACTAAAAATAAAAGAAATCATTGCTGGAATAATCAAAGAAAAAAAAGAAGGAGATATTCTTATATTTTTATCTGGAGAGAAAGAAATAAAAGAAACAATAAAAGAAATTCATGCATTGAACCTCAAAAAAGATTTGATAATATTACCATTATATGGTCGTATGGCAAAAGAAGCACAAGAACAAATATTTATGCCTACACCAAAAAATAAAAGAAAAATTATAGTATCAACAAACATAGCAGAAACGTCAATTACAATTGAAAATATTAAAATAGTAATTGATAGTGGTAAGGTAAAAACAAATAAATTCCAGATGAAAACTCATACCTACTCATTACAAGAAGTACCTATTTCAAAATCATCTGCAACACAAAGAGCAGGAAGAGCAGGAAGGCTTTCAAAAGGCACATGTTACAGATTATACAAACGAGATGAATATCAATTAAGAGATGAATATCAAAAAGAAGAAATATATAGAACTGATCTCTCTGAAGTAATATTGAGAATGGCAGATATTGGTATTAAAAATTTTACGAAATTTGACTTTATTTCTAAACCCTCAATTAAATCTATACAAACAGCAAGTGATATATTAAAATCTCTAGATGCAATAAATGAAAAAAATGAACTTACAGAGATTGGTAAGTACATGATAATCTTTCCCTTAGTACCAATACATTCAAGAGCTTTAGTAGAAGCAATGATGCACTACCAACAAGCAATATATCCAACAACAATTGGACTATCATTTCTGTCAACAAGTGGAATATTTTTACTACCTCAAAATGAAGAAATAGAAGCCAGACAGGCTCATCTTAAATATAAAAATCCCCTAGGAGATTTAATAGGATTTATTAATATATTTGAAGATTATAGAAAAGCCATTAACAAAGAAGACTTTGCAAAAGAAAATTATTTAGATTTACAAGGACTTGAAGAAATTAATAATATACAAAGACAACTTGAAAATATTGTAAACAGTTTTGATATACCAATTGTACATAAAAATGAAATTGATCACGAAGGATACTTAAAATCCATAATGAGAGGAATGAAAGACTATATTTGTTTTAAAACTTCAAAAAATAAATACAAAACAATAAAAGCTCAAAACGTAGTAATTCATCCTGGTTCACTTATTAACACAGATTCAGTAAAATATTTCGTAGCAGGAGAAATTATAGAAACTAGTAAAAGGTATGCTAGAGCAATTGGAGTACTTAAAAAAGAATGGCTTAATAATATCCAATTTGAAGAAAATAAAAACATTCCTCAAAAAGAAAACAAACAATCACATCATTCCCACAAAAATAATATATTAAACAAAGAAAATAAGGATTCACTAAAAAAAGAAATCAAAATTGGAGGAAAAAAATTTTATATTCAAAATGAATATAAAAATCAATTAACATTTAGCTTAAAAGAAATTAAACAATTAATTTCAAAAGGTTTAAAAAATGAAGAAGAAAAAGCAATAAAAAATGTCCTCGCAAAACTAACATATGAAAATTTAATAATATTCAAAAATAAAAAATTAATAGAAATAATGCGTATAGTGAATGGTATGGAACCAAACTGGACACTGCTTAAAACATACGAAAATACAAGTGTCAATATAAACGAAATTGACAAAATAAAAAACATCTTAGAATGTACTATGAACTTCATTCAACATTCCAATAAAAAATCTGTTCTTTTTTTATCACTCAGAAGTGATTATGCTGATAATTTTTGGTTAAAACCGCAAAAAAGCTTTATAGTAGCAATTGAAGAATCAATGGATAGTATTAAAAGCTTAATTGACAACCAAGAAAATATTACAAAACTAACTTCTATCAAAAAAACAATAAATAAAGTTTATAAAAAATTAAATTTCTTTTTTTAAAAAAAAGTAAATAAATATTATTTAAGCTAGAATCATATTGAAAGTTGAGCTACACTATAACTAACAAATAACATATTAATGGGAGTCATATGCATAATTTAATGAAAAATATGCAAAATCTTGGCAAAGCACTACAAACTCCTGCTGCCGTTTTACCAATTGCTGGTCTTTTACTCGGATTTGGATATCTTATAATATCTCTTACACAACCTTTTGAAATACTAGGCAAAATTGGCAAACTAATGGAACAATCAGGTAGCGCTATTCTTGGCAACTTACCAATACTATTTGCAATTGGAACTGGAATGGGATTATCTAAAAATAACAAAGCTGCTGCTGCACTAGGAGGAGCCGTAGGATATCTAATTCTAAACGCAGGATTATCTACATTTACAATAATTATCAATGAAAAAACCGAGCCTGTTAACATGTCTGTATTAGGAGGTATCATTACAGGAATAAGTTCAGCTATGCTTAGCGATAAAGTAGTAGATTATAAAATACCACAATTTTTAGGATTTTTTTCAGGACAAAGATTAGTACCAATAGCCAATGGAATCTTTTCTGTAATATTTGCTATAGTATTTGGCTTTTTATGGGCACCAATACAAATAACCATTAATCAAATTGGAATATGGATGATAGAAGCTGGCAATTTGGGACTATTTGTATTTGGATTCTTAAACAGATTACTCATAATAACAGGATTACATCAACTCTTAAATACATTGATATATTTTGTATTTGGAGAATATACCACAAGTGAGGGAAATATAGTACAAGGAGAAATCACAAGATATTTAAATGGAGATCCAACAGCTGGAGGATTCACATCGGGAATGTATCCAATAATGTTATTTGGACTACCAGGTGCAGCTCTTGCAATGTACTTAACAGCTAAAAAAGAACTCAGACAAGAAATAGGAGGTATCCTGCTCTCAGCATCACTAACCTCATTTTTAACAGGCATTACAGAACCAATAGAATATACATTCATGTTAATAGCACCAATGCTTTACCTAATACATGCTATTTTAACTGGAATATCACTAATCATTACAAATATATTTGGAATACGCATAGCATTTGCACTCTCAGCAGGAATCATCGATTATTTTTTAATGTTCCCAAAATCAACGAACGCACTATTAATACTTCCAATAGGACTGACAATTGGTATCATTTACTTCACCATATTTTTCACACTAATTAAAGCATTTCAAATAAAAACTCCTGGCCGTGAAGATGATATTAATCAACAAAATTTTAAACATATTCAAAATATATCTCAAAATGATACTTTTGAGGTAATAATTCAAGCTCTTGGAGGAACTAACAATATAATAAATATAGACTCATGTTTCACACGACTCAGAGTAGACGTAAAATCGCCCGAATTAGTCAATCAAGATTTAATGCATAATCTTGGAGCCACTGGAACAATTATCACACCAGGAAATCAGGCTCAAATAATATTTGGTGCAAAATCAGAACAAATTGCAAATTACATCAAATCTAAAATTTAAATTTGTATTTTTACTAAAAGGATATGATGCTTAGGATAAAATCAAATGCCCTTAACATTATCTAAAATATTATTAACTTTACTAATAACTAACCCTCTTGCTCAAACAAATAACACAGACAAAAATAATTTTGAAAAATTATATAAACTATACATGTTATATGACTTAAATAACAATCTACCAAAAGAACTTGAGACCATAAATGCAATCAAAAGCTTAAACTCAGAATATTATTATTTACTTATGGCCAAATACCTACTTAAAATCAAAAAATATGAAGAAGCAAATAATTTTTTACAAAAATTACAACCACCCAAAGACCAAAATACAAAAAATGCAATTCTGCTATTAAAACTAAAACTTAATGAAGACAACATAAGTGAAGAAGAAATTAATGATCTTTTACAAAAAGATAAAGAAATAGATATAAAAATTATTTACTTGTTATATAAAATAACAAAAATCAAAAATGATAAAATATCTTTAAAATTAAAAAATATAATATTAAAAAACTATCCTAAAAGTATTTATTCTTATAAAATAAAAAGAAATGAATAAAATAATACCATTTATAATAACATTAATTTTACCATTCAATACACTATTATCACAACAATTACCCTATCCAAATAATTTACAACCAAAATATGAAATAATTAAAGGATCATTTCAGGAAAGTAACTATGTTATTGTTAAGATTAAAAACAAAGATTTAAAGTTTATAATATCAAAACCTATTTATGATACAAAAATGAATAATTATTATTTTAAAGGACAAACAACAAGTCAATTTTTAATTTCTAATAAAGTAGATATTGCCATCAATACTAGTCCATATACAATTAAAGGAACTATGTTTTATCCCAATGGTATATATATATATAATAAAAAACTAATCTCTCATGCAAAAAAAGATCAGGGTATCATTATAATAAAAAATAACCAAATCATATTAAATCCCAAACACAATGAAATTAAAAACTCTGATTACGGTTTTGGTGGCTTTTTTTCATTAATTAAAAATGGAAAATATACTAAAAATTTCAAAGAAAATAAACATCCAAGAACAATAATAGGTACTGACAAAGAAAACAAGCACTTATATCTAATCACAGTAGAAGGAAGAGGCACTAATAATAGCAAAGGAATTTCATTAAATGAAGCAATAGATTTATCATTAAGTTATGGCGTTACCAATTCTATTAATCTAGATGGCGGTGGATCAAGTACACTTGTAACAAAAGTTGATAACCTTCCTTATAAACTAAATACCACATCCAATCTTTTTGGACAAGAAAGAATAATACCTTGTCACTTAGGAATAAAACTACCTAATTTAAAAACTTCCAACCAACATTAACTCCAAAAGTAATTTCCGTAGTCAAACAAGAAACACTTCTCGAAGAAAAAGAAGTAGGTGAAATTGAAAGTATAAATAGAGGTCTAATATATAAACCTTTAACTTCAGGAATAAAGAGATCTGTAGCAAATCCCAAAGATACAAATACCAAATTTTGTCTTATAGAACTTAAATCAATCGTATATTTAATTCCAATAAGAGGAAATAATGTTCTAACATATTCTTTAAATACAATAGGATAAATTCCATAAAATCCAAAAGAAAAATATCTACTATGATGACTAACCAAAAAAGCATCTTTATAAGAGATATCAAAAATAACATAATTAGCATCAAAGTATAAATTGAAATTTATTCCATTATCTATTCTAGTATCATTTTCTAACAATATATCCTTATTACTTTTGCTAGTATAATTAGTAAATTGATAAGAAAAACCCCCTCCAAAAGACAATGGATATGCAAATATTAAATCACCCAAAGGAAAAAATAAAAATAACAAAAAAACATATTTTTTCATTGATAATCCTTAAACTTTCTAAAAAAACATTATATTATTATATGTAGTTATATATCAAGAATATCTATAATAATATTATGAAAATAAAATTATTACCCTTAATTATATTTTTTTTAACATGTAAAATAAAACAAGAAGTTTCTTTAATAAAAGAATTTAAATTGCCCAAAAGCAGCATCCTAGGATTTCCCCAAAAAGTAGGAATCATAACAAAAAATTATACCATTTTAAATAATACAATTCAAATACAAAAAATTAATTATGATTATCTAACAATAATTAGAAAAGACGAAATAGTTAGAATTGAAAAAATTATGCAAGATACAGAACAGCATGGCATTAAAGGAAAATGGGTACTAGCAACCTATAAAGGAAATAAAGGATACATCTTTAGCAAAGATATCAATATAATAGATAATATAATCATTGAATAAACTAATAATATAAAGATGTTAGTTAGCAAAACTAACATCTTTATTATTTATTTTTCTTTTTATGTCTATTCTTTCTTCTTTTTTTCTTTCGCTTATGAGTAGATATTTTTTTTAATTTTCTTTTTCTTCCACAAGGCACGCCTCATATCTCCTTATTAAACAAAAATTAAATCCAAAATGTTCTTTAAATCATCATCTGGATGAAACCATAAAACATTAGGAAGTTTATTAAAAAAAGTCATTTGCCTTTTTACATACAAAAATGAATTTTTAACTATTAGATTAATTATATCATTTAATAGATAACAAGGTCTACTCCTCCACAATAAAAATTCACGATATCCTATTCCTTTAAAAGCTGGTGTTTTTTCATCATATCCTTTTCCCAATAAGCTTTTAATCTCATCAAGTAATCCACAATCAATCATATTTTTCACTCTAGAGATTATTCTAGATTTCATCTCGTCCATAGGTCTTCTCAACCCAATAGCTACAATATTTTCAAACATATTCTCTCTTTGTAAAAATTGACTAATTGGAATACCTGTTTGAAAATAAACTTCAAGAGATCTCTTAATTCTATAAATATCATTTTGATTAATTGATTCATACCGTTTAAAATCAACTCTCCTAAGTTCCTCCAAAAGATAATCTTTACCCATTCTAATAAAAAGGTTATTAATATAAAGTCTCACCTTATCAGAAACAGGTGGTGCACTGGGTAATCCATATTTCAAATGTTTAAAATAAAAAGCAGATCCCCCTACAAATATAGGTATTTTTTTTTGCTCTCTTAAACTTTCTATTATTTTGCATGATTCCTTATAAAAGATTCCAAGATTATACTCATAAATAGGCTCTAAAAAATCAACTAAATGATGTCTTATATGAGATCTCAATTCTATACTAGGCTTACAAGATGCAATATCAAATTCCTTATAAACTTGAATAGAATCAACACTAATTACTTCTGCCACACCTTTTGGAAAGTGAAATAGAATATCACTTTTACCTACAGCTGTAGGACCAAATATAAAAACTATTTTATTTGTCTTCAATTGAATATAAAAATCGCTTTGCAAAAATATCATTAAAAGCTTGACTGACAACTCTTTCATCAGCAATACTATGTTCTGCCAAAGAAATCTGCTCAATAATTTGATCTGTACGAACTATTACAGCCATCACAAGCTCATAATAATTCTCATCAAAATCTTGTATTTTTTTTAACGGAATTTTCATTACCTTTAAAAACCTCCTTAATTTATTTAACATATAAATTTCTTTTTTCTATTTCATTTTTTATCAACTCAAAAACTTTATTTGCAGATTGATCTGTAGTATCAACTATAAAATCAGCTACATCTAAATAATTATCAATATTTATATTATATACAGATAAATATCTCTTAGAATCATTAAAATCTCTATTAAAAGTACTAACCAAAATATCAGAATACATACCACCTTCTCTATTTATAATTCTTTCTGCCCTAATTTCTATCTTAGCATAAAGATATATTTTTAAATCGGCATCTTTTGAAAGCCAAATAGCAAGACGAGACGCAAGAATTGTATTATCTTCTTTTGAAAGCTTTAATAATTTACTGTCAAGATATTCATCCCAATAATAATCATTTCTGCCCATGATTTCTTTCTCATAAAATGTATCAAAAGGTATATTTTTTTCCCGAGCAATATCATGAAAGGTATAATTAATGAGCTTTAAACCATAATATTTTGCAAGCATACTACTAACAGTTGTATTCCCACAACCACTTTTGCTAGAAATGGCTATTCTCATTCAATATTCCTCAAATGTTCCTTTATTTTTTCTAAATTTAATTTCATATTTAAAACTAAATTCCTAATATCAAGATCAATAGCTTTATTACTCATAGTTGTAACCTCCCTATGCATTTCCTGAGCAATAAATTCTAAAACCTTTCCACATACCTCATGTTCAATATTTCTATAAAAATTATTTATATGTGAATATAATCTTACTATTTCTTCATTAATATCTAATCGAATTGCCATTTTAGCAGCCTCTTCTGCAACATTAATATCACTAAAATCATCCATCAATTTTAATAGATTCTCTTTAATACTTGAAAAAAGTTTATTATTTATACTGTCATGAGATTTTTTTAATAACTTTAAATCTTTCTCTATTAATACAAGCATTGAAATTATATCTTGTTTAATATTTTCACCTTCAAAAATTCTACTCTTATCATAATTCAATAACGTTTCTCTCAAAACTTCTTTAAAAACATCATAAATTAATGACTGCTCAACACTTACATCATCAACAATTAAAGCCCCTCGTAAAGACAAAAAATCACCAAGGCTCAACTCATCCTTAATATTTAAATTACTATTTTTTAATAAATTATCCCTAAGGCGAGTAATAGCCTCAACATAATGAGGATTTAAATTGAAATTAACATTTGGCATTATTTCCTTATATCCTACATATAAGAAAACATTACCTCTCTTCACATAAGTTGCAATAAAATTCCTTATATCAAGTTCATAAGCATATAAAACTTCGGGCAATTTAAATTTAAATTCTAAAAATTTACCATTATAAGATTTCAAATTAACACTAAACATATAATTTGAAATAGCTTTTTCTAAGTGAAAAAATCCTGTCATACTTTTCATTTAAAATACCTTCATAAAAAATCATGTAATATAAAATTATCACCAGCTCCCATTGTAACAAATAAATCATTTCTCTTTAACAGACCTTTTATAAAATCAACAGAATCACCTACCTCTTCAAAAAAATAAACATTCTGATTTAGATCTCTTAAGGATAAAAACAAATCTCTAGAGAGTCTCTTAGGATCAAAATCTTCTCTAACTGAAAGATATATATTATGAAGAATTAACACATCAACATTACTTAAAACCCTCACAAATTCATCAAATAGAACTTTTGTTCTTGTAAATGTATGTGGCATAAAATCTAAAACAATACGTCTACCATCATAAAATTTCTTAAGACCTAAAAGAGTACTCTCAATTTCTTTTGGATGGTGAGCATAATCATCAAGATATATAACACCATCTTTTTCCATAATAAATTCCATTCTCCTTTTAATGCCCATATACTTTCTAGCTACTATTTTTATTCTCTCATCAAAATTCCAAACTAATTTTTTATGCTCTTCTAAAAACAACTTCAAAGCCAAAAGTGCTATTGAAAAATTTAAAACATTATGAATTAAAGGGGTTTTAAGCCTGATATCAATACTTCCCAAAAAATCAAATTTTAAAAATCCATCTCCAATCTCAAAATGTTCAATTTTAAAATCAGACAGAGAATTAAATCCAACACTAAATACCCTAATATCTTTTCTTATAATCTTATTTTTAATATTAAACAAATTAATTTCATCAGCATTTATTATCAATATCCCATTTTTCTTTAAGTTGTTGACATATTGCAAAAAAATATCTTCAACCTCTTCATAATTTTTAAAAAAATCAACATGTTCATAATCAATATTGGTTAAAACAATTATATCTGGCGAAAAAGACAAAAAATGTCCCTTATACTCACAAGTCTCTGCAATAAATACATTGCTTTCCCCAACAAGACTAGATTTATCTTCTAAATTTTTCACACTAGAACCCAATATCAAATTAGGCTGCAATCCTAAACTATGAAATAAGATACCTAAAAATGCTGCCGTAGTGGTCTTGCCATGAGAACCCGCAACCCCAATACTATAATATTTTTTAGAAATTTCGCCAATAACTTCAGGATAAGAGAGAACTGGGATACCAAGTTCATAGGCTTCTAATAAAATAGGCAAATTATCCTTATCATAAGCTGATGAATATATTAAAGCATCATAAGATCTATTATATATTTTTAGTGAAAACTCATAAATATTTTCATAATATGTTATATTCTTGCTCTTTAATATATCTTCGGTATGGAACTTTAAAGGAACATCAACCCCTTCTATAAAATACCCCTTATCACTTAAAAAACAAGCAAGTGAACAAAGCCCAGAACCTTTAATTCCTACTAAAAATATATTGCTCCAATTATCCAAATCAATTTTCATCTTATTTATCCAAATTACCTTTTTGCTCATAAAATTTATGTATAATAACATCAATACCAGATATATTAATTATTGTATACTTAAGTACATTATTAATAATATACTCTCTAAGCATTTCCGCATCATCAAGTAAATTACTTCCAAGTGGAATATCTAAAAATAGCTTAAAATAATAACTCCCATGGCTTTTTTTTATTTTTAAATTATAAACAATATAATCTTTATTATATTCAGAAACACAATGTTCAATCACTTGTCTTACAGCATTTTTGGAAACAGATAAAATACCTCCCTCATCATGAAAATTAGGTTTTACAATAGAACGAATATAGTTCCTTTTCTTTGATAAAAACCCTTTACGTTTAAAAAAAACTCGAATTGAATCCAACAATAAATTTGGCTTAATAGATGTTATCTCAAAAGCAGCTGCTGGAACAACATGTTCACCCATCTGCCTTGAAATTCTTGCCTTTTCTATTTCTTTTTGAGTAGAAATATCTGTTATATAAATAATCTTAGAAGAATTTGGTAAAAAAAGCCTAGATGTTATTTTATCTATCATCCGAACACTTGTTCCCAATATTAATATTTTATTAAAATTTTCTTTACGAAGAGCTTCAACAATTTCATTCCTATGAACATCATCTTCAAAAATAGAACGCCTTATTGCATCAAACACATTATTTTCAAACTTAGCAGAAGTCCCAGCAATAATCTTCATGTTCTTAATTAAAACACCATCATCAATAATTAAAGGAATAGAATATTTATCTGCAATTAAATGTGATCTAAAACTTTTTCCAGTACCAGCAACACCTACTAAAGAATAAACCTTAATCTTTACAAATTTATGTTTAATAACAATTGAAATGTCCTTAATTGCACCTAAAGCATTTTTAAATGTGAGCTTCTTAAATAAATTCTTTAAAGTCATAAACACCAAAAATACTATTTATCCGTTTCACAAAATCTGAACTAGGTTCAACAAAAAATTCATTTCTTAAAAAGAAAGAATGGTTAAAGTTTATCAAAAAAGAATGTAAAAAGTAATTATTTTTTTTAAATTTAGGATTATATTTTTTATCATCAATTAAAGCATGATTATTAAAAGCACACTGTGCTCTTATTTGATGCGTAAATCCTGTCTTAATTGACACTTCAGCAAGTGTAGCAAACTTAGACACCAAAAGTGGCTTAACAATAGTTATAGCATTAAATTTATTTATATTACTATTTAAATTATCCATAACAAAAGTTTTCTTTACAATTTTATCCCGATACAAAAAGTTCTTATAAGTTAAAGATTTTCTAATCTCACCATCAAGTAAAGCTAAATACCTTTTGGTAACAATACCACTACTAAATGCTTTACTTAAAATTCTTGCAGAATATATATTCTTTGCAAAAACAATAAGACCTGAAGTATTTCTATCCAACCTATGTACAGCAGAAGGCTTAAAACTAAGAGATGCAAGATTTTCATCTAAAAGATAAGCATTAACCAAAACATCAAGTGAATACCCATCTCCATGAACTAAAACCCCCTTTCTTTTATTAATTACAAGTAAATCCTTATCCTCATAGACCAATCTACTCTCTACATCTCTTAATATATCGGTTTTATTTTTAATTACAACACCATTTAAATTTAAACCTTGCACTAAAGGCTTATACAAATAAATTTTATCATCCTTTAAAACCCGTTGTGAAAAAGAAACCTTAAGACTATTTAAACGAATATCACCATTTCTAATATGTTTTATTACCTTTGATTTAGGAAGTTTTAAAAATTTTATTAAAACTACATCAAGTCTTTTACCATCGTCATTATTTAAAACATTAATAACATTATATTTCCCAACGCTCTTAACATCCCCTAAAAACATACAACTAAATTTTACTACATTTTTTACAAATAAAATTAACTATCAAAAATGAACATATCGAAATAAAAAATGAAGGAACAATAGGATGAACATCATATATACTTACTTTATCACAAAAAATTATCAACAAATAACTCAAAAGCCCTGTAAACTGAGAAATAAAAGCTGATATCTTACTTACAAAATTAAAATAAAGACCAAAAACAATAATAGAAAAAAATGAAACTTCTAAAGCTCCAATCGCAAAAATATTTATAAAAAACAAAAAATCAGGTGGAGTTAAAGATAACCAAACTATTATTGACATAAAACAAACATTAGAAATAATGGTAATCCTTTTAACTCCTATTTTATCACCAATATTTCTACTTAGTAACAATATTACCTTAACTAAAGTAGAAGACATTAAAAGAAGTCCTGAATCTATTGTAGACATTATAGCTGACACAAGTCCTACAAAAAAAAATATAAATACATTGGGATTTAATACTTTTAATGCTATATCCAAAATAACTTTATCATTTGCCGCTAAGTTAGGAAAAATAACAAGTGAAAAAAAACCTATTAAATGCATAATAACAATTAAAAATCCTATCATAAAAGTAACAATAGGAAGAGAATATCTAATTGTTTTTACATCTTTAAAGGCTATAAAATTATTAACAAATTGTGGCAATCCCAACATCCCAACTCCTATTAATATCCAAAAAGAAATTATATAGCCTATTTTTAAATCCAAATTTGATGGTAATAATAAATCCTCCCTCAGTCCTAATTGAGCCATTCTAAAAAGATCACCAATCCCATCGCCCAAATCAATTAATTTTGCAAATAATAACACAGATGATATGATCATTAAAATTCCCTGTATCAAATCCATATATGCTATCATCTTAAATCCACCAAAACACACATATAAAAAAACAAAGAGAGCAAAGCAAATAAGAGAATCAATATAATTAATTTGAAAAAAAACCTCTAAAAGTTTAGCTCCTCCCATAAGTTGAGCCGAAATTAAAAACAAAGAAAAAAAAATTAATATAACACTACTAATTACAACTAAAGAACGACTAAAATATCTATACCCAATATAATCAATAATATTTATAGCATTAATTTTTTTAGACTCCAAGTTTAATTTCTCTCCAACAATAACAAATGAAATTAAACTTGTAGGAATTTGAATAACTGCTAAGAATATAAAAGACAATCCATATCTATAAACAGCCGAAGGTCCTGAAATAAAACTGCTAGCACTAACATAAGTAGATGCAACAACCAATGCCATTACAAAAAAATTCAAACCGCGATTTGCAAGAAAATAATCACGTAAAAATACTTTTTCCTCTTTTTTCCCTCGAAACAAAAAACCATACAAACAATATAAAACTAAAAAAACAAAAAATAAAACACATGCCTTAGTCATTTCTAAAAATAATTACAAAAATACATACCAATAAAAAACTAAGAAGAGGAAAAAAAATACATAATAATAAAAACCAAATAGGAATATTAAATATAGCAATAAAAAAATAAGATAAACAAGATGCAATACACCACCAGACAAATAAAAATAAATATATGACACTTGCAAAAAATACTTTATTTATCAATAAAAATCCTTTTAAAAATATTAAATACAATTATATAATATTCTATAAAATAAATATGAAAAAACACAAAAATATATTAATAGGAGTATGCGGGGGAATCGCAGCTTATAAAGCAGCTTATATTATCTCAAATTTAATTAAAATGGGATATAACGTTAAGGTCATAATGACAGAAAATGCAACTAAATTCATTACACCCCTCACACTAGAAACTCTTTCTAAGAGTAAAGTTATTACAAACCTGTGGAATACCAATCATGAAGAAGTAGAACACATAAACTTAGCAAGATGGGCTGATTTAATATTAATTATTCCAGCAACATATAATTTTATCTCTAAAATTGCAGCTGGAATTGCTGATGATATTTTAAGCATAGTATTATCCGCAAGTAAAGCACCAACTTATTTTGCAATAGCAATGAACAACATAATGTATCAAAATCCCATTTTACAAGAAAACATTAAAAAATTACAAAAATACAATTACAAATTTATTGAACCCGATAAAGGTTTTTTGGCATGTTCTTTAAATGCTATTGGACGCCTTAAAAACGAAAATGATATTTTAAGTATCATATCAAATTCACCCATGACAAAATTACCATTAAAAAACAAAAAAATATTAATAACTGCTTCAAGAACCGAAGAAGAATTAGATCCTATTCGTTATTTTTCTAATAAATCAACAGGACAAATGGGTTTCAATATAGGTATTGAAGCACAAAATCTTGGAGCCAATGTTACAATCATTACAGGGCCAAGCAATGAAGAAACACCTTATGGAATAAATGTCATTAGAATAAAAACAGCAGCAGAAATGTACAAGGAAACAATAGATATATACAAAGAATTTGACATAATAATTGGAACCGCTGCTGTAGCAGACTTTAGACCTGATAAAATTTATAAAACTAAAATTGAAAAAAATAATATAGAAGAACTTAATATTAAATTGGTCAAAAACTTAGACATAATTGAACACATAGGAAAAAACAAAACTAAAAACCAAATTGTCATCGGATTTTGCGCTCAAAAAGATGAAATTTTAATAAAAAAAGCCAGAGAAAAATTAGAAACAAAAAATTTAGACTATATTATTGCAAATGACTTAAAATATTTTGGATCAAATGTAAATAAAATTTACATAATAAATAAAGATAAAGTTAAAAAATTTCCAGAAATGTCAAAAAAAGAAACAGCAATAGAAATCTTAAAAATTTTATATCAATAATTTACTAAAAGCCTTTTTAAATATTCTGAATTAGTTGTTTTTTTAATTTCTTTAAGTCTATCTAAAAGTAATGCTGATTTATTATAAACAGCTCCCTTAATTGCAAGATTCATTAAATTCATATTTTGACTCTCAATAATTTTAGAATAAAAATCATCAAAATTACCCTTCTTAGATGCAAATAACATAGCAATATTTACAAGAAATTTTGAAGGTTTATTAATATTTTCTTTATTCAAAAGATCTAAAGCAATAGAACGAGCAGAATGTATATCTTTATCTAGAAGATAACTAAAAACAATAAACTTAAAGTTACTCTCAACAGAAAAATCAAACACTATTTTTTGTATAGCCTCATAACCAGAACCCATATCCACTAACGCTTTACCAGAAGCTTCTCTAACTTTTGAAGAAGGATCACTTTTTATTTTATAAATTAACACCTCTTTTGAATCAATATCATTATGCTCCTTAATAGCCTCAACAGCACGAATTCTAATGTTTGCATCAGAATCTCTTAAAAAATCATGCAAAATATCTTTTGATTTTAAAGACACATCTCTTGAAAGTGCTTCTATAATAGCAAGCTTAATATTGTGATTATTATTATTATTTTGAAGATATAGATGGGCATTTTCTGTTATTTTCTCAGGAGCAAGATATGATAATGCTTTAATAGCTGAAGCCTTAATGGACGGATTTTCATAACTATCAATAGAAATTTCATAAAATCTGTCTACATAATCAATAACATTAGATTTACCAAGAGCAATCAGTATTGCTGATTTAACACCATCATTATTAGAATACTTATCGTAAACATTCATCATCTCTCTAGAATACTCAGGGGAAGAAAGTTCACCAAGATAATAAGCAGCAATAGCTACAATATTTCCTTCTTTATTTTCAAGAATATCAATAAGAGTTTTCTTTAAGTCATTCTTATCACCTAACTTTTTAAGATATAAAATTGCCAAATTAATCAAATCATTAGGATATCTATTACTTTCATAATTATTAAGAATATCATTTGAAGCATCAATACCACCTTCATACTGAAGTGACAAAAATAAGTCAAGAATTGCCCGTTTAAGATCAATATTAAAAGTTTTTTGTAATCTCTTTTCAAGTAAAGCATTGTATTCCCCATCACCTGATTTTCTAAGACTATCAATAATTTCAATAACCTGAACATCAAGTCCATAGGAAATAACATCATTTACCTGCTTTATATTCAAATCAATATCTCTAGACGTAGACTTTTTAGATGAATCACTCTCTAAAGCATCTTTTACTTTATCTTCATTTATTTTAGTTTCAGGCCTTAAAGGCAATAAAGACCTATTTGACAATGCTGGTGACTTATTCACAGAAAAAGCATTAATAATAATATAAAATAAAAGAATAAACCGTAAATACATCATGTAATATCCCTACTAATAAATTTAAAAACCCTAATAACACCAAGCAAATAATAACATAATATCAAAATAATAATGTTAACTATGCCTATAACGCTTAATAAGTAAAAATTATTAAAACTAAATCCTATATCCCACTTCAAATTTTTTAAAAAAAAATAAAATAAATATAAAGGAATAATCGAAATAAATGACTTAATAAAAACTATTATGCTTTTATTAAGTTCAAGATTCATGTCATGCCTCAACCCAATAAAATAAAAAATAATAATGCATATAATAAAAGAAACTGATTGCGCAATAGGCAAAACATTTACCGTTTGATAATACTTAATACCAAAAACTGAAATAATAATATCAATAATAGAAAAAAGAATATTAAAATATAATGGTATTTTGGAATTACGTATTGCAAAATAATATTTTTGAAATAATCCAAAAATTGAAGAAAATAATAATCCTAATAAAAAATATTGCAGCACACCAACGGTCCTTTGAGTATCATATACAGAAAATTTACCACCTGTAAGTAATAAATTCAAAATAGGAGCAGCCCAAACATACATTAAAAAAGACATTGGAACTAAAAGAAAAATTAACATATTAATTCCCTGATTAAAAATTGCATTCAAACGTTCTTTATCACCCAAAGAAGCATATTCAGACATCTTAGGAAAAATAACCGTAGCAATCGAGACATAAAAAATCCCCACAGGAAGCTGATAATAAACAATTGCATTACTTAAAACAGAAACACTTCCAATATCCAAGGTTGATGCTAGAGCAAATGAAACTTGTTGAGTAATAATTGCAAATAAGGCTGATAAAATCATATGCGACCATCTCTTTAAAAACATTAAAAATGAAGAATCATTAAAATTCAATATTGGTCTATATATAAGACCAATACAAATACAATTTATCATCTGAATTAGAAACTGTAAAATCCCACCAACAATAACCCCAATAACAGCACTATATATACCATATTGGCTATAAAAAAAATATATGCTTAATATAATGCTACAAGAAAGCATAACAGGAGAAAAAGACGGTATAAAAAAAACTTTATAAGAATTTAAAACCGATGCAAATATAGATGACAAACTTATTAGCAATATATAGAGTATTAAATAATTAAATATATAACTGGCTAAATCCAAATTACTATCTCTGTAAGAAGATACTAAATACATAATTTGCTTAGAAAAAAAAACCATAACACAAATAATAAAACTAATAATTATAATATTAAAAGTGATAACCCGCCTAAAAAAAACAATAGCATGCCTATCAGATTTCTGTTTTTCATGAGTAAATTCAGGCATAAAAGCTGAAGTCATAGCACCCTCAGATATGATCTTTCTCAAATTATTGGGAATATTAAAAACATAATTAAAAATATCTGCTTCAATATTTGCACCAAAATAATAAGAAAACACTTTTATCTTAATAAAACCCATTACACGAGAAAAAAAAATTGCAATCATAACAACAACTGTTGAAATAACATCTCTACTCATTCAAATTACCTTCATCATACTTATCCAAATAAAGCTTTCTAAATTTTACAAAATTATCATTCATAATTGCATTTTTAGTCTTGTTAATTAGTCTAAACATATAATGAATGTTGTGCTCACTAGCTAACATAACTCCAAGTGCTTCTTCTGATTTAAATAAATGCCTTAAATATCCCCTTGAATATCTCGTACATAACGTACAAGAACATTCTCTTTCAACAGAACAAGTATCAAAACAAAATTCAGCTCGATTAATACGAAGTATTCCATTATCAGTCAAAAGTGAACCATGTCTAGCAATTCTTGTAGGATTAACACAATCAAAAATATCAATCCCATTATATATTGCATCTAATATATAATGAGGAGTACCAATACCCATTACGTACTTTGGTTTATCTTTAGGTATTAGTGAAGAATTATATTCAAGAATTTCTAAATATCTATCTCTTGGTTCCCCAACAGATATCCCACCAATCGCAATACCAGGACTATTTAATTCCAAAATTAATTCAGTGCTTCTTTTTCTTAGATCTTTAAAAAAATTACCCTGCGTTATTAAAAATAAAAGACCCTCATACCCCTCTTTTCTATTTTTATAAGCACACAATGTACGACGAGCCCAAGAAGTTGTAATATTTGTATACAAACTTGCCTCATCATAATCAATACCATAAGGACTACAAATATCAAGAGCCATAATAATATCACTCTCAAAAGTCTCTTGCATACTAAATACACTCTCAGGTGTAAAATAGTGTCTAGACCCATCAATATGAGATTTAAAATCTACCCCTTCATCCTCAATTTTTCTAAAATTAGATAAAGAGAAAACTTGAAAACCTCCAGAATCTGTCAAAAAATTTTTATTCCAAGTCGTAAAATTATGCAAATTTCCATATTTTTTTATTACATCAATACCAGGTCTTAAATACAAGTGATAAGTATTTGCAAGCATTAAATCACATCCCAATTTTTCAAGCACATCATGCTTTAAAGCCTTCATAACACCCAAAGTACCAACCGGCATAAAACATGGCGTTGCAACATTCCCATGAGGAAGTTCAAGTATACCAAGTCTTGCATTAGAATTTTTATCATTTTTGATAATATTAAACATAAAATCCTTAAACCCTATTATTTACATATAAGATTATAAATAACAAAATTAATAATAATAAACAAAATAGTAGGTAATGAACTTGCAATAAATATGGATAAATAACCAAGATCTGCTAAAAAATTAAAGACCATAATTGAAATAACATATACAACTGCAAATGCAATACTATTTAATAAACTCCATATAAAAATATTTTTCTTCAAAAAAAGACTCACAAAACTCACAGTAAAACTTAGTAATATTAATCTAAATGAAAAAAATATTCTATTCAATAAATCAAATAACGCATCAGAATAATTTAAATTTTCTTTTATTAAATCTCCAATCCAAGTAACAAGCTTTGAAAAATTCAATGTTTTGGAAGAAAGCATAATTATTTTAATATATCCTGGCTCTAAATTTACAATATTCTCTCCATCAAGAACTTCATAAAATTTTTCTATAACATCTAATTCTACTTTATAAAATTCTCTAACACCATAAAGCATCCACTTAGAATCAACCCACTCAGCTTTACTGATATCATATCTTTTTTTAAAATTATCATCTTGATCTTTCAAAATAATCATCAAATTAGTAATAATATGAGTTTCAACATCAAAACGTTTAATATTATAAATTTCTCTTGCAAAATCCTTAATAATTATATTTCTATCATTTGCACCTTGATTACCAATATTATTTTTAAGGAATGCATCTCTTTCTGCAACAGTATCTACAACTAAATAATTATCAAAAAAAAAGAGTATCACTGAAACAAAAACACTAAGCATAATTATTGATCTCAATATTCTAGCAATCGAAATACCACAACTAAAGAGACCTATAATTTCATTTCTCATTGAAAGATTACCAAGAAGATTAGAAACAGCAAAAAGAAAAGATAAAGCTACACCATCTGAAAAACATTTGGGTAAGTAAAGATAATAAATATAAATAATATCATTAATACTAAGATTATGTTCAAGATAATTTAAAAGGTTAGTTAATAAATCAAAAAGCACAATTAAGATTACAAAAAGAAAATTCATAAATAAAAAAGTCAGTAATATGTTATTTACAAAAATTTTATCTACTTTCATCTCTTTAGAAGTCTCAAAAATAGTATTAAACCTGCAACCATTAAAAGAATATTTGGCAAGATAATAACAAGAATAGGGTTTGGAGCATGTTGAACTGTATACACCTTTCCACCCATAAACATCGCCCAATAAAAAACACAAATAAGAATTGAAATAACAAGTTCAAGGATAATAGAATATTTTTTATTTGAATACATACCCATACCAAAAGCTAAAAAAATAAAAAATAAAACAGATAATGGCAAACTAATCTTTTGATAAAATTCCAAATAAAAAAAAGCATAACTTCTATTGGCAATAAGATCTTCATAAGGAGCATAATTTACACTCAAATTATAAACATAATTTAAATTTTCAATAATAGAATTCTCATCAAAAATATTATTCTTATCATATAAATAATTTAAATAAATATTTGCAAAATTCATATTTAAAAGATCTTCTTCCAAATAATTTTTTGTATTTAATTCTTCAACTAATTTACTTTGTCTGACAACAAGTTTAAAAACATCTCTCATACTCATCTGAGATGGGGGAACATAAGTTAACACCCAACCATCACTAAAAGTAACTTGATCTATTGAATATTTCATACGATCAGCATAAAAATAATCATAAAAGCCCTTTTCATCTTCTGTTAGAGCAATTGACAAAACATTATTTAAAATAAAATATACTTGATGATTTTCCTTTTGAATATTGAGTTCTTTTGCCATAAATATTCTGTCATAACCTTTAAGTCTAGTATTATCAAAAAAAGTCACATTTTTATAACCTGTTTCAGATTTCTCCCCCGATACAAATATCAAATCTCCATATTGCTTACTTGAATAAGGTTTCAATATTAAATGAGGTATTTCTTCTTTAATATCATTAAAAATTTTCAATCTACCAATAGATCCAAGAGGCAGTAAAAAATCATTAAGAATAAAAGAAACTAATGCAATAATTACTCCCAATTTTAAAAAAGGAGTCAATAAATTACTAATAGATATTCCAATTGATCTAAAAGCCAAAATTTCATTATTAAGTTTAAATCTATAAATAGTAAGTATCACAGAAAGCAATGCTGCAAAAGGTGGAGATAAAGCAACTACCATAGGAAGCGAGTATATAACAAAAATAAAAGCTTTAAAAAATGACACATAGTTTTGAAGAAGTATTCTCATAAAAAAAAGTATTTGATTTATGAAAAACACAAAAAGAAAAAACAAAAAAGTAATAAAAAAATACTTGCAAAATTCAGTAATTATATAAGATTCATAATTGTTTTTTAATACTCTCATTTATAAAAACCAAACCATTATTTAAAGTCCCAAGTATAACATAATCATCAAAATTTAAAATCTTGATTAAATTTAAACTAATAAGCCCATCACCAGGACCTAAATAATCCCAACTATCACTCATCGTATCATAAATTAATAAACCATGCTCAAAAGTTGCAAATAATAGTTTATTATCCCTAATTTCCATATCAAGAAAATATCCAATGCTAGAATCATTATTAATGTCATATCTTATATAAGTATGATTATCTAAATTGAGTCTAAAGAGCCCACCACCATAAGTTCCAATATAATAATAATTATTATACTTTTTGATAAAATTAATATTTTTTTCACTCTCCAGTTTACTAAAAAAATTTAAATGTTTAACATTATTAAAATCGGTTAGATCAACGCTATAAATAGATTTATTCATTGTTCCAACAAATAACAAATTTTTTTCCTCATCTAAATATAATGATGAAATTCTATTAGAATTAAGCTTAATATAAGTCCACTCCCCTCTATCAGAATAAAACCATAATCCAGAATCTAGAGTCCCAACAAAAATGCCATCTTTAGCACCTAGCAAAACCTGTATACTACCTAAATTAATTTGTAAAGGTTTTTCAACTTGTTTAACAGACCCTTCCAAATCATCAATATAATAAAGAACATTATTGCCGCCAATATATATAGAACCTCTATGCTCTGTAAAACCTTTAAGACCATTTAAAAAAATACTTTTCTTATCTTTAATATAAACTTTATATTCATTATTTTTAATATCATATCGTAAAAGACCACCAAATATATTTGCAACAAAAACATTATTTTCGAAAACAAACATATCAAAAATACTATTATCTAAAAATCCCAAAGTCTCTAAATTTAAATAATTTATTCCAAACTTATTATTTAAAAAGTTATAAATTCCAAGATCATAATCCGAATTAAGAGAAGTCTGATCAACCTCTTTCAATGCAGATATTGCACCTAATCTATCCTTAACAAAATATTTAAGTTCAGCAACTCTAAGACTCGCATGAGAATATTTATAATTTTTTAAAAAATTATCAAAATTATATTCAGAGAGATCATAAATTCCCATACTATAATTTAAATATCCAAAAAATAAATTTGCCTTTGCAACTAATTCTTTAGGATAATTTTTTTCATCAGTTACTATTTTATTCAAATAGTAACTGGCTGCACCAAAATCTTGTTTAGCATAACTCTCCCTAGCACTTTTAAAATAAGAATTCTCTTCTTGTAAAAAAGCATTACTCAAAAAGAAAGATTCATTATCTCTAAGTCCCAATAAATAATCCCTCTCCTCAATCTTTAAGTCATCAATATTCGAATCTTTATTCTCAACCATCAAATCAAAAGAAATTTCAACACCACCTTTCTCAAGAGGAATTTTAATATTTTCATTAGTAAGACATGACACAAATAAAAACAAACTTAAAAAAATAATGTTTATGTGATTTATAAATACCATAATATCCTATTAATCTCTAGCTAATTCAAGTTCAATTTTTCCAAATTTATCAATATCAGATATTCTAACTTTAACTATCTGCCCTTCTTCTAATCTTGGGAAACGCATACTAAAGCTGCTTCTATTATCTCTCCCATATCTAGAATGTCTATTACTATACCTAGAATGCCTAATATCACTACCATATCTATCATCTCTAGATCTTGACCTATTACTCAAAAACCCTTCCTTAGTAGGAGTAAGTTCAATGAAAGCTCCAAAACTGTTAATTTTTTTCACAATGCCATCATAAATTTCACCAACCTTAGGTTCCCTAACAATACTCTCTATTTTTGCCTTAGCTTT
This sequence comes from Borrelia recurrentis A1, assembly GCF_000019705.1. Lineage (GTDB taxonomy): Bacteria > Spirochaetota > Spirochaetia > Borreliales > Borreliaceae > Borrelia > Borrelia duttonii. The sequence goes on along the minus strand of NC_011244.1, from coordinate 874,764 downwards.
TTGCATCTTTAAATTATCAGTTCCAAAAAGAGTAATTCTACCATCTTGTTCAATTTGAACTCTAACTTCAAATTCATCTGTAATTGCTTTAACTGTCTTACCAGTAGAACCAATCACAAGAGAAATTTTATCAATATCAATTTGCAATTGAACGATTTTAGGAGCATTCACAGATATATCACCTCTTGAACTTGAAATAACAGAATCCATAATAGATAAAATATGCATTCTTCCAATTCGTGCCTGTTCAAGAGCATCTCTCATTAATTGTTTTGTAACATTTGAAATTTTAATGTCCATCTGAAAACCAGTAATCCCATTTTTGGTTCCTGCGACTTTAAAATCCATATCACCTAAATGATCTTCTTCTCCAAGAATATCACTCAAAATAACATATTTATCATCATTACTAATAAGTCCCATAGCTATCCCTGCAACTTGTTCTTTAACAGGAACTCCAGCAGCCATTAAAGACATACTTCCAGAACACACGGTTGCCATTGATGATGAACCATTTGATTCTAATACTTCAGATACCACTCTAATGGTATATGGAAAATCATCTTTTTTAGGTAACATAGCTTCAAGGGATCTTTGAGCTAAATGCCCATGTCCAATTTCACGTCTTCCTGTCATAAGTCTACCTGTCTCGCCAACAGAAAATGGAGGAAAATTATAATGAAGCATAAAATTAAGACGCTTATCACCATCAATATCATCCATTACTTGCTCATCAATACTTGTACCTAGCGTTGTAACAGCCAATGCCTGGGTTTCACCTCTTGTAAAAAGAGCAGAACCATGAGTTCTCTTTAAAAGATCAACTTCAGCAATAATATCTCTTATTTGTGTAGGAGTACGACCATCGGTTCTAAGATTATCCTCTAAGATTGATTTTCTAACAATTTCTTGTTCAAAATCATCACAAGCTTTATAAAAAAGAATTTCATTTTCATCATTGAGCTGCTCAAGAGAAGAAAAATGTTCATAAGCTTTCTGTTTAACTAACTTTATAGCTTTATCTCTATTAAGTTTCCCCCTTACAAAACACGCATCTTTAAGTTCAAAATAAATTAGACTTCTAAGATCATCCTTAAATTCAAAAACCTTTTCCTCATAAGCAAGTGGTAACTTTTCTCTCTCACCTATTAAATATATAAATTCTTTTTGCAAATCACAAATTTGCTTAATATAAGTATAAGCCTTATCTATAGCATCAAGCAAAATTTCTTCACTAACTTCATTAGCACCACCTTCAACCATTGTAATTCCATCTAAACTTCCAGCAACAACAATATCTAAAACAGAATCTTGTATCTCATCAAAAGAAGGATTTACTATAAACTCATCATTTAAATAAGCTATCCTCACAGCTGCAATAGGACCATTAAAAGGAATGTCTGACAAAAAAACAGCCGTAAAAGCAGCATTCATCCCCACAATATCAGGAGGATTCATTTGATCTGTAGACAAAGTTGTTGGAACAACCTGAATTTCCCTACCAAACCTTTTATCAAAAAGTGGCCTCATAGGTCTATCTATCAATCTAGAAACAAGCACTTCTTTATCTTTTGGCTTACCTTCCCTTTTAATAAAACCTCCAGGAATCTTTCCAGCAGCATAATATTTCTCATTATATTCAACAGATAAAGGAACAAAATCTAAATTTTCTCGAATTGAATCTGAACAACAGACTGTAGCAAGAACAGTAGAACCACCATAAGTAGCAAGAACTGCTCCATTTGCTTGCTTAGCTAACAAACCTGTCTCTAAAATTAAATCTTCTCTGCCTATTTTCAATTTTAAAATTTTTCTCAAAACCTACCCCTTATTACTTTCTAAGTCCAAGTTTAGATATTAAGGTTCTATAAGCTTCCAAATTCTTTTTTTGATAATATCTCAATAAACTTCTTCTCTGCCCAACTAACTTTAATAAACCTCTCTTAGAGCTATGATCTTTCTTATTATTTTTCAAATGCTCTGTTAAATACCTTATTCTATCTGTAATTAACGCTATTTGTACTTCAACTGAACCTGTATCATTCGAATTCTTTCCAAACTCTGTAATTATTTTTTGTTTCTGTTCTTTACTAATCATAAAAACGGCTCCTATACCATCATAGCAAAGCCTACAATAGACCATCTTGCTATAATTAAAATCTTCATCAGTCAATTATAATATTTTTTCACTCAAATAACAAAAGCAGTCTAAAGACTTTTTTGCTAAAAATTACATAAATCTAACTAAATCAAGTTCATTATCAATAATAACGCTAAAGAATAATATATTATAAAAACTTTATTTCAATCTTACTTATCTAAAGTACTGCAATAAAGAGCAATAATCTTGTAATCAAATAATAAAATCAACAATTATTATTTATAAATCAAATATTAAAAAATAATAATATACCTATATTTATTTAAACCAATACCACAAATTACTGCTAATATTTTCTCATTCTGAGACTTCAAAATTTTAAATTCGCCATCATTAATAGCAATATTTATATAAATACCATTTTGTATAAACCTAATCATACTATCATCAACATAAATTTTCTCAAAAAAATTTAAAGATTCTATACCAAGTAAAGAGTTATCATTAAGATTGTCAAAACAATAAGCATCACCTAATTTAAAATCACCAATTTGGGTTCTCTTAAGGCTCTTTACATAAGCACATGATCCTAAAGCACGTCCTAAATCTCTTGCTATACTTCTAACATAAGTACCCTTAGAACATTTGATCTTTAATTTTAAAATACAAAAATCAATGTTATAATCTAAAATTTCAATATCATATATATTTATCTTCCTAGCTTGCAAGTCAAAAGACTCTCCACTAAGAGCAAGCTTGTAAGCCCTTTGACCTTTAACATGAATTGAAGAAAACTTAGGTGGAACCTGAAAAATCTCACCTATTAAAGACTTAACACCAAGAACTACTTCATTAAAATTGGGAACATAATCTGTTGTATTTACTATTTTACCATTAGGATCAAGCGTATCAGTCTCAATACCAAACTCAAATTCTGATATATACTCTTTATCTAAAGATGTGATATAATCTGAAAGTTTAGTATATTTACCAACCAGAACAACTAAAAGACCACTTGCAAATTTATCAAGAATACCTGTATGTCCAATGCGACTTGTAGAGAAATATTTTTTTATAGGATAAAGAGCCTCATAAGAGGTCATTCCAACTAGCTTATTTAATAAAATAATCCCATCCATTAATTTTTACTATTCTTCACTAAAATTTAGATTTTCAATTATTTTATTAACATAAAAAGCCTTAGAAATAGTATCATCTCTTATAAAATTCAATTTAGGAGTATTTCTCACCTTAATACGCTTAACAAGTTTTCTTTGAATAAAACCTTTAGCATTATTCAATGCTTTAATAGCGTTATCAAGAGATACACCTTCTTTAATAGACCCAACAAATACTTTTGTATTAATTAAATCATTTGCAATCTCAACCCTTACAACAGTCAAAAATTCATGCACTCTAGGATCTTTAATTGATCTTGTTACTATCAAATTACCAATCTCTTGAACTAATAAACTCTCAAGTTTTGATTTTCTTATTGCTTTTTCCATACATAAACACAAACAATTATTAAGACTCAAAACGTCTCTTCACTTTCTTAACTTCAAATGCCTCAATGACATCACCTTCTTTAATATTAGAATAATTATCAATCATAATACCACATTCATATTGAGCACCAACTTCCTTAACATCCTCTTTAAATCTCCTTAATGAGAAAATTTTACCAGAATGTATTTGATATCCATCCCTCATGATATTAGTTACAGCATCACGCTTTATGCATCCTTGTGACACATAACATCCAGCCACTACCCCAACCTTAGGAATATTAATAACAGCACGAACTTCAGCAAATCCAATAAACTGCTGTTCAATATCTGGTTCTAACATACCTTCAAGAACTGATTTAATATCATTAATTGCATCATAAATTATATTATACTTTTTAATTTCAACTTTTTCTTGATCAGCCAAAAATTGTGCTTTTGCTGTAGGCCGCACATGAAAACCAATAATAACTGCCTCACTCGCTGCTGCAAAACTAATATCGGTCTCTGTTATTGCACCTACCGAAGAATGAATAACTTTTACTCTAATTTCATTATTAGTCAATTTTTCAAGAGAATGCTTTAAAGCTTCAACAGAACCTTGCACATCTGCTTTTAAAATTATCTTAAGTTCTCTTAATTCCCCATCCTTAATTGAATCATAAAGATTTGACACGGTAACTTTTTTAACATTTTTAGCATCTTCATATTTCTTAAGATCTTGCCTTTTAGAACTAATTAATTTGGCTTCTTTTTCTGTTTTTGTAACTTGAAATGGATCACCGGCTTGTGGAATTGATGAAAAACCTAAAACACTAATTGCTTTTGCAGGACCAATACTCTTAACAGATACTCCTCGTTCATTAATCAATGCCCTAACTTTACCATGATATACTCCTCCAACAAAAGAATCTCCTATAGAAAGAGTTCCATCCTCAATTATAACAGAGCAAACCACTCCTCTACCCATATCAATCTTAGCATCAAGAACTCTCCCAACAGCCCTCTTGGTTGGATTTGCTTTTAATGACATTACTTCGGCTTGCAAAATAATCATATCAAGAAGTTCTGTAATACCAATATTTTTAAGAGCTGATATTGCAACAAAAATTGTATTCCCACCCCAATCTTCAGGTATCAAATCATACTCTGAAAGTTGATGCTTAACCTTATCTAGATTTGAATCTGGTAAATCAATTTTATTAACCGCAACTATGATAGGCACATTTGCATCCTTTGCATGATTAATAGCCTCAACAGTCTGTGGCATTACTCCATCAACAGCAGAGACAACAAGAACAACAATATCAGTAACCTGTGCTCCCCTGCTTCTCATCATTGTAAAAGCCTCATGTCCTGGAGTATCTAGAAACGTTATTTCATGTTCATTATAATTAATAGTATAAGCCCCAATATGTTGAGTAATCCCACCAAATTCAGTTTGATTGATATCAATATTCTGCAACACTGATAAAAGTCTAGTCTTTCCATGATCAACATGTCCCATTATTGTAATGACAGGTGGTTTTGTAACTTCTTTACTCCCATCGCCTTCCTCTGCCTCTATCACTGTTTCATCATAAATTGAAACAACATTAACTCTTGAACCATATTCTTCAACTAAAATAGTAGCAGTATCAGAATCAATCTTTTCATTAATAGTAGCCATTACACCTAAGGTCATTAATTTAGCAATTAAATCTGAAGATTTTAAATTCATTTTTCTTGCAAGTTCAGCAACAGTAATACTACCCATAATATCAATTGATTTAGGAATTGAATTTGCCAAATTTTCTTTCTTCTTTTTCTGAAGTTGTTCAAAGACTTTTTGTTCTATTGTTTTGCTCTCAATTTCCTCTTTCTTCCTTTTATAAACTTTTTGGCTTTCCTGTTGTTGCTTCTTTTTTTCGCCAAGTTTTCTATTAAGAAGACCCTTATTATCAGAATCAGAAGGAGGTGATATAGTTGCACTAGAGACAACCTTAGTCCTAATTACTCTTCTAAATGACTGGGAACTATTATTACTACTATTACTATTATCCCTACTATTATGAGTATAGTTTCTATTAGAATATACCCTATTACCTTGTTGCACCACCCCAGAATTATCTTTATTATCCGTAGTACGAAAAGAAGAAGATTTTATACCTCCCCCTCTAGAATAAGAATGTTCTCTATTATCTCTATTATAAGTAGAGCTTCTATTAGAATACCTTCTATTACCTTGTTGCACCACCCCAGAATTATCTTTATTATCCGTAGTACGAAAAGAAGAAGATTTTATACCTCCCCCTCTAGAATAAGAATACCCTCTATTATCTCTACTATTACTATCTCTATTGTAAGTAGAGTTCCTATGAACATATCCCTTATTGCCCTGTTGAACAGTCCCAGAATTACCCCTATTATCTGTATGAAAAGAAGACGATCTACCACCCCTATCTTTATTATCATACGAATATCCCTTACCAGAAGATTGCTTATTCCATGAATTTGAAGATTTCAAAGAATCATCTCTAGAACTATTCAAATTTTTATCAGTATGAGCTACAACTTTTACCACCTTCTTTCGTAATTTAACAACCTTAATTTTTTTTTCATCTTCACTGTGATCATCATCAATATTTTCTGACAAACTATTACTCCTCTTCAAATTCAAAACTAAGCCCTATCTTACAACCTGGACAAAAAGTCATATTTTCATTAATAACAGCACCACACTCAGGACAAAGTAAATCTTCCTCATCTTTCACATCTTCAACAGATTCATCGTCATTAGAAATTATTACCATTCCTTCTTTTAATATTTTATTTATCTCTTCTTGCTTTTCATAAGTTATTCCTAACTCAAAAAGCTTATCTTCGCTGGCATTCAAAAAATTATCGATATCATCAAGATCTCTTTGAATCAATTTGGCAACAATATCATCATCAAGAACTTTAAGTTCACTAATTTTATTTATCTCTTCAAATTCATCTTCCTGAACATTATCCTGAATAATTTTGTCAAACATTTCAAAAGTATCTTGCTTAAACTCTCCACTTGCCTTCATTTCAGCAAATTGACTATTAGTTTTAACATCAATTGCCCAATCAAGAAGTCTATTTGCAAGTCTAACATTCTGTCCCATCTTACCTATTGCAAGCGAAAGCTGATCATCACTTACAACAACTAATGCCTTATGCAAATCTTCATCAATAATATACACATTATCTATCTTAGCCGGAGTTAAGGAATCCTTAATAAACTCCTTAATATCTTTAGAATAAGGAATAATATCTATTTTTTCTCCTTCAAGTTCTTTAATTATTGATTGAATTCTAACTCCCTTTTGTCCAATACAAGGACCTACAGAATCAACTTCTTCTTTCTCAGAATAAACAGCAACTTTAGTCCTATAACCTGGATCCCTTACTATTTTATGTATCTTAATAATCCCTTCTTCAATCTCAGGAATTTCAAGAGCAAGTAATTCTGCAATAAATTTAGGATGGGTTCTTGACAAAATTACCTCTATCCCATTCCTTCCTTTTTTAACACTATAAACAAGAACTCGAACTTTATCATTAAGACTATAAACCTCTCTTGGAGATTGATATTTCTTAGGAATAACACCATCTGTACTACCAAGATTAACATAAAGATCGCCATTTCTATTTTGTTGAACATAACCAATAACAATTTTATGTAATTTATGCTTAAATTCTAAATAAAGTTCATTATCCTCAATTCCCTGCAAATCACTCTTAGTTCTTTGTTTAGCAACCTGAATTGATAGTCTATCAAAAATTTTAGGATTAATTTCAACATAAACATATTCATTATCTACAACTTCAAATGTTTTAGCATCATCTACTAATATCTCCATTACATTATTTTTAACTTCATCCACAATCCTTTTTTTGGAATAAACTATTAAGTCCCCAGTATTATCATCAAACTTAATTAAAGCATTATCACTTGTTCCAAAGTATTTCTTATAAGCTATTATTACCGATTCTCTAACCGTCTTTCTAATAGCATCTATACTCATTCCCCGCTCACTAGCAATATTGGCAATCATTTGACCAGTACCCTTTATCATATCCAAGACTCCTTTAAGACAATTTAGCCTTCTTAACATTGCTATAAAGAATTTTTACTTTCTTATACTCCGTTTTAAAAATAAAACCATCCCTCTCTGCTCTTAAGATAAAACCTTCTTCAAAATCATTGTTTAACATCAATTTAATTTTTTTACCCTCAAAAATCTTAAACTCTCTATCACTCTTAATTTTTCTATTTATTCCAGGCGTAGAGATTTCTAAACTAACATTATATTTAAGAACCGCTTCCAATTTCAATAAAATCATTTTATGTAAATCACAAAGCATATCAACACTGAAATTATCACTCTTATAAAGAACTATCTGTATTTTAAATTCATCTCTTTTTCTAAAAGTATTAATTTCTATAATTGAGATTCCTAATAGATAGGTTACATCCTTTATTAAATCATAAATTTCACTATTATCAGAAATTTTAACCAATCACATTCCTAAAAAGAATAAGGCTCTTTTTAAAAGAACCTTATTAAATAAAATAATCAATCCAAATCAAATGTAGCATTAATGTCAACAAATGTCAATATACTAATCATCAACTAAACTCTAGCAATTGACAGTTTCATTACCTGATAAAATCCATGCTTTATGAGGATATTTTCACAAAAAGTCATAGATGTTCCGGTTGTCACAATATCATCAATAAGCACAACTCTTTTAAATTTTATATGTTTATATTTAGATCTTAACTTAATCTTATTCTCTAAATTAGTATATCTCAAATTTCCACGTAATAGCTTTTGACTTCTCCCCAAATCTCGTTTCAAAATATTGATATAATTTATCCCTTTCTTAGATAATAAATTACCAATATATTCCATATGATCAAAATCATAAAAAACATTTCTTTTAAAACTACAAGGAACACTAACAACCAAATCAAAATCAATATTCATTAAAAATTGCAAAATCATATTTGCAAAAAATTTACCAAGTAATTTTTGTCCATCAATCACTCTTATAAGCAAGAATTAATTTTTTATATTCATCTTTATATTCAAAAAAATACCAAATATCATCTTTCAACTTAACATCAAAATGAAAAAAAGTAATACACTGCTTGCAAAGGGAATTTAAACAAACATAATTTCTATGACAATAAGAACAAAAAGGAAGCAATATACTTTTAAAAACAGTTCAATTCCACATTAATATTTTTAAGTTTTAATTTTTAATATTATTTCATTTAACAGATTCATTGCTTGAAAAGGAGTGATACTATTAATATTTATTTGAGAGATAAAATTCTGCAGTTCAAAATAAGCATTAAGTTCAGACTTATAATTTAAACTTTTTTCTGGTAATTTTTCATCAATAACAGAAGTCATAGTAGCAAAATTAGATACACAAAAATGCTCTCGACTAGTCAAACTCTTAAGAATAATATTAGCTCTTTTTACAACCTCTAAAGGTATGCCAGCTATTTGAGCAACATAAATTCCATAAGAATTAAGAGACGGTTTCTCTTCAACTTCTCTTAAGAAAATAAGTTCATCCCCTTGTTGCTCTATTTTCATTGAAAGATTCACAAAAGAATCATGATTAATAGCTGATAGTTCATGAAAATGAGTTGCAAATAAACTCCTAGCCTTAATATGCTTTAAAATATATTCAACAATCGAATATGCAATAGCAAGTCCATCATTAGTACTAGTACCTCTACCAACTTCATCCATAATAATCAAACTATTTTGAGTTGCATTTCTTAAAATATTAGCCGTCTCATTCATTTCTACTAAAAACGTAGATTCACCTTTAGAAATATTATCACTTGCACCTATTCTACAAAAAATCTTATCTGTAATCCCTATTATCGCCTTACTAGCAGGCACAAAAGAACCAATATGACTCATTAAAACAATTAACGCAGTTTGACGCAAATAAGTTGATTTTCCTGCCATATTAGGTCCCGTAATCAAACAAAAATATTTCTCACTATTAATTTTGACAGAATTTTTAGTAAAAGCTTCAATTCCTCTCATATAATGCTCAACAACAGGATGTCTAGCACACTCAAGAATAATTTCTTTATTATTTGTCAAAATAGGTCTTACATATTCATTTTTTCTAGCCAAATATGCAAAATTTGCAATTACATCGATATACGCAAAAAACTCAGCTATTTTTTTAATAATGACACTATATTTAACAACTCTTAAAGCTATCTCATCAAAAATTTCTTGCTCAAAAGCTAATAAATTATCTTCAGCATCATTAATATCTCGCTCAAGTTCAATAAGTTTGTTAGTTTTGTATCTCTTAGCAGAATTTAAATTCTGACTCTCTATAAAGTGAGATGGAACTTGTCCATAATAACTTTTTGTAACCTCAAAAAACAAACCTTTAATGTTAGTTCTCTTGATCTTAAGACTATTAATTTTATTAAAATCTCTCTCAAAATTAAGATAATCATCAATATATTTACTTGCATTATTTTTAATCTCTCTCAAACGATCAATCTTAACATTGTACCCATGTTTTATAAGTTCTTCTTGTTCATTTGAAATAGAACTATCAATTAAAGAATAAACTTCCATTATGCTGGTTTCATCATTAACATCAAATATCCAATACTTAAAAGAATATTCATTAAGCAATTCTTTCACTGAAAAAAATGCCAGCAAAGTTTCTTTAATAAACAAAAAATCTTTTTTTACATATTTTTTCATTTGAAGTCTTGATATTATTCTCTCAATATCCCAAACATCACTAAGAATATCTCTCAATTGCATGCTTAAATTAACATTATTACTTAAAAATTCTACATGAAATAATCTATTATTAATTGCACCAATATCTAAGAGAGGATTTAATATATACTCTCTTAAAAGTCTCTTTCCCATTGGTGTTTTACAATCATTTAACACCGAATAAAGAGAATAACAAACTGTCAAATCATTATTATTTTTTACAAGTTCAAGATTTATCTGAGTAACATCATCAAGAAACATATACTCAGAATCATTATTAATATTAATCGTATCAATATTGATCAATAAATTTTTTAAATTGTTCTTTATATAATCTATTATTAAAAAAGATGAAATATAATAAGGCTCACTCTCTGTAAAACCAAGAACACTTAAACTAACAATATTAAAATGTTCTTTTAATGATTTAATAGCAATATCCTTATCTAAATGCCAACTGGGAACTTTATTAACTAAAAATCGATCAAGAACAAGTTTTTCTAAATATTCATAGTAAAAATCATCAGAAACTATTATTTCCTTTGGAGAATATTTTTCAATATCACGCCTTAACTTTTCTAAAAAATTTCCTTTATAAAAAATAATCCCTAGCTTAGATGTTGATAAATCTATATAAGAAAATGAACAATAATCTTTATAATCACTAATAGCTACCAAATAATTATTAACATCATCTTGTAAAAAATCCTCATCAATTATAACACCAGGACTTATAACTTCAACAACTTCTCTTTCTAATGGACCCTTAGGATCAGTTTGCAATCCTTGTTCACAAATTGCAACCTTCCTATCAAGCAAAATTAATTTTTTAATATATTCTCTGCTTGTATGACAAGGCACCCCACACATAGGGACATTTTCTCTTTTAGTCAAAGTTAAACCTAAAAGCTTACTCCCTTCTATAGCATCATCAAAAAACATCTCATAAAAACTACCTACCCTAAAAAATAGAATAGAATCTTTATATTTGTCTTTAATATCTAAATACTGCCTCATCATCGGCGTAATATCTTTTTTCATATAGATAACACTCAAATTATAATTGATATTATTAAAACTTTACAATATACTTAAAAATATCAAAAGAATGAAAAATGGAAAAAGATACTTCTCAAAGCAATGTCTTTTATATGTGTAAAGGCGATTCTATTTTCATAAAGCTAATTAACAGATTCACAGCATTATATTCTGTTAATTTTAAAACATTCATTAAAAATACATTTATTAATAATAATGATAAAATAAATAACTTATATATAGATTTATCTGAAACTCAATATTTAGATTCAACTTTTATGGGAGTATTTCTATATATTGACAATAAAAGCAATGAACATAAAAAAAATTTCAAAATAATAAATTCTAGTAAAGAAGCACTTCAAAACCTCAGATCGCTTGGTCTTGAAAAAATATTAAAAATAGAAAATAGAAAAAAAAAATTAAATAAAAGTGATATGCAAGAATATTTTTGTTTTAACACACATAAAAATACAATATTCAAGTCTATGTTAAAATCACACATTTTACTTTCAAGTCTAAATAGAGACAACAAAAAAGAATTTTGTACTCTAATTAGAAGACTTAAAAAAGAAAATAGCAATTAAAATTAAATAAAAATATATTATAACAAGACACTATTGTTCATTTAAATATTTAACGACATCATCTGTTATATCAACAGTACTATTATAATAAAGAATATAAGGATTATCCTTTTTCATAACCAAAGAAATACCACTAGTTTCTGCAACATATTGAATACTCTTAAGTATCTTACTCCAAAGTACTCCATCACTATTTAAGCTGTTTATATTAATTTGTTTTTGTTGTTCAAAATTACTTTTCGCCAAATTTTTTAGTTTTTTAAGTTCATCAATCTTTAAATTATACTGATTACCATATAATTTAGCATTATCTAAATCATGTATCTCCATAGAATCATCATACATTTTCCTTAAATCTTTAATCTCAGAATTTAAAGTATCAATTCGCTCTTGATAATGATTTTTCAACTGTTCAAGGTTAGACTTCAATTGGGGACTTAAAAACCCAATTATAACTTTCTCAAAATCCACAATACCAATCTTTGTAACATTAAGTGACAAAAGATTTAACGGAAAAAAACATGCAAATAAAAACACAATGAAAGCCATAAAACCTCCCTATAAAAATTATCTAAATTATATCAGTATCTCATATCAATGGCTAAGAAAAATCGAAATCCTCCCAAATAATTATAATATCTATTAATACTCCCATTATCAAAATAAAATGGATAAGCCATCATAAAGGACAAAGGTATTTGAGGTAAAACAAATCTAATCCCAGATCCCCAACTAAAAATAAAATTACTAAAAGGCACAAATAAAGCATTTTTTTGTCCTTCAAGAGCATAAGAAGCCATATCTAAAAATAAAATATCCCAAACCATAATATTTTTAATTAAAGGCATTGATAACTGAATAGTATTTAAAAAAGAACTATAAATATTACTCAAAGTTCCCCATCCCCTAGCAACCATAAAATTTTCACTAATAACCAAAAGATGATGCGGTTGTATTTCTATTTCAAAACCATTTCCAAGTGGTGGCAAAATATTTGAATAAATACTTCTAAAAGTCAAAATTAAATCGATAAACGGACTAAAAACATCTTGATAACCTAAGAGAGAAAAATATCTCTCAAAAGTTGTTGTGGACTTTGTAAAATGACTTTGTCCAAATAAAAATCCACCAAAAAAATCAAATTGTTGTTTAAGTAAAAACCCATTATTAGATAAAGACTGAGAATTTCTAGTATCCCACGCAACACTAACTCCCAAAGAATTCTCAAATCTAATAGTATTATAATTATCTCTCAAATAATAATTTGAAGGTCTATTAACATTATCATCATAATATACATATTTTAAAGCTGTCTGAATAGTTCCAATAAATGACTGCTTTCCAAGATAATTGGAAAAAGCATAGCCAGTAAATCCACTAACACTAAATTTGGCTAAGGAATAATTCATAATATTAAAATCAGAAAAATTTTTAGCATTATTATATGCTTCCCAACTTACAAAAGGATCTGGAACCTCTTTTTTACCTATAAATATAGGACCATTAATATCTTGATAAGCGGTATTCACAGAATGTGACAAATCAAAAAACCCACCAATAGTCCATCTAGTTTGCATAAACCAATTATCTTCAAACATCAACCGAATACTTTGTTCAGAAAAAGCAAGATTAATTCTTGCTGAGAGAGAATATCCTTTACCTAAAAAATTAGATTGTTCCCACTGTCCAAAAAGTGAAAATGGAAACCAAGAATTAGTAATACCACCAAAATTCATACCAAATCTCAAACTTGCTGTCTCTCGCTCTTCAACAATAAAATTTATTTTCATTAAGCCCTCAATATTACTTGGAACAACATCGGGTACTACATTTCCAAAATAACCAAGCCTTTGCAAATTAAGCATTCCCATACGAAGCCTCTCCAAACTGAAAACATCTCCCTCAATTAATGGAATTTCTCTAAGTATCACATGAGAATCTGTTTTGTTATTACCTGAAACAGTAATAGACTCAATATATGCCTTATCTTTTTCTAATATTTTAATAGAATAATCTACAAAATCATCTCTTATAGTTTGAGAAGGAATAATCTCTGTAAAGATATAACCATCAGAATAATACTTTTCCCTAATCTTTGCAAAATCTTGTTCAAATTTTGACTCATCGAAAATATCTCCTTCTTTAAAAGTAACTAAAGATAATAATTCATCCAATTTAAAAACCAAATTTCCAATAATTTCAAATTTACCAAATTTAAAAATATCACCCTCTGAAATAAAATATTTTAGGTAAACTTCTCTCTCTAATTTTTTAGAATCACTAGGAACACGTATATCTACAATATTATTTACAACTTTTGCATTAATGTATCCATTATTTTTATAATAAGATTCAAGCCGCATTTTATCTTTATCAATATTTGATTTTAAATACTTACCATCAAAGAATAAAGATGCTGTTTTTGATACAAGATATTTTCTAAGAACACGACTCTTAAAATTCAAATTGCCTTCAAAAGAAACCTCTTTAACAATATATTTAGGACCTGCATTAATTTTAAATACAATACTTACCAAATTATTCTCTTCTTTAATATCATATGTAACAGCAACATCAAGATACCCAGCATCCTGATACATTTCTTCAAATTTAATAACACTCTTTTTAATCTTTGAAAGATTTAAAGCTTCTTTTACCTTAACATTCGACTTCTCACGTAATTCACTATTCCAAAAAATTCCACTATCATCAACAAAATTAACACTTTTTATTAACGATTTTTCTTTTACAAAAAATACAATCAGAAGTTTGTCATCATCAAGTTTAAACTCAGGCCGAATAAGTCCATCAAAATAATCAAGAGCATAAAGATCAACTTGTAATTTATCAAAAAGTTCATCAGAATAATGCTGCCCCAAATAAACATTTAAAATACTTTTTAAATCATTTTCACTTACATTTTTAAGACCAATAAAGTCAATATTTTTTATAATCTTGCCCTTATAACTGTCTTGGGAATAAGACAGATTAAATACTAATAAAAAACAAACTATAAAAATAAAGGTTCTAAATAACTGCACTTCAAACCCCTCAATATTTAAATTTCCAAAAAATAGACACCTGGCTCCCGAAACCATAACCATGCTTCATAAAATTATAGTCAAAAGTATAATCAATAAAGAAAAACGGAGAATCAAGTTCAAGACCAAGATTAATACTAAAATTTAAATTTTGAGAAAATGGTGTTATTTCTTCTATTAAAAATCCAAATCCTGCTTTGGCAAAAACACCATCAAGAATATATTTACCCACTGTAACATTTGTTTTATCAAGAACACCTACAAACGTAGGAGAATTTCTCAAAGTACCAATAGCATTCCTTAGTATATCCGTTTTTATACTCAGTAGGTCTAATTTTAATACAGAACGCATATAATCTTCAATAGGTTGTATGATCAAATCAATCAGGATATCACCAACTAGTCCAAGTGCCATTTCAAGCGTATTTACACCTGCCGATTGTAAACCATGTTTACCTCCTCCAATTATTGCATTTGACAAGAGATATTTAATCTCTTGTTCTGTTCTCGCAGGATAAGATGAAAACTTAAAATTCCATAAACTTAAAGGACTATCTATAGTCATAGTTATAAATAAATTTTCACCACCATCTTTAACAATATTTGTAGCCTCAGCTTTTACCCAAGGATCAAATTTATTTTTATTCTCATTAAAAGATATATACGATACACCTCGAAACACAAATTGTTTGCCATTATAATTAAAAGAACCACTTGCAATATTTAAATCACCCTTAAGAATAAAATCATCTGTTTTAGTATCTGATTTAACTTCAAGCGTATTTCCTTTTACAATAACAGCATTTAAAAAGGAAATCTTATTATCTGGCCAATGAAAAGCAACATTATTATCAAAATTAATTTTAAGATCCGTCACAATATCTAAACCCTTAGAATCAGTATTAAATACTCCAACATCCTTTGATTTTTTATAAGGATCTATTAATAAGTCAACAATTGAATTTTCAAGTAAATAAACCCACGCATTAGAGACATTTAAATCTCCCTTAAACATAATCTCTTCAGAATTACCTTCAATAAAGAAATCACCCGAAGCATGTCCAACAAAATTTATAGTCACTTTATCAAATTTAATAGGTACCCCAGAATTACCAGAAACATTAATATCTATTTTATAATAATCAACAATACTATCACTTAAAAAATTAAGATTTAAATGAGCAACAACATCAACAGCAGAATAATAATCTAAATGAAATTTATTCTCAATAATAACACTATTATCTTTAATAGAAACTGGTACATCAATTAACTCTAAAATTCTACTCTGACCATATTGTCTAAATGATTTTAAATATTCAGTGCTCATAGAACCATTTAAAACCTGAAATTTTCCATTAAGATTTGGATTATATAAATCACCATCAAGCTCTAATTCACCAACTAAATCAAGATCATAGAGAACAAAATGTTCCTTAATATTGAAAAGAGATTGTGACACTAATAAATCTTCTGTAATTAATTTTGAATTAAATTTAATATTCCCTATACTACTTGTAATTTTATCCTTCACAATGTTTCCTGTTGCAATAAAACTAAAGGGTAAATAATCATTTAATATCAAATTAAAATTACCATTAGCATATTCATATAAATAACTAATCAAATCATATTCAATTGATGAAATCATCAATCTTTCAGAATTATTTTCAAATTCAATTGTAAGTTCAGAAAGATTTTTGTCTTTATACATTAATTCTCTTAATGCAATCTCTCCATCAATTTCACTCCTTAAAATTCCAAATTCTTCTTCTGTTGAATCTTCCAACATTTGAAAACTTGCATTCACTTTTGACGAAAAAAGATCACTATTAACATTTAAATTAGAAAGTCCAATAGAATTTTCAATATCATATCTAAAATTACCTGTTAAAACTTCTCTTTTATTTTGAATAGCCTTTATATTATAAATATTAAGATTATTATCAACCAATCCCAAATTCAAAGAAAAATATGTAGGAATACCTACCAAAGAAAGACCATCTGTTTCAAGATAAGCATTAAGAGAATATTTAAAAAAATCACTATCTTTAAAATTAAGTATAAAATTACCATTAATCTTACCACTTAAAAATGATAGAAATTTCAAATTATCAAAATTAAATTCCTGAAATCTACCAACAAAATAGCTGCCATCCTCATTAGTATCAATTCCTAAAAAATAACGTTCAGAATTTAAACGTGAAAACAAATTTAAATTACCATTAAGCTTATTATTTAAATTTAAATATCCTTGACCTTGTAAATTTGAATTTTTATTCACAAACTTAATATTTGAAAGACTAACTTTTTGATCCTTATATAAACCTTCAAAACTAAAATTAAAATTAAAATTAGGATTAATAGAAATTTTATCTAACCTAAATCTAGAGAACATAATACTCAAATTATCTGTCACTCTTTGATAATCACCATAAGAATTTATACTTAACAAAATTTCAGAATCGCCATTATAAAAACGAAAATCATTAATATCAAAAAAATAAGCTATAATTAAATCAGAATAAGTTAAATTGATCTGTGCCTTAGGTGAAAGTTTTAAATTGGCATATCTATCTTTAAAATTAAATTCAAAAGAAACAGGATAATTCCTATTTAAATATTGAAACTTAGTATCTATCTTTAAACTATCATCAAACAAATGTACCAAAAAACTAGAATTTACATCATAATCGCCACTATTATAATTAAAGTATTTTACTTTATAAGAATTTCCTTCTCCACTAGCATCAAACATTAAACTAAAATTACTTAATTTTGAAAATAGAGTAAACTTAAGATCATTTAATTTACTCTTAGTATAATCAACAATATTTAAGTTAAAATCTGAATTCAAATTTAAATACTTACCCGACAAAAAATACTCAGGAATGATTTTACTCATAAAAATTTCTGGAAAGATATCTTTAAAGAAAAGCACAGGAAACTCTTTAACACCTAGATTAAGATTGAAATTTTCCCTATTAAAATCACCCTTTAAAGAAAGGGTAGAATTATTGTTAACAAAATTTAACAAATAATCAACATGGATATTCTTTGAATCAAAATCCGTCTTTAAATTTAAATCTTTAATTTTCAGTCTACCAATTTTAAAATCTTTAGATTTTACACAAAAATACTGTTTTTCTTTACTAAAATTCAAATGCCCATTAATATCATTTAAATTAAATATTTTGGCTGATTTAAAATCAAGCTTTCCGATCGGCATTAAATTTTTAAAAGAATAATAACCCTTATACCCAACAAACCCTCTCTTAAGTTTTATGAAAGCATTCTGTATATCTGCAATTTCCTCATTACCTTTAACTTGTATTGTAACACCCTGAATTTCCTTATCTGCAATATCATCACTCAAAGACGAGTTTAATAAAAATGCATACCTTAAGTCTTTATCTGTAAAATCATAAGAAAACGCAAATTGACCATTCAAACTTGTATTAAGATAACTATTATAATTTTTCAAATAATCATTAAGCTTTATCCAATCTAAAAGATTTATATCAAAAAACAAAGCATCCAATCTTAAAAAATTTTTGTTAAAGTCATATTTTAAATTAAAATCCAAATTTTCTCTTATAATATTAAAAACCTCAATATTACCCTTTGAATAATTTATTTGAAACCCTTGTTCAAGAAAAGTAAAATAATCTGTATAAAATTCTAAAAAACTAAAGTTAATATACCCATCTTCAAGATCTTTTTTAAATTTACCCTCAAAATAAAAGACTGAATTAACAATATTTTCACTATTAACATCAGGATATAAAACTTCAGGAAGGCCAAAATTAACAACAAAATTAAATAAAAAATCATCATCAATAGTCTTTAATATAAAATTATTAATTTGAAATCTCAAAAATCTACCAGAACCTAATTTTAAATTAATATTAATATCTTCTAAATGCATATGAAGACTTTCAAAGGAACCAAACATCTTGCCAATTATTACACGACTAGCTTTTTCATCATTTAACTCTAATTTCATAGGAATTGAACTTTTGGATTTAAGAATTTTAAAATCATTTAAATCAAAATTCAAAGTACTACCCTTAACAAAAATATCTAAAATAATATTTTCATTTCCTAAAAATAAGTTAAATAAATCTAAATTAACTTTAACAGTATGCATCAAGACTTTATCTTGTTCATTTAAACTCAACTCCAAATTGTCTATTTTAATCGAAGATAAAAAATAAGGATCGATTTTACTATATTTAATCTTAAAACCCAATTTTGCCTCAAGATAATTCATAATAAAAAACCTAGCAGAATAAACTTGAAATTGAACAAACAAAACAAAAATAATAAGAACAAATATAAAAACTAAAATCGAACAAATAAAAGATAGGGTATCTTTATTCCTTATAAAAAACAAATTCATAGATCTATTAATATATATTATATAATATTTACAGTAAGCATCTAATTACTAAAATATCTAAGGAGATAATTTTTGTGACTAAGATCCTAAAAAATTTTTATTGTATAGAAGGAATTGATGGAAGCGGCAAAACAAGTATAATCCAAAAATTACAAAAAATCTGTAACAATAAAATGAAATATCATTTTACAAAAGAACCATCAACAGGAATAATTGGCAAACTCATAAGAAAACAACTGACCAACTTTAAAAATCCCTTACGAAAAGTATCATTAGCACATTTATACGTTGCAGATAGATACGAACATTTATATAATATACAAAATGGAATAATAACAATACTAAATAAAAATCAAACAAAAGTAATAAGCGATAGATACTTATTTTCATCTATAGCATATCAAGGAGAATTAGGGTATAAACTAAATAAAGATTTCCCATTACCTGAAAAACTTTTTTTTATAAAAACAGACCCCAATATAGCATTTAAACGTATTCAAAAAAATAGAACACAAGCGGATATTTTTGAATTTGAAGAAGCTAAATTTAAAGAAATAAATTCTAGATACATGGAAATGTTTCAAATTTTTAATCAACTAATTGATATTGTATATATTGAAAACTCAAGTGAACACGATCTTGAAATAAGTGCAAGGAAAATTTTTGATTTAATAAAATTTTAACATCTAATATAACAAAAGGAAGGATACAAAATATGTTTCATAATAACTTTTTTGTATTATATTTAATAATACTTTCAATTTTACTCATAATTAACGTCAATGCATCATCAAAATTTTTCTATGCTGAACAATGGTATGTTATTTTTAATGAAAATATGCAAAAAAAACCAGACAATTATAAAAGGAATATTTTTTTTCTACAAAACGCATTAAAATATCCATTCGGGAATCCAAATTATTCTCTAGCTCAAATAAAAACAAAAGAAGAATGGAATAAATATAAGCTGTTCTTTAAAATGCATGTAAATTTACTTCTTGTTAAGCAACATCTATATTTAGGTAATTTATTTGACACAAAACATGTATATTTTTATAACACTCCCAAAAAAGATGGCATTCTTAAAAACCTAAATCAAGCCATAATTTTTTATAAAATGGCCACTTCTTATTACAAAAAAGCTTTAACATATCATAAACAATTAGACAAATACAAATTTATCAAGATACAAGGTAATGGAATAACAAATTGGGAAGATGAATATTATAGAATTGAAATAAAAGAACTTAACTACTATGACATAATCGAACGAGAATTAATACGCATTGAAAAAACAAAAGAGTTTTTTCAAAAAAGACCAAATTTTTATTAATATTATTTTAAAAAATTCCCTTATACTCTCTTGAAACAATTACTTTTTGAATATAATCTTTACTAAGTGAAAATCTATTAACAATTTCCTTAAAATCTTCTTTACTTAAGATATTATATTCAAACGAAAGTGTAATCAAGGCTCTTTCTGCCAAAAAAGGCAATTTTAACACATTTTCTAAAATGGTAATATCATATTTCTCGTCAACCTCAATTAAAAGAGACTTTTGAAAATTTGAATTTACAATATTACTCTTTAAATCAACAATTTCTCTCTCTAGAAATTTTCTATCACCCTGAATATATAATAATGCAAAAGGTTTAAGAATAGTAAAAAAATATTCTCTCCCAACAAGATAATGATGTTTAAAACATCTTGTAGCATAATTTGGATAAATAGCAGATTCAACAATCTCATCACCACCAACAATTAATAAAGGATCAAAATAAGGTGCGGCTATTTCTTTACCTTCATAAAAATAATATCTATATGTCAAAAAAGATTCATCCATACAATTAATATGTTCACAATAAGCACCAAGACTACAAATTTTATCTGCATACTCTATTAAAAGTCTAGCCGTATTATTAAATATTTCTTTTCTAAAATTATAAAGTAAAGTAGGAAGTATAAATAATACATTTAAATCTAAAGCTATCTTATTTACAATAAATACTAATCTCTCATCATAAAAACAAGTCTCATCAATAATAAAAGTCCCATATTCAGGATTTTTCTCTATCAATTGTCCTACATCAAAAGAATCACTAGCAAAATCAACACCATCAATTTCATCACTCCCACCGCCTCTATAAGGAATAACATTCTCAGGATAATTCTTAAATCTTTTTTTATCAAGAATATTTCTAATAAAAAATACATTGGCTCTATTTCTAAGACCCCTTGTGATAGAAGCTAAAATTTCAGAAGATTTATTTTTAATAATAAGAGAATCTTTATAAATTTTAGCAGCATATTCTGTCTTACCACTACCCATAGGACCAATAATAAGCATTAGATTTGAATTGTCTTTAAAATTAAAATGACTAATAGAAACAATATTATCAAGCTTAGAACGAGTATCGCCATTAACTAAATTCAAATAAAAGCCCATAAAAACAAACTCCCCCCAAACATAGCTCAATTTATTTATACAAATATAATAGAATCAAAAGGAATAATAAGCTGCAAAGGAGCTCCTAAATATCCAGAAAATAATCTTTTAACATAAAGTAATAATATAAATACTCTCTTATCCCTAATATATTTTAAATCATAAATAAAAATTTCATCATTAGTCCTAAAATTCAATTCATCACCAAGACCATTTGCAAAAACCTTGGCGACCCTATACTCTTTTCCAGCAATAAAACTTAAATTTAAACCCAAAAAAGCTCCCACTACATTTTTAAAAGAATCTCTATTAATGATACTCTCAAAAATATTTTCGGGTCGATTTTGGGGATATAAATAACTCTCGTATTCCTTATTATTCCTTTTATATTTAACACTTACCATAGACTTTCTTTGCAAAATATAATATTGTAATTCTCTTAAACTATCAAATTTTAAAGAATTAACACTTAAAATAGAATCTCCACTTCTAAGTCCACCAATATCTGCAGGCGAATTAGGAACTACATACGATATTTCCAAATTATTTAAACTTTCTGAAAAAGTAAAACCCAACCAATTATTCTTTAAAACACCACCTCTATACATAAAGGGCAATACCTTTAAAACCCATTTTGAAGGTATTACAAAATTAAGACCTTGAGAATATACAAATCCAGCAAATGTAAGGCCAACAAAACCTCCATTCTCATTGATGACAGGTCCACCAGAATTTCCCTGATTAATGGCAGCATCAATTTGATAAGAATCACCCACAGACAACAGATTTCTATTCTTACCAGAAATTATTCCTGAAGTAATAGTCTTCTCAAATCCCAAAGGAGAACCCATAGCATAAATTCTGTCTCCAATATTAATATTTGCAGAATAATCCAAATTAAATTGATGCTCTAATTTAAAAGAAACCTTAATTAATGCAAGATCCATCTCTTTTGAATAAGAAATCACTTCTGCGGGAAGCTTTTCACCCTTGCCTCTTGGAAGCTTAACATAAAGATTGGAAACTCCATTATAATCACTGTTAACTTGAGAACTAATTACATGATAATTAGTCAAAGCATATCCCTTCAGATTATCAATAACAAAAGAAGAACCTAAAGCAATATTGGGTACTCTATTACCATTTACAATTTTAGTGCCCATATCTACCCAAACCGTTAATACAGCTGTATCTAGCAAAACATTTTTTGAAGGAGATTTTTCATGAATAACAAAATTTTGCAAAAAATCAAAATTATTATCAAACAAATAATATTTTGCAAAAAAACTTGCAAGCATTGGATCCTTATGTCTCAAACTCTCAAGATGTTTTAAAATCAATTGCTTTTTGCTCTCATTAAGCATAATACCAAACAAATTTAAAGTCTCAAGCTTAAATAATGCTCCCTCATAATCTTTAGATTTGCACAAATTTAAATATTCATTTTGAATTCCAGATAAAGCTTTATCTCTTAAATCCAAAATATCCTGTTCCATTTCAAAACCATTATTTCTTAGATTGTAATAACTTGAAAGAGCAAATTCAAAATTATTGTCCTCAATATGCTTACTTATGCTTTCAGATGGGACATAATAAATTTGTTTGTCATCTATATCTCTTATTGTGTTGCATGAAAAAATTAACATAATGACAATAAAAATTTTTCTATGCATCAATAATTTTTAAAAGCTACTTAATGTTACGATAGACATCCAAAGAATCATCTAAAATAACTCTTTTAGCTTTAAAAACTCCTTTATCATAAATTTCAATATAATTAAACTTCTTAGAGTCATTAATTTTTTTATAAACTGAAGTCAAATCCCCAAAAGAATAATTTCTAATTTCAACAACATCATGCTCATTAAAAATCTTTTTAGATATCAAAGCTTGTCGGATATCAAAAGAAGAAACTTGCTTTGGACTTAAATTTAACATATTAGGAACAAAAATTTCTGGAACATCGGCTATCAAAAAATTATTAATACCTACATAATCAAAACTATAACTAAAATTATCAAAAATTTCATAACGAAAAGAATCCAAAGCAAAAATATAAACGGCTTTCTTATTTGGGTACTTAACCTCAATCATACTAACATAAGGATAAATAGAATAATAAACATTATAACCAAATAAAACATTTTCATAACGAATAGGAATTTTATTTTCAAAATAAACCTTATTCAGATATTTTTCATCTAAATTTAAATTTGAAGTATAATTCGCTATTTTGGAAAAAAAATTTACTAAAACACCATTTTTAAATACTACAACATCATTCTTATCATCTACAAAATATACACCTGATAAGTTTTTATAATAATTTAAAAATTCTTCTCGTATATTAGGATCACCCAAAAGATCATAAAACATTTTATAGTCACGAAGCGTACTTGGCGGCTTTTCTTTAAAAAAAACATAGGCCTCATCAGGTGTTAAAAGACGATATTTAAGCAAATACATACTCTGAACACCATTTATTTGTTTGCTTTTATTCTTAAGAAAAGTAAACAAAGCAACAGCATTAGGTTCATTTAATGTTGTATTTTTAAAAATAAAATCAATATTTTCGCTTTTAAAAAAAGAATCTCCCTTTAACTTAAGCTTATTAAAAAGACTTGCAAAAAATTTATCTTCCTTTAAAAACCATTTAAAAAACCTTATATCATCACTATACACAGAAAAAGCACTTTTTAATACTTTATCAAAAGTACCACTAAAATCTCCAAGCCTACTAGACGCCTCAAGTCTCATATAAATCAAGTCTTTATCATTTTTTAAATCACTATCCAACTTATCATAAATGTCAATAATTTCTTTATTCTTATAAACATCCTCATTTTGATCCAAAATTAATGAAAAATACTGAAAGTATAAATCCAAGGGTTTTACAAGTACAAAATTATTAATCTCTATAGCTGATTTTAATAAATAAATTCTATCTAACAATGAAATATCATTCCTCAATGACAGCTCATAAAGAGAATCGGAGTTTTTTAAATTAAATTCAAGAGAACCATAAAGCATATCAAGTCCTCTTTGAGTACCATTAAAACTTTTAGATTCAAGCAAAAGAATTTTAGATATATCTTCGTCTCTCTTATTTAAATTGGCATTTAAATTTACAAAAATTAAAAACAATAATACAATTTTTAAGACAACCACAAAAACTCCTTAAAAACTTGTTTTATCTATCAATTGTCTCTTCTTGCTTAGACTGTTTTAAACTTAGTTCATAATCACTCTCAATTAATTCAAAACCTAAAAGTTCTCTCACTTCATTATCTGTTAAAGTTTCTCTTGTAATCAAGGCCTCTGCAAGTTTTACTAACTGATCCTTATGCTTAATTAAAATATCTGATGCCTCTTTTAAACACCCTTCAAGAATTTTCTTAACTTCTCTATCTACTCTATCAGCAGTATTTTCAGAATATGCTTTTGATTTAGAAAATTCTTTTGGAAGAAAAATTGGAGCTTCATCATCTACCAAAAATATAGGACCTACATCCTCTCCCATACCCCATTCTGTAACCATTTTCTTTGCCAAATTAGTAGCTTGCATTAAATCATTCTGAACACCAGCTGTAGTAAAACCTAAATTAATCTGCTCACTAGCATAACCACCATAACATATTTTAATTTTATCAAGAATTTGATTCTTATTGATTGAAAGTCTATCTTCTTTAGGAAGAGAAAAAGCAACACCAAGAGCTCTACCTCTAGGAATAATAGTAACTTTATGTAAAGGATCAGCATGCTCAAGATAATAATGAAGCAAAGCATGACCAGCTTCATGATAAGCTGTTTCAAGTTTTTGCCTATCAGTAATAGTCATAGATTTTTTAGCAACTCCCATAAGTATTTTATCCCGAGCTTCTTCCAAATCATGCATCAAAATTTCAGATTGATTATTTCTAGCAGCAATCAAAGCACCTTCATTAATTAAATTTGCAAGATCAGCACCACTAACACCAGGGGTAGCTCTTGCTATTACTCTTAAGTCGATCTCTTTTGCAAGCTTAGTCTTCTGAGCATGTATATTTAATATTGCTTCTCTCTCCTTAATATCAGGCAAAGTAACTGCTACTTGCCTATCAAATCTACCTGGTCTTAACAAAGCAGAATCAAGAACATCAGGTCTATTTGTAGCTGCCATCACTATTACATTAGTATATGTCCCAAAACCATCCATCTCAACTAATAATTGATTAAGAGTCTGTTCTCTCTCATCATGACCACCACCAAGTCCAGCTCCACGACTTCTCCCAACAGCATCAAGTTCATCAATAAAAATTATACAAGGAGCATTTTTTCTTGCATTATCAAAAAGATCTCTAACACGACTTGCCCCAACCCCTACAAACATCTCAACAAAATCAGAACCCGACATATGGAAAAAATTTACTCCTGCTTCCCCAGCAACAGCCTTGGCAAGCAAAGTCTTTCCTGTTCCAGGAGATCCAACCAAAAGAACACCTTTGGGAATTCTGGCACCAATTTTTTCAAATTTTTTAGGATATTTAAGAAATTCAACTACTTCACCAAGTTCTTGTTTTGCTTCTTCTTGCCCAGCAACATCTTTAAAAGTAACTTTATTCTTTCCTGCTTCATATTTTTGAGCATTGCTTTTTCCAAATGAAAAAACTTTCCCACCACCACCTTGAGTTTGACGAAAAATAAAGAAAAAGAAAACAAAAAATAATATCCAAGGTAAAGTTTGAAGTAAAACGCCAATTAAAGACGATTGACTCTTTCCAGAACTTACCTCTACTCGCTTGGCTTTAAGCTCCGCAAGTAAATTAATATCAAAATAAGGAATACTAGTAGAGAAATAAGACTTTCCTAAATTAGAATTTTTGACAATAAACTGAATTTGACTCTTATCAATAATCACAACTGATTCAATCAAACCACTATCTAAATAAGTCTGAAATGTACTATAAGGAACGTTTTTATAATTTTCTCCACCACGCATAAAATAAGACATGAATATTGCTAAAACTAAGAAAACAACAACAAGTCCCAAAATCCAATTCTTATTTTTCTTTTTATTATTAGATTTACCATTATTATTCAAATTATTATTGTTAATATTCATTCCTTTAAAAATCCTCCGAACAAAGATATACTAATTTTTTTAAGAATATTCTTATCACTCCACATTAAGTTTAAAGTATTTAAATCAATAATTCCAATTATCTTATCATTTAATACTAACAACATTAAATAAAGTGGATTATATCTTACAAACTTAGAAAAGAACTTCTTTGATTGTAACTTTTTTTTAAAAAATTTATGTCTAAACTCATAAGAACAACATCTCAATGTTAGTATAGAATCATCTTCACACTCCAAACATTCTAACAAAATCTTACCTAAAGATAAACTATGATATTCATTAACTCTTAAGAAAAAATCAAAAGGTCTACGCATTTCCTCAGATCTCCTAAAAATAAGATTAACCTTATCTCTACGTTTCTCCAAAAAAAAATCATTATTCTTAAGTAAAATATTACTCCTTTTATTATTAAGACTTACTCTAAAAATCTCACTTAAAGACCCGTATGATAAATTTGTCACAATTTTTTCCAAATTTAAAATTTTAAAAACACTCCTAAAAACCAAATATTTTGGCAAATTAAAAAAAACCATAGCATCAAAAGAATAATAATAATTACCCTTAATAAAGGGAAGAAAATCTTCTCTATCAAAATAGTTTGTAAGTTCCCTTGAAAAATCAGATATTCTCCTTAATCCTTTTTCATATCCTTTAAAAATTTTTTTAATAACAGGAACAAGATTATTTCTAACTTTATTTCTTAAATACAAATCTTCATGATTAGTACTATCAATAGAATAAACAATATTATTAACAGATAAAAATTTTTCAATCTCTTCTCTTGACACTTCAAGCAAAGGCCTAATAATGAAATTATTAATAACTGGAATACCAACAAATCCATCCAAAAATGAACCTTGAAAAAATCTCATTATTAAAGTCTCAAATTGATCATTTTTATTATGAGCAAGAGCAACATAACTAGCATGATTTTCATTAAGAGCTTCTAATAAAGCATTATATCGATATTTTCTGGCCAATTCTTCAATAGAAATACCCAATTGCTTCGCTTTTATTTTAATATCAACATCACACTTCTTTATCTGACAAACGATATCATACAAATTACAAAATTTCTTAACATGTTCTATTTCTAAATCTTGTTCACTTTTTGACCTTATATAATGAGCAAAATAAAAAGCAACAATATTATTATTTAAATATTTTTTTAAATTTAATAACAAAACAGTAGAATCTGGACCTCCAGAAAAGGCAACAATTACTTTCTCTTTAGTCAATAAATTTCTTTTATAAAAATCTTCTATTCTTGTTATTATATTATCCCAAACCATCAAAAACTACTAGAATTAATAGTTGCAATTTTATGCTCAAAACTAAATTCATCTATACCCAATATTTCTTCACTTAAAAAATTAAATACATTTTTAACACGAACAAGTTCACTATCATTAAATTTTGAAAGAACAAAATCTTTAAGACCAAAAGCACTATTATTTCCAACCCCAATATAGAGTCTACCATACTTAGTACTCCCAAGACTCTCAGAAATAGAACGAAGCCCATTATGAGTAGAAGCACCCCCTACCTTTCTAAGTCTACACTTTCCCAAAGGTAAATCAACATTATCAACCACAACCAATAAATTATTTATTTTCATATAAAACTTAGAAAAAACACAAGGAAAAATATTACCACTCAAGTTCATATAAGTTAAAGGTTTAATTAAAACTATTCGCCTAGAATCAACATTAAAATCTGCATATTCATAGTTTTTGGCTTTTCTTAATGAAAGAGCATTTTTCATAACCAACTTATCTATCAATCCAAAACCAACATTATGCCTAGTATGCAAAAAATTAGACCCAGGATTACCTAGGCCAACTATTAATAAATTCATATTTTTTATTTTACAAATAAAACCGCCAAATTTTCATCTGTTTCAGAAAGTTTTACATTATCAGAAAGTACAATATCTTTCAAAGTTATTTGATCCCCCTTTTTAACAGGAGTTAAATCTACTTCAACAAACTCTGGCAAATTCAAAGGCAGAGCCTTCACTTTAACTGTATTACGGAGTACACTTAAGGTACCACCTTCCTTAACACCAACAGAAGCTCCTATAAATTTAATTGATATATCCCTTTCAATTTCCCTAGTTCTATCAACTTCATAAAAATCAATATGATAAATAAATTTCTTTGTAAGATTTTCACTAACATCTTTAATGAAAACACATTTTTCAACCATACCGTCATTTAAAAGCAAAACAGTATTATCTGTAAATTTAGCAAATTTTTTATCAAATTCATTACTATTGATCTTTATATGCAAAACATCACTTTCTTTACCATAAACAACAGCTGGTATTTCGGACTTTGCCCGTAAAATACGAGCACATGATGAACCAAATTTAGAGCGACCCTCATACTTTAAAATCCTACTACTATACACAACAAAACTCCTAATATAAATACTGGGACGGAAGGATTCGAACCCTCGAATGCCTGGACCAAAACCAGGTGACTTACCACTTGTCCACGTCCCAAATACTTAACAACTAATTATCCACAAGTCAAAAGGATACAAAATACAATAAACTTTGTCAATAATATTATCTAGACTAATTCAAGTTCAAAATTTGCAGGGTTTTCTTTGACATATTCTTTAAAAATAGCACTTTGCAAAATTTCTCTAAAACTTTGATTAATAGGATGAACAATATCTTTATATTCTCCAACTTTAGTTCTCCTATTAGGCATAACAATAAACACGCCTTTTTGCCCTCTAATAACTCTGATATTATGTAAAACTAAGCAATCATCAAAAGTAACTGTAACATATGCTAATAGCTTCGAACTGGAATCTTTATTATCAACTCTCCTAATTCTTACATTTGTAATATTCACTTCTAGGCCTCCCTAAAATACATGTTTTAAATCTAGAATATTTTTAATTTTTTGTAAATAATTCTTGTGATATTTTTATTTTTTTTAATTAATAACTCTCAAGAATAAATAACTTCTCCCTTATCCCATATTTTTTCAAGTTCATAATATTCTCTAGAATTTTTACTCATTAAATGTATAACTAGACCCCCACAAGAAATAACCGTCCAATCAAAAAGGAAACCTTTACCCTGAAGACAACAATTTAAATTTCTCTCATTAAAAAAAGCTATTAATTTTTCAGTATACAAAACTTCCATCTGTTTAAATGACGAAAATGAAACAATAATAAAAAAATCAGCCCAATTGCACACAGAACTAACATTAATACCCAAAACGTCAATACCACCAAAATCAGATATAATTTTACATAACTTCTTAATATCATCGACTCTTAACATATCTTCCATCAAAATCATCTCCCAAAATTATTACAACATCAGGACCCATATCAGAGATATCAAGTCCCAAAATATCCATATGAAACTCAGAGATTGGCTTGATATTTCTCGCTCTAATAACATCTCCAGCCTTAATAGCAATCTCCAAATTATCAGAATTATTTATAATCAGAGTATGAGAATAATTATGCTTATCTGCATTTCCAAATCTTATAACCTTAAATTTTAAAGATTTAAAAATATCTGCTACATTCCTTGCAAGCCCAGCAGTTTGCGTGCCATTTAAAATAATAATCTTAATTACATCTTCGGTTTTAGTTCCATCTATTAAAATCCTATTCAAATTTTCTATTGATTCCTTAAGAATTGCTCCCCCATAATAAGGAAAAATAACTTTTATTAAATTATCATCATCATCTTTAAATGTTTCCTCTTGACCCTTAATATTTAAAAAAATAAGCTTCTCATCATTTATTTTATAATTGGAAAGAATATATTTAAATACAGTTTCAGAAAGATTAGTATCTAACATAACATACATTTTAGAAAAATAATCATATTCTTCTTGAAAATTAGCAAATTGTGCTAAAATTTTTTTAAAAAATTCTTTATAAAATTCAAATCGCTCATCATAAGAAGCAATATCTCTGAAATAACTTAAATAATCATAAACTTTATCACCATCAAAAATAGAATTACCAGAAGGTATTAATATAGAGTGTACCAAATTGTATACCTTAACAGGATTTTTAACAAGAAATCGAACTCCACCAAGATAATCAACAAACCTCACAAAATTATCTTTTTTAAAACGAATATAATAATCAGGTTCATGATTCAATTGTTTAGATACTTTAACTAAAAATTCAGTAAAATTATTTTTTTTATACAAAGCCTCAAACCACGAAATATTTCCTTTAAAATCTTCATAACCTGTATAAATAGGAATATCCAAAAATCCAACATTTCCTGTCTTTATGTTAATAAAAACTTCTTGCATACTTAAAAGATTTTCATTATCATCTTCTACAAGAAATAAAAAGCTAATATTGCTTTTGGTATTTAGTTCAAAATATATTTGCTCTCTTTTAGAAATATCAACAAAAAAAATTACAATACCAAGAATTATTAAAATGATTAGAACTAAAAAAAATAATTCTCTCCTCAATTACATACCTTTAACATACAAATTATTATTTTTAATATATCTCAAAACATCAAAGGGAAGCAAATAATCTACAGGTAATCCTTGTTCAATTCTATTTCTAATCTCTGAAGACGAAATAGGAAATACCCTATTATCAACATAAATATGTTTAAATCGACTACTCAATCTCTTGCTATAAATTCTATGAACAACTACAAGATTAACAGATTCAACTATTTTTTCCGGATTTTTCCATGAATCAAAAGTTTCAAAAAGATCATCTCCAATGATCAAATATATATCATCATTAGCATATTTATTTCTAATACAAGCAATAGTATCAATAGTATAAGTTACCCCCCCATGTATCACATCGCATTCATCAACAAACATATTATCTTCATATTGTACCGCCAATTTAAGCATTGTCACTCTATCCGTAACACTAATATCCTCAACACATTTATGAACAGGTTTATGAGTAGGAATAAATAAGATCTTATCAACATTTAAAAAATGCTCTATTTCTTTTGCCAAAAACATATGTCCAATATGAACAGGATTATAAGTACCACCCAATATTGCTATTCGCATCAATCTCCCCTATTATAAATTTAATTCATCAATCAAACAAACTAAAACCTGCATAATACTGATCTGTATTTTCTAAAAAACAAAATAAACACCTTCAAATTTTTGCTAAAGAAAAAAATTCACTAACAAGTTCATTTATTCCGATATTATCATAAATAGAAATTCCTAGCACCCTCTCTTCAGACAAAATACTTTTTAACTGATTAAAATTTTCTGTTGCACCCTCTAAATCAAGTTTACTAGCAACAATTATGCGCTTTTTTTTCAAAAGTCCAATATCATATACTCTAAGTTCATTAATAAGAATATCATAAGCACTCATAAAATCATTACTAGAAACATCTATCAAGAAAACCAAAATTTGAGTCTTAGAAATATGCCTTAAAAATTCAAAACCAAGACCTATACCTTTACTTGCTCCCTCAATTATTCCAGGTAGATCAGCAATAATCAAATCATTATAAGAAACTCTTACAACACCAAAATGTGGAATTTTAGTTGTAAAAGGATAATTTGCAACTTTTGATCGTGAAGCAGTTATTTTAGAGATAAGAGAAGATTTACCTGCATTAGGAAGCCCAACAAGTCCAACATCAGCTATTAATGACAATTCAAGGCGTAAATTTAAAGTAAGCCCAGATTCTCCTGGTTGAGCAAATCTTGGTGTGCGTTTTGTAGAACTTTTAAAATTCACATTTCCAAGACCACCTCTTCCACCTTTCAAAACAACAACTTCATCATTAAAATTTTTAAGCTCAAATAACATACAATTAGAATCAGCATCATAAATGCTAGTATTTGGAGGAACAAAAATAATCAAATCTGACCCAGCAGCTCCACTTTTCTTTAAACCCATTCCAGATTTTCCATTACTAGCACTAAGTTTTTGGCCATTTCTATAAAGAGACAAAGTTTTAAGATTAGACTTAACTTTAAAGATTACATCCCCACCTCTCCCTCCATCACCTCCATCAGGACCTCCTTTAGCCTTAAATTTTTCACGCAAAAAAGAAACACATCCTGCACCCCCATTTCCTGAAGAGACAATCAAATTTAAAGAATCTTTAAATAGATGCAAATCAACCTCAATTGTAATAATATTAAATAAAATTAAATAAGTAATGATATTAAATAATATTTATATATTTTCGACCTTTAGAAGTTTTAAATTCTACTATACCATCTTTCAGAGCAAATATTGTATGATCTCTACCAAGACCAGAATTTTTACCTTTATGAAATTTTGTACCTCTTTGTCTTATAATTATTTCCCCGGCTCTTACAAATTGTCCACCACTTCTCTTAACACCAAGCCTTTTAGATATAGAATCTCTTCCATTCTTAGAACTACCACCACTTTTACTTGTTGCCATTAGTTTCCTCCAAAATTAATTTAATATCATAAGGATATTCAAAACACAAATCCTTTATACCGTGTATTAAAAATTTACTATGATAAAAAAGACTCTCCTTATTCAAAGTTCCAAAAGAAGCTCGAAATTCCAAATAGCCTTTTAAAGAATTATCCACAATAAAGCCCTCTCTCTCATAATCAAGAATACTAAAAAAAGTTCTTAAAATAAAAGAAAAAGAGGAACAAACTACACTAATATAACCATTACTCTTAGCATGTCCATTAGCTAAAATATAAATAATTATATCATTATGGGTTCTTATCAAAACATTAATCACTAATTAACAAATTATATCATCAACTAAAACATAAGAATAAGATTGACGATGCCCAACCTTTCGCTCGCTTTCCTTTCTTCTTCTGTATCTATAAGAAACAACCTTCTTATCTTTCTTATCTTCTAGATAAGTACATTTTACACAAGAACCTAAAACATAAGGCTTTCCTATTTTTAGATCCTCATCTTTTTTTACAAGCATTACACTATTGAATTCCAATTGATCACCACTATTTGCCACAATTCTATCTACCCTTAATATTTCTCCCTTTACAGCCTTGTATTGCTTACCTTTTATCTCTACTAACGCATACATTACAATCACCTCTCAATATTCAGCTAAACATTATAATTTTAATAAAATTTAAAGTCAATTATTTAAATTTAAATCATATTAATTAATAATTAATATTTATTACATGAATAATACAAAATTATTTATTAAATAAATTACTAAGGATATCTAACAAGAGAATTCACATTATACTCTCCCAAAATATCTCTACCTCTTATTGATACAAGCTCAATAAAACAAAATATATCAGATATCACTCCACTCGCTCTCTCAAGCAACCTAACAGCTGCCCTTATAGTACCTCCAGTAGCTAAAATATCATCAACCAACAAAATCTTTGTGTGCTGTTTAATATCATCCTTATGTATTTCAATACTACCCAATCCATATTCAAGTTCATACTCTTCTCGTAAGACTTGACGTGGAAGCTTTCCTCCTTTACGAATCAACAAAAGAGGTAAATTCATCTTTAAAGCCAAAGGAGCACCTATTAAATATCCTCTTGATTCAATAGCAGCAATGCAATCAATTTCTTTTGACGAATAAAGGGCATGCGCATCTTCCAGTAAAGACTTATAAGCTTCTGCTTGAAGTAAAACATTTGAAATATCATAAAAAAGTATACCTTCTTTTGGAAAATTAGGCACTTTCATGATAAACCTATCATAATATCCCATTTTATCTATCATCAAATTTTCCATTAATATCAAAAATATCAAATATTTATTCTTCTACAACAGGAGGATTTGGCACTATACCATCTACATCCAAATTAGGAATTTCATCTTCTTTAGCTCGTGTCCAAACTTTACTCCTACCAAAAACCCATACTTTACCCTTAGTAACAAGATTTCCGGTTTTTGGATCTACTCTCATTTCAGAAGTATAAATCTTGCCATTATTAGGATCAATAATTTTACCCTTATCCCATTTTGAAGAAGACTTAAAATACTTAAGACCCCACATAAAATCAAGTCCCTCAGTACTTAAATGTTCAAAACCTACAACCTTATAACCAGAAGGGTTATTAATATCATGTATTTTGCCATCCTTAATTACATTTAAAATCCTACCATAAACCTTATCATTATACTTATAAACATAAATCACAGAATTTTTAGCATTGGTCTTATCATCATAGCCAACCCAATATCCCAAAACTTCACTACCATCCTCTTTTTTACTCTCAGATTCTGCAAATAAAAAAAATGCAAACCAGAATAAAAAAACAATTTTTAATATATTTTTACTCATACAAACTCCTAAAACTAACATTACAAAAAACACTTTAAACATTT
Source organism: Borrelia recurrentis A1 (assembly GCF_000019705.1). GTDB lineage: Bacteria > Spirochaetota > Spirochaetia > Borreliales > Borreliaceae > Borrelia > Borrelia duttonii. The sequence goes on along the minus strand of NC_011244.1, from coordinate 839,392 downwards.
CATAATAAAAAAGAATTATACATTTATTTTATATCTTTTGCAAAAGATACCTTATATACATAATTATACAAAGTCAATCATTTAACAACAATTAACATCTCAATTTTTTTGGGTAATACCCACATAAAATACAAACAAATATCATAAACCAATATTTTTGAATTTAAAAATATTGACTTTTATGATAACATATTTATAATTGCAAAGAGAAGTAATAAGGATTTATATGGTAAGAGGAATTTATACAGCTGCCAGTGGAATGATAGCACAAAGACATAGGTTAGAAGTTATTGCCAATAACTTAGCAAATATTGACCTTACAGGATATAAAAAAGATTTATCTGTTCAAAAAGCCTTTCCTGAAATGCTAATTAGACGAACTAATGATGATGGTCTTTATAAATTTCCTAAAGGATATCTAGAAACAGCACCTGTTGTCGGGAAGCTTGGAACAGGAGTTGAAGAAAACGAAATATACACATCCTTTGAACAAGGTTCACTAAAAATAACTGGAAATCCTCTTGACTTGGCATTAACTGAAGAAGGCTTTTTTGTTGTACAAACACCTGAAGGAGAAAGATATACACGAAATGGATCTTTTACACTTGGACGAGAAGGCATACTTATTACAAAAGATGGATATCCTGTTATTGGAGAGAAAGGATACATACACATAAAAGATAATAATTTCAAAATAACAGAACAAGGACAGATATTTCACAATTCAACATTCGAAAGCAATCCCAAAAGGCTTGTAAGTGAAAGTGAAAATTCATGGGAAAATTATGAACTACTAGACAATTTAAAAATTGTCAATTTTGAAAAAGCAAGATTTTTAAAAAAACAAGGAAGTTCCCTATGGTACAGCACAGAAATATCTGGACAAGCTAAAAATATTCCCATAAATTCAAGACCTAAAATTGAATCAGGAGTTTTAGAGTGTTCAAATGTAAATGCAATTAATGAAATGGTTTCAATGATTACAGTTAACAGAGTTTATGAAGCAAATCAAAAAACAATACAAACTGAAGATACACTTCTTGGCAAATTAATCAACGAAATTGGAAAATTTTAAAGGAGTATATATATATGATGAGAGCACTCTGGACATCAGCCAGTGGAATGAAAGCACAACAATATAATGTAGACACAATTGCTAATAATCTTTCAAACGTAAACACTATTGGTTTTAAAAAAATAAGAGCTGAATTTGAAGATTTAATATACCAAACACAAAGAAGAGCAGGAACGCCTGCAACTGAAGACACAGTAACTCCTCTGGGCAATCAAGTTGGACATGGAACAAAAGTATCAGCAACACACAGATTGTTTGAACAAGGGAATCTGCAAGTTACCAATTTAAATACTGATGTTGCAATTGAAGGTGATGGATTTTATAAGGTTCTCTTATCAGATGGCACTTATGGATATACCAGAGATGGTTCATTTAAAATAGACGCAAATGGACACTTAGTAACAAATCAAGGATATATATTGTTACCAGAAATATCATTCCCTGAAGAATACATCAAAAACTCTATTGCAATCTCTCAAGAAGGAATAATATCTGTAAAAGTTAACGAAGGTCTTGAACCAATTGAGCTTGGACAAATAGAAATCGCAAGATTTGTAAATCCAGCAGGGCTAAATGCAATTGGTAACAATATATTTAAAGAAACAATAGGATCGGGAGAGGAAATATCAGGAATTCCAGGAAGCAATGGAATGGGCAAACTTAAACAAGGAATGCTTGAAATGTCAAACGTAGCAATCGCAGAAGAAATGGTGACAATGATAGTTGCACAAAGGGCTTATGAAATAAACTCAAAAGCAATCCATACTTCAGACAATATGCTAGGAATCGCTAATAACTTAAAGAAACAGTGACAACACTCAAAAGTAGGTTTATATTTTACTTACTTACAATAAATTTATCATATATAAAAGCTTATGACACCTGCTTTAAAATGTCTCCCAACAAAGTATACTTTTTTTCAAAAGAATATTCAAAAATATGCAATGGAAATAATTTATCCCAAATTTATATAAGTCCACATTTCAAAAAAAAACAAATAATATATTCTATGATTAGTCATATAACTAAAACTCTTGAAAATAAAAATATATACATATTGCAATTCAGTTTCGATGAATCAGAAATCAATATCCAAAATCAATCTGCAATCAATATAAAATTTAAAATAACAAATCAAACATCATATAAAAATATACCTATACAAAAAATCATAATTTATTATGCAAAACAATTTGAAGACTATAAAAAACATAACAAAATAAATATATACATAGACATCATAGAACCAATTGTATTTGCAAAAACAACTTTAAAGACAGGACAAAATTTAAACGAACATAACGTTTACTTTAAATACCAAATAAACACAACAAGCAACAACGAAAACTTAAATTTAAATGCATTACATCAAAACAAATATATTGTATTACAAAATATAATGAAAAATGAAAAAATTAAGCTAAACAAAATACAAAAGCAACAATAATACACTTATATAAAAAGTATCATTTTCAATTTTGTTAGTTAATTTCACATACAAGCAACAAAATTTTTTCTTCAAGTATCATTTTTCATTTCACTTTACATAAACAAAAAAAGCCAAATAAAACACACAAGACTAAACAATTGAAATAATATTAAAATAAAGGTAAACTATATTGCCATACAAAGGAACAAAATCATGAAAAAATTGATAATGTTAATTATATTAAATTTAAGCTCATTTGCACAAGAAAATCAAGTTAAAAATTTTTCTAACCAAAATAATGCTGACAAACAAATAAATGAACACACAAAACTAAAAAATATTTCTGAAATACAACCTGCTAATTCGCAAATATTAACAGGAATTGGAATAGTAGCAGGACTTACTGATAAAGGAGATTCAATTAAAGAAAAGGAAATTTTAAATCAAATTTTAAACAAAATTGGTATTAACGAAATAGATCTAACCAAAACAGGAAGCAAAAATATAGCATTAGTAAATGTAGCAATCAAAATAAATGGAAATATGATTAAAGGTGCAACTCATAACGTTTACATAGCATCTATGCTAGATGCAAAAGATTTAACAAACGGAATGCTTTTAAAAACAGAATTTAAAGATAAACAAGGAAAGTTATTAGCAACTGCATCAGGACCAATAATAATCAATGATAAATCAAAAGGTACAGGATACATATTAAATGGAGCAACAATACATGAGAATCAGAACTATACAACTTACAATATAATTTTAAAAAACAAAGATTATTCTCTAATAAATTTAATAAGTCAAAATCTAACAAAAAATAACATAAAAAATAATATAAAATCAGGAAATATTATAGAAATTGAAGTTGATGACATTAGACTAATAAGTAAAATTGAGAAAATAGAAATAAAAACTATGCCTAAAGTTTTAATCAATGAACAAAATAAAATAATTATGGCAAGCACAAATGCAGAAATAGGACCCCTAGTATTATCAATTGAAAGAAAAGAAGAAGACTTATTTAGTAACAAAACAAATAAAAATATAAAAATAGAAATACAAAAGATGAAATTAAATGAATTCATATCAAATAATTCAACTAAGCTTAATAACAAAGAATTAATACAAATAATTAAAAGAGCAAATAAAATTTCTAAACTATACGGAGAATTAATTTTAGAGGAATAAATATGATAAATAAAATCAATTCACAACATATAAAAACACAAAATCAAATAAAAATATTAAAAGAAAAAGTAGGAGAAATAAATCAAAGCAAAAATGACAATAAACTTTATGAAGCTGCTCTAGAATTTGAAGCAATATTTATAAATCAAATGCTCAAGAGTATGAAAAATACTTTAAATAAAGAAAATAATTTAATTAATGGAGGACAAACAGAAGAAATTTTTGAAGACATGATTTATTCAGAAAGAGCAAAACAAATAGCCAAATCCAAAAATTTTAGGCTTGCTGATGTAATCTACAATCAAATTAAAATAACAAATAATCTTAGAAAATAATTAATATTTAATAAAAATATCAATTATTTTCTAAGTTGGCATGATTTTTGCATCACATCAAAAAGGGAGAAGGATGTTGATACACAAAATTTAAAAGATGGGAGAAGTAGTGTGAATATATTTAGCAATGAAGATTTAAATATATATCTAAAATCTGTAAGAGAACATAGGCTTATAACTCACGAAGAAGAAATCGAACTTGCAAAACAGATAAAACTAGGAAGCTTAAAAGCAAAAAACCAAATGATAAATGCCAACTTACGTTTAGTTCTCAAAATAATTAAAAGATATGCTGGCAAAGGATTAAAAATAGAAGATCTAATACAAGAAGGAAATTTAGGTTTAATTAGAGCTGCGGAAAAATATGATCCGAGTAAAAATACCAAATTTTCAACTTATGCTTCATTTTGGATTAAACAATCTCTTCAAAGGGCATTAAACACAAAAACAAGACTTGTAAAAGTACCATACAGAAAAGAAAATTTAATACTTCAAATCAATAAATATCTAATGGAAGAAGAAAAATCACCAAAAAAAGAAGACATAATGGAAAGATTTAACTTGACAACTGCTCAATATGTAAAGATTATTCCTTACCTTGAAAAAGAATATTCTCTAGATAAAAAGATTGAAGGATCAGAAAACTCCACGCTACTAAATCTCTATGAAGATAATTCTTTAAATCCTGAGAGTACTCTTGAACAAAATTCAACATTAAAGCATCTAAACTACATACTAGAAACCAAACTAAATGAAAAAGAAAGATATATAATCAAGAAAAGATACAATTTGGACAATAGTGATAAAAAAAGCACATTAAAAGATATTTCTACAGAACTTGGAATATCTTCAGAAACTGTAAGACAGATCGAAAAAAGAGTACTAAAAAAACTCAGAGAAGAACTTTATCAATAAATATTGACTTAGTCACATATTTAAATATAATAAGAATTTCTGAGAATGAATATTCAAAATATTTATGTTTTTATTAAAAGACATAAGTTACAAATTAAAGTATTGTTTATCATAATTACATCTTTTGCATCAATAAGTATATTGTTTTCTAGTTTTGTATATCTAAAATCCAATAACAATAAAATTAATTTAAAGTTAAAAGATAAATTGGCAAAACTTAAAAGACACAATTCAACAAAAACAAAACAAAAATTAAAACTCAACAATTCAAAGCCAGAATTTTATCTTATAATTGATGACGTTGGATATGATGAATTTATGTTAGACGAATTTATAAAAATTAATCTAAACATTAATTTTTCAATTATTCCCTTTTTACCAAAATCAATGGAATTTTATAACAAACTACAAAATAAAAATAAAATTATAATGATTCATTTCCCAATGCAATCAAAACATAAAAATTCAATAGAAAAATTTCATATCAATATCAATGATGATGAAATCACTATACGAACAAAAATTGAAACAACATTCAATACATATCCAAATGCAAAGATAATGAATAATCATATGGGAAGTCTTATTACCTCAAATGAAAACATTATGAAAATCATGTTAATAAAACTTAAAGAAAAAAATAAATATTTCTTTGACAGTCTAACTACTAAAGACAGCATATCTATACAAACTGGTAAAAGCATTGGAATCTTAGTAGAACAAAGAGATATATTCCTTGATAATAGAGATAATGAAAAATCTGTAATTAAAGCACTTGAACGAGCAAAACAAATAGCTAGAACAAAAGGAATTGTCAAAGTAATAGGACACATTTGGTCAAAAAACACCCTTAAAATACTTCAACAAGAATCAGAAAACTTAAAGAAAGAATTTGTATTTAAAAATTTAATAAACCTTTATCAAAGAGAGGAAAACAATGAAGGTACTTGGAATAGAAAGCTCATGTGATGATTGTTGTGCAGCTATAGTAGAAAATGGCAACACAATTTTAAGCAATATCAAACTTAGTCAAAAAGAACATAAAAAATATTATGGAATAGTACCAGAAATTGCCTCAAGACTACATACAGAATTTATTATGTATGTTTGTCAACAAGCCATAATAAGTGCTAAAATAAATATATCTGAAATAGATTTAATAGCAGTTACATCTCAACCTGGGCTTATTGGCTCTTTAATTGTTGGTGTAAACTTTGCCAAAGGACTGTCCATTGCCCTCAAAAAACCTCTAATTTGTATTGATCACATTCTAGGACATCTTTATGCACCCTTGCTGAATCACACAATAGAATATCCATTTCTATCATTAGTATTAAGTGGAGGTCACACAATACTTGCCAAACAAAATAATTTTGATGATATTGAAATACTTGGAAGAACACTCGATGATGCTTGTGGAGAAGCATTTGACAAAATAGCAAAACATTATAAGATGGGATTTCCTGGTGGCCCAAATATAGAAAAATTGGCTATAGACGGCAATCAATATGCATTTAATTTTCCAATTACAATTTTTGACAAAAAAGAAAATAGATATGACTTCTCATATTCGGGCCTCAAAACAGCATGCATACATCAACTTGAAAAATTTAAAAACAACAATGCCCAAATAACAAATAACAATATTGCTGCAAGTTTTCAAAGAGCAGCTTTTGAAAATTTAATAATTCCAATAAAAAGAGCAATAAAGGATACTAACATAAAAAAATTAATAATATCTGGAGGAGTAGCAAGCAACCTTTATTTAAGAGAAAAAATTAAAAACCTTGAAATAGAAACATACTATCCCCCAATTGACCTTTGTACAGACAACGCAGCAATGATTGCAGGAATTGGATATCTTATGTATTTAAAATATGGAGCAAGTTCCATTGAAACTAATGCAAACTCAAGAATAGAAAATTATAAATATACAAAAGGAGTAAAATTATGAAACGAGTATTAGCCATGCATGATATTTCAACCATAGGTAAAGCATCACTTACAATATGCATACCAGTAATATCATCATTTAATATTCAAGTTTGTCCACTAGTAACTTCTGTTCTCTCTGCAACAACAAATTACAAAGAATTCGAAATAATAGATTTAACAAATAAATTAAAAAAGTTTATACTATCCTGGAAAAATCAAAATGAAAATTTTGATATATTTTATAGTGGATTTCTTGGCAACAACAAACAACACAAAATAATAGAACAAATTCTAAAACTATTCAAATTTAAAAAAATAATAATTGATCCTGTTTTTGCAGACAATAACATGCTCTACCCTACTTTTGATTACAAAATAGTAAGTGGTTTTAGAGAAATAATAAAACATGCAGACATAATAACACCAAATATCACAGAATTAAAAATGTTAGCAAAAACTGAAAAAATTAGAAATAAAGATGAAATAATAAAAGCAACATCAAATCTTGAAATAAAAGGAACAATCATAGTTACAAGCATAGAAAAAGACAATCTCATAGGAACCGCTGCTTACAATACAAAAACAAAAGAATATTCGGAATTTTTTTTAGAAAAATTAGAACAAAATTTTAGTGGAACAGGAGACCTATTTACAAGCTTACTAATAGGATATCTTGAAACATATGAAATAGAATACGCATTAAAACAAGCAACTAAAGTCACTCACTCAATAATAAAACATTCTACTCTAAACAATAATTCGACAAAAAAAGACATTCAAATTGAATTTTTTTTAAAAAATAGTTTTTAACATATTGCAATAATAAAAATCATTTATTTTAGTCTAATAAATGATTTGTTATTTAAAAGAAAAAATGCAATATTTGCATTAAAATACATTATTAAATTAAAATAAAAAATATAGGAATTTAAACAATAAATGCAACAGTATATAAACACTAAGAAAAGGATTTTTTTTACAGGGGGGGGCACAGGAGGACATATTTTTCCAGGAATAGCAATAATTTCCAAATTAAAAGAATATGATACAAATATTGAATTTTTTTGGCTTGGAAAAAAAAATTCAATAGAAGAAAAACTTATTCAAGAATACGAATATATCAAATTTATTGCAATTCCGTCAGGGAAATTCAGAAGATATTTTTCTCTACAAAATTTCACTGATTTTTTCAAAGTAATATTTGGAATAATAAAAAGCTTTCTCATCATACAAAAATATAAACCACAAATCATATATGCAACTGGTGGTTTTGTATCAAGCCCTCCTATTATTGCAGCAAGTTTCCTTGGAGTAAAAAGTATAACTCACGAAATGGATCTTGATCCTGGACTTGCAACAAAAATTAACTCAAAATTCGCACACAAAATACATATAAGTTTTCAAGAAAGCACAAAATATTTTAAAAATAAAAACGTCTTATATACAGGATCACCAATAAGAAAAGAATTTTTAAATCCAAAATCAGATATAATCAAAAATTTGACTCAAAATACACAAAAACCCATAATTAGCATAATTGGGGGTTCCCTTGGAGCAGAAATTTTAAATAAATTAGTTATAAATATAAAAAACAAAATTGATGTCTATTTTATTCACCAATGTGGCAAAAATTTAGATCCAACTAGAGAAGACAATTATCTAAGAAAACAATTTTTTAATGCAGAAGAAATGGCAAGTATAATAAAATTTTCAGATATAATAATAAGCAGAGCTGGAGCTGGAGCCATTAAAGAATTTGCAAATGCCGGTGCATGCGTAATACTTGTTCCATTTATAAAGGGCTCACGAGGAGATCAAGTTAAAAATGCAAATTTATTAGAAAACCAAAATGCATGTTTAAAAATAGATGAAGATGACCTAAATGAAATTAAAATCATAAACTTGATAAAAGAAATTTTAAATAATAAAGAAAAATTTAATATAATAAAACAGAATATAAAAAAATTTCACAATCAAGATTCATCAAGTATAATATCCAATCTATTATTAAAGGAATTTGAGGACATCAATGCTAAACAATCCTTTTAAAATAACAGGCGTAGTTGACATATTAATAATAATAATTTTTACATCATTAGGCCTCAGAGGGTTTTTACGAGGTTTTATTAAAGAAATTACTGGATTTGTCGAAATTTTTACTTTAATATTTTTACTTTACAATAAAACTAATGATTTCAAGATATTAATATCGCCAATCCTTGATTTGTCATATATTCAAGCACTATTAGTATTTTTTCTAGTAATACACATAGGATTCTTAATTTTACAAGCATTAATTGAATCAATAATAAGTCATCTTAAATTACTATTTTTCAATAGAATACTTGGTCTTGTACTTGGCTTACTTGAAGCTTTTGGAATAATAGCAATTGTAGTATATATAATTCATGCTCAACAAATATTTAATCCTAACTATTTCTTAGAAGGAAGTAACTTTCTTGAATATCTCAATCCTGGAATAAATTACCTATTTAAAATATCAAAAACATAGCAAAGAGAAGTAAAAATATGAAAATATTACCTGAAATAGCTAAAACAATAATTAATGAATATAAAAAAGAAAATTTAGCAAATGCAATGCTTTTTTGGGGAGAAAGATTTTCTTTTAAAAAGACAACTGCAATTACACTAGCAAAAGAAATTCTAAATACAAAAAATTTAACAAATCCTAATTTAATTATTCTCTCAGATCTTAATGTAGTGGAAGCAAAAGCTTATCTCAGCTCAACATCAAACGAAGTTATAAATCGATATCTAGAATATGTTAAAAATATTATCTTTGCAAAATACAACTTTAGTAGTGACAAAAATTTAAAAAAAATAGAAACAAATATCAATTTTATTAATGATGTCTACTATAACAATCAATACAATGACACAACAAAAAAAGAACTTATTAATAAAATTGAAGAAATAATTAAAGAGATAAATTTTAACATTACAATTAAGGATGTTAGAAAAATTAAATACTGGGTACTATCTGAAAAAAACAAGATAAAAGTAATTTACATTAATACAATTGAAAACCTTAATTTTAATGTCTATAATGCATTATTAAAAATACTAGAAGAACCACCTCCAAATATCTATTTCATTTTAGCCACAAGGAATAAAAATAAAATTCCAAAAACAATTTTATCAAGACTTAGAATATACAAATTCAAAAAAGAAAACAGAGAATTTGAAATTAGTCTATTTCAGGAAACTTTTAAAAAAAATGACAAACTTACAATAGAAGAATATTTTAAATCATTTAATAGCGAAGAACATACCAAATTAAAAGAAGAAGTCAAAAAAATTTTAAATGTCATACAAGAAAAGCAAAGTATATTTAATCTAAGTTCAACTAATTTCATAAAAGACGACAACATATTCAGTCTATTTTTAGAAGAACTTACAAACCAACTTAGAAATGAATTTTTAAACCAAAATTTAGATATAAACACATACTTACAAAGATTAGAACATCTAAAATATATAATGAAATATAATCCTTACAATCAAAATAAAAAATTAATAATCGAAAATCTAATGTTACATTATGAGGATTAATGAGCAAATTTTTAAAAAAAACATTGACCAAATTAAATAAATTATCAAGTGACCAAAAACTTAAATTCATACAAGATATTTATAAAAAAATAGAAATATATGATGGTATTTTCGCATCTATTAATGAAGGCATTATGGTACTTGATAAAATCAACAACATAATTTATCTAAACAAAATGTTATTTCAAATTCTATCTATAAGCCCCAAATATAAATTAGAAACTCTTAAAGATATTTCAATTCCAACACTAACAAATCTCATAGAAGAACTAGCAACAAATGAAGATAAAATAATAGGATTTGAAGTACAAATTTCAACAAACATATATATCAAAATATCATTTATGCCATATGTAAGAGATCAAAAACTTGAAGGAAATATCATTTTAATTGAAGACATTAAAGATAAAAAACATAAAGAAGAACTCTTTAGAAGAGCTGAAGCTTTAGCTGCATTTACAAGACATGCAAGAAACATAGCACATGAAATTAAAAATCCTCTAGGAGCAATTGATATAAATTTACAACTCCTTAAAAAAGAAATAGATAAACAAAACATCAAAAGTACAAAAACAAATCATTACTTTAAAATAATTAAAGAAGAAATAAATAGAATGGACAAAACAGTAACAGATTTCTTATTAACAGTAAGACCAATAAAAATAATGCCACAAAAAAAAGATATTTCAGATATTATAAAAAGTGTATATAATTTATTAAATCCAGAATTAAAAAATAAAAATATTAAATTTATACTTAGTTTAAAAAAAGTAAGCTTTGTATTAATTGATGAAAAACTTATAAGACAAGTAATTATTAATATAGTAAAAAATGCAGAAGAAGCATTACTTGAATCAAATAAAAAAATAAAAAAAATAGAAATATCTATTCATGAAAATGAAAATAACATTTATGTTTCTATTAAAGATAATGCTAATGGAATAACAAACGAAACAAAAGACGATATATTTAAACCCCAATTCAGTACAAAAGAAAATGGAAGTGGTATAGGACTTACCATTTCCTATAAAATAGTGAAAGAACATGGTGGTGAAATTTTTGTAGAAAGTAAAGAAATGAAAGGAACATCTTTTACAATAACACTTCCAAAATTAAATAAAGACAAAATTTTAATTGAAGGATGTTTAGAAAATGAGTAAATTATTGGTAGCAGATGATGAAAAAAACATACGAGAAGGAATAGCAACTTATCTTGAAGAAGAGGGTTACTTTGTATTTACTGCTAGTGATGGCGAAGAAGCTCTTGAAACAATTCAAAATGAAAAAATCGATGCTATAATATCTGATCTTCGAATGCCTCAAATATCAGGAGAAGAATTATTAAAAATTGTAAAAGATAGAAATCTAAATATACCTTTTATCATTCTTACAGCACACGGCACTGTAGATTCAGCTGTTGATGCTATGCGAGAGGGTGCTTATGACTTTTTAACAAAACCTGTTGACCTTGAAAGACTATTATTAATCATCAAGCGAGCTTTAAAAAAAAGGAATGACAAAACACAACAAAATGTATTACAAAAAAACGTCATTATAAGAAAAAATTTAAGCTATTACGAAGAAATATTTGGAAAATCACTTATAATGCAAAAAATCTTAGAACTTGTAAAGAAAATTGCAAAATCAAAAGCATCTGTTCTAATAACTGGAGAAAGCGGTGTTGGAAAAGAAGTAATAGCAGATGCAATATTTGATTTATCAAATAGAAACGACAAACCTTTTATTAAAGTCAATTGTGCCGCACTATCTGAAAGCATACTTGAGAGTGAACTTTTTGGACATGAAAAAGGAGCATTCACAGGTGCAATTTTCCAAAAAAAAGGCAGATTTGAACTAGCAGATAAAGGAACCATATTTTTAGATGAAATAGTAGAAGTATCACCTGAAGTACAAGTAAAATTACTAAGAGTACTGCAAAATAAAACCTTTGAACGAGTAGGCGGAGAAACTACTATGCAAGTTGACATTAGGTTACTAACAGCAACAAATAAAAATATTGAAGAAGAAATTCAAAAAGGAAAATTTAGAGAAGATTTATTTTATAGACTTAATATAATAAATATAAATATTCCACCATTAAGAGAAAGAAAAGATGACATTCCAAATTTAACAAAAATACTAATTAAAGATGTTGCAAGTGAAAATAATAAAGAAGAAAAAAGTATTTCAAATGATGCACTAAAAGCTCTTTATGCATATGATTGGCCAGGGAATATCAGAGAATTAAAAAATGTACTTGAGAGTGCATTAATCCTATCTAAAGGGAAACAAATTGTTAAAGATGATCTACCCCCTAAAATTAAAAACAACACAAATCAATCATTTAATATAACACTACCAATAGGAATAAGCTTAAAAGAAGCAGAAAAAGAGATCATAAAACAAACACTTCTTCATTCCAAGAATAATAAAAGTAAATGTGCTGAAATACTTAAAATTGGAAGAAAAACTTTACACAATAAAATCACAGAATATAAAATACATTAACTATTAATAAATAATCAATATCAAACAATATAGCCATTATCTGATAGTGTATATTTTTTATACTAAAAAAATTCTAATAGTAAGAATAATATATCAAGTCGAAACATATTAAATAAATCTTTTAAATAAAGTGTAGCAAAAAATTACACCCTTATATTTAATTTATCTTAAAATATAACATAATAATAAACACAATTTAATAATACAATTATGTTTACTTTAAAATTGTTACAGGATTAATAGGAGCATCTCTCTTTAATATTTCAAAATGTAAATGAGGCCCTGTAGATCTACCAGTTTGTCCCACTTTACCAATAATATCTCCTGTTCTTAAAATATCCCCCCTTTTGACAACATAAGAATTAAGATGTCCATAAAGAGATTTAACATTATTTTTATGTTCAACAACAACAAAATTACCATAAACATTATTAAACCCAACTAAACCTACAACACCATAAGCTGAACAAAAAACTAAAGTGTTAATCGGCGCTGCAAGATCTATACCTGTATGAAAATTTTTAACACCAGTAAAAGGATCTGGTCTAAATCCAAAATCAGAACTTATGATAAATTTCTTTAAAGGAAAAATAAAATCAGAATTTAAAAAGAAAAGCATCTCTGTAGTTGAAAAAAAACTTAATTTTGGTTGTTCAATCGAATCAAAAAAATAAAACTCATAAATCTTATTATTCCTCTTAATTTTTACTTTCTCTGCTTTTTTTAAATCCCTTGTTGCTAAGAGTAAATTATTAAATCTATATTCCCTACTATTAAAGACAAAAAGACCTTTCTTACTGGGAAATAAAATTTCTTGTCCTACCTTTAAAACAGGAGAATCTAACATGTTAATTGTAGCAATACTAGCCTGCCAACCATTCAATTTATTCGCAATCCTAAAAAAAGTATCACCTTCCTTTACTCGATATAAATAAATAAACAAAGGAACATTTTCTCTTTTATTATATTTAACAATTTTTTTTCTCAGATCATAAAAAACAGGATCTTTATTTGAAAAACTTTTTATCTCAGGATAAGAATATATGTAATTAAATTGTACAACAAAAAATAGAGTTGCAAATAAAAAAATACATTTACTCATAATAGCTAAACCCCAATTAATATAATAAAACTTTTTAAAAAAAAAGAAATAATAAATAAACTTGTAAATAAATAAAAACTATATTAAACTAGTCTTAATTATGGAATTAAATGAATATCAAACAAAAGCTAAACAAACTGCAAAATATAAAAATAAAAAAGAAGAACTGATTTTAAGCACACTTGGCCTTGCTGGAGAAACAGGAGAAGTAGTAGAAAAAATAAAAAAATTAGGTCGAGATAAAGAATACGTCCTTGATGAGGAATATTTATTAGCAATAAAGAAAGAACTTGGTGACGTATTATGGTATATTTCAAATTTAAGTAATAACCTTGGAATAACACTTGAAGATGTTGCAATCACAAATCTAGAAAAGTTAAAAAAAAGACATAAAAACGGTACAATTAGTGGTGAGGGGGATGAGAGATAACAAACATCAAGTCTATGTAAATACATAAATTACGATGGGAATTTATATAAAAGGCCTCTTAATTGGTATCGCAAATATAATACCAGGCATTTCAGGAGGCACGATAGCCTTAATCACAGGAATATACTATAACATCATTTATTCGTCGACAAATCTTGTAAAACTAAAAAGAGTAAAAGAAAGCATAACTTTTTTGGGGAAATTATCACTCGGAATGTTAACCTCAACAACAATATTTGCAAAAATACTTAAAAAATATATTTTAGACAATGCAACAAAAGAAATGTATTTAAATATATTTTTTATAGGACTAATACTAGGGAGTATATTTACATTAAAAAAAGAGATTAATACAAATTCAACATTTAATATCAATACAAAAATTAATAAATACTTATTATTTATATCTGGCCTTTTAACTATACTATTTCTCTTAATCCTAAAGCATCATAATGTATCACTAAATCTGACAACAAATCAAGATAAAACATCAATTCAATACTATTTATTACTTGCCTGTTCAGGAATAATAGGTGGTTCTGCAATGATATTACCAGGTATCTCAGGTTCACTCATATTATTAAGTCTTGGAACTTATAAAGAAATAATCAACATAATAGCACAAATTAAAATAATACCATGTATCATATTTAGTACTTTTACAATAATAGGCATAGGAATCACAATAATAATAATTAAAAAAACAATAGAAAAATACTTAATTGATTTTCTCTATCTATCCATAGGACTAATTTCAGGAACAATTATACAAATGATATTTCTTACAACCAAACTACAAATAAAACTTAGTCTACAAATTTATGTCTTTTCAATTATCTTATTTATTGGCGGAATTTATATAAACAAGCTACTTAACAATAAAAATAATCCTAAAATTTGAAATACCGAAAACCGGACTTGAACCGGTACGGAGCTTCCTCCTCAGGATTTTAAGTCCTGTGTGTCTACCACTTCCACCATTTCGGCATCGGTAGTAATAATATAACAATGCAATAATGATGTCAAGAACTAAGAATTGCAAAACCTATTTAATTAAAATACTTTTTGGTAAGCCGCTCATATAAAAATTATTATACAAATAGCTTAAAACAACATACCTTAAAGAATGAATAGAAATTTGTGCTATAAAATTAGAATAAACCTTAGAACTAATGGCATTAATGATATAAAAAGGATTAATAGAATTATAAATTAAATTAAAAAAACCATTCTTAATAATCATATCTAACAAGATAAGTTCACTCTTATCTAAAATAAAAAGCAAATTTTCATACCTATAACTTAAATATTTAATTTGCTCATTAACAAGATCAATATCCAAATTATTAGCTATTTTCTCATCAAAATTAAAAATAACAATCCCATAATGCCGATCTTTAAACACAAAATCAACAACCACACCCAATCTACATGCATAAAATCCCTCTATTAAATCTAAAATTTGAATTTTAATTTTTTCTTTAGAAAGAATACTTATTGATAAAATATCATTTTGTCCAATAAAATATGCATTTTGAAAATCTCCAAATGCAACTTTATTATTAATAAGATCCAACTCCTCTTTATTCTTTAAATTTTTAACAATCACTAAATCAAAATCAAAAAAAGATAGATTATAAGCAATATCTACTAACGCATTAATTAAAATCAAATTTTTTTGGAAATTAATAACACTAAGTTCCAAAATACTAAAATCTCTTTTCGGAAAACTACAAGATAATACCAACAAACTAAGAAATAAATTTCTCAAGTTCAAGTCTAGTAGTAATAATCTGAAAGACAAGCCCATATTTTACTGCTGATTCGCTGTCTAACCAAAAATCCCTATCAGTATCTTTTTCAACTTTATTAAGCTCCTGGCCCGTCTCTTTTGCAATAATATCATTAAGTTCACTCTTAACTTTATTAAGCTCATTTGTATAAATTTCAATATCCGTAGCAACACCTTTAAAACCACTTAATGGTTGGTGCAATAAATATCTTGCATGTGGCAAAGAAAACCTACTCTTTGAATCTGCTGCTAAGAAAATCAAAGCACCAGCACTTGCAACAAGCCCAACTCCAATCGTAAAAACTTTGGGCCTTACAAAACGTATCATATTAAAAATAGCAAAACCAGCATCAATGTCACCACCTTCTGAATCAATATAAACAAATATTGGTTTTGTAGAATCTGATGCTTCTAAAAATAATATTTTTTCTTGAAACAACTTAGAAGTATCTTTATCAATTTCACCTGTAATAACTATTGATCTACTCTTTAATGCAAATTCTAATGATTTTTGTATTTCTGTTTGCACATTCATATCCTTAAAATCCATAAACTTACCTTTTAAACAATTATAATTAAATATATATAATTATAATTAAAAACAAAAGGTTTTTAAATCTCAACACACATATAAAAATAAATAGTATATTAAAATAAATAATTATTCAAAAAAATCAAATTTAACATAAAGGAAAATTAAATGGAATATGAATTTGCAATTATTGGTGGTGGGATTGCTGGAAGTACTTTAACTTATGAAATACTTCAAAGAAAAAAAAGTGTAATTTTATTTGATGATGGCATTCAAAAAGCAACAACAATAGCAGGAGGAGTTATTAACCCCATTATGGGAAGGAAAATGAATATTGCTTGGAGAGAATCTGAAATTTTTTTCTTTGCAATTCAATATTACAAAGAAATGGAAAAAAATATTCATTGCAATATTTTAAAAGAAATTCCTATTTTTAGACCATTTACCACAAAAACACAAAAAGAAGAATTACTTTTCAAAATAAATAATTATTCAAATATAGAAAAGTTTATTATCGAAATAAAAAATGACAAAATAAATGATTTCTGTAATGACAATGATGGAGGCATACTAATCAAGGGAGCAACAATTAACACAGAACTATACATAAACAATCTCAAAAAATACTTTATTAAATATCAAGCATATACAGAACAAGAAATAAATAATAAAAATCTTAAAATAGATGAAAATTTCTTTACAATAAACAAACTTAAATTTAAAAAACTAATATTTACAAAAGGATATAAAGAAAAAATTGAAGGGCTCTTTTCATATCTTCCATTTAAATTAGCAAAAGGAGAAATGCTTATAGTAGAAATTAAAGGTCTCAATCTAAAAGAAATATACAATAGACATGTATCACTAATACCTCTAGAAAATAGTAAATACTATCTTGGAGGAACTTATGAATGGAACACTTTAGATACAAACACAAATGAATGGGCAAAAAAAGAATTATTAAAAAAACTAGAAAAAATTACAAATCTAAATTATAAAGTAATAAAACATAAAGCACACATAAGACCTGCCACAATTGATAGAGAACCATTTCTTGGAGAACATCCACAATATAAAAATATATTCATCTTAAATGGATTTGGAACAAGAGGAATATCAATGGCACCATATTTATCTAAAAAAATCTTAGATTATATTGAAAACAAATCTAATTTACCAACTTATTACGATATTAAAAGATATGAAAACTTATATAATCATTCAAATAAAAAAGGTACTATCAAATAACCAATTAATTCGTATTAGAACTTTTATTAAAATAAATAATTTCTATTTGAAACATTTCTAAATTATCAAAAAAAATAATATAATGTTTGCAGTGTGTGCAAAATAAAACATAATAGTAAAAATAAAATATATCTATCTTTTATAAAATCAAATACTCAATATGTAATATCAAGGAGTATCTACTATTAAATTAAAAAATCATTTAAAAAAAATGCAAAATACCAATATAATCATGCACATTTTAAAAGCCAATTTTAACATGTATATCCATAATTTACTAAACAAAAAGAATTGGGAGATTATTTTTGAATTTTAATATTAATATTCTTGGCACAGGAGGCACAAGACCATTACACAACAGATATTTAACATCTGTTTTAATTGAATACCACGGAGAAAGTATTCTTTTTGACTGTGGAGAAGCTACACAAATGTCTCTTAGGAAACAAAAAATATCATGGCAAAAAATTAAAATGATTTGTATCACACATTTACACGCCGATCATATCACAGGACTACTTGGAATAGTAATGTTAATGGCACAAAGTGGTGATACAAGAAAAGAACCTTTAACCATTATTGGCCCTATAGGTATCAAAAAATATTTAGAAACAAATATTGAACTCTTAAGAGTACATAAAAATTATCAAATAATATATAAAGAAATAATAATTAATAAGACAGAACCTGTACTATATGAAGATAAAAGAAAAAGAATTGAATATATAAAACTTAAACATTCAATAGATTGTATTGGATATTTATTTATAGAAAAAGATAAACCTGGTAAATTTGACACACAAAAAGCAGAAAGCCTAAATATACCAAAAGGACCTATTAGAAAAAAACTACAAGAAGGATATGAAGTAATACTGAATGGAAGAAAAATAGTTCCTTCTGAAATATTAGGAGAAATAAAAAAAGGACTCAAATTTGCATATATTACAGATACGGCTTACTTTGAAGAATTAAGCACATACATTCAAAATTTCAATTTAGTAATTATTGAGAGTACATTTAAAGATGACTTAAAAGAAGAAGCTAAAAAAAAATTACATCTAACAGCAAAATTAGCAGCACAAATTACAAAAAAAGCAAAAGTATATCAAACTGGACTTATACATTTTAGTGAAAGATATACTTTAAATAAAGACCTATACGAATTATTAAATGAAGCACAACAAGAATATCCAAATGGAAACATATTCTTAGCAAAAGATGGTATGAAACTTAAAGCAAATAAAGATAAATTTATTATAAAATAATAATATCTAAGGAGATAACAAATGATCAATGTAAACAACATTACTAAAACATATGGTTCATTTACAGCTCTCTTAAATGTTAGCTTCAAAGTTAACGAAGGAGAAGTGCTTGGAATACTTGGCCCAAATGGAGCAGGAAAATCCACATTAATCAAAATTTTAACATCATTTCATTATCCAACTAAAGGCAATGTAAAAATCTTTGGAAAAGATATAACAAAAAATCCAAAAGAAATATTGCAAAATATAGGCTACATACCTGAAAAATTAGCTCTCTATCCTGAATTATCCGTTAAAGAATATTTAAACTTTATATCCGAAATTAAAGGTGTTACAAATCACAATAAAGAAATAGATAGAGTAATAAGCATTTTCAAACTTGAAAGTGTCAAAAATAAACTAATATCCACATTATCAAAAGGATTTAAACAAAGAGTAGGAATAGCTGGTGCTTTAATTAATAATCCCAAACTTGTAATACTAGATGAACCTACAAACGGACTTGACCCAAACCAAATTATCGAATTTAAAGACTTTTTAAAAGAACTTGCAAAAACCAGTACAATACTATTTTCATCTCACATTCTAAGTGAAGTTGAGTCAATATGCAAAAGAATCGTCATTATTAATAATGGACAAATTATTGCCGATGACACTAAAGCAAATATAGCCAAAAACAGACTTCAAGAATCTGAAATAGAGCTTATTATTTACAAAGATTCTGAAACAATCAAAGAACATTTCAATAACAATGATATATTTACATCAATTAAAATAGAAGAATTTGAAAAAGAAACCAATGTTTCATTAAAACTCAAACCCAATAAAACTGAAAGAGAACTTTTTAATTATATTACAAGTAAAGGAATAATACTTAAAGCAATGATTCCAAAACATGAAAGTCTAGAAAAAATATTTAGCAAATTAACAAAGGAGAGAAAAGAATGAAAATAGATCTAAGACAATCCTTAATTTTGTCAAAAAAAGAATTAAAAATTTTATTTGGAACGCCAACTGCATATGTTGTAATATTATTTTTCTTAATATTTGTAAACTTTTCTTTTATTTTCTTATCAGGATTTTTTATCAAAGACAACGCATCATTAATGTCTTATTTCTCATCAATGCCTATAATTTTAATGTTGGTTCTCCCAGCTCTAAGTATGGGAGTATTCTCAGAAGAATACAAAACGGGAAGTATTGAATTACTATATGCACTACCAATAAATCCACAAGAAATAGTACTTGGCAAATTTATTACACTTAAAATATTTACACTAATACTCTTTGCTCTTACATTGCCACTAACATTAATGACAATCTTCATGGGTGAATTTGATCTTGGTATAATATTCCTTCAATATTTAGGAATAATTCTTTATTCTTACTCAGTGCTCAGCATAGGAGTTTTTATATCTTCCATTACCAAAAGTCAAATAGTGTCTTACATATTAAGCGTTTTTGTTTTGGTCATAATAGTATTTTCAGGAAAGTTAGTAATGATATTTGGAAAAGACAATATATTTGGACAAATACTAAATTTTATCTCAATTAGTAATCATTTTGGTTACTTTAACATGGGAATATTAAACTTATCAGACTTAATTTACTTCAGCACGTTTACAATTACATTTTTAATACTAAGCGCATATAGCATAAAATTAAAAAAATGGAGATAGTTATTTTATGAAAAACAAACATCAAGAGATTCTAAATTTAACCTTAAACCTTATAATAATATTGCTAATCTTTTGTAATATATCTATTTTTACTTTCAAAATAGATCTTACTAAAAACAAAGCTTTTACGATTTCTCAAGTTACAAAAGATTTATTTTCAAATGCGAATGAAAAAATATATATTACTTATTATAATTCTGCAAGCCTTGGCAATTATTTTGCATTCCCGGAACAAATAAAAAATTTTTTAACAAGTTTTTCTGACGCTTCAAGAGGAAAAGTGATTTATAAAGACATAGATGCTGATAAAATAGCAACTCCATTAGAACAAATTGGAATTCCATCACAACAAATAGATTTAAGAGAAATTAATCAGCTCTCAATACTAAAAATATATTCAGGAATTGAAATCACATATGAAGGCAAACGTGAAGTACTTCCAATAGTAACAGAAATTAGCAATTTAGAATATGATCTTGCAAGCAGTCTGGACAAATTAATAAATAATACACAAAAAATATTAGGACTCGTATTTGGAGATGCAAATTTAAAAGCAACACATAAAAACTTTATAGAAATAATGCAAAAAGTTTTTAAAACAGAAGTTAAAGAAATAAATATAGAAAACGAACAATTACAAGATATTAATGGATTATTTATTATTGGCTCTAAAGACATAAATGAGAATACATTAAAAAAAATTGATGAGTTTATCGTCAATAATGGAAGAATATTAATAACTACAAGTAAAATTGATTATAATCCTCAAAACCCATATACAACAACTTCTACTCAATCTCCAATATTTAACCTAATTGAAAGTTATGGTATTAAATATAACGAAAATATTATACTTGACAAGAGATCACCAAGTCTTTTCTTAGGAGGCAATTTCCAAACTTATTATCCATGGATCTTGATTAATAAAAATAATATCATAGATTCTAATAATCCTTTACTTAAAAATTTTTACGATGCTATCATTCCTTGGAGTAATTCACTAAATCTTATAGAAACAAAAGAAAATAATGATGACATAAAATATTTACCCTTATTTACAAGTTCTAAAGAATCTTGGCAAGTCAACAACGAAGAAGTTGCAAACATAGCCATGTATTCATTTAATATACCTAAAACATTTGATAAAGAAAATCAACAAATTCTTGGATATTCAGTTGAAGGAAAAATTAAAAGTCTATATAAAGACATAAAATCTGCAAATTCAAAAATAGTTTTATTAGGTTCAAACATGATCTTTAGCGATTACATGTATAATGGTTCACCCTCTAATTTTGAATTTGCTGGACGAATTTCAGACTATTTAATGCAAAAAGAAGCTTTTTTTAACATTAAATCAAGAGAAGTACGCTCAAAACTCAAATTTATAAATTCTTCAAAAGAAATGTTAAACGCAAAATTTTCATTAATAGTCATAACTTTGGTTATACTACCTATAGCAATAATAATATTTGGACTTATTAGATTTACAAAAAAACGAAAAATCAACTAATGAAGGAGAACTTATGAATAATAAATACACATTGCTAGGAATTAAAGAGAACATAAAAATAGTAATAATCATAATATTAATATCCACATTTTTGTTAGGAATAATCTTCTCAAAGCAAAACCAAGTTACAAGACTTTTAGAAGAAAAATTATTTACAATTGACTTTAAAAAAACTGCAAAAATTGAAACAGCTCTTGAAGGAACAATTATAAAAGCAGGAACAGGTTGGGAACTTAAATACAACGATATAAAACTTCCAATTGATGAACAAAGGGTTAATTCTATGATTCAAAATCTAGAAAAACTCCAAAAAAATAAACTTGTAAGCAGAAATCCAAAAAAACATAAAGAACTGGGAATCAACGAAAATCCTGCTTTTAAATTTTATGACGAACAAAATAATTTGCTAACAGAAATATTTATTGGAAATCCAGGAGAAGGAGATTCACGATTATCTTATATCAAGGGAAGTGACGAGAATGTATATCTAACAAATAACATCTTCCTATCTTACAAAGGCAACTCTTACAACACATTTGCCGATACCAAACTCTTTAATGAAAATAATTCAAAAATAGAAAGTTTGTCCTTTAAAATAGCAAATAAATCAAAAAAATCTGAAGAAAATTCAATACAAAATGATTATCAAGTATATATTAAAGACGGCCTTTACTTTATCAATCAAAAAGTATTAAAACAAGAAAAACTTTTACAAATAATTCAAGAATTCACAACAGATGGCCTTGAGATAGATCAAAGTAAAATTAATAATTATAACCTACAATATAACATTGAAATACAATGGGACAATAAAAGTATCAGTAACATTGATGTTTATATTAACAAAGATGAAAAAAACAAAGATATCTTAATGAAAAGAGACAATGATATATATTATTATATTACCAATAGATGGTCATTCTTTGATGTCTTTAATTTAGAAAAAAAAATAGAACAAAAAGATAAAGAATCTACTGAAGATCATCTAGAACACAATGATCACAATTAATATCTCGATATAGTCGATATAAAATAAAGACAGAAAAACAAAAATATAAAAAGGACATTACAAAAAAATAAGAATATAAAATATAAAGTATCCTGCTCTTGGGTAGGATATTATAGTATACAACTAAACTTATAAAATCATCACTCAACTCAAAGTTAACTTTAACTTTTTTAATAAAAATACTATTTATTAAAAAAGTTGGTTCTAATTTATTGGATAATCTATAAATTGAATCATCTTTTGATTTATAAACTAACATACCATTAACCGATGATAATAAATAATAAGAATTCACTAAATCATTATCAAATAAAGTGTTAGAAAAATAATTTTCCAAATCTAAATCTTTAAAAAAATTCATATTATATGATTTCACATCATTGATTAAATCATCAAAATCAAAATCAATTTGATTTAAAAATTTATTAATAAAGTAAAAAAAAGTTAAAAACAAAAATAAAATTGAAGTTATAAAAAACAAAAAATAGTATCTAATTAAATAGATAATCCTACTCTCTTTCTAGTAAACGCTTAATCTTTTGTAAAATCTCATATTCTTTTTTAATTTTAAAATTATTACCCTTAGGTTTAAAAGAAAGTTCATTTTCTAAATTATCAATAAACTTAACTAACAACGCACGTTCTTCATCACTTAAATTAATCTGACTTAAATAATCATTATCATTAAACTTATTTATTATAGCCTCAACATCAGTAAAACTAAAATTACAAGAATTATAACCATCCCCGGTAGTCTCTTGTTCTTTTAAAAAAGATGCATTTAATTTTTCATCCTGTCCCACTTTTTCTTCTAAATCACCTGCATCATCGTAAAGATTTTTCTCTTCAAAATCTTTAATACAATTTTGTAAATCCACATAATTTAAATCCGCCTTTAACACATCTTCAAAATTATCAAATTTTTTCAAATTAGAAGAAACAACATTACTATTTTTATGCTCTACTGTTAAAGTAGAATCATGATCACTTTCTTGTAGCTTGCCATCATTAATCATGTCCAAGCTATTAACCTTATGATCAGTAATATCAACTAAACCATCTAATTCTTTATTACCTTCCTGAACTTCCACATCATTTGCATCTTGCAAATTTTGATCTAAAGACATAGCTTCATTTAAATTGGAATTTAAAGAATGCTGTTCATATTTACCCAAATTATCCTGCTCAAAAGATGCAATATCACTCTCTATATTTTTCATATCTGAAGTAACTTCATTTACACTGGAATTATCAATATAATCATCCTCACTATTCAACTCAACATTAGTAGGACTCTCATCAGTAAAAGAACTAGTCAAAACCTTATTATATTCATCCAAACTTGCAGCAGAAGCCTGATCACTACCATCATCATGAACAATATTATCCATCTTTAAAGAAGAAGATTCTTCTAATAAATCAATATTCTCAGACATTGCCAAATTAGATTTTAAGGATTCATCTTTTTCTGTTTCTGACAATTTATCTTGAACACTATATATATCATTATTGTATAAAGATAAATTATTATCGATATCTAAACTCTTACGATCATCCATCAAAATTTCTTTGGGTTCAGAATCATCCTCTACAGCATTACCATTATTATCATTATCAAAATTCTTCTTATTATCACTCGAAATTTCATTAAGCCCTTCAAGTAAAGCATCTAATTCTTCCTGAGCAAGCGAAACATTTGGCAAATTATTCTCTCGTTTTAGCACTTCACTAAATTCATTATCTCTAACAATAATGTCATCATGAGATTTCATAAAACTCATTGATTTTAAGCTAGAGTTATCAGAATTTTCAAGAAAATCCAAACTACGATCAAGTATTGTATTTTCAACTCTAGAAATACGTACCTCAACCTTTTTTAAATAATCAACCAACTCACCATGCCTTTGCTTTAAAGAAGAATCAAGTTTTAATAACTTTTCGTCCAATAGAACTTTAATATCATCAGAACGTATAGAAACAACTTGTGCATTAACTGAGTGCTGTAAAAACACACTATCCATATCAAAATCAACTTTTTTAGGGCCCTCTTTAATAAAGAAAGAATTCTTATGACTTATCATATTAAAAATTTTTCTCCAAATTTAGTTACACAAAGACAACATACTCATACTTTACAAGTATACAATTGCAATATAACATGCTATAGAACATATTATATTGTAATTATATACTTTTAAATATAATATATTAAAGATATAATTACAATATAATATGTTCCTAATACAAAAAATTATGTTTTCCGTTTACGTAGGTGTAATAAGTTATTTCATAATAGCACCAATTTTTGGAGAAACAGGAATTATTAACTATAAAAAATTAAACAATAATCTCATTATGATGAAAAAGCATATCGAAAACTTAAAAATGATACAAAAAAATTTAAAAACAAAATATATTAATTTACAAATATCGAAACCAGCTATCTTAAGAGAAGCAAGCAAACTAGGTTACTATCCTCAAAATTCAATTATCATAAAAAATTCTGATGAAGATGAAAATTATTATCAAGGCAATATATTAAACATAAAACAAACATCAAACAATACAAACATAGACAAAAATTTTTACTTAATATCAATAGTACTTTCACTGATATTTTATTTTTTACTCAGTTATTTTGAAAAAATAAAAATTCTTCACCAAGGGAGGTAACCACAGCTATATTTATCATAAAAAATGTACTATATATGGCGATTAATGTCATTATATCAACATTTTTTTGCATATCAATATTAAATGCATTTTCAAATAATCGTCCAAATATTCCATTCATAAAAACAAATATATTTAAAGACTATTTGGAATATATTGGATTAATTAAAAGCATTGAAAGCTACAAGTTAATATATGATTTTGATCCAAATACTCCATTAAGTAAAGATTATTTTGCCAAACACATCTCAGGATCTCTATACATAGTCTACAAAACTCAATATCAAGGAATAATCTGGAACACTACCTATAACACCCCTCTTATAAAAGGCAAATCACCAATAAGTGTCATTTTTAGTAAAATAAAAAACACATTAACAATATCAATTCCAGGTTTAATATTATCTTACTTAATAGCCATTTTTTTTATTATTATATGGACATTTTTTGTAAAAAATAAAATTTTAAATAATATTTTAGAATATATAATGCTATTTTTACATTCACTACCAAGAAACTTAATCATAATGTTAGTAATTACTATACTTTACTACCTCAACATCAATCAAAAAAACCTGATAATAGGTGGATTTGCATGGTTTTTTTCATTTTTCATATTTAACGCTGTAATTTTTAAACAATCCCTAACAAAAAATTTATCTGAACCTTATATAATAAGTGCAAAATCAAGGGGTATCAAAAATTTTTCAATAATAACATTTCACTCATTAATTCCCTCTTTAACTTCATTAATCACTCAACTCCGATCCACTCTTACAACATCATTCTTTGGTTCCTCTTTTATTGAGATAACATTTGGAATTGATGGGATTGGGGCTTTAACAATTAATGCAATGAAAAATAACGATTATATAGTTTATAGAGACTTACTATTTGTTGGAGTATTAATTATGTTAATAACAAATTTAATAACAGATATACTAACATACAATATGAATCCTTATAAGGATATATTAGAATAATGAATAAATTTAAAAGATCATATATTTTATTATTGAGTATTTTCATTTTATTTCTAATAATAATTCCCAATTTAATAAATGAAAATTCAAAATTTGCAATATATAAAAAAGACCCAAATAAAATATACATTAAGCAAACAAACAAATTGCCGCAAACACCAACAAATACAAATCCTTTAGGAATTGATAAAATGGGTAGAGATATATTATCAAGATTAATATTAGCAACTAGAAATTCTATTTTACTTGCATTTAGTTATGCAGCAATTTCTGCAATAATTGGAATTTTTATAGGAATAATAATCGGT
This sequence comes from Borrelia recurrentis A1, assembly GCF_000019705.1. Lineage (GTDB taxonomy): Bacteria > Spirochaetota > Spirochaetia > Borreliales > Borreliaceae > Borrelia > Borrelia duttonii. Next base: position 811,897 of record NC_011244.1, on the reverse strand, counting down.
AATTTCAAATTCAAAACTTGTTTGATAATTTCAAAATTAATAGAATCATTACAAACAATACCATTTTTCTATGTATTAACGTTAATTCTCTATTATTTTTCAAAACAAAAAAACTATAACATACTAGAGGTATCATTTATACTAGCAATAGTACACGGATGGATCAAATTTTCATTCATCACAAGAAATAACACACTACTAATTAAAAACTTTGATTATATAAAAGCAAGCAAAATGATGGGTGCAAGCCAATATAGAATAATAATGTATCACATATTTCCCGAAATTTTTTCATCAATTTCATCAATCATTCCCCTACAAATCTCAAAAAGCCTAACAACTTTTGAAGTAGTAAACTTTTTACAACAACAAGACAAAAGCTATTATCCAAGTCTTGGAGAACTTTTAAGATATATAGAAATGGGAAAAGAATATTTTTGGATATGGATAAATCCCCTAATAATATTATTAATAATAAACATTATCTTAACATCAATAAGTCTCAAACTAAAAAAACACACAAAATTTTTCATATCATCATAAATTATAATCAAACAAGTCTTGGTGCAAATTTTTCTAAAAAACAATTTTTACAGTTTTGACTACGTGATGTACAAACATCTCTTCCATGCCTATTAATAGCCATAGAAAATCTATATTGTTTATCAGCAGGTATTCTATTTCTTAAATCTAATTCAATTTTTAAAGGTGTCTTCTCAAAAGTAATTCCATGTCTAATCACAACTCTACTAAAATGAGTATCTACAATAATAGCTGGCTTTTTATAAACAACACCAAGAATAACATTGGCTGTTTTCCTACCTACTCCTGGCAAAGATATAAGATCAAAAATATTATCTGGAATAATACCATCAAAATTTTCCAAAATCATTCGTGCACAATTTATAATATTTTTAGATTTATTTGAATAAAATCCTAATTTATAAATTAATCTTTCAACATCTACTAAATCAACACATGCCAAACTTTTAAAATCACCATATTTATCAAAAAGTTTAGGTGCAATCTTATTAACCATATTATCAGTCGTTCTTGCACTCAAAATCACCATTATTAAAAGTTCGTAATTATTTTTAAAAGTTAAAAAAGGTTTTACATAAGGATAGCGAAATAAAGTTTCATCTACAATTAAATCAATATTAACCATAAAAATAATTATAAATTATATGTATAGTCATAATAAAGGATAAGCAATAATATTTTATTGACAAGGATTTTTCAACATGGTATACTCAATTTTAGGCTCAAAAGCGCTAATAGCTCAATGGGATAGAGCAACAGACTTCTAATCTGTAGGTTTTAGGTTCAAGTCCTAATTGGCGCGTAATTTTTTCGGGACATGGCCTAGCGGCTAAGGCACCTGCTTTGGGAGCAGGGGATCGTGAGTTCGAATCTCACTGTCCCGATTTCCCGGTATTGAAGGAATGAATAAAATTAATCCTTCCTGTTTGCATTGACAAACATGTTATTTAATCAACGACTGAATTTAATTTGTTTTTTTCAAAGTATTTATATCCAAAGTAATAATTGACTTAGATGCATCCTGTAAATAAACACGTCCTGCATTAACAGTAAAACTTGTAAATGGTAAAACTTCATCTTCAGAAAGAACAAATTTACTCAAATCATTTGAAGAAAACTTTGCTAATTTCCAAACATCATTATCCTTAACAACTACTAAAATCATTTCAGAATCAACATAAAGAGACGAATCCCTACTCAATTCAAAACCTGCTTGAGATTTAACTTTTAAATTTTCTGATTTGCTAAGCAACTGAAGTTTTGCAATACCTGAACAAAGTTTTATAGCAACAAAATCATCTTTCCTCTCATAAACCCCATACCTCCTAATACCGTACTGATAATTTTTATCTAATTTTTCTTTATCCGAATCAATTAACCTAAGAACACCTAAATTAGTATTAGGATTTAAAATTTCTAAAAATACGGGCTTTTTGTCTTTATCTTCAGTGGACAATTTTTTTACACCCTCAGACTTAACCAAGTTATCTTTAGCATTTAAAGATTTATCGGATAATTTCTGCAAAGATTTTTTATTCGCAATATTAGGAGAATTTTTTGCAATATCTGATGTAGCCTTTTCAAGTCGTCTTTTCAATTCACTAGCTGACTTTAATTTTTCATCATTTTGTGATGTAGCTTTAGGCTTTGGCAAATTATTATTTTGATTTTTACGCCCAACATTTCCTTGCAACCTATTCCTAACTGGATCTTTTTGTTTATCCAAACCACCATTATCTAATTCTTTAAGACTATCCCTCTTATCTTCTAAAACATTTCTTTGAACTATATTGTCATCAATTTGTTTTTCAATTTCTTTTTTCTCAGCATCATCAATAGCCTTCTTAAGTTGTTGTGCTAAATCCTTAGATAACTGTGATTTTCCATCATTTTGTGATGTAGTTTTAGGCCTTGGCAAATTATTATTTTGATTTTTACTCTCAACATTTCTTTGCAATATATTCTCAGCTGGTTCTTTTTGTTTATTCAAATCCCCATTATCTACCTCTTTAAATTTATCTCTCTTCTTATCTTTTAAAGCATCTCTTTGAAGTATATTATTATCAATTTGCTTCTCAATTTCTTTTTTCTCAGTATCATCAGTAACTTTATTGAGTTGCTCTTCTAAATCTTCAATAGTCTCGGTTAATTGCAATTTTTCATCTACTTTTGGAGAAGTTATGTCTCCAGGCTTTGGTAAGTTTTTATCTTTATTACTCCTATCAATATTTTCTTGTATCTTATCCTTTACTATATCCCTCTGTTTATCCAATTTTTCTTGAGAACTATCCAACTTTTTTTGTGATTTTTTAAGTTCTTCTGTTTTACTCTTTAAAGCATCTCTTTGAAGTATGTTATCATCAATTTGTTTCTCAATTTCTTTTTTCTCAGTATCACCTGTAGCCTTCTCAAGTTGTTCCCTCAAATTATCAATGGTTTCATTCAATTCATCATCAATAGTCTTTAAAGTATTAGATTCAATATCAATTTTTTTCTGATCAACATCACGAATTTCATCTTGAACATCTGTTAAATCTCTTGCAAAATTTGTACCAACTTCTTCATTTTCACCTAAAAGAGAGGCTACTACTCTCTCCGTAACTATTTTATCAAGATCAACATCTGATTCAATGTCTCCTGACAAAATATTTCTTTTGAGAGGAATAAAAATATGAGTATTTCCAGCCCATTGACTATAAACTCTTGAAAGCCCTACATTATGCTTATTTAAATCTGTAAGAGAAGAATTAATATAAGCATTATTATAATAATCCAAATCACCTCGATAAGCAGCATTATATATCGTAATAGCCTTGGCAAGCAATTCTGCACTTTCTTTACTGTATTTAAAACCTTCCATCAAATATCCTGTAAGTATTCTTCTAAGATTTAAAATACTATCAAGAGATGAATTTAAACCAATAACAAAAACATCTGAACTACTCTTTTCATCTTCACCATCAATATGCCGATTAACATAATATTTATTGTAATAGTTAGCCTTATTATCAACTAAATTTTTAGCTAAAAATTCACCAATACCCACTATCTGTTGGTACGTGTCTGTAGAATCATAAGGACCTCGATAATTGACAAATTCAAGATCCATATTAATAAAATCTTTTAATTTTTTCTTATCAACCTCTCTAGCATGAAAAGTAACAATATTTAAAAAAATAAATAATAAACTAGAAAATACCCATATTCTTTTCATAATAAAATTCTCCCCTGGTTAATTATAAACTTTATCATTAAATAAACCGGTATAAATTAAAACATTAATTTTAACACAATATAAGATGTATTCAATACATGATAACATAAAATTAGCAACAAAATGAATCAAAGAATTGCAATAATTTCATTAGCAAAGCCATTAATTTTTTCAGAAAAATTCTGTCGCTTTATAAATTTCAAAAGAGTTAGATATTTACTTCTATACTTTTGAAGATTCTCTTCAGAAGAATTTACAATTATCTTTCGTAAGCTTAAAAGAACAGCATAAGCTATCTCTAAATTACCCTGATAATTCAATATTATATATTGAATATAATTATATACAAGTTCATCTTGATCATGATAATACTCAAATTTGGCAATATTTTTAATCAACTGAATTACATTGCTAATATCTTTCTCATGAATTGCAACATTAACAAAACCCTTAATTGCAGACATATCATCAACATACATAAAATATTTATACAATTGTCCTCTTTGAAAGATTCTATCAATTCCATCTTTTGGAGCAAGCCAATTATCAATAGCCTTTTTATATAAATTTAAATATCTTTTAGGAAAACTACCATATTTCTTTAAAATAGAATCAAGCATACTTAAAAATTTACGATAAGTAACCTTATCATATGCAGAATTTAACATTTCATCAAGAGTCAAATAAACATCTTCATGTTCTATTAAATATTTTTCTCTAAAATCTATTCTATTTTGATGATATCTATTACCCAATGTATGATTCCAAACAATAATATCAAGCATATCTTTATATTCATAATAATAAGTGGTCAATATCCAATTAAATCCTCCAGTAACAATGAATCCAACATTAGCCACAAGTCCGGATATCTCCTTCATATCATCATATCTATCAACGGGTCTAAAATATTCATCAAGAACCAAAACACCATTTGATTTCATAACAAGACAAAGATTTTTATTATTGTAAAGCACAGCTTCTTTAAGATTTAAAGATAAATTGTTGAAAAACATAATTTCAAGATTTTTACTTAAATTAAAAAAAACACCAATATCAGATACCGCAACATATTCTCCATTAAATTTTTCGAATAAAAAATTAATAGGATAATTTAAACTAACAGAATTTAATACATCACCAAAATCACTATCATAAATGACAATCTCTCCGGATTGCAATCCAACAATTATTTTATTATCAGTACTGATCATCAATGTACTAGGAGAGGACATAAGCGAAATATTCCATATCTGTCCTCCATCAACATTAAAAGCAAACATTTCATCATTCTCATTGACAATATAAAAATTACCATTTTCAAGAACAACAGATGAGGTTAATGCTTTCCCTTCTATATCAACCTCAAAAACTTTATGGCCATCACCAAGTCTTAAAGCAATAACTCTACCATCAGCTGTCGGAACTAAAATATAACCATTACCTATTGAAGGGGCTTTTATAGGAGAAACACCCAGATTATATTTCCATATAAGTTTTCCTCTTCTAATTTTCTGAACTTCATTACGTCCTGTAATAACATAATACCCATTACCAAAATCCTTTAATAAAAAGGGATAAGGGGTTCTATCTAACCTATAAGAATACTTTTTACCAAAAGACATAGTATAAGTTACTAACCACCTATCCTTAGTTAATACAGTAATAGTATCACGTCTCTCATCAAGGATAGGATTTCCTAAAACTTGTCCGGTTAAAGCTTTTTGAAAATAAAGATTAATATCTGCAAATAGAGAAAAATAAGCACTAAAAAAAAATAAAATACAAAAATTTACTTTCAAAATCACAAACATCCTGTAATGAATAAAAATGTGATTAAAGTTTTAAGATGGAATGTCCTTCATAAAGTTTATCCCGCAATTCCTTAACCTTGACATCCTCAATATATTCAGAAAAAGTCATAAAACGATCAATTATTCCATTAGGAGTAAATTCAATAATCCTATTAGCAATTGTATCAATAAACTGATGATCATGAGATGTAAACAACACAACTCCCTTAAAATCTTTAAGTCCAGTATTTAAAGATGTAATTGCCTCTAGATCTAAATGATTAGTTGGTTGATCCAATAATAATACATTAGCACCACTAAGCATTATCTTTGCAAGCATACACCTTACCTTCTCACCTCCTGAGAGAACATTAACTCCCTTTAAAGCCTCATCTTGACTAAAAAGCATCCTCCCCAAAAACCCTCTAATATAAGTCTCATCGCCTTCTTTGGAATATTGTCTAAGCCAATCTATTAAACTTAAATCTACATTAAAATATTCTTCATTATCCTTTTTAAAATACTCAAAATTAACAGTAGAACCCCATTCATAATGTCCCTTATAATCTCTGTCTTCATTGGTAATAATATCAAAAAAATAACTTGCTGAAATTGGACTACCTAAAAAAACAATTTTTTGTCCAAGTTCTATGACAATACTAAATTTGTTTAAAATAAGTTGTCCCTCAAATTCTTTGGTTAAATTTTTAATTGTGATAACATTTTTGCCAAGATCCCTTTCAATTTTAAAATTTACATAAGGAAATTTTCTTGAAGACGGTTTTAAATCCTCAACTTTAATTTTTTCAATCAACTTTTTTCTTGAGGTTGCTTGGCGAGATTTTGATGCATTACTTGAAAATCTTTGAATAAAAGTTTTAAGTTCTGCTATTTTTTCTTCAGATCTTTTTTTAGCATCTTTCAATTGCTTATTAAGTATTCGACTAGTTTCATACCAAAAATCATAATTACCAAGATAAACTTGAATTTTTCCATAATCAATATCAACAATATGAGTACAAACTTGATTTAAAAAATGCCTATCATGTGAGACAACAATAACTGTATTTTCGAAATTAATTAAAAATTCCTCCAACCATTTAATCGATTGAATATCAAGATTATTAGTAGGCTCATCAAGAAGCAATATATCAGGATCCCCAAAAAGAGCCTGAGCCAAAAGTATTCTCACTTTTAAGGCCGCCTCAACATCCCTCATTAAACTAAAATGCAGAGACTCATCTATACCTAACCCCCTTAAAAGCACTGCAGCATTAGATTCTGCTTCATAACCTCCAAGATCAGCAAATTCTGCTTCAAGTTCTCCAGCTCTAATACCATCCTCATCATTAAAATCAAGTTTTGCATAAATTTCATCTTTTTCCTTTTGAATAGAATAAAGCTTTTTATGACCCATAATCACAGTATCAATAACTCGAAAATCATCATATGCAAATTGATTTTGTTCAAGAACAGCCATTCTCTGATTCTTAGCAACTAATACTTCACCCTTGCTAGGCTCAATTGTTCCACCCAAAACTTTCAAAAACGTGCTCTTACCTGCACCATTAGCTCCTATTATTCCATAACAATTTCCAGAAGAAAACTTAATATTTACATCTTGAAATAGAATTCTCTCTCCAAATGTAACTTCTAAATTATTTACTCTTATCAAACTATTTTTCCACCTAAACTTGACATTTTATTAAAAGAATTATCTTTAAAATAAAGCTAATTTTCAAGTGCCATTAAAAGATATTGACTTAACGCTTCACTTTTTCGTATATTTATATTATCAAATTAAGGAGATGTTTGAAAATGAAAAATATTAAACCTTTAGCTGATAGAGTTTTAATAAAAATAAAAGAAGCCGAAAGTAAAACAACTTCAGGATTATATATACCAGAAAATGCAAAAGAGAAAACACATATTGGAACAGTTATGGCTATTGGCTCCAACAAAGAAGAAATTAATGTTAAAGTCGGAGACACAGTGCTTTATGAAAAATATGCTGGGGCTGCTGTAAAGATTGAAGATAAAGAACATCTAATTCTAAAAGCAAAAGAAATAATAGCTATTATAGAAGAATAAGAAAAAAGAGAAGCTAAATCGTAATTTAGTTTCTCTTTAAAAGAAAAAATTTTTAAATTTAGTAGCTACATCCTATTATCCTAGTCAAACAAAATTCAGGGTCAATATATATATAACATTACTGTTATTATCTTTAAGAGTGATGGATTTTTTAATTTATTCTCTCCTAGAGAGATTAAATTATTATCTTATAATTTATTCATAAAAATGACACACAAATTAATATTCAAAGGTAAAACAATATATTCAAGTAAATTTAAAGACATTTATTACGATCCTCAATATGGACTTGAAGAGAGCAATTACGTATTTATTAAAGGATGTCAACTAGAAAAAGAACTTACAACCACCAAAAACATAAAAATTGCAGAATTAGAATTTGGAACAGGGCTAAATTTAATAGCTCTCTTAAAATATTTAACAGAAAACAATATTAAAACAAAAATCAACTATTACTCAATTGAAAAATTTCCATTAAAAAAAGAACAAATAAAAAAATATCACAATTTTTTAATAACGATATACAATATTTCAAGATAATGCTTAAAAAATATCCAAAAATACCAATAAAAAATATCAAATACAAAATATCAAGTAATATTAATTTAAAAATCCTCATTGGTGATGCTAAAGACAAACTTAAAGAATTACCAAAATACATAGATTACTGGTTTTTAGATGGATTTACTCCAAGCAAAAATATTAGAATGTGGAACAAAGAAATATTTACAATAATCTCACAAAAAAGTAAAACTGGAACAAAACTCTCAACATTTTCTTCAGCAAGAATTGTGAAAGACGGATTAAAACTTGCCAATTTTAATTATCTTAAAATAAAAGAATTTAACAACAAAAGACATATGCTAGTAGCACAAAAAGAATAATACAAACAAAATCTAATTAGTAACTAGATTTCTTTAAATTAGAAATATAATTACTAATTCTAACAATAAAAGAATCAAATTCTTCTAATTTTAACTTCTCAAAATTAATAATTTCATCAGGAGCATTTGATAAAAAATTTTGATTCCCAAGCTTTTGAAGAGTTACATTTTTAAGTTTTTCATATTTTTCTAATTGTTTACTAAGTTTTGTAAGTTCTTTATCAGTATCTATGAGATCTTTAATATCTGCAAAACTTTCAAAATTAACATTAGGAACTCCTATCATATTTTCATAATTTTCATTGTAAAAAATATAATCAAAATTAATAAGTTTTTTTGCAATATATTCATTTCTTCTAAAATACTTTTCAGACTGAAAAGTATTACCAAATTTCAAAGCAACATTAATCTTAATATTAGGAACTATATTAAATTCACTTCTAAGAGTCCTAATTGAAATAATAAAGTCTTTAAATAAATTAAATTGTTGACATGCTTCTCCAAAATCCCTTTGCATTGTAACTTCAGGATACTTTTTTAAAGCCAATATATATTCTAACGACATAACCTTAGAATAAATTTCTTCGGTAATAAAAGGAATAAAGGGATGCATAATAAGCAAAGATTCTTTTAGGAAAAAAATTAATTTGGAAATGGTTATATTCTGTAAATCAAAATCATCACTACATAAATTAATCTTACTAATTTCAATATACCAATCACAAAAATCATTCCAAAAAAATTCATATACCGCTTTTGTAGCCTCATTATACTTATAATTTTCAAATGACCAATCTATAACAGCAACAGTTGCATTTAACCTTGTAATCAACCACTTATCAATGTCATCAAATTCTAAACTATCTAATACTAGTCTACCCTTCAAATTTGATAAAATAAACTTAGATGCATTAAATACTTTATTTGCAAATTTAGCTCCAAACATAAAATCTTTAGTGTCAATATTTAAATCCTGTCCTTGTACGGACAAAAATGAAAGAGTAAATCGCAATGCATCACTTCCATACTGCTCTATAATCTTTAGAGGATCGATGCCATTACCTAAAGATTTTGACATCTTTTGTCCCTTTTTATCTCTTAAAAGAGGAGTTATATATATATCTCTAAATGGAACTTCTCCCATAAACTCAAGTCCTGCCATTACCATCCTTGCTACCCAAAAAAATATTATGTCATAAGCAGTAACTAAAGTAGTTGTAGGATAATAATTTTTAAGATCAAAAGTTACATCCGGCCATCCAAGAGAAGAAAATGGCCACAACCAAGAAGAAAACCAAGTATCAAGTACATCTGAATCTCTAACAAAACTTCTTCCACTATAATTTTTACTCAATGAAGGATCAAATTCACTAACAACAATCTCTCCTGTCTGAACATCATACCAAGCAGGAATTCTATGTCCCCAAACCAACTGCCTAGATATACACCAATCTTTAATATTTGATAACCAATGCTTATATGTATTTTCCCATTTCCTAGGATAAAACCTAATCTTACCATCAATTAATGCTTGTAAAGCAGCATCGGCTAACGGTTTCATCTTTACAAACCACTGATTTGATAAATAAGGTTCAATGACTTCTCCAGATCTATGACAATGCCCCACCTGATGCTTATGATTTTTCACATCTATTAAAAATTCTTTATCTCTTAAATCTTTCTCTATTTTACTTCTTCCAGCATTAACACTTAAACCTTGGTACTCAATTGGAACATTTTCATTAAGCTTTGCATTCTTATTCAAAATATTTATCTTGGCAAGATTATGCCTTTTTGCAATCTCAAAATCATTAGGATCATGAGCAGGTGTTATTTTTAAAGCTCCACTACCAAATTCCATATCAACATAATCATCAGCTATTATCTTAATTTTTCTATTTGCAATAGGAATTATAACCTCTCTTCCAATTAAAGATTTATATCTCTCATCATTGGGATTAACAGCAATAGCTACATCCCCAAACATTGTCTCAGGTCTAGTAGTTGCAACCTCAATAAAACCACCATCACACAATAAATATTTAACAAAATAAATCTTACCCAAAATTTCCTTATATTCAACTTCTTCATCACTAACAACACTTCCAGAACCAGGATCAAGATTTACAAGATATTCTCCCTTATAAATCAGCCCCTTATTATATAAATCAATAAAAACTTTATTAACAGCCCTTGAAAGTCCATCATCAAGAGTAAACCTCTCACGTAAATGATCATAAGAAGCTCCAAGCTTTTCTACCTGATTAACAATTATTTTTCTATGCTTATTTTTTAATTCAAGAATTCCTTCAATAAATTCTTCACGACTAAAATCATCTTTACTTTTGCCAAGTTCTCTAAGTTGTTTTTCAAAAACTGTCTGAGTTGCAATTCCAGCATGATCTGTCCCAAAAAGCCAAAGAGTATTAAATCCCTTCATCCTTTTATAACGAACAAGAATATCTTGCAAAGTAAAATTAAGAGCATGTCCCATATGAAGAATACCTGTCACATTTGGAGGAGGTGCTACCATGCTAAATTTTAATTCGATCTTATCATCAGGACTAAAGACACCATTATCCAACCATCTCTTATAAATTTTATCCTCAAAAACCTTAGGATCATAACTGCTTGAAAGTTCTTCGCTCATTATTTAAGCTTATCTCCTATAACATTAATTCGACTTAGATTTTCAAAAAGTTCATCATAATTATTTGAACTCATAATATTATAAAAATATTCACTACATATCTCATTTTCATTAAAATAAATTTTGAAATACTTCTTAAGTTTATTAAAATCTTTAGTAATACCCCAAGTAGAATGAAAATCCGTTATGTGCAATTTTAATATATTTAATCTAAAATTTAAATCACTATCTAAAAAGTTAGGTTCATCTCTTCTAAATAAGTTTAAATTTTTTAATATTCCACGACCAAACATTATTCCATCAATAGAATACTTATTAATCATTTGATATGCCTGATTCAAACTTAAAACATCTCCATTTCCAATAATTACTACATAAGGATTAATTTTATTTCTTAATTTAACAAGTTCATCAAATACATTAACATCTATAGGCCCTTCACTTTGATTAATAACAAGCCTAGGATGAACAGTTAACATATCAATACCTAACTTAAGTAGAAAACCCAACCAATCTTCAACCTCAGAACAAAAAAAACCATGTCTAGTTTTAACGCTAAGAGGTAGCCCATACTTTAAACATGCCTCTTTACTTGCAATAATTATTTCATGGGCTAAGGACTTATTATTAATTAAAGCAGAACAAACACCCTTTTTAACTATTTTTTTCTTTGGACAACCCATGTTAAGATCAATTCCCCAAAATCCTAAATTACTCAAAATTTCTATTGCCTTCACAAACTTATCAGGATCATCACCCCAAATCTGAGCAATCAAAGGTCGACTAAGCTCATCATTTTTTGTCAAAATATGTTGCATTGAGTTCTTTGATTTATTTAGAAGTCCTTTTACAGAAATAAATTCAGTAAAATAAATATCAGGACCGTCCTTTCCATTTCCAATCAAATTAATTAAATTTCTAAAAACAGTATCTGTAACATCTTCCATTGGGGCTAAAATCATAATGGGACGCTTCATATTATTTAAAAAAGTCATAAAATAAATGATATAACAAGACAATAATATGGTAAAGAAATGACTTAAACATAAATTTTAAAATCAAAAGCAATGATAAAAATTTTAATTACTATCTAAATGACATATAAAAATATATTAAAAACCAACTACTAAAATGAACAACAATAATAAACTTACAATATCATAATATAAAACATCAAAAAATTTAAAATATACAATAAAATTAATCACAGTACATAAAAAATTTGCAAAAATAATAAAAGGATGCTGCATAAATGAACTTAAGTGAATATATAATTCAACAAGCAGAACTAAATATCAAAGGATTTGTAAGACGAGATACACAACTTAGGATGATAGACAAAATAAAACAAACCTTTAGGGATGAAAACTTTTTAGTCATTGAAGCACCAACAGGAACTGGAAAAAGTTTTGCATATCTAATTGCTGCTATTGATTTCATTCACCAAACAAAAGAAAAAGTCATAATTTCAACATCATCAATTAATCTTCAAGAACAATTAATAAAAAAAGATATTAAATCCTTAAAAAGGATTATTCCTTTTAAAATTAAGTTTGGCATAATTAAAGGAATGAAAAATTATATCTGCCTTAGAAGACTCGAAGAACTCAAAAAAAGCCTTCTAGCCCATACACTAAATAAAAAAAATTTAGAAACATTAATCTATTGGGCACAAAACACAAAAACAGGAGATAAAGATGAACTTAATTTTATAGATGAACAAATTTGGGAAGAAGTATCAGCAAATCCTGAAACATGCTCAGAAATTACCTGTCCTAATGAGAACAAATGTCTTTTTAAAAAAGCAAGAAATAAAATATTAAAATGCGATATCATTATAACCAATCACCATTTACTATTAAACGACCTTTATATAAGAAACGAAATACTAATGGAAAAAGAAAATCATGAAAATAATTTTGAAGAAGAAAACATAAATATCAATTTAATATTACCTAGCATAAAAAACATAATAGTTGATGAGGCTCACTATTTAGAAGAAGCTGCAAGAAGCTTATTTAATAAAAATTTTTCAAAAACTGGAATAAAACAAATTTTTATAAAAATAGATAAAATAATTAAACGACAAAACATAAATAACATCTATAAGAAAGATTTTGAAATTTTCACAATACAAAACTTTGAAAACATAGAATATATAATAAACACACAAGAAAAATTACCATCAATCTACAGAATTACCAGTGATACACATAAAACAAACTTTTATATACGTATTAAAACATATCTACAAAATATCATTTATAATCTAGAAAATTATCAAATAACCATAAGATCAATAATACAAAATATAGAAAACAAAACAGCAAAAATAGAGCTAAATAGACTCATTAAAAATTTAGATCAAAAAAAATTATTAATTCAAAATTTTATATCTGAAAATCAAGATGATAATCTTTGTTTTTGGATAGACAATAAAAAAAATATCCCTTTATTTCAAACATCAGAAATTTATTTAGGTCCAGAACTAAATAAAATCATGTATCAACGAACAAAAAGAATAATTTTTACATCGGCTACTATTATAATAAATCAATCATTTTCATACTTTTTAAATCAAACGGGACTAAATTTAAGTAATAAACACATCGAAATGGAAAATTTACCATACTCGTTTCCTTATCAAGAAAAATCAATACTCACAATTACATCAGATATTGAAAACCCTAACAATGAAGAAGAATTTTTAAATCAATCAACAAAATATATTAAAGAACTTGTGATATTAAACAAAGGAGGAACCCTAATTTTATTAACTTCGCTTAAAAGTTTAGAATACATAAGTAAAAATATCAAAGATTTTTTATTTGAAAATGACATAAACATTTTCATACAAGGACAATTACCAAAAAATGAACTTATAAATTCATTCAAAAAATCACCCAAAAAAAGCGTACTTATAGGAATAAAAAATTTTTGGGAAGGAATTGACATTAAAGGAGATCAATTAACAATGATTATCATCCCCAAACTGCCATTTCAAACTCCTTCAGATCCAATCTTAATAGCAAAAAATGAATTGGCTAAAAAAACAAATGAAAATTTTTTTATAAAAGAAACATTACCACAAGCAATAATGAAATTTAAACAAGGATTTGGAAGACTAATTAGGGACTCTAAAGATTATGGAATCATAGTATGTTTTGATAAAAGAATTTGCAACAAAACTTATGGCAAATCATTTTTAAAATCATTACCTAAAATCAAAACTTACTACTCAAACTTTACAACTATCAAACATACAATAAATACATTTTTTAAAATAGATCAAAATATTAATCCATAAGGATATTATTTCCCGGAATTTTAGTCTTTCTTACCAAAATGTCCTTATATCCTGTAGATTTAATGAGTTCAACATTCTTCTGTACATCATCAGCATAAGTAGGAATAAATACTGTAAAAAAAGGTCCATGTGAGTTTACAAAAACATTAAGACCAGCTTTTTCAAGTATCTTATAAGCCCTTTGAGCATAATCTTTAGTCTTATAAGAACCAACTTGTATGTAAAAATCTGGCTCTTTATCTGTATCATTTAAAATTTGACCTGCAACCTCAGTATGTTCCTTACCTACAATAACATTTTTATCTGCTTTTAGATCAACAACATCACTATTAGAATTACTCTTAGAAGCATCTTTAACATCAAGATTGTTCTCAGATTTTTGGTTTTCAATATTTTTTACATCAACTTGTTTTAATATTTCAATTTTTACAGGAGCAACACCTATTCCTATAAAATCTAACTTTTCAGCAGCAGATTTTGATAAATCAATTATCCTATCTCTTCTAAAAGGTCCCCTGTCATTAATCCTTACAACAACAGTTCTATTATTAAGTAAATTGGTAACTCTCACAACACTATTAAATGGAAGCTCCTTGTGAGCCGCTGTAAGAGCAGTCATATCAAATTTTTCGCCATTAGCAGTAGTCTTACCATGAAAAGCTTCGCCATACCACGAAGCAAGCCCTACAGTAGCACTATTTAATTGCATAGTAACAACAATCAAAAATAAAAACACAAACCTCAAGTCAATAGCCCTAAGACCAAATAAACCTATCATAATTACACATTGTATCATATTGCATATTACAATATAAAGCATAAGACTTATAACACAAAATTAATTAGTTGGCCTAAATTGTTTATTTTCAATTTTTTTGATTTAATAAATATGCTAAGATAACCTTAATAGGTAGCATTAATGAAAACAGAAGTAATAAAAGAAAGTGAAATAGAAAAAGCAGTGAAATTCATTAATTCAGGAGAATTAGTAGTATTTCCCACAGAAACAGTATACGGCATTGGCGCTAATGCATATGATGAGAATGCTATACGAATGCTCTTTATAGTAAAAAAACGTCCTATTACAAATCCCCTAATAGTACATGTTGAATCAATAGAAAAAATAAAAGAACTGGTAGAATATATACCAGATAGTGCTATGATTTTAATGAAAAAATTTACCCCAGGTCCCATAACATTCATATTAAAAAATGCGGGCAAGATATCTAAATTAATAAATGGAGGTCTTGAAAGTATAGCAGTCAGAATACCTTCAGACCCCATAGCTCTCAAATTAATCAAAATGAGCAAAGTTCCAATAGCAGCTCCATCAGCAAATTTATCAAAACGTCCCAGTGCCACTAATTTCGAAATGGCAATAAAAGAACTTAACGGTCTTGTTAAAGGAATCATTCAGAAAAATGAAGTATCACAAATTGGAATAGAATCAACTGTTATAAGTTTCGACGCTAAAAGCAACGTATCAATATTAAGACCAGGATCAATAACAAAAGAAATGATAGAGAGAGAACTTAATGGAAAATTTAATGTAGAATATTCATTAGGGAAAAAAATACTCCAACAATCACCAGGAAATTTATTGGAACATTATAGACCACGCATACCCGTTTATTTATTTAGACAAAAAGATAATATAAGAAAGTATATATCACAACAAGATACAAAAATACTCATTATGAAAAATACTATTAAATCATATTGGTTTAATAAGCTTTGGAATACAAATCACATCTGTGTATTTAACACATTAGAAGAATATGCAAAAAATATTTATAAAGTTTTTGTAGAATCTGAGAGAACACATAAACAAATACTTGCTGAATTTGTAGATAATAATCAACTTGGATATTCAATCAATAATAGACTCAAAAAAGCAAGTCTAGACAAATTTATTTCTGAATAAATTTAAATTATTTTTCTAACAATTCCAAATACTTAAGAGCAATAGGATCATTTGGATCATATTCAAGAATAATTTGAAAATATTCCCTAGCCTCTTTTTTACGCTCCATCTTTAAATAAAGAATACCAAGATTTGAAATAATTTTAATATTATCAGGTTCAAGTTCTAATGCTCTAAGTAAATATTTAAGACTTTCATCAAATTTAAATAACTCCATTAAACAAATTGAAATTTCATTCATAGCATCAACATTATTAGAATCAAAAAACAACACTTTAAGAAAAGCATCTTTTGCCTGCAAGTAAAATCCCTTTCTTCTATACCCCCATCCAAGCAAAAACCAAATATTCCAGGAATCTTTGTGATATTCTAATAGCTTAATAAGTTCACAAATAGCTTCATCTTCCTTTGATAAAATTATCAAATCATATATTCTCTCAAGATTTAAAGCTAAATCTTTATGAACTTCTATAACATTTAAAATTTCATTTACCTTATTCTTTAAT
This sequence comes from Borrelia recurrentis A1, assembly GCF_000019705.1. Classification (GTDB taxonomy): domain Bacteria; phylum Spirochaetota; class Spirochaetia; order Borreliales; family Borreliaceae; genus Borrelia; species Borrelia duttonii. The sequence continues at coordinate 794,985 of NC_011244.1, read as the reverse complement.
CCTAAATTATTAGAAATTCTTAAATAATGCCTCAGTAGTTCTTGCGCCCTATCTAATTTATATTGCTTAACAAAAAAAAAACCAGCATTTGCAAATACATTTTCATTAGGACTATCAAGTGTTAATAGCCTTTCATAAATATTTAAAGCATTTTGATTACTACTAATAGCATCCATATGTTGCTCAAGTCTTAAAAAATTTTCAGCCATTTTTTCATATAATAAAGCTAAATTAAAAAGAATAACCTCATTCTCACCTTCAACACCTTTTAATGACAAAAAAATTTCAAGAGCCAAATTATAATCTCCCTCATCAATCTTAGAAAGACCAACATTAATAAGAATATTAATAATATTTGGATTTAAAGCTAATAAAAGCTTCTTATAATAAGGAAAGTTAACATTATTTTGGTCATAAGCAGAAATCTTAAGAATTGCAGACATAATGGATTCAAAACTAAGTTCATCTTGAGAAAAGTGCTCAATATCACTAACCTCAACAGGCAATAATACCTTAGGATCAAATAAAAAACCTTTAATATGACTTGTAAAATTCTCAGGAAGAGAAACATAAACAATATTACTAAGCATAAATCCTCTAATTAAAATAATCATGTATTAACATTATATAGTCAAGAGGAATTTTTTCTTCACAAAATGCAATACCTATAGCTAAAACTTTACCATTAGGCGTTTGAATAACACTCAAATTTCTTGCCTGTCCCACAATAGAGACTTTCTTATCTGCAACATCAAAACTCAAAATCAAATCGGTATTACTCTCTTCTAATTTTTCATAATCAAAATAAGATATCAAAAGAGCACCTCCATAAGACATATCTTTAATCAAACATTTATGCTTAATGCCATTAACTTCAATAAAAGCTTTATCAGAAGCAAGATTAAGTTTTTTTAAAGACTCTTTATCAATAATAATACGCTCATGAATCCTTTGATTTTGACCAAGCTTTAAATCAAGCAATTTACCAATTTTAACTAAAATTTCTTCTGGCATAGAAGATACAAATTCTAAAGTCAACAAATTATATTCCTTATTTTGAATAGAATAAGAAGATGTACTTACCAACTTAACAATTAAAGACGGAATACAAAAAGCATTATCCACGACATTATTGTCATAATTTTTAATATTAAGATTGCCTAAATTTCCATTCTGTGCCAAGATGGGTAAAATTTCATCTTGTTGCAAAATAATTTTAATAAAATTCATAGAAATAGAATAAATAACACCAACCACCACATAAGTACCAACTTTTATTTCAACAGAATTTTTAATATTAAGGAAACTATTAATTTCAGTACTCATTTTAATTTCCTTACCCCTATATTTAGCTTCATAATCTTTTATTTTTTTAGAAAAAAACATAAACCTCTCCTTTGAAATCTAACAAACATATTAAAATTGATATTCAGGAACTTTAAAGCAATACAATTCAAAAATTTTAATTTATGCATATACTTTAAAATAATTCTATCCCAAAATATTAGATACAACCAATAGTTCACACTTTATTCAACAGACATACAAAGATCAAATCTATTCCTAAAAAGCAACTCTATAAATAAAAATTTCAAAAAAACTCACATAAAAATAATTCATCCTTCAATACATTAAATCTGTAATTCTTATTATTTTTACTGTTTACTTTAAAAACACCAACACCCACACATAAAGTTCTAATCTTTCCAAATTTTCATCATAAATCAACTTATATTTTAAAAAAACTTAAATAGCAAAATAACCCATATAAAAAGGCATTATAACAATATTTTTATATTAATAACAACTTGCAAAATGTTAAGTTTATCATATTTTATAGTATAATTACGTTGAAAGACGTTAGAAGGATACAATTTGAAAAGGGTTAATTTTAGCAAAAAAGCTAACATGCTAGTTTATTTTACCTATTTTATTATCAGTTTTTCAATCATTTTTTTATCAATTGCCATAGTTGAAACTATAAATATTCAAAAAGATAAAAAATTTGGAAATATAAACCCTGCTATACCATCAAAACTTTTTGATACCAATGGCAAGCTCATAACACAATTTATATCTGATGAGAATAGAGAATTATTACCGTTAAGAGAAATGCCTAATAATTTAATAAACACACTCTTGATACGAGAAGATCTCAGCTTTTTTTTTCACAGAGGCTTCTCATTAATGGGAATTTTAAGAGCTGCATTTAACATTATTCTTGGAAGATATTTCTCAGGTGGTAGTACTCTAACACAACAATTAGCAAAACTGCTCTACACAAATCAAGCAAAAAGATCTGTTTTAAGAAAATTAAATGAAATTTGGTGGGCAATACAGCTTGAAAAAAAATTATCAAAATATGAAATACTTGAAAAATATTTAAACAAAGTCTATTTTGGAAATGGAAATTATGGCGTAGTAGCAGCTTCAAAGTTTTTCTTCAACAAAAGTGTTAAAGATATTAACACCGCAGAAGCTGTTTTAATGATTATACAGTTACCCAATGCAAAACTTTATTCACCATTTTATAATCCAAAATTCGCAAAGAAAATACAAAGAGCTGTATTAAATCAGGTAGTATCTCATGGCATTATCACCCCTGAATTAGCTGAATCAGAATTTAATGAATATTGGCAAAATTATGACTGGACTCGTATGGCAGATATACCAGCTATATCTGACAAAGAAGATCATGCTCCTTATTTTTCAGAATATGTAAGACAAAGAATAACTCAATATCTACCATCAGAAGCCAATATATACAAAGATGGATACTCAATATATACAACACTTGATCTTGAAGCACAAAAACATGCAAATGAAATTACACAAGAAATGATTACAAAAGCAAGAAAAATGTATAATTCTACAAAATCATCTGAAACATTAGTAATAAATTCAGAAATAGTACCAATAATTGATACAATGGCCGATTTATTTGGCATAAGAAATACCAGAATAAATGGTAGACAATATACAAAATTAAAAACAAGAAAATTTTATGAGGATAATATTGATCTTCTTGCAAGCTTTGCTGCAATTTTAGGTATTGATAAAATAGACAAAGCAACAAGAGCTTACACAATAAACAATAAAACAAATCCAAACTTACTTGTGAAACCAGAAGGTGCATTAATATCACTAGACACCACAACAGGAGCCATCAAAGCAATGGTTGGAGGAAGTGGTTATAGAAAGGGAAGCGAATTTAATAGAGCAACTCAAGCAAAAATTCAACCTGGAAGCGCATTTAAAGTTTTATATTTCTCAGCGGCTATTGAATTAAAAAAAATAACAGCTGCAACAATGCTCTCAGATTCTCCAGTAGCCTTTTTTAATCAGGAAGGAGAGATTTATGCCCCTGAAAATTATGGAGGGAAATGGCGAGGAAATGTCTTAACACGCAAAGCACTAGCTTTATCTCTAAATATTCCCGCCCTTAGAATACTTGATAAATTGGGTTTTGACAATGCAATTAAATATTCGGCTAAATTACTAGGAATCAAAGATCAAAATGAAATAAACAAAATATTCCCTAAAGTATATCCCCTTGCACTTGGAGTCACATCAACATCTCCAATACAAATGGCAAGAGCATTTGCTATTTTAGGAAATAATGGAAAAGAAGTAGAACCATATGGAATTAAATATATAGAAGATCGAAATGGAAAAGTAATAGCAAATGTAGAATCTGAAATACTAACATCAATCAAAAATAAAGGTGCTAATGCACAAATAGTATCTCCTCAAACTGCTTACATTATGACAGATATGATGAAATCAACAATTCAATATGGTACTCTATCAAATCAAAGATATACAAATCTTAAAAATTTTAAATCTGATATTGTAGGTAAATCAGGAACAACTCAAAATTGGGCCGACGGATGGACAATAGGATATTCACCTTATATAACAACAGCTATATGGGTTGGTTTTGACAAAAAAGGATATTCATTGGGAACTGCAGGAACAGGAACAGCACTAGCTGGCCCTACTTGGGGTAAGTTTATGGCAGAATATCATAAAAACTTACCCCAAAAGGTATTTATACGACCCAAAGGAATAATTAATGTACAAGTCCAATCAGAAACAGGTCTATTACCAGAAGGTGTACCTAATGAAACAATAATAAATGAAATATTCATTACAGGAAGCCAACCATTTGAAAAATCAAAATACTATGAAAACAAATCTGAATTTTTAAATAAAATGGAATTCAATATTTATGGTATTGACAACATTAATGACAATGATGAACTAAACTTCGATACTACCGAATTTGAATATCTCACAAACGATTTTCATCAATACAATAAAACAGAAAATGAAAAAATTCATGAAAATAATACTAATATAATTAATAATGATAAATTTAATGATAATATTAATATGGATATACAAAATGATGATTTTGAATACGACAATCAAGAGGAAAACATGCAACATAATATCCAAGATGCCAATAAAACAGAGAACGAAACCAACAACACAATAACAGATGACAATAACAATGTAGATGATAGTATGAAAACTACAGATCAACCAAATAATACAGAACCTAAAAAAAATCCTCTTATCAGTGATGAAAAACAAGATAATGAAATTGAACATAAAGATGTCAATGGAGAAAATATACAATTGGATTAATAAAATATGTTAATAGATTTAGAACAAATAAAAATCAAAAAACGAATCAGAAAAAATATAGGAGATACAACAACTCTTAAAGAAAGCATTAAAAAACATGGGCTGATTTATCCTATAATAATAGACAAAAATAAAAACTTAGTGGCAGGTTTTAGAAGATATCAAGTATTAAAAGAACTTGGATATAAAGAGGTCGACGTCAAAGTAATTCCAATAGAAGATAAAAAAAGATTACTTGAAATCGAACTTGATGAAAATAATGTCAGAAAATCATTTACAAAAAGTGAAGCAGAAGAAGGTGAAGAAGAACTCAAAAATTATTCAGAAAAAAACAAAATAATCAGATTTATAAAAAAAATAATAATAAAAATAAAAAAAATAATAATAATAAAAATAAAAAAACAAAATTAAATTTAAATACACAAAAAAACTATTGGAGGATGCTTAATGATTCATTATAATGACCTTAATAAGCTTAAAAGTTTTCAAGAATTAAAACAAATGAATCCCGAAAAACTAAAGACAGTATTAAATGAAAACAGAATTCAAGAATATGACATCAAAATAGAAGGAAATCACGTACATTATAACTATGCTACAAAACAAATCAATGAAGCTCATTTAAAGTTATTTCAAAATTTAAGCGATGAAGCAAATCTAATAGAAAAGTATAAAGAAATCATTAATGGAAAACATATTAATCTTAGTGAAAATAGAAAAGTTTTACATCACTTAACAAGAGGACAACTTGGTACAACAGTTACAGATAACAATGAAAATATGCGAGAATTTTTTGAAAGAGAACTTCATAAAATTTTTGAATTTGCACAAAAAATACAAAATGGTACTATTAAAAATACAAATGGAAAAGTTTTTAAAAATGTCGTACAAATTGGTATTGGGGGTTCAAGTCTTGGCCCAAAAGCACTATACACTACAATTAAAAACTATGCTCAACAAAAAAATTTATACAAAATGAAAGCATATTTTATTTCAAATGTTGACCCAGATGAAGCAGAAGAGGTTTTAAGCGAAATAAATCTTCAAGAAACTTTATTTATTGTCGTATCAAAAAGTGGAACTACACTAGAAACATCATCTAATATGCAATTCTTAATTAAAAAATTAAAAGATAATGGAATTGAAGAATATAAAAAACAAATTATAATCATTACATCACAAGGAAGTATGTTGGCACTCGAAAAAGGATACCTTGAGTACTTTTTTATGCATGATTCAATTGGTGGAAGATTTTCACCAACATCAGCTGTAGGGCTTGCTCTAATAACCCTTTGCTTCACAGAAGATATTACAAAAGAAATATTAAAGGGAGCTCATGAGTCTGACAAACAGGCACTAAATAAAAATATAAGAGAAAATGCACCCCTTCTAGCATCAATAATCAGTATATATGAAAGCAATATACTAAATTATAGCAGTAACTGTATTATTGCATATTCAAAAGCAATGGAAGACTTTTATCTTCATTTACAACAACTTGAAATGGAAAGCAATGGAAAAAGCGTAAACAGATTTGGGGAACAAATTGACTATAAAACAGTAAGAATAATTTGGGGAGGAATTGGAACAGATGTGCAACATTCATTCTTTCAAATGCTTCATCAAGGAACAGAAATAGTACCAATGGATTTAATAGGATTTAGCCAATCCCAATTAAAGCAAGATGTTTCTTTAGATGGAACATCAAGTAATGATAAACTAAAAGCAAATCTAATAGCTCAAATAATTGCATTTGCTATTGGAAAAGAAAATATAAATCAAAATAAAAGTTTTAAAGGAGAGAGACCCTCTGCATTAATATACTCTAAAGAACTCACTCCTTATACAATAGGTGCAATACTCTCTCATTACGAAAATAAAGTAATGTTTGAAGGATTCCTACTAAATATCAATTCATTTGATCAAGAAGGAGTTCAACTAGGCAAAATTATTGCTAACAAAATTTTAAAGGAGGATAATTCACAAAATAAAATAATCAAATCTTATGATAGACTATTTTAACAAAAAAATAATTATTTTAAATCTATAATTAAGAGGCCAAATCATGAACATGACAATAACATATGTAATATTAAATGTTACAATAATGTTTATATTAATAGGATTTTTATATTTCTTACGTAAAAAACATATCTCTTTCACAAAAAGAATATTAATAGCTCTAGGATTAGGAATAATATTTGGTACACTCATAAAATATTGTTACGAATCAAACCCAACAATAATACAAGAAACCATTCAATGGACTAATATCATAGGAATCGGATATATAAGACTCATTAAAATGATGGTAATACCATTAATACTAGTATCAATAATATCTGCAATAATAAAATTAACAAATAGCCAAGATATTTGGAAAATGAGCTTATCAGTAATATTTATACTCATATTTACAGCAGGAATTGCTGCAATAATTGGAATTTGTATATCTATTTTTTTCAAATTAACAGCAGAGGGACTTCAATCTGGAGTTGATGAAATCATGCAAGGGCAAAAATTAGATCGCAAACTTCAAGTTTTACACCAAACTCCAATGACACAAAAACTATCAGAACTCATTCCAGACAATATATTTGCAGATATGGCAGGAACAAGACCAAACTCAACGATAGGAATAGTAATATTTGCTGCTTTAGTAGGGATTGTTGCTCTAAGAGTTGCAAAAAAAAAACCAGAGTCAATAGATTTTTTCAAACAAATAATATCAACAGCACAAGACTTAACTTTAGGAATAGTGACTTTAATCTTAAAATCAACACCTTATGCCATATTAGCAATGATCACAAAAATATCAGCAACAAGTGATCTTATAAGCATAATGAAACTTGGAAAATTTGCACTTGCATCTTATGTTGCTATAGGTATTACACTCTTAATGCACATGACGATTATTGCATGTAACAGACTCAATCCAATAACTTTTATTAAAAAAGTATGGCCAGTACTAACGTTTGCATTTATATCTCGTTCCAGTGCAGCAACAATACCTGTCAATGTAGAAGTGCAAACTAAAAAACTAGGAGTTAGTGAAGGGATTGCAAATCTCTCCAGTGCACTTGGGACATCTATTGGACAAAATGGTTGCGCAGCACTACATCCTGCTATGCTAGCAATCATGATTGCACCTACACAAGGAATCAATCCAACAGATCCCTCATTCTTACTACAACTCATAGGAATAATAATAATAACCTCGTTTGGAGTAGCTGGAGCTGGAGGAGGTGCAACAATAGCATCCTTAATCGTTCTCTCATCAATGAATCTACCTGTTTCATTAGTTGGCCTATTTATTTCCATAGAGCCGTTAATTGATATGGGACGAACATCTGTTAATGTTAGTGATTCAATGGTTGCAGGGGTCATAACAGCCAAAAATCTTAATCAATTAAATAAAAACATTTACAATAATCAAAATACTAAATAAAAGGTAATTCTTATGAAAATAATAATTATTGGAGGAACTGCAGCAGGAACAAGCGCTGCAGCAAAAGCAAAACGAATAAACAAAGAATTAAATATAGTTATTTATGAGAAAACAAATACCACATCCTTTGGTGCTTGTGGACTACCTTATTTCATTGGAAAATTTTTTGACGAACCAAATAATATGATAGCCCGGACACCTGAACAATTTAAACAGAATGGAATATCAGTATTTCCTAAACACGAAGTCACTAAAGTAGATATCAAAAATAACATTCTTCAAGTAAAAAATCTTCAAACACAAGAAATATTCAATGATACCTATGATAAATTAATGATTGCAACTGGGGGAACCCCTATAATTCCACCAATTAACAATATTAAACTAAAAAATTTTTATACTTTAAGAAATATGAACGATGGTAAGGAAATCAGAGAACTCTTAAACAAACAAGAAATAAAAAACATCATAATAATTGGGGCTGGATATATTGGAATTGAAATGGTAGAAGCTACTAAAGCACGAAAAAAAAATGTAAGAATTATTCAATTGGATAAACGAATATTAACAGAATCATTTGACAAAGAAATCACAAATATAATGGAAGAAGAGCTTATAAAAAACAACGTTTTACTTCACACAAATGAATTCGTAACAAGTTTAATAGGAAAAGACAAAGTTGAAGGAATTATTACAAACAAATCTAAATACAAAGCAGATCTTGTAATACTCTCTACAGGCATAAAACCTGCAACTGAATTTTTAGAAGGTCAACTTGATACATTAAAAAACGGTGCAATAATTGTAAATGAATACGGTGAAACCAGTGCAAAAAACATTTTTGCTGCAGGAGATTGTGCCACAATATATAACATTATAAGCAATCAAAATGATTATATTCCTCTTGCAACAACAGCTAATAAATTGGGAAAAATAATTGGTGAAAACCTAGCAGGAAAACGAGTATCTTTTAAAGGCACATTGGGATCTGCATCTATTAAAGTTTTATCACTAGAAGCAGCTAGATCTGGTCTTACTGAAGAGATGGCATTAAAACTTGGAATCCAATATAAAACGGTATTTATCAAAGATAAAAACCATACAAACTATTATCCCAATCAAGAAGATTTATATATTAAGCTAATCTATAATCAAGATACAAAAGAAATTCTTGGTGCACAAATAATTGGAAAAAATGGAGCTGCACTAAGAATGCACGCATTATCCCTTGCTATTTATTCAAAACTTAAAATAAATGAACTTGGAATGATGGATTTTGCATATTCTCCACCATTCTCCAAAACTTGGGATGCATTAAATATTGCTGGTAATGCAGCAAAATAAATAAAAAAACTTAAATTACTTTTTGTTAATTTTTCATACTAAATGGCTGGCCAGTGCTTGCAAGAACATCCCTCCAGAAAGAACCATTCACATTAACTTTATTCCTAGCAATGACAGCCATTTTGATGGGAACATGCACAAATTTTGTGCTCCACAAGCTAATTAATAATTTCGTTTTACCAGCCATAGCAGCATGAACAGCATTTGAACCAAGACGAGCACAATATAGAGAATCACTAGCATTAGCTGGAGAACTTCTAATAATATAACTAGGATCAATATATTTAAGATTAACAGGAATATCTTTAGATTTAAAATACTCATTAATTTTATCTTTAATATAAAGTCCAATATCCTCATGCAGTAAATTACCAGAATCATCTTTCTTCCTAATACCAGGATCAAAATATTTTTGTCCTGCTCCTTCTGCTATCAATATAACTGCATGAGGAATTTCATCCATACTTTCTTTTTGTAAAAGTCGTCTCTCAAGATGTGCAAGAAGTCCATTAGGACCCTCAATATCAAAATCTAATTCTGGTATTAAACAAAAATTAACATCATTAGAAGACAGAGCAGTATAAGCAGCAATAAACCCAGAATCTCTACCCATCACCTTAACAAGACCTATTCCATTATAAGCACTATTTGCCTCAAAATGCGCACCAGCAACAGCGGCAACTGATTGTTCTACAGCAGTCTCAAATCCAAAAGATTTTTGAACAAACATAAAATCATTATCTACTGTTTTAGGAATACCTATAACAGCAATTTTTAAATTTCGTCTCTCTATCTCCTCAGCAATTAAAATAGAACCCTTTTGTGTACCATCTCCACCAATATTAAAAAGCATATTAATACCCATTCTCTCTAAAGTATCAACTATTTCAACAGGTCTAATTCCTCCTCTTGATGAACCAAGTATTGTACCACCAAGCTGATTAATATCATTAACCACATCAGGATTTAAATCAACAAAACTCAAATTAGACTCTGACAAAAGTCCTTTATATCCAAACTTAACTCCATAAATATTATATACTCCATATACATTCCATAAAGTTCTAACAATTGAACGAATCACATCATTAAAACCTGGACAGAGACCTCCACAAGTAGTAATTGCAGCTTTAACATGTTTTGGGACAAAATAAATTTTACGTCTAGGTCCAGCCTTTTCTAAAAAAACATCCTCATATTGATTCCAACTCTCTTCATTTTTATAAACGTTAAATCTAATTTTACTCTCTTCAGAAGTAAAATGAACATGACTCTCATTAGCATAAAAATTAATTAAAGGATTATCATATTTACATTCTCCTAGGTTTTCTATATTAAAACCCAAATTTTGATTCTTAAGCCTATACATTAAATTACCCCTCCTTCAAGTATTATTATAATCTAATTACTTCCTAATAAATTGACTTTGATCCTTAATCATATCGTATATATCATCATAAATATAAGGTGAACCTTCAACAGGTGATTTAATTAAATTACGCGCAATAAATTCAAAATATTTATTAAGTTTTGAATTTCTATCAAAATCAACAAATGGAATTCTACTATTAACAGATGCTCTAAAACTTTTTGCAAAGGGAATAAAACCAATAAATTCAACTGGTATATTGATATTATTTTTAACAACATTTATTAAATTTTCACACATAGCTATCTCTTCGCTAGACTCTATTCTATTTAATACAACTCTAGGATAAAAGCTATTCATCATCTTTTTTACCTTAAGCGAAGAACTTAAAGATATAACTTCAATACCTAAAACTAAATCTTTAAATTTAACGTTTGTACCTTCTATTTTATTTTTAAAAAAATTACTAATATATTCTCGTTCAGGACTTTTTGGAGGAAAACCTAAATATAGAAGTCTATAGAGAGCATTTTTTAAAAAAGAATAAGCATTAAGAATTGAAGGTGTTTCTGGAACAGTAATAATTATGCCACTATAAGATGACAAATAAAAATCCACTGTATTATAAGACGTACCTGACCCTAAATCTATAAAAACGAAATCAGCAACAAGTTCTCTTTGAATAGAATCTATTATTCTCTTCTTTATAGAAAAAGGAATATTGGCCGTACCCGTATAAAGGGCATCTCCTGGAACCAAATAAAGCTTTTTATAAGGAGTTTTAAGAATTAAACTTGAAAAATCTTTTTCTTGTTTATTAATAAAAGAACCTATGCCAACACCAGTATTCTTAACACCTAAACAAGTATGAAGATTAGAACCTCCAAGGTCAAGATCAACAAGTATCACAGTCTTACCTAAACGTGCAAGTTTATAACCAATATTAGCAACAAAAGATGTTTTTCCAACACCTCCCTTTCCACTTGCAACAGGAATAATTTTAGTCATCTTAAAATCCTATTAATTATTTTTCTTATCTTTATTAAACTTTTTCATAAAATCAAAAAACTTTAAAAAGCCTAATTTTTTAGAACTTTCCTTATAAGAAGTATCCTTTGTTTTAGAAACTGATATTAAATCTTTAATCAAATCTTTATTATTTGTAAAATTTTCAATCTTATCAGGTTTACCACAAATTACAATCTTATCATCCTTTAAGAAAAAATAATCTCCATCCACAAGTTCATATCTAGAATTACTTAAATTTCTAACAGCAATAACAGTAATACCTTTCTCACTTCTCAAATCAGCCTCAAGCAAAGTTTTACCTACATATTCTTTTGGAATAATTGTCTCAGCAACAATAATATCATGCCCAACAATACTATATGTTGAAAGATTAGGAGATACCAACAATGGTGTCAATCTTCGAGCAGCATCCTTGCTTGGAAATATAATTCTTGTAGCACCAAGAGTTTTTAATATTTCAGCATCATCCCCATCTTCAGTCTTAACGCATATTTCCTTCACACCTAAGAGATTACAATAATGAGTAACAAGAGCACTTTTCCCAAGATCATTATCAAAATCAATAATAACAGCATCAGTATCTACAGGAATAATTTTTTTTAATGCATTCTTAGTAAACTGATCTAAAATAAAACTTTCTGTAGCAATTACATCGTATTCTTCAACCAATTCTTTTGAAGTATCAACAATAATTATTTGACAATCAAGCTTACTTAAATTTTCAAGAATATGAATTCCCAAATTACTAAGACCAATAATAACAAATGTTTTCACTTTATTCTAACACACCAAAATATCCTGTCGTGGTCTTGTAAATTCTTCAAAACGAGAATTTCTAGAAACAAAAATTGCCATCGAAAAAAGCCCTATTCTACCCGCAAACATAGTAAAAATTATAATTACTTTACCTAAAAATGACAAATCTTGTGTAACCCCAACTGATAAACCAACAGTACCAAAAGCAGAAAAAACCTCATATCCCAAATCAATGACTCTCCATTTTCCACCACTCTCAGCAGCAAGAAGAACAAAAAATGAAAAACATAAAATAAAAACAGCTCTTACAAAAAATAAAAGTGCAAATCTTATACTATCAATTGAGACTTTATAAGAACCAATAATATAACCATTACCATCTTGAGATTTTATTACTGCAAGAATAATTAAGAAAAAAGTAGTAATTTTTATTCCTCCAGCAGTTGAACCTGGAGCACCACCAATAAACATAAATGGCAAAGAAAGCATTTGGGTTCTACTAGAAATAAGAGCATTGTCAAGATAATTAAAACCAGCTGTTCTTGTACTTATTGAATAAAATATTGCATTAAATATTAAAGTCCCAAGTGAATAACCATCTCTGAGTTTATGAATTTCTGAGAAAAAAAACACAACTGCACCAAAAAGAATTAAAAAAAAACTAAGCGTAAAGACAATTTTAGCATGAAGGGATAATTTTTTACGATACTTCATAGTATTAGTAACATCACGATATACCATAAATCCAAGTCCTCCACAAATAATCAATATAGCAATAACAATTATGGCCTCAGGAACATCACGCCATGCATAAATACTCTCAGAATGCATCGAAAACCCTGCATTACAAAATGCTGAAACAGCAGTAAATAAAGCCTCAAGTAATGAAATCTTAATACCTCGAATTTTAAAAAACAATAATATTAATATCCCTCCAATTAATTCAATTGAAAAAGTCACAAAAAGTATATTTTTCAAAATTTTCAAAGGATTATACTCAATATTTGAAAGAGAATATTGTTTGATTATTCGAACATCAGTTAACTTGAGCTTGCGTTTAGGAATAAGCAAATAAAAGGTAGTAATTGTTATGAAACCAAGCCCACCAAACTGAATCAATAACATTATTACAATAAAACCAAAAGTAGAAAAACTTTCCATCTTAACAGTCACAAGCCCCGTAATGCTAACAGCAGATACAGATGTAAATAAAACATCTATATATTTTAAACTCTCAACATTATTCCAAGCAATAGGCAATAACAATAACAGAGAGCCTATAAACATAATTAAGATAAAATAACTAAAAAGAAAAAACCTATCACTAAATTCAATTTTCAACATATAAAAATAAAATACAACAAAACATACAAGATATCATGATCAAAATAGCAGAATGTTGAAATATTACCATAATTTTATTATTTTTAATATATGTTTGAAGTTGAACTAAAAGCTTTTATTCCAAAAAACAGAGTAAAAAAAATCGTAAAATTGGCTAATCAAAAATTTCAATTTATTAAAGAAGAAATTAAAAATGATATTTATTATTTTAATTCAAAAAAAATCATTAGAATAAGAGAATCGAATATCTCAAAAAAAATTATAACATTTAAAATCAAATCTTTAGAAAAAGATATAGAAATAAACAAAGAAATTGAATTTAAAGTAGACAAAATAGACAATTTTATATCTTTTATAAAAGAATTGGATTTTAAAATTTTATATAAAAAGATTAAAAAAAGTCTTATTTATAAAAAAGACAATTTAAATATAGAAGTTAACGAAATTCAGAATCTTGGATTTTTTCTAGAAATCGAAAAAATAATTGACAATAAAAATGAATTAAATCTTGCCAAGCAAGAAATTTACAAAACAATACAAGACTTTAAACTACAAAACAATATTGAAAAAAAATCATACTTTGAACTATTATCTAATCAACTTAAGAAATAAAACTTTAAAATCTAAGCTTAAACATGACAATACAAATCCTTTTTTTTGATATTGTGCAAATTGAGGTTTGCAAGCAGATTTTTGAAAAATTTCATATTCATTTAAAAAATACCAATTATTGGAATTTAAATAAATAAGTCTCACATTATTATCATCTTCAAACGTTAATAACAAATCATTACTATATTTTAAAATATCACTAACTACTCCTTTAATTTTAATATTTGGACTTACATTTTGCCATTTATCACATTGAAGAGTAGATATACTAACAATAGGTCTATCTTTTGTTACATAACTTAAAATAATCTGATCTGATTTAACATCAGATAAAATTTTAACAGAATTTGCCATATTTACAGATTGTATATTTACATTCGACCAAGTTTTCCCTTTATCAATAATAAATTCAGAATTCATATAATCATTTAATTTATAATTGTAAAAAATTCCTAAAAAAGGTTCAGAAATAACACCAATACTTAAGACGTCAACATCAGCAGTACCTTTAAACACATTAGAATCTATAATACTATTCCAAGTAGTTCCATATCCCCTATTTACAATAAAATTAACTTTATATTCATAACCAATTTTTTTCAAATAAGCTACATACAAATTGTCCTTATGATCAACACTAATATTTACTAAAAAACCAACATTGTCTCTCAATTTAGGACTAACATCAATCCACTTTCGACTATTAAATTTTCGAACTATAAGTTCACTAGGAAAATCACTGGTACTCTTAGTCGTAAATACAATATATAATTCCCCTTTAGAATTAATCGCAAAATCAAAACATGAAATATCGGTAATATTATCATTAACAGCAGTACTGATATCAAACCAACCAATATTTTCAATAAATGAAGCAACTTTAATAGTATCATTATTTTCCATTTGATATGCAACATAAATATTACGCTTATAGGTTTTTAAAATATATTTTTTAAGCCTTGAACTTAACTTAAAACTTGGCAAATCTCTTAATAAAAAAGTTTTATTTTGTTTTTTTATATTAGATGTTTTGGCCTTTAAAGAACTACCACCAATTATTGATAAATCTAAATCATTAAGAGTAAAATTAATGTTTACATTCTCTGATGTAACATAAATTACAGCATAAAGAACGTCCTTTTGCAATGTAAGTTTAACATCATTTTTTCTTATCTTATCTGTTATATTTTTTTTATTAAAAACGTCATATACCATATATACAAAATCTGTCCCCAAAGCGACATCAAAAGTCAAAATATAATCAGAAGACTTGTCAACTTTTAAATAAATGCTTCCTTTTCCATTCTTGCTTGAAATGCTTAAAGGCTTAACTTCGGTCAACATTTGCTTTACATCAGCATAAGAATAAAAATTACTAAACAAACAAATAAATATTAATAATAAATTACTTCTCATACTTGCCAAGATCCAAAAATATCATGACATAATCAATTAATGATATGATAGTTATAAAAGTAGAAATAACATATATTATTGCAACAATAGAAGAAAAACTAAAAGTTAAATTTAAAATTGAACTAATAAAACAATCAACAAAAGTAACAATTTTCAACTTGTCAAAAGTATAAAGCAAAAGACTAGCAAATACAGCAATAGCATAAAATAACGATTTTATCTTACCTGAAATTCTGGCTTGCTGGATTATATTAAATTGAATAATTAAATTCCTAATAACACCAACAGAAAGTTCACGATATACAAATATCACAAAAAAATAATACGGAGTAATACCTTTATAAAAGAAAAAAACAAAATATGTAAAATGTTGCAACACATCTGCATAGGGATCTAAAATTTTACCTACATTGCTAATTAAACCATATTTTCTAGCAATATATCCATCAATAATATCTGTAATTTCATTAAAAATAATTAAAAACCAAATTAAACTTAAAATTAAATAAGAATTCCACAAATATTCAAAACATAATATAAATAAAATAACAAACGATAATATAATTCTAAGAAAAGTTATTTTATTTGGAGTAATTATTTTTTTACTATGCAAGCTATAAGATCTCCTTATTACTTATCTTTAACTTCACAAATTCAAGAGCTTCTTTAAGCTCAAGTCCATTAATTTGCTCATTTGTTCTAGTTCTAATTGAAATTTTTCCTTCTACCACCTCTCTCTCTCCAATAATAAACATATAGGGAACTTTTTTTGACTGGTATTGTCTAATTTTTGCATTCATTCTCATATTATAATAATTATCAAATTTTATTCTAATTCCTTCATTTTGAAATCTAGACAATACTTCTAATGCATATTCTTCTACAATGCTATTTACAGGAATAATTACAACTTGCAGAGGAGCCAACCATACAGGAAATGCTCCACCATAATGCTCCACTAAAATTCCAAAAAATCTTTCAATAGAACCAAGAAGCGCTCTATGAATCATAAAGGGTCTCTTTTCTTTGCCGTCTTCTGCAGTATAAGTCATCTTAAATCTTACAGGAAGATTAAAATCAAATTGAATTGTAGTCATTTGCCATGCTCTTCCAAGAGAATCAATTATCTTAAGATCAATTTTGGGCCCATAAAAAGCTCCTCCGCCTTCATCAATATCAAAATCGATATTAAAATCAATCAAGGCTTTCTCTAAAACTTTAACAGCCATTTGCCAATCATCATCATCCCCCACAGCTTTTTCAGGTTTTGTTGAAAGATATGCCTTTAAATTGGTAAATCCAAATTTATTCCACATATCAATCGCAAAACGTAAAACCTCTCTAACTTCAAAATTCACTTGCTCATAAGTACATATAATGTGTGCATCATCTTGCGTAAAACCTCTAACACGCATAGTACCATGAATCGCACCTATCTTCTCATAACGATAGACAGTACCAAGTTCAGCCCACCTAAATGGCAAATCTCTATAAGAATGCTTATCAGTATTATAAATTGCAATATGAAATGGACAATTCATAGGCTTAACATAATAATCACTTCTATCCATCTCAATTTTTTCAAACATGCTCTCTTTATAAAAATCTAAATGACCAGAAGTTTCCCAAAGCCACGATTTACCAATATGAGGAGTAAAAAGTATATCATAACCATTCTTAAAATGCTCTTCTCGCCAAAAATTCTCTATTAAAGCCCTTATTCTAGCACCATGTGGATGGAAAAAAATAAGACCAGGTCCTATCTCATCATGAACAGAAAACAAATTAAGTTCACGACCAAGCTTTCTATGATCTCTCTTTTTTATCTCTTCTTGTAATTTCAGATATGCTTTTAAGTCCTTTTCGTTATTCCATAAAGTTCCATAAATACGACTTAACATTTTATTTCTTTCATTGCCACGCCAATAAGCACCAGCTATACTAGTTAATTTAAATGCTTTTGGATCAAGCTTATTCATATTATCAACATGAGGACCTCTACAAAGATCCGTAAATTTATGACTCTTATATATTGTAATCTCATCTGTAACATCAAAATTTTGAATTAAATCTATCTTATAAGGTTCATCTTTAAAAAGCACTAACGCCTGTTCTCTGGTTATAACTTCTCTTATAAAAGGACTGCCCGTCTTTAAAATTTCTCTCATTTTATGTTCTATTAATAAAAGATCATCTTCTGATATGTGCTTTTCAAAATCAAAATCATAATAAAAACCATCTTTAATTGGAGGTCCTATAGCAATCTTAGTATTTGGAAATAATTCAAGAACAGCTTCTGCCATAACATGTGCAATCGAATGTCTCTTCTTATAAAGAATACTATCCTTATCTAATTTTTCACCCATAACAACACCTTATAAACTTTAAAATTTGCAGTATGAAAACATTATAATAAATTCATAACTTAAAAAATCATAGATAAACAACAAATCTTCTCAATACAATATACAAAAAAATTTATTAAAAAAACAGATAAAATAATAAGAAAAGAATATAAATTTATCAGTCCATAGTTACTATAGATTCAATATTAAAGTAAAGAGCCATAGCCAAAAAGAAAGTAATAGTAGATGAACCACCATAAGATAGAAAAGGCAAAGGTATACCTGTAATCGGTAAGAGACCTAAAGACATACCAATATTAAAAGCTGTATGAAAAAATAAAAGACACAATACACCAGCAAGAATTAAAGACATATATCTATCTTTGCTTTTATCCATTATTATTAAAATCCTAAAAAAAATAAGGAAAAATAATATTAAAACAAGACTTACCCCTAAAAAACCAAATTCTTCAGCAAGAATTGAAAAAATAAAATCTGTACTTTGAGACGGAACATAATTTGCATGAGTATAAGGACCTTTTAAAAATCCCTTACCCAAAATACCTCCAGAACCAATGGCAATCTTTACCTGATTTAAATTCCAACCAGCACCTTTAAGATCAATATTTGGATCTAAGAAAACTAAAAATCTCTTAATTTGATAAGGCTTCATAAATTTTGACAGAAATTTAGAACAAAAAGCTGCTATTAACAAAATAGAACTCACAAATGATATATAAAAATAAATAAGCCTAATATTCAAGTTATATTTTGAAATAAAAAAACCTATAACAGAGGATAAAAATATCAAGGCCAATACCAAAAAAGCTACCTTAAAATAAAAATTATTAGAAAAGATTAAATATAATGTATTACCCATATCCGCTTTATATTCATACCAAACAGGCAATACTACAAAAATAAATGATAAAAATCCTGTTAAAGTAAAATATAAAATATAGTGTATATCTACACCAGCAAAGAAAGAAATAAAGATAAACATATTCAAATAAACTATAGCTGTACCAAAATCAGGCTGCAAGAATACAAATAGAATAACAGGTAAAATTATAATAAATGCAAAAACAAAAGCAAAGAAATTATGATATTCATTTTTACTACTATAAAATTTGGCAAGAGTTAAAATAACAATAATTTTCCCAAATTCTGAAGGTTGTCCACCTAATTTCCAAATCCCAATCCAAGATTTAGCTCCATTAACAGTAATACCAAAAACAGCAGTAAAAATCAAAGAAATAACTAATAAAGAATATAAAGGATAAACCATACCATATATGATCTTAAGATCATACCTTCCTACTACAAAAATTACAAAAAACCCACCAATAACCCATATAATCTGTTTAATATACTCTATTTTCATTAAAGAACCATTAGAAGTATAATCACTGGAATATATAAGCAAAATCCCAATAAAAGATATCATTACTAAACTAAATAATGTCAAACTATCATAACTTTTTCTAAAAACAGCCATATTTTACCTAATATACCATGGTTTATATTCTCTAAGAATATCTTCATAACTCTGTTTAGCAAAAATTCCTTGCATCATTAAATCTACAGATTTAGCAGGCCACATACCTGCATTACTTCTTCCCTCAACAAAACTAAAAATAACAATTTGTTTACTCGATACTTCATTATAAGGAGCAAGACCAACAAAAGAACTATTTTCAACCCCAATAACACCCGTTTGTCCTGTACCTGTCTTACCTACAACTTCAACAGCTTTTGTTAAAACCGAATTTTTAGCAGTACCATAAGTTACAACATTTCTCATATATTTTTTCAAAAGTCTAAAAGTACGTTTACTAATAATATTTGTTTTTCTAAGAACTTCAGGAACATTTTCAAGAATGACTTCATTAGTATTACCATTTAAAATTTTACTAACAATTCTTGGTTTATAAATAACACCTTCATTGGCAATCATAGCTACCATATTTACAATCTGAATAGGAGTAGCATTTAAAAAGCCTTGACCTATTGAAAAATTAACAGTATCACCTCCTACCCAAGGTTGACTGAAAGTTTTCTCTTTCCATTCTGGACTTGGAAGAAGTCCAGAAACTTCATTTGGTAAATCAATCTCTGTTTTTTCCCCAAAACCATATTCTTTTGCATATTTAACTATTCTCTCAACACCAAGATATTTAAGTCCCACCATATAAAAATAAACATTACATGAATGAGCAACAGCATGCTCTAAATCAACATAACCATGCCCAACACGATTCCAACAATGAAACATTCTATTTCCCACCCTAAAATAGCCCTGACAATGAAGTTTTTTATTTTTATCTAAAACTTGTTCTTCTAACAAAGCCGTAGCCATAACCAGTTTAAAAATAGATGCAGGTGGATAAACCGACTGGATTGCTCTATTTAAAAACGAATAATCCTCTCTAGAATGTTTATTATAAACATCATTCATTGAATAATAAGGATAATTATGCAACGCCATAACACCTCCTGTTGAAGGCTTTAATACCACTACAGTTCCATATCTCTTACCTAAAGTATTCTTAGCAAGCATCTGAATATCTTTATTAATATTTAAAACAATATTATGACCAGGTATCATATGCTCGATAATAGAACCACTATCTATTTTTCTTTCTCTAGAATCTACTCTATATTTAATTAAACCTTCTTTTCCTCTAATATAACTATCATAAATTTGCTCAACTCCTAATTTTCCTATTGTAGAATTGTTATCATATCCTTTAACATTATAAAAAGCACGTAATTCCCTCTGATTAATCCTACCAACATATCCAATAGGATGAGAATAAGAATCATCTACCAAATAATTCCTTTTAAATGAATATGTCCACAAAAGAGCAGGATAATAACTTCTCTTCTCAGCAATCCTAAATAACATTTCTGGATTAAGTTCAATTATTTCCACATCCTTTAAATACCCTCTAGTAGCCTCAATTTTAGAAAGAATAGGTTCCCTATCAATACCTAAAATATCTGATAAAAAATTTAACATTTCATCTCTATCTTTAACAGACATACTATAATATTGTTCCAAGCTAATCTTTAAAACAAAAACTGTAAGATTATTTGCAAGAACATTAAAATTTGAATCTAAGATCTCTCCTCTTGAAGCACTAACCTTTTCAACTCTAGATAAAAGAACTGTTGCTTCCCTATCATAAAACAAATGTTTTCCAATCTGCATCTTAAATAAAGTAAAAAGGTAAGAAAAAAAAACGAAAGATAGAAGAAACATTCCAAACTTATATCTAATACCCGAAACAAGTTTCATTTTAATTAATATTCCTCCCTAATAGTATAAAAACTCCTTGTGAAATAATTTAAAATTGGATATAAAAAATTTAAAAATACTATATTGATAATAAGATTTAGATCAAATATTGAATAATTAAAACCTTTAAGATCAACAAAATCTGCAAAAATCATTGCTACAAACCAAATAATAAATTTTGAAAAAATAAAAAACATTGTTACACTAAACATACTTTTTGGAACAACTATCTTGATTTTATAGAGCAGATAAAATACTAAAACATAACAAAATACAAAAAAACCAAGTGGCAATCCATTAAAATATTCCATAATAAAACCATGTAAAATACTTGAAATCAAACCTACATTAAAAGCAAAATTTAAAGAATTAAAAATTAAAATAATTAAAAATATATCTACTGAAAAAGAAAAACCTATATCACAATAATATTGAAAAATTTGTCCCAAAAGCACGCTAATAATATAATACAATATAAAACATATCAATTTTTCATCCTCTCATCACCCTTAATCAAAAACACATATTCTAATTTATCTAAAATTATTATGGGTTCAATTTTAATACTCAAAAGCGAATTATATTCAAGAACATCAAAATGAGTAATTTTACCTATATAAATGCCACCAGGATAATCACTAAAACCAGCCGTAACAACAGAATCCCCAACTTTCAAAAAATTTTCAGCCAATTTATTAACATAATTCATCTCAAGAACCTCACCATATCCCTTACCTTCAACAAGACCTATAAATTTACTATTTTGAATTCTCGCAGAAACAAAATTTTCATAACTGGTTAAAGGTAAGATTCTTGAAGTATTTGCATAAACTTTGACAACTTTGCCAACAAGACCACTAAATCCATCTTGATAAGCAACGGCTATCATATCTTTTTGAACACCATCATTATAACCTTTGTTAATTGCCATTAGAGATGAAATATTTGCATAATTTAGATAAATTATCTCGGCGGAAATAAAAACATTAGAATGTTCCGAATAAAATTCAAGTTGTTCTTTAAGTCTAGAATTTTCTTGTCTTAATACTTGAACATTCTGAATAACTATCTCAAGTTGTTGTATGCGCTTCTTATAAGCTTCTATAGTCTCACCATAATCTTTATATTCATTTATTGCTTTAAAAATACTAGAGACAAAATTAAAAAATTCATACATATTCCTTTGAATATATGAATTTAAAGTAAAAATAAAAAAATCATCTCTTTTCTTCACCCTAGAACCATTTGTATCATAAAACATAAGAATAGTAGCAAATATTAATACAGTTATTACTTTAATAAAATCCCTGAAATTAACAAGAAACTTCATATTTATTCATTAATAAAACTATATATATTTTTACTAATATCTATTCTATTAGCATAATCATAAAATAGACCAGCTCCAACAGCTACAGATAAAAGAGGATTATCCGCAACGTAAACTGGAACTCCTGTTTCCTTTGATAAAAGCCTACTAAGTCCTTTAAGAAGAGCCCCACCTCCTGTTAATATAATGCCACGCTCAACAATATCAGTTGCAAGCTCCGGAGGAGTTGCCCCAAGAGTTCTCTTAACCTCATCAACAACGGTACTAATAGGTTCTTGCAAAGACTCTCTTACTTCCATAGAATCAATAATTTGCTTTCTAGGAAGACCCGTAACAGCATCTGTTCCTTTAATATCTATTGTCTCTATTTTCAAATTATGAGTATCTGGATAAACATTACCTATTTTAATTTTTAATTTTTCAGCTGTTTGTTGTCCAATAATAATATTATGAGCATTCCTCATATATTTAATGATACTCTCATCAAATTCATCACCACCTGTTCTAATAGCTCTACTTACAACCATACCACCAAGAGAAATAACTGATATTTCGGTAGTTCCTCCTCCAATATCGCATACCATATGACCTGTTGGCTCAAAAATAGGAATATCAGATCCAATAGCAGCTGCAAGAGATTCTTCAATAACTTTAACCTCACGAGCACCAGCATTCATTGCACTCTCTTTTACAGCTCTTCTCTCAACTTCAGTAATACAAGTTGGAACTCCTATTACCATTCTTGGTTTAAAAAATAATTTTTTTCGAGAAAAAATCTGACCTATAAAATACCGAATCATTTTTTCTGTATTCTCAATATCAGCAATAACACCATCACGAAGTGGTCTTACTGCCTTAATATTCTCTGGTGTTTTCCAAAGCATCTTCTTTGCATTACGACCAACAGCTACCACCCTATTATTCTTATTAACATCAATAGCAACTACCGAAGGTTCACTCATAACTACACCATAATCCTTAATGTAAACCAAAGTATTGCATGTACCAAGATCAATACCAATATCTATCAAAAAAGATTTAAAAAAATTCAAATCAATCTCCCTCTAAAAATCCTCCGGGCTAATTTTAAGCCTTTCCCTTGCTTCTTCTAAATAAGGATTAATGCTTAATGCTTCTCGCCAATATTTTCTAGCCTTAGGATAATCTTTATCTCTTTTTCTATATATGTCTCCTATTTTAACATAAACATTAGGATTTAAACTATTAATTTTCAAGACTTTATCATAGCAATTAAAGGCATCCTCATAAGCACTTCTCTCAAAATAAATATTTCCATAAAGTAAATATACCTTTTGCACTAAATTATCATCTCGCTTATCTCCTTTTAATGATCCATGCTCTTCTTCTAAAAATTTATTTATATATTCAATACTCTTATCAATATCTCCTGCCTTATAATTAACATATGCCAAACTCCAAAGAATAAGATCAGATTTATTTTCTCTATAAGCCTTTTCAAAAAATTTTAAACTAGAATTATAATCTCTTAAAAGTTGATAAGAATACCCCAAATACTCAAAAATATCTTTTTTTACATTTACAAAATCAAAACTACTTGCATATAAAGACTTATTTAAATATTTAACAGAAAGATCACTATAATACTCACCCTTATGAGAATAAGCTTTTCCCAAAATATAATAAAGTGAACTCATAGGAACATCATCATTAATAGACATTAAAAACCTCAATCTTTCTATTGCGTTATCCAAAAATTGATTTTTTAAATAACTATCATTTAACATTAAAGAATAATAAAAATACGAAAATCCAAGAAGTAAATTTAGATTAAAATCAAATTTATTTTCTTTAATACCATTCTCAGCATAATCTATTATTTCTTTGTACTCCTTATTCTCCCATAAAACAAGCAAATTTACCTCGGTAGGACCTGCTTTTAAATAAGAATTAGAAAAAGCTTTTAAATAAGATAAAATAAAAAAAAGAAAGAATACAAGTGATAAACTTATAACAAAATAAAAAATAAATTTCAAATAATTGATTCCCATAAAGATTCTCTAAAAAATTTAAGTTGATATCCATAAGCCGAGTTCTGTATTATGTCATCATCTATCTTGTTTTTCCATCACTGAAAAAATCATGCAATCTACCCACAAGCATATCCTCAAGAGCTAAGGAAGCTTGTTTACTTGATTTTGCTCCTAATGAGGTTTGTCTTGACCTTATTTATCACTAAATAAGCGGTGAGCTCTTACCTCACCTTTTCACCCTTACCCTAAGGCGGTAATTTTCTGTGACACTATCTTAAGTCTTTCAACTCCTAGGCATTACCTAGCATTATGCTCTTATTGGAGCTCGGACTTTCCTCTCAAGATACTGAAATACAGTATATTAAGCGATGACTGGATATCAACTTCAAATACACACATAAATTTTAAAATATTATTCTATAAGATCTGCTAAACCACCAGGAACCATCCCCAACCCAACTTCAAATTTATCCTGATAATAAAGTATTCTACTACAATAAGGACAAAACTTAATATCATCTGGTTCACGCCTCACCTTATTTGCAAATTCCACAGGAAGTATCATATGACAACCCTTACAAACACTGTCAATTAAAGGTACAACTCCATTGGATTTATTGCGAATAATTCTTTGAAATTTAAATAAAAAGTCCTCATCCATACGAGAAGAATATTTTTCTTCTTCACTTTTTATAGAATCAAGTTTTTTGACAATTTCTAAAAGTTCATTTTCAAGATCATTACTCTCAACAGCATAAATATTTTGCTCAATCTCAAGTTTACTCTTAACATCGGCTATTTCCCTGTCTACTTTAGTCTTAAGCCCAGTAATATGTGTCATCTTCTTTCTAATAGCAACTTCATCATCAATAATAGTTTGCAATTCTTTTTCAAGAGCCTCATACTCCCTTTGAGTCTTAATACTATCAATTTTCTCTTCAGCCTTGCTCTTTCTTACATTAATATCTTGAATATCTAATTTCAAAGATGCATCTTCTTTTTGATATTCCTTAAATCGTAATTGCAATTCGGCAAAAGTCTCAACAAGTCCATCAATTTGAACTTTTTTAGTTTGCAAATATTTAGGAATATTCCTTTGGCGTTCTTCAAGTTCAAATTTAGACTTATATATACCTTCAAGATTTCTCAATATATCAATATTACTCTCCACGAAGACCTCCTTATTCAATTTAAATCTTCCAAATAATCTTTAAGTTTCTGGGTTTTTTTTGGATTCTTAAGTCTCCTCAAGGCTTTAGACTCAATTTGTCTAATTCTCTCTCTTGTAACATTAAAATATAATCCCACTTCTTCAAGAGTTAAAGAATATCCATCCTCAAGACCAAATCTCATCTTAACAACTTCTTGTTCTCTCTCTGGCAAAGTTCCAAGAACTGCCCTTATTTGATCCTGTAATATAACAAAAGATGTATGCTTTGCTGGATTTTTAATCGCCTTATCTTCAATAAAATCACTAAGCACAGAATCCTCTTCTTCTCCAATTGGTGTTTCAAGTGAAACAGGTTCTCTTGAAACATTCTTTACGGTTTTTACTTTTTTGAGATCCCAACCAAGCCTAATTGATAACTCTTCATCTGTTGGATCTTTACCTAAAATCTGAACTAAATATCTTGTTTCCCTATTAAGTCTATTTATCTGTTCAATCATATGTACAGGTACACGAATGGTACGTGCCTGATCTGATATTGATCTTGTTATTGCCTGACGAATCCACCATGTAGCATAAGTAGAAAACTTAAATCCCCTTTTATACTCAAATTTTTCAACCGCTTTAATTAGACCAATATTACCCTCTTGAACAAGATCAAAGAAATGTAAACCTCTATTAGCATATTTTTTAGCAATACTTACAACAAGTCTCAAATTAGCTTTAATTAATTGATCCTTTGCATGTTGCATCATTTGTTTACCCTTAAGGATCTCTTCTGACATACTTATTATCTTATCCATTGGATATTCATAATACATCTCAATCCTCTCAAGTTCTTTTTGAGCAAGTTGAGCTTCTGTAATTTGTTCCTTAATTAAATCTTCCCTAATATTTAAAGATTTTTCTATTCTCTCTCTCTTCTCAGGAATAGCCAAATCCCTGCCAAGAATTCTAAGATTTCGCACCTTATCTATTTTCAATCTATCCAGTATAGATTTTTGTTGCCTCTTTAAATCTTTTATCTTGCTAGCAGAATCAATATAATCATCTGAAAACAGACGTAATTCCTCCTGATATAAAGGAATCGACTTAAGAAGCTCTTTTATCTGTAATCTCTCATTAGTAATACTCTCTTCAAAAATATCCTCACCAAGTTCATATAATCTATGCTTTCTCTCAACATACTTGACTAGACGATCCTGGAATGGCTTTAACAAAGATTTGTAAAATGAAGTAATTCTTTTTTTTTTGTTATAATAATCAAAATTATTATCTTTTTCCCTTTCTCTATCTTTTTTAAAAAATTCCTCTTTGTCAACTCTTGAATAAATAGCATTAACCAAATTATAATAATTCTCTATAACTAATCCCTCGTTCTTAAGAATATTTTCAATTATACTCTCCCCAGAATCCATTTGTTTTGCAAGTTCTACTTCTTGATTTCCAGTTAATAAAAACTCTTTTCCTATTTCTTTTAAATAAAGTCTTATTGGATCCTCAGAATTACTATCTTTTAATAAACCACTCTTAATGTATCCTGAATTATAATCTTCTTTGTCTAAAACTTCATCATCAAAATCATCCAATTTATCATCAAGCTCATCATCAACCTGAATAGCATCATCTAACATCATACATTGACTATCAAGCTTACTTGCCTCATCAAGTTCATCAACATCACAAATATCTGACCCTATTTTTTCATTAATCAAACCTATCCCCTCATTTTCAAGAATTCCATAAATACAATCAATATTATCAGGCTCTAACATATCTCCTGATAAAAAAGTTGATAGGTCCTCAAAAGTAATTTCCTTTTTATCTCCCAAATAATTTAAAATAGTCTTTATTAATTTTGAATTTTTTTTCTTAAAAGCCTGCAAGTCTTTATTATCTACACTATTCATTTAAATATATCCTCAGATTTTCTCTTTGCATATTTAAAAACATCAATTCTCTTATCTGGGCTTTAGCATCTATCGAAACATAATTTTTGATCATCTCTTTAAATGCCAAAATTCTATTTTCTACTTTTCTCTTTTTAATTGCAAACAAAATTTGCTTAACCATCTCATCATCCACTTCAAACTCTACTCGTAACATATTTTCAAAAAAAATTTCACTAATACTACCATATTTATTTTTTAATAATTCTTTTAAATTAAACAATGAAAAACTCTTATTATTATCAAACAAATTTTCAAAACATACAAAAATTTTTTTTACATCAATATCATACAAGTCACTATCATTAATATTACGCCTTATTATAGTAAAATAATTAAAGTCTTTCAATAAGGCAACCAATAAATATCTCTCATAGGTATTTACCTCATAAGAACATGC
Organism: Borrelia recurrentis A1; assembly: GCF_000019705.1. Lineage (GTDB taxonomy): Bacteria > Spirochaetota > Spirochaetia > Borreliales > Borreliaceae > Borrelia > Borrelia duttonii. Next base: position 766,509 of record NC_011244.1, on the reverse strand, counting down.
ATTCTTCTTATAGCTAGCAATTGCTTTCTTTTCTCTCATACTATAATAATCTTTTCTTAAAGTTTCCAATTTAACACCTAATTTACTCTCAAGTTTTAACAATAGAAGATCTCTTTGTGTATTAGTACTTGATAGACCTATCAAATTTATAAACAAATTAACCATACTGTTTAAATCTGTAGTTTTATTTAAATCATATTTTAGAGAATATTTTTCTAAAAGATATTCAAAAGCATCACAGCTATCATTAACCATATTACTTAAAACAGAAACACCCTTATTCTTTAAAACATCTGCAGGATCAACTCCATATTTCATCCTAATTACACTTACATCAATATTAAAAGGCAAACAAATTTGATATGCTTTAAAAGTAGCTACAAGTCCAGCCATGTCATCATCAAAACATATTAGTATTTTATCGGCATATCTCTTAATTAAAGCAAGATGTTGTGTTGAAAAAGAAGTACCAAGTGTAGAAACGGCTATCTTGATACCCGCTGTAAAGAATGCAAGAACATCGATATATCCTTCCGTTAAAATGATAGATCTAGTTTCCTTAATCATAGAAAGGCCTTCATAAAACCCATAAAGTAACTCTCTTTTTTTAAAAACTCTTGTTTCACTTAAATTAATATATTTAGAGCCATTATTTTTACCTAAAATTCTACCTCCAAATCCTACCACATTTCCTTTAAAGTCTTTAATTGGAAAGATTAATCTTCCAGACAAAATTGAAAACTTTTCCCTTCGACTAGCAAACAAACCACTCTTACTTAAAATACTACTAGAATATCCTTTTGAGACTAAAAAATCATAAAAACTTGACTTACCTACAACATCACATAATAAATAACCAATATTAAACAAATCAACAATCTCTCTTGATATTCTCCTCTCTTGAAAAATATAACTCAAAATTTTTTGATTATTATTTAAAAAAAATACAAAAACTTTAATTAACTTAGCATTTAAATTATATATCTCTGAAATTAATGTCTTATCATGAATTTTACGTTTAATTCCCATACTTCTTGTAGCACTATCATATTCAATTCCTATTTTAGTGCACAAAGAATCAACAGCATCATTGTAATTAAGTTTTTCAATATCCATTAAAAATTTAACAACATCTCCCCCTTTTTTGCATCCAAAACAATAAAAAAGTCCTTGAGAAGGGGTTATAGTAAAAGAAGGTGTTCTCTCAGCATGAAAAGGACAAAGACCTTTATAAAAAGCTCCTGATTTAACCAACGAAACATGTTCACTTATTATATTAACAATATCTACTCTTTGTTTAATTAAATCTATGATTTTAGCATATTCCATATTGTATTTAATCCTTAGTAATAAAACTACGAATATAACTATTTGCAGCTAAAAGGTGATCACTATAAACCGAAGAAAACTTATGTGTCCCGACTTTAGGATCTTTTATAACAAAAAACAAATAATTTGTATTATCTGGGAAAAAGGCTGCTGTTAAAGATACAATTCCAGCATTAGCAATTGGTCCTGGAGGATAACCTTTATTAATATAAGTATTATATTGAGAATTAATCTCTAAATCTGAAAAATAAATTCTTGTGGGATGGGGCTTATTTAACTCTTCAGTAATAATATACTCAATTGTAGCACAAGATTGCAATGCCATATTAGATTTTATTCTATTATAAAAAACAGATGCCATTATTGGTGCTTCATTTTTAACTCTATATTCACGTTCAACAATAGACGCAATAATAACTTTATCATAAAGATCCTTACTAGAATACGATTTATAATCTATACCAATAGAATAAAGTTTGTTAAAAAAGTTGCTAACAAAAACTCTAATTATTTCTTTCATATCCATACCTTTATAAAACTTATAAGTATCTGGAAATAAAAATCCCTCAACAGAATCATACTCAAGTCCAAGTTCATTAACAAAGTTAACATCATTGATTAAATCAATAAAACTTTGTACATTGCTAATAATACCTGATTCATTCAATTTTAAAGCTATTCTTCTACCAGTATACCCTTCAGGTATAGTAATATTAATAGGAAGTATAGGTCTTCCTTTTAAAAACTCTTTATAAACATCAAAAGTCGAACAATAACCATTAATCAAATACTTGCCTTCTCTAAAGTTTTTATCACTACCAAGAAAATAAGAAATTGCTATCAATAATTTAGCAGATCTAATTAAATCCTTTCTCTTAAGCTCCCAAGCAATTTTTTTAACCCCCCATCCCTTTTGAATTTCAAATTCATATACCAAATCAGATTTAAGAGGAGAAGAATTTAAAAAATATAAGAAAGATAAAAAAATGAATAATAAAAGCAAAAACACAAAAAGGGAAATAAAAATCTTTTTTATTACCATAAGAATACAAAATCTCTTTTAAAAGAAGAAAATAACGTCTACATACCTTCAACTAAAGAATAAACAAAAAACACATTATCCCTACAAAATATAATCTATAAATATTAAATTAATTTTACTACAATGAATATCAAAATACTTTAAGATGCATTAACCTTAACATTAAAGCTATACTCTAAATGATAAAACAAGACCTCCCAAAACATTTAGACAAACTATATAACCTTTAAAGTGGGGAGGGTGGGATTCGAACCCACGTAGGCAAAGCCAACAGATTTACAGTCTGCCCCGGTTAACCACTTCGGTACCGCCCCATAAAGCCGACTGTCGGATTCGAACCGACGGCCAGCGGTTTACAAGACCGCTGCTCTGGCCTGACTGAGCTAAGTCGGCATAATAAAGTTAATGGTTAGTTTATAAAAATAAAATACATTAGTCAATAGTAAATTTAAAATAAATCAACTACCTAATCAAGAAAAACTTTTATAAAAAAAGAACAAAAACAAATAACAAAACTCAAAATCAAAATAACACAATGTTTAAATTTTCGTCCTCTAAATACATAAAAAAATATCGCTCTAGTAATCTCAAGACCAAAAGAAACAGAACTTAATACAATTGTAAACTCAAGAGAAAATTTTTGAAAAGAATGCATAAAAATATTATAAGCACCAGCTAAAAACATAAAAAAACTAAGTATAGAATTAAGAAATAAAACTATTACCAAAACCCTAATAAGAAGTGAAGATAATTTTATCAAATCATTTGATTTATAGTTTTTCATAATAAACTATAAATTTTCAAGCACAAAAAGAGCTTGCTTAACGATAAGCAACATATTATTAATAACATAACTTAAACTGATTTTAACATTATCTTCTGTTGATAATTTATTAAACATATTAAGAGCACTTTGTATAAAAGCATTATTATTATCCAAAAGAGCAATATATTTTTCCCTAAGATCAACAAAACAAGATATAAACTTAAATACTAACCTTTTAATTGTTTCAACCTCCTTTAAGCACCATTCTAAAGTTTTATCTCTATAAGAATCATCACTGCTATAATCTTCGCTATTATAATTTTCATACTCTCCATTTCGATAATTAAGCTCAAAATATAAATCATAAATTTCTTTTCTCAATATATTGATATCTCTCTCAAGCTTAATATACAAACTTCTTAAATCAGTATTATGAGCAAGTACTACATTGTTTACAGTTTTAAGAACTTCCATCATTCTCACATCATAAATACATTTGAAAAATTCATTCATAAAGTAAAGTTTCTTAAAAACTGAATAGTCAAGATCTAATCCTTTAAAAATTATCTTATCTAAATTCATAATGACATTATAATTTTTAATTAAACTTTTAAGTTCCTTAGTTGCCATAGATGTAACGGATTTAGAATAATTCTCAACAAGTTGTTCACTAACATTTAAAAATAAAATATTTTCATAAAAACTTCGAACATCAAAACAAGGAACATATTTTTTTGGTGTTAACACTGGATTTTCATAATAAATTTTAAAAACATCTAAATAAGGCAAGGTTTTTGACAAATTAATAAGTTTTATAATAATACCCAACATATTTTTAAAAATAGAATCGACATCCAAAAGGTTCTCTTCATTTAAAATCCCATTTTCATTTGATTTTACTATCAAAAAATAATTTTTAATAATAATTTTTAACACCTCTTCATTTATTACAACATCTCTTAACGTATGCACAATCTCACAAAAACATTTAAAATATTTATCAACACTCTCAAAGCTAGTACTAATTGTCCCATCAAGATCAGCAATATCAAAATTATCCTTATCATCTAAAAGTTCAATATCAAAGAAAGAAAAAAAAGATTTATAAGGAAAAAATGCAACACTATTTAAAATATAAAAAAATTCAAACATCTCTTCTACAACCACATAAATTTGCGAAGGTATTGAACTAATATAATTACTAATCTTTACCTTAATAATCTCGTCTAACTCTTTTTGACTCTTATCTTTTTTTACAAATTGCTCATATTCTTCAGATTCTAAAAAATCTTCCATCTTGCTTTTAGAGTTAGGTATTTTACCTTGAATAATCTCAAACATCGCCTGTTCCACAATATTATCTGACTCTAACATCCTAAAATATCCTTTAAGTTTTACCAAGTGACAATAAAACTCAAAAAACATTTCTACAAAACCTACCCGTAAATAACCTTTTCTAAAATCTATCACAGAATTCTTGTACATATTATTCACACGCCTTTCTAAGTTTTTAAGAAGATATATTTTATAAACATCTTCTTTAGTTCGATCTCTCTGAAAAAAACTTAAGATATATATCCATATTCTTATCCAAAAAGATTCTTCCATAAATTTTTTAGAGAGAAAATCATCAACCTGAACAGCAGAATCTGAATCTAAATAATTAGAACTATTCAAAGATAATACCGAAGAATTTAAACTTAATTTTTTTTAATTTCTCTTATCAATTTAGCCCTTGAATCTCTTGAAAGTTTATCAATAGAATCATATACACTAACATTACTCTTGTCCATAAAACCCCATTTATAAATATTTAATATAAATCGAATAAATATTATTTTATGATATTTAAGAATAAACTAAAACCTTATCTTAACCTTAGAAAAAATAGTATTTCAACTATAATATATTTCTATATGAATCTAGGTAATAACACTAAAGATATAATAAAAATTAGTCAAATCTTTAATAACCATAACTATGAATTTTTCCTAGTAGGAGGCGCATTAAGAGACTTACTTCTTAAAAAGATACCTTATGATTTTGATTTTACAACAAATGCAACTCCAAAAGAAATAATGAAATTATTTCCAAAAAATATACAAACAGGAATAAAACATGGAACAATAAGTATAATCTTTAATAAAAAAATTTTTGAAATCACAACTTATAGAATAGACATAGATTATGAAAACAAACGCTCTCCTAAACAAATAAAATTTACAAAAAATTTAAAGGAAGACTTAAAAAGACGGGACTTCACAATAAATGCAATCGCAATGCATACACTTAACTTCGAAATAATAGATTACTACAATGGACAACAAGATCTTAATAAAAAAATAATAAAATGCATAGGAAATCCAAATAAACGATTTGAAGAAGATGCTCTTAGAATTCTTAGAGCTGCAAGATTTGCATCCACACTGAATTTCACAATTGATAAGAATACATTAATTTCCATGAAATACAAAAAAAACAATATTTTATTTCTATCAAAAGAAAGAATCAATAATGAATTTATTAAACTTTTAGAGGGAGAAAATCCAACAAAGGGAATCAAATATTTACAAAAAATAAATTTTTTTAAATACTTTTTTAACATAGAAATAAACAAAAAATTAATAAAAAAAATTACTCTTTTAAATAAAAATAAATTTTATTTAAAAGCAATAGTTATTTTTACTATAAAACAAGACATATCAAATTTAAAACAAAACTTAAAATTACTCAAGTTTTCAAACAAAGACATTAAACTAATATTATTATATAAAACAACTATCAACGCAATTCATAAATTAAATCCAAAAAAATTATATCATATTAGAATTTTTTTAAGCAAAACTACCAGAGAAAATTATAAAGAAACACTTGATATATATAAAGCCCTTAAAGGAAAAAACAACAAGTTTAAATTTATAACAAACAAGATTAAAAATAATAAGCTGTTAAGAGATCCATTATCTTTAAAAGAATTGCAAATAAATGGCAACGATGTTAAAAAGTTCCAATTAAGAACCCACAAAAACACTGGTATAATTCTCAATCATCTACTTAATGAAGTACTAATAGAGCCTAAATTAAATAAGAAAGAAATTTTGCTTCAAAAGATTAAAGATCAATATTCACAATATTTTTAAGTGCCATTTCAGCTGCTATCATCTCAGCCTCTTTTTTAGACTTTCCTTTGCCATTAGATACAAATTTATCATTAACATAAAGTTCAACACAAAAAATCTTATTATGATCAGGGCCTAATTCTTTAGCCAATTTATAACTTGGTGAAATTTTATATTTTTTTTGAACATATTCTTGCAATAAACTTTTATAATCTTTAAAATCACCACGATTAAACATTAACCTTATATGTACTTCAAAAAGTTCTACCACAAAAGTAGAGGCTTTTGAAAAGCCCCCATCAAGATAAAGTGCACCTACAAAAGCTTCAATAGCATCTGCAAGAATGCCTTTCTTATTACGTCCATCATTATTTTCTTCACCTCTACCAAGCAAAATATAATTACCAAGATTAAGTTCTCGAGCAATACTAGAAAGAGAATCTTCACTAACAATATAAGACCTAGCTTTACTAAGCTCACCTTCACTCTTATCAGGATAAAATTTATACAAATAATCTGTAATAATAAGATTAAGAACAGAATCTCCCAAAAATTCCAATCTCTCATTATTAGCATATTTCTGATCAAATTCATTTGCATATGATGAATGACTTAAAGACATATTTAACAAATAAATGTCATTAAAATCAATATGCAGACCCATTAAAAACTCATTTAACTTTTGTTTTCGATCCACATCCAACTTCACTACTGAAGAACCCATTATAGTTAACCCTTCTTCTTTTCAATAAAAGCAACAACATCACCTATAGTCTCAAACTCGCTAGCTTCATTTTCTGGAATTTTATCATCAAATGCTTCTTCAAGTAAATATAAAAGCTCATAAATATCTAGACTGTCTGCACCAAGATCTTCAACAAACCTAGATTCCATAGTAATCTCATCTTCTTTCTTGTCAAGCTGCTCGGATATAATAGACCTAACCTTTTTAAAAATCTCATTTTGATCCATAAACAAACATTCCTCGTTCAAACTATAATCCTAATTCTAAGTATTGACTATTTCGATAATAACCACACTTTGCACATATTCTATGCCTTATTGCCAGGTTACCGCAATTTGAACATTCCTGAAATTGAGGAATTTTTTTCCTCATATTTATACTGCGCCTCGTCCTACTTCTAGACTTTGAAGGCTTAAATTTTGGAACAGCCATATCTTTGTCTCCTTAAACATCAACAAACGTATCTTAATAATATATATATTATCAAGATAATTTGTCAATAAATTTAGATTTCAACTTTTTTTGTACCAACTCTGGAATAAAATTTGAAAGATTAAAATTTTTATTTTTTATCAATTCTTTAACAAGATCTGATCTTACAAATAAATATTTATCACTACTTGGTAAAAATACTGTATCTATTGAAGAATTCAGCTTATTGTTAACAACATATCTCTCAAATTCAAATTCAAAATCATGAAACGCTCTAACACCTCTTACAATAAAACCAATATTATTCTTCAAAGCATAATCTAAAATAACTCCATCATATTTATCCACAAAAATTTTTGTCCATCCTAAAGACATAATAACCTCAAAAGTAAGTTCATATCTCTCAATATCACTAAGCAAATAACTCTTATTACTATTATTAGCAACAAGAACAATTACTTTATCAAAAATTAACGAAGCTCTTTTTACTAAATCAATATGTCCCCATGTAATAGGATCAAATGAACCAGGAAATAATGCTGCTCTCATAACTAATATAATTTAAATACTTTATTCATATCATTAAGAATTTTTTGTCGCCAATCAGGACGACTCTCTAAATTTTCAAAATTAATCTCCTTAACAATTTTAAAAGACAAATTATTTCCCCTAACAGACCTATCAACAACAAAAAATTTGCCAACACCCTTATATACCAAACTTTCATTTTTTAAAAACTGACTTTCAGATTTTAACCTATCAATAGCACAATCAAAATGTATAGGCTTATCTTCTCCATCAAACTTCATGGACATACAAGAAAGAATATCTTTAATTTGCTTTTCACAAATAGGACATATTTTTTTAAATTTTATGCACGATCTTTGATATTTTCCCAATCCTTTTTGTCTATTACCTTTATAATTTTTATGTCCATTAGAATTAACACCCACAGATTTATTATTGTTAGCACCATTACTTAAAACAGAAGAACTTTGTTTCTTAAGTTCAGATCGTGCTTTCCTAATTTTCCAATAAGGAAATTTACTTCCTCTCTCTAAATCATTCCCACTGGACTTACTCCTATCCATCCTCAATATTAACTCCTTCAATTAATGTCAAACAAACGAGTAATATTTCTCTTTAAGAACATCAAACAAATATTCTAAATGATGCTCATCATTAAAACTATATAATTCAATGCTATATTTAGCATACTTATCAATTTTTTTCTAGTAACAAAATAATTTAATATTAAAGTATTGTATTAAATCTTAATTTGCCTATTATTCATAACTTAACACTCTTCAATGAATAAACAAAAGATAAAACCTGTTCTATTATTTTAAAATAATCAAAACCAACAAAATTATCCCCCATTAACCAACCTGCAAACTTCGCATCATATTTAATCAATAAAAAGCTATTTTTTATATTTATACCTCCTCAAATTAATGACATTTTACAATCATTACTCCACAATCACAATTTTTTAAATTATTAAACGGAATTCAATATATCTTATCAGCTTCCATCATAACAAACAAGAGAGCCCTGAAATCTCTTATAATATCATTTCAACCAAAATCTAAATATATTTTTATATTTAAAGCTAGAGCAAAATTTATTAAACTCACAAATTATTTTCTCTTGTTTATAAAAAATAAACAAAACTTAATTTAAAATGGACTTTAATCTTTATACTATAAAAAGATAAAAATAAAAAAATCATCTTTTTTAATCGAAAAGAAATAGAAATAATAAAATTACCTTTTTATATAACAAAATAAAAATTTATCATTCTTAAATAAATAGAAACCCTAGAACAAAGACGTATAATTAACACTAAACAAAAATTATCAAAAACAGCAAATACTTTAACAAAATACTTAAATCCAACTTTTTTTAAAAAAAATCACTCTTGAGTTCAAAAGATTTATATCTCAAAAAATACAAACCCCTCATTAACGCCAATAAACTTTATAAATTCCATTATAAAATTTCAAGAGAAATCATTATTTAAAATGAATCTAGATAGACTATCAATATTTAAGTTTCTTAACATCAAGACGTTCTTTTACTTTCATAGCAGCTTTACCAATTCTATCTCGCATATAATAAAGCTTAGCGCCTCTTACTTTTCCTCTCTTTAAAACCTGAACTTTTTCGATAATAGGTGAATGCATAGGAAAAATTTTCTCAACTCCAATTCCTGAAGAAATTTTTCTAACTAAAAAAGTTTGACCTATCCCTTTATTTTGAATAGATATAACAAGACCTTCAAAATTTTGAATTCTCTCGTTAGTTCCTTCTATGATTTTATAACTAACACGTATAGTATCTCCTACCCTAAAATCAAAACTTTCTGCTCTCTTGCCTTTAGCCTCAATTTTTCTTATCAAATCCATCATTTTTTTCTCCTCTCATTTCCAAATATTTAAGGTACAAATCAAATCTATTTTTTTTAGTTTTTTCAACTGACTTAACAAGCCGCCACTTTTTTATCTCTTCATGATGCCCCGACAAAAGCACATCAGGAACTTTCAAATTCCTAAATTCATAAGGCCTAGTATAATGAGGATATTCAAGCAACCCACACTCAAAACTAAAAGATTCCTCACACAAAGAATTAGGATTTATTACACCATCTAATAATCTATATACACTATCTATTATAACAAGAGCTGCAACTTCACCTGAAGACAACACATAATCTCCAACTGAAATTTCAAGATCAACATACAAATCAATTACACGCTGATCAAGCCCTTCATATCTCCCACAAATTATAACAAGTTCATCCTTCTTTGACAAGTCATAAGCCAATTTTTGAGTATACTTAAGTCCAGACGGGCTCACAAATATCGTAGTCTTTGAATTTGCATTTACATATTCAAGAGCATCAACAATAGGTTGTACTTTTAAAACCATACCTGCACCCCCACCATAAGGAACATCGTCACATCTTTTGTGTTTATCTTTAGAAAAATCACGAATAGATATGACTTCATAACTTATGATACCCTTATCTACAACCTTTTTCATTATTGAATTTTCAAAAAATGGAGTAATGATTGAAGGAAATAAAGAGAGAATTGTAATTTTCATTGTAAGAGCTCTAATACCTTAAGCTCAATAGTTTTAAGTTCCCTATTAATATCTCCAAGATAAACATCTAAAAAAGGAACAAAAAATAATCTATCCCCAACCTTAATTTCAAGAAGAACTGATTTTGAACATTCAAAAAAAGATACAACAATTCCTAATTCTACTCCATCATTAACTACTCTATATCCAATAAGCTTGCCAAAATAATATTCATCTTGTTCTAATTTAGATGCAAGTTCATCACTTACCCATAATTCAAAACCAATCAAATTTCTAATGGGCTCAGGCGCATTAAATTCCCTAAACTTTAGTAATAACGAATTATTCCTTAAAGATACGTCTTCAACTGTAACTTCAACTAAACAACAAAAATTTTTTTTTAAAACTAATTTACTGTTTTTTAAACAAAAAAAATCACTAAAACCATTGGATATGCTTTTAATCTTAGCATATCCATTAATCCCATAAGACGACAATATTATGCCTTTTACAAACATAAATTAGTCCAAAATTTCTAACTGAACTCTTCTATTTGTTTTTGCAGCACAAGCACTAAGAAGCGTCCTAATAGCCCTTGCAATGCGACCTCTTCTTCCAATTATTTTTCCAACATCATTTGCAGAAACTCTTAATTCCAAAATAGTTGATTTCTCACCTTCAACTACATTCAATTTAACCTCATCTTTTTTATCCACAAGAGATTTTACTACAAATTCTATAAGTTCAATTTCATTACCGTACTCTTTCATTAGTTCCTCCTAATTATCAACTTTAAAATTACTTTTATTTAAAATCCTCTTAACAGTATCACTTGGAATAGCACCTTTGTCTACCCATTCTTGAAATTTATTCTTATTTATTTTGACTTGATTTTGCCTTTCAACAGGATGATAATACCCAAGCTCCTCAATAGCTCGTCCATCTCTAGGCGAAGAAGAATCCATTACTACAATTCGATAATAAGGCCTCTTTTTTGCCCCCATCCTTTTTAATCTTATTCTAACACTCAATCTACCATGCCTCCTTTACCTCCAAAAAGAGATGCTATCTTGTTTTGAAAGCTCTTATTTTTCATTTTTTTAAGCATTAAAACTATTTGACTAAATTTTTTAATAAGTTTATTAACTTCAAAAATTGTTGTCCCACTTCCTAAAGCTATTCTTTTCTTCCTTGAAGAACTATTTAAAATGACAGGATTGCGTCTTTCTCTTTGGGTCATAGAAAGAATAATTGCCTCTTCCCTTTTCAGTTCTCTCTCATTAACATTACGATTCAGCATTTCTGATGACACACCAGGAAGCATCCCCATTAAAGTAGAAACCCCACCCATATTACGCATATATTTAAATTGATTTAAATAATCTTCAAAATTAAAGTTAGCTTTTCTAACTTTCTCTTCAAGTTTTAAAGCCTCTTCCTTATCTATAATACTCTGAGCTTTCTCTACAAGAGTAACAACATCTCCCATACCAAGAATTCGTGAAGAAACTCTATCTGGATAAAAAACATCAAGATCTTCGGGTTTCTCTCCAACCCCAACAAACTTAATAGGAACTCCACAAATAGTCTTAAGCGAGAGTATTGCACCACCCCTAGCATCAGAATCAAATTTCGTAAAAATTACACCCGTAATCCCTACACTCTCATTAAATTTTTTTGCAATATTTACAGCAACCTGACCTGTCATTGCATCTGCAACTAATATTGTCTCTGTAGGAACCACAATATTTTTAATATCTATTATTTCTCTCAACAATAAATCTTCAACTTCAAGACGTCCTCTAGTATCTATTATCACAGTATCGAAAAGCTCTACTCTAGCATATTCAATAGATTTTTTTACAACTTTAATAGGACTATCTTCATTCTCAAGAGCAAAAACAGAAATGTTAATTTGAGCACCTAAAACCTTCAATTGCTCAATTGCTGCGGCCCTAAATGTATCTGCAGCAACAAGAAGAACTTTACGATTCTCCGATTTAAGCCGCATAGCAAGCTTTGCACACGTTGTAGTCTTACCAGAACCTTGAAGACCCAGCATTAAAATACAAGACAATTTATTAATAGGATTTAAAATAAGCTCAGAATGTTTATCTCCCAAAAAATTTACAAGCTTATCATTAACAATTTTAATAAAGTGAGACTTAGGATCAACACCTCTTAAAACCTTAATTCCTTTTGCCTCTTCTACAACAGAATTTACAAAACGCCTTACAACTCTTAAATTAACATCAGCTTCAATTAAGGTATTCTTAATAGTGTCAATTGCTGTTTCAATATTTTTTTCATTTATAACAGCTTTCCCAGAAACATACTTTATAAAGTCTTTAAAGCCTGCACTTAAATTTTCAAACACTAAAAGCTACCCTCTTTTGCAAAAATCCTACAAAATATACAATACAAAAAAAGAAAATATTAATCAATATCTCCCCCTGTCAAATAAAATTTATTGAAAATAACACTAGAAGCAGGTCCAACAACAGATACTTCAGTATCTAGAGAACTGAGTTTTAATATTATACTTTCTTTATTTAATCTTTTTATCTCCTCTTTAAGTAAATCAAAAAAACTCTTAAGTTTAAAACTTTGACCATAAAGAACTAAATAATTAAAATCAAGAACCCTTTGAATATTAATAATAACTATTGCCAAATATTTTACTGTATCCTCCATTATTTTATGTATAAAATCATATTTATCATGAAGAGCAAAAATATCATATATTGTAACTTTTTTAAGTCTACTTTCATACTTATCATAAAGTTCAGGAATCTCTCCATTCATAAATTCTTTCGAAATCAAACGCTGCAGTGCAAAATTAGAAATCAACATATTAACACATCCCTTATTTCCACACGTAGGACAATTTTTCTCCCCTCCATAATCAATGACCATATGACTAACCATACCAGATTTATTATTAAAACCAGAATAAACATTACCATCAGACCAAATAGAAAGTTCAGCCGTATCTGTATAATCAAAAAACATAATGTTATCTACATTCTTACCCATAAATTCAGCAAGAGAAAGATTTTTTACATAACTCTCAAGGTATACAGTAAGTGAAAAATATTCCTCTAATATAGCCTTAACAGGAACATCTTTCTCAATCCATGCACCATGGCTATCATTAACAATACCAGATTCCTTATCCTTAATTATCCCAGTAATACTAAAACCTAATCCAATAAACTTATCTCTTGAAAAATTATGCTTCCAAATAATTTCAATCATATGATCTTTAATTCTTTCTAATATCTCATAAGCACTAACTAGTGGTTCAAAGGAATAAGTTTCACTTATTAAAACCTCACATTTAAGATTAGCAATTCCTATCTGAAAATAATTACTTGAAATAATCACTCCCATTGAATATGCAAAATCTTTATTAATATCAAGAAGTATTTCTTTCCTCCCATGCTTCTTAATATCTGATTCTTTTGACCCAACCTCAACTAGAATATTCTCTTTTATCATATGATTAGTAAGAATAGTCACAGCTGCATTTGTCAATGATAACCTACGAGCCAAATCTGTCCTTGAATACTGCATATTTTTCAAACTAAGGAGTATCTTTTTTCTATTACCACCTCTAATTGAAACCATATTCTCACCCTGCATAAAACAACCTCCTTTATTTTTAAAATAAAAAAATATTAATAATAAGACATAATATCAAAAAATCACCTTAATATTCTAGTAGAACATTCAAAGACAAAAATAATCTTTTAATGACAAAAAATATTCTATATTTATTAATTATTAAAATAATCCAAAAAAGGTATTAAAATATAAAAATCAACGCCAATTAACTAAATAAAAAAGACAAATTCGAATATAAAATAATTTATACCATATTTCTAAAAAATAAATTTTAAGTAAAAAAATTAAAAAACATCACTCTACTTTTTCTTTAAAAGATAAAAATTCCATAGTAAAAACTCCTCTACCCTTAGTAGAACTTCTAAAAATAGAAGTATACCCAAAAAGCTGCGCAAAAGCTGCCTCTGCACGTATTATTTCATAGTCATCAATATTACTAATAGAATGAATCATCCCCCCAACAGCATTTAATGTAGAGACAACATCCCCTGTATATTCAATAGGAGTCCTAATTTCTAACATCATAATAGGTTCAAGTTTAATAGGACTTGCTCTTCTGAAAAACTCATTAAATGCAAATCCAGATATTGATTCTATGGCAGATTCACTAACTTTAACTTTATCATAATTTAATGAAACAATCTTAACTGAAGTATCAATAACCGGGTAACCAATAATACCACTCGAGAAAGAAGAAGTAATACCTCTGGATATAGCAGCTTTAAATAAAGGTTCAATATCACACTCAAACTCAATTTTATTTCCTTCACCTCTTGATAAGGGACTCAAAATCATTCCTATTTTTAAATTAATCTCTTTACCAGAAAACATATTAACAAATTTAAATACATCATTAACTGTTAAACTTAAACTTTCTCTATAACTTACTTGAGGTTTACCCGTATAAACATTAAGTTTAAAATCATCTCTAATACGCATAATAATAATCTCAAGATGTAATTCACCCATTCCAGATATCAATAATTGTCCCGTTTCTTTATCTTCCCTATAACTAAAAGTAGGATCCTCTTTAGCAATAATCTCAAGAACCTCTTTAAGTCTAGCATCATCAGATGCTCTCTCAGGTTCAATGGATATCAAAACAACTGGCTCTGGAAATACTAAAGATTCAAGAATAATATCATTCCCCTCTTCAACAAGAGTATCACCCGTTATAGAATATTTAAGTCCAATAACTGCTCCAATATCACCTGCCTTAACTTTATCAATCTGTTCATTCTTATTTGAAAAAACCCTAAAAATCCTTGTAAATTTTTCACGTTTATTCTTAGCAACATTAAAAACTTTTTTAGATGAATCCAGTTCTCCTGAATATACTCTAATAAAATAAAGATGGGCAGCAATTGCACTAAAATATTGAACCTTAAACACAAGTGCAGACAATTTTTTCTCTTCTCTAGGATCAAGTAACATATTTCTATTTGTTTTTAAAGAATAAGCATTAATTTTTTTTTCAAAAGGATTTGGAAGATAATCTACAATAGCATCTATTAAAGGTTCTATACCAATATTTTTAAGACTAGTACCCATCAAAACAGGAATAACAAGACCCTCAATGGTACATCTTCGAATTTCTTCAATGATAACAGAATCATCAACAACAGAATATTCAAGAAAAAGTTCAGTAATCTTTTCACTAAAATTACTAAGAGAATTTATTAACTTTTCCCTAAAGATCTCAACATTCTCAACAAATTCTTCACGAACCACATCCTCAATAACAACAGGTTTACCATCTCTAAATTCAAAATGTAATTCTTTATTACGAATGATATCTATAACGCCTTCAAATGAACTCTCACTTCCAATTGGAATTTGCAAAATAACTGGAACTATCCCAAACTTATTTTCTATATCCTCAATGACTTTAAAAA
Organism: Borrelia recurrentis A1; assembly: GCF_000019705.1. Taxonomy (GTDB): domain Bacteria; phylum Spirochaetota; class Spirochaetia; order Borreliales; family Borreliaceae; genus Borrelia; species Borrelia duttonii. The sequence goes on along the minus strand of NC_011244.1, from coordinate 750,467 downwards.
AATTAGCTCCTACACGATCCATTTTATTAACATAAGCAAGCCTTGGAATACCATACTTTGATGCCTGTTTCCAAACTGTTTCAGTTTGTGCTTGAATTCCATCAACAGCACTAAATACTACAATACCTCCATCAAGAACACGAAGCGACCTCTCAACTTCAGCCGTAAAATCAACATGTCCAGGAGTATCAATAATATTTATTTGATAATTTTTCCAATAACAAGTAATAGCAGCAGAACTAATTGTAATACCTCTGTCTTGTTCTTGAGTCATCCAATCAGTAACAGTATTTCCAGAATCAACATCACCTATCTTATGAGTTTTACCAGTATAATATATAATTCTCTCTGTAGTAGTAGTTTTTCCAGCATCAATATGTGCCATAATTCCAATGTTCCTAATTTCCATAAAGCCCTCAAACACTAAAAAGCTATAGATCGTGCTATAGCTTTATTCAATTAAATAATAATTTAACGACTAACTAAGACATACAAAAATAATTATTAAAAATTATTCTCATCATAACATATGATCAATGTCTTTAAGTACAATGTTATTCATTATTACATACACATGCACAACCATTCAATAAAGACTTATGCATCCATAAATATTTTTCAAAAGAAACAATAATATCATCTAAAATATTAGCTGTCCCATAATCAGATGTACAATCAATAAAACATCTTGTTTTAGACATATTCTTAATAATATCACCTAAATTACAAATAATACTTTTAATTGAAGGTATCAAACTTGAACTTACATCTAAACTAATTTCTTTAATAAACGACTTCTTCATAAATTCAGAACATCTAAATTCAGAATCATATCCAAGTCCTCTAGATCGCTCAGCTATGATATCAATAACCTCTGCAACATAATCATAAAGTTTTTCTGTTCCTTTATGTATCACAAAAAAATTAATATCTTTAATATTCCAATGAATACCTCTTAAATTAGCATAAAAAATATGTAAGCCCGCTAACAACTCCTGAAGTGCTAAATGAATTTTATCTGAATTTTCTTTTTCTAAATGACCTAAATGATTTTCCAAATTATCCTCCTATTTTATATAATTACATATATGTTATAATTATATCATTTTAGTATAAGTAGGTTTATTATGCAAAAAAAAATTCCTATCATTATTTTATTCCTCACAAGTCAATGCGCACTAATGGGCACCAATAAAGACTTAGCTTTTCTTTACTCAGATATTCATAAATTAAGAGATAATTTAAATTTAAAAAAATTAGAGATAGATCAAACCCTTGAAATTGTAGCAAAAGAATATGCAATAAATTTAGATAAAAATGACGTATTAACACATACACTATTTGGAACAACTCCAATGCAACGAGTAAGCAAATATGATAAAAATTTTTGCAGAATAAGAGAAATTTTAGCAGCAAAAATGGAAGTTCAAGATGTAACGGATGCATGGCTTCAAAGTCCAAAACACAAAGAAGCCCTAATAAATAAGGATACAAGCAAAATAGGTGGATATGTATTACGCACAAAAGATAATAAAAATATATTTGTGGTTCTTTTTGGAGAAAAATGTAAAAAAATTTGACATAAATCAAGTTTATCTTATATAATTTCTATTGATACTAAAGGGTTTATAGCTCAGGTGGTCAGAGCGCCTGCCTTACAAGCAGGACGTCGGGGGTTCGAATCCCTCTGGACCCAAAATTATTATGTTAATCCCCTTAATTTAATTTTAAGTATGATGTTTAGGTATTTTATCGATTAAAATCAGAATTTTTAGTTAAATGGCTTATAGAAATCATTTAGTTAACAACGCCACATCTTAAATCATAAAAGCTAAAACCTAAATAAGTGAAGTTTAAAAATTAAATTAATATTATTTTCCTTTAAATCCTTATCCAATTTCTCTAAACAAAACACGGCTTCATTTTTATCTTTAAAAAGCAAAATAAAAGCCCCTCCTCTACCAGCACCACTCAATTTTCCAGCAATAGCCTTAAATTCTCTGCCCCTCGCTATTATATAATCAAGTATATTTGAAGACAATTCTAAAGAACTTAAATATTTGTTGGCAATATTAATATTATTTGCCAACAAATCAATATCTCGCTTATTAAAAGCAGCATAAGAATCCTCAACAATATAACCAAGCCTTTCAATAATATCAAATTGGTTATTCTCAACAGAAATTTTATAATTTAAATCAGATATTATTTTACTTGTTTCACATTCCCTTTTGACAGCACCAACCAAAAAATAAAAATTACAAAATTCTATTTTTTTATAACTGAAAATACCATTTTTATTCTCCAGATAAAAAGTCCCATTTAATTCAACAAGTAAAATATCCATACCAGAAGATTTGCCATGAAAAATATTTTCAATTTTTCTTGCCAATACAATCTTATCATAAGCATTATATTCATCATGACTTACAATATATTCAGCAAAACATAAACTAAGACTGGCAGAAGAACCAAATCCCAAGCCAACTGGAATTTGAGAAAATATTAAAAATTCAATAGGTCTAACTTTACTAAAGTTTCTATTAATAAAGGATATTATTTCATCTATTTTTAAAGAAGGCTCCCCCAAATATCTCCAATCAGTAGAAAAAGTATAAACTAAATACATATAAAAAGGTATCGTAGCACCAATTACTGGAAATCCATAAACAGCACTATGTTCACCTAAAAATAATATTTTGGAAGATTTTTTTATTATAAACATCTAATGAAATTTAACACCAATTAAATCTAGATTTATAGGTTCAATATCAAATTGTTTAAAAACTTCAAAATTTGGATTATAAACTAAAAAAGTTTCATTCCCAGCACCCAAAGCCTTAATCAGAGTACATTCATCTTTAAGATAAGAAAGATTTAAAGGTAATTCAGCAGAAATTCCTATTCTTTTTCCAATTTCTAATCCTATATTTCTTGCCAACTTTAAACTAGACAGTAAACAATTAGCAGAATTACTAACATTTAAAATAATATTTTCCATTACAATATTAACATCTCTCATAAAACTCAATAACGAATCTCTATATCCATTATATCTAATGATAGCATTAGTAGTCTTAATGGGACCTGGACCTTTCATTAGATAAAAATTATCAAAACATATTTTATCCAAAAGCTCATATTTCGGGGAATTGCCTCCCTTAAACATAACAACACCTCCAAAAAGACTGGTAGCAATATCATACCCACTACCCATACCTCCTTGAGCATATCTGTAAGCTTCAAGGCAATACATAAAAATTTTATCTTTAATAAAATTTTTATTACCATTTAAAATTAAATAAATTCCATATATAATCCCAACAGCAACAACAGCACTCGAACCAAATCCTTTCTTAACACCACTATCCAAAAAAAAATTACTTGTATCAACATAAACATCAAAAGGAAAAGCTTCTAGATTATTAAAATAGCAATACTTTAAATAGCTAAACATTTTAAAAATAAAATCATCATTACTGTCTATTAAAGTAAAATTATCAATTTTAGTTCTTTTAGAAAAAAAACGCCATTTATCACTTTGTTTAAAAGAAAAATAAGCTCTCTCGTCAATTGCAATTGCAAGACCAAAACCATTTTCTTCTAAAATCGAATATTCACCCATTAAAAGCAAATTACCAGGCACTGAAAAATTTATCGTATCCATTCCAAACCACTTCCAATCCCTGAAACAACAAAATCAACATCTTTAAAATTTTTAGTAAGTTTGGGCAAAATCAAATTCAAATCTTTCTTTAAACACAATATCTTAACTTGTGGCCCAGCATCCATAGTTTCAAAAACAGAAAAACCTTCTCTTCTCAACTCAGCCACATATTTTATCAAATTTATAGTAATATCTTTGAAATAAATAATAGAAGATGATAACATTAAAGCAAACATACACTGATAACTTTTGATAACTCTCAAACCAAATTTATTAAAATCTCCTATTAAAAAAAAATATAAAGCTTCCTTAAAGATATTTTGACTAGATTTAATCCAAGCATCCCAATAAAACCTTTCTTGCTTACAAAGCTCCATGGCAGTTCTTGAAGAAATTTCTTTTTCTTGTCCATCAACTATAGCAAATATAATGCATAACTCATTAAAACAATTGTAATTATTACATTGAAATGCATTTAAAGCTCCTTCCTTTAAAAAAGTAAATCCACCATAAATAGCTCTTGAAGCTGAAGCTGAACCTATTCTTGCAAGCTCTGAGGCTTTTTGATAAGAAAACTGATCAAAATATTTTAAAATACAAGCAGCAATAGACGCAAAACCAGAACTTGAACTTGCAAGTCCTGCTGATGTTGGAAAATTATTTTCACTAACTATCTTAAATCCAATATCTAATTTATTTAATATTTTTCTTGCATAATTGAAAAATTTTTTTTCTCTATCTTGTAAAACAACAGATTTTGAATTCAGAATTATTTCATCTCTAGATGACAATACAAGTTCAGTTATAGAATAAAATTTATCAACGCTAACAGCAATACTCGAAGTAGCAGGAGTATTTAAAAATCTATCTCTCTTTCCCCAATATTTAATTAAAGCCAGACTAGGATTCACCTTACATTTAACTTTCACACTAAGCTCTCAAATCATTTAAAAATTTCAATGCAAAATCAATAGAATAAATTCCATTTTCATTCATATTCACTAATATCTTTTCTCTCTCATCACTAGACACATTATAATCTCTTTCAAGAAGATATAAAATCTTATTAACATGCAATCTCATATGTCCCCTTTGAATTCCATCAAAAGCAAGTGCCCTTAAAGCTGCAAAATTGCTTGAAAGTCCAACACAAGCAAGAATCCCCATAAACTCCTTTTTGCAATCAATACCCATAATTTTAAAGCTTAACATAGATGCCTCATGAGAACCAACTGAACCTCCTTTAACTCCAACTTGTAAAGGTAATTCTATTTCTCCCACCAAATTTTCATCAAAAACATAAAATTTACTAAGAGGTAAGTATCTACCACTTCTTGAGGCAAATTTATGTATGCTTGCCTCAAGAGCCCTTGTATCATTAAGTGTAGCGACACATAAACCTGTTATACCATTCATAATACCTTTATTATTAGTAATAGCACGCTCTTCTTCAAAAAATCCTATCTTTGAAATAAGAGAAATATTATGCGCTAAAGTCAAAGATTCTTCATTATTCTTAAGCAAATTATTAATATTTAACTTAAAATTGGCCTTTACCGAAAAATCATTAGAATCATTACTCAAAATTTTCAATACACATTTATACCCAAATTCTAAATTAATATTATGGGCCACTTTTTCAGCCACTGAATTTAATAAATTTGAACCCATAACATCACAAACATCTATGTAAATATTTAATTTTTGAATACCAATCTCTTCAATAAATTTAGTAGAAAGTCTTCTAAAACCTCCACCCCTAAGTTCCATGTTTTTTAAGAGAGATTTAGACCAAAGATCTATTTTTTCATGAAGACCAAGAAGAATATCACTTAAATCTTTATCTGTGCTTATATAAACTTGAGCAATACCTAATACTTCGCCCACAGAATAACTTAAATTTGCAGTTTTAAGAATTTTAGCCGCAAAATTCAATGCAGCAATAACAGATGGTTCTTCCGTAGCAATAGGTACACTATAATATTTATCATTTACTTTTAAATTCTTAACAATACCAACAGGCAAAGATAGATAACCAATATAATTCTCTATCATATGAGACAAAAAATTCTCATCAATAGAATCATAAAAAAAATCATCAAAATTTAATTTTAAAAGATCCTTTATCTCTAGTTTTTTATCTAAAATACTTTTATTTCTAAAATCATCACTAAGTTTCATAACAATCTTTAAAACTCTTAATATTAAGCATCAATGGATAACTTAAAAAATATTTATTTGTTCTAAACTGTGCCAAATTCTGACTATTACTTAAAAGCATAGACATCTTTAAGACATATTCATAGTCTTTAAAAAGTTTATATAAAGCCTCTTCACCTCCCGAATAAAAAACCCTCAAAACAGCCGCTGCAACTCCTACTAATTGAGCCCCAAGAGCAATACCTTTTGCAATATCCATCCCTGTTTCATATCCTCCTGATGCAAAAATCTTATCTTTAAAAGACTCATCAATACTAAGCAATGTCAAAACCGAAGATATGCCCCAATTAGCAAAACAAGATGCAATATCTAAATTTTTTTCTTTAATACCTTCAACTAAAACCCAATTAGTACCACCACTACCAGCAAGATCAACATAAGAAACCCCAAGCTCTAACAAACTAATAACAGAATCAGGCGATATTCCAAAACCGGTTTCTTTAACAATAACTGGCAAATTGGACACAGAACAAAACTTAGCAATTGTGTCCTTAATTCCTTTAAAATTTCTCCCACCTTTAGAATTCATCAATTCCTGACCAGAATTTAAATGCAAAATTACAGCATCAACCTCCAACCTCTTATTCATTTCAATTATTTCATAAACACCAAATTCTCTTAATTGAACAACACCTATATTAGAAAATAAAGGAATATTATCAGCATATTTCTTTAATGAAAAATCTTTAATATACTCAGGATATTTAAATATAAGCTTAAAAGAGCCAAGACCCATCGGAATACCAATATCATTTGCAATCTTAACAAGAGATTTATTCAATTTATTACCTTCTCTCACCCCTCCTGTCATTGATGATATAAAAATAGGCATAGAAATATCATAACCAAATAAACTCTCATGCGTATCTATCTCACAAAAATCAAGCTCACTAAGTGCATCATGTTTTACATTAACAAAATTTAAAAGATTATCACTTTTATTAACATTTTCCCTTTGTAAACAAATTTCAATTTGTTGTCTCTTATTATTTAATATATTAGGCTCGATACCCATAAATTCGATATCCATCTTCCCTAATTTCTTTTAAATAAAAACCTTGTGACTCATGTGGAATAATTTTATTTTCAAAAAAATTTCGATATTCATCAAAATTTGCATTGTGCCTTACTGAAAGTAGTTTATCAATATCCCAAGTCTTAATCACACAATGAGCGTTCTCTTCAACAGTAAGCTCATAAATAACCATAATATTTCCAGACCCATAAGAACAAAAAAGTATACTCTCTCCACTAATATCCTTTTTTTGAAATACTTTCTTTAAATAAGACATTAAAGACAAAAATATTGATCCTGTATATAAATTCCCAACTTCCTTAGAAGCTTCAATAGAATCATAAAAGTCTATTGATTCTAAATAAGCATTTCTCTCAGATTCATCTTCGCTATAATATTTCTTTAAAACATAATGCATAGAATCTATAGGCATTTTTGCAAAAGGAACATGCAAAATAAATCTATACTTAGAAAATAAATCTTTAATACTCATATTTTTCTTATGCGCAAAATCGGCTAAAGCCTCTTCATTTGCCTTATTGTAACAATCAATAGAATAACGCCCCTTCACTTTAGCCTCAAGACTTCCAAATGGCCTAAAGAAATCATCAACATCATCAGTATAAACTCCAAATTCAGACAAATTAATAGATAAAACTTTTGGATTTTTCTCAATTAAAACTGCTGCAGCACCAGCACCTTGAGTAATTTCTGCTGTAGTAAGATTATTATAATGCGCAATATCACTAGAAAATACTATTCCATATTCAGATCCATTTAAATGACTTAAAATACTTGAAGCACTATGCAAAGAAAGTGCAGTCCCTGCACAAGCATGCTGAGCTTGAAAAGTTAAAAAATTATTCTCTAAATTAATCCCAGCCAACTTTAAAGCCCCATAAACATACGATGATATTGATTTTGAATGATCTACTCCCGTTTCAGTTCCACCCAGAAATATTCTCATATTATTTAAATCAAGATCATTATTATCAAAAATCATTTTAACAGCAGCACTTGCCATTGTAACACTGTCTTCATTAGTACCTGTAAACCTAAATGCCTTCTGAAGAGTCCCATCAATGGCTCTATTAAATTTAGCAAAAAAATTTTCATCAGAATTGTACAATGAATTATCTAAAAGAACACAAAAATCTAAACAATTTAAAGGCAAAAAAACTCTAATATCACTAATACCAACTTTCATCAATTGTCCTCCAATTTAAAAAATGATTACCAAGTAATTTATACTATAGATCATAAAAATATCAAAGTTCAATATGATATGCTAAGAGGAGAAATAAATTATGAAAATAGCAATACTTCTATCCGGTGGAGTAGACAGCTCCGTAGCTCTTTATACAATGATACAAAAAGGATATAAGAATATAAAATGTTATTATCTAAAAATTTGGCTTGAGGACGAACTTTCTTATATAGGAGAATGTCCTTGGAAAGAAGATATAACTTACGTAGATTCTGTATGTAAAAAATTCAATGTGCCGTATAAAATTATTAATTTACAAGAAGAATACTACAATAGAGTAGTAACTTATGCCATTGAAGAATTAAAAATGGGAAATACACCAAGCCCAGATATATTTTGTAATCAAAGAATTAAATTTGGTGCATTTTTTGAAAAAATAAATGAAAAATATGATTTAATTGTAACAGGCCACTATGCCAAAATAGAAAATAAAAATAATTCCTATACATTAAAACAAGCAAAAGACAAAATAAAAGATCAAAGTTACTTTCTCTCTCATCTCTCTAAAAAACAAATATCCAAATTACATTTTCCATTGGGTGATTTATTAAAAAGTGAAATAAGACAAATAGCACATGAAATAGATTTGCCAAATAAAAATAGAAAAGATAGCCAGGGAATTTGTTTCCTTGGAAAAATTAAATATAACGAATTTATAAAATATCATTTAGGAGAACTTAAAGGTAATATAATTGAACAAGAGACTGGAAAAATACTTGGAACACATAATGGATATTGGTTTTTCACAATTGGACAAAGAAAAGGTATTAAACTTAGTCACGGACCATGGTTTGTAACAGAAAAAGATATCCAAAATAATATCATTTATATTTCAAACAGTACAAATTATCTCAAACAAGGTAAAGAACAATTTTTAGTTCACAAAACAAATTGGATCAATAAACCACTAAAAAATAACAACTTAAGCGCCAAAATAAGACATGGAGAAAAAAAAATAAAATGCAAAATAGAAACGCTAAAAGATGAAATTATAAGGGTTAACCTAGAAGAAAAAGACTATGGAATTTCACCAGGCCAATTTTGTATCTTTTATAAAGAAGATGAATGCCTTGGTGGAGCCAAAATCCTTAAAACATTAATATAGAAAGATATATTTTAATATCAAATTAAACCTATAGTAATCATTTATTTCTATAGGTTTATTGATCAATCTTAAAATAATCAACAGAATCTTTTAAATGTTTAACACTCTCTAACATTCTTTCCGACATTGCTGAAAGATTTTCACTACTTGATGCTGTTGTTTGAATCAATTGACTAACTTGTTCTATTGCATTTTTAAATTGTACAATTTGATTACTCTGATTAGAACTTTCACGAGTAATATTTTTAACAAGCCCAGCAGTTTCTTCCATTCCAGGAACGATTTGCTTAAAGTTATTACCTGCTTTACTTGCAATAGTTAAACTCTTATTTGCAATATCAATAATTTCTCTAGCAGACTCCTTACTTTGATCAGCAAGCTTTCTTACTTCAGCAGCAACAACTTCAAATCCCTTACCCTTATCTCCAACTCTAGCGGCTTCAATAGAAGCATTTAAAGCAAGTAAATTAGTTTGTCTTGTTATCTCATCAATAATACTTATTTTATCTGTAATAATTTCCATAGCTTGAATGACTTTAGTAACAGACTGATATCCTTCCTTAGTTTTCTCATTAGTATTAACAGCAATACTCTCGGTAGTAGATGCATTATAGGTATTCTCAGTAACACCTTGCGATATTTGTTCAATATTTGCTGTCATTTCCTCCAATGTAGAAGCTTGTTCAACCGCACCAGAACTTAAATTCTGACTTGCATTCGCTATTTGAATTGCATTTTCATAAAGATAATCAAGATTTTCATTAATTATTTTAGCAATAGACGAAAAATTCTCTCTCAAAAGTCCCAAATCATCATATAATTCATGAATTTCTTCAGTATCCCACCTTAAAGAATGACTTGTAATTGTAAAATCTCCAGAAGCAAGTTTTTCAGAATAACTTAAAATTCCATTTAAAGCAGAACTAAGCCTACCTACAAGATAAATAGTAACAAAACCAAGAACAATTAAAGTAATTACAAAGCCTATACTCAAAATGAAAGTAGTAAGCTTAGACATATAATAAAAATCTCCCCTATTAGCTCTCAAATATACTATAAATGAAACACCAGACAATTTACATTTTATCCTTTGAGCAAATCCAATATACTCGTCGTTAAGAGGATCAACATAACGACCAAAACTAATTTCTTTATTTTTTTGTATTAAATCTTCATAACAATTCTTAAATACACGCTCATAATAAGTATTAGACTTCACAAAATTATTACCAGGAGACCACTTATGATGAATAAGAAACGAACCTGTCTCATCAAATACCATAGCACGACCACTATTTAATGTTCCAAAACGAATATCTTTAAACGAATTATAGAGATAATCAAAAGCATAAAAGATCATAAAATATCCAAAAATATCATTGGTAACATCATCTCTTAAAGGAACACCTATCAATAAATAAGGAATTTGTCCTGATTCATTTTTCATTTGAGAAATATCTTTCATTAAAACTTCTTCAATCGAGCCAGAATCCGCCAATAAAACAGAAGAATTATACATATAACTAGCAGTTTGCAATTTAATAAAATATTCTTTATCTGCAACAGAAACACCATAATCACTATTATCTTTAACAGCAGTAGTAAATATTATTTTACCTAACTTATCGGTTATCATTAAGTTACTACCCCTACCTGTTTTACCTAAAATCTCAATTTGATCTAAAATAGCCTCTATTCTTTTAGGTTTACTTCTAGCAATAGATTCAAACCTTTCTACAGAATCCAAATACATCGAATTAACTTTTACCCGTTCCTCCATTGAATACAAATAACTAGTTAGTGAATTTTTAACATTGCCAATAAGATTTTGCATAAGATCCAATTGTTGCGCTACCAAACTTGAATTAATTAACATTCCAAATCCAATAAATAATACAGAAATAAAAATTGATATAAGCATACTAACAATAAGTAATATCCTAACTCTTAGCTTCAGTTTCATATAACAACTACCCCTTATAAAAATAAGTTTTAAAAATCTGAAAAATCATCATCAAAATCTAAATCCTTATCAATAACATCAATAGCTTTCTTAGGATCTACCCTTTTATTAATAGACTTATAATTCATACTTAAATCATCACGCACACCATTTGCTTTATTGCCTATAACTGAACTAGTCTTAACATTTATAGGAGCAAAATTTTCATTCATCAAATCATCAACTTCAAATTTACCAGAATCATCAGTTTTGAAAAAAGATATTACTTCTCTAAGTTCTTTAGCTTTCTCAAGCATCCTATCAGCCATACTTGAAAGCTCCTCACTGCTTGATGCAGAAGCTTGTACTACCTCACCAACCTGATCAAGAGCCACCCTAAACTGCATAATTTGTTCATTCTGTTTATAACTGCCTTCAGAAATTTTCTTCACAAGATCAGTAGTTTTTTCTATATCAGGCAACATATCTCGAAATATCATCCCCGCCTCCGTTGCTAGTCTAGAATTTTCTTCAACTAATTCACTAATTTCAAGAGCAGATTCTTTACTAAGATCAGCAAGCTTTCTAATCTCACTTGCTACAACAGCAAATCCTTTACCTTCTTCTCCAGCCCTTGCAGCCTCAATTGCTGCATTTAAAGCAAGCAAGTTAGTCTTTCTAGCTATCTCTTCAATAACACTAACCTTCTCAACAATAGATTGCATAGCCACAACAGATTCTTCAACAGCCTCACCACCTACGTGGGCATTTTGATTAGTAACTAAAGCTATTCTTTCTGTCTCTTGGGAACTATCAGCGCTCATCTTAACCCCATCTGATATTTGTTCTATATTAGCTGACATCTCTTCAAGTGTTGAAGCTTGTTGCAATGCACTAGAACTTAAACCTTGACTTGAATTTGCAACTTCAATACTTACCTTATTAACATAATCAATATTTTTAAGAACACTTGTAATAGCATCTGCAATAGCATTTTTCATTTTGATAATTTGCACACCCAACAAACTAAGTTCATCATAATATCCATCATCAGCAATAATACAAGTTTTATCTAAATTTCCTTTAAGCATTCTTTTTACTAAATTAATAAACACATTTAATCTAAAAACAATAATTGACTCTATTTTTACCGAAAGAATGATAATCAATATAATAAGTCCTAAAATAGAACACGCAATAAATTTAAAGGCCAAACTGTTAACAACACCGTAAATATCTTCATAAGGAATTCTAGCAAGAAGAACCCCACTATTAGTTCCAAGTTCACTGCTAATAGGTAAAATAGCATAATAATTATACAATCCCATCTCTGGCAAAAAAGCTCTTTGAATTTCATAAACTGATGTTTCAGTCGCAACTTCGGATTTTCTAGGGGGATGAGCTAACGTACTCTTTAAAAGACTAATGAAAGAATCACTAACTTTAAAACCCTCATCATACTCTATTAGAGAATTCACAAGGTAATTTTGTGAATCAAAATAAGCTAAATTTCCTCTATTATAAAATCCAAACCTAGATCTATCTAATTGCTCTCTTATACAATCATCAAGTAAATAACCTACTAAATAGCCAAGAAACACCTTATCTTCTGCCGAATGTACAGGAACAACTATAGCAGAAGCCTTTTTATCCTTATAGTAAGACCTAACAGCAACTTCTCCTGCTATACCCTCATTAAGAGAAGTATACCAACCAACAAAATCTAATTTATCTTTATTATAACCTTCAACAGCTCTTTTAAAATACTCTGTATGTGACTCAGATTGTGCAAAATCTGAATTATTCTCATATCTTGTAGTGACAATTATATTACCTTCGAAATCAAGAAATGCAAAATCTTCATAAAAAGTATCAAGTTTTAAATCCCATAATATATTGTATAAACGACTACGATATTTTTTATCAAACTTTACAGTATCAAGAACTATTTTAGAATTTTTTCTAAACCTATCTATTTCCATCTCTGAAAACATACGTCCACCATTCTTAACCACTGAATATTCATCCATAGTCTCAAGAGCCAAATTAGAACTAGCACCATCAATTATAATATAAAATGTATCTAATAAAGATTGTACAGAAAAAGCAGCTCGTCTTACTTGAGCTCTTGTTAATTGCTTATAATAACGTTCTAAATAATTACCCAAAATAAACTTAAAAATCAAAGAAAAAAACAATATTACCAACAACAAGCATAAGAATAAATATCCAACAAATTTGTACTTAACTTTTAACATAAAACTACCTCGTAAATTAATCCTTCAATCAATTAATTTAACAAACAACAAACTTACAAATATAAGAATAAATAGACACTCCTAATATACTCTATATCAAAAAACATAATTCATAAACAAATCTTACACCAATTCCAACTGTATATTAAAAAAAATCAGAATAAAAATCAATCTTCTCGACAAGGTAAACCCAGAGCTTGAGGAGCATAATTATTGTTTGCAAAAAACACAAGACTTAAAATTACAACAATATATGGTAAAATAATTAATATTTTAAGAGGAATAACTACAGAAAAAAAAGAAATTTGAGATGTCATAACAACTAGAGTCCTTATAAAAGAAAATAAAAAACTACCCATTAAAATTCCAAAAGGTTGCCAATTTCCAAAAATCACCATAACAATAGCAATAAAACCTTGCCCACCAACAATTCCCTGCATATAACTTGAAGCAATGACAGTCGATAGAACTGCCCCAGCAACCCCTGCAAATAAACCACTAAATAAAACACAAAAAAATCTAATCATAACAACATTAACTCCAAGAGATTTTAAAACCTCTGGAGCCTCACCACTAGCCTTAATTCTAAGTCCAATCTTAGTATACTTAAACATCATATAAAAAACAATGACACACATTATTGCAATATAGAGTGAATATCTTTTTCCAAAAATTTGAAATATAATAGACTTCTTATCCAAAACCCCATCAAAAAGTATAGGTAACTTAACATCTATTGGAGGGGTTGATGAAGAACCAAAAATCAAAGTACCAAATAACATAGCAATAGACGGCCCTAAAAAGTTAATAGCCATTCCAGTCATTACCTGATCTGATTTAAGAAAAATAGTGAAAATAGCATGTAAAAGTGAAAGAAGGAGACCTGATAAACCTCCAGCAAAAATTGCAAATAAAGGACTACCATAACAATATGCAATTGTAGCACCAACAAATGCACCAAGGGCCATTGTACCCTCAATGCCAACATTAATTACTCCGCTTTTCTCACTTATAAGTCCACCAAGCCCAGCCAAAATCAAAGTCTGAGAATTCACAAGAGTTTCACTAATTAGAAATATTAGTGCGTTTAACACCTTTAATTGCCTCCAAAAATATCTTTCTTAAAAAATGACTAGCAGAAATCACAATCACCACTATCCCTATCATTAAAGATACAATTGAAGAAGAAAGACCCATTAAACTTTGAACTCTGCTACTACCATAAATTAAAATTGAGAATAAAATACTTGAAAAGATTATCCCTATTGGAGAATTATTACCTATTAAAGCAACGGCTATACCATTAAAACCAGTTCCCTCCATATAAGAAAGTTTAAATATTCCCTTATTTACACCCATAACTTGTATAGCACCTGCAAGACCAGAAAGAGCACCTGCAAGAAACATAACAAACATCAAAACCTTCTTAATATCAATTCCCACACGATAAGACGCCAAAATATTACATCCTATAGAACTTATTTTAAATCCAAGCATCGTTCTATTCAATAAAACCCATATTAAAATAGCAACAACAATGCCAATAATTATTCCAAAATTAAGAGGTGCTTTTAACAAATCATTAATAAATGGATGTTCTCCTCTATAAGCAAGTCCTTCAGATGAAAATTTCCAAGAACCAAAAAAGTCAATAAAAGCGCTTTCTCGAATTGACTTGGATAAATCACTATCACCTTTTTTAATAACGGGTAAATCTATAATTAGATTATTTATATGAAATAAAATCCAATTAAACATTATTCCTGTAATCACTTCATTTATATTAAACTTAATTTTCAAATACCCAATTAAAACACCCAAAATTCCCGATACTAAGGATGCAAAAAATAAAACAACAATCACATGTAATAAAGGAAAAAACTCAAAAAAAATTCCACCTATTAAAGCTGCAATTGAACCAAGCATAAATTGACCCTCAACACCAATATTAAAAAGTCCAACTTTTAATGCAATGCCAATTGAAAGTCCCGTAAAAATTAAAGGCGTAGCATAACTTATAATATATCCTAAATGTTTGGGAGATAAAAAAATAACCTCTATTATTATAAAATACATTTTCAAAGGAGAATATCCAAGAACGAACACTACTAAACCAACAATTACAATTCCTAAAAAAAATGAAAAAAAATTAATAAACATTGGAGAACTTATAAATGTGATAATGACTTCTCTAAATCTAGAATTATTAATCATAATTTAACCTGTACCCATCATCATTTTACTAATAATATTTGCATCAAAATTATCTTCCAAAACACCTATAATTTTACCATCACACATTACAGCTATTCTATCACAAACACGAATAAGTTCATCAAGTTCAAGAGATACAAGAAGAACAGTCATTCCTGCATTCCTTTGTTCAATAATTTTTTCATAAATATTTTCAATCGCACCTATATCAAGTCCTCTTGTCGGTTGCACTGCTAATAGAATCTCGGGTTTCAAATTAATCTCACGTGCAATAATTACTTTTTGTTGATTACCTCCAGATAGATTTTTAACTTTACGCAAGATATCTCTTGGCCTAATATCAAATGTAATCACAAGTTGTTCGCTTATTTTCTTAAGAACAGAAAAATTAAAATTAACAAATTGCTTCTTTAGAGTATTTAAAAATTTAAACTTTATTTTACCACTTTCTATATCATTACCTTTCATTTTTAAATATTTAACATCATCAAAACTCTTAATAGCAATATTTTGTAAAATATTAAAATCTAAAATAAGTCCGTGTTTTTGCCTATCAGATGGAATATGACCTATTTTTTTATCTATTATTTGTTTAACAGTAAGACCTTTTATTGATTCAAATTTATCATCAACTTTCTTAATTATATCTCCACTAAAAATAGATCTAACGCCAATAATAGCATCAATTAACTCTTCTTGACCACTTCCTTCAACCCCAGCTATCCCAAAAATCTCACCCTCTCTAAGGTCAAAACTAATATTTTTAACTCTTAAAACACCTCGCTCATCTTTAACTTTTAAATTTTTAATTTCAAGAACATTTGTATAATTAATACTCTGTTTCCTAGACATATCAAGAAAGGTATTTTTACCTATCATCAATTTAGTAAATATTACCTCACTAGTAGTAGCAACATCAAAAGTTCTAACAACTCTCCCAAGACTCATAACTGTACATCTTTGTGCGACAGATTTTATTTCCTTTATTTTATGTGTAATAAGTATTACAGTATATCCTTCAATAGCCAATATCTTTAACACATTCATAAATTCATTTATTTCATTAGGAGTAAGTACTGCCGTAGGTTCGTCAAAAATAATAATATCTGCATTTCTATAGAGAACTTTGAGTATTTCTATTTTTTGTCTCATTCCAATGCTTAAATCTTCAACAGGCTTATCAATATCTATTTTTAAACCATGTTTTTCAGAAAGTTGAATTATTTTTTTTCTTACACGATCATAATTAACAAACCCAAATTTTGAATCTTCATATCCTAAAATAATATTTTGAACTGCCGTAAATTTAGGAATTAGCATAAAATGTTGAAACACCATACCAATACCACTACGAATAGACTCACTTGAATCTTTCAATTTAAGTTCACGCCCTCTTAAAAAAATTTGTCCGCCATCAGGTCTGTGAATTCCATAAATAATTTTCATTAAAGTGGTCTTGCCAGCACCATTCTCACCAAGAATTGCATGTATCTCTCCCTTTTTAAAATTGATACAAACATTATCATTAGCAACAAAGTCGCCATACCGTTTAGTAACTTTATCTAAAACCAATATATTTTGCATCAAAGATAACCTAAATTTTAAAGAAATTAAATAACATTATTTACACCCTAGCCAGACATAATAAAACTAAAAACAAATATTTTCAAGGAATCTTTAGAAAAAAAACAAAAATAATGTAGAATATTATAAATACTATAATAAAATAAACAAAAAATAGAAATAATGATAAAATGAAGCAAATGATATATGACTTTCAAGGGGATTTACAATATGAAAATCAAAGCTTGCATTTTTGACATGGATGGAACTTTAATAAACAGCATTATGGATATTGCATCATCAATGAACTTTGCTTTAAAAAAATTAGGATATAGAGAAATTAAAACAGAAGAATTTAATACTCTAGTTGGAAAAGGATATTCAAAATTAATAGAAAACACCCTAAAACATCTAAATATAGATCTAAATGACAAGCACCTTAATGACAATCTTTATCAAGAATTTGTAAAAACATACAATCAAAATTTATATTTTCACACAAAAACATATGATGGAATACCAGAACTTTTGAAAAAACTAAACTCACTTAAAATCCCTATTGGAATTTTAAGTAATAAAAACCATGAAGAATTACTAATAATCACAAAAGACATATTTAAAGATATCAAATTTTTTGAAGTCAGAGGTTACTCATCAAAATTCGAAGCAAAACCAGATCCTGAAAATGCCCTTGATATGATTATAGAACTCAATCTTATGCCACAAGAAATAGCATATATTGGTGATAGTGATGTTGATATGTTAACTGCTCAAAATGCTGGTTTTTTGCCCATAGGAGTCTCATGGGGATTTAGAACAATACAGGAATTAAAAGAAAACGGAGCAAAATACATATTAAATAATCCATTTGAACTCTTAGACATACTCAAATGAACCTAAAAATATATTTTCCACATCTTTACCACTACTTATTTAATCATGAAAGTATAAAAGGATTGTCAGTTTTTGAAAAAGAAGTTGAAATAATCAAATACATAGAAGATAATAAAAAAACCATTTCAACATTTATAAATGAAAATTTTAAATTTGACACAGATTCACTAATTCAATACGTTAAGGAAAAAACAAACATAATAATTAGTCCTATTATCTTATCAAATATTGAATCTATTGATCTAAATATTGTAAAAGATCTTTTTAATAAAAAATTTAATAAAAATAATCTTGAATTAATATTTAACTCCATTAAAACAAATCCTTATTTAAGAAAAGAATTCCTATATAATTTTAATATCATAAGTAGTGGATATATAACATTCTATATAAATAAACTTTTTGAAGATAAAAATTCTTACACAATATACTTAATCAAAAAAGAAAGTAATATTTTTGATTCTTCTAAAATTATAAAAAACTATATTAAAATTTTATTATTATTAAGAATCCTAATAATTAAATTTTATTTAGAAAAAGAAATAAAGTTAGTTCCTCAAAATATTGAAAATATATCACAATTAGTGAGCAAAGAAATAGAATTTTTAGACAATAACACAGTAAAGATAATAACTCAAAGTCTATTTAAATATGAACACTTAAGCAATATGTCTCCAATTGCAACATTAATATCAATCTTTTCAAATAGAACTAAAATTCCAAATATCAAAAATAACAGAACAAAAGGATTTATTGGATACGATGAGAGTTGGTTTTCAATAAAACAATCAAATTCAAAAGACTACGATCCAAGAATTATTAAAGAACTCTTAGAAATAGCTAGGAAAAACAAATGGTAAAAATATTTTCAAATTTTTTTAAAGCAATTTTAATAGCATCAATATTTACATTTTTGATGGAAGAATTATCAATAATACTTTTTTTGCCATATAAAATTCGATTTGCTTTAATATTCATTGGATTTTTATTTGACATAATATTAATTCTTATTTTCTTATACAAAATTTTAAAGGCATTTTTTTTAAAAAAATCACAAATATACATAAGAAATAATCTATTCTTCGACTTAATACATTGTCTAGTTCCTTTAATATTTTATAGTTCCCATCAAATGCAAAATATACTAAATCCGCAAGAAATAATCTTAACTCCAATAATACTCTCACTCTTTAAATTAAGATTCTTAAGACTTCTTAGATTTAACGACTTAATGATTGAAATCTATTATAATCCAAAAGAAAAAAATTTAATTTTAATTGCATTTGCCAGAACATTTTCAATAAGTTCACTGGTTCCATTTATATTTTTTATCATATTCTCAAGTTCAGGTTTTGCAAATACAATCCCCGAAAAACAAGAGTTCAATATAATAAAAAATATTTCTATCACAACTGAAAAAAATTATATTAAAGAAAAATATCCTTTCATACTTATAATTAAGGACAAAGAACAAACTATATATTCTAAATCCGATGATATATTTTTTTATTATAGTCCTAGTGAATATAAAATTATTGAAATAGACAAAACAAAATTCTATATAGATAAATATTTACAAAGAAAAAATGACTCTGTAATAGGAATATTTTTATTTACCCTTTTCATATCATTTGCAATATTTTTAACAAATTTTTATAAATTTTTTAAAGCAAGTTTTCTAAACCCAATTATATTAATGCACAAAGTTTTACAAGACCCATTTGAATATAGAAAAATTCAAATTCCATTTCATTTTAGTGAAGAAAAAGTATATGAAATGGCAAAAACATTTAACAATGTTTTATTAAAAAATAAATTAAATACAAAAAGAAAAAGCAAACTTCCACTAGAAATTGAGCAACTAAAGAAAATAATAAATAGTAACAATAAGGAAAACATATGATCAAAAAAATATTGCTGTTTTTAATAATTAATACATCAATTCATTCAAGATTAATAACACCTTCAATAGAAAAACGATCATCAGAATCCATAAAAAAATATTCTGCTTTTAACTTATTAATAGAAGAAGAATATTATATTCAATATCCAAAAAGTACACATGAAATACAAATATATGAATTAACAGAAAATTTCATAAAAAGTATTCTAAAAAATAAAATCGATGACTCAAAAATCACTCCAACATATAGAGAAACTAACAAATACTTACTTCAAAGTGAAATCATTGACAAAGATTTTACAAAATACAAAATATTTAAAATTAAAACTATAGACTCAATTTTTAAAAGCTCAGCATTAATATACACCACAAAAGGATTTTACAAGCTAGAACTATACATAAGTGATAATAAAGACAAATTAGAAATTTTCAACCTCAATCCATCATACTTCACAAAAAATCCAAACGAAATAACTAATGAAATGATTTTTTATAATAACAATAATAAATAATCAACATTAATTTCATTTGACAAATACAGACATAACTCTTTGAAGAACCTTGGCTCTATCAAGAGGTTTTACAATAAACGTCTTTGCACCCTTAATCAAACATTCCTTAACCAACTGCTCTTTCCCCAAAGCAGAAATCATTATTACTTTAGCATTTTTATCAAATTCAATAATATTATCAAGACATGTCATTCCATCCATTCTGGGCATAGTAATATCAAGAGTAACAATATCGACATTAGGATAATGATTTTTATACTTAACCACAGCTTCTTCACCATCAGCAGCAGTGTCAATAACGTTAAATCCTTCAGAAGTAAAAATTTGAGTAAGTTGCTTTACAGTAAAAACCGAATCATCCACAATCAAAACATTAAAAGGAACCCCTGTATCATAATTAATACCTCTTGGTTTATTTGAAGCATCCATAGCAATTGTAGTTTTTTGGATCATATTAAACCCTCTTTTCTAATAATAAGCACTCTCAATTTCATAATAATATCAAACCCTCTCCCTTATTGCAATATTAACTTCAATAATTTTATTATCTGGCAAAGTAAAAGGTACTATTAATGCTTCAGACCCTTTATTACTTATCTTCATATTCTCCCCATAAATAAAAGCTGGAGGCGTTATGTCAAACACAAAACCCTTAGAATGTAGAGTAGTAACAAAATTACCAGCAATAATATTACCAACTTCTGTAAGAGTTGCTGCTACCATTTCCTTGGTCTCCTCATCATCAAAATCAACATACTCTTCAAAATTTAATTTAGATGCAACAAAAAGTGCAGTATCAATATCCATGTCAATAATAATACTTCCTTCAACAGAACCTGCAAGCCCTACAATAACAGAAACTCCCTTTATCTTTTGATTTATTGATTTAAGCCCAGGACTGCCCATTTGAATATCATCGACAAGCAACATATCTCTTAAAACTGAAGAAGCAGCATCTAAAAATGGCTCTATATAATCTATCCTCATTAATTTCTCCTTTAAATCCTTTTATATAGGTTAAAATATTTTACAGACTTATCTTTTATAAAAAGATCATTATTCTTAAGTTCTTCATTATCTCCCAAAATCAAAAGAGCACCTCTAACAGATTTTTCTGCAATTGCATTCAGAATTAAAACTTGACCATCATCATTCAAGAAACATAAAATATCTCTTAAAAACACAATTCCCAAATTTTCTGGAAATTCTGATAAAATGGCATCTGAATATTCAAATAAAATACTATTCATAATCTCTGGCTTAAATTTATAAACTCCTGAAGCTTGCTCAAAGGAATTTTTTCGATAAATTTCACTCAAATTAATCTCAGATTCTAAGAAAACCAGATTAGAAGTACCTATAACTTTATTAAAATCATTATCAATAGCCGTTACTTTAAAAGGATTTTTATAAGACTCATATAAAACATTCACGAAAGATATTGTCTCTTTTCCTTCACCACAGCCAATTTCAAAAACATTTAAAATAGTACCAATATCACTCATATTATTAACGTGCCGTTGAACAATTTCCTCCTGAAATTCCTTTAAGTACTGCTCATTCCATAATTGACTCGATGATTTTGAATAAAATTCACTTAAGAAGTTATCATAAGCTAAATCATTAATATTTGCAATATCTAATTTAACTCCTATCTTCTTTAAAAAATCGTCACTTACCAAGGATGAATTAAAAGAATATTTAAAAAGATTTTCCTTAATCACCCTTAAATCATCTAAATTATCCTTAGAAGATAACACATGATTACTAGCAGATGCTTCTGATAACTCCAAAGAATTATTATCAAAAGATATCGACTGCTCTTCATGCTCAGAAGTACCTATCTTATCACCTGTATTTTTACTCTCTTCCAATAAAACTTCTTTTTCTTCTATATCATTATCATAATTGAAAATTTTACCAACATCAAGAACAATGTACAATTTTGAACCATATTCAACTACACCCCTCATGTAATGTATCAATGTTTCCTGAAATAAAATAGGATGAGGATTCTGAATCAAAGAAGAATCAATTGAAAAAACATTATTAACCTTATCAACAATAACTCCTATTAATAGATCGTTATTTCTAAGCACCATAACATCTTCAAAGTCTTTTTTAATGACTTTTAAATTAAACATTATCCTCAAATCAATAATAGAAATTATTTCCCCTCTTAAATTGTCAAGCCCAACCACATATTTTTTAGCATTAGGAACATATGTAAAATTATTAGACTTTCTAATCTCTTTAACTTGCATGATATCTACCAAATAACTATCATCTCCAATATTAAAAGATACAACTTTAAAATCTAAATTAACAGAATCTTTTTCTTTAAGATGACTACCAATATTATGTTCATCTAAATATATCTCTTTTATTTCCATCATAAAGACTATCCCTTCATATCCCTTAAGTCAAACAGCCTAAATACATCAATAATCAGAACAACCTTACCATTACCAAGTGTAGTAGCTCCAACTATTCCAGGACTTGAAGCATACTTATCTTTAATAGGTTTTACAACAAAATCTTCCTCTCCAAGAATAGAATCAACAACTATACCTGCTTTCTTATCATTAATGCTAATCACTATCAAAAATTTTTCATACAAATCTTGATGATCATTTTTTATATTAAAAAGCTCATCAAGCCTAAGCACAGATATAACTTCTTCTCTTAAATTATATACCTCATGATCATTTTCAAGAAGCCTAATATTATCTTCATTAATTCTATGAGTTTCAAGCACACTGTTTAAAGGAATAACATAAATCTCATTCCCTGATTTCACAAGAAGTCCTTGAACAATCACCAATGTTAAAGGAAGTTTAATTTTAAAAATAGTACCAACATTAATTTTTGAATCTATAATGATAGTTCCATTTAATTTTTTAACATTATTTTTAACAACATCAAGCCCTACCCCCCTACCAGAAACATCTGTAATTTGACTAGCTGTCGAAAACCCAGGCTCAAAAATCAAATTAAGCATTTCACTCTCAGAGAGAACTGTATTTTCATTTATTAAACCTTTTTCAATTGATTTTTTCCTAATGACATTTGGATCTATACCTTTCCCATCATCCTCAATTTCAATTGATATAACATTACCTTCATTTTTGGCACGCAAAATTATATGACCAGCTTTATCTTTTCCCTTACTAATCCTTTCATCCATAGTTTCAATTCCATGATCCATAGAATTTCTAATACAATGCATTAAAGGATCTACAAGGTCATCTATAACAGATTTATCAACTTCAGTATCTTCCCCTTGAGTACTAAGTTCTACAACTTTACCTAATTTCTTTGAAAGATCTCTTATTACTCTTGTAAACCTTGAAAAAATACTAGCAACCGGCAACATCCGTGTTCTTAAAACACTCTCATGTAAATCAGTAATTATCCTAGAGAGTCTATTAGATGCAAATCTAGAATCTTGGTGAATCTTAAATAATAAATCTTTTAAATTCATCATATCTTGCAAACTTCTATCAAGTTTATGTTCCAACAACTCCACTATCCGTGTCTCAATAGAATTTTCCAAATCTAAACCGACATCTTTAAAAATCATCTTTAAATCTGACAAAAAACTATTACGAAAATTTTCTTGATAATCATAAAAATAATTAAAACCATAAATAAAAGATGTCATATCAGAATTTATTTGATTATAGGACGACTTACTAATGACAGCTTCACTTACAAGATTTAATATAGAATCTATTCTTTTGCTATCAATTCTAATTAAATTAACATTTAAAGCTGATTTTTTAGATTCTTTAACAGGAGCATAAGCATCAACTTCAGTACTTACATCCATACCTTTAATATCTTTCAAATCAACTTCGCTAATATCAAAACTAACAACAACATCTGACAAATCTACCTTTTTAGAAATACTCTCTATTGAAGTTTTTGATATTAAATAATAAACAATCAAATCAAAAAATTTATCTGACAGCAAATCCTCACTATCAGGAATAGATTTATAAATTTCCCCCAAACTTTTCAAAGCCTGTAACATTTGAAAGCCAGAAATAGTTGACATAGGATTATTCTTATTAAAATATAATTTCACTTCAAACAACTTAGAATCTCCAATATAATTTCTTAAATCAATAATCTCATCATTAGAGAGTTGAAAACCACCCTTATTAGATACTGTATTATCTTTAGAAAGTGTATTATCAACTGAATTTTGCTCTCTTAAATTTGCTTTTGCCAATTCATTATCAATATAAAATTCATTAATTGAATAATCTGACGCAACATCAGATAAATTTATCTTTTCTTCAATCTTATGAATATCTAAATATATCAAATAATAATCCACTCTTTTTAAAAATTGATCCGAAATCAATTGATCATAATTTGGAACTGTATGAAGAATTGGAGCTAAATCTTTTAAAGCTTGAAACATCTGTATTCCAGCAATTGTAGCCATGGGATTATCTTTGTCAAAATCAACACTAACTTTTAAAAGTTTTTGACCAAGCCCTACAGCTTCCCGCATATCATTAATATCAGAAGAAGAGAGTAAAAATTCATCATTATCTTTATTTTCTAAAACTGAAACAGAAGTTGTCTGATAATCATATTCCAAAAAGCCTCTTAATTTACTTTTAAGCCCACTTACATCCTGCAAATAAACATCTCCATTAAGACGTGTATCAAGCATACTTTTTATTACATCAAGCGCATTCAAAAGTAAATCAATAAGATCATTACATATTTTTAACCTATTATCTCTAATAGCATCAAACACATCCTCAACAACATGAGTAAAACTTGAAAGTTCCATCATATCAACAGAAGCTGAACTACCCTTAATAGTATGTGCTGCCCTGAATATTTCATCAATAGTTTCCATATTATGAGGGTCATCTTCCAATGAAATAATATTCTCTTCAAGAGTATCTACAAGATTTTGAGCCTCTTCAAAAAAAATTTCTAAAAGCTCTTTATTATCTGCATCTATCATTCACCCATTTTCCTATTTTAATGATAACAGGAACAAATTGAAAATTGACCCTGCTATCATAATAAATTTATCATTTCTCAGTACGTACCCCAGATTTATCATTACTACTTTTTTTACCTTTTTCAAATAAATCTTGAAAAGATTCATCTGGCATTGATATACTCTCTCTCACCTTTAAAACTTTCTTCAGAGCTTCCTGGGACTTCAATTTTCGAAGTGACTCAACTCCACGCGTTTCATAAATTTTAAATATAGATTCATTATCAACATCAAAATCCAAGGAAATACTTAATTTATCATAAATAACCCTTAAATCCTTGATATAAAAAATTAGATTTTGTTCCCTTGAACTATGAAATTTTGAAACTCTAAATGCCTTAAACCTCATTTTGCTTGAAGGAAGAGGATAATTGGGAACACTATTATCAGCTGTTCTAGAACTTATCCCTGGAAGATAAGTAGGATTTGACCACACCAAATCTGCCCAACCCTTAAATTTTAAAGAACCTAAAGGATAAACATATTCCATACCACTCATATCTTCAAATAAAACTTCAAGATCAACATCATGTCCCAAACTGTAAACTGTAACCTTTACCTCTTTCATAATTCTAACATTATCAATAAGACCTCTACCTACAAATTGATTACCATTTTCTCCAGCATAAAAAGGAATTTTAAATGGAGGCAATACCATTGCAGAAGACTGAATATAACTTGGAAATAATACTCTAATTCCCAAAATTGTCTCTCCTGCATATCTTCTAGAATCACTCTTAACAACAGCCGGAACAACAATAGAATTCTTTACATATGCCTGCATTCTAGCTGAAGGTGTTAAAAGGACACTCCAATTATTTATTCCAAGATTTAATACCATATCTTCTGGCTTCATAATGCTTGAAGCTCCAGAATATACACGATCAATATAATCTGTAAGATCAAGCTCAGTAGAACTTGGATCTTTTGCAAGTTCTGCAAAATCAAGAACCAATTCACCAGGTTCACCATCAGAAGAACCATCACCTGATGATTTTCGAGATGTTTCTTGGCCAAAAACAGGAATTAAGAAAATAATAAAAAATAAAATAAAAACACTTTTCTTCATTTTATCCATCAAATCAACTCCTCATACAAAATAATTTAATTTTTTATTTGTCAATTTCATAATACATCCAATAATACTCAAAAACATCTTAAACATTTAAAATATACCCCTCAATGAAAATAAAAATTTCTTTAACATCTCTAGGATAGTTAAAATTAATTGTTTCTTTTAAAGATTTAACAAATAAACTTACCCTCAATTCCTCAGAATCCTTATAAGCACCATTTCCAAAAGAATCATAAAACTCTTTGGAAAGATTTATAAAATATACATCATTACTCATAAAAGAATATAAAAGCTTTACATTAGTAGTTCCAAATTGCAAATAAAAACCTTTACTATTACCCAATAAAAAATCTTTAACTAACAAATCCAAATTTTCTTTAAGAGTTTTTCTTTTTTTTAAATAACGTAAATCAGAAATTAATTCATGCTCAGAATGGAAATAAAATACTTTTCTAAAGAAAAGATTATCATAATTACAAAATATCATATATGAAGAAAATAAAAAACTTAATAATAAAAATACAATCAATATCTCAAGTAAATATTTTGAACAATGACGCCTAAGAAAATCGTAACAAACACAAATATTTTTCATCAACATGTTAAAACCACTATTTTTCATAAAATTCAATAAACTTAATTAAGGACTCAAGTACTAAAATATTGATTTTGCTCATATAATTGTAATCCAAAATCAAAATCGCATCATCAATATTCGACAAAAACCCAATTTCAATTAATACAGCGGGCATACTACTATTTTTAATCACAAACCACTGCTCTTCCCTAATTGTTCTAATTTTAGTCTCACATAAAACATCACTAAAAGTTTCATATAAAATTTCCGCTAATTTTTTTGATTCATATTTATACTTAATATCTAGTATATCATTAAGCTCCCTTAAGTATCTATTACCTCTAATATCATATCCTTTCAAATTCCTTATAACCTCTCTTTTTGAATTTTGAGGAAGATACCAAAATTCAACTCCTCTAGCATCCGGATTTGGGGCATTATTTGCATGTATCGACAAAAATATAACATTATTGGGAAAATCTGGTTTAATTGCATTTGCAAATTCGGATCTATCTTGTAATGACACAAAAATATCATCCACACGTGTTAATAAAATATTTCTATCTAAAAAATAATTACTAAGGATTTTATATAAATGTATAGAATAAGTCAAAGTGAAATCTTTTTCAAAAAAAGTAATATTATGTTCTCTTAACTTATGTGTTACAATAGCTCCCCTATCATGACCACCATGACCAGGATCAATAACAATTGATGTTATTCGTGGTTTACTATAACTTTGCAAAGATCGAAAATAATTTTCAATCTGCATCAAAGCTTTCTTAGTGATTAAAATTTCCCCATCTCTTAAAAGGATAGGATCTACATAAATATAATAACCAATAGATGATAAACCATATTCAAAACCCACTTTAAGCTTAAGATGTCCTTTCTCATGCTCAATTGTAAGAATATCTCTCTCAATATTAAAATTGAACTTAAAAAAGTTGCTATCAAATGAATCAAGAATATTGACATACTCAAATTCATCTGCATGCACAAATAAAAACACAAATACTAAATTAATCAATAATATTATTTTCCCAAAGTTCAATTGCACTCTTTAAATCACCTTTAAACCTTAAGCTATTTTTGATGGTTTCATATTTAATTTCTTTAAATTCTCTGCCAAACCTAAAAGGATTAACACCATATCTTAAGCATAGTCTTATAAATCGTAAAAATGAAAATTTTACTCCATTTCCAATAAAAATAGGAACATAATTTTTAAGTAAAAAAATCAAAAAACTTTTATTTTTTGTTAAATCTTCTGGAATATTTAAAGCTGTATATTGTATACGTAATTTCCTATAAATATAAATACTCTCTCCAAAATAAATAGCTCTAAGCCCAAAATCTAATCTTTGAAAATACTCATTTTTGATCCTCTTATCAAAACCTCCTAACTGAATAAACTTCTCCTTAGAATAAAGACCACAATAATCCATAGTAATTAAAGTCTTCTCATAATCACGTTCAGAATTTATTAAAATTACTTTCAATCTTTGATATTTATCAATAGTAGGCAGAAAAATCGATGGAACAACCTCTTCATCTTTATCAAAGAATTCACCACCAACAAGAAGTACATTCTTTTTAACAATTTCATCAAATATATTAGGAATCCAAAAAGGATTTAACAAGTACATATCACTTTGCAATACAAAAACAAAACTACAAATGGATTCTTTCATAGCTAAATTAACTTTCTCTCCAGAATTTAAATCCCCAGAAAGTAAAATAAACTTCAATTTATCATAATTTTCTGAAATAAACTGAAGAGAAGTCCTATTACTTTGTTTTTCAATAGAAATAATTTCTCTGATAAAGTCAAAATTAGAAAGAAATTCAAATAAATCCTCCCTAAAAATTTTTGTGCCTCTATTTAAAATGACAAAAGATATTCCAAAAGTTGACTTTTGTACATAACTATTTTTAGATTGAATAACTGTATAAGAATAATCATTACTCCTAAAATACATATAACTTACTTCAAAAATCCTTATAATTAAACTATAATAAATTACATGGTAAGCAATAACATGTTAAAAAAAAGTATTCTAAACATTGAACAATTAAAATATAGCATAGTTATTGCCGTTTTAACACTAATAACATTCATAAGTTGTAAAGATAAAAACGTAACTTACGACAAAAGAATTAAAAAAATACTTGATAACAATAAATTAGAATATAGAATAGATAAAGAAAATGATTTCATCATATCAAAAACCATTAACAATGCAAACATAGAAATAATAGTCAGGTCAAAACTAAATTCATATCAAAATTCAAAAATAAGAGAAATATTTGGAATAGTAGAAACATTTGACGTTAATTCGGATAAAATTCAAGAAATATCAGAATCTTTAATGAGCGATAGTTACAACAATCGTGTCTTAGGATCATGGGAAATAATCCATGATCCAGAAAGAGGCAATAATTCTTTGGTATACATTGTTAAAGCTGAAGAAAATGCAAAAGAAATATTCTTACTTGATGCCTTTGAAGAAATAGCAGCAACAATATCTATATTTAAAAAAGTCATAAGAGACGATAAAACAGACATCAACATTAAAGATAAATCCAATGAAACCTTCAATAAAATTCCTAATGACACATTACAAAATGAAGATAAAATCAACGATCATGAAGAAGAAGAACTTCAAAAAATAAAAGCTAAATAATTTACTCTATATTTAAAGAATTAACATCAAAATTAAATTTGACCTTATCACCCACTTTAATTTTAAATTTAGAAAAAGTACCCCCTGGAACCTCAAGAGCATATTTAACCTTATATTTAGAATTGACACTCACTTCTGAGAAAGGAATTAAACTATAAATCTCTTTAATAATACCTGCAGCATTAATATAAGCAATTTCAAGTGGTATAGAAGTATCCCGCATCCAAAAAGATAAATTTTTTTCTTTATCAAAAATAAAAAGCATGCCATTATTTATACCTATATGTCTAGTTCCCATATAACCTTTAGCTCTAGTAACCTTATCAATTGCAAGCGTAACAAAAAACTTAGTATCATTAATAATGATTTCTTTATCATATATATGCCTAACACAAGAGACAAAAAAAATTAATGCAAACAAAATTTTCAGGTTCAATTTTTTCCATTAATGTAAGACTTTAATGTCATTCTTAAAATATTATCATTTAACACAATAATTGAATCACCAATATCCCAAACATAATTAAAAGGAGTTACAACAGAAGCATCACCAAATTTTTCTTTAACACTCAAAACAATAGAATATTGAGAAACCAATTTTTTATCAAAAACAAAAGTATATGAATAAAGTTTATACTTATCAAAACTAAAATAAGCATTTTTTACACAAATTTTACCTCTAAAATTCAAAATTTGTGTATTAACAGAAGCTATTTCAACTTCTTCAATATCATAATAAAAAATAGAATTGCGTTTCATATTATCTTCAACAGTCTTAACATTATCTCCTAAGTTAAAAGATAAGAAAATAGAAAATAAATAAAAAACCGTAATTCCCATATAAATTCATCCTTAGAAAAAAAGAATATAAACAAAAAGCAAAATTATCAAAAAATTAGCAAACAAATAAAGCATAACATTCACATAAAATCCAAAATAAAATTTTCTCCTTAAAAAGCTATCACCACTCCAAAGCCTTTTAAATCCTCTATTAATAGAAAGTTTTTTTAACTGTTTTTCAAAAGGACTATAATTACATTTTGAACAACCATTCTCAAATGCAGAAATAATACCTACATATCCACAACTTGGACATTCAAGATCGCCTAACTTAGAATGACAATTCAAACACATTGCCTTATCAAGTTCAACTCTCTCACCACATTTCTCACAAAAAACCTCAAAATTGACTTTTCTCAAACCTTAATCCTTGTAACACAATATTTAAAGATAGTATACATTAATTACCATATAAAATATATTAATAATATTAATACATTGAAATAGGAAATTAAAATGAAATCAGGATTTGTATCAATCATAGGTAGACCTTCAACAGGGAAATCTACACTTTTAAATTCAATATGTGGACATCAAATATCAATCACTTCCTCTACACCACAAACAACTAGAAATAAAATAAAAGGAATATTTACAGACAAAAGAGGACAAATCATTTTTATAGACACACCAGGATTCCATCTAAGCAAAAAAAATTTCAATATAGCATTAATGAATAACGTATACTCTGCAATTATAGAAACAGAATTAATTATCTATGTCATAGATATTCAAGATCAACCTGGAACTGAAGAAAATGAAATATTAACAATCATACAAAGATCCAAAATTAATTTTATAGTGGCCATAAACAAAATTGATATTCACAAAACAAAAGAAAAAGAAATAATGACATTTTTAGAAGAAAAAAAAATACAAAAAAACAAAATTATAAAAATCTCTGCTGAAAAGCAAATAAATATTGAGACAATGAAAGATAAAATTTATGAAAATCTTAATGAAGGACCTCTTTATTATCCAAAAGAATATTATACAGATCAAAAAATAAATTTACGAATTAGTGAAATAATTAGAGGAGTAACTATTAAAAAACTTAAAGAAGAATTACCATACTCTATATACACAGAAATCGAGATCTTAGAAGATAGAGAAAACAAGTTTTTTATTAAGGCAAATATTATTGTAGCTGGAGAGAGTCAAAAGGGAATAATAGTTGGCAAAGGAGGAAAAGGAATTAAATCAATTGGTGAAGAATCTAGAAAAATAATATCAAAAATACTTGAAAAAAAATGCAATTTATTCTTACAAGTAAAATTAAGAAAAAATTGGAATAAAAACGCTAAATTAATTAAAAATTTGATAAATTAATATGATAACATTTTTCAACACTTCTTCATATTGAAATAACAAAAATAGGATGATAAAATTAAGTTTAAACAGAGGAAATATTATGAAAACAGCACACTGGGCAGATTTTTATGCAAAAAAAATAATAACAGAAAAAGGTGAAAAAGAACAATACACAGTTTCATCAGGAATTACTCCATCAGGAACCGTTCACATTGGAAATTTTAGAGAAGTAATTTCTGTTGACCTAGTAGCAAGAGCACTTCAAGATCAGGGAAAACAAGTAAGATTTATTTATTCATGGGATAACTATGATGTATTTAGAAAAGTACCTAAGAACATGCCTGATCAAGAATTATTAACAACCTATTTAAGACAAGCAATAACAAGAGTTCCTGACACAAAAACTAATAAGTCAAGTTATGCAAGAGCAAATGAAATAGAATTTGAACAACATTTGCCTACTGTAGGCATTGAACCAGAATTTATAGATCAAAGCTTAAAATATATGTCAAGTGATTATGCAAATCAAATAAAATTTGCACTAGATCATAAAGATGAAATAGCAACAATACTCAACAAATACAGAATCACACAACTTGCAGATGACTGGTATCCTATTAGCATTTTTTGTACCAAATGTAATAGAGATACTACAACAATAAAAAATTATAATCATTGCTATTCTATTGAATACTATTGCGAATGTGGCAACAAAGAATCGCTAGACTTAAGAAAAACATGGGCTTGCAAACTTCCATGGAGAATAGATTGGCCAATGCGATGGAAATATGAAAATGTTGATTTTGAACCTGCTGGCAAAGATCACCACAGCAGTGGAGGAAGTTTTGACACAGCAAAAGAAATCGTAAAAATTTTTGGAGGAACTCCTCCCATAACATTTCAATACGATTTTATATCCATTAAAGGACATGGTGGAAAAATATCTTCATCATCTGGAGACGTTGTTTCATTAAAAGATGTTCTTGAAATATATACACCTGAAGTTACAAGATTTTTATTTGCCTCAACAAAACCCAATACAGAGTTTGCAATATCATTTGACCTTGATGTAATAAAAATTTATGAAGATTACGATAAATTTGAAAGGGTATATTATGGAATTGATGAAATTCAAGAAAAGAAAAAAGAAACTTTCAAAAGAATTTATGAACTCTCACAACCAAAAGCACCAGACAAAGAAATTCCTTATCAAATTGGATTTAGACATTTAAGTGTAATATGTCAAATTTTTGAAGGAGACAAAGATAAAATCTTTACACTTTTAAATAATATAAAAGAACATCAAAAAACAAAACTAATAAATAAAATTGAATGTGCCATCAACTGGATTAAAAAATTCGCACCTGAAGATTTTAAATTTTCACTCAGATCAACATTTGATAACATTGAAGTACTTCAAGATAACAATAAACAAGCAGTAATACAATTACTAAAATTCTTAAAAGAAAATTTTAATAATATTACTGAAAAAGACATTCAAGATGAAATTTATAATATTGCAAGAAAAAACAATATTGAACCACCATTATTCTTTAAGCAACTCTACAACATATTAATTACTAAAGACAAAGGACCAAAATTAGCAGGATTTATTAAAACAATTGGTATTGAAAAATTTGAAGAAATTGTAAAACATTACATTTAATTTTAACACAAAAATATTTGAAATTTATAATAAGAAGAGATCATATTTATTAATAATCTCTTCTTATTAACGTTTGCTCTGTTTTTTATCTATCTATTTTTTTACCTTGATTAGCAACAGATTCCATAGCTGCCTTAATTTTATCTTCATCACCCAAATAGTAATGTTTAACGGGTTTTAAATTTTTATCAAGCTCATAAACTAAAGGAATACCCGTTGGAATATTGAGCTTTAAAATATCTTCTTCACTCATATTATCAAGATATTTAACAAGGGCTCTTAAAGAATTACCATGAGCAGCAACAATAACTCTTTTTCCTTCAAGAATAGCCTTAGCAATTTTATCTGTCCAATATGGTATAACTCTTGCAACAGTATCTTTTAAACACTCGGTTGAAGGAAGTTCACTTTTAGGAATATTTTTATATCTTGAATCATGAATAGGATGACGCTTATCAGATTCATCCAAAGGCATAGGAGGAACATTATAACTACGTCTCCAAATGAGAACTTTATCTTCGCCATACTTTTCAGCCGTTTCAGCCTTATTTAATCCTTGCAATGCCCCATAATGTCTCTCATTAAGTCGCCAAGATTTTTCTACATCAATATACGATTGACCCAATTCACACAAAATAATATTTAAAGTATCATTAGCTCTTACTAACATTGAGCTAAAAGCAATATCAAAAGAATAACCTTCCTCTTTCAATATTCTACCACCCTCACAAGCTTCAGAAACACCCTTCTCAGAAAGTTTAACATCAGTCCATCCTGTAAAAAGATTTTCCTTATTCCATTTACTCTCACCATGCCTCACTAAAACTAACTTATACATAAAATCTCCTAAGAAATATTTAGATTACCTTAATAACATTTTATCAATTAAATTAACACAAAATCTAATTAATGTTAATACTCAAACATTTCTTAAAGACAATAAGTTATAAAACTATTTTACTCAAAATAAAACATTATTATTTACTGAATTATTAATGATATAATTTACCTTAAAGCTCGTATTCTAATAAACATTTAGTAACTAAAAGGATTATTACAAATGGAAAAACAAAAAGAATTGATCTCAAAATATGCAATTGATAAATATGTAACAAGCAACATGTTCATAGGAATTGGAACAGGAACAACTGTTTTTTATGCAATTAAACACTTAAGCTACAAAATAAAATCTGGTGTTTTAAAAAATCTTACATTTTATCCAACAAGTAGTGACACACAATGCTTACTTGCAAAAGAAAATATTGCTTACGAATCAAAATTTACAAAACTTAACAAAAATATAGATATCACAATCGACGGAGCTGACGAGGTTCTATTAGATAAAAAAGCATTAATTAAAGGTGGTGGAGCAGCTCACTTAATGGAAAAAGTAGTCGCATATAACTCTAATCAGTTATTGATCATTGCAGATGAAACTAAAATAGTAACAAACTTAGGAGAAAAAACACCAATACCAATAGAAATTGCCCCAAATGCCCTTGCATTTATTAAAGCCAAACTAGAAAAAATGAACTTTAATCCTGTTTTAAGAACATGTAAATCTAAAGCAGGACCACTAATTACTGACAATAATAATTATATCTTAGACATAAAAATGAATATTGAAAATCCTAAAGGAACTGAAAAATATTTTAAATTATTCCCTGGAATACTTGAAATTGGTATTTTTAATCATCAAAATACTAAAATCATATACTATCAAAATGGACAAATTAAAGAAACTTAAAGCTTACTTTAAAAGAATTAACAATGAAATATTCTTCTATCAATCGCAAATAAAAATTCAATTTAAACCTCTCGCATTGCTCCAAATAAAGAATATCATTACTCAAAACAACTGATTTATTTAAACTTAAAAGGTAATCAATAAATTTATAAAAATCGTTCTGGTGATATATAAATCTACGTCTCAAAATAGATATATCAAGACCTCGCTTGGTACCAAGATTTGTAATGAAATGATAAATAAAAAAATCTAAATCACTTAAATTTTCAAAAGTGGCAGAAGACTCTACACTATACAAAAAATTATCATCCTTCCTAATCACAGCCCTAAGACCATTATTCTCAGAAACAAAAAGCAAACTAACAGCTTGCAAGCCAAGACCTAAATATGGACTGAGTTCCCAATATCGCACATTATGTTTACACTCATATCCTCTTAAGGCAAAATTTGAAATTTCATAATTTAAATAACCATGAGACTCCAAAAAATCAAAAGCATAGAACCATAAATCTTCACCCCTAATATCATTATAATCACTATAAGCATCACTACTAGAATCAACAATACAATTATTCTTATCAATCAAAACTTCTGAAAGAGAAATATGTTCGGGAGCATATGATATTACTTTTACTAAATCACTCTTAAGATTTGTTTTGTTGTGATACAAAATATTAATATCAAAATCAATATTCAAATCAAAATGAAATTGATGAATATTTTCAATAGCAGCATTAACTTTATCAATAGATACCCCAAAAATACCTATCTTCTCTAAAAATTTTGAAGAAAAACTTTTTATATCAAGACTAATTCTACTGACAAAAAAATTATCTAGAACTGTTAAAACAGACGTTGTAATATTTCCAGGATGCAATTCAAAAGTAAATTCATCCAAATCAAAAAAATTAAATTTTGCAGACAAAGATGTTAAAAAAGATTTTAATTCAAAAACATCAACCAATCTTAAATCATTATATTTAATATAAAGAGTCTTAACTTTTGGAAATCCCAAAACTTCTAAATAATAAGACAACTCACGAAATACTTTTTCATAAAAAATATGACTAAAACACTTGCTAAAATCAATATAAATACTTAGCTCTTTCAAAGACAAAAAATTCAATACTATATAAATAACCTTTAAAAAATTTAAGTTTAATTATAATATATATAATCATAGCATTAAGTATAATGAATTTAACTAACTGCAATATAAAATAGGAAATAAAAACAAGAGGTTTAAATGTCTAAAGATTACTACAACATACTTGGAGTAAGTAAAAATGCTACAACAGAAGAAATAAAAAAAGCCTACAAAAAATTAGCAATTAAATATCACCCTGATAAAAATAAAGAAAACAAATTTGCAGAAGAAAAATTTAAAGAAATAAATGAAGCTTACGAAGTTCTATCATCTCCTCAAAAAAAATCTAATTATGACAATTTTGGAAATGCAGATTTTAACAATAACTTTAATACAGACTCATTTACTAAAGGATTTAAGAATTCTGGGTTTCAGCATTTTGACAATTTTGATTTATTTTCTAATATTTTTGGAGAATTTACAAAAGGAACAATTCAAGATAAAGAGGTAACTATTAAAATTTCTTTATATGATGCTTATATGGGAGGCAAAAAATTTATATTGATAAATAACGAAAAAATCGAAATTAATATACCAAAAGGCACAATTGATACCACCAAATTAAAATTCAATGGCAAAGGAAATACCAATCCAATTTCTGGAAAAAGAAGTAACTTAATTATTAAATTTGAAATATCAAGTTATAAAAACTTTACACTAAAGGATCGAAATTTAGAAACACAAATTAACGTATATCCATGGGAAATAGCTTTAGGGAGTGAAAAAATCTTTGAAACAATTGAGGGTAAGAAAATAAAAATCAAAATTCCAAAAAACACAAAAAATGGAGAAATACTTAACTTAAAAGGTCTTGGAATGCCTGCTCTTGAAAATGCCATTAAAGGAGATCTGAAGGTTAAATTAATAGTAGATGTACCACCAATTATTAATGATGAAGTTAAAATAATATATGAAAAGCTAAAAGAAATATATAATAAAAAATTTTAAACAAATAATTGTTCAAAATTTTTCAAACTTTGCTCCCAATCACGCTTTAGGCTATTAAGTTTATCTATTTTAAGTTTATATTCCTTAATGCCTTCTTCAAGACTACTAAGACTTTTATTAATATCAACTGTGAATTGAATAACATCACCTTGACGAGGTGAAAGGCTAAAGAAAGTAAATTTCCAAGCTCCAGAATTTATAGTAGATATTATTCTTTTTTGAAAAACATAATCTGATATTAAAACAAGTTTCTGAAACTCCTTTCTACGTAAATAAATAAGTTCATTCCATTCATTAAAAATGGCATCGGGTAATTCATCCAAGCCAATCTCAATGATATTACTTATCGACAAGAGAATATTAAGAACCTCTAATAAATTTAGATAATAGCTTTCAAAACAATGAATAACAATATCCAACAAAGAAATCTTAACAAGCAATTTAGATATATCAAGACTATGCTCTTTCATAATTTTTGATATTCTCTCTTTTGCATACTCCATAACAAATTTTTTATGCGTATCTTTAATATATTCACTTACTTTGACCTGCTCCACCTTTTCACAATACTCATCAATTTCTTTATTAATTAAATCTAAACTACTATTATTAGCTTCATTAACAAAAAAATCAATTGAATGCCCAAGTCTCTCTAAAAATTCTTCTTTAATAAAATAAGTTGCAATCTTAATACAAGAATATGGTGTTTTATTTCGTCTATCAAATTCCTCAATCTTCTTTTTAAGATCCACTTTAAAATTTAAATATCTAAGCCTATCTAAAAATTTATCAAAAGTATCCTCATCATCCAAAAGGACATCACATTCAAAATCTAAAAACTCTGATTCTGGATAATATTTTTTGATTAAACTTTTAATGTTATTCAAAGTATCACAAAATATTGTCTTATTAACACTTAAATTATCATTTTCTTTTGAAGAAATGTAGGTAATATTCGTGATATCTTTACGAATTTTATCTAAAAAAACAATTTTATTTTTAAACAAATTAGCATCATTAATAAGAGTCGATTGTTCTTTGTAAGAATAGTAATTTATTAAACTATATCTAAAAATACTAAAATTGAGATGCTTTTGAAAATCAAAAAACCTATAAAATCCTAATGAACCAAAATCAAAAAACTTCATATCATAATATTATAACAAAATATCTATTTGATTTTTTTATAACAACTTAAAAGAATAGGAGAAGCTATAAAAACCGAAGAAAAAGTACCAACAACAACACCTACCATAAATATCAAAGAAAAATCCTTAATAGCACCTTCAGTAAATATGTATATAGAAAATACAGCAACAAATGTAGTAATAGATGTTAAAATGGTCCTTGACAAAGTTTGATGAATACTTATATTTAAAATATTTAAAAATGAACTATCTGTTATATTCCTAGAATTTTCTCTAATTCTATCAAAAATAATGATCGTATCATTTAAAGAATATCCAATAATTGTCAATATAGAAACAATTATTGAACTATTTATTTCTATTCTAAATAAACCTAAAAAAGCAATCACAAAAAGTATATCATGCATAGTTGCAAATATTGATGACACAGCATAACTCAATCTAAATCGTAATGTCACATAAACTAAAATAAGGGCAAATGTTAAACAAACCAACAAAACAGACTTTGTCCTTAAAACAGATGAAAATCTTGAATCAATAAAATAAGAATCAAGAATTTCAACATTAGCATCAAACTCAATACCTAATTTATCTAGCAACATACTATGAATTTCTTTTTTCAAAGAATAATCAGTAACCTCTGACTTTATTATAATATCAAAATGACTCTTAGAATCATTTGCAATAATTTCATTAACATCAAATGTTTTATAAAATAAAGAGAGCACTCTTTTTATATCAGAATCCTTAATACCTGCTTTATCTATCACAAAATTAATATTTAGACCCGAAGAGAAATCTACTCCCCAATTATAACCACCATGATACATAAAGGTGTAAATAAAACCTAAAAAAATCATACAAAAACTAGCTATAATAGCTTTATTTCCATATTTTAAAAAATTAAACACCTTTTGCATAATTTGAACTCCAAGAAATACTTACACATTTGTTTCTATTCAAAGATATAATCAATTCCAAAATAAACCTTGAAAAGACTAAACTACTAAAAAGTGACGCCACAATCCCTATAGATAAAGACCACGCAAAACCTTGAATAGTCCCTGTCCCAAGAAGAGTTAAGAAAAGCACAGCTATAAATGTTGTAACATTTGAATCCATTATTCCCCAAAAGGCTTTTTTAAATCCATCTTCAAATGCTCTTTCAAATTTTCTACCATTTCTAATCTCTTCTTTAATCCTTTCGTAAATAATTATATTAATATCAACAGCCATACCCATCGTTAACACCAGACCTGCAATACTTGTAAGAGTTAAAGTAAAATTAAATGCAGAAAGAATTGCCAATATTAAAAACAAATTATAAATGACCAATGAAAATCCTGAAACAAAACCACTTGTTTTATAATATATAAACATAAATAAAAAGACCAAAACAAGAGCAAGAAGAGAAGCCTTTATGCCAAGTTCAATTGTTTTTTCTCCAATAGTAGGACCAATAATCCTTAAATCATCTATTTTTATCTCAATAGGAAAAGCTGCTGTTTTAAAAACAAATGCAAGTTCCTGTGCCTCCTTTTTATCAAAAGAATCTCCTTGAATTGATACATTTCCACCAGCAATAGCATGATTAATATTGGCTACTGACTTAATTTTACCTTCCATAACTACAGCTAAAGTTTTTCCAACATTTTTTTGAGTAAAAGCAAAAAACTTCTCACTACCCTC
Source organism: Borrelia recurrentis A1 (assembly GCF_000019705.1). Classification (GTDB taxonomy): domain Bacteria; phylum Spirochaetota; class Spirochaetia; order Borreliales; family Borreliaceae; genus Borrelia; species Borrelia duttonii. Next base: position 710,040 of record NC_011244.1, on the reverse strand, counting down.
ACTATCCAAAGTAAATGTAACCACATCCTTTCCCGTTTTAGGATCACTTAAAATTCCAGCATCTTGAATATGAGACCCATCAAAAGAATTGTCAAGACCAAAATCAACAACATAATAACGCACTCTTGCCTCATCATCAACCCCATAAGCATCCTTTATATACCAGGGAAAAATTTTTTTACTATCATCAAGTTTCATGCTATTTTTAATATCATGTATAGAATAAAGGGGACCGGCTTCTAATATCTTAGAATTAAGAACAGAAGTAGCATCAAGATCAACAACATAAAAGATCAAATTTCCTTTACCACCCAAAAGAGAATCAACACGTCTCTCGTCTTTCTCTCCTGGAATATCTAAAAAAATTCTATTTCCACCTGCTTCTCTTGTAATTTTAGGTTCTGTAAGTCCAAAAGTATCCACCCTTTCCTTAAGTATTTGCATCGTACGACCAATAGCTTCTTCCTTTTCTAGAACACTTAAAGCTCTTCCTAATCTTTGTTCAAGCTCTAAATAATCAAGAAAAATAGTAACACTTACTCCTCCAGATAAATCAAGCCCAAGTTGTATTATTTTGTTTTTATTTCGCTTGATCTCTTCATAATATCTATAAATTTCAAGACTAAGTTCTTCAATATCAGAATCAGTTAAAAAACCACCCCTTAATGCTTCTATATCATTAAACGATTTGGGAAATTCTCTTCCATAAGTCTTATAATTATTTTTTGCAACTGGAATTAAATATTTTAAATCATCTGGAATTTGACCCTTTGGATTTTTTCGATACAATTCCTTAAGTTTCACAAGAGAACTTAAAGCCTGCGATTTAGAATAATCTCTTAAAGCCTCTTTTGAATATGAACTAATTTGTTTATCCTTCTCTTTAGTAAAAAAATACCATTTTAGAGTAGGAAATATTAAAAAATAAGCAAAAGAAGTTACAAACAGTATTAATATCAATTTAGAGACTTTATTCATAAATAATACCCTTATCCTTATTATGTCAAGTTAAAATTAAATTATTATGTTAAGTTAACATTATATATTAAAATTGCAAATTACTTCTCATTTTTTAATTTTTTATCCTTAATTTCGTCAAAAATAACCTTCTCAATTGAACTTTTTACAAATTTTGCCTCTGAAGTTTCACTAAGCTCAAGCAAAACTTCAGAATCATCAACTCTCTTAACAACTCCAAAAATTCCACCTATGGTTAAAACTTTATCACCTTTTTTAAGGCTTTTCAGCATTTCTTTCTTCTTCTTCTCTTCTTTACGTTGAGGAGATATCACTAAAAACCAAAATATAGCTATTACGGGAACAAAAACTAATAAGCTTCTAAAAAAGCTACTACTATGACTAAAATCTTGCAATAAAAACATAAAATTTCCTAATTTTTAAACATAAGTAACCTTTATATTAGCAATATCATCCGGATAAATTACCCCAAAGAGGAGCTCAAGCTCCTCTTTTCTACTATAAGTAGAGTTACTAATGTTATTATACCTTTTAATCAAATAATCAATAAGAGCATCATCTTTCCTATAAAACGCTTTACTAAAAGCGCTTCTATAAAATCCAAGATTAAAAAGCTCTTCCACACTTTTATCTTTATGTTGACCTAGAAGCTCTTTATCTATTATAGCCCTAATCCCATCATAACCTATACAAAATACAAATTCATTCTCACTCAAATTTTTATCCTTATAACAATAGAAACTCTAATAAAAGAGAAATCTGAAAAAAGGATTAACTTACATCATTCCCATTCCTGGATCCATAGGATAATTGCCACCAGCACTATTCTTTTCTTCCTTAATTTCAGTAATAGCACATTCAGTTGTCAATAACAATCCTGCAATTGAAGCTGCATTTTGAAGAGCACTTCTTGTAACCTTAGCAGGATCAATTATACCACTCTCAATCATATTAACCCATTTAAAACTTGCTGCATCAAAACCAAGTCCTTTCTTGTCAGTCTTAATCTGATGAATATAAATAGAACTCTCAAATCCAGCATTAGAGATTATTTGCCTCATAGGTTCTTCAAGACTTCTCTTCACAATCTCAAAACCTTGCTTCTCTTCATAACTAAGCTTACTTACGTCAACTGTATCAAGATACATAGCAACTTCAATAAGAGTTGATCCACCACCAGGAACAACACCTTCCTCAACAGCAGCACGAGTTGCAGATAAAGCATCCTCCACCCTATGTTTTTTCTCTTTAAGTTCTACTTCAGTAACAGCACCAACATTAATAACAGCAACACCACCAACAAGTTTTGCAAGACGTTCTTGTAATTTTTCTTTGTCATATTCAGAACTTGTCTCTTCAATTTGCTTTTTAATAAGCTCAGCACGCTCTCTTATTTGCTCTCTATTTCCAGTATTAATAATAGTAGTATTATCTTTGTCAACTTTTACTGACTTAGCTTGACCAAGTTGTTCAAGTTCAACATTCTCAAGAGTAAGTCCTAGTTCTTCACTAACAAGAACCCCTCCAGTAAGTATAGCAATATCTTCAAGCATTGCTTTACGTCTATCACCAAATCCAGGAGCCTTAATTGCACAAACCTTCAAAGCACCACGTACACTATTTAAAACAAGTGCAGCAAGAGCATCTCCCTCAATATCCTCAGCAATAATTAATAAAGGCTTATTTGTATTTACAACTTTTTCAAGCACTGGTAAGAGTTCTTTAATTGTGCTAATTTTTTTTTCACATATCAAAATATAAGTATCATCGAAACTCACACTCATATTTTCTTTATTTGTGGAAAAATAAGGAGATAAATATCCTCGATCAAACTGCATACCCTCAACATAAGAAATTGTAGTATCAAAAGTTTTTGACTCTTCAACAGTAATAACCCCATCTTTGCCAACTCTGTCCATTGCTTCTGCAATTTTTTCACCTATTGAAGTATCATTATTTGCAGAAATAGATGCAACTTGTGCAATTTCTTCTTTGGTAGTAATTTTTTTAGCAGATTTGCGAATTTTTTCAGCAGCTAAAGCCACAGCATGATCTATTCCTTTCTTAATTCCAATTGGATTAATTCCTGAAGAAACATTCTTAAGTCCTTCTCTTGCAATTGCATAAGCAAGTACAGTAGCCGTAGTAGTTCCATCTCCAGCCAAATCATTTGTCTTAATTGCAACTTCTTTTAAAAGTTGTGCTCCCATATTTTCAAATGAATTTTCAAGATCAATTTCACGAGCAACACTAACTCCATCTTTTGTAACAATAGGAGAACCAAATTTTTTATCAATTAAAACATTTCTCCCTTTAGGACCAAGAGTGACCTTTACAGCATTTGATAATTTTTCAATACCGCTAAGCAAACTCTTTCTAGCATCTTCATTAAAATATATGTCCTTAGCCATAAATTTTACTCCTTTTAAGTATAAAATTTAAAGTTAAATAATAAATAGCACATTATAAAGTTAACATGAACTTCATACATAATCACTATAAAAATATAATTTTTTTTGTTTCATTAATCAAGCCAAAATAATAAAAAATAAAGAAACCTATATATAGTAATTTACTGGAAAAACAATACCATTTATACTAATTTAATATATACTTATGTAAAGATTTTTTATGATATTTAGAAAAACTAGAAATTCAAAAATTTATATTGTTATTGTTTCAATAACTTCATTTGCTGAGAGCAAATTATATTCCATTTTATCAAATGCCAAATACTTAATTGAAAGTCAAAAACTAACTTATAAAATACACTGGACATTCCCAACATATTTTTTTGAAATTTTAAAACTAAATTCAGAATTAAATGAATGGTTTTTTAAAAGACTTAAAAATAACGAAGATATATACATTCCAAGCACATATAGTGGAAGTCCTCATGAATACATGCTACATGATGAGATACACGTAGATCTGTACTGGGCCTTAAAAAACCCATTCAAAAGCGGATACAAAGATTTATTTCAAGATAATCCTAACACATTTTATATCTATAATATGGAAAAACTAAGAAAAAGAGTACTTGAATTATACAGAAAACTTAATTTCAATTATATAGAAGGCATAAGGATTGCAAAAAATAACAAAAAATATTTGGTTTTCTATAAAAATAACTGTCAATTTTTATCAGAAATACAAGAACCTGATATACGAAAACAAAACACAGACTCACTCATTTATTTCCATGAAATTAAAGACATCTATGATAATCAAGTATTAAAAAATTTCTTGCTCTCTTTAAAAGAATTAGATACAAATTTTTATAGCATTAAGATACAAAATCTAGAGGGTAAAAAAATAAACACAGAACTTTTAGAAATTCCAGAATTTAATTCATTAAAAGAACAAGCATTAGTACTGCAATTCCAAAATAAAAGACTCAAAGAATATCAAATAAATGAAGCTTCTTTAAAAGAATTTTTAACTAATAAAAATTTTGAAAACCAATCACAAAATCCAGAACCTATTACAAGCAAAAATCTAGAATATAATATGGAAGGTAATTTTACATTATCCCATGAAAAATATTATGTAAAATTTAAAGAAGGCAAATTAAATAGAATCAAATATAAAGAAAAAAACTCTGAATTTCTAGATTCATGTAGAACTTATATTAAAACTTTATCAAAAAAAGAAATCATTATAGAACCAATTATTGAGAGTTCATTTTCATTCTCAAATGAAAAAATTATAGGTATTAGACAATATTTAAATTTCAATGCAAAAGAAAAATCAATAATCGATTTCTTTTTGGATGAAAATCTTGCAAGCTTTTTTATATCTCTCAAATTAGTATGGCCTACTACTGTTATAAATTGTAACAATAAAAAGCTAAATATAAATAATATAAATTACTTAACTGAATATTCAAGTTTAGAAATACCCATATTTGAAGTTGAAAGAGGGACAAACTTAAAAATTACTGCAAGATACAATGATCTTGATACCTATGAAAAAATCATTGAAACAAAAAAAGATACTCAAGGATATATTAATGGAACAGAATTTCTAATATCCAAAGGAAGCGATCAAAACAGTAATTTTTTCATCAGTTTTTTAAACATTGAAAAATGTATTATATATACAATAAATTACAAAATTGCAAAAAAAGGCTTTAAAAGGTGGTTTATATTAAATATAGGAGGATCTTATAATAAAGTAAAAATTGAGGATTTGAAAAATTATTCTTTGAGTTTAAATTTACTCTTATTACCAAATAATAATAATTTTGATAATAAAATAAAAATAAACTCAAAAATAAAAACTTTACTTTTTTATCCAAATATAAAAAAAAATGAAAATAAATAGCTATCAGTAGCAAAATATTAATAAACCGTTATAAAATTATTTTTATAAGGACATTAAAGTACTTAATCTTAAATAATAAAGGGTATTATATATGAACAACAATACAATCGAGGTACATTCTACTTTAGAAAAAGTCGGAATTACTAATGACCCTATCTTGCTAAAATCATTAACAACAGAGTTGGGCATGAAAGCCTCACATTCAAGAAATAGAATAATTTTACATATTGCATCAAATCCACGAGAATATTTTACAGCAAAAGAAATTTATAACAAACTCATAAAAGAAATACCAAGCTTATCAAAAGCAACAGTATACAATACGCTAAATATCTTAAAAGAACGCAACATTCTTAAAGATATAAAAACAACAGACCAAAAAGAAACAAGATTTTATCTAAGTTTGACTTCTACAATAGCTCACTTTAAATGCAACAAATGCAATCAAGTTTATCCAATACAACTTGATGACATTAAAGATATTCTGAAAGACAAACTTGGAGAAGAATGGAAAACAAAATCCATTGAAATTATTTATTCAGGATCATGTAATAATTGTCATCAAGAATCTCAACAAGAAGAATACAACACCAATGATGACAATCATTAAAGGAAAAAATATATGAACATTAAAAACGCAATTTTTATTTTTATTTTTATTTTTTTATTAATAATAGTAGGCCCAAAAATAAAATTTAGAAATGAATTTGACAAAACTCAAATTCCAAATAAACTTGAAGAAATTGATCAATACCTACTCATCGAAGAGTCCAAATTCAATTTGGTAGAAAACACAAAAAAAGAAATTATATGGAATAAAGAAAAGGAAAAAACACAGTATGCAGTGGTATATATTCACGGTTTTGGAGCATCAAAAAATGAAATTTATCCTATTCCTAATAATATAGCTAGAGCATTAAAAGCAAATATTTTCTTTACAAGGCTTAAAGGCCATGGAATTGACAATAAAAATGCATTTAAAGGGGTTAATACTAAAGACTGGTTACGAGACATCGATGAAGCTATCCAAATTGGCCAATCAATAGGAGAAAAACTAATACTTATTGGAACTTCAAATGGCGGTGCCTGTGTTATTTGGGCATTAAAAAACTATCAAGACAAAATACATTCTGCCGTTTTAATATCACCTAATATCTATCCTAAAGACAAAAGAACAAATTTAGTTTATTACCCGTGGGGACGTCAAATTGCTTATCTAATAACAGGAGGGTATAATGAGCCTGAGATAAGACAAAATAAAAGAATAGAATACTCAAAGGTCAACATATTTCATTCGCCAATACGACAAATTGATTCAATAATTGCAATGATGGGTCTTGTTAAATTAATCAATATTAATGGTTTTAACGAAATTAAAACTCCACTCACAATAGCTTATTCCCCAAATGATCCTACAGTAGATTCTCAGGAAATAAATAATTTTATAAATAATTATGGGGGATACAAACAATCAATACCAATAATTCTTGTTGAAAGTCCTCATTCTCATGTTCCTGTAGGAAATCACAGTTATAGAAGTGCACAAAACACATCTTATTTAACAAAATATGCTGTCGATTTTATTCAAAACATAAAAAAAAGCAAGTGATGTAAAAAACATACACTTGCTTAAAATTTTAATTTTCTTCATTATCAAGATATTCTTCAATTTCATTTTTAAGAACACTAACTCCAGGTCCATAAACTACCTGAACACCACTGCTCTTGATAATAATTCCTTTGGCTCCAGTACTTTCCAAAATACTCTTTGAAACCTTTATAGAATCTTTTACGGTAACTCTAAGTCGCGTAGCACAACAATCAAGTTCAACAATATTATCACGTCCCCCAAGGCCCATAACTACTTGCACACTAACATCACCTTCCCTTACAACTTCATTTTTACTCAAAGAAAAAGAATCATGAGAATTAACAATATCCTCCCTACCAGGAGTCTTATAATCAAATTTAGATATTAAAAAAGTAAAACTAAAATAATATAGCCAAAACCAACAAACACCTACCATTGGAACTAAAACCCAATTTGTTCTTGCATTTCCTTGTAAAATCCCGAAAAGAACAAAATCAATAAATCCCCCAGAAAAAGTCTGACCTATTGTAATCTGTAAAATATGAGCAACCATAAATGCACACCCATCAAAAACTGCATGAACTACATAAAGCACCGGCGCAACAAAAAGAAAAGAAAATTCAAGGGGCTCAGTAATTCCTGTTAAAAAAGAAGTTAAAGCCGATGACAACAAAAGACCAAAAACTTTCTCCTTTTGATTAGGTTTTGCAAGTCTATAAAGTGCAAGAGCAGCTCCAGGCAATCCAAACATCATAGTAATAAATCTTCCGCTCATAAAACGACTAGTTCCAATAAAAAATTTATCAGTACTATGAGATGAAAGTTCCGCAAAAAAAATGTTCTGAGTCCCTTCTACCAATTTACCATTAATAATTTCAGAACCACCAATACCAGTTGTCCAAAAAGGCAAATAAAATATATGATGAAGCCCAAAAGGCCCAAGCATTCGCAAAAAAATACCATAAATAAGAGTACCAACATATCCTGTTGCATCAACTAATATACCCACCATACTAATTCCAGATTGCATAAATGGCCAAAATATAAACATCAATACAGCAAGAAAAATACTTGAAAGAGAAACTATTATCGGTATAAATCTAGATCCTGAAAAAAACCCAAGTACTCTTGGAAATTCAACTTTATTAAACTTATTATGAAGACAATAAGTCATAATACCAACAATAATGCCACCAAAAACACCTGTTTCTAAAGTTTTAATACCAAGTATTAATCCAATAGCTCCATTTGAGAAATCTTCAACTTTACCAAACATCTCAACTAAAATACCAATCGTAGAATTTAAAACAAGATATCCAACAAAAGCCGCAAGCCCTGCTGTTCCCTTATCCGATTTTGCAAGCCCAACAGCAACTCCAATTGCAAATATTGGTGGCAAATTAACAAAAATAATAGCACCTGCGGTACGCATGATGTTAAAAACTGATTGAAGAAAAAATACATCTAAAAATGTATAAGTACTAATAGTTGCCGGATTGGAAAAAGCACCTCCAATTCCTAAAAATAATCCTGCCGCAGGAAGAATGGCAATAGGCAACATAAAAGAACGACCAAATTTTTGGGCATTCTGAAAAAATCTCCCCATAAAAACCCTCCTATATACCTAAAAATATTAAATATACTATTAAATTGTTATAACTTCATTTATTTTATCAACAAAACTTTTAGTAATTTCCATAGGTCGTGTAATAGCTCCACCTACAACAACCAAAGAAACTCCCAACTCAAAACTTCTCTTAGCCTTAAGAGGAGTATCAATTTTGCCTTCAACTATCAATTGCGCTTTCAAATTACATTTAAGTAAACTTTTTAAAAAAGCAAAATCATTATCAGCAATATTAAATCCCTCGGTATCTTCTGTATATCCATGCAAAGTTGTACCAATAAAATCAAAACCAAGTTGATCTGCATTTAAAGCCTCATCTAGAGACCCAATATCTGCCATTAATAATTGGCTAGGATATTTTTCCTTAATTTTATTCACAAATTCAGATAACAAAAGCCCATCAGGACGATTCCTAAAAGTAGCATCAAGAGCAATCACCTCAACCCCTTCATCACAAAGTTCATCAACTTCTTTAAGAGTAGGTGTAATAAAAACAGAAGAATTGTGATAAACTCTCTTAATAATGCCTATAATTGGCAAATCAACTTCTGATTTTATTTGACGAATATCAAGAACACCATTAGCTCTAATTCCAATAGCTCCTCCCATTTTTGCTGCCAAAGCCATCTTAGACATAATAAAACTACTATGCAATGGCTCCCCTTCAAGTGCTTGACAAGACACAATAAGACCTTTCTTAATAATAAAAACCTCCTACAATACAATCATCTAAAAGAGATTCTAAAAAAGCTTAAAGATATAAATTTATAATATTTTTACAAAAGATACAATTAATCAACAATTTAACATAAAAAAAACATATATTTCACATACAATGAAATTAAGATATAATTTAAAAATGTCAAATAAAATCAACTGGTTTCCAGGCCATATGAAACGGGCCTTAGAGTTAATACAGATAAATATCAAAAAAACAAATATTGTATTAGAAATACTTGATGCCAGAGCTCCATTTAGTAGCAAAAACCCGCTCATAGAAACAATAATCAAAAACTCAAATAAAGATAAAATAATACTTTTAAATAAATCAGATCTTGTCCACGAAGGAGAAATTCTAAAATGGAAAAAATATTTTGAAACTCTTGGTAATAATGTATTAATCACAAACATATATAAAAAAGGAATAAAAAAACAAATAATAAACAATATAAAAAAAATAGCTAACATAAAAAAAATTAAAACTTATAAAGAAAAAATAAAAGTTTTAGTAATTGGAGTCCCAAACGTTGGAAAATCATCAATAATTAATCTATTAGTAGGAAAAAAAAGTACAAGTGTTGCAAATAAACCAGGACACACAAAAAATATACAAATATTAAAAGTAAATGAAGATATTAATCTCTTTGACATGCCAGGAATACTATGGCACAACCTAGAAAATCAAGAAATAGCAAAAAAATTAGCAATATTAGACATGATCAAAAATGAAATTATAGATAATACAGAACTTGCCCTATATCTACTTAAAGAAATGCATATAAAAAACAAAACCAAATTGATAGGAAAATATAATATAATATCAACAGACACACTTAAAATTTTAGAAGAATTTGCAACAATAAGAGGATTTATCAATAAAAAATATGGAACGGATATTGAGAGTGCATCAAAAATACTGATAAAAGAATACAGAGAAGGAAAATTTGGAAAAATTATACTTGACTTAAGACCTGATAACAGCAATAAATAAAATCATTTACATAAGCATTAATATAAAGTATAATCTAGTCTCATGTGGCTTATAATAGGCTCATACAAAAAGGAGGGTCCCATTAGTTGGATAATTACATCCTAGAGATTAAAAATTTAAAACATTATTACACAGATAGTAATAATAAAACTCTAGATTCAATTAATTTAAAAATAAAAAAAAATGAATTTATTACCTTACTTGGCCCATCAGGATGCGGAAAAACAACGTTAATAAAAATAATAGGTGGTTTCTTAAATCAAAAAGAAGGAGAAATTTATTTTTTATCAAAAGAGATTTCAAAAATTACACCTAATAAAAGAGAGATCAACACAGTATTTCAAAACTATGCTCTATTTCCACACATGAATGTCTTTGACAATATCTCATTTGGACTGCGAATAAAAAAATTAAATAAAAATTTAATCAAAGAAAAAGTCAAAACAGTACTCTCACTAATTGGCATGCAAAAATACGCATATAGAAATATTAATAAATTATCAGGCGGACAAAAACAAAGAGTTGCAATAGCAAGAGCAATAATTATGGAACCAAAACTTTTATTATTAGATGAACCTCTCTCAGCTCTAGACTTAAAGATGAGACAAGAAATGCAAAGAGAACTTAAAAAAATTCAAAGAAAACTCGGAATAACATTTATCTATGTGACACACGACCAAGAAGAAGCATTAACAATGAGCGACAGAATAGTAGTAATGAATGAAGGAATAATTCTTCAAATTGGAACACCTGAAGAAATTTACAACGAACCAAAAACAAAATTTGTAGCCAGCTTCATTGGTGAAAGCAATATTTTTGAAGGAACTTATGAAAAAGAATTTGTAGTGAAAATGTTTGGAAAAACTTTTCAATGTCTTGATAAAGGATTTAAAAATAATGAATCTGTTGACCTTGTAATCAGACCAGAAGATGTAAAAATATTACCAAAAGGTCAAGGACATTTAAGTGGTGTAATCACTTCCGCAATATTTCAGGGTGTACACTACGAAATGACATTAGAAATTCAAAAATCTAATTGGTTAGTCCAAAGTACAAAATTGACAAAAGTTGGTGAAGAAGTTGACATTTCACTAGGCCCTGATGACATTCATGTAATGTGTAAGGAATAATAAGTATGAATAAAATAATGTTAAAATTATATAGTCTCTTCTTATTAATCTTCATTATCTTCCCACTAGTCATAATAATAACTCTAGGGTTTCTTAATGAAAGAAACGAATTTACATTTGCAAATTTTATAAGATTATTAGAACCAAGTTACTTAAGAATTTTTTCAAGAAGTATAAATTTTGCATTAATTACAACAATTTTTTGCATATTAATTGGATATCCTACAGCATGGTTTATATCTATGTCAAAAAAAAGTACTCAAAACAATTTAATTATAATGATAATACTCCCTATGTGGATTAATACCCTACTTAGAAGTTATGCTTGGATTAGAATACTTGGAAAAAATGGCATTATCAATAATTTATTTATAGCAATGGGATTTAAACCCATGGATTTACTTTACAATGAAAAAGCTGTAATAATTGGTATGATATACAATTTTTTACCATTTATGATTTTACCAATATATATAGGGCTCTCAAAAATAAAATATGAATACATCGAAGCAGCAAGGGACCTAGGAGCTAGGATGTGGCAAATATTAATCTATATCAAAATACCGTTAACATTATCATATCTTGCTACAGGAATAATAATGGTATTTATTCCTTCAATCACAGTGTTCATTATCTCAGATCTTCTAGGAGGTTCTAAACAAATTTTACTTGGAAATTTAATTGAAAAACAATTTTTATTTGTACCAGATTGGAATACAGGATCTGCTATATCATTTATTTTAATGATAGTCATAGTAATATTTAATTTAACAATAATTAAATTAATGCAAAAAACAGAAAAAATATGAGGTATTAACATGCTTAAAATATTAAAAAATACTTTTTTATTTTTGACACTTAGCTTTATTTATGCTCCCATAATAATTTTAATAATTTATTCTTTCAACTCAGGAGACAATGGATTTTTTTTTGAAGGATTTAGCTTAAAATGGTACAAAGAAGTATTTGCATCAAAACAAATAAAAATTGTTATATATAATACCTTGCTGGTAGCAATAATATCATCTTTAATTTCTATTATAATTGGAATTTTGGGAGCCTACAGTATCTATAAAATAAAAAATAAAAAAATAAAAACTATACTCCTATCAATAAATAAAATACCAATAATCAATCCTGACATTGTAACAGGAATTAGTTTAATGACATTTTATTCTTTAATCAAAATACAACTAGGATTCTCTACAATGTTAATGTCACATATAATCTTTTCAACACCTTATATAATAATAATAATTCTACCCAAGCTATATTCTCTCTCAGACAATATCATTGATGCAGCTCGTGACTTAGGAGCATCAGAAACCCAAATTTTTACAAACATAATACTCCCAGAAATACTTGGAAGTATAGCAACAGGGGGACTTATTGCATTTACGTTATCAGTTGATGATTTTTTAATATCATTTTTTACAACAGGGCAAGGATTTAATAATTTATCAATATTAATAAATTCTTTAACTAAAAGAGGAATCAAACCCATAATTAATGCCATTTCCTCCATACTATTTTTCGTAATACTTAGTCTTTTATTCATTATCAATAAATACGTAGGAATTAAAAAATTAACGGTAGATACAGAAATTTAATTAAAAGGAGTTTGATTTTGAAAAAAGTTTTAATACTTATAATAATTTTAATTATTGTGTCTTGTTCCTCACAAAAAAAACAAAATGTTCTGAATATCCTTAACTGGGCAGAATATATTGATGAAAATTTATTAGCTCAATTTGAAAAAGAACATAATGTAAAAATAAATTATGACTGTTTCAACAATACGGAAGAAATGATGGCAAAATTTAATAACACAAAAAATTATTATGACATCATAGTTCCATCAGAATATCTTATTGGCGATTTAAGAGATGAAAACAAAATTGAACTTTTAGATCATTCAAAACTACCAAATGTAAAAAAAAATATACTAGATGAATTAAAAAACCTAGAATATGACCCTGGAAACCTTTATTCCGTGCCTATTTTTTGGGGAGTACTAGGAATACTTTATCATAAAAATAAAATTGATATAAATGATATGAATGAATTTGATATATTATTTAATGAAAAATATAAAAAAGAAATTGCAATGTTAGATTCTCCAAAAGAAAATATCGGGGTTGCACTTAAAAAACTTGGTTATTCATTAAATGAGCACAGCATACCTATCATAAAAGAAGCTGAAAAACTACTAAAAAACCAAGTCTCCTTAGTAGTAGGCTATTTCTCAGATATTGCTGCAAAATCACTAATGCTAAACGGTGAAGCATCTATTCAACTAACATGGGGCGGAGAAGCCATAGATGCTATGCTTAAAGATCCAAATTTAGATTTTTACACACCTAATAGTACAAATCTTTGGTTTGATGTCCTTGCAATTCCATCAGACGCACCCAACAAAGAGCTTGCTTATAAATTCATAAATTTTCTTTATGAAAACGAAGCATCTTATGCTAACTTTGAAGAAACAAAATATAATTCTCCAAATAAAAATGTTCTTAAAAGACTAAAATCAGAAGCAACAAATAAACCTGAAATGAAGCTATATTTAGATGATAGATTTGTTCCAAAAAATTTTTCAAAACATGAAGTATTTAAAAGAATATCTAAAAAAGTGAAAGAAGAACAAATGAGAATATATGTAGAAATATCATCTTAACATAGGCACTTTAAAAAAGTGCCTATTAAATTTAAAAACTGATTTTTTTCAATTTAAAAAAGGCTATAGAAAAAATAATAATAATACCTAAAAAAACCTGATAAAACAAAAATGGCATAATATCAAGTGGAGATATGGCTCCCTTTGCAATATTCATAACACTTATCATATGCATTCCATATGGCAACGCACCAATTAAAGCACAAGAAGAAATTGAAAGCAATGCCGCACAACGTTTAGGGCAAACAGAATTGGCCTCAGATATTCCCTTAGTAACAGTCCCATTAACTAAAATTGCAAGACCACTATTTGATAAAAATCCTGTTACCATAATTATTAAAAAAGTAATTGTAAATTCAGCACTTCTTCTACATCTAGCTAAATATTTTAATTTGGTTAAAATCCACTCAAAACCTCCATGATTAATAGTCATATAAGAAATTCCACCTGTAAAAATAACAATAATAAGCATCTCACTTAAATCCAAAAGTCCTTCATTAATCTTTTGAGCCATTAAAAGCAAAGTTAAATCACCATTAACAATGCCAATAAATCCAGCAATCAATATTCCAAAAAATAAAACTAAAAAAACATCTACTCCTAAGAATGCAAAAATCATAACAAAAAGATAAGGAATTACTTTAAAATAATTTATATCACCAAGTTCAAACTCAACACCAATACCACTCATATAAGAACCTAAAATAGCAAATGCTACAGTTGATAAAATAGATGCAGGAAATGTAAAAAAAACACCATTTCTAAAAACATCTATAATTTTGACTCCCTGGGTACGACTTGCAATAATAGTTGTATCTGATATTAAAGACATACTATCACCAAAAGCACCACCTCCAAGAACAGCTCCTGCAACCACTGGCAATGGAATGCCGCTCTTATCCGCTATCTCAAATCCAATTGGGGTAATAGCAACAACAGTTCCAAGAAAACTACCAGTTGCCGTAGAGAGGAAAAGACATATTAAAAATATTCCAGCTACTAATAAATTGGCAGGTATATATTTAAGACCAATATTTGCCACAGTTTCAACGCTACCTATTTCTTTACAAACAGCAGAAAAAGCACCTGAAATCATAAATATAAAAGATATAAATATAATATCATTCTGTGCACACCCTTCAACAAATTCATTCAATTTATCTATAAATGAACCTTTAAATAAAAGAAATGCCGTGACAACAGCTAATAACATAGCAATTATTGGTGGCATTTGATAAAAAGCCATCTCTACACCTTGAATCTCTAAAACTATTCCTGTTCCTACATACAGAACAATAAAAACAAGAAAAGGAACAAGCCCAAAAAAGTTTGGTTTTATATGACTATCTGTGTTCATTTTAACCCCCTATATAATCCACAAATTGATGTAAATTACTATTTAGATCTCTTTCTTTTTTAATTTTAAGAAACCTCAATAAATTTAATTTTTAGTAAAAAATCAAAAAATATCTTTATCTATCTCAAAATAAACTATAAGTAAAATCATAAAAACAATTAATAAATAAAACTATAATTACCTAATAAAAATTTGAGACCTGTAAAATGCAAATAAACACTTCTTAGAAAGAATAACTCATATCAATAAGAAATATTATCAATAAATATCACCACCTTGTCTTCTTACTACAAACATGTTAACAAATAAGAAAATATTATCTCACTATAACAAAACAAAATGATCATTATACAAACCTTGTCAAGTCACCATCCCATCCTCAATCTTAACAATTTACTCTAATCATTTATTTATTCATCATAATAAAAGTTTGCCATTCAATAACATCTAGATCCATAACTCAGACTTACAACGTTTCCTCTAGCTAATTTGCATAAGCTTGCATAAGATATAAAGGATCACAAATCTATACCAAATTTCAATATATCTATAAATATTTCCCTGCAATATCTCCCATCTAAGAAAAAGTAAAACAAATAATTCAAACATGAATAAAAACAATTCATATGAAATTAATATATATCTTAAGATTAAAGGTATTAAAGAATTACAATAATACCCATTTTGATAAAGAATCAAAATTTAACAAAACTACACTTAACTTCATAATCAATAAACCCTAATCAAATCCTAAAACCAAATAATAAACTCTAGATATATATTTCTAATATTATAGCATAAAACAAAATATTAATGGGCTTTAATTGAAAAATTCATATTAAATCTAAAAATTAATGCAAAAAAGAGAATAAATTAAATTTATATAAAATTATTACTTTACATAAGATTAAATACCATATATAATTACATTTTGCGCCAAAAATGATCCTTTTCCAATATCAAATTGGCTTCAATTGGTCCTTCAGATCCATAAAAATAATCCATATTCTCTATATTTCCCCATTTATCAAGAATATCTGATACAAATTCCCAAGAACTATCAATCTCATCATTACGAGCGTACAAAGTTCTATCACCTAAAAAGGCATCAAAAAGTAATCTCTCATAAGACTCACCAAAAAATTTATTAAATGAAGCATGATAAGAAAATTCCATATTAGCTTCTTGAATTTCATAATTATAACCTGGTTTTTTAGTATTAAATTTAATTTCAATTCCATCTCTCGGTTGTATTCTAAAAACCAAAGCATTTGCAAGATTAGATAGTCCAGTATTAAAAATAGTAAAATTAGGTTTTTTAAACTGAATATATATCTCTGAAAATTTCCTAACAAGTGCTTTTCCTGTTCTAATATAAAAAGGAACACCAGACCAACGCCAATTATCAATAAATAATTTCATAGCCAAATAGGTTTCCGTATCTGAATTACACAAAAAATTAGCTTCTTTCCTATATCCCTTTCTAGAAACACCTTGTACTTTAGAACACACATATTGACCTTTAATAATATTATCTTTCATAGTATCTTGATTAAACTTTCTTAAACTTTTCAAAACTTTAACCTTTTCATCATGAATAAAATCAGCATTAAATCCAATAGGGGGTTCCATAGCAATAAGACTTAAGAGCTGCAAAATATGATTTTGAACCATATCCCTTAATGCTCCAACAGAATCATAATATTCAGCCCTACCATCAATACCAACTTCTTCTGCTACTGTAATTTGAACAAAATCTACATAACGATTATTCCAAATATTCTCAAAAATAGAATTCCCAAATCTAAATGTAAAAATATTCTGAACTGTTTCTTTCCCTAAATAATGATCTATTCTATAGATTTGCTCTTCTTTAAATACAGAATAGAGAAGAGAATTTAAAAACCTAGCAGTATCAAGATCACTGCCAAAAGGTTTCTCAAGAATAATCTTAGATAAATATGAAGTATCATCACATAAATACAACTTTAAATTTTCAATTATCGATTCATAAAATTCAGGAGATGTTGCAAGATAATATATTTTCTCTCTATTACTCAAAAGAGATAATAATTTTAAATAAGCATTTTTATCTCTAAAATCTCCTGATAAATAAATAACAAATTGTAAAAAATTATCAACCAAAGCAGTAAACTCTTCTTGCCACAAAGCGTCCTTAATATAATTTTTAATTTCTTCATCGGTAAAATTTTTTCGTGCAAATCCAATAATTCTAAAATTACTAATATAACCATCTTTATATAAATTAAAAAGCGAAGGAATAAGTTTTTTTCTAGCCAAATTACCAGTAACACCAAAAATTACAACATCAAAATTAGATACATTCTTTCCACTCATAAAACAGCTCCAACAAGTAATTATACTATTATTGCTATATTAAAAACCATTTAAATAATCCCATTTTAGATACTAATAATTTATTTACTTTTAATCTAACCAAAAAGTTGATTAAAATAGACAGTATAAAACACACAAATCAAATATCTCTTGGTGTATAATGTAAAACAATGAATAATTTATCACTCTTTACAGACTTTTATGAACTATCAATGATGAATGCTTACTTTACAAAAAATATCAATCCAAAAGCAAAATTTGAAATGTTTTTCAGAAAAACACCATTTAATAATGGATATATAATTTTATCAGGAATCCACACACTAATTAATATCTTAAAAGAATTACACTTTAACAAAGAAGAGATTGAATACCTAGAAAACCTTAACTATTTTGATAAAAAATTTTTAGAATATCTAAAAACATTTAAATTAAATATAAAAATAAATTCAATTGCAGAAGGGAAAATTGTTTTTCCTCATGAACCCATACTAATCATTGAAGGAAACTTAATTGAACTTTTACTAATAGAAGGACTAGTATTAAATACAATAAACTTTGAAAGCTTAATTGCAACAAAAACAGCAAGAATTAAAGAAGCTGGTGCTCAAAATCTAGCAGAACTTGGACTTAGAAGAGCACAAGGAATTAATGGCGCACTCTCAGCAAGCAAAGCTGCTTATATAGGAGGTGCTAATTTTACAAGTAATGTGCTTGCAGGATATAAATATAATATTCCTATAATTGGCACAATGGCTCATAGTTGGGTAATGAGTTTCCCAAACGAAGAAGAAGCTTTTTGGGAATATGCAAAAACATATCCAAATAATGTCAATTTATTAATTGATACCTATGACACTCTAAAAAGCGGACTTAAGAACGCAATAAAAATTTTTAAACAATTACAAAATCAAGGGAAAAAAAATTTTTCTGTTAGAATTGACAGTGGAGATCTTGAATATTTAAGCAAAGAAGTTAGAAGAAAACTTAATGAAAATGAACTATTTGATGTAAAGATTATAATATCAAATGAACTTGACGAAGAAATTATTATGTATCTAAATTCAATTCATGCTCCCATTGACTGTTGGGGAGTTGGAACAAATTTGGTTACAGCAAAAGGAGAATCTAATCTTTCGGGAGTATATAAAATGATATCTATTCAACAAAATGGCAAATTTATCCCCAAAATGAAAATATCAAATAACATTGATAAAGCAACACTACCTTCTCAAAAAGGAGTTGTTAGAATATATTCAAACAACCAAATGATTTTTGACCTAATTTTTTTAAAAGAAGAAGAAGAAGAAATAAAAAAAATTTTAAATTTAAAAAAACAATTTACAATCTTTCATCCTACACAAGATAATACTTTTAAAGAAATAAAAACTTACGATAGTTTCGAATTTTTAATACATACAATTTTTGAAAACGGCAATATCCTCCAACCCGACGAATTAAAATTAGAAAATATAAGGGTAAATGTTCAAAATGATCTTAAAAAAATTGATCATACCTATAAAAGACTCATAAACCCACATATATACAAAGTAAGTATTACTGAAAAATTAAAAAATCTAAAAAACACACTTGCTAAAGCAAATAATATAATATAATTCCATGTACAAGATATATAAAACAAACAAAATAAGTAATATTTACAATAAAGTTAACGAGCTAATTCGAAATGACAATTTATTTAAAAAAGAAACTATTATCCTTGTCAAAAATAACATTTTAAGTGATGAAATCAAAAAATATCTAGCAACCATAAATGGGATTTCCTATAATCTCAATATCAAACACAACACTATTAAAACGATATATAATATTTCAATAGAAAATCCAAATATAAAAAAATTTTTAGAAAACAATACTTTGCTTTTTTATACAGAAACAGAAACATTAGTTTTATACTATATATTAAAAGATAATCAAACACAAAACACCTCACAATTTCAATCAACAAAAAACAGATATGCATTTGCATCAAAAATGATTAACCTATTTCACAAATACTACTCTAAATTTTTATATCTAATTGATACTTGGAGATCAAATAACTTTTTATTTGAAGATAAAAATAAACATTACTATGAGTCAATACAAAAAGAAATATTTGAACAACTATTTGTAAATCAAATCAATATTCTTGATTTACAAGAAAAAATCAAAAAAGAAATAACAAATACCAAACAAGATATTGAAACAAAAAGAATAATAATAATTGGAGAGAGTAGAGAAATTGACAGGAAAATTCTTCACTCTCTGCAACAAATTTTCAACATTACAATATATGAATTAGTACTCAAAGATATAACACAAATTCACTCTAATCTTATAAATGAACTAATACCAATAAAAATCACCAAATTGCAACCAACCATACAACTTACAAAAGAAATTGATATTCAATCATTTAACGAAATAAACTTCTTATCAAGTTTAAAAAATAATATTATTAAAGATACACCTCTATCAAATTTAGACGATAGTTTTAAAATCATACAAGCAAAAACAAAAAAACGAGAAGTAGAAATTTTAATAAATAACATCCTACATTCAACACAAAATAACAATATTAACATAAATGATATAGTGATAACCTATCTTGCAAAAGATATGGACATGTATTTACCATATATCGAAGAACTTTTAAGTAAATACGAACTTGCTTTTACTATTCTAGATTCTCAAGATATCTTAAAGAGCAAAAGCATAATAGCATTAAAACAATTAATGAAATTATTCATCTCAAATAGAGGAACTATTAGTAATTTTAACAGAAAAGAAATAATTGAATTTTTAAGTAACATAAAAGTAATGAATAAATTTAATATTTCAACAAATGAATTAGAATATCTAATCAAATTTAGTGATGCTATGAATATAAATTTTGGCATGAACAAGACACATAAAGAAAAATTATCCTATGACCAAAATTTTTTAAACTCATGGGAAGATGGATTTAATAGATTTTTAATGTCTTTAATCTTTAATGATAAATATGAATGCAACAATTGTAATGAAAATATAAACTTTCAAGATCCAGAATCAATAATAAAATTAATAAGCATAATAAGAAGCCTATATGAAGATATCATGTATTTTAAAGACCAAAAATACACAATACATGAATGGGCAGAAATAATAGATATATTTATAGACAAATATATTAAGCTTGATGACGAAAATAGAATTGATGCATATATAAGTACAAAAATACAATACCTAAAAACTTTTTC
The DNA here is from genome assembly GCF_000019705.1 of Borrelia recurrentis A1. GTDB lineage: Bacteria > Spirochaetota > Spirochaetia > Borreliales > Borreliaceae > Borrelia > Borrelia duttonii. Next base: position 689,040 of record NC_011244.1, on the reverse strand, counting down.
AAAAGATGCTAATGAAAATCTTTATAAAGATTACATAATAAAAATCAAAGAAAAAAAAGTTGATTTTTCACTATTTAAAGCAATCTTTGAAGACACCATAACACAAAAAACACATCAATTAAATAATAAAAGTACAGGTATACTTGTAGCAAGCTGTGATAAAATTGAATATCTACAAAAATCCGAAATTCATTTTTTAGGAACTCACGAATTAGACTCAAATATTTATTTTGATAATATGGATTTATTAAATGAATACTATGATTATATAAATCTGGAACAAGAAAATATTTCAAACCTAATTAAAATAATTTTTGCAGCAACACAAAAATTGTATCTTTATTACTCACAAAGCCAATATCTAAATCCAGATATCAATAATCCTAAAATAATAAACAAAATAATAAATCACATCAAAGATACAGGATTAGATATAAAAATCGAAACACACCCAAATGAAAATTATGATCCTGAATATTTTAAATGTAACAAAGCCAATTACCTAATTAACTATGACACAGAAGCTTTTAACATTGCAAAATCACTACAAAAAGGTCAATCTTCAAATTTCAAACAAAAAAGACTTACCTTAAATAAACAAATTACACTTGATATAGAACATATCAATAAAGCCATAACCAATCCATACAAATATTTTTATGAAGAAATACTAAATGTACAAATTAAAGATACAAGTTATATTAATGATATTAAAGAGAAACAAGAAGAACAAATCATTGATATTGATAATTTCAACTATAAACTAATGAGTATAATATCAATACATGAATATATCAAAAATAACACTAACGAACACATATTAGAAAGAATAAATAATATAATCGAAAACCAAATTCAAAGAGGAATAATTCCCATAAACATCAAAAAAACAAAAATAAAAGAAGAATTCATAAGAAAATTATTGCAAATCAAAAATAATATTGATATTAATTTTCAAGATTTTTTTAAAATGCAAAAGGCTGATATTACATTAAATAAAAATATATTTATTGATTTTGAAGATAAAACACTGGAATTCAAATTAAATGGCAAACTTAAAAATATATATAAAATAGACAATCAATATTTTTACATCTATCTAGAAAAAAAAGACTATGGTCAAGACAAAATTATAAAAAAAATAAATCTATACATGCTAGGATTAATGATAAAAACTGCAATTACAAATATAAAATCCATTAAAGAAATAAAAATAAATTACGAAACTTCTAAATTATCAATTGAAAATCAATACACAAATGAAGAAATAAATCATCTAGACATTGAAAATTTATTAAAACAAATAGCATATATTTCAAGCCACCCTACTCCCATTTACAAAGATTTAATACAAAAAAGTTTGCTTAAAATAGAAAACATAAATGAATTACCCATAGCACTAAAAACACAAATAAAATATCAACAAAAAAGTATTAGTATCAACAAAAATATGGAATTCATTCTTAAAGATAAAGACATTACATGGTGTCCATATTACAATCGCTTTAGAGACACTCATGATTTAAATATAGAAGCTAATTTAGAAACATTACTTCAAAATTTTTATGCTAAATTTATTAAGGTATAAAATAATATGAAAGAAATAATAGATAAAATCAAAAACAACGACAAAATATTAATTGAAGCTTCAGCAGGAACTGGAAAAACATATACACTAGAACACATTATCACAAATCTACTTACAACTACAATGTATACTCCAAACGAAATTCTGGTATTAACATTTACAAAAAAAGCAACGGAAGAAATGCATACTAGAATATTAAAATCAATTGAACATATATATCAAAATGCAAAAACAGACAATTTATTAAAAAATATTTATGAACAATCAAACAAAATATTTATATCAACCATAAATAAATTTGCATTATACTCTCTAAACAATTTTCAAATAGAGACAGAAAATTTTTCAAAATACACAGTAAAAGAAAATTTTACATCAGAAATAGACGAAATAATTTATGAATTTTTAAGAAAAGAAAATTCACTCAAAAAAGAATTAAAAATTAAGGATGATGAATTTGAAATTTTCAAATCTAAATTTACAAATACAAAAGACATGATTCAAGCTTTAAGACAAAGTTATAAAAGACACAAGACAGAAGAACTTGGAGATTGGCTAGAAGCTCAAACAACTTTTAAACAAATACTTCAAAATAAAGAAAGATTACTTTGCAATTACAATATAATAATAGATGAATTAGAAGAAATGAGCACAGAAGAAAAAAGGGCTTTCCTCAACAAACATAATCAAGGAATAAAAATATCAGAAATAGAATATAGCCACGCAACGGATATAATACACATTACAGAAATACTTACAAACAATAAATTTTTATGCAAAATAATAGAGGCTAATTTAAAGAAAAATGTTACTCTATCACCCAAAGAATTAAGCATACAAACTTCTCTCATACAACTTAGCAATGAAACAAACACAAATAAAGAAAATAAAAACACACTAAAAAGATTTGTTATTCTCAAAGTTGAATACAAAATACTTCAATATATAGAAAAAGAACTTGAAAATATCATTAATACAACAAACGTAATAGACCAAAAACATATAATGACAAACTTTAAAAAACATTTAGAATCTTCTGAACATAAACTATTAACTTCAATTAAAAATAGACATAAAATCATACTAATAGATGAAGCACAAGACTTAGATCAAACACAAATAAAAATATTTGAATTGCTTAACTCTTGTGGAATCAAAATAGTATTTATAGCTGATCCAAAACAAATAATTTATACATTTAGAAATGCTGATATATCATTTTACAACCAAGGCATAAAAGATAAAATTAAAAAAGATGCAAGGATAACTCTATTAACAAATTACAGATCAAATAAAAAGTTAGTCAAACCTTTAAATATTATGTTTGAACGTATCTATAATAAAACACACACAGATAAAATTGAACAAATAGAATTTGTTCAACTGCAAACTGAACCTAAAAATGACAACAATAAAATCTTTATAAATGATCAAGAAATAAAAGCAATAAATATAATACAAGCTGAAGAAAATGATAATGTATTCCAAAAGACAGCATTAATAATAAAATATTTATTAATAAACGGAAAAATCTATGATAATAATCAACCAAGACAAATTGAAAAATCAGATATAAAAGTACTATGCAGAACAAGCAAAGAAATAAATTTCATAGACAGAGAACTTAAAAAGAATAATATAAAAACTCATAAAACCAAAGAACCTTTTTTTAAAACAAAAGAATTTAACGAAATTTTCTATCTAGTTAAATGTTTAAGTAAAAAGCAAGACTTTAAAACTTTAAATTACGTCTTAACTAGCAAAATGATCAATTTGCCATGGGAACTACATCTCAATTTAATTCAAAATAACAAAATAAAAAATATAGAAGAAGCCATTAGTGACATAATATATTTACTTGAAAATCAAGAAATAACATTAATGCAAGCAATAGATGAAATCATCTCAAAACAAGATTTATGGATCAATCTTGTAAAAGATCTCAATAATGATGAATTCACTAAATTTGCACAATCAAAACAAAATTACAAAGAAAATTTGATAAATGAAAATAAATTTGAAGAACTTCAAAACTATGAATCAAGCCTAAATTTCATTTTAAAAACTTACTATAAAGACAAAAACATAGAATCACTAATTTGTATTCTAGAAGATCTAATACTTGGAAGAGATATTGAAAATATTGAACAATATGAGGAACAAACTAATAATGACAATCAATCCATAGAAATTTTAACCATTCACAAATCAAAAGGTTTGGGTTTTAATATTGTATTTTTAATAGGTGATACTCAAAATAACGATACTCTAATAAAAAAAACAGACATATTTTACAAATATTACTTAAACAATAAAATAAAATATGATTTTTTAAAATTAAAAGAAAATCAACAATTGGCTAAAAATAAAATTTTAAATGAAGAAAAAAACATTTTTTATGTAGGAACAACAAGATCCAAGTTTGCACTATTTATTATCAATCAAGGCACAATAATAAATAAAATGTTAAGATCAGCAGAAATAAATACAATTGATGGAATAAATCTAAATTTTAATATACCTAACCTAAATAACTATAATCAATATAACCAATCAGACATCAATAATGATCAACAAAAAGCAATAACATTAATCCCTCCACCACCAATAAATAAATATCTATTTAGACAAGAATATATACATAGCTATACAAGTCTTACATCAAGCTATAATACTGTAAATCAAAATATAACAGATGATGAAACTTATGATAATGACGCAATTCACAACAAAAATACACTTCCAAAGGGAAAAGATATTGGAAATATTTTACATGAAATAATGAAAGACATAAATTTTAATGATGCAAAAGACAGTTTAAGCAATTTTAAAAAAAACAATAGCATGCTTGTACAACAAAAAATAGAATATTTCAATTCAAAATTAAATACACCTATGATACAAGAACTACTGATAAAGATGATTTATAATATGCTAAATAAAAAAATTAATTTTATTGATACAAAATTATGTGAAATTCAAGAATTACAAAAAGAAATGGAATTTTTAATCAAAATAAATACAAAAATTTATAAACAAATGTCCCTATTCAAACAATATAATAGATTAGATTTTATGTTAAATAACGGATATATAAAAGGAATTATTGACCTAATATTTAAAATAAACAATAAAATATATATTTTAGATTATAAAACAAACTATCTGGGAGAAAATCTGCAAGATTATCGATTATCCCACTTAACAAAAAAAATGAAACAAGAAAATTATGACTTGCAGTACAAAATCTATACATTAGGAATAAAAAAAATACTCTTTAAAAATAAAGAAGAATATGAAAAACATTTTGGGGGAGTAATATATCTCTTTACAAGAGCATTTCAAGAAGACATTCAAACACAAGATCAAACACAAAATGGAATTTACTCTACCATACCAAATTTTCAAGAAATAGAATTAGAACAAATATATTTACAACTAAAACATTAAAGGAACATATGAGAAATTATTTAGTCTTAAGAGAATTCCTACAAGAAGAGCAAAAAAACTACTTAAATCCAGAACTCAAAATTTATGAAATAATTGAAATTTTAAATATAAATGTAGAACAATATTACAAATCACATTTACTTACAAAAAAAATACAAAATGACAAATATGAAGAACTTACCATTTTTTTAATATTCATATTTAATTACTTCTCTAAAGGACACTTAAGAGCAAATATTGATCTACTAATACAAGATATTCAAAACACAATCAACTGTGCTTCACTCGAATTAGAAGAAGAAAATCAACACTATCAAAAATCAACACACATATTACAAGAACTTACAAAATTTTCAAAAGAAACTAAAATAAAAGAAATGATCTTATATTTAGAAAAAAATAATATAATAAAAAATTACAATCAAAATGAAAAAATAACAACTCCTTTAATATTAGAAAATAATATTTACATTTACACTCAAAAAAATTTTAGAGAAGAAGAAGAATTAATAAAACAAATAGACAAAAGACTTAAGAACAATAAAACAGAAATAAGTGATGATAGAATACAGAACATCATGGATCACTTAAATATTACAAATTTAAGTAAAGAACAAATAAACTCAATTAAAAAAGCTTTAAAAAGTAATTTTTTTATACTAAGTGGTGGACCAGGAACAGGCAAAACAACAACAATTAACTATATTCTCAAAGCAATTGACATACATTTAGATTGTAAACAAAACGTAGCTCTTGTAGCACCAACCGGAAAAGCAAGTCAAAAATTGAAATCAAGTATTAAAGAATCATTTAAAAACCTTGAAACACAACATAGCACAATACAAAAACTATTAAAAATGTCATTCATAAATAAAGACGACAAATATGATGAGAATAATCCCTTAGAATTCGAAATAATTATAATAGATGAAGCATCTATGATAGATGCAAATACCTTTTTAAGATTATTAAAAGCATTAAAGACAAATACAAAAATTATAATAACAGGGGATAAAAACCAACTTCCATCAATAGCTGGAGGAAATGTGTATTCCAGCCTTACAAAAATAAAAAAAATAAATGATGATAGTGTAGAAATACTGAAAAAAAATTTTAGAAGCAATAATGAAATAAATTTATTAGCCAAAGCAATATATAAAGAAGATATGGACTTAATTGAAACTCAATTTAATGATAGCAAAAACATAATTCTAAAAAACCTAAATAAAATAAATATTGAAAATGAATTATTAAAACATACAAAAAAATTATACAATAACATTCCTAATTTCAATCTTAACTCGTTAAATGACAAAGAAATTGAATCAATAATTCATACACTGCTTAGTAACACAATTTTATGTTCAAAAAATCTTGGAAAATTTGGCACACAAAAAATAAATGAAATAATTAAATTATATTTAAAAAAATTATATGGAAATTTAATTGGACAAATAATTTTAATTACTCAAAATGATTATAAAAATGACCTATTTAATGGGGAGAGAGGAATACTTTTTAAAGAAAATTCTAAAATTTATGCTCTATTTAAAAGAGAAAATGAAAAATACAAAAAAATAAACTTTAACTTAATAAATAAATATGAACTGAGCTTTGCAACGACAATACATAAAAGCCAGGGCTCTGAATACCAACACATACAAATTATAATAGAAAATCACCCTTTCTTAACAAAAGAATTACTCTACACTGCAATAACAAGAGCTAGAGAAAGTATAGAAATAATATCAAACAAAGAGATAATTAAAAATGTCAGTTTAAAGAAAATCAATAGAGACTCCAAAATTACAGAATACATAAACACGTTAAAATAAATTGACAAATAAAAAGAAAAACAATATAATCATAAGGTATTGCATTTGGGGGTGTAGTTCAGCTGGTTAGAATGCCTGCCTGTCACGCAGGAGGTCGCGGGTTCGAGTCCCGTCGCTCCCGATAATGGATTTCTAAAGCACAAAAACTTTAACAAAGATCGTATAAAAAATTAATGTTTATGAATGCTTAAATTAATCTAAAGAAATCTTTTCAAGATTTATCTTGCTTAAGATAGCCTTAACATCATCCAAATTGCAAAGTTGTCCCTTAAATGCTGTTGCGGTACCTGATGTAACTGCAAACTTAAAAGAATCGCCAAAAGAATGTCCCTTGTGATAAGCATATACAAATCCAGCAACAACAGAATCTCCTGCACCAATAGTACTCAAAGAATCAATTTTAGGCACACTAGCTATATAAACATCCTGATTATTTATAAAAATAGCCCCCTCACCTCCCATTGAGATTATGATATTTTGAACACCCTTTTCTACAAGTTTATGGCCAACATTAATTAAATCTTTATCAGAAGTCACATTTATACCCAAAAGTTCTTTAAGTTCATTAATATTTGGCTTTATCAAAAAAGGCTTAATTTTTATAATTTCTTGTAATGCAGGACCACTAGTATCAACAATAACCCTCAAATTACTTGACAAATTCTCAACTATCTCATTATAAGCTCTAAATCCAAGTGAACTTGGAATACTCCCAGACATAACTAAAATACCCACATCTAACTCTTTCAACTTCACAATTAAAGATCCAAAATCTTTCTCAAGAATAACAGGCGAATTACCATTAATTTCTGTTTCTTTTCCATATGACATCATTTTAATATTAATTCTAGTATTGTCAGATATATTAACGAAATTATGTCTTATTTTCATTAAATTAAGATAGCTCTTTATATAATCACCTGTAAAACCACCCAAAAATCCAAAAGCAATACTTTCCATTTGAAAATTTTTAAGCACATTACTTACATTTATTCCCTTTCCTCCAGCAAGAAAACTACTCTCAACAACATGATTAAGATGCTCCTGCTGAAACCCTTCTACAACTATCTTATAATCAATAGCAGGATTAAGCGTAAGAGTATATATCAATTAAGTCTCCTTTATTATTAAGTTGTTTAATTGTATTACTTAATTAATTAAGTAATACAATTAAACAACTTAACATATTATAATTATATGATATAATTGTAATATATAATTTCTATTATAATAGGAATTATACACTATATCAAGGAGCTTCCCTATGCAAGATTTATTTTCTAAAAAATTAATATTATTGAATTACGAAGCCAAAAGCAAAGATGACATAATTGAAAAAATGGCCGACATGCTAAATGAAAATGGATACCTAAGAAACAAAGAAAATTTTATAAAAGATATTAAAAAACGAGAAGAAATAAGCGGAACGGGTCTTGAAGAATATATTGCAATGCCCCATGCAAAAGGCAATTTTGTTGAAAAACATGGAATAGCAATATTAAGAGTTAAAGACAAAGGATTTGACTTTGGTGCTGCTGACTTAAAACCCTCAAAACTATTTTTTATGATAGCTGTTCCTGAAAATACAACTGGTAATGACCATATTAAAACAATTTCTTATCTTAATAACATATTTAATAACGACATCCTAAGACAAGAAATTATGAATACAAACGACAAAAATAGATTTTTAGAAATTATTTTAAATACTCCTAACAGTGATACAATAATGAATAAAACGAACCTTGAAAATTTTATTTTAGCAGTAACTGCATGTCCCACAGGAATTGCCCATACATATATGGCAGCCGATAGCTTAAAAAGAGCAGCAAACGAATTAAACGTCGAAATTAAAATAGAAACTAATGGCTCTAGTGGAATTGAAAATCCAATAAACGAAAAAGATATCAAAAAAGCAAAAGGAATCATTATTGCATCTGGTAAAGCCGTTAATAAAACAAGATTTAATGGTAAACCACTAATTGAAGTAGGGGTTAAAGACGGTATACACAAGGCAAAAGAACTCATTCAAGATATCATCAATAACAAAGCAAAAATCTATAGAAGCAACACATCACAAAAAACAGAAAGCTCAATAACAAATAATACAAGTAATACGGAAATATATAAACACTTAATGAATGGTGTATCTTTCATGCTTCCATTTGTAGTATCTGGAGGAATAATAATTGCAATATCATTCATGTTTGGTATTAAAGCTTTTGACCCAACCGATCCAAATTACAATAAAATAGCAGATATTTTAATGCAAATTGGTGATGGTAATGCTTTCTTCCTAATGATTCCAATACTTGCTGGTTACATTTCATTTAGTATAGCAGAACGCCCTGGTCTTGCACCTGGAATGATTACAGGACTAATGATGAGTAAAGGAAATGCAGGATTTCTAGGGGGAATATTAGCAGGGTTTATTGCAGGATATGTTACTTTAACAATAAAATCAATAAGTCAAAAAATAATACCAAAAAACATAAGCAGTATTAATCCTGTCTTAACTTATCCATTTTTCTCAGTACTAATAGCTGGATTTTTAACATATATATTATTAACACCAATTGCATATCTTAATTCGTCTATAACAAATATGTTAAATTCACTAAGTGGAACAAATATGGCATTACTAGGTGCATTACTTGGAGGAATGATGGCAATAGACATGGGTGGACCGGTAAACAAAGCAGCTTATGCATTTGGAATTGCAATGATAACTGCAGAAAACTATATTCCTCACGCAAGCGTAATGGCAGGAGGAATGATTCCCCCAATAGGAATTGCACTTGCAACCAGCATTTTTAAGAACAAGTTTTCACAAGAAGAACATGAAGCTGGCAAAGTTTGTTATGTTTTAGGAGCATGCTTTATAACAGAAGCCATAATTCCTTTTGCAGCATCAGATCCTCTAAAAGTAATACCTGCTTGCATAATAGGTTCATCTATTGGAGGTTTTCTATCTGCATTATTTCAAGTAAAACTTATGGCTCCACATGGAGGTATTTTTATTCTACCAATAATAACTAATCCATTAATGTGGATAGTATCAATCCTAATTGGAAGTTTAATAACAGGAGTATTAATAGGATTTATGAAAAGAGATAAGAAATAATTCTTATCTCTCATTTATATTTGAAATAAACATTTCAACAAAATTAATAAACTAATCTCAACTTTATTGGTTTTTGAAGACTTACAGTCTTAATCATATCTAAATTAAGTTCTAAGGTATTTGAATTAATTTGATTAAATCCAAGCTGTTCTTGAATTTTTCTTGATGTCTTAATTTTAATTTTAAAGTTAGAATTATCAATCAGAGCACTTGCATTATCAGTAAAATCTGATAAAAAATACATCAACACATCTCTATATTCTTTTTCAGACATTGGTATTTCTTCTGAAGGCAATAATGCCGCAAGTTCATCATTTATATATTCTTTATTCTCATTAATCACCTTAGTAACATTCTTTAAATTTAAATCAATATCAATAATATTCTTCCCATTTTTATTTTCTATCTTAAACAAAGGCAGATTTTCTTTTGCAAGATAATATCTTGCAACTTTTATCAAACTATCAAACTTAACAACTAATTTCAGAGAATCACCATTTGATTTAATATCTAAAAGTTTTAAACCTATTTTCTCCCCATCATCACGAAAATACTGCTTTATCTCATCAACAGGAAAAAGCGACATCTTGGCAGCATCACCTCCTACAAGAGTTGTAACAAGCTCTCTTCTGATCCTTTCAAATTCTTTATTAACATTAAACACTACCGATATTGTTCCGCTAGCATTATCTTGTAAATCAATTTCTGAAGACGCCGTACAAGCAATAAAGATCAAAGTAAAAAATATCAAGTTATAAAATTTATCCATTTAACAATCTCCTTAGCACATATACACAAACCTATATACATGCACAAGCTATTATAATAAAATATTAAATATTAAAACAATAAAACCAAAGGGGAAAGAACAAATGCATGATGCAACATTAGATATATCACATTTTCAAAATTTACTAGATAAAAGCTTAACACCATACCATCTAATCAATTATATCGAACAAAAATTATTATATTATCTTAATGCCAAAGAACTTAAACTTAATGAAAAATGGAAATTAGAAACGGGATATTATTACATAAAAAAAGAAGGAACAAGTCTTATTGCATTCAATATTAACACCAATAAAATACACGAACCATTTCTAATATCATCAGCCCATTCTGACAGTCCTGCATTAAAACTTAAAATAGAATCTAGCAAAAACGAAGGTAATGTATTCTCTCAACATATTGAAATTTACGGTGGCCCAATAATCTCAACTTGGACTGATAGAGACTTAAGTTTAGCAGGAATTGTATATTTCATGAAAGAAGGAATAATTAATTCACAATTAATCACAATTGACAATATCGGTACTATACCAAATGTAGCGATACACCTAAACAGAAAAGCAAATGAAGGATTTACATACAACACTCATGAAAATATAGTTGTTATAACAAGTTTTAAAAAAAGTATTAAAGAAATTATCCTAGAAAAATTACAAATATCTCAACAAGATTTCTTATCATGTGATTTAATATTCACAGCCTCTGAACCTTCTAAAATTATAGGCAGTGAAGGTGAATTTTTAGCATCAAAAAATCTTGACAACAAATCAGGATGTCATGCCATAATGAATGCATTTGTTCACACAAATAACAAAAAAAACAAAGTGGCTGTATTTTTTGATAATGAAGAAATTGGATCTCTAACGTCTAGAGGAGCTAATTCAACACTACTAACAGAAATTTTAGAAAGAATAGATTATGTCTTAAATTTAGGACAAGAAGAACATATGATCAAACTCCAAAAATCATTTAATATCTCAATGGATGGAGCACATGGAATACATCCAGGATACATATGTAAACATGACCCCTACTACAAAACAAGTCTAGGGAAAGGTGTGGCTATTAAAAGCAATGCCAATTTTAAATATGCAACAACAGCAAATGGATGGGCAAAACTTAAAGCTTTAGCTATAAAAAATAATATTAAAATTCAAGAAATACTAATGAAAGCAGATACAAATTCCGGAAGCACAATTGGTCCAATTGCAAACTCAAAAACAGGTATTGAAACAATAGATATTGGCACTCCAATGTGGGGAATGCACTCTTTAAGAGAAACTATTGCAATATCAGATCACATAGAAGCAATTAAACTTTTAAGAGCATTTTTTGAAAATTGGAATTAAAATCTGAAACACATAAAAGAAATAATTGTAGTTGAAGGCAAAGACGATGCTAAGAAAATAAAAGCTCTATTTAAATGCACTATAATTGAAACTGGTGGGTTATATCTACAAAGAGCAACTATTAATGTCTTAAAAAAAGCAATAGAAACAAATGGTATAATTATTTTTACTGATAGCGACAAAGCAGGAAGTATTATTAGAAAACAAATACTTAAAAGAACAGGTTATTTAAATGATAATAACAAAATTAAGCATGCCCATCTTAAAACTCAAAATCAAGAAGTTGAAATATCTTCTAAATCTGAACTAAAAGAAATTTTACAAAAAATAAGCACCTTTTATAATGAAAAACAAAAAGAAAATTTAAGTTTAAAAGACTTAATAGAACTTGGAATAACAGGACCCCAATCAAAAAAGAAAAGAGAACAAATACAAAAGCATTTTAACTTAGGAAATGGAAATAACAAAAAATTACTTGAAAGACTCAATTACTTTAATATAAAACGAAAAGACATAGAAAAAATAATTTTACAATAAAAAAACTCCCCCAGAAGGACTTGAACCTCCGGCCAAGTGGTTAACAGCCACCTGCTCTACCGCTGAGCTATAGGGGAATGAATACCTAAACATTATGCTAAATTGAAAATCTTTTGTCAAGTAGCCAAATTAATAACAAAAAATTAACAAATCTACAAAATTTTCAAAATGGCATCAGCAAGAATTTTAGAATCTAAATTTCTAAGCTTGGAAGACCTAATCGCCCAAGCTTCTTCATCAAACGCTAAATTTCTAACTTCAACCAACAATTTGGTTTTCACAATATTATTTTTCAACATATAAAGATTTTGTCCTTTAATATAAGGAGATCTTTTAAAATCTGCTGTCATTTTTTCAATAATACTCTTCGAATGAGTATCAAATCCTCCTTCATCCTCAGAATGATAATAAAATCCCATACATCTAGGAGCGCCAACACTATTATCAGCATGCAAACTAATATAAAGCATATCCTCTCTCTTAATATTTCTATATTTATTTACAAATTTATTTACAACAGATAATCTTTTCTTCAAACCTTCCAAAGTACCATTTATCCAAGAATCAACCGTATCTGTCTTATTTAAATCATAATCATTATAAACTTCATTCTTAACATTAACAAAAGTATTATTAGCCGTCACACTATCTCTAATTAAATGATCGGGAGATAAAATTGTCAGTTCAACATTAGCTCCATGTTCTTTAAGATAAACATAAAGCCTTAAAGCAATATCATAAACATATTCATCCTCAACAACAAAAATTTCATTATTAAGTCCATCTTTAGCCTTAACAATAGCACCAGGATCAAGTCCCCCATGTCCAGGATCAATTATTATTAATTTATTTTTTAAACTATTATTTTTAATCGGACGAGATTGAACAAGATTTTCAAAACTTTTAAAAAGCTGACTTGCTTTCTTATATGCATTAAGAGGAGAATGCCAATCCTCTGAATAAAATTCACTTGGCTGGCTTACTTTTTTAGGCTTATACCAATAATAAAAAATTCCATTAAATTCAAAGATAGGTATTTTAGGCTCAAGCACAACTAAAGAACTAATATCAAAGGCATTTCTATGTTCTAATACATTAGAAAAATCCAAATTCAACTTCTTATTCTTGGCAGAAACAACATTTGCAATAGCTTTAACTTTACTCTTAGAATTATCATCATCACCTACAATTCCATCTAAAACTTTATCATCAATAATTGAGCTTTTGCTCTTATCATAAATTTTAAGTTCCTGATTATACACGATATGATTTCCATTTAAATTATTCCAACTTTTTAAATCTTCAAGCAAAATTCCATATTGACGAGCAATACTATATAAGGTCTCACCAACAGACACTTTATGAGATATAAAAGTTTCATTATTTTTAGCCTTTTCCTCCAATTTCAAAACACTAGGAGTTGCTAAATCTGATTCTACCAATCTAGAAACATCTAAAATCGAATCTGCCTTTAAATTTATTGCATTATCTCCATTTAAACGAACAAGATGTTTTGCGGTAACACCATAAATATATGCTATCTTACCAAGTGTCTCCCCCCATCTTACATAATGAAAATGCACATTGCTAGAAGCTTTCTTTAAATATAATTTTTGTCCAATTACCAAATTTTTACTATCTAAAAAATTAAATCGCATAATATCTGAAATACTAATATCAAAATCAACAGAAAGTTTTGAAAGTGAATCACCTCTCTTAACTAAATATGGCTTTAAAAAATCAGGCTCATCTAAATTCAACCTAGAACCAACCTTAAGAATTTTAGAACTTAAATTATTCCAAGCAATCAATTCCTTTTCTTTTACGCCATATTTCTTTGATATATCTTCAATAGTATCCCCAACTTTAACAATATAAATTTTACTATCAGTGCCATATTTAACAACCTTTGCTTTCTGATTATATTTTTTAGTATTAACCTTCTTAGTATTAAGCTTATTTTTAGATTTAGAAGAACTTGGAATAAATAATATACGTCCAATTTTAATATTTTCTGATTTTAAATTATTTGCAATTTTAAGTTCTTTTACTGATACCTTATATTTAATAGAAATTGAATATAAAGTATCTCCTTTGACAACTTCATGCTTAAAATTAGCATACAAATCAATAAAAGTTATTATATATAAAATACTCCAAAACCATTTAATTTTCAAAATAAAAGGCCTAGTATTTCTCCTTAATTCCAGTATTTTGAACAGTATAATCATAAATGATCCAATAATAATCATACTTTTTTAAAAAAAAGGTATATCGCTTGGCAACATAAAAATGACCATCCTCAAAATACACATCAGAGACAACTCTACCCGTAGAATCTGTATAAGAAGTCTCAACAATAGAAAATTTACTTGGAACTTTTGAAATATAAGAATTACCATTATTCCACAAATATTCCTTATATTCTTCAATCATATTGTTAGAACCCGATTTAAGCTCTTGTTTATAAAGATATGATTTATTTTGATCATTTAAAATAAGACTTTCAATATCAATATATAAAAAGAATTTTTCTCTCTCTCCAAGTCGCAATGCTGAAAACAAATATTCAATAACCTTATCAGGAGATAAATTTTCTCGTTTTAAAACATTTTGTACCTCACGATTGGAAGCTAAATTAGAAAAGTCAAATTCTTCTGCAAGATTATCCACTTTAGGTTTCAAAAATAAGGTAATAACATTAGATTCTACACGTTTTTGAGGGTCTGAAATATTTGGGAAAAATACGCCTTTAACAAAGTAAACACCATCTTTATCAAATTGTACAAATTGATTTAAACTCATTACTACAGAAAATCTCTCATTAGGTCTTAAAATCAGAGTTCTAACAGGAATTGCAATATTTTTTGATCTATTTTTTACATATTCAAGTGATCTCTTAACCTTTATATTAGTAGTATCTGTAACATCAAAATCAAAACCAAAAGTATTAACATCTCCTACCTCAAGGGTAATTAAATCATCAGATGAATTACTAAGCAAAACTTCAATAGAAACATTACTATTCACACGATAAATTGATTGATTGAAAAATTTTATCTTAAAATCAAGACCCTTATAATCCCTAGGAAAAAATATCGAAGGAATAATCATAAAAAATATAACAAACAATAGCTTTCTAAATTCCATAAACCCCTCAAAATCTAACTAATATTATACATAACGAAACAGAACATATCTATTAATATATAATATTATACTAAACTACAAAAACAAAAAGGTAAAAAATGAATATAGAAAAAGAATTGACCACAAAATTAAAAAACAATCAAAATTTACAAAAAATGCAAAAATTTATTGAACAAAATATACATTTTACACTAACAGGATACGAAAAATTTTTTAAAGCTTTCTTAATTCACAAAATAAAAAAATATAGTAATAATAAAGTTATACTAATAGTTAAAAATGAAAATATATCAGATGAAATTAAAAATGATTTAACACAAATCACAGATCAAATATACGAACTTAATTACTTCAGCCCTCTTATATACAAAGGAATTGGCTCAAAAAGTAAAGTTTTCTGTGATCGAGTAAAATTTTTAATCAACTTTTATGAAAATAATCCTGGCATATATATTGTTTCATTAAAATCCCTACTTAGTAAAATTCCTACAAAAAAGGATCTATTTAATAACATATATAAAATCCAAACAGATAAAATAATTAACATAGAAAATTTTGAAAAAAAACTTATAAAAATGGGATACGAAAAAACAATGAGGGTTACATTACCCGGAGAATTTACAATAAATAACAAAATAATAGATATACATTCATTTAATCACAAAGAACCAACAAGAATTTCACTTAATAATGACAAAATAAAGCAAATCAATTATTTCAATCCCCTAAATCAATTAAAACAAAAAAATGCTATTTATGAATTTAACATAATTCCAAAAAAAGAAATAATTTGGAACAAAGAAAACATAGATAAATTAAAAAACTACATCAAAGAATCTGAATATAAACAATTCTTTAAACAAATTGAAACAAAATACAACGCAAGAACAGAAGAAGTATTTTATCCATTATTAGGAGAGACTCTCTTAAGTCAGGAAATAAATGAAAATACAATTACTATAAATTTTGAAATACCAAATTTAAAAGAAGAAATCAAACAGATATATAAAGAATACGATAGGCTCTACACTCAAGCAATAGAATCAGACCTAAAAATAGTATCACCAAAAGAAATCTTTATAAATCCCAACGATTTAAAATTAAAAACCAATATATATTTTATAAAAACTCCTATAAATCAGCAAACAGAAAAGCCGACAAAAGAAATTATAGAATTTAAAATTGAGAGCGAACGTAGATTTTTTTCAAATATTATACTTGCAAAACAAGAAATACAAAATTGGATTGATAATGGATTTCAAGTAATTATTACAGCAGAATCCAACTCACAAAAAGAAAAATTAAAATACATTTTTCAAGACATACCTAAAATCAAAGTTGAAGTTATTAAAATATCAAGCTCTCTTATAATAAACGAAGAAAAAATAGCTATTATTACTGAAGCAGATATTTTTAACAAAAAACAAAAAACAAATAAAACTTTCGAATCATCAAAAACAAAACCTATAGATTCATTTATTGAGATTGAAAAAAATAGTCATATTGTCCATATAAATCATGGAATTGGAATATTTAGACAAATAAAGAGAATCAAAACAAGTCTTATTGAAAAAGACTATATTGAAATTGAATATGCTGATAATGAAAAATTATTTATTCCTATTGAACAAACACACCTTATTCAAAAATACATTGGAAATGAAACTCAAAATATAAAACTAGATAGAATCAGTTCAAAAACCTGGGAAAAGAAAAAAGTTTATGCAACAAAAAAAATTGATAAAATTGCAGATCAACTTGTTTCACTTTATGCAGAAAGAGAAAATATTACAGGATTTCAATATCCTCAAGATGATGAATGGCAATTATTATTTGAATCAGAATTTCCATATGATGAGACTCCAGATCAATTAACAGCAATATCTGAAATCAAACAAGATATGATGAGTTCAAAAGTAATGGACAGACTTTTATGCGGAGACGTTGGATTTGGAAAAACTGAAGTTGCAATGAGAGCAGCATTTAAAGCTGTTATGGGGAAAAAACAAGTAGCAATACTATCTCCAACAACAATTCTTACAGAACAACACTTCAATACATTTAAAAAAAGATTTAAAAATTTCCCAATTCAAATTGCAATGATTAGCAGATTTATAACAAAATCAAAAGAAAAGGAAATTCTTCGCAATTTAGAAACAGGAAACATTGACATAATAATTGGAACACATAAGATACTATCAAAAAAAATAACATATAAAGATTTGGGTCTCATTATTATTGATGAAGAACAAAGGTTTGGTGTTAAAGAAAAAGAAAAACTAAAAGAAATAAAAGTCTCTGTCGATTCTCTTGTATTATCAGCAACTCCTATTCCTCGTTCTCTTCACATGTCATTAATCAAACTAAGAGACATTTCTGTTTTAAAAACTCCACCCCAAAACAGAATTAAAATAGAAACTTACGTTGAAGAATTTAGTGAAATATTAATTAAACATGCAATCGAAAATGAACTATCAAGAGATGGACAAGTTTTTTTTGTACACCATAATATTCAAGAACTAGATTCAATAAAAGCAATGATAGAAAAAGTAGTCCCTTATGCAAGAATTGCAACTATCCATGCAAAACTTACGGGTGAGCAAATTGAAAACATTATGCAAGATTTTATAAATAAATCATATCAAGTATTACTAGCAACAACAATTATTGAAAATGGAATAGACATTGAAAATGCAAATACAATAATCATCAACAATGCAAATAGATTTGGGCTTGCACAATTATACCAACTAAGAGGAAGAGTTGGCAGAAGTTCAAAAAAAGCATTTGCTTATTTTTTATATAAAGAAAATTCAAATCTCAATGAAGGTGCCATTGAAAGACTAAGAGCAATATCTGAATTTTCAGAACTTGGAGCAGGATTTCAAATTGCAATGAAAGACATGGAAATAAGAGGCGTTGGTAATTTACTTGGAAGAGAACAACACGGAGAAATTGAATCTATTGGACTAGATTATTATTTAACAATGCTAAATAAAGCAATTGAAAAACGTATGGGAAAAAATTCAAAAAAAAACGAAATCAACATTGAAATCAATTACAATGGATTTATCCCTAATAGCTATATAAATAATGAACAACATAAAATATCAATTTACAAAAAAATTTCAGCAATTCAAAGTGAAGAAGAAAATAACAAAATAAGATCTGAAATTTATGATCGATTTGGACCAATTCCTAACGAACTAAATAGCCTACTTATTTTATCGGAACTAAAATTACTTGCACAAAAACTTAATATTACAAGCCTTAAAGAAAGAAATGGATTACTTGAAATTGAATATTTAGACATAAATAGCATTCCTGCAGAAAAGATCATGAAAATTATTAAAGACAATCCTAATATCTTAAAATTAAATCAAGAATATCAAAACTCGGTTTTTCTAAATTTAGGAAATATTAAAGAAACAGATAAAATAAATTGGATATACAAAAATTTGTATCTATTATTATAATAATAATTAAATGAAAAATATAATAATACTAATAATAAACACGGGAAGTTCTTCATTAAAATTTACACTTTATGAATATCAGTATCAAAGTGAACAAATATTAGCATCAGGAATAATTGAAAAAATCAAAACAACCCAAGCAATAATCAAAATTAAGTTTAAAAATAAACTTTTAGAATTAACAAATTTAAACATTAAATCTCACAAAAAAGCACTAAAACATTTGATTAAAACTTTAACAAACAAAAAAACAAAAATTATTAATTATTTAGATCAAATTCAAGGAATAGGACACAGAATTGTACATGGAGGTGCACAATTTAAGAACTCAGTAATAATTAATCAAAATGTATTAAATGAACTAAAAAAAATATCTCATCTTGCACCTCTTCATAATCCAATTGCAATAAAAGTAATAGAACAAATGTTTATATTATTTCCAAATGCAAAACAAGTCGCATGTTTTGACACATCATGGCACCAAACCATGAATCAAAAGGCATTCTTATATGCCACACCATATTCTTGGTATAAAGACTATCATATTAGAAAATATGGATTTCATGGTCTCTCATATGCATATATAACAAAAAGAACTGCAATAATACTCAATAAAAATATAGAAGATCTAAATTTAATAATATTACACCTAGGAAATGGAGCAAGTATTAATGCTGTTCAAAAAGGAAGATCTTATGATACAAGCATGGGCCTCACTCCACTTGAAGGCCTTGTAATGGGCACAAGAAGTGGAGACATAGATCCTACCATTATCCCCTTAATGAGCAAAATACTAAAAAAAACTACAAAGCAAATTGAAAATATTCTTAACAAAGAAAGTGGTATGCTTGGTATATCATGCAAATCAAATGATTTAAGAGATATTTGGATAGAAAGTAACAATAATGAATATAATTCTAAACTTGCGGTTGAAATAATGACTTACAGAATAAAAAAATACATTGGTTCTTATCTTGCAGCTTTAGACTTTAATATTGATGCAATAATATTTACAGCAGGAATTGGTACTAGCGATTATGAGATAAGAAAATTATCCCTTCAAGGATTTGAAAAAATTGGAATTAAAATTGACTTTCAAAAGAATAATTTAGCAATAGATAAAAACACAGAATATGACATATCAAGTAATCAAAGTAATATAAAAATACTTGTAATCCCAACAAACGAAGAACTAACTATACTTGAAGATACCTATGATCTAATCAAAAACAATTAATCATAAATATACAAAAAATGGCTCTTTACTATAAAACATTTTTTTTAATTAGACAAATAACATTAATAGCAATTACTTATTGCATATTCCATATTAAAGCAAAACTTTATTTTTAACATCCTCAAGTATACCCTCTCCCTTAACAATCTTTAATAAAGCAAAAACAAATTTAAAAGACGTGCCAACACCCTTAGAAGTAATAAAATTATTACTAATAACAACATCTTCATTAACAAATTCACCATCAGTAATATCATTTTCAAACCCTGGATAACACGTAAATTTACTCTCACCCAAAAGTCCCTTTGCAGCCAGAACAACTACTGGCGATGCACAAATAGCCGCAATCAACTTGCCCTGTAAATTCATATTTCTCAAAATACTATCTAAATCCTTAGATTCAAAAAGATTTATAGCACCTGGCATTCCCCCAGGAAGTATTATCAAATCAAAATGATCTGCTGTGCAATTTGATATCTTCTCATCTGCCCCAAAAACAAAACCCCTAGAACTTGAAACAAATTTACTATCATTTAAACTTACAACTTTCAAATCAACATTACCACGCCTTAAAATATCCATAGGAACTACAGCTTCAATTTCTTCAAAACCATCTGCAAGTATAATTGCTACTCTCATAATACAAACTCCTTAATGCTGATGGAGGGACTTGAACCCACGACCTCTCGGATATGAGCCGAATGCTCTAACCAACTGAGCTACATCAGCCTGTAGCCATTAAAGTGTATAAATTCAAAGATATTTTGTCAATATAAATAGTACTATCAACAAACAAAACATTTGATATAAATTGAAAATAATAATTAATTTATAATTACAATATAAAAAATATACTCAAAAAATTTTAAAATAATAAGGAACTTGAAATAAGTAAACTTAAAACAATATGATATACTTATGAATCAAAAAAAGATTAGTATGGTTTCAAATGAAAAAAATTATTTATATAATTGTTTTTTTAATTAATAATAATTGTTTTTGTTATGACTTTTGGAGTACAGAAAATAAAGAAAAACTAATAGAACAAATAGTAAGTCAAATGAATGACAAAGAATTATTGGGACAAATGTTTATGATAAGTTATCCAAAAGAAAAAATAACAAACTTTACCCTAAACTTCATCAAAGAAAAAAATTTAGGTGGAATCAAAATTTTTGGATGGAATGCAAAAAATTTATACAACTTAATAGAAAGTATAAATAAAGCACAAACAATTTCTCAAAAGAATAGATTTAAAATTCCCTTATTTATAGCAACAGATCAAGAAGGTGGATGGACACAACATATAAAACTTAAAACATCAAAAACAATAGGAAATCTTGGAATCACAGCAACTCTATCACCAAATGATGCCTACTTTACTGGATATCATATAGCAAATGAATTAAAACAACTTGGAATTAACATAAATTTTGCCCCAATAACAGATATTTACAGTAATGAAGAAAACTTCATAATAGGCCCAAGAACATATTCAAATAATCCACAAATCGTATCTCTATTTGCATTGGCTTTCTATAAAGGACAAAAACAAGCAGGCATCATCTCAACAGCAAAACATTTTCCCGGACATGGCAATACTGTTATTGATTCTCATATAAAAATGCCAATAATCAATTCAGATTTCAAAGAAATTAAAAGAAATGAATTGCTGCCATATAAAATACTAATACAAGAAAACATTCCAATGATTATGAGCGGACACTTAGCATATCCAATGCTTACAAACGGAAAAGAAATACCTGCATCCTCATCAACTAAAATTATCAAGGAAATTCTTAGGCAAGACTTAAAATACGACAATTTAATAATAACAGACGACCTACTAATGAATGCAGTAAGATATCAAAATGAAAGCATTTATGACACAATTGAACGAATTATTAGAACAGAAACTGATATTTTATTAATATCATTAAATGAAGATATACAAAATAATGCTTACAATCAACTATTAAACCTCATGCAAAAAGACAATACAATAAAAGAAAACATTATTAAATCTAACAAAAGAATACTTAGAATAAAATTAGAATATCTAAAAGAAAAAAGAAACAAAGAAGAACTTTTCCCAAAATATGACAATGCTAAAGAAATACCTACTAAAGAAGCTGAATTTTTTTTTGAACAAAATACATTAAGAAGTATAACAAAAATAAAACTATCAAAAAAAATATCAAAGCATAAAAAAACGCTATTAATATCACCTTATAATACAATGATTAAAGAAGGTAAAAAAATATTTCAAAATAGTTATGGCTATTATTATAATTATTATCCACTAAATAGCATAAATATCACACAATTAAAAGAAATAAAAAATTTAATTGCACAATATGAACAAGTTATTTTTAATGTATCAACACCTGCTAGTTTAGAGTACATAAAAAATTTAAAAGAATATAAAAATAAAATAAGCATCATTGTATCTCTTACCCCCCAACACATTAAACAACTGAACTGGATAGAAAACATAGTAGTAGTATATGGAACTACAACACTATCATTTAAATCTGGATTTTTAACTTTAACAGAAGATTTTAATCCAAAAGGACAAATACCTTTAATGAATCTCAAGAATTAATAGCATCTTTAATATATGCAATTATTTGATTTTCTAAAAGGTTTAAAGCAGTATTTTTAATCTTAAATCCACTAGCATGTTTATGTCCCCCTCCTCCAAAATATTTTGCAAGTTCTCCCACGTCAAAATATTCCTTAGAACGAAGTCCTGCTAAAATAGAACCATCTTCTATTTCTTTCAAAATAATTAATATTTCATTATTTTCTACATTAGCAAGAAGTGAATAAAATAGTTCATTAACTCCACTAACATTATTGTCTCTCTTAGCATTAAAGGGTAAAACCGTTAACAATACCTTACCATCAAAATATGTTCTAAGATTATTTAGCATCATACTAAGCACATCTATTGAGGCTAAACTTTTAACAGATTCAATATAATTATAAATATCTTTAAGAATCAAGCCTTTAGATACAAGTCTAGATACCATTTCAAAGGGTGCAGGATCATCTCTTGAAATAAATCTAAAAAATCCTGTATCTGTACAAAACCCCACTAAAATATACCATGCCTCTTCCTTAGTAACTTCATATCCAAATGCTCTAATTAATTTTTCAATCAAAAAAGTTGTTGAAGGTGCACCAGAATCAATATATCCAAGGGTATCCAATTTGTCTCCTGAGGAATGATGATCAATAACAAGAATAGGCATATCTTTTACATAAAAAACAAATTCATCTCCAATGCGATCAAATACGGAGCAATCCAAAATAATAACAGCATAATCTAACAAATTAACATTCGGCCATTTAGACAAAAACTTCTCTTTAAAAGGAATTATTTCCTTTCTCACAAATGGACCTTCATTTAACAGAATAATTCCTTTGCCTATTCTGCGCAAAAAAGAAGCTAACGCCAAAGATGAACCTATACAATCAAAATCGGGATCCTTATGCCCAACAATGATAAAATTGTCATACTTTTTAATAAATTCAATAACATCAATCATAAAAAAACATTAACAAACCTTTCACATAAATCAATAATTACATCTCATAATTAAACATTTTACAATATTTTAATATAAAATTATAAACATTATGTTATAATTGAATACGTTATAAATTCAAGAGGTTTTATAAATGAATGATAATGGACAGGATGCAATTATAAAAGCATTTCAATTAGCTGAAACTGCAAGAAATAACGCATATTCTCCTTACTCAAAATTTAAAGTTGGAGCTTGTATTAAAACTAAAGACAATTTATTTTTTCAAGGTTCAAATATTGAAAACGCAAGCTTTGGAGCAACTAGATGTGCAGAACAAGCTGCAATAATAAACATGATATCATCTGTTGGAGTCCAAAAAATAGATTTCATATTAGTCACAACAATCCCAGCAAGTGTCCCATGCGCAATATGTCGTCAAGTAATGTCAGAATTTTTTGAAGAAGATACTAAAATATTAATAACAGATCCTAATCAATTTAACATGAATAAAAAAGTTTTTAAAATTTACACACTCAACGATCTACTTAAATTTCCATTCAATAAAGAAGAACTATCAAAAATATTTAAAGCAAATAAAACAACGTGACATATAAATCTTATATAAAAAATCAAGTCTCAATATCAACTCAAAATACCAAGAGAAACGATAGCCTTTGCAAACTCGCTTAACTGATTGGATTTCATAGTACATGCAGATGCATCAAAAATATCTAAAATAATTCTTTTCTCATCAAAATTAAATTCATGTTCCAAAATTTCTAATGACAAAAAATCAATCATTGGAATAAATTTATCAATAAAATCATATATTCCTTTATCAAAATCAAAATTTTCATAATAATAATTAAACATATTCTCTAAAGCCTTTTTATCAAAAACTTTAAGAAAATCGTAAAAAACATTTTCGACATTCTTTACATTATTCATTAAAACTTCATCTTTAGAAATACATCTTTTGCATTTTTTAACAAATAATTGAGATTGCAACATAAGACATCCCTCCAATTCCCTTTAGTAATATAATGAAATTAATTGAATATTAAAAAAAATAATGTTATCTTTACACATAATAGGATTATGCAATAAACTAAAGGAAAAGTGCAAATATGATTAAAATAATTAATAGCAAAAATATCAATAAATGCACTCAATTCAATCTTGAAAACCTACAAAAAAATGAAATTTATATAATTTATATAGAAAATAACGTTAATGCGATTTCATATTTAAAAGCAAAAATACAAGATAAAGAAATTCAAATCAATAATTTTTATATGGATCCAAATTTTCACTCAGAAGGAATAGAAAAAATATTAATTCGTAATCTAATCCACTATGGAAAAAAAAATAAAATACACAAGATATTATGCAAAATCAATGATATCAAAGAAGAGCTTAAAAATTTAGGATTTGTCAATAACAATAATGAATACGAAAAAGATTTAACTCATGAAATAAAAAAAGATACAATAATTATGAGAATAGGATTAATTTCAGTACTAGCAGAAGTAGCATCAATAACATCTAAACTTACCGTTGGCATTCTTTTTAATTCATTTGCTCTCATAGCAGATGCACTTCATGTTACATCGGATTTCATTTTATCGACAATTACATATTTTAGTTTAAAAATTACAAATAAACCAGAAACAATTCATTATCCTTACGGATATAAAAAAATGGAAAATCTAATAGCATTAATTATAGGAATCGCCATAATAATCTCAGGATTTACAATATTTATAAACTCAACAGGACTAAATCAAATAATCGATTTTCACAAAGAACCTGAACTGCATATGAATCATGAACATCATAGTAAAAAAAACATATTAGAAATATTTTCAAATAATTCTTTTAAAAAAAGCATTTGGATACCATTAATACCTTTTATATTCTTTTTAGTAAAGATAATCGAGCATGTAGTAAAATTCCAAATCGGTAAAAGATATAACAATTACTTACTTCTAGCATTATCATCATCCGACAAGAATTGCATATTCTCTCATGGAGGTACCACATTAAGTTTATTACTTGCAACTTATGTATGGACAGGTTTTGACAAAATAATATCCATATGTATTGGCTTTATAATGATTAAAGAAGGATTACACGTAATTATCGACAATGCAAATAATCTTCTCTCAAAACAAAACATAAACTTAAAAAGAGAAATAAAAAATACATTAAAAAATATTAATATCAATTTTAGAGAACTGAATTTTTATCATCAAGGAAATGAAATAAATCTTTACATCAAACTAGATTTAAAGTATGAAGATAACTTAGAAAAGTTAATACAAAAAGTAGATAAAATAAAACATACAATCAAAGAATGTCATCAAGAAATATACGAAACACATATATTAATATAAGAATATAAAATTAATTGACACTACAAACAAAATTATGTTAGACTATGTTTCAAGACGCAGGGTGGAGCAGCTGGGTAGCTCGTCGGGCTCATAACCCGAAGATCGCAGGTTCAAGTCCTGTCCCTGCTATTTAAATGTGAGGAATTAATGAATAGGAAAAGTATAGCTAAAGGAAAATTGGTTAGACGATTTGGGGTTAATATCTTTGAACAGCCAAAATATGACAAATTACTTAAAAAAAAAACCAATCCACCTGGAATGCATGGAAGATCTAGGCGAACTAAAGTTACAGAATATGGAAAACAATTAATAGAAAAACAAAAGGTAAAGTTTACTTATGGTGTTAGTGAAAGGCAACTCACTAATGTTTTTAAAGAAGCAAGAAGACAACACGGAGTCACTGGTGATAATCTCTTGGCATTACTTGAGAGAAGGATTGACAATATTGTTTATCGAGCTGGATTTGCCATTTCAAGAGCTCATGCAAGACAAATAGTTTCACATGGTATTATTATACTTAATGGAAGAAGAGTTACAATCCCATCCATTACTTTAAGAGCAAACGATATAATACAAGTAAAGGAAAAAGATAGCTTTAAAAAATTAGTCAGGTCTAATATAGAAAAAACATCTACTCTTAGAAAATTACCAGATTGGATAGAAGTAAACGCTGACGCCCTCAATGTCAAAATAATTCGAACTCCATCAAGAGATGAAATACCTACTCTTGCAAATGAACAAATGATTGTAGAATATTATTCCAAGAGAGCGTAATGTAACAAATAGCATGACTCTAGTCATGCTATTTATCTTTTTTTTTTTTAGTAAAATTCTTACCAAAGTTGTTATTTGAAAAGTTTAAAAAGTTATTTTTTGTTGGGTTTTTAATAATGCCTTAAAAATTTAAAGATGCCCTACTGCCTGAAGGTTTTCTAATTCCATCTTTCATAGCCCCTCCTTTAATAAATTTTATCACATAAACTTTAAATAATGTTTAAATAATCAAACACTTCTCTTAAATAAGAAACATACTTAACATCAATATTATCTTTAATATCTTCTGGAAGCTTAACATAATCTTTCTCATTATCTCTTGGAAGAATAATTTTATTTATACCATTTCTATAAGCCGCAAGAACCTTTTCTTTGATACCTCCAACAGAAAGAACTGAACCTTTAAGAGTCACTTCTCCAGTCATAGCAACATCCAAAGGTACTTTTTTATCAGATAAAACAGAAGCAATAGCTGTCGCAATAGTAATCCCAGCAGAAGGTCCATCTTTTGGTATAGCTCCCTCTGGAAAATGAAGATGAATTTCTGGAATTTCATTTATATCTAAATTAAGTTTTGAAGAATAAGTTTTAACAACAGAATACGCCAATTGTGCACTTTCTTTCATAACAGCTCCAAGACTACCTGTTAAAATAATGTCACCTTTCTTGTCAAACTTAATAGCTTCAACAGGAAGTACAGCACCTCCATAATTTGTCCAAGCAAGACCATAAACAAACCCAGAAGAATCAATGCGCATCAAATTAAACCTACTTTCACAATTTACATAACAATGAAAGTTATGCATATTAATTATCTTATAAATACCACGAATATCAGGATCATGAGTAAAGAGTAAATTATTACCATGTATCAAGGAACTTGGAAAATAAAAATTGCCTTCAATAATATCTTCCTTGGAATAACTATAAAGCAATTCCCTTAAAACCGTTCTAAACAAATTGGTCAATACTCTTTTTAAATTTCTAACTCCAGATTCCATAGTATAGTTTCTAATTATATGTAAAATAACATCATCTTCTATTCTGATATAAACTTTACCTAAACAACTCTCCTTAATAATATTTGGTATCAAAAAATTTTTTGCAATTTCTAACTTTTCAACACAAGAATACCCTTCTATCTTAATAATTTCCATTCTATCAAGAAGAGGCCTAGAAATTTCATTTATCGAATTAGCTGTCGCCACAAACAACACATTAGAGAGATCATAAGGAATCTCTAAATAATGATCAACAAACCTGGTATTTTGTTCGGAATCTAAAACTTCCAAAAGAGCAGCTTCCGGATTTCCTTTATAAGTACTATTAATTTTATCTATCTCATCAAGAAGAATAACAGGATTGGATTTACCTGCAACTTTGATTGCATTAATAAAAACCCCAGGAAGAGCTCCAACATAAGACCTACGATGTCCTCTAATTTCTGTCTCATCTCTAAGCCCACCAAGCGAAATTTTTGCAAATTCTCTAGAAAGAGATTTAGCAATAGATAAAGCAACAGAAGTTTTTCCAGTTCCAGGTGGACCTACAAGACACAAAATAGGAGCTTGGACTTTAGAATTAATATGATAAACGGCTAAAAAATTCATTATTTTCTCTTTAGCCTCATTCATACCATAATGAGAATTTTTTAAAATAATCTCAATTTCTTTTAAAGAATTCTTCATCACAGTATTTTCATTCCAAGGCAACTCAAGCAATAATTCAATATAATTCCTAATAATATTCACATCTAGTGAATTTGCATTTGTACGAGCCAATCTAGATATTTCTCTCTCAATTCTAGATTTAATATCTTTAGGAATATCTTTTACATTCAATCTCTCAAAATAGTCAGTCTCATCTTTACCTAATCTTTTTTGAATCTCCTTAACTTGTTCAGTCAAAAAATATTCTCTTTGTCCTTTATCAAGCTTAGACTTAACTTTACTCTTAATATCTTTCTTAAGCATTAAAAGCTCAGTCTCAATATTTAAATTCATGATTAATTTTTCTATTCTAACCTTAACATTTAACTCTTGTAAAAGTTCCACTTTAACTCTATATTCCAAATTTACATTAGAAGCTATAACATCAACAAATTTAGCCGGACTATCAAAAAAATTTATATTCTCATCATCTTTGGATGTTGCAGGAGGCAAATAAGATTTGTAAGTATTATAAGTCTCTTTTAAAAATTTAGCATAAGTAAAAAGTTCACCATTAATTTCACATTTATCAGATATAAAATCAACTCTTGCTCTAAAATAATCATTTTTCTTTAAAATACTCTTAAGAACAACTCTATCATGGAAATCAACCAAAATTTTTACCAAAGTCTCAGTAACTTTTATAACCTGAATAATCTTTGAATAAGTACCAATAGAATATAAATTATCTACATTAATCTTAGCATTAGCCGAAATAGATTCAAGATCCTTAACACAAAAAAATAAAATCAACCTGTCTTCTAACATAGACTGATATATTGCATTAATCGAAGCATTATCATCAAGACTAACCCACAAAGACACATTAGGAAAAAAAACATTGTCTTTTACAAGAATAATGGGAAGATCATCTTTTTTAGCATTAATTAGATTTAGAATTGATTTCATAAAGTTCTTTTGCCCAAGGCTTATTAACATGCCTTCCCGTTAAAATTAAGGGCTCAACGTTAGTATTTAAAACAGAATCTTTAGTCACAATAACTTTTTTAATTTGCTTACTAGAAGGAATTTCAAACATCACATCTTTAAGTAATTCTTCTAAAATAGAACGTAAACCTCTAGCACCCGTATTTTTAAGCATAGCTTCTTCTGCAATTGCATCAAGAGCATCTTTTTCAAATAAAAGATCAACATTATCCATCTTAAACATATGATAGTATTGCCTTACAATAGAATTCTCGGGCTCAACTAATATTTTCATCAAATCTTTTTTTTCTAATTTATCAAGATAAGAATGCACAGGAAGTCTACCTACAAACTCTGGAATAAGACCAAATTTAATCAAATCTTCCATTTCTAAATATTTTAAAGAATTATCTCCACCTGTATCCTTACAACTAGAAGATGAAAAACCAATAAAACTCCTATTAATTCTTTTCTTAATAATATTTTCAAGTCCAACAAAAGCTCCACCACATATAAATAATATATCGTGAGTATTAATTGCAATAGTTTCTTCATAAGGATGTTTTCTACCACCTCTTGGTGGAACATTTGCAATAGTACCTTCAATTATCTTAAGTAAAGACTGTTGAACACCCTCTCCAGATACATCTCTTGTAATTGAAACATTCTCACCTTTTTTTGCAATCTTATCTATCTCATCTATATAAATGATACCTCTTTCTGCAAAACTCACATCTCCATTAGCAGCATGAATTAGTTTAAGCAAAATATTCTCAACATCCTCTCCCACATATCCAGCTTCAGTAAGAGTTGTAGCATCAGCAATTGCAAATGGAACATTCATCTCAGCTGCCAATTTTTTTGCAAGCAATGTCTTACCACTACCAGTAGGCCCTACAAGCAGTACATTAGACTTCTCAAGCTCAACTCCAGTCTCTCGCTTACTTCCCTTAAAGATCCTTTTATAATGATTATAAACAGCAACAGATAATACCTTTTTGGCATCTTCTTGCCCAATAATATATTTATCTAAATGACTCTTAAGTTGCTTAGGAGTTGGAAGCCCTCTTGGAGCCTTATTACTTGCTGGTTTGTCTGACTCTTCTTTAAAAAGATTATGACATATTTTAGAACATTCAAAACAAATGGCAACAGACTTTGCTGAAATAATCTTACCTTCAGCTTCAGCCCTAGTACGACCACAAAAAGAACACCCTTCAATTTTTTGACTTTTACTTCTTGCCATATAATCTCACCTAAAACTCAAATTAATTCCTCACCAAAATGCTATCAATGATTCCATAATTCAAAGCACCTTCTGGTGTCATAAAATAATCTCTTTCAATATCAAGAGCTAATTTTTCTTTAGAAACTCCTATTTTTTCAGACATAATATCTATTATTAACCTCTTAAGTCTTATAATTTCATTCGCTTGTATACTAATGTCACTAGCTTGGCCACCTATTCCACCCCAAGGTTGATGAATCATTATCCTTGAATAAGACAACGATTCCCTCTTACCTACAGCTCCTCCCGCAAGTAAAAACGCAGCCATTGAAGCCGCTTGACCAATGCAAATCGTTCTCACATCTGGCTTGATATACTGCATAGTATCATAAATTGCAAGTCCTGCAGTAATACTACCTCCTGGAGAATTTATATAAAGATATATATCCTTTTTAGAGTCTTCAGATTCCAAAAATAAAAGTTGAGCAATGACTGTATCTCCTCTTAAATCATTAATCTCACCACTCAAAAAAATTATTCTATCTCGTAATAATCTTGAATATATATCAAACACACGTTCATAATTTCCAGTATGCTCTACAACAGTAGGCACCAAATTATGCATACATTCTCTTATCATTACTCACCTGTTTTATAATTAACAAAATCTCTAAAGGAAACTTTTTCAAGCTTAATTTCTTCCAAATCTTGTAAAATTTTCTCTTTAACCTTTTGTCTCTTAATTTCATCCTTTAAAAGTCCAAATAAATTTCTTTCTTTATAAAATTTCTTAACATCCTGAGGAGCCATTTTTAAATTTTGAGCCTGCTTAATAAGTTCATTCTCTAAATCAAGCTCCGTAACTTCGCTTGAATCATTATCTACCATTTTCTGAAAAACTAATTTAGATTTCAATTTATTAAGTACATTTTCCTTAAAAACATCATTAACACCCTCTAAACCTGTAGAAGAATTTTGCAACTGAGTAATGTTAATCTTATTTTGATGTGAAAATTCATTAATAACATTTTTTAATTCAGCTTCAAACATAGAAGATGGTACATCTATATTTACTTTTTCTGCAATACCAGATAATAACTTTGAAAGCTTGAGAGAGTTGGTCTTTTCCTGAACAACTCTTAACATATTTTCTCTTACATAATCCCTAAGATCTTCCAAAGTATTCAAACTATCTTTAACATCTTTTGCAAAAGCATCATCAAGCTCAGGAATATCACGTCTCTTTATATCCTTAACACCTATCTTTAATCTCTTAGAAGTATTAGCAAGTTCACTAAACTTATAATCACTACCATAATTTTTTTCCACTATTTTCTCTTCGTCTTTTTTCATTCCAATAATATCATAACCAAACCCATAATAATCATCAGACTCACCAACGGTAAGAACAAAATCTTGTCTTTTAGTTGCTAAAATCTCATTTAAAGAATCATCAAGTTCCACAAAATCGACTCTAACAATACTACCTACTTTAACACTACCATTATCCTCAACAATTATTGAATTTTCAAATTGTAACAATTTAAGCTCATCCTCTATATCAGAATCAGAAATAACAACTTCTGGAATTTCCACTTTGAAATTTGAAATATCAGAAATTTCAAATTCAGGATAAGATTCATAAACAAAAGTAAACTCAAAATCTTTATCAAAATTTATTTCCAATTTTTCATCTAATATTTTAGGAACAGCATAACTTAATGGCTTATAAATTGCACTTTCAAAGAATTCTTCCAAAGATTTATGAATTAGATTCTCTATAGCAAGAGCCCTAATATTGTCAGAATATTTACCTTCAATAATACTAAAAGGAACTCTACCCGTACGAAATCCTTTAACTTTAAGACGAGAAGAATAATCTTTCAAGATTTCATTATATTTTGCCTTAACAAATTCTTTTGAAATTTGAATAACAGCTTCAACTTTAGAACCAGGCATTAATTTTACATTACTAGTTAATATCACAATATTCCTCTAATTAAAATGATTTAACATTAATAATTCCCAAAATTAAGCGAAAGACGGGATTTGAACCCGCGCTTCCACCTTGGCAAGGTGACACTCTACCCCTGAGTTACTTTCGCACTTTTGCAGAAGGTGGGACTTGAACCCACATGCCTAAGGCACTAGATCCTAAGTCTAGCGTGTCTGCCAGTTCCACCACTCCTGCATACCTTAGGTAGTATACAAAACTTAAAAAGCTTTTGCAAGTACAAAACCAACACTTCACACCCAGCAGGATTCGAACCTGCAACCTCTGGATCCGAAGTCCAATGCTCTATCCAATTGAGCCATGGGTGTATTTAACAAAAAATAAAAGGTGACTGACGGGACTCGAACCCGCGACATCCGGAACCACAACCCGGCGCTCTAACCAACTGAGCTACAACCACCAATTACCCAATTACATGCAAATTTCATTTTATATATATTCAAAAATTAAGTCAACCAAAATATATATTCACAACCAAATAACATCAAAAAAACTCACATCTCACAAAGTTTCCAAGCTTTTCTTTAAAAAATCATAAACTCTAACAACTGAAGCAATATCAACACGTTCTCTTGGTGTATGAGGATAATTGATCCAAGGCCCAATTGTCACCGCATCTATTTCTCCAAATTTTTCAGATATTACTCCTGTCTCAAGACCAGCATGAACCATTACCGTCTTAGCTTCTTTCAAATACATATCTTTATATATATTTTTCAAATGACTTAGAAGTTTACTATGTTTCGATGGTTGCCAAGAAGAATAATCATAAATCATTTTAAAATTAGCACCTGCAAGCTTGCTAATAGATTTTAAATGACAACAAATATATTCCTTTTCAATATCTAATAAAGATCTTATTGTAAATACAAACTGATATTCATTCCCAACTTTCAACAGACTAGCAAAATTTAAAGATGTTCTAACAAGTTTTTCATCATAATTTTCAACCTTTTGAACTCCATGAAAAAACGCCATTCCCATATCTAAAAGTTTGCACTGATCTATGTCATCTAAAACATCACCACAAAAATTCACTCTCTTTAAAACAATTTCAAAACCAACATCAAGATTATGCATTTCGTGAACATAACACTTAAACATTTCTAATTCTCTCTCTAATAAAGAATAATCTTCATCTTCAATCAGTATTAATGCCTTCGACTCTCTAGGAATGGCATTACTTTTACACCCACCAGATATATGTCCAATCTCAAATGATATTTTTTCTCTAAGTGAATTTAATGCAAAAAAAATTAATTTCAAAGAATTAGCAAAATCAATATGAATATCTACGCCAGAATGGCCTCCTTGAAGTCCTGTAAATAAAATTTCAACACATGTCTTTTTTTTAGATTTTCTATATCGTGGCTTAAAATCAATATGAATAAGTCTAGAACCAGCACAACCAACCAAAAAATAGCCTTCTTCTTCTCCATCAAGATTAATTAACATCTTGCCACTGCATAAATTAGGATCAAGTCCAATAGCTCCTATTAATCCTATCTCCTCATCAACAGTAAATAGAAGTTCTAAAGCAGGATGTTTAAAAGCAGAAGATTCACTCATAATGGCAAGCATCATTGCAACCCCAATTCCATTATCAGCACCAAGAGTAGTACCTGATGCAAAAAAATATCCATCATCTTCGATGATCTTTATAGGATCTTTTTCAAAATCATGTACAACAGATTCATTTTTTTCACAAACCATATCTGTATGAGCTTGTAAAATAACAGGCAAAACATTATCACATTCATTAGCCTTAATCTTAACAACAATATTCCCAACATTATCTTCTTTAAAAGAAAATCCAAATTTTATGGCTTCTTGTTTAACAAAATTACTAATACCTTTCAAATTCTTTGAACATCTAGGAATTTGAGATATCTGTTTAAAATAATGTATTACAATATTTTCCATCTATTATTTCCAATAAAAATTTACAATTACGAACAAGTATAGTTACCATATATCAAATATAACACAACTTAAAAAATCAATTTTTAACAAAAACATACTAAATAACACATACTCAATTTATCAAGTTGATACATATTACAAATAAGATTTAAATATACACTAAATTGCATATAAAAAATTAAAAAACTTTAGCACCATCTGGATATTCAACAACAACCCTAAAATCCTCAGGATAAACAAAAATCTTTCTGGATTTAGAATGCCCCAAATCTTTAGCTAAAATTGGAATACCACATTTCTTTAACTCACTAAGTGCAAACGACGAATTTTCAACACCCACCTTTATTGTCCCTTTGGCCATAAAATTCGAACCCCCAAAAAGCTTGGCTTTAAGATTACTTTTTGATGCACCATTTTCTATCATAGCATCAATTAACATAGGAATAGCATAAACACCATACCTACCCTTTTTAAGGTCATCTACCACTAAATCGGATTTCACTAATACATAATGATTTAATCCTATAAGCTTACGAAATTCATCATAAAGAACAACAGAAACACAAGACCCAAGTATTGTAGATATAACCCTATCATTTGATACAAAAGCCTCACCCGGTATGATTATCGTAACATCTCTCTTTAATTTAAAATTAAAATGATTTAACATAAAATTAATCACTCTCTCAAAAAATTTTTATAAAACCATATAAAATACTGTTAAACGTTTTACTTTTCAAATACAATTAAACAAATAAACCTAATATTTATAATTGAAAAGTATTCAGGAATCAACCCTCTAAATCTTTAATCACTTCTCAATATAGCACGCAATATTTTAATGTTAGAATTTATTATCTAAAATAACCTCTCTTCAAAATCTATTCAAAACTATTTTAAAGAAAAAATAAATCACAACCCCATTATATCTTTTTTCATTTATTTTTGCCAATGCAAAAAAATTTAGAATAATGATCAAATCCATATTCAAACAATTTCTGTGCAATTAATGAACGTTTCTTCTCTCCAATATTATCAACTCCCTTACTAACCCCTAAAATAACAGCTATTAATCTTATATCATCTTTTTTAGCTGTGGCAACTAAATTCAAACCAGATGTCTTAATATAACCCGTTTTTAATCCATCAGCATAAGGATAATTCAATATCAAAATATTTTTATTATCTTGTTTCAAATTTAACATCTTTGAAGAAGAAGTACTACCCAAATTTTCAGGTTTTGGATAAATAAAATCTTTAAGAGAATGTATCTTCAGCATAAATTCAAATTCATCTATATAAGTTTTTGCAAATAATGCCATCTCTAATGCTGTAATTTTATTATTTTTACTATAACCTGATGTATCAACAAAACTTGTATTTATAAGTTTCAATTTAAAAACATTATCATTCATCAAATTAACAAAATTATTTAAATCTTTACCAACTATAAATTCTGCAATAGCAATAGCAGCATCATTACCAGAAGAAACTACAAGCCCCTTAAGCAATTCTTCAAAAGTTACCTTATGACCTTCTTCTAAAAACATTAATGAAGAATCTAAAGGCAAATTATAATATGAGGCAGAACTACTAATGGGAACAATAGCATTTAAATCTATATTTTGCTTTTTTGCCTCAACTAAAGCAGTATAAATAGTAACAAGCTTAGTAAGCGATGCTGGAGGAAAAACCAAATTTGGATTCTTGGAATAAAGAACGCATTTAGTATCACAATCAAGCAAAACGACTGACTTGGCATCCAAAACCACTTTTTCAATTTGCAACAAAGTAATTGAAAATAGTTTATAAGCATTAAATAAAAGAAACATGCTCATAATGATAAAAATAATTTTCATACAATAAATATTGTATATTATTGCATAAAAATTTGTTATAGAATTAAATGGTAAATAGAAAAAGGAGCTCACATTCAATTATGAATTTATATAATTTCATTAAAGCAGTAATTCCAATTATAATAATTATTATTGGGCTTGGAATAATAAAAAAACCAGCTTATTATGTCATACCAATATGTTTAATAGTTACTATTGCAATAGTTTTATTTGACAAAAACCTAGGAATAAGCAATACAAGTCTTGCAATTCTTGAAGGAACAATAATGGGAATATGGCCAATAATTATTGTAATAGTAGCTGCTATTTTTACATATAAAATGGCTGAAAGCCAAAATGACATGCAAATCATAAAAGCAATGTTATCAAATGTATCTTCTGACAGGCGAATAATCATTTTGTTGGTAGCATGGGGATTTGGTAACTTCTTGGAAGGAGTTGCAGGATATGGAACTGCTGTTGCAATTCCTGTATCAATACTAATAGCAATGGGATTTGAACCATTTTTTGCATGTCTTTTATGTCTAATCATGGATACATCTTCAACTGCTTATGGTTCGGTAGGAATTCCTATAATATCTCTAGCACAAGCAACAGAGTTAGACGTTAAAATGTTATCTTATGACATCTCTTTACAACTAATAATTCCAACACTTTTGATACCATTTATATTGGTTATTCTTGTAGGAGGAGGAATTAAAAGCC
Organism: Borrelia recurrentis A1; assembly: GCF_000019705.1. GTDB lineage: Bacteria > Spirochaetota > Spirochaetia > Borreliales > Borreliaceae > Borrelia > Borrelia duttonii. The sequence continues at coordinate 651,431 of NC_011244.1, read as the reverse complement.
TTAAAGGAGGAATGTTTATACTAACACTACTATCAGGTGCATCTATTGCAATATCGCAAGTTTATGTTTCAAAAATCCTAGGACCAGAACTTCCTGCAATAATTGGAAGCATACCGGTAATGGCAATAATAATAATCTATGCAAAATTTTTTGACAAAGAAAATAAAACTTGCAATAAAATAAAAGTATCAAAAATGCAAGGATTCCTTGCCTGCATGCCATATATTTTAATAGTTTCACTTATAATAATTGTTTCCCCACTGTTTCACTCAATAAATAAATACTTATCAAACTTTAAAACAATTCTCGAAATTTATCCAGGAGCAAAGCCACTACAATTTAAATGGCTAACTTCACCAGGACTTCTAATTATTTTTGCAACCATAATATCTTATTCAATAAGAGGTGTCCCTATACTTGATCAACTAAAAACATTTCTCCTCACAATAAAAAAACTAGCATTGTCTTCATTTGTAATTATATGCATAGTATCAATATCAAGATTAATGACACATAGTGGAATGATCAAAGATCTTGCAGATGGCATCTCAACATTAACAGGCACATTATATCCACTATTTAGCCCATTAATTGGTGCTTTAGGGACTTTCTTAACAGGAAGCGATACTGTTTCAAATGTTTTATTTGGACCTTTACAAACACAAATTGCAACCAATATTGATATTAATCCATATTGGCTATCAGCTGCAAATACAACAGGAGCAACAGGAGGAAAAATGATTTCTCCTCAAAACATAACAATCGCAACAACAACTGCAGGACTTATTGGACAAGAAGGAAAATTATTATCTAAAACCATTATATATGCTATTGGATACATTTTAATATCGGGAATTCTGGTTTACTTCTTATTATAATAAATAATAAATTTAGATATATCATAATATTAACAAATAAGACTAACAAATAGTTGGTCTTATTTGAATAATCTATACATACCTTAAAATTACTTGAATTTTTACATAAGAATTAATATTATAAAATCATAAAACTCTTAATACCTAAAATATATAATAAATATATAATTATTAAAAGAAACTTCCAAAGAAGTTTATATCTTATAACAAAGGAGATATTATAATGACAAAAACAATAATATGTCTACTCGTAATAATATTAAGTCATATAATGGCTTTTGCTGAAGATAATGAGACTGATACTAATGGTAATAACTCAAGCAATACAAATACAAGCAATAATACACCCGAACTTAATCAAAATCTCAAACTCCCTATTACATTAACTTTTGACAACAGTAGCCAATTTAGATTTGATATGGATGAACTTGTTCCTGGTTTAGAAAATAAAACCAATGTGGGAATTAAAATTACACCATATATAAATACAAAAGAAGTAGGTAATAATGATCCTCTCTCAGCTTATGTTAAAGTAGAAAGTCTATGCTTAAACGCTAGTGGAAAAAGTAATACACCAATAAAATTTAGCGTAGAAAATATTACAGCACAAATTAATATGTACGATTTTTACCTTAAAATGGAATCAATGACTGATTTTAACTTTAATCAAGAATCATTATTTAGTTTCGCACCAATAAGTAAAATTCAAAGCCAATATTACGGTTTCCCAAACAAGGAAAATGCAACAACAAGAACAATTCTTTCAAGAAGTACAGCTAAAAAAATAGGAACTCTTCAATTTGGATACAAACTTCCATCACAATTAGAACTCATACTATCAATTGGAGCAACAGGAACAGGAAATAGAAATAATAAAAAAAATGACAAAGATTCTGAAGAAGATAAAAAAAATAAAGAGGCAATTCCTTATAACGATACTTACAAAGGTATACTTTATGGTGCGCAAGTCAAATGGAAACCAATACAAAACAATTTAACACAATATAATTCAAATATCAGTGTCAAAAATCCTCTTGAGTTAAATTTTGGAATATCAGGAGCAATCGGAAACTCAACATTCAATAATTCCTCAATAACATATGGTCTTAAAGATACATCTGTCACAGACTCAGATCTTGTAAATCCAACTCTATCAAATGCATCTATAATAACTTCCATTGGAGTTAGTTACAAACTTGGTCTTACAAAAATTAACAATAAAAATACTTATCTATTACTAAATGCCGGTTCCGATTTAGGAATAGACCCATTTGCAAGTGATTTTTCTATACTTGGACACATATCTAGAAAAGCAAACACAGATGAAAAAAAGCAATTTGATCCAGTAAGCAATAAGCTTCAATTCGATATAAAAAGAACCCCCAATTTTGAATTCTCTGTGGGAACTGGTATAGGACTTGCCTGGAATACAGATGAAGGAGAAGAAGAATCTTGGGAAATTAGTGGAAGTAAATCTTATAACAAACGAATATTTGGTGCACAAGATAAAAAATCCGGCATCGGATTTGGAATTAATTATGGAAAAAGTCTATATAGACCTACATCTTCAAATACGTTAATACAAAACATCGCCAAAAAATCATTTCAAACATTGAATGCAGAACTTTCAACTTACGAAGATAATAAAAAAGGTATTATCCCTGGACTTGGTTGGATAGCCTCAATAGGCACTTATGATCTCTTAAGAGACAAACCTAAATCAGATGACATAATAGCAGCTCTTACTCCAAACACTAACACCACAAATAAAACCAACATTGAATTTGCTAGCGCAACTCAACTTGGAGGTGCATTATACCTTGATTATGCAATACCTTTAAAATCTATGTCACCAAATACATATATAATTCCATATGTAGGTGCTCATATGCTAGGAACCCTTAATTTTCAAAAAAACACTTTATATCTAAAAGCTGGACTAGAATTAGAAAACTTAATTAAATTAACAAACATAGTTATTGGATGGGATTCAAACAATATCCTGGCATCCAAAGATCAAAATGGAAGTGTATTTATACTATTTAAAATATCTATTTCTTAATAAAAAAAATTGTTTAAAGAGTAAATTTACTCTTTAAACAATTTTACCCATAAAATTAACAAAACCTACAAATTATTTAATTTATGCCAATTCATTCCTACTTTAAATTTCTCTCTTTAGAAATTCTTTCATAAGCATCCTGAATCCTAATAAATTTTTCATTTGCCTCTTTTTGTTTAACAGGTTCATTTTCAAATTTATCTGGATGGTATTGTATAACCAATTTTTTATAAGCTCTCTTTATATCATCATCACTAGCATCATATTTTAACCCCAATACTTCATAAGGATTAACAACCTTTATATCAACATTCTTATAAGAATCATAACTTTCAAAATCAAGTTCAAGAAATGAACTAACATATAAAATAAATTTATCACCTTCTAAACTTTTATATCTAGCTAAATTATTAATTTCTTTTAAAACCGACACAAGCCACACAAAAAGGTCTTTACGTTGGAAATAGCCAAGTTTTAGAGTATATAATATTTTGTCTGCATTCCTATTCTGTGTTACGGAAAAATGAAATAGATTATAAAGTTCACTCTTATCTCTTTCAGATAAATTTAATGAATTCATTATAAAACTAATATAATTTAATTGCTCACCGGTCATCGATCCTAAAATAGAAATTAATTTAGCCATTAGTAAAAATGATAATTTATAAAACTCAAATTCCCTTGATTTAGAATAAAAATAATCCCTTGTAGTAGTAGATATCCTAAATCCACCTAAAATGCTATAAATTATACTTAAAATAAAAAATATAAAAAATATGCCTAAAATAAAAGGACTAAAAATCAAAATAAATGGCAACAATAAAAAGATAATCTGAAATAAATTATACACTGCAACAATCAACCTATAAATGCAAACTAAGGCATATCAAAACTACTAATAAACCCTATAACTTCTTGTTTTATCTTTCTAAGTTCATCAGTAGATTTTGTCTTTAAAGCTCTAATAATAAAATGAGCAACTTTAATAGAATCATCTCTATTTAAACCTCGTGAAGTAATAGCAGGAGCACCAATTCTAATTCCAGAAGCTACAGAAGGATTTTTAGAATCAAAAGGAATTGCATTTTTATTAAGCGTAATATTTACACTTTCAAGAATCTTCTCAGCATCAGCTCCCGTAATACCTAAACCACTAAGATCAACCAAAAACAAATGATTATCTGTACCACCACTAACTATTCTAAGACCCTCTGAAATAAAATACTCAGCCATAGCTTTAGTATTCTCTATAACCCTAGAAATATAATCTTTAAACTCTTTATTTAATGCCTCTTTGAAAGCCACTGCTTTGCCCGCAATAACATGCATTAAAGGTCCACCTTGAGTTCCTGGAAAAACACAAGAATTAACAGCTAAATCTAAAGTTCTCTCTTTATTATTATAATTGATCATCGTATTAAACTCTTTACCTGCAAGAATTAAGCCTCCTCTAGGACCTCTTAAAGTTTTATGAGTAGTACTTGTAGTTAAATGTGCAACATCAATAGGAGAATTATGAAAACCCGTAGCAACAAGACCTGCCGTATGAGCAATATCACATAAAAGATAAGCTGAAACTTCATTTGCTATTTCACGAAACTTCTTAAAATCAATTTCTCTTGAATAAGAAGATGCACCAGCAATGATCAAATTTGGCCTACATGCCTTAGCTATGTTTCTAACATCATCGTAATCAATCATCTCAGAATCTCTTGAAACACCATAAGAATATGCATCAAAAAACATACCAGAAAAACTAACCTTACTACCATGAGTCAAATGACCACCATGAGACAATTCCATCCCAAGAATTTTATCCCCAGGCTTAATAAGTGACATTATAGCAGCCATATTAGCTTGAGAACCACTATGAGGCTGAACATTAGCATAACTTGCACCGAATAATTCCATAGCTCGTGATATGGCTAAATTTTCAATATCATCAACAACAGAACATCCACCATAATATCTCTTTGAAGGATACCCTTCGGCATATTTATTGGTCAAAACACTTCCAACAGCTTGTCTCACATCTGATGAAACAAAATTCTCTGAAGCAATTAACTCAATATTTTCTCTCTCTCTTTTAGCTTCTCTTTCAATTAAATCAAATAGAATGTTATCTATCATTACTATTTTCCTCCAAAGTAATCTTATAATTCAAAGAATGATCATGACTTGTTAAGCTTTTATATTTAAACAACACCAAATCAACATATTCATCTAATAATAAATCATTATCATAATCTTCTCTATATCCATAATGGATATAATTCTCTGACATATTCAAAAAATAATTTGAGCTATCCTTAAATAATACTGCATTTATTATATCAAAATAAATAAAACCAATATGCTCTAAAAAAAACTCACACCAAATATGTTTTTGAAGTTTGGAAGACTTATTATCGAAATAAAATCCAACAGCATTTCTTAAAGGTATATTATGTCTAAAAAACAATAAATTAGTAAGCAAAATTAAATTATCAACTGAAATTTCTTTCATCTCAATAGATTTATCTAAAGCTAAATCATTATTTACAAGTGTAAAATATGATACTAAAGCATCAATAATAGATTTTGCTAATTCATAAGCGGAATCTTTATTATTGACATTCAAATTAATTGAAGTTAAATCAAACGAATCATAAGATAAATAATGATCTCTTTTATCTAAAACATAAGTTTTAAACTCACGTATATTAGCATCTGTACTTACCCTAATACCCTCCAAAGCTTTCACATCAAAAATATCTAAATTTAACTGAAAAGTCTTAACTTCAAAGTTAAAATGATACTTATCTGATTTCAAATTTTTAAAAAACAAATTATCTAAATTCAATAAAGTTCCATTATTATCTACAAACTGAATTTTTTGTCTTTCATTTTCAACTGGACTTAAATAAAAAATATTAAAATTAATATTATCTAATATTTCATTAGAACTATCATTCTTATTCTTTAAAAAAGAAATTTCATGGGAAATTTTAAAATTTTTACCCTTCTGTAAATTCCATGCAAAAAAATTTTCATTAAATTTAAAAGGAAGTTTATTGCTCTTAAGTTCATCAACCACTACAAAAATTTCACCATTAATATTCAAAGTTTTAGGGGGAATAAATCTTATCTCCATCTCACTTAAACTCAATATATCTCTAGAGAGCACTTTATAAAGTTCGTGTTTGGTTTGAATAAATATCTCAACAACTCCAGAATCTGACGTTAAATTTTTACCCCTCAATACAACAGGAGTATTTGTCATTACAACTAAATTTTCCTCTAAAAAAAGAAAAGGACTATTGTCTTTTTCAAGTTTTATTGGAACTTGTCTACTAATAACAAGAAAAAGCTCATTACTAATACCTTGCCTATTTTTTATAAAAACAAGCCCAGAATTAATTTCATTAGTAATTTTAAAAACTACTCTCTCATTGCTCCAACTAATAATACTACTTTTCACTAAATAATGATCATTAATATTAACTTCTCCAATTTTATCACCCAAATTACGTCCTTTAATCACAATTACATTTTCATGAGAAGCAGGCATAGGTGATATTTCATAAATTACAGGCTTTAAATAAAACAAAAATCCAGAAAAAACAAATAAACCAAAAAAAATTAAAAAAATTAAACTTAAAATAAAATATTGTCCCCTAATAAATACTGCCAAAAACTATCCTCGCTTAACTTTAGTACCCTCTTCAGTATCAATTAATATAAAACCTTTAGAACGACAATATTCTCTAATCTCATCAGCACGTTTAAAATCTTTTTTCAATTTGGCAAGTCGTCTCTCTTCAATCAAAGAATTCATAACATCATCAATAACTATCCTACTCATGTCAATTTCTCTCAAAATTTCTTCCCGTAATCCAAGAGACAAAACTTCATCAAATTTAAATGCAAGTTTAAGTTTTGAAAGAGAGCTTAAATTATTATCCCTCACAATATCCCAAAGCAAAGCCAACACTTTAGGAATATTCAAATCAAAAGCTATTCTTTCTAAAAAACTATCATAATATTTATGTTCCAATATAAACTCAATATTTTCATCATCCTGACTAAGTAAACTAATATCAAATTGACTTAATGAAGAATAACAAGAGGTCAACTTACTAAGCAAATTTTCTCTAGCCACTTTGCAAGCTTTTAAACTATGAAATGTAAATTTAAGTTGTGTCCTATAATGAGCAGTTAAACAAAAATATCTAAAATCTAAAGGTGAAAATCCCTCATCTTCTAAGTTTTTTATAGTAATAAAATCATTATTTGACTTTGACATCTTTTCATTTTCCATAATCAAAAATTCACCATGAATAAACATGTCACACCAGTTTTTACCTAAATAACATTCCATTATAGCTATTTCATTTACATGATGCACTCTAATATGATCAATACCTCCCAAATGAATATTAAGAGTACTATTAAAATAATTCAAATTCATTGTTGCACATTCTAAATGCCAACTTGGATAGCCAAATCCCCAAGGAGAATCCCACTTCATTTCTTGATTTTGAAATTTTGAATTTGTAAACCATAAAACAAAATCTGATTTATTCCTTTTTGAAAAATCTAACTCAACTCTAGAAACGGAATTTTCATTAATATCATTTAGATTAATGCCAGCCATTTGTCCATAATTTTTAAAACGAGAAATATCAAAATAAACATTACCATTTACAAAATAAGTAAATCCATTCTTTTCAAGAACTTTAACTACTTCTATCATATCCAAAATATATTCACTTGCAACAAGTACTTTATCAGGATATAAAATATTTAACTTTTTACAATCATCAAAAAAAGCTTTTGTAAAAAATCTGCTAATATCATAAACAGTAAGACCTCTCTCTTTTGCAGCCTTTACTACCTTATCTTCTCCATCATCAAAATCACCTGTTAAATGCCCAATATCAGTAATATTCATTGCATAATTAACATTATACTTAAATAACTTTAAAGATTTAATAAGAAGATCTTCAAAAATATAAGTTCTAAGATTGCCTATATGGGCATAATTATAAACAGTAGGACCACAAGCATAAATCTTAGTTTCACTTAAGTTCTTTACTTCAGATAAACATTTTGTTTTTGTATTGTATAACTTAAGAAGCATAAATACCATCAAAAATTAAGTTTAAAATTCAAAAGATATCCTAAAAAAATTAGGACTGACACAATCTTTATATAACTTATTATAACAAGTCTATTACATTTGAAACAATTTGACAAATCTAAATTATTCTATATAACCATATTACATCTAAAATATAATTAAAATTTGAAAAAAATAATAATCCAATATAAAATGAATAACATGTTAGAGAACATAAATAATTTTCTTAAAAAGATAAATATTCAACCTCAAACAACAAATCTGGCAAATTATACAACTTATAAAATAGGGGGTATTTCTAAATTATTCTTAATCCCTAAAACAATCGAAGATACAAAACATATATTTAAAACAGCAATACAAGAAAAAATTAAAATATTTATTTTAGGGGGAGGCTCAAATATATTAATAAACGATGAAGAAGAAATTAATTTTCCTATTATCTATACTAAACATTTAAATAAAATTGAAATTCATGACAATCAAATTACTGCAGAATGCGGAACCAATTTTAACGATCTATGTAACTTTGCATTGAAAAATGAATTAAGCGGACTAGAGTTTATATATGGACTTCCTGGAACACTTGGGGGCGCAATTTGGATGAATGCAAGATGTTTTGGAAGTGAAATTTCTGACATATTAGATAAAATCATCTTCATAGATGAAAATGGAAATTTTATATGTAAAAAATTTAACAAAAATGAATTTGCATATAAAATTTCGCCTTTTCAAAACAAAAATACTGCAATATTAAAAGCAACGCTAAATTTAAAGAAAGGTAATAAAAAACATATTGAAAAAATTATGAAACAAAATAAGCAAATAAGAATCAATAAAGGACATTACCTCTTTCCAAGTAGCGGAAGCACATTTAAAAACAATAAAAATTTTTTAAAACCCACTGGACAAATAATTGAAGAATGCAATTTAAAAGGACTTCAAATTGGAGGAGCAAAAGTATCACATTATCATGGCAATTTTATAATCAATAATAATAACGCTACCTCTAGAGAGGTTAAAACACTTATTGATAAAATAAAAACTCAAGTTCAAATAAAAACAGGATTTTTACTTGAAGAAGAAATACTATATATAGGATTTAATCAGAAAAATTAAACTACACATCCCAAAATTCTTTATTCATATTCTCAACAACATTTCTCATTCTAGCAATTTTTTCTTTAAACTCATTAATCAAAAGTATATGTTCACGTAAAGTTTCTAATGCATCTAAACTCATTTTAGAAACCTCAAATTCACTCAGATCACTATTCAAATTATGAAATTTGCCACTAATAACAAAATAACTATTAAATATTTCTTTACACATATTTTTAGTGTCTTTAATTTTAATGTCATGAGCTAAATACTGCTCTTTAAATTCACCTATTTCTCTCACATGTTTAGCAAGAGTAACATTAATTCTCTCATGTTGCATAGAATTATTATTAATATTATCTTGAATATCAATGAAATCTTTATAAATAGAATCAATTTCTGCACTTATAACTGAAATGATATTATTAACCTTTTTAAGTTCATCCTTGATAGTCGTTGAGTACTTACCAGAATTAATAGCAAGTTTTCTAATTTCTTCCGCAACAACCGCAAAACTCTTACCAGCATCCCCTGCTTTTGCTGCCTCAATAGCTGCATTCATTGCAAGCATATTAGTCTGAGCTGATATTAACACCAAAAGCTTATTTGCACTTTGAAGATTGTTGGTTTGAGACAAAAGGTCGGAGAAATTTTTATTTACACTATCAAATACAGAATTCAATTCAGAAACTTTACTCTTTACTGTATCAATACTTGCAGAATTTGACACTACAACTTTATTAAAAACTTCTAAATTTTTATCTATTGAATAAAAAGCATTAGTATTCTCTTCAAATTTAGCAGCAATATCCAATATATTTTTATTATGCTCATTAATTGGATTAGATGTCGATTCAAAATCTTTTAAAATATTCATAACTGCTTTTTCAAATTTAGAAAAAGCATCTCCTATACCATCATAAGTAGTAAGACTATTATGCACTCTTTCTATACTTTCTTCTGGTATATTAATTTCGTTTAAACGTCCTCTTAATTCCTGTACATAAAATTTAATATTATTAACGATATTAGTAGTCTTTGAAAACAAATTATCAAATTCAGTATTAATATAAGAGAAGATAAAAGATTTATATTTGAATTCTGAGGTAGAATCAAGCTTTAAAATATCCTCTCTTTCCTTTTTTTGCTCAATTAACATTTTAAAATCACTAAAAAAGGGTAAAACAAACTTGATACATAGACAAAATATGATAAGACAAGCAACAAATACAAAACCTAAGAAAAATATTGCATTTGATTGAAATTTCAAAGGAACATGATTCATATTAAAAATAACGCCTTGAACTACCTGTCCAGCAATCTGAGAAGTACTTAAAAAATAAGAAGAAGTATTATGCTTTAAAATTTTTTTTACAATATTAGGATCGCTTCTAACACCTTCTATAACACTACTTAGCACACTATTTGCATAATTTTCTGAAAAATTATTAACATTTAAGTCATTAAGATTTAACAATAAAGGTTGAAAATCTCTATCAATCATAAAAAATTCATAATTTTTATTGCTAAGTTTAAAATAAGAATTTAATTGATTTGCAATATCAACAAATAAACTATCAAAACAAACAAAAAAACAAATTACTCCTAATACTGTATGATTATCATTTATAAGTGGCATACTTACAAGAGAATAAAGCTTATTTCTTACCCTCTTATAACTTGAATAATAAACACTACTCTCCTTTACAGGTACAAAATAAATTGGATCCTCAATAATGTTATTTATATCTAAAAATGAAAAATTTTTATTTGAAATTAAAACATTTTTTCCTACAGGAATATAAAAAACTCCCTCTAAAGAATTAGCTTCAAGAGGAATATGTTGAAAAATTTTACTTATATCATTAAATCCTTTAGAACTTAAAAAAAGAGCAATACTTGTATTTAAATCTATAAATCTTAAATCGACATTTGAAACAAAATTATTTGAAACCTTATGTAATACATTTAAAACATTATTATCCTTAATCAAATTTTTCAAAACACTAACAGCACCATCATATTTATTCTTGATCTTAAAAGCCACATTACTTGAAAAAAGTTTAAAATCAGCCTCAATACGATTTAAATATTCATGTCTATAATTTAAATAAGCTTGACCTAGAAACAAAAAACCAAAGCAAATAAAAATAAAAAGCATGAGATAGAGAAAAAATCTCATATTTTTTAATTTAACACTTACCAAATCCTCACGCATAAAAAATTCTCCAAAATTCAATCCATAAAAATAAAGTTTCAAGCCATGTTAACGAATTATAGTATAATATAAATAATTAATAAATATTCACTAAAATATACATTTCATTAATTAATAATATGTATATTATTATATAATAAAACATATATAATACTAGTGAGTTATGATATTTTGTAAAAAGTTTTGCGAGGCTTTAAATGAAAAGAAACCATTTTAGTTCTACTCTTTTTTATAAATTTAATATTGTTATTGTAATTTACACAATAATTATTGCTATGACGATTTTTATATTATTAGAACGTGGATACAGAAAAATCATAACAACAGAACTTCAAAATTTCACGAAATTTGTAAATAACATAATGATAAAAAGTTTCTCTAGAGATACAAGAAACATGTTAATAGCTATTGATAACTTTGCAAAACATCACAATCAAAATATAAATAAACAACAAAATGAACATTTCAAAAATATCATAACTAGTGAACAGTTAAGTTCATTTCCATCTTATATAAAGATATTAGAATACACAGATAAAAATGGTAAAATATTATATTCAAATAATGAGAGGAGGCTTCATACCTACATAAATCTGCAAGAAATGCAAAAAGACAACAACATAGGCAATCATCATACGCTTATACTAAACCAAGATTTAACAATAATAAATAACAAATACTATATACCAATGATTTACAAACTTCCTCAAAAAGAACAACACGATTTCTATGACACAAATGATGCAAACATAAAATTAGAACAAAGTGAACGAATGGATCATAATGGATATGTTGTTTTATATGTAGACATATTAGAACACATTAAACAACTTAGAAATAATATATTTATGCTATTAGAAAGGTCTTTACTGGAAAAAGACAATCATCACAAAAGTTCACACTACTTCAATATATATGCAATGAACAATCAAGGAGAAATTTTTGGCGAAAAAAACGAAGATACACTTAAGCCTATCAAATTATCCATAAATGACCTATTTGAAAACAATACAAATATAACAAACCCACTACTTAATGCAATGACTAAAAGAAAAAGCAATTACAATATTAGCAACAATAATAACATAATATCTATAACAAGACTTACATCTTCATCTTGGTATCTAGCAATACAAATGAATCATAACAATATATTTTCAAACGAACTTAATAACATCAAATTAATGTCAGCATCAATAATAATTTTGTTTATAATAGTGTTTATATTAATTATGATAATTATAATTAAAAAATTAATCATATCAAAAATAGAAAAACTTAATAATATTATTCCAAAAGTTAAAGAAGGTGATTTAACTATTAAAATTAACTCAAAAGGAAAAGATTCAATAAGTGCAACCATAAATCATTTTGGATATTTCATTGAAAACTTAAAAAACGTAATAAATTCGCTACAAGGCAGGGTCAAGCTGTTAAAAGACAATGGTGATTTATTATTTAACGAAATAAATAAAGCTTATGATACAATAACAAATTCAAATAGATATATAGAAAAAACACAAGGAGAAATAGAAAAACAAGTTGAATTTATTTCAAACACAACAAATACAATTGAAAATCTATCTAAAAATATTGCATCACTTGATAATTCAATCGAAACCCAGGCTTCAAGCGTTGAAGAATCATCTTCGGCTATTGAAGAGATGATAGGAAGCATACAATCAGTTACAGAAATAACACAAAAAGCAGCAAAAAGCACAGAAGAGCTTAAAGCCTTCTCTGATGACGGAAGAAAAAAACAAGAAGAAATCATTATGCAAATCAAAGATATCTATAAAAATTCAACAAGACTACAAGAAGCTAATGCACTAATATCATCTATAGCCAGCCAAACAAACTTACTATCCATGAATGCTGCTATTGAAGCATCTCATGCTGGAGAAGCTGGTAAAGGTTTTGCAATTGTTGCAGAAGAGATAAAAGATCTTGCAGAACAGGTAACTTCACAATCAGAATCAGTAGCAGCATCAATAAATGAAATAATGGATTCTATTAACCAGACAGTTAAAACATCAGAACTAACAAATAAAGCTTTCAATCAAATATTTAATTCAATAAACCTTGTGGTTCAAGTCATAGAAGAAATAAATCATACCATGCAAGAACAATCAATCGGTAGCCAAGAAATTTTAAAAGCTTTAAATACAATGAGAGAAATAACATATGAAGTAAAAATAGGTTCAAATGAAATGTTTAGAGGAAATAAAGAAATAATAAACACAGTATCAGGTTTAGGAGAAATTAATATTACTGTCTCAAACTCAATGAAAGGATTAAAAGAAGAGATCAAAAAACTAATAGAAGCCATTGAAAGTATCAAAACTTTTGGAACAACAAATTCAGATCATATTACAAAAATTAACACAGATACAAATCAATTTAAAACAAAATAATTCAAGGTAAATTTTATGAATAAAACAACATTCTACATAACAGACAAGTACTTAAAAACATCTTTAATGTTATTTCCAATTTTTGCATATACTAAAAATTTTTTAGAAGGAACAATAATATCAACTTGGATATCACTATGCATTTTATTGCCAGCAGTAATTATTAAAAAAATAGAATTTAAAAATCACATACTAAAAATTTACCTACTAATAATAGGACTAGTTATCAGTATAACTTATCCATTTATGCAATATGTAACGCCTATTCTTTATGAAAATTTACGATTTTCAATACCTATTTTGACAGTTATAATAATCTCTTTTCACAAAAATGAACCTTTTAAATCGCCAAGCATATGGCAATACTCAAAATCACCCATAATAATATTTATATCACTAAGTACAATAATTTCATTTTTCAGAGAAATATTAAATACTGGCAATTTGAAATTGTTTAATATTACATTTCAAATTATCAAAAATTACAACATAACAAAAATACCAGCTTATAGTTCAAATATTTTTTTAATAACATCTTTAATCTTTCTATTAATTAACATATTAAAAAACATTCAAGGACAAAAGAATGATTAAAACAATAAAAGCAGATCTGGAAAATAAAATTCAAAAAACAATAAAAGAACTTGCATTAAGTTCAAATATCAAATTAGACAAAATAAATATAGTAATGCAAAAACCCCCAAAAAGTGAAATGGGAGATTTATCAATACTAATATTTGAATTTAGCAAAATATTAAAACTAAGCATACCTGTAATCACTCAAGAGATAATAAAACAAATTGGAAATGAATATAAAACAAAATCAATGGGTCCCTATTTAAACATAAAATTTAACAGAAAAGAATACATTCAAAACACAATCAAGAAAGTCAATAAAGAAAAAGAAAATTATGGTGCTAATAACTCACTCCAAAATAAAAAGACAATAATAGAATTTTCATCACCAAATACAAACAAACCATTACACGTAGGACATCTTAGAAATGATATTATTGGAGAAAGTTTGTCAAGAATATTAAAGGCTTCTGGTAGCAAGGTAACAAAAATAAATCTAATAAATGATAGAGGAACACACATTTGTAAATCAATGCTTGCTTACAAAAAATTTGGGAATAATATAACCCCTGAAATTGCACAAAAGAAGGGAGACCATTTAATTGGTGACTTTTATGTAAAATACAATGAATATGCTAGTCAAAATAGTGAAATAGCAGAAAATGAAATACAACAACTACTATATCAATGGGAACAAGGAGATGAAAAAACAGTTCAACTTTGGACAAAACTAAATAAATGGGCAATTGATGGCATTAAAGAAACATATAATACTACAAACATTACATTTGACAAAATTTATCTTGAGAGTGAAATATTTAAAATTGGACGAGAAGTTGTAATTAATGGATTAAAAGAAGGTTTATGTTATAAAAGAGAAGATGGAGCAATATGCATCAACATACCTACAGAAACAAACAATATAGACAATCAAAATTTTAAACAAAAAGTGCTCTTAAGAGCTAATGGCACATCTATTTACTTAACGCAAGATCTAGGGAATATAGTAGCTAGAAAAAACGAATTTGATTTCGATGAAATGATTTATGTGGTTGGAAGTGAACAAATTCACCACTTTAAAACTTTATTTTATGTTGCAGATAAATTAGGAATTACTAACGAAAATAATTTAATACATTTATCATATGGAATGGTAAATTTGCCTGAGGGCAAAATGAAATCAAGAGAAGGAAATATAATTGATGCTGACAATTTAATTCATGATTTAAGTCAATCAACTATGTTAGAACTCAAAAAAAGATATGAAAATGAACAAAACTTACAAAAACTGGCATTAAATATATCATTGGGAGCCATTCACTACTATTTATTAAAAACAGCAATACACAAAGACATATTATTTAACAAAACAGAAAGTTTATCATTTACAGGAAATTCAGGTCCATATATTCAATATGTAGGAGCAAGAATTAATAGCATACTTGACAAATATAACAATCTAAATTTACCTAACAAAAATACTAATTTTGATTTACTAATAAATGAAAACGAATGGGAAATAATTAAAATTATCTCCGAATTTGAAGAATATATAATTAAAGCATCAAAAGATCGCAATCCGTCAATAATAGCTAATTATTCTTATTTACTTGCAAAAAACTTTAGCACATATTATCAAGACACAAAAATAATAGATAAAGATAACCTTGAACTCACACACGCAAGAATTGATCTAGCAAAAGCAGTCTTACAAACAATAAAAAACTGCATGCATTTACTTAATATACCTTACATACAAAAAATGTAAATTTTATAAATTTAAATATACTAAAAATCTATTATAATAATTCACAATCATCTTTATTAAAGATAGACATTATCTTCTTATTATATTTCTCAAGTATATAATACCTCTTAAGTTTAAGAGTATTAGTAAGTTCGTCACCAATAACAAAAGCATCCTTTAATAAAACAAATCCAACAATTCTTTCAAAACTTTTAAATCCAGATTTAGGATTAACAATATCCAAAATACATTTAGAATAAAATTTATTCACAAGTTCATTGGATAATAAATCATCATGAGAAGAAAATGCTATTCCACTAGAAATAGCCCATTTTTCAAGAACTTCAAAATTAGGTACAATAATAGCTCCTAAAAATTTTTGATCTTGTCCAACAACCACAACATTTTCAATAAACACAGATTTTGATAAAGCTCGCTCAATAGGTTCAGGCTCAATATTTTCTCCACCTCTTAGAACAATTGTATCTTTACTCCTTCCAACAATTGAAATTTCATCATTAATCGTCGCACAAACCAAATCTCCCGTTTTAAACCAACCATCTCTTGTTAAAACTTCCCTTGTCATAGTCTCATCTTTAAAATAACCACTCATAACCTGCGGGGATTTTACCCAAAGTTCACCTTTCTCACCTGGTGGCAAAACATTACCATTATGATCAACTACTTTATACTCAATATCTGGAAATAAAGGCCCAACAGTATTTGCAACAGGAGACTTAAGACGCCTCACACTCAAAACAGGTCCCGTTTCTGTAAGACCATAACCTTCAAGAACAACAATACCTACAGCCTTAAAAAAATAATCAACATAATCTACCAAAGCTCCCCCACCAGAAATACCAAATATAAATCTTTTTCCAAGTGCTTTTTTTATCTTTTTAAAAACCAAAATATGTCCCAAAAATTTAAAAGGAAAAATTAAAATTAATCCTATAAGATAAATAATCTTCATAAAAAACGAAATTAAAAAGTTAGATTTTCTATAAATAGGAACAAGTCCTAAAAACTTCTCCATGAATTTTACATAAAAAATTCCCACGTTCAAGAAAAAATTAAATAAAATTTTCTTTAAAAATGATTCTGATACTTTTTTAATAATCCCAGCCCTTATTCCTTCCCATATTCTTGGTACAGAAATAATTGCATGAGGATTTAAGGCTGCAAAATCTTTAAGCAAAATAGGCCCTACAGGCTTAGAATAGGCAATTGATAGACCATTAAGAGCAACTATATATTCGCAAGTTCTCTCAAATGAATGCCAAAGAGGAAGTATAGATATCATTATTTGACCTGGTTCAAGTGATGGCAAATAATCATTAATTCTATCTAACTGAAAAATAAAAGATTCATGACGAAGCACAACACCTTTTGGAAAGCCTGTTGTTCCTGAAGTATATATTATAGTAGCAACATCTTTTCCAGAAACTTTCTCAAGTTCAAGATCAAACATTTTAGGATAATCTTTTAAATAATCATGCCCCAAACTTAATAATTGCCTATAAGAAATTATTGTAATATTCCCCAACTTATCCTCATAAAGCTTATCATCATCAATAACCACAACATATTTAACGAATTTAAGATCGTGTTTTTTAGAAATGATTTTTTGTAACTGTTTTGCATTCTCTACAAAGATAAAACTTGATTCAGAATGATTAATAATATAAGTCAATTCATCCTCAGACGAATCATTACCTCTTGGAACATCAATACAACCCAAGCTCATAACAGCTATATCAATGATTATCCATTCTCTTCTTGAATCAGAAATAAGAGCCACTTTATCTCCTTTTCTCATTCCATAATGCAAAAGACCAGATCCAACACTCTTAACTTCTTTCCAAAAATCAGAATATATTTGTCTCTTAAAATCTCGAGAATCATTCTCTTTATAAATAAAAATATCAAGATCTCCATAAAGCCCTATAATTTCATTGAAACGCTTAGGAACAGTATCTAGCATAAAACCTCCTTATAAAAGCTCCTTTGAGTAATTTGACAAAAAAAGTAAAAAACTAACAAAGACATTATAAAAACTATGAACAAAAATTGAATAATATACATTTTTATATCTCAAATACATACCAGCAAAAATTATCCCAAAGATCAAAGACATAAAAAACCCAACAAATCCATAATAAGAATGCCCATAAGCAAAAACAACACTACTAATCAAACTCGAAATGAATAAAGAAATTCCCATTTGTTTAAGTTTAGTAATAAAAAAAGATCTAAAAAACAACTCTTCAACTCCTCCTGTAAAAAGAGAAGTAACAACCATTAAAAGAAGTGATTGAGTACTCTTGATTTCCCAAATAAAACCAGAACTACCCATTTCCATCCAAGGTATCACGGACTCTGATGTAAAAAATAAAAAACACAGACATAAAATAATTAATACAAAAAAAATACAAACAAGCAACTTAACAAAAATTGCAAATGCTTGCCAAACGAAAACAAACTTAAATTTTGGAATACAAAATTCCTCCCTAAAATCATAAGAACTTGTTAACCTGGCAAAATGCACAATAAAAAAAATTTTAAAAAAACTATACAACCAATAAGAATAATGATTTTTATTAAAGTTCCAAAGGTCAACATTAACATTTTGAAAAGGGGAAATACGAGTCACTATAAAATAAGATAATAAGATTTCCAAAAAAGCATACTTTACAGGGTATTTATTCAACAATGTCATGATAAATTATAGATATATAAATACACGATTGTCAAACTTTATAATACTTAATACAAAAATGATCTCACATATTAATGATCTGATATATTTAAAACATACTTTCAAAAAGAGATTTCTAGTGATTTTTTTATTTATAATCAGTGCATTAAGTTTATCAATAAGATATTATCTAAAATTAAATTTAATATACTTAAATATAATTCTAATATTAATCTTTATAATCAAAAAAAATGCTCATCTCTCATTAACATTCATAATCAACACAAGTTTACTTATAATTTTTGAAATTAGTTTAATTTTTAATATACTTGAAAACAATTATTACCAAATAACAAACATCACTATCTATATCTCTAAGTATAAAAATGTCAAAATTGAAGCAATAGATGGATTTGGACAAAATTACAAATTTATATTTAAAAATATTGAAAATGAATACAATATAGGAGATATCGTCAAAATTCAAAATAATAAAATTCAATGCATCAAAAAACCACTACTGGTAAAACTTAGAAAAAAATATAACAAACTCATCAATAAATTTTTAAATTCGATTAGTATCAAATATTCTCATTTTTTAAAAGCAATTCTTACAAATAATAAATCAGAAATAACAACATATGAAAAACATTTATTTCAAAAAGCAGGATTATCACACATACTAGTGATATCTGGTCTACATTTTTATTTGATTTACATTATTTTAAATTACTTACTAAGCATAATTATAAATTACAAACTAAAATATACAATCATAATCATAATATTACTCAATTATTTAATCTTAACAGGCTTATCACCATCTGCATTAAGGGCATTTATAATATTAAAAACTTTTATAATTTATAAATTAATATACGGAAAAATCAACTTATTTAGCACATTATCAATTAGTTTTATAATAAACGCCATCATTTTCCCATACACATTAAGTTCAATAAGTTTTCAGTTATCTTATCTCTCAGTAATTGGGATATGCATTTCTATTGCACTTAATAAAAGATACAACTTAAATAAAATTATATACCCAATGCTTACAACCTTTTTAATTCAAATACTAACAGCTCCTATTCTTTATATAAATGATCTCAATATTCAACCAATATCAATACTATCAAATATAATAGTTACTCCTCTAATTTTAATATTTTTTATAATAACAATATTTAGTCTATTAACTTATGCAACTAGCACAAATCTATTTCTATTTTTTGATCTAATTAATAGTTATATATTCAAAACAATAAAAAACACAATCACTATTTTTAGCAAAGTTGAGGTAATTAACAATTCAAACATAGGCATATTTTTAATATTAAGCACTATGATACTATCTTACCTAATCTACAAGCTAGAACAAGAAAAATACTATAGAGAAAACATAAAAAACTCATGATAGATAATAGCTATATGATATTATTTTATTATCTATGAATATAAATTATAACAGCATAAACAGCATAAAGAATGTGTTAAAAAACAAAAATATAGCACCAAGAAAGATATGGGGACAAAATTATTTGATTAATGAAAATATAAGAGCAAAAATAATAGATGCACTTGACATTAAAAAAAATGAAAAAATTTGGGAAATTGGTCCAGGACTTGGAGCAATGACAGCGACCTTATTAAATAAAGCAAATTTTTTAACGGCATTCGAAATTGACCCTAAATATTCAGAAATCCTAAATGAAAAATTTGGTCAACTGAAAAATTTTAAACTAATTGAAGGTGACTTCTTAAAAACATATAAGCAAGAAAAAAAAAGCATCAATAAAATAGTTTCAAATTTACCTTATAACATTGCATCAAAGGTAATATCAACTCTAATTGAAGATGAAATATTAATACACATGGTATTTACAGTACAAAAAGAACTAGCAGACAGAATGATTGCCAGAGAAGGAAACAAAAATTACTCATCATTTACAATATTAGTACAATCACATTTTAATGTAATTAAAATAATGGATATTGATAAAAAAAATTTTTATCCAATTCCTAAAGTTAAATCAACAACCATAAAATTAATTCCTTGTAAAGAAAACATTAAAAATTTTCAAATATTCAATAAATTAATCAGAACAGTCTTTACAAGTCGTAGAAAAAAACTTAAAAATACAATCATCAACTTTATTAAAAATGAAAACATTCTTAAAAAAGACTTTCTGAAAAACTTTTTAGATAAAAGACCTGAAGAAATCTCCGTTAAGGAATTCATTACAATTGCAAATAAATTAACTACATATCATTAAGGCACTTGTTAATACAATATCATTTACAGAACAACCTCTTGAGAGATCACTAACAGGATTCTTTAGTCCTTGCAAAAAAGGACCGTATGCTCTAGCAAAAGCTAATCTCTCAACAAGTTTATATCCAATATTACCAGACTCTAAATTAGGAAAAATAAGAATATTTGCAATACCGGCAACCAGAGAATCACTACACTTCTTTTCTGCAATACTTTTAACTAAAGCTGCATCAACCTGAAGTTCTCCATCAATCAATAAATCTGAACATTTGCTTCTAACAATATCTAAAGCATCTCTTACTTTTCTAACCTCTAAAGAATCAGCAGATCCTTTTGTAGAAAAGCTTAAAAGAGCCACCTTTGGCTCTTGATCAAAAATATTTCTAAATGAATTTGCACTATGCATTGCAATTTCTGCAAGTTGTATAGAATCAGGATTAATTATTACAGCACAATCAGCAAACATTAAAATCCCTTCATACCCAAAACAAGTTTCAGATTGAGCAAAAACATTCCGAGTATCCACAATCATAAAAGAAGACACAAATTTAGTTTCTCTAAATCTAGGAAGTATCTTAAAAACGCTTTTTAAAACTTTAGCAGAAGAAGCTAAAGCACCACAAACACAAGTCTTAACATCACCAAGCCTAACCATCATCATAGAAAATACAATATCATCTAAAAGCTCTTCCTTAGCTTTACTAACATCTAATTTTTTATCATGGAACAAACTTAAGTATTCATCCAAATACCTATTAAAGTCTTTAAAAGAACTAGGATTTATAATTTTTATCATATCCAAAATATCATCTCCAAACCCCATAAGTTCTCTTAATTTCCCTAAAATAGTATCTCTAACTCCAATAAGTACTACAAATCCTGCAAGACCTTCTCTTAAAATATTAATAGTAGCTTTTAAAATTCTAATATCAGTGCTTTCAGGAAAAACAATACTAGCCTTATCCCCATGATCTATTACATTTTTTCTTGCTCTAGCATAAACATAATCCTTAAAATTAAAAAAACCCATATATTCCACCAACCCCTCAAGCATAATTTATTAACAAAAGCATAAATTAATAAAAAACTAAACGAAATGATATGTTAATATTAAAATTATGGATATTATGAATATAATGTATCAAAAAAGGAAAAAATAAATCAAGTGCAAAAAAAGAACTTAATTACAGCAGCATTACCATATGTCAATAACATACCTCACCTTGGAAATTTAGTCCAAGTCTTATCTGCAGACGCTTTTGCAAGATATTCAAGAATGATGGGAATAGAAACACTTTATGTTTGTGGAACAGATGAATATGGCACAGCCACAGAAACTAAAGCCTTAATTGAAAAAACCACACCTGAAGAATTGTGCAACAAATATCATGCAATACACAAATCAATTTATGAATGGTTCAATATAAAATTTGATATTTTTGGACGCACAACTAATAAATATCATAAAGAAACAGTACAAGATTTATTCTTAAAGTTAGACAAAAATGGATATATTACAGAAAAAGAAAATGAACAATTTTTTTGTCAACAAGATCAAATGTTTTTAGCAGATCGATACGTAACAGGAGAATGTCCAAATTGTGGAAATAACACAAAAGGAGATCAGTGTGAAAATTGCTCTAATTTACTAGTTACAAATGAACTACTAAACCCAAGATGCATAATTTGTAAAAATATTCCTATTATAAAAAAAACTAAGCATTTATACATTGATCTACCAAAGATAAAAAATGAATTGGAACATTGGATACAACAAATTGACCAAAACACAAATTGGAACATCAATGCCATTAAAATAACAAATGCATTTTTAAGAGATGGACTTAAGGAACGAACAATAACAAGAGATTTAAAATGGGGAATACCTGTCCCTAAAAAAGAATATGAAAATAAAGTATTTTATGTATGGTTTGATGCCCCAATTGGATATATATCAATTACAAAAGAAATAATCAAAGATTGGGAATCTTGGTGGAAAAATAATGAAGATACAAATTTAATACAATTTATTGGAAAAGACAATATCTTATTTCATACTATTATGTTTCCTTCTATAGAACTTGGAAGTCAAGAAAATTGGACAATGTTAAATAAACTAGCTTCAAGCGAATATCTAAATTATGAAAACTTAAAATTTTCAAAATCTGCAGGAACTGGAATATTTGGAAACGATGTTATTACCACTGAAATACCTTCTGATGTTTGGAGATTTTATATATATTACAACAGACCTGAAAAAGCCGATTTTCAATTTATGTGGGATGACTTTATGGAAAGAATCAATAGCGAACTCATAGGAAATTTTTCAAATCTTATTAATAGAGTATTAACATTTTATAAAAAATTCTTTGGAGATAAAATTGACAAAATAGAACTAAATGAAAATTTTTGGCAAATAGTAAATATTAAATATGAGAGAACAATAAATTTTTTCAAACAAATAGAATTAAAAGCAGCTTTAAAAGAAATTCTTGATATCTCAAGAATAGGTAACAAAATATTTCAAGACAAAGAACCATGGAAAACAAAAAATAGTACGCCCCAAACAACAAAAGAATTACTCTTAAATCTAATATACTTAATAAGAGATCTCTCCATATTAATCTCACCATTCATGCCACATACAAGCGATAGAATAAGAAGTTTTTTTGGTAAAAGTTATGAAATATCCAATAAATTTTTAGGAACAAATTTAGGATTAACAACAATACAATCTACAGAAGTATTATTTACAAAACTAGAAAAACAACTAATTGATAGTTTAAAATTAAAATATTCGGGGAGAACAAACATGCAAGATGAAAAAAATAAAAATTCAATAAATTTATTTAGCGAACAAATATGCTTAAAAACAGTAAAAATCAAAACAATAGACAGAAATCCAGATGCAGAAAAATTATTCATCTTAAAACTTGACGATGGAACTCCTGAAGGAAAACAAATTGTAAGTAGCATTGCAGATCACTACACAGAAGAAGAACTAATTGGAAAACACATAATAATAGTTGACAATTTAAAACCTGCAAAATTTAGAGGAATCAGATCTGAGGGAATGTTAATTGCAACTAAAGATGAAAATAAAAATTTTAAAATAATAATTGTAGAAGATTTTAAAGATAATCCCATCCCTGGAGAAAGAGTGATACTTGAAAGCGACACTGGAAAAGAATTAAAATCACCAACAAAAATTAGCATAGATAAATTTCTCCAAGCCCAAATTGTGGCAGAAAATGGAGAACTTAAAATAAATGGCATTAACTTAATATTAGAACATTCTAAAGAAAAAGTACTCTCAAAAGAAATTCCCAATGGTAAGATATATTAAAACCCTAACTAAATAAAAACAATGGATACACAAAAAATAGAAATAGAAAACTTAAATGAAAATTATCTTCAAAGCAAGTTATGGGCAGTTGTAAAACAAAATTTCAGCAAACAAAGTGCATGGAAAGCCATAGCATTAAACAATAATCAATTTAACAAAATCCTTGTAATGCAAAGAAGGCTTTTTGGAAATTTTTATTTAAGTTATGTTGCTCATCCAGAATTTTCAAATAAAAGAATTGAAGATATTAATATAGATAAAATTAACAATCAAATAAAAAAATTTAGTGAAAATATAAGACAATACTTACATAAAAACACCATATTCGTACGATATGATTTAATGTTCTATACTTCAAGAAGTAGTAAAGACAAATATATTCCACTAAAAATTAAATTTAAAAATCTCAAAAAATCATTTGATGATATACAACCATCAAATACAACAATACTAAATTTAAACGATTCAATAGATAATATTAAAGCTAAAATGAAAAAGAAAACAAGATACAATATAAATCTTAGCAACAAAAAAAATATTAAAGTGATAATAGATGATGATTTTAAATATTTTGATGAATTTTATGAACTTTATAAAGAAACAGCTCAAAGAGACAAATTTGCCATTCATTCAAAAGATTACATAAAACACCTAATAAAAGCATTTAAAGAAGATAAACATTCAACAATAAAACTTATAATTGCATTACACAACGAAAAATTAATATCCGGCATTATTGTTGGTATATATAAAGACAAAGCCACATACCTCTATGGTGCATCAAGTAATACAAATAGACATTTAATGCCAAATTATGCGGTACAATTCGAAACAATACAAATGCTTAAAAAACTCTCAATAACAGAATATGATTTTTTAGGCATTCCTCCAACTGCTGATACAAAACACCCTTTATTTGGACTATTTCAATTTAAAACCGGATTTGGAGGAACAATTATTCATAGAATTGGATGTTATGATTTTGTATACAAAAAATTTTTATATAATATTTATAATATTGTTGAAATATTAAGATATATTTACTATAAAGTCATAAAAAAAAGAATTTAGGTCATACTATTCACTAAATTTTTAAAACAAATTCCTCGATCAAACTCATTATGAAAAAGTTCAAAAGAGGCACTAGCTGGGGAAAATAAAACTATATCATTTGTCATAGCTACTTCTTTAGCATAACAAACACATTCTTTTAAAGATGAAAAAATAAAATAATTAACATTTCTTGATTTTAAAAATTCAATAATTTTTAAAGTAGCACTTCCCTGTAGCAAAATCCAAGTTTTTACAAAACTTAAAATATCATCAAAAATTTTAAAATTCAATTCTTTATCAGTTCCGCCAGTAATCAAATGAATTGATTCTCCATGGACCTTTAAACTCTTAATAGAAAAAACTGTAGAATCAGGAATTGTTGATGCCGTATCATTATAATACTTAACGCCATTAAATTCTTTTACAAATTCTAACCTATGTTCAATACCATCAAAAATAGACACAATCTCAGAAGAAATATTCAAATTTAAATGCAAATAATTTGCAACAAAAACAGTAATCATTTTAGAAATTAACAACACAATTTTCGATTCATTAAGAACACCTATCTCTCCATCATTCAAATATACTTTTCCATCTTTAAAATAAAAGATATCTTCTTTAAAATCTACGGGCATAATTTCTGAAAATAAAACAATCTTAAGATTATGTTTAAACCTAGAAAAGTAATTATAATAAGCTTGATCTTGCACAATTAAAATTCCAGAATTTTGATTTATAAAGATTTTTGCCTTATCTTCTATATAATCATCAAAATTTGAATAATAATTTTGATGATCACAATAAACATTTGTAATAATGCTAATCATAGGAGATAAACTCTTAATATCATGCAATTGCCAAGAAGATAGTTCCAAAATAATTGGCGATATTCCATCAAGTTCGTCCAAAAAATTTAAAGGAGATATTCCAATATTACCTCCAAGCTTAACATTAGGATAACTAGCAACTAAAACTCTATACAAAAGAGATGCTAGGGTTGATTTTCCCTTAGTTCCAGTAATAGCAATAATTGGATTTCGATTAAACATTAAAAACAAACTAATCTCACTCTCAATTCTTTTTGCAAGCTTTAAATACTGATTATCAAAGCTTACACCAGGATTTTTAATTACAACATCTGCTCTCTTAAAATCATCCTCATTATGATATCCTAAAACGTATCGAATTTTATTTTTAAACTGTTTTAAATAATTAATACTTGGACTTAACTCAATTTCATTTCTTAAATCCGTAATTACTAAATTACCACCATGTTTTAACAAAAACTTTGCAACAGCTAGACCTCCTCCATGAAGCCCTAAACCCATAATTAAAAAATTTTTACCTTTAATCTCATTTAGACACACAATACAAATATTATAACAAAATAATTAACCTGTTCTAATAGACTTAATCCATTTAGTACTATAAAAATAAGGTAAAGAAATGCCAAATTTAATGACATCTTCAAGAGTTGGAATAAATACAACAAGTTCAAAAGGAGTTTGAGTATAATTTGCTAAAAAATATGCAATGGGAATTGTATAAATTAAAGTTACAGCACCCTCCATAACAGCCCCAAAATTTGGAGATGCACCTGCACGGAAAAACCCAAATAAATATTGAAATGCAAGTGATGTAAAAAAAACTGAAATGGAATAATATCTTAACATAACCCCCGTAAGGCTAGCATACTCTAATTTATAAAAAACATAAGGAGCTATAAATGATAAAGTAAACATTATAATAGAAGTTAAGGCGGCCAAAGCAAGACCTATTTTACCCAAATATATTGCAACAGACATTATTTCATCCTTATCATTATTCATTTCATGTCCCATCACAATATTAACAGCAAAACAAAAAGCATGAACTATATTAAATCCAATAAAATAAGTAGAAAAAGTTATGCTATAAGCTGCATATTTAGCAGTATCAATTCTT
This sequence comes from Borrelia recurrentis A1, assembly GCF_000019705.1. GTDB lineage: Bacteria > Spirochaetota > Spirochaetia > Borreliales > Borreliaceae > Borrelia > Borrelia duttonii. Next base: position 623,994 of record NC_011244.1, on the reverse strand, counting down.
GAAAAGATCGCACTTAAAACAAAATATCCTATATACCAAATAAAATCATTTAAAAAAATTGGAACAAAAACTTTAATTAACTCAGAAAATATTACAGGATTGATTTTTAAGTTTTCAAACTTAAGATAAAAATGTGAATTTACATTAAAAACAGTATAAAAAAGATAAAAAATAAGCTCAAGTAAACGAACCAATGTAGTTGCAATAGCAGCACCAATTACTCCCATATTCAAAACAAAAATAAACATATAATTAAAAACTATATTTACAATAACTGAAATAATAGAAGTAACAATCTGAATTTTAGTGACCTTAACAACTTTTAGAGAATTAGCAATAATTCCCTTAACAACGGCAAATATAAAAGAATAAACAGCAATATTCAGATAAGATACGCCATAAGATACGGCTATTAAATCATCAGATAACAATCCAAGTAAAAAATATGAATAAAATAATGAAACTAATATAAATAAAAAAGGAAAAAATAAAAGTATTGCAATACTAATAAAAAATGTATTTTTAAAACTATCAATATCACCTTGCGAATATTGCCTTGTAGCCAATATATTATAAGCTCCCATTATAGCAAATGCAATAGTACTAAATAACTCAAACAATTTATTTGCAAGAGAAACACCAACAACAGGATAATCACCAAGGTAAAACACCATAATATTATCTGTAAATGCAACAATATTAAACAAAAAGAATTCAATGACTGTTGGAATTGCAATATTAAAAACATCTCGATAAACACTGCTTTTCTTGGATTTGATTAATGAATGCATAACCTCCTCCTAAATATAAAAAAAGCAAATTTTCAAATTGTTAGGAAAAACAAACAAAACCAACTTAAAAAATATACTATAAAAAAATAACAAAAATACCTTTATTAAATAAGATCAACATGAATTTTAAATTCATATTACTCATATAATATCCTTAATTGCTATTATAATATATTTTTAAAATTAAAGCTGCTTCTTATAATGAATTCCCTTTAGCCAATTATCTTTTAAATACCCTAAAACAACAACTAACAAAAATGTTTCTGGCATTTTAACATATCTTTGTATCATTTACAGTAAATTTAACAATAATTATATTAATTACAATTTTTATACAATAACACCAAATCTTACTTAATTTAGCATTTATAAAAACAAAATTAAAAACTAAAACTAATACGTTATTCATCAATAACAAAAGCTCAACATAATATAACTATATGTTAAACTGGATAATGCAATATAATTATATATTAATGATATCTTTTAATATTTTTTCACTAATTTTTTTAGTTAGTAATTTAATTAATAACCCTTCTTTAGAAGCAAATACAATATCAAAACAAGATTTTCAAACTTTACTTAATATCATAAAAACTCTAGATCAAGTTCATCAAAAACAAATAAAAGAACAACCTATCTCATTTATTCAAGAACTAAAACCATTACTTGAAGCGGAAGAAAACAATTTACTAATACTTGTAAATAAAAAAATCCCTATTCCTAAAGGATATAACCCAACTGACTTGGTTTATTTAAAAAATTTCAAAGAACTTAAAAACATTGGCAAAGAAAACCTCAAATTAAGAAAAATATTAATAAATGACTTAATTGATCTTATAAATGCAGGGAAAAAAAATGGTTTACAAATAAAAATAATATCAGCATATAGAACAAAAGAATACCAAAATTTTTTATTCAAATATAATGTAAAAACATATGGCATAAAGTCAGCACAGATACAATCAGCAATTTCTAATCACTCACAACACCAATTAGGAACAACAATAGATTTTATCAATACAGATGATAACCTATTAAATACAAAAGAAGGAAAATGGCTTTACGAAAACTCATCAAAATATGGATTCTCATTATCATATCCAAAAAAACATGAAAAAGAAACTGGTTATAAAGCAGAACCTTGGCATTACATGTACATTGGAAAACAAGCATGTGCCCTACAAAAAAAATATTTTAATAATTTACAATATAAATTTCTTGAATTTTGGAATAATAACAAAAAAGAACTCTTAAAGTTAATTCAAAAATATAAAATTAATATTAACTACCCTTAGAAACTGAACTTAAATATGATACTAAAAGGCTATCTAGCAACTTAACATCTGATTTATCATAAAAATCTCTATTTGAACAAAATATATCAAGTTCTGCTCTCATTAAACCTATAATTTCTTTATGCTCAACAAAATCAGATATCCTAAGATTGAAATAGCCACTCTGTTCAAGACCAAATAAATTCCCAGGCCCTCTTAATTTAAGATCCTCTTCTGCTATTTTAAATCCATCTGTATTTTCTTTTATAGTTTTAAGTCTAAATTTACCTGCTTCCGTTAAAGGTTCCTTATAAAGCAAAAAGAAAAAAGACTTTAAATTACTCCTACCAACACGTCCTCTAATTTGATGTAATGTAGAGAGTCCAAAACGTTCTGCATGTTCTACCACCATACAAGTTGCATTGGGACAATCAATACCAACTTCAATAACACTCGTTGCAACCAGGATATCAATTTTCTTTAAATAAAAATTATGCATAATTTCTTCCTTCACATAAGATTCAAGCTTAGAATGAATCATAGCAACAGAATATTCAACAAAAATATTTTGAAGATTTAAACACATACTAGTAGCATCCTTTAGATTAAACTTTTCTGAAGATGATATTAAAGGATATACAAAATAAACCTGATGTCCTTTTCCAAGTTCATTTTTTAAAAATTCATATACCTTTTCCTCATTGCCATGTTTTGCCAAATATGTAGTAACAGGTAGTCTACCCTCAGGACCCCTTTTAATTAAAGACACTTCAAGATCTCCAAAAAGGGTTAAAGCTAAGCTTCTAGGAATAGGCGTTGCTGACATTAAAAGAACATCAACTTCTTCACCTTTATTTCTAAGCTCTTCTCTTTGTTCAACTCCAAACTTATGCTGTTCATCAATAATGACATAAGCCAAATTTTTAAATTTTGTCCCTTGAGAAAAAATAGCATGAGTCCCAATTACCAAACTACAAATTCCACTTTGAATCTTTTCTAAAACCTCATCTCTATCTTTTTTTTTTAAACTTCCAGTCAAAAGAACCACAGAAATATCAAAATCTTTTAATATATTTGTCAAACTATTATAATGTTGACGTGCTAATAGATCAGTAGGCACCATAAATGCAACTTGATATCCAGCTTCAATTAAAGGAATACTAGAGAGAAAAGCAACAAGAGTTTTACCACTTCCAACATCACCCTGTAAGAGTCTATTCATTGGTTTGTTATTTTTAAGATCATTAATTATTTCAGTAATTGCAATTTTTTGATCCCTTGTAAGTTCAAATGAAAGTTTTGAAATAATTTGTTTTAACAAATCATTAGATAAATTTTTTTCTGCTCTTAAGAAAACCCTATAACTCTTACCCCTTGAAAAAAATTGAAGTAAAAAAATCTCTCTATAAACTAAAGTTTTTTTTGCTCTCCTAAGCATTTCAAGAGAACTTGGAAAATGAATCTCATTTAAAGCTTCATGCAAAGACAATAATGAATATTTATTTATCAAAAATTTAGGAATATCTGATTGTCCAAATTTTACAAAATACGCAAGAGCACCTTTCACATAAGAAGATATTTTTTTAGAACTAAGTCCCTCACTAAGAGAATAAACAGGCATAATTTTTTTAAATTTTACAGGATTATAACTAAATATCTCACTATCAAAATTAGAACAACTCCACATCTTAGTATAATCGTTATAACTAAACCTAGCATAAATATAAAACTTTTGACCTATCTTAAAAATTCTCTCTAAAAAACTTCTATTAAACAAAAGAATTTCAAATAACTCACTATTTTCACTCCTACCTATAATCTTTAAATTTCTCTTAAAAGTATTTCCAAAATCTCTATGTTCTATAACAGTAAAAATCGTCATAAGTTCACAAATTCTAACTTGTAATGGATCTGGAAATGCTGCCATATTTTTACGATCTTCATATTTTTTTGGATAATATTCTATTAGCTCTTTAACATTTGTAATTCTAATATTATTTAATCTATCAATTCCCCTACTGCCAAGACCATTAATGCCTTGTAAGCCATACTGAAATTCATGCAAAAACACAAAAAATCCCTAAAAAGGCAAATAAAAGCTTAAAATATTAATAGCCATTATAGCTTGCTCAAAAATAATTATAAATGCTAACAATAATGATGCTGCTACAATTAAACTAACGGCATAAGACATATGCTTATCTGTAACTATATTTTTTATCTTAAAAGATAACAGCACTAACAAAGAATCAACATTTTTCATAAAATCAGTACCATTAAATAAATGTAAAAACAGAAATACCACTCTTAAAACAAAGAAAAAAATAAGAGCAAAAAAAATACTTCTAAGTATTCCCCAAGCTTCCATAATAAATAATACTATAAACGTAGAAAGCTTATAATTACCATAAGATAACATTCTCTCGGTTATCGTAATAGTAATTAAAGCCGCAATTGGTGAGAAATCATAAATACCAAATCTAAAAAATCTAATGCTTCTAAAAACAGATAAAAATGGCTCTGTTACATTATATATAAATTTAAAAAATGCATTAGAACTAATTCCTGAGGATACCAACCAACTAAGAAGAATTCTAATTAAAATTAAAATTCTATAAATGTTCAAAAATACAATTAAAGTCTCTGTTATCACAACTAATCCTCCTAATCAAACCAAATATCCTCCACTATTTTATGGTCTTTTAATTCATTAATTTTAAACTCATCAGGTTTAAAATTTAGAATTAAATCCATTTTAAGTTTTAAGTCTCTACCATTATTTTTTAAATAAAGATAAACATATGAAAATCCCGTATCATCCTCAAGATCGAAGATTTTATTTTTTAAAGAAGTCAGAAGATTAGAATCATTTAATCCCTTATTAGTAAATTTAATATGAAGATTATTAATTTTATTAATCGAAATTTCTTTTATAGTTAGAATTTTTTCAACTATTATGGAAAATTTATCTCTACTAAATGTAAGCTTCCCTATAACACCAATTACATCATCTTCAATTAACAAATGTTTATATCGATCATAACTCTCAGGAAAAACCACAATTTCGATTGAACCTTCAAAATTTTCAACAATTCCAAAAGCCATCCTAGCATTATTTTTCTTCAGATGAACAACTCTTATGAAGTTTAAACTACCTGCAAATTTAACAACAGTATTTCTTCTAGATGCAAGATCTTTTACAACATTAAAGTTTGTAAAAAATTCCAATTCTGATTTATAAGGATCAAGAGGATGTCCAGACACATAAAACCCTAAAAGCTCCTTTTCAAACCCTAAAAGCTCAAGATAAGAATATTCCTCAAATAAATTATAATTAAAAGTCTCTTCCAGAATATTTTGAGAAGCAAATAAACTATTTTGTCCCTGTTTTTTTGCATTCTTATTTTCTAATACAAAAGCTATTAATTTATCAAGATTTTCAATAAGTGTTCTTCTATTTTGTCCAAGACTATCAAAAAGACCAGACTTTATTGAAGCCTCAAGAAATTTTTTATTTATAACTTTTTTATCTACCCTTTTAATAAAATCTTCAAAAGATTTATATTCTCCATTCTCTTGCCTTTCATTCAGTATAAGATCAACCATTAGTTCACCAATATTTTTAATTCCATTAAGACCATAAGAAATATCAGAACCAACGACACGAAAATCTTTAAAAGATTGATTTATATCAGGTCTTAAAACATTAATTCCCATCGATTTTGTTTCTTCAATATAGTAAGACAACTTTTCAGTATTATTAATTTCATTTGTCAAGTTAGCAGCCATAAAACTTGCAGGATAATTAGCTTTAAGATATGCTGTTTGATAAGCTATTAAAGAATAAGCAGCTGCATGTGATTTATTAAAACCATAACCAGCAAAAGGCTTCAAAAGTTCAAATATATCACTTGCAAGAGTTTCATCATAACCTTTCTCAAGAGCACCTTTTATAAAGTCAACTTTCATCCTATTCATTTCATCTTCTTTCTTTTTACCCATTGCCCGTCTTAAAATATCTGCTTTTCCAAGAGAAAATCCACCAATAATTTTTGCAACTTCCATAACTTGTTCTTGATAAACAATAACACCATAAGTTGGTTTTAAAACCTCTGTTAAATCTGGATGAGGATATTTAATGCGCTTAGCCCCCGTCTTAGCAGCAACAAATTGTGGTATAAATTGCATAGGGCCTGGACGATAAAGTGCATTTAAAGCAATTAAATCTTCAATATTATCGGGTTTTGAATCTTTCAAAATTTGTTGCATACCTTCAGATTCAAACTGAAAAACAGAAGTACTACGCCCTTCAGAAAGCATTTTAAACGTCTTAGCATCACTATCAGAAATAGTAGCAATACTAAAATCAGGATCAGTAATTTTAATAAGTTTCTCTGCATTTTTTATTAAAGTTAATGTCTTAAGTCCAAGAAAATCCATCTTTACAAGACCACAATCCTCTAATAAATCCATAGTATACTGTGTAGAGACTGTATCTTGCTTATAATCCTTATAAAGAGGAACATAATCTGTTAAAGAAGTTCTAGCAATCACAATACCTGCTGCATGTGTTGATGCATGTCTATTCATGCCTTCAAGAACAAGAGCTGCTTCCATTAACTCATTATAAACAGGCCCCTTATTTAAATATTTTTTCAATACCTTATCTTTCAAAACTTCTCTCAAGGAAACTTTTGGACCATCGGGAATAAGTTTAGTAATCTCATTAGATTGAACAAAAGGAATATCTAAAACCCTACCCACATCCTTAAATACAGCCTTGGGTTTTAGAGTTCCAAAAGTAATTATCTGTGCAACCTTATCTTCTCCATACTTTTTTGTAACATACTTTATAACCTCATCTCTACCTTCAAAGCAAAAATCAATATCAAAATCAGGCATAGAAACACGTTCAGGATTTAAAAATCTCTCAAAGAGTAAATTATATTTTAAAGGATCAACATCAGTAATACGTAAAGCATATGCAACAATAGAACCCGCTCCAGAACCACGACCAGGACCAACAGGAATATCATTATCATGAGCAAACTTAATAAAATCCCACACAATTAAAAAATATGCCTCAAATCCCATATTAATAATTGTGGAAAGCTCATAAAAAGCACGCTCCTTAATATTATCGGTTATGTTTGCATATCTAAATTTTAAACCTTCAAGTGTTAAATGTTCTAAATATTGACCCTGAGTATCAAATTCCTCGGGTATATGATATTCAGGAAAAATAGGACCTGGAAATTTAATTTCAAAATCATTACATTTCTCAGCAATCTTTAGCGTATTTGCCAAAGCTTCTGGTAAATCTTTAAAAAGCTCACACATCTCTTCTGGAGACTTAAGATAAAATTCATCCGTTTCCATTTTAAATCTGCCAGAATCGCTTCTCTTAGCACCAGTACCAATACAAACAATAATATCTTGAGCCGTAGCATCCTCTTTATTGACATAATGAGAATCATTAGACACACTCAACTGAACATCAAGTTCTTTAGAATAAGCTATTAATTTTTCATTAACTATATCTTGTTGTTTAATTCCATGACGTTGCAATTCAAGATAAAAATCATCTCCAAAAGTATTTTTAAACCAAAGAATCTCATTCTTTGCATCATCAAATCTATTTGAAAGAATCAACTGAGGAATAATGCCTCCAATACATGCAGACATACAAATAAGCCCTTCTGAATACTTTGCAAGATCATCTCTATCCATCCTAGGCCTATAATAAAATCCCTCAAGATAAGAAACACTTGTAAGTTTCAATAAATTCTTATATCCTTGCTCATTCTTTGCAAGAAGAATTAAATGATAATACGGTTTTCCAAATTCATCATTCTTCTTTATATATTTTAAAGTATTTGACATATAGGCTTCAATGCCAATTATGGGCTTAATACCTGCTTTTTTTGCCTCTCTATAAAACTTAATAGCACCAAAAAGATTGCCATGATCAGTCAACGCAATATGAGACATATTGTACTCTTTAGCCTTTGACACAATATCTACAATCTTAGCAGCTCCATCTAAGAGTGAAAAATCTGAATGCACATGCAAATGAACAAACTTAGCTTTTAAATTCATACTTATCTTACCAAAATAAAACTCGATCTTTTAATAGCAAATACCTTAAACTAAAGTAAAATAATTAAATGAAAAATCTTTAAACTACTTATAAACTAGAATAACACAAACAATAACTTTAAATTAGCAAAAAACATTAATGTTCTGATTTTCACATTCAACTACCATGTTTTTAACAGATTCAAGTCTACTAATTATTTCATTCGATAAATTTTCAGCCCGCATGAAAAAATCCCTTGCATTCTTCAAATCAGCATTGTTAAAATTACCTTGTGAAAAAATTTTGATTATCTCAACAACAAGTTTATGAATATTTAAATAATCAGAATAAATATTCTCCCAAACTTCTCTAATTTCAAGCTCTTTTGGAGCAAAACCTTGATAAAATAACCCAAAACCATGTTTCATAGGATCACTTTGGATTGCCATACTTTTTTGATTATCAACAATTGCTTTTACAACACTTATCCAAGACATATGTTCTGAAATAATAAATTCCAATTCCTTTAAAAAATCATCATTCGAATATACAAAAGCTTTAGAAACAGATAAAGAATCACAATTTCTTGACAAATAAGAAACACTAGCTTCAATATTTTCAAGCTCATTAATTAAAGTTGAAAATTCACCTTGTTGACCAATACAATATTTAAATGATTCTTCAAGCGAAGTAAGCTCTTCTATCATATTTAAAAAAAGATTATCAATACCTAATTGCAATTTCTTAATATTCTCAGAAATCAAATCTGTAGACACCTGCTCAATTTCCTTAACGGAAATCATGTTCATAACGCCCTTTGCCTGATCTGATAGTCTTTTAATCTCATCAGCAACAACAGAAAATCCTTTTCCATACTCTTTTGCTCTTGCAGCTTCAAGCTTAGCATTAAGAGAAATCATATTAGTTGCACCTAAAAAACTATTAATAGTTTCTAAACTTTTTTGAACATCCATAATAATATCAGTAACTTTTTGCAATTTTTCTTTATTATTTTTTTCAATATCTTCAAAAATAGCATTTACTTTAATTCGACCATCATTTACCTTACTGATAAGTGATATGCAAACCTTCTCAACATTTACAAAACCAGAAAATAAATTTTTATATAAAAATTCAATATTAACTAATACATTACTAATAGAAGACTTAGTGTGATAAAAACTCCTCACAATTTCTTTTAAAGAACTTTCATTCTCACATGTACTAATATCATCAATATTGTCAACATCATTGAAAGAATTGTCTTTAACATCAGATGTAGAAGACTTTTTTTTACAAAAAAATGGAAATTTATACATGGGAAAATTTTACCATAAAAAAGAATTTTCTAACAATATAAAACAAATTTAATCTAACAATTATTTATAATATCATAAATAAAGGATAAATATCTATAAATTATTATTTTACTTACTCCTAATGAAAGAATACTTACCTATTATTTTATTATATTCAAATAATATATCCTCATAAGAAAAAAATTTCACAAAAACATTAATAAAATCTTCAAGTTTCTCTTTTACTAATGGCAAATAAAAATCGTTATCTAATTTAAAAATGTCATCTGCATCTAATATAATTAATTCTTCATTTTGTTTTAAGAGCATCCTTTTAGGTTGCCAAAAAAGAACATTAACCTTATCACCTTGAATCAAAAATCTACTAAGTTCATACTCAAGATCAACATGATCTGCTTTTGCCTCAATAATACCAACAATAACACATTTTTCATAATCCAATCTTTTAATAAGTACCGCATCTGCTAACACACCTTTTCCTAAAATATCAAGAAAAAATTGTTCCTCAATCTCATATTGATCGTAAAACGGAAGGTTTGCTATTTTCCTTAAAAGATTAAGCAATATATATTTTTTACTCATATATTGATTATTATGTCTCAAACAAGGTATTTTCATTCTATACTTAAGTTCATCAAAAAAATATTTAACCAACCTCTTCATAGAGATTGCTCTCTTAACATCACTTTCATTCATCTTATACCTCCTAACCAAATATCATAAAAAATCACCTACAAAACATGTTGAATTTATAAAATAAAATCAAATTTTCAAAATTAAAGACATGCTTTTACTAATCCTACAAAAAGTTTAGACGGACTTTCCAATCTAGTAATAAGCTCAGGATGAAACTGACAAGCCACAAAAAATTTATTTTTAGGTATCTCTATTATTTTTACTATTTGAAAATCTTCAGAAAACCCAGAAACAACAAGACCATACTTGTTAAATAAATCAAGATAATCATTATTAACTTCATATCTATGCCTAAATCTCTCAATAATCATATCATTTCCATAAAGTTTAAAAGCAAGAGTATCTTTTTTAAGTAAAACGGGATATCCTCCAAGTCGCATTGTAGCACCCTTATTCTCAAGTTCTTTTTGTTCAGATAACAAATGAATAACAGGATTTATAGAATTCAACATAGTATTATCTTCAGATAAAACTTCTTCAGTATCAGCATCAAATATCCCACAAACATTACGCGCAAACTCAATAACTGCAAGTTGCATTCCAAGACAAATACCAAGAAAAGGAATATTATTCTCACGAGCATATTTAATTGCACGAATCTTACCTTCATACCCTCGGCTCCCAAATCCGCCAGGCACAACTATGCCATCTACACCTTCCATCATTTTCTCATCAAAATTAATACCGTCAATGACAGTTGTCTTAACTAATATATCCAAATTGGCAGAAACATGAGTTAAAGACTCAAATATTGATGCATAAGAATCACCAAGTTCAGTATATTTACCACAAATAGCAATATTTACAACCTTTTGGGGCGAGAGAAGATTTTTCTTTATTACATTTACTAACTTTTCAAGACCATCCACCTTAGGTGTAACATTAATTTTCAGTTTTGAACCTAAAATTTTATGCAATCCTTGTTTATAAAAAGATATAGGTATTTCATAAATAGTTGCAACATCAATATTATCAACAATGCAAGAGGCATCAACATTACAAAACATTGCTATCTTATCTCTTATTTGCCTTGTTAAGAGTTGAGAACTTCTTGCAATAATTAAATCAGGAAAAATTCCAGCTTTATTTAAGGTCTTAACACTCTGTTGAGTAGGTTTAGATTTTTGTTCATTTATTCCAGCAGGATTTGGAATATAAGTTAAATGAACAAAAGCAATATTATCAATTCCAATGTCATACCTTATCTGTCTCATTGTCTCAATAAACAAGATATTCTCCATATCTCCCACAGTACCACCAATTTCAATAACTAAAAGTTCACTATGCTCTTCTCTAGCAATATTTAAAATTGTCTCTTTAATTTCATTAGTAACATGAGGAATAAGCTGTACAGTTCTACCTAAATACTTTCCACGCCTCTCATTTTCAAGAATACTTTTATATATTTTTCCCATTGTAATATTCCAAGTAGATTTAGAATTTTGGTTTAAAAATCTCTCATAATGACCAAAATCCATATCAACTTCTCCACCATCATCAAGAACAAAAACTTCTCCATGTTCAACAGGATTAATAGTCCCAGGATCAGTATTTAAATAACCATCACATTTAATTGGTGTTATTTTCAAATTATCCTTAAACAATCTTGCAATACTTGCAGAAGTAACCCCTTTACCTATTCCAGAAATTACACCACCTGTTATTACTAAAATCTTTAGATTATCCATTATTAACACCCTCCAAATAAACTCAATACGCAATACAAAGGCCCACAAAGCCTTTAACTACATTTTAAAATGTCATAAATTCTTGAGACAATTCACTACTATAAAAAGACTTATACAAATTAAAAATAATATTTTAATCATCTCTATACAAAATAAATGTTTTATATAATATTTATATACAGACAAAAGATTACCTTTAAGTTAAAACTTTAAACAAAAATATTAATTATAGAAATTAACATTTAATTAATTCAAAAATCAATCATGACCCATTGTTAAGCATGAAGTATATGCGCATAAATTACATAAAGAAGTAAAAATGTTACAAAGCAAAAGACAAATATAACGAAAAAAGACATCAAACCCACTAAAATATTAGAATTAATTTTTTTAGTACTTAAATTGCCCACATTTCTAAGCAGAAAATATGAATAAAAACAACTACATAATGCAAAAGACATACTAATATACTTAATGAAATAATACTCTCCCCACTTATCAAAATTATTTTTAAGTTCAAATAAGTAGTTATTAACAAAAAACATCATAAAATCAAATAAGACAATCAATGCTGCATAACATAAACTTATAATAACAACTGATTTAAAAAAAGAAAATCTCTTAAATACAATTCTAAATAACAATAACATAGAAAATCCAACAAAATAAATAAAATAAGTATTGCCAACAAACATAAAAAACACATTAAAAGATAGACTCTTTGCTTGATTGCCCAAAAAAAGCTTTTTATCTAATAACACAGTTATATTTACACCCATATAACAACAAATGACTACAAACAAAGGAAATAGAAATAAAAATTTAGACAAAACAAACAAATATTTCTCTAAAGTAGAAACAGGTAAAGACAAATAAAATACATTTTTAAGTGGATCATGAATCGACTTAAAATCACTAAACATATTATATATTGAAACGCAATACATCATACAAAATAAAATCAAAAAAAATACTGTATTGGATAACGAATCATCAACAACCAAAAGTTCAACTAAATTCAAATCCAAATAACTTTTGAATAAAACATGAATTAAAGGAAAAATCAAAAAAATTGACATAAAAAAGTAAAAATAAAATTGCTTATGATAAACAAAATCTATATTAAATAATAAAAAAAATCTCTTTAAACTAAACATTCGAAAAATCCTTTAAACCATCATTAACAACATATAAAAAGAAAAATTCAATATCAAAATTATTATTATCAAAAGTACCACTTTCATAATAAAGTGATTTAAATCTATCTTTTACTTTTTCATAATAAAGTTCTTCTCCATCTAATTTATCTACAATCTTAACTTTATAATTATTTTTAATATGAGACACTGAATCTGAAAAGAGAACATTATTATTACCAATAATGATCAAATGCTCTACAATATCTGATAAATCTCTAACATTATGTCCTGTAATAAAAACCATCGTATTTCTTAAATTACTCAAAATATATCTAAAAACATTTTTTGACGCAATATCAAGCCCATTTGTAGGCTCATCAAATATCAAAACAGGAACGCCTGTAGCAATAGAGAAAGCAATAATACTTTTTTTCTTCTGTCCATATGACGCAGATGATAACTTAAGATTAATATCTAATTCAAATCTTAATAAATATTCCTTAAAATCTTCTTCCTTAAAATTTGGATAAAATTTACACAAAGATTTATAATAATCATTTAAAGAAATATCAGGCAAAGAAAACTCTTCCGGAACAAAAAATAAATTTACTAAATTTAAAGGATTTCTTGGAAAAGTCTTTAAAGAATTAAATAATATCTCTCCTTCAGATGGATTTAAAAGTCCACTAATAAGCCTAAGCAAAGTGGTTTTTCCTACTCCATTTTTACCAAGAACCAAATAATTTTGAGGCTTTTCAACAGATAAATTTACATTAAAATAAACATTAGTTTTATAATACGAAAATGCAATATCTCGAAATTCTATTTTCAACCAAAATTCTCCTTCAGCCCCATTATAAAATAGTATAAAAATAAATACAAGAATTAAAATACTAATTTTTCAAGAAAGCCTTATACATAAATATGGAAAAATTAACATACAATACAGAACTCAGATTCCAAATTTTTAACATCATTTTTGGCAAAGTTTGTAACTCACTAAATCTGGAATTTTTAAGACTTCCATAATAATTTTGAAATTCTTTTGAATTTTTAACTTCATTAAGAACAAAAATGAGTTTTGCTTTATGAGCTTTATATACAAGTTTATCCTTAATATGCCAATTTATAACATAAACTTGCTTAAAAGAAATATAATAATAAAGTTGCAAATAAAATTTTTTATAATATTCAAAATATTTTTCAAACAACCCTTCTTCTTTTAAAAGATTTTCTACAACTTTAAGAGACATATTTACCTTACTAATAACACTAATTGATGAACTCGCACTTCCCATCCTTTGAAAATTAGTATAAAAATAATTATTTACAAAAGAAACTTTCTTTGCTTTTAAAAAAGCATGTAGCATAAAAACTATATCCTCTAGTATTACATCATTAAATTTAACATTATTACTTACAATCAAATCTCTTCTAATCAATTTATCCCACACTGTACCTACAACAAAATTTTTTTTATAAAAACTAGAAAAAACAGTCAATAATAAATTCTTAAAAGCCTCTTCACCGGTTATTGGATAATTAGGAAAAGGAAGAACTGACTTTCTTTTAATCTTTCTTGCAAGAAAATAAATATAAAACTGAGAACAAACAATATCTGAATTATCAGCTTTTGCCCTATTATATAGTACCTCAAGCATAGTATTCTCAATAAAATCATCACTATCCCAATAAACTATATATTCTCCCTCAGATTTCTCAAAACCATTATTCCTAGCAACGGATATTCCCATATTTTTCTGATTAATAACTTTAATAAAATCATATTTCTCCGCAAATTTTTGAGCTATCTTTAAGCTTTGATCATAAGAACCATCATTTACCAATATAATTTCTTTATCTCGCAATGTCTGATTAACAGCGTTCTTCAACATCGTTTCAAGGGTACTCTCAGCATTAAAAAAACAAATAATCACAGAAACCTTGTACTTATACATAAAATCCTCCTAACTAAATACCTACCTAAGCAAAACCTGTAAACAATTTAATATAATAAATATTCTTAACTATAAGATATAAGGAAACATTGCACAATATAGTATAGTTAATAAGGTAATATGATTTTAAATCATATTTTCCAACAACCTGAATATAAATATACTATATAATACAAATTTAAATAAAAAAATAACCGACTCAAATAAGGAGTTTAGATGATAAAGATAATTAGTCTTGGGGGAGGGATAATCAATCCTAATCACATTAATACAACATACATTAAAAATTTAAAAAATCTTATTTTTCAATGGATAAAAAAAGAACATAACAGAAAAGTTATTTTAATTACAGGAGGCGGAAAAACAGCAAGAGAATATCAAGATGCTTATAAGCAAATTAATCCTAAATTTAAAAATCATGAACTCGATGAAATTGGAATAATGGCAACTAAACTAAATGCAACTCTTATAAGCAAAGCAATGCAACCATTTTGCATTAACGATATTGTAAGCAATCCAACTGAAGATTTTCAATTTAAAGGACAAATATTAGTTGCATCAGGATGGAAATCAGGATTTTCAACAGATTATATTACCGTAAAATTTGCCGAAAAGTTCAATTCAAACGAAATAATTAATTTAACCAATATTGATCAAATATATGATAAAGATCCAAAAAAATATAATGATGCAAAAGGATTTAAAAACATCACTTGGAATAAATTACAAAATATCGTAGGAAAAGATTGGGAACCTGGTTCACATTTACCATTTGATCCAATAGCAACAGAACTAGCATTAAAACTTGGAATTAAAGCTTATATACTTAATGGCACTGATCTTACAAATTTACAAAAAGTTTTTGATAAAAATGATGATTTTTTAGGAACTATTGTAGTAAAATAAAATCTATTGCCGGTATGGCGGAATTGGTAGACGCGTCAGACTCAAAATCTGATGAGAGCAATCTCGTGTCGGTTCGACTCCGACTACCGGTACTATTTTTAAGTATTAAGTTTTTCAACAGCATTCTTATAAATCAAAATAAGATCCATAAGTTCATTTTCATTAATATACTCATTAACCTGATGGGCTGTATTATCTGAACCTTTAAATAATGGTCCAAAAGCAACACAATTTTTCAAAGCTCTTGAATAAGTTGCACCACCAATAGAAATAGGATTAACATCACTCTCTCCTGTAAAATTCTGATAAACTTCCATTAAAGATGAAATAAATTTTAAATTAGAATCAACATAAAGAGGATCAAGAAAAGAAACTTCACTATAATTTAGAGAATATAAATCTAAAGTTTTCTTTATTAAACTTACCAAATCTTCCCTTTTATAACTTATAGGATACCTCATATCAAAAGACAAGATTTGATTAGATGTTTTAGACAATTTAATTTTTGTTAAACAAAGAGTAAGTTTTCCAGATTGCAAATCTTCCAAAACCTTCCCAAACAATTTCTCTCCATTGATAGTAAAACCAATCCTGTCTTCAAAAAAAGCAATAAAATTACTTCTTATTCCTAAAGATTTAATAATATCTAATGCATAAGGAGCAACATTAACACCAAGTTCAGGTAAAGAGGCATGAGCAGAAATGCCATGAATTAAAACATTGTTTTCAAAAAACTTATATCTAATTTTACCATCAAAATTATCAAGTAAGATTCTAAAATCATCTTTATTAGCATCACCAAGCTCAAAAGAACATTCATCAGGAATAACATTATACCCTATGCCAAGCTCAAGATTCATAAAAAATTTTTCATCACTAATAACATCAAATTGCAATAACCCCTTCTCAGCATTAACAATAGGAAAATCACCATCAGGAGTAAAAGAAAAATCAGGAATCTCTTCTTTAATCTTATACTGCTCAATACAACGCCATTTAGTCTCTTCATCTGTGCCAAAAATCACTCTAAATCTCTTCTTAAAACAAATTTTCTCTAATAGCAACATTTTAAAAGCATAAAGAACAGCCATTAAAGGTCCCTTATCATCTAAAATACCCCTAGCATAAACTCTTCCATCTCGAAAACCAAGTTCAAAAGGATTTGAATGCCATTTGGATATGCTGCCAGCATCAACAACATCAATATGAGTTAAAATACCTATAAGTTCATCGCCCTGACCCATTTCAGCAAAACCATAATATCCATCTGGATCTTTATAAACTTTAAAACCAATATCTCGAGCAATTTCTAATACTTTATCTCGACATAAATCAATTTGTTCTCCAAAAGGCTTACTTTTTAATGCAGGAGCATTAACACTATTAAATTTAATTAATTCTCCTAAATGAAAATAAAACTGTTTATCTAGCTTAAAACTCATAAGACTAAACCTTACGATAATCTAAAAATAAAAATATAAAAATTAAAATATTTTTGATATTGTTTGCATAAGAGTATTGGGATTGAAAGGTTTAACAAGCCAACCAGTAGCGCCAGCTTTACGACCTTCATCAACTTTCGATTGTTCAGATTCAGTAGTTAAAACAAGTATTGGAACAAAACTTCCAAGCTCTCTTATCTCCTTTATCACTCCTATTCCATCTAAATTAGGCATATTGATATCTGTAATTACTAGATCAAAATCTTTATCACTCTGTCCCACAGCTTCCTTAAATTTAGATACACCCTCAAGACCATCTTGAGCCTCAGCAACCGCAAAACCATTCTGCTCCAAAATATAAGCAACACTTTGCCTAATAGCTCTATTGTCATCTATAACCAAAATCCTTTTTTGCATGAAACGCTCCTAAACCCATATAAAAGTATACAAAAGTTAGAATAAAATTACACTACCCTCATCAAATGAATGAACATCCTTTTCATCTTCAATAAGCGATAATAAATACTTCTTGTGAACAAACAAAGTAAATCTATTAGCAATTCTGCGAATAAACTCTTTATCCTCCACCTCAATACACTTAAGATCGTGTTTTAATAACTCTGAATTAAGATTACTATTAATATCATTTTCTATGTCAATTAAAATCTTTTCAATATTTATAAGATCCTCTCGTAAAGCTTTTATACTATGAATATCTAATTTTACCTCTTCAAATATTTCCAAAAAATTAACGGGAAACATTTCATAAGATAATACATGATCAATAGCTAGCCTTTTTATTTCAAAAATATTACTCTTTATCTCTATAAACAATTTCTTAAACTTATTAAAATAATTTTTTTCAATATAAAAGCGATTGTCACAATCTTTTACAACTTTTTCAAAAAAAAATATTATTTGAGATAAAAATTCCCGTCCTTTAGTAATATTTAAATCAATATTATTAATAATTTTGGACATTTCAGAAATATTGCCTTCCATATCTTCAAGTTCAATTCTCTTTACAACCTCTATTTTAGATGCTATATTGATATTTTGAAATCTAGAAGAAATAGCTGAAATATTTGAAAACATTAATTCTAAAGATTTAACAAGCTTAATTTGTTCATAATAAAGATTTAAAAAATTAGAATTATTTTTCTCAACATCATCTATTCTCCTAAGTAAATTTAATAAGATAATAGAACAAGCTTCAACAGACTTTGAAATATCAACATATGAAGAATTATCTGATTTTAAATCATTAATAACTTGAATAGAAGAAATAGATGTATCAATAAATTCTTCAAAAGCCATACAATTCTCATCTAATTTAGAAATAACATCCCTAATTATCATTTTAGACGAATCTGTAAAAACAGATAAAACTTTTAATTTTTGAATTTCACTTATATCCCTAAATTTAAAAACATCAATGCTAGAATACATAACATTTAAATGATGTAAAGACTGAGTAAGTCTATCTTGAAATTGTAGATAAGATACAGCATTTACAAATTTAAATTTAAATTCATTAAGTATTTTTAATACATTATCATAAAATGCAATAACTTCTCCAATACTTCCTGCAAATTCATCGATATTTTTTATCAAATCCTCTTTAAATTCTTCAAGAATTTTATTCTCAGCCGTATTATTTTCAAGTACCTGTTCCTTAGCCCGATCAAGTCCAACCTTAATATCTCTACCCTTACTAGTTAGCTGATCTGCTTGTTTAATCATAGATTGAGTTAAAGTTTTAATCTCATTTGTAATATAAGAAAAAGCACCTCCAGCTCTCCCAGCTCTCATGGCAACAGTTAGTGTATTAATCGACATTATCTCCATATCGATAGAACTTTTTTTCATTTTTTCAATTACATCTTCAAGAATTTCTATATCCTTAACCTTATCCCGTATTATACTAAATTGAGATTCAAGAATCTCAGTTGAAGAATTAAAATAAGATACAAAATCATTAAGTACTCTTATTACTTTAGATATAAAGTTATTTAAAGAATAGTCATTATCAACATCAAGATTAGAAATAAACCCAATATTAAAAGACAAATCTTTAATATCTTTAGAAAGCTTTTCTATTAACCTAGGAATCGATTTACTTAAGCTTGCATAAACTTGCCTTGAACGATTATCAAAAGTCTCAAGTTCTGTTAATACATTACCAATGTACGAATCAATATCCAAAAATTTATCATTATTTTCCATTAAGATCTCCTTAAAATACACTCAGATATTTTATTTAAAGGAAGGACCTTATCCACAGCACCTATCTTGATTGCCTCCATAGGCATACCAAATACTACAGAAGTCAATTGATCTTGTGCAATGTTATATGCACCATTATTTTTCATTTCAAGCATACAACTAGCACCATCATCCCCCATTCCCGTAAGCATAACTCCAATGGCATTCTCTCCTGCATACATAGCAGCAGAACGAAATAATACATTAACAGAAGGTTTATGTCTGCTAACTGGAGGACCATCAATTAGATGAGTAAAATAATTTCCATTAGCATATTTCACAATTAAATGATAATGACCATTTGCAATTATTACAAGACCAGGTCTTAAAATATCTCCATCTTCAGCTTCTTTTATATCAACTTCAAATTCATTATTTAAACTTTTTGCAAAAGATGTTGTAAAACCCCCAGGCATATGTTGAACAATTACAATTGGAGGAGAATCTTTTTTGAATAATTTTAAAAAAACTCTTAAAGCCTCAGTACCACCAGTTGAAGCCCCAACAAAAATAACTTTTCCTGTCTTATTTTTATTAATTACACCTTGATACTTCAGAATAACATCTGGACCATTTTTAGGAGAAACATTAATAACATCTGCAACTTTATAACTTTTGGTTATGTTAGTAATATCTCTTTCAGACTCTTTACTTTCAATCTTTTCAAAAAAATCAGGAGATTTTATTCTCTTACTTTCAAAAGAAGCTACAAACTTATGATCCACTAATTTCTTAATCTCTGATTTAATTAAATCTAAATAATCACTTCTAAATAAATTAACTGTAAGTTTAAAATTAAGTTTATTGATTATTAATTTAATTTTATCTTTTTTAGAATCAAGAAAACCAAATTTTGGATAAACTTCATTCTCTGCTATAAAAACAACAGGAAGTAAAATATTATTAAGAACATTATTAAGTGAATTTCCAAAATGTGACTTAGCCGTATTTTCATCAATAATAACTACATCAGGAAATTTTTGCAAAAAAACATTAATAAGATTTAAAGAATTAGAACCCGGATTTAATATCTCAACATCTACATCCTTAGAAAAGGCTCTAACAAAAACCTGTCTTATAAGACCTTGAATATCAATTACCAATATTTTCATTATTATTATTTAATATAAACCTACCTTTACAAAAACCAAGATATCTTACTCTAAGAATATACTACCTTATAATTTTAGTTATATTATCAACATCAATGACTAATGCCAAGCTGCCATCTCCTAGTATTGTAGCTCCCGAGACCCCTTCTACTTTAGAATAAACCTTACCTAAAGTTTTTATAACGGTTTGATGTTGTCCTAAAACCTCATCTACCACAATTCCTATTTTACCACTATTTGTGTTAACAACAACAACATGTTCACTATTACTTTTTTCATTAGATATTTCAAAAAATTCCCTCAATCTTATGAAGCTAATCATACTTCCCCTATAATCCATGACATTACCACCACTTTCAAGTCCGTATACTCTAGAATCCAATTTATCAGCCTCAAGACAAGATTCAACACTAGACAAAGGAACAATAAAATACTGATCGTAAACCCTAACAAACCATCCTTCAATAATTGCCAAAGTCAAAGGAAAAATTAATTTTATTCGGGTATATTTACCAAACTCGCTCTCAATAACTACATTCCCTCTAAGAGATTCTACCTGTTTTTTTACAACATCCATTCCAACACCACGACCCGATATATTTGTAACAACATCAGCTGTTGAAAATCCAGGCTCAAAAATTAAATTATAAATATCAACATCAGATAAAGTGCTAGATATAGCCTCAGATATTATGTTTTTCTCTATAGCTCGCTTAATTATCTTATGTTTATCAAGTCCCCTACCATCATCTTCAATAACAACAATTACAGAATCACCTGATTGTTGTGCAGAAAGTTTAATTATTCCATGGGCCTTCTTTCCGGCTTTTATTCTCTCCTCATCAGGTTCAATTCCATGATCGATTGAATTTCTAATTAAGTGTACCAAAGGCTCATTTAACCTCTCAATAATACTCTTATCAAGAACGGTATCACCACCTTGAGAATAATAATGAATTGACTTACCAAGTTGAACAGACAAATCTTTAACTATTCTTTGAAACTTTACAAATAAAATCTCAATAGGAACTGTTCTAAGTCCTGTAGTATAATCTCTAAGTTCATTAATAAGCAAAGAAAATTCAGCTGAAATTGAATTTAAAACATTATTATTACTAATCTCAGCCTCTTTAGCAAGCTTAGAGTGAATTGTCACAAGTTCACCAACAAGATTTACCAAATGATCTAACTTTTTTGAATCAACTTTAATACTAGCAATATTGACTTTACTCTTGACAGTATCATCATTAACATTATGTTCACCACTCTTAAAGGACATTTTATTATTATATAGTTCTTTTGAATGTAATAAATTTTGCTCTTTCTCAGGAAACATCTCATTAACATTTTGAGTTACATTATTTAACAAAAAAGAATCATCTGTTATCTCATACGATGCATCAACTTCCTCAATAACAAATTTCGACTGTCCATCCACAAATGTAAAAACATCCTCAATAGTACTTTTACTCTCTTCTGTCTCCAGTTTTAATTCCCACTCAACATAAACATTATCAGGAGATATCAATTCCAAATCAGGAATATTTTTCACTCTAGCCTTAACTTGTCCATTTCCCAAATTCAACAACTTTTTTAAAAAATTAATTGGTTTGTGCCCATGAAATAAAATTCCCCTTGAAGGAATAAAAAGGACCCTATAAACTTTAGTCTCAACCTTCAAAGCCTCATCTTCATATTTATTTTGATTTAAAGACAAATTTAATTCTGCTTCTTGAGAATCCAAAT
This sequence comes from Borrelia recurrentis A1, assembly GCF_000019705.1. GTDB lineage: Bacteria > Spirochaetota > Spirochaetia > Borreliales > Borreliaceae > Borrelia > Borrelia duttonii. The sequence goes on along the minus strand of NC_011244.1, from coordinate 601,576 downwards.
TAATTGACGAATTTTGAACTTTACTATTAGTAGCCAAAACTATATCTTTAACAACACCAATATCAATACCAAGTTCCTTCTTAATTGCATCTATTAAACTTTTTTCACGAGTCTTATATACAATCTCATCAATAGCTTCATCTCCTTCAATGAGTTCACGAACAAAATCAACCGCCATCAAAGTAGCATCAACAGTACTTTGATTAAATTCTTCAACACCCATCTTGATAGGATCAAGAATCGTCTCTATTTCATGCACAAGAGAAGCTGTAAAATTAAAACCAAACATCCCTGCACTACCCTTTATTGTATGAAAATTCCTAAAAATAGAATTGATAACTTCTTTTCCTGATTCAAATTCAATATTAAGAAGTGCATGTTCAATATCTGAAATATTCTCTATAGACTCTTCTTTAAAAGAATCCTTAAATTTATCAATCATATCACTACTATTCATAAATTGCCCTTAAACACATAAAATTAAAATTCAATTAAACTAAGGCCCAAATCCAAGTTATCAATATCCTCAATATCTATTAAAAATCCACCATATATTAATAAACTTAAAACCTCATCAGAAGGATATTCTATCTTTATAAATAAATTCCTATCTTTGGCATACTTATTAGAAGCATATAAAATTTGTATAAAAGTAATATCTATTTTTTCCACATTTGCAAGATTAATCACCAATGTCTCTTTTTCTTTCATATTTTTCAGAATATTTAACAGATCTTCTTTAACTTTAAAAATATTATTTACTATAAGTTCCCCTTCTGGTTTATAAATCATAAAACTCAAAGCTCCTACTCGTCATCAGGATCATTTATTGTAGTATTTTTAAATCTAGCTAGTTCTTTAATATTAAACAAATTTTTTACATCAAGAATAACAACAAATTTATCATTACATTTACCAATACCAGATATAAATTTTGAATTGAAACCCGCACCAATCCTTGGAGCATCATCAATATCAGATGAACTCAACTCAAGAACCTCTTTAACATGATCCACTAAAATTCCAAGATTCAACTCATCGCCTTCATATATTAAAGTCAATATAATAATATTTGAAGTATTAATTTCTTTTTTCTTAACTTCATCATCGCTAACCTTACGCTCTTCCATGCCAAATTGTTTTCTAATATCAATTATTGGCACTATCTTTCCTCTATTGTTGATTATCCCTGCCATATAATCAGGAGTTCTTGGTATCTTTGAGATTTTAGTATATTCCAATACTTCAACAACATATTTAATCTCAATTGCATAAAGTTCATCTAAACTAAATAGAAGATACTGATTTAATGTATCTTGCATATCTACCTCTAATTCCATAAGTGCCTCTTAATAATATAACTAACTAAAATAAATTCCATAGGTTTTATTTAAATTTATGTACCTAAAAACACCAGTCATGTATCAATTATAAATCAAAAACCTCAATACTAAACAAATATCAAACGTTCAAATATTACACATAACAAAAATACAACCTAATATAATTATCCTACAAAATATAAACAAAAATATAAATGCCAATCAATAATTAAAAAAATAACAACACGTAATAATTTACACTGAATGTAATAAATATATTTTCTTTATTACAATAAATTGAATTATATCAATACAGAATTAAATTTCTATATTAAATCTTTATTAAAGGAGAACCCATGAAACAAAAAAATATATTTATCTTAATACTGTTATTATTGTCAACATCTGCTTTTGCTAATTCAACAGCAAGAAGTAATTTTGGAATAGGAATTTTATTACCATTTCCAATTGCATTAGAATTAAACATTGAAAACTTTGACATAGACTTAGGAATTTATAATGGAGCAAACAATCTTTTTCAAAATTGGCAAACTTTATTTCTTGCAATAGACTACATATTTTATATGCACACTTTTAAAGAATTAAATCAAATGCTTAACTTTTCGATTGGTGGTGGCGGATATGGAACAATATGGTTCGCCAGATGGAATCATACACACACAAATAGTGGTCCAATAAGCATAGGAGCCAGATTGCCACTAATATTAAATCTTGCAATATTTATAAAAAAATTTGACGTATTTTTAAAAGTAGCACCTGGTCTTGGAATTAATATTTGGAATGGAGGAGCTGGATTTAGATGGGAAATATTTGCTGCTCTTGGTATTAGGTATTGGTTTACATAAAATTTATAAAGAGAAGTATCAATTACTTCTCTTTATAAATAAAACAATCAATACAATACAATGATAATACAATTTACACTAAATAAGTAAACTGCTACAATACAATCTTATTTAAAATTTGACAATATAAATTTTATACAAAATAATAACTAATATTGATTACGTTATTTTCAAAAATTAAACATACACTTAAAATGAGAGGATTCATTATCAAATGAAAAAAACAATTTTTATTTTTATATTAATAAATTATTTTAATAGCACAGCAAAAGATGAATATACAAAAAACAAAGGTTATTTTGGAATTGGAATACTAGGACCATTTCCAAATGCAATACAACTTAATTTAGCAAAAAACATTGAAATAGAATTTGGAATTTACAATGGACTCAAAAATCTATTCCAAAACTTTAATACATTATTTGCATCTATAGAATTCAATATATTCTCATCAAATTCATTTAATAAACCTAAACCCATAAATACATCACTTGGAATAGGAATTTATGGATTATGGTGGATATCTAAATGGCAAAAAACACATGAAATATATAATTCAACAAATATAGGCATTAAAATTTCGCTATCCTTAATTTTACCAATTCTTAAAAGACATTTTGATTTGTTTTTAAAAGTAGGACCAGGAATAAAAATATGGGGAATAGGACATGATTATCCAAAACACAAATGGGAAGTATTTGCTGGACTTGGTATAAAACTTTGGGTTGCATAAAAAATACAAAATATCATTAACATTAATCATCAAAAAATTCAACTAAGAAGATTTGTATATAAAATTTATTAATCATTAAAAATAAAATATAATGAGATAAAAACATGAATTGTTGGGGACATCATGCAAAAAATAATGATAATAATACTAACATCAAGTATGTGGATCAATTCATTTGGTAAAAGTTCATATTTAGATAGAAAAATAGGATTTGGTGGAAGTATTGGAAATCCAATATTTAATTATATTATGTCATTTCCATTTATTGATATTGAAATAGGCTATGGAGGAACTAATGGGATTAAATTACCACAAAGTATACTCAAATCTAAAAAATATGATTTTAATGTATTTGTACTCTCAGCCATTGATTTAATATTTACAATATCATTAATAGAAAAACTATCTATCGGAACAGGAATTGGAGGAAATATACACATCTCATCCAACAAATCAAATTTTAAAAGCATGGAAGCGGGTTTTGGATTTAGAATTCCAATAGCTATTTTTTACGATATAACAGAAAATATAGAAATTGGATTTAAAATGGCACCTTCAATAGAATTTGTATCAAATCCACAATCTATCGCATACCATTATCTTTACTCAGGATTTAAAATAAATATCATAGGAGGAATGTTCATTAAATATTATATTTAAATACATAACCTAAATTATTCCCAACTACTATGAAAAAATTCACCCCTATTTGAATCTATTCTCTCAAAGCTGTGTGCACCAAAAAAATCTCTCTGGGCCTGAATTAAATTTGCTGGCAAATAATTAGTAGAATAAGAGTCTAGAAAAGAAAGACTTGCATAAAATGCTGGCAATGGTATCCCAATTTCACTGGCCTTTGAAACTATACGCCTTAAAGATTTATGATGATTCTTTATTATATCTAAAAAATAATCATCAAAAAGCAAATTAATAAGATGTGGATTTTTATCGTAAGCTAACTTAATTTTATCTAAAAAAACACTCTTAATAATACAACCTTCTCTCCAAATTAAAGAAATTTTTCCTAAATTCAAATCCCAAAGATAATTAGCTGATGCATTCTTAAGAATCATAAATCCTTGAGAATAAGCTAATATTTTAGCAACTAAAAGAGAATAATAGAGATCTAAAATCCAATCACTCAGATCAAATTCAACAAAGTCCACATCCATTTTAAGGATATCACTAGCAATTACTCGTTCATGTTTTAATATTGACAAAAACCTTGCAAACATAGATTCAAAAATCAAATTTGCTGGTACATTTAAATGCAAAGCTTCAATTGATACCCACTTTCCAGTACCTTTTTGATTTGCAACATCTAAAATTTTATCAATTAAATATTCATTATTCTCTTTATATTTTAAAATTTTAGATGTTATTTCTATCAAATAACTAGATAGTTCACCTTCTGACCACTTATCAAATACTTCAGCAATTCTCAAATTATCTAAATTAAAAGCCCTCTTCATAAAAAAATATGCTTCACCAATAAGTTGCATATCGGCATATTCAATTCCATTATGAACCATCTTTACATAATGCCCAACTCCATCTTTACCCAAATAAGCAGAACAAACATCCCCCTCATTAGTCTTAGCAGCTATTTTATTTAAAATAGGTTCTATTAATTCATAAGCTTTTTTATTACCTCCATACATAAACGAAGCTCCAAATCTTGCGCCTCTCTCACCACCTGAAATTCCAAGCCCAACAAAATAAATATCCCTAGAAGATAATTCTTGCTCTCTTCTTATAGTATCTTTATAATAAGAATTACCACCATCAATAATAATATCGAATTTTTCAACAAAAGGTAAAATTTGCTCAATAACTTCATCAACAGCCGAATTTGATACCATCAAAATAATCTTTCTGGGTTTTTTTAAACTTCTAATAAAAGTCTCAATATCGCTTACACCACTAATTTTTTTATGAGAATTATTTGCAAGAAAAACTTCTGTTTTTTCATTATCCCTATTATAAACATAAACATTAAAACCATTATCAGCAATGTTTAATGCCAAATTACTACCCATAACTCCTAATCCATAAATACCAATATCCATTGCATTATCCCCTATCGTATTTTTTTCATAGAAAAATTATTTATTCATTATTTTTAGATTATGTTATATTATAAAAAAAGTAAAGATTAAACGAATACAAGATAGGAGAATTCTATGAAAAAACAATTTGATACAGAAGTCAATGATTTACTTTATTTAATCATACATTCTCTTTACTCACATAAAGAAATATTTTTAAGAGAATTAATATCAAATGCTTCTGATGCCATTGATAAACTTAAATTTTTAAACATCACAGATGAAAAATTTAAAGACATAAAATTAGATCCTCGAATAGATATAAATTTTGATGAAAAATCCATCACAATAAAAGATAATGGAATTGGAATGAATAGAGAGGATTTAATTAGTCACCTCGGAACAATTGCAAAATCAGGCACTAAAGAATTTATGAACAACTTAAAAAAAGATGAAAAAAAAGCTTCAAGCCTAATTGGACAATTTGGTGTTGGTTTTTACAGTGCTTTTATTGTAGCAAACAAAGTTGAAGTTATAACAAAAAAAGCTCTAGATAATATTGCATATATTTGGTCTAGTGATGGAAAAACAGGATATGAAATCAATGAAACAAATAAAGATGAGAATGGAACTGAAATAATACTTCACCTTAATAAAGAGGGAACCGAATATGCTAACAAATGGAAAATTCAAGAAATTATAAAAAAATACTCAAATCATATAAGCTATCCTATTTTTATTAAATATAGAGAACCTATAATGAAGGATGGCAAACAAGAAGGATTTGAAGAGAAAGAAGATAAATTAAATGATACAACAGCTATTTGGACAAAAAATAAAAATGAAATCTCTAATGAAGAATATAATGAATTTTATAAAAATTTAGCTTTTGATTATGAAAATCCATTAATTCATATTCATACAAAAGCCGAGGGAAGTATTGAATACACAAATCTTTTCTACGTTCCAAGTAAAGCTTCCTATGACCTATATTATCCAAATACTAAACCTGGGGTAAAATTATTTATAAATAGAATTTTTATTTCAGATTCTGCTGACAGCTTACTTCCAAATTACCTAAGATTTATAAAAGGAATAATAGATTGCCAAGACTTACCCCTAAATGTAAGTAGAGAAATTTTACAACAAAATAAAACATTAGCCAAAATAAAGGCATCTTCTGTAAAAAAAATACTTAGCGAACTTGAAAAATTAAGTGAAAACGACCCCACTAAATTCAATGAATTTTCTAAAGAATTTGGAAGATGCTTAAAAGAAGGAGTTTATTCCGATTTTGATAATAGAAATAAGCTAATATCTCTAATTAGATTCAAATCTTCTAATGTAAATGGATTTGTATCACTAAAAGAATATAAAGATAGAATGCCTGCAGAACAAAAAAGCATATATTACATCACTGGAGGCAAAGAAAATATTCTTAAAATCAACCCTATTGTAAATGCTTATAAAGATAGAGGATATGAAACTCTCATTATGGATGATGAGATTGACGAAGCTATTTTAAATTTTATAACAGAATATGAGGGCATTAAATTAAAAGCAATAAATAAAAATGAAACAAGTGATGAATTAAAAGATCAAAATTTCAAAAAAATAGAAGAAGAATTTCAAGACATACTGTCTAAAATAAAAGAAATATTAAAAGATCATGTTAAAGATGTTTCATTATCAGCAACCCTCGTACAAGAACCATCAGCAATAATAATTGACAGCACTGATCCTACTTATCAAATGCAAAAAATCATGCTATCAATGGGACAAGAAGTTAAAGAAACAAAACCCATTCTTGAACTTAATCCAAACAACAAAATTATTCAAAATTTAAAAAATTTAGATGATACAACCTTAGAAAAAATAAGCATCATTCTTCTTGAAGAAGCAATAATAACTTCAGGACTGCCAAGCAAAAACCCAAATCAATTTATAAACATAATAAATGAAATATTAGAAAAAAATATATAAATAAAAGTAAGTTCGCATACTCATGAGTATGCGAACTTACTTTTTAACTCTAAGAACTATATCTTTACCCGCTTCAACAGGACTAGCTTGTAATATTTTAGTCTCAATATCTTCAGTTAAAGTAGTAGTAGAAGACACAACATATTCAGAATCATCATCAAGCTTGCCAAACACATACTCAATGCTTGAAACTTCATCAGAATTTGCAATAACAACAGGAGTAACTATTGACTCTGCATGGGCTTTTAAATACTCAAGATCAAGTCTAATAATAACATCACCCTGCTTAACACTCATACCTTCCTCAGCAACTCTTGTAAATCCCTTACCATTTAAATTAAGAGTATTAATACCAAAATGCACAAAAATTTCAATTCCCTCTTTGGTTTCAAGACTAAATGCATGATTAGTCTTAAAAATCTTACCAATATTCCCATCACAAGGCGCAACAAGTTCATTTCCAGTAGGCATAATTGCAATTCCATCACCAACTATTTTCTCAGCAAAAGCTTCATCTGGCACCTTATCAATTGAAACAACCTTGCCACTAACAGGTGCTATCAAATCTAAAGTAGCCACCTTTTTAAAAAACCCTAAAAATCCCATAAGTTAATCTCCTATATATTTATCTAAAAATTTTAAAGTCTCTGATTCTGATTTGCTATTTAAAACTTTAATTGCCAACTCATTCAAATCAGACATAGTATATTTTCTAAGCAAATACTTAATCCTAAGCGAAGCACTAGGAACCATACTCAGAGATTTAAATCCAAGTCCAATGAGAATTAAAGCTCCAGCTTCATCTCCTCCAAGTTCACCACAAACAGAAACATCAATACCAGCACTATGACCAGCATCAAAAACATTCTTAATCAATTTTAAAACAGCAGGATTATATTTATCATATAAATTTGATATTTTCTGATTACCCCTATCCACAGCCAAAGTATACTGAGTTAAATCATTAGTACCAATACTAAAGAAATCCAACTTATCAGCAAGTTCAGATGCTAATAAAGCAGCAGAAGGAACTTCTATCATACATCCAACTTCCAAATTTTCATCAAAAGGCAAGTTCCTAGATTTTAAATTTTCCTTGGCTTTATCTACAAAATAATTAATTATCTCAAGTTCTTCATACCTAGCAAGCATAGGAACCATAATCCTTATTTTGCCATAATGGCTAGCTCTAAAAATTGCATTAAATTGACTTTGAATCAAACTTTCATAATCCATATACATTCTAAGAGCACGATATCCTAGAAAAGGATTCTCTTCTTTTGGAAAATTAAAATATGGAATTTCTTTATCTCCTCCAATATCAAGAGTACGAATAGTAACAACACCCTTTTTTTCAATATTCTCAACAACTTTTTTATAAGCTTCAAACTGTTCATCTTCTGTAGGAGGCTTTAAAGACTCCATATACAAAAATTCTGTCCTAAAAAGCCCTATGCCATCAAGTCCATATTTATTAACATAAAAAATATCTGTTGGAGTTCCAATATTAGCCTTTAGAAATATTTTAATACCATCTTTTGTTACTGCATCTTGATTTTTTAATTCAAAAAGCTCTTTCTCATGCTCATTATATTTTAGTATCTTATGAGAATATTTATCAAGTTCACTAGATGAAGGACTACTAATAATTATTGAAGAGAGTCCATCAATTATCAACTGCTCACCTTCTTTAATTTTATCAATATCTAAAGGTGACATCACAAGAGCCGGAAGTCCCATTGTTCTTGCTAAAATAGCAGCATGAGAAGTTTCACCACCAACCGTGGTGATAAAACCCTTAACATAACTTAAATCAACCTGCATTGTATCAGAAGGTGTTAATTCTTCAGTAATTAACACCACATCTCTCTTAACCTCAGCAAGATCAACTACCTTATCTAAAATATTTGCAATAAGTCTATTTCTAATGTCTTTAAAATCAGAAGCTCTCTCTTTTAAATAAACATCTGCATATTCTTCTACACTTGCTATCAATTCTTTAAAAGACAGATAAACAGCATAAGCAGCGCCACAATTTTCATTCTTAATAAAATTTATAACAGACTCAGAAAGCTCATCATCTTCAATAATTAACATCTGTCCTTCAAAAATGCCTTCCTTATCAGCTCCAAGTTGAGATACAACCTTTCTTGTAAGGTCTCTTAAAACAGATATAGCCTTTAACTTAGCATCATTAAATTTTTTTATCTCACCATCAACTTGTGAAGAAGTAATTTTTGATTTATCAATTAATTTATCAAAATCTTTCTTAATAAAAAGTGCTTCTCCAATACCGATCCCTTTAGATATTCTTTTCCCCGATAAAGTCATATTAACCTTCCACACTTATTCTTTAAAAGATTCAATAAGTTCAACAAGTTCATTAACAGCTCTCTCCTCATCATCACCCTCAGCACAAACCATAAGCTTCTTACCATAAGATAACTCTAAAGTTTGCAATCTAAACAAACTTTTGCCGCTAACAGATTTTCTATCAGCTTCAATAGTTATATCACTAGCATATTCCTTAGCCTTTTTGACAAATGTTGATGCTGGTCTCACATGTAAACCATTAACAGCCTTAATTGTAGCCTCTTTTTTAACCATAAGCTTAAGCCCCTTATTTGAATAATTATTTTTTGATTAAATTACTAACAAATAAATATTATAATGCATAAAAACAAATTGATAAATTAAATTCTATTGCCTTTCTATTAAAACTAACTCCAAAAACCAACAATTTTTAATAATGATAATTTTTTAAGACTAAAAATTAAACAATATATCAAAATAAAAATTTTTTATAAGTTTCAAACTTCTTTCTTCCAAACTAAAATTTTTAACATCACGAATACTTTTATCTAACATTCTAAGAGAATCTTCAATCTCAACTAAAGATAAAGGTAAAGTTTTGTTTAAAAGTAAAACTTGAAAATCCCTTAAAGTAATAACCTTGTCATTATAAAATATTTTCATCAAAAAATCACTTATAATATTCCTTTTAACATTCAACAAAACACAAATAAAAATAATATTCATCTCGTCTAAAAAATTAAATGAAAAAGTATAATCAAATATCCTACTACAAAAACTCTTATTCCACAAATTTGTAATTGGAAATTTTAATTTGCTTAAAAATAAAACATGACGGTTTTGTATATAATCATCCCTATTAATGCTATAAGCATTATAAGTATAGTTTTTTTTAGTCAAAATATTCTTAAATTCAATTTGAGCATCAAGACTTAACAATAAAGGATATAAATCAAAAATTGTGTTTTTATAATAAAACCCATTAGCAATATTAATGCTATTTAGATATATTCTATCGTTTAACATTGAAATAAATTCATAAAATAAACGTGGAATATTTTTCTCTCCAAATTGCAAAATAGCATCATAAGTAACACATGGACCTATTTCCAAAAAATTACTTCTAAGAAAAATCTTATTAAACTTTTCAAAATTATTTATTATAAAAAAGCTATCAGAGTCATTTTTCATAAAAATTTCAGAATTTTTATGAAAATCAATTTCATTATAAATTATATAATTTTTTGAACTTTCCTGAAATAAACTAACAAGTGCATTAAAATTTTCAGGGTAATACACCTTCACACTACTCATTTTTTCTCTAATTCTTCCAACCGTAAATAAAGGTCTAAAAAGGTATTAACATCAAGACAATGACACTTTAATGTACTATAATATCCTAAAATATCAGTCCTAATTATAACCTTACATTTTAAAAGATAATAAAATAATAATACATTGGATGAAAAACAACTGTCACAAAATCCAAAATCACTCTCCAACAAAACTTTAGTTAATGTATTATAAAAAGTTGTGTTCTCCAACCCCTCAACAGTAATAATACTACGCCCATTTAACATAAAAGCCGGTACTAAAAATGAATACACCGGTCTTAAATCCAAAAGAACTAATGAAAATCTTTTATTCATTCTTTCAATCAGATTTCTCTCCCCTGAATAAAAAACACTAATTAAAAGCTCTTTAGTACTCAAAGAAAGTCCAATACTCTTTGAAAGATTTTCTCCATTCAAATTAAAGCTAATTAGTATCAATTCTCACACTCCAATCATCTAAAATACTTTTAAGATCAATAGGTGTTTTACATATATCAAAATCAAAAGCTTGAATTAATGATGATCTTATTGCAGAAACAGATGCAATAAATAATACCCTAAAAGAAAAAATAAATTCACCATCTTCAATAAATTCCAGTCCTACAGAATCAATAACATCATAAGTAATATTCCCAAAAACGTAATCAACTGCCAAACCGAAAATTGAAAATACACGTTTGCTATTTACCCTAAGCTTATCAAATTTACCATTTTCAATAAAAAAATTAACATTACTAAATATAATATGAAAAGAATGTATTATTACATCAACCTCAAGAGAACAAGCAACATAAAACTTTGCATCTATATCTACAACAAAATTTCTACTAACTATAATTGGATATTCTTTTCTCCCCTCATCATCAATTACAACAGAAAGCTCTTCTTTCATAGTTAAAACTGCGCTCTCAATAAAATAAGACTCCTTTAATAAGGAACAAGAAAATTCAATATCATCTTTGAAAGAATCAGCAACAAGAAAATTGACACAATTATAAGACAAATTAAAAGCTTTAGCTAAAACATTCTTCAAATAATTCACCAGATTAATATCTATAATTTTATAAGGAATAAATACATCCAATTTATCTTTATACAAATTCATAGAAATAGTTAAATTACCAATATCTAATAAAGCAAAATCTATATTAGAATCTAAATTTAAAAAGGCAAATCCTACGCCTTTTCTCTTAACATCTAAGACATTATATTCATTATTTAAACTTATAGAAGACGATTTGCGCATAATAGAATTTTTTAAATCCATCTCCTTAAAAAGCTTAAAAAAAATATTATATTCACTCTTCACATAACCAAGCAAATAATTGAGGGGTTCAAGTGATAAACTAACCGCAAGATTATAAAAATTCGAATAAATAAAACTATAAGCAGAAATTCCAAATAAAAAATAATTATCACAAAAAAAAATAGAATTACTATTAATAGATATAAGATTAATATGTACTAATACATCAAAAAATAAATTACTAAAAATCTTATTAAGATAATTAAAATAAAATTTATATAAAAAGTTCAAGGGTCTATTAATTTTAAGCTCCAACATAATCTTATTAAGCCTATTTTCAATTGACAAATAATTTACAACAGAAAATTTTAAATTTAAAGACTCTGCTATTAAAAAATGCCTTTTATAGTAAATAACATTAACCTTAAGACCAAGTTTTTTAGAAATCACTATACCTTGCACAACAGCATTAAAGACAATGGGAAATAAAATATTAATACAATTATTATTAATAGAATTAATAATAATCTTATCTTTAGAAATACAAAAGTTATCACTAATAATCTGCTTAACTAATGCAATATTATCAAGATCAGCATCAATTATTAAATTATCATCACTAAAGAATACCTTAACTAAAATAAAGTCACTACAATAATTTAAATGATCAGAAAATTCATAATGCGAAGTATAAATTTTAAATTCATCTGATTCTTGAAGGTTCAAACTACAACAAATATCATTTTGTTCAATAGGTCTTAATTCAAAAATAACATTCGATTCTGCTTCTAATAAAGTATCTAGGTTATCAGAATATAAAACTAAAGGTACTTGCCCTTCAAAATCTATGTGATTATCAAAAAGTTTTAAATTAAATTCATGAGAATCAATGATATCAATAAATTTTAAGATAATATTATCTTTATAACTTATATTAAACACTTGATTTTTGTATTCATCTGACACCTTAAAATCTTCAATAATTGAATTTTTAATATTACAACAAACTGGCAAAGCCCAAACTTCATCCATATTTTCTAATTTCATAAAAAATTAAGTAAAACAAGAAGTTAAAATTCATAATTTCTCTTCTATTGGTATCATTATGGCACAATACCAATAAAATTACTATTGTAAATCAAAATATGACTTGATAATTAAATTATGTTATTCAACATATAAATCAATATGTACTAAATTGTAATTTAAACTACAATAATCACAATAATAATTCATAATTATTACATAAATAATCTTGTTTTCTTTTGATCAATTTTAAAAACTATGATAATATCAAAATTAAAATGAATATCAAATAATATTCATGAGGTTTGATGTTTATGGGTAAATATAAAAAAATAGTTTCCATGATCCATAAAATTTTTATGTTGATCTCGTGTACATTACTTTTTGGAGAACAAAAACAATACATAACCAAAGATTACATGTTCAACTATTCAACAATTTATATTCCTAAAGAAGATCTAAATGAAGATTTTAACAATCAAAATAATGAAGAAAAAACCATTTATTTCAAACAAAATAAAGTTTCAAAAGAAAATGATATACACACATTTAAAAAACAACTTAATAAACTGAGTTTCAAAGATTCATCACAAATCCAAATAGCAAATAACAGACAAATAAGAAATAACATCTTTACAAAAGATTCCGATTTCGAACAAAATAATATGGATGATGATTGGTTCATACAAAATATAGACAACTTAAAATTTAGAATTAAAAACTATGAAAAAAAAATAACAAACATAGAAAATCTTTTAAATGATACAAATATAGAATCAATCAAAAGAAAGAATGAAGAATATGCAATGCTAATTAAAAGTTTAAAAGAAAAAATTGAAAGAATAAAATATTTAATTAATACAAAAGAAAATTTACTAAATGATCCTTATCAAGACTCTTATCAAGCAAAAAACAATGATTATAATGATTACAATGAACAAAGATATGAAGACAATCAAAAAGAATATATACCAAATGAAAGTTACAATTACCCACCCACAGAAAATACATACGATACATATATTCAAGAAAAAGAATATTCCAACTCAGAAAATACTATACTAAATAAACTTGATAGTAAAATTAATAACAATAAAGATTCCCTTAATAATCACACTCAAATATTAGGTAACCTTGATAATAAAATTAATAATAACAAAGATTCTCTTAATAATCACACTCAAATATTAGGTAACCTTGATAGTAAAATTAATAACAACAAAGATTCTCTTAATAATCATACTCAAATATTAGGTAACCTTGATAGTAAAATTAATAATAACAAAGATTCTCTTAATAATCACACTCAAATATTAGGTAACCTTGATAGTAAAATTAATAACAACAAAGATTCTCTTAATAATCATACTCAAATATTAGGTAACCTTGATAGTAAAATTAATAATAATAAAGATTCCCTTAATAATCACATTCAACTATTAGGTGACCTTGATAGTAAAATTAATAACAACAAAGATTCCCTTAATAATCACACTCAAATATTAGGTGACCTTGATAGTAAAATTAATAATAATAAAGATTCCCTTAATAATCACACTCAAATATTAGGTGACCTTGATAGTAAAATTAATAATAATAAAGATTCCCTTAATAATCATACTCAACTATTAGGTGACCTTGATAGTAAAATTAATAACAACAAAGATTCCCTTAATAATCCCACTCAAATATTAGGTGACCTTGATAGTAAAATTAATAACAATAAAGATTCCCTTAATAATCACACTCAAATATTAGGTGACCTTGATAATAAAATTAATAACAATAAAGATTCCCTTAATAATCACACTCAAATATTAGGTGACCTTGATAGTAAAATTAATAACAATAAAGATTCCATTAACAACAATATTCATAAACTAGGCGAACTTGATAGTAAAATTAATAATAATGGAGAAATCCTATTAGCATTCCACCAAGAATTAACAAAATTCAAAAATGACCATGACAATAGCTTCAAAAATATTGAAAATAACTTACTTTCAATAGAAAAAATAATAAATTCACTAAAAAATAAGATTGAAAAAAACGAAGAATTATACAAAGAAAATAAAAATATAATTCAACAAAAACAAGATCAAATCAATATATTAGATAAAAGATTGACAAATAATGAAAATGACATTCTAAAACTTAAAGAAGGTTTAACAAAATATGTAAAAAAAGATTCAACAAAACACAAAAACAGAAAATCACAACAAATAACACAAGGCTCCTATCCACAAGATATACAAACAACAAATAAAAATGCCATAATAAAAAACGCTGAATTTAAGATATATCCAGATACACATTTAAATAATTATAATTTTAAAGTCCAAAGTAATGAATTTGATTTTAAAAAATCCAATGGATATTATATTGAAATAGAACCAACAAAAAATCTACATAGGGCAAAAGAAATTTACAAATTAATCCCAAAATATAATGTCAAAACTCACTTTATTAATCCATCACTAAAACATAAAGAAAAATTTTTTCGTAATTTAATAAAAGTAGAATACACAAATGATATAAATACTCTATACAAAAACTTAGCATCGGAATTTAGAAACGTAAGAATAATAAAATAAGTTTAATCATCTAAATTGACTAAATTTTTAATATCAAAAAGACTAAGAATTTTAATGCCCAAATTATTAGCTTTTTTTAATTTTAATCCAGGACTTTTCCCAACAAGTAAAAAATCTAAATATCTACTAACTGCACTGTGAAAAATAGCACCTTTTTTAGTAATTTTATCAATAAGAACATGTCTGGAATACTCATCAAAAGATCCTGTTATACAAAATTTTTTACCAAATAAAAAAGAAGAATCTATAACACAATTCATACTATCTTCTTGCATCTTAAATCCTAATTTCTTAAAAAAGTTAAATTTATCAAGGATAATCTTATCATTAAAGGCTCTAATAATATTGAAAGCTATTCTTTCTCCTATCCCTTTAATATCTAAAAGTTTAACAAGTGCATTTTTATTATCTTGACAAAGCAAACTAATTGCATCAAATGAATTTAAATTATTGTTGATTAACAATAATATTGTATTAATGCCCAGATCCTTAATACCCATAGCAAGAAGTAATTTTTTAAACGGTCTATTTTTACTCTCTTCAATAGAACGCTTTAACTTATTTACCCTTTTAAAATTAAATCCCTTAAGACCAATAAGCCTATCAAAATCAAATGTATAGAGATCTATTTCTGAAGATATAAAATTCATATTAAAAAGAAATTCAATTGTTTTTTCTGAAAGTCCCACAATATTCATACATTTTTTACTACAAAAATACTTTATATGTCCCATAATCTTCAAAGGACAATGTATATTAACACAAAAAAGATGTGCACCCTCTTTTATTAAAGACTTTTTACATGAAGGACAATAATTTGGAATTTTAAAATTACCAACAGAAAGTTTTTCTACAACCAATTCAACGGCAGGAATTACATCTCCACGCCTTGAAATTGCAACAACATCTTTAACATTTAAACCAATAGAATCTATGTAATCCTGATTATGTAAACTTGCACTGGTAATAAAAGCTCCTGCAATAAGTACTTTCTCTATATTTGCAACAGGAGTAATTTTACCACTACGTCCAACCTGAACAACTATATCAATTACCTTACTAACAGCTCTCAAAGACTCAAACTTATAAGCAATTGACCATTTAGGATGATGAGAAGTATATCCCAAAACATCTCGTAAACGAAAATCATTAACCTTTAAAACAACACCATCAATCTCATATTCAAAACGCTCTCTCTGTTCTTCTATTTCCTTTACATAATTAATAATATTTTCTCCCAAGTTTTTACCACAAAAAAACTTACAAAAAGGATTAAGTTTAAAACCAAAATGTTTAAGCTTATCAAAAGCATCATGATTAGTATTTAATTTCAAACTGGAATATAAAATATCATAAACAAAAATATCTAAGGGAAAGTTAACAACTTCTCTACTATTTATTCTTCTCAATATACCTGAAGTCAAATTTCTAGCATTAATATAAGAATCATCTAATGTATGATTTATTTTCAAAAAATCTTTTTTGGTAATATAAATTTCACCTCTCAATACCAATTCAACCCGTTCTCCAATGCATAGAGGAACATTCTTAATTGTTCTCACATTTTCAATCACATTATTACCAAATCTACCATCGCCCCTGGTTAAAGCTTTCTCAAGTATTCCATCTTTATAATAAAGAACAATTGAACATCCATCTATTTTAGGTTCAGCTGAAATTCCCATATCAAATCCCAAATTAGAACCTTCTAAACTCATTTTCTCAACCCATAATAATAATTCTTTAACATCATAGGCCTTATCTAAACTCAATATAGGATAAGAATGTTCAATCTCTTTAAAATCATTTAAAAGATCACTTCCAAATTTAAGCGTAGGAGAATCTAAAGTTTTATATTCAGGATACCTATTCTCCAAATATTGAAGTCTCAAAAGAGCTTTATCATAGGTAACATCGCCCACAGTAGGTGACGAATCAACATAATATTCCCTATCCCATTTTTTAATGGCATCCCTTAAAGATAAAATTTCATCTTTTATATCTTTACCCATAATTCAACATCAATCCCATTACAAAAACCACAATATAATTTTACAAAAAAATATAAAATATCCATACGGATTACTGAGTAATAAATCTATTTATCCTAAAATTTAGAGTAAATATAAAATGGATTATATCTTTTTTTATTAAATGATTTTTAATACCCGATTATGTTAAAATTAGATGAAGGAGTATGGAAATTGGAAGAAAATAAAAAAGCTTTAATAGTTGATGATTCTATTTTTATGCGCAAAAATTTAATTAAAATACTAAAAAATTTAGGATTCAATGAGTTTTTAGAAGCAGAAGATGGTATTCAGGCTATTCAGGAATTTAAAAAACAAGAAACACTTCATCTAATAACTCTTGATATAACTATGATGGGAATGGATGGAATTACAGCACTTGAAAAAATAAATGCACTTAACAAAAATCTTGAACGCAAACTAAACATATTAATGGTCACAGCACTTGGAAAACAAGAACTTATTGCAAAAGCCCTACAACTTGGAGCAAAAGGATATATTACAAAACCTTTCAGAGAAGAACAGATAGCAGAACAAATAAAAACATTAAATTAGGAGAAAATCCTTGCTAAGAAAAGAAGATATTTACAAAAAAACACAAGTCAACACATCAAGTTCAATATCAATATTAGTAATGCTATATGAAAAAGCAATACAAGATTTAGAAGTTGCTAAAGAATTTTATAAAAATAAAGACCCAAACAGCACAACAAAAGCTGATGAAAAAGTTTATCATGCACAAGATATTATTAT
This sequence comes from Borrelia recurrentis A1, assembly GCF_000019705.1. Lineage (GTDB taxonomy): Bacteria > Spirochaetota > Spirochaetia > Borreliales > Borreliaceae > Borrelia > Borrelia duttonii. Next base: position 583,328 of record NC_011244.1, on the reverse strand, counting down.
AGAATTAATGTCTACACTAAATTTTGAAGATGGTGGGGATATTTCAAATAACCTATTCTCAATATACTCCTTTTTAAATAAAACATTAGAAAGTGTCACATTAGAAAAAAATATAGATAATATCCAAGAAGTCTTAAAGCACCTCAAAAATCTTCACACAGCTTGGAAAGCATTACTTAAAAAAGACAATAATATTATCATTAAAAAGAAATTAGGAATAAATATTGTCGGTTAATACAAATGTAATCTTAAAAAAATATTTACAAGATCTAATACTTGAACTAAAAAAATTAAAAGCTATCTTAGAATTTGAAAATACAAAAATCACTCAAGGAATAATAGATATATTAGAAATCACAAATCCTAAAAAAGATCTAATTGTAAATTCAATCAACAACTATTATACAACCATAAATTCATGGTTAAAAACACAAGAACAAATACAAGAAGAAATTAACAAATTAATTAAATATGCTTTATCATTAAAAAAAATGATATACACTCAATATGAAAATACATATAAAATGTTAAAAAAAATATTTGCTCAAAAAAAAGCAATACCAAAAATACAATTTTTCAAAAGTTCATTTAACCATAAAGAACCAATTTTATTAGATGTTATAATATGAAAGAAATTTACTTAATAGATGCATTAAACATAATTTTTAGAAACTATCACGTTATGAAAAACAATCCTTTAACAAATAGTAAAGGAGAAAATGTCAGCGCATTTATTGGTTTTTTTAAAACTCTTTTCTTTATCATAAAGGAAAAAAAACCAGAAAATCTAATTGTCACTTTTGATTCAGAAACACAAACATTTAGACAAAAACAATACCCAAGTTACAAAGCAACAAGAGATGCTCCTCCAGACAACCTAATTCCACAAATTCATTGGATAAAAGAAGGATTAATAAAAGCAAATATCCCAATGTTTGAACTACAAGGATATGAAGCTGATGATCTTATAGCCAGTTTTACAAAAAAGGCAGAACAAAACAATTACTTGACTTATATTATCTCTCCAGATAAAGACTTATTACAATTAATATCAAATCAAACCAAAATATTTAAAATTGAAAATAGTAGCTTTTTAGAAATGAACAATGATTATGTTATAAAAAAATTTGGAATAAATAAATCTCAAATCAAAGACTATTTATCCATTGTTGGAGACCCCTCAGACAACATCCCAGGAATTAAAGGAATTGGACAAAAAGGTGCTGCTAAATTATTAAATGAATTTCACACATTAAATGGAATATATGAAAACTTATCTTTAATAAATAATAAATACAGAGAAATCTTACTAAGAGAAAAAGAAAATGCTTTTTTAAGTTATAAACTTATAAGTCTTGTAGAAGATCTAGAATTACCATCACTTGAAACATTTAGACTAGAAAATTTAAAAGAAGATATTATTTTACTATTTGAAGAATATTCTGCAACAACCCTCATTAAATCTTACAAATCTCTATTAAAGAAAAAAAATATTATAAATACAATGCAAAAATCAATCTTTGATATCAATAAAACAAAAGCAAATAAAGAAAATACAAAAGATTTACAATCAACAACATTATATGCAAATACTCTTAAGACAATACAAGAAGAAAATGTCAAATATAAAACAATATTAAAAAAAGAAGAACTGGATTTACTAATAGAACAACTAAAAAAAGCAAGCTATATAGCAATAGACACAGAAACAACTTCTATTAATGTTTATGAATCAAATATAATTGGAATTTCAGTTTCATTTAAAGAATTTGAAAGTTACTATATTCCCATAGAAACCAAAGAAAAAAATTCTATTGGAAAAGATTACATAATACAAAAATTTAATGAATTGTTTAACTCACAACCAAAATTAATTGGTCAAAATTATAAATTTGATTACAAAGTACTAAAAAGACATGGATTTAATGTCATCTCTGCATATTTCGATACAATGATAGCAGCATATGTTATTGATCCAAACACAAAAGTATCTCTTGACTTTTTAGCAGCAAAATATCTAATGCATAAAAACATTAAATACGAAGAAATAGTACCACAACATAGTACTCTTAAAGATATACCACTTGAAATAGCATCCAACTATGCTGCTGAAGATGCTGACATTACCTTCAGATTATTTAATATCTTGAGAAAAAAGCTCAAAGAAGACAATCTTGAAAGCCTAATGAAAAACATAGAAATGCCATTTAGCAATGTCATTATAGAAATAGAAGAAAATGGCATTTACCTTGACAGCAATTACTTAACACAATATGGCCATGAACTTGAACAAGAATTAAAAACAATTGAGAATGAAGTAATACAAAGTATAGGCATTGAATTTAATCTAAATTCAAGCAAACAATTACATACGATTTTATTTGAAAAATTAAATATTATAGTATCAAAAAATGTTAAGCAAGATTCAACAGATATCAAGGTGCTAGAGACAATAAAAGATCAGCATGAATCTATAGAAAAACTCATAAACTACAGACAACTTGCAAAACTAAAAAATACATATACCGATAATTTAATAGAATTTATAAACGAAAAAACAAACAAAATACATACGAACTTTATGCAAACAAAAACAGCAACGGGACGAATTTCAAGTACTGCACCCAATCTACAAAACATACCAATCAAAAATGAAAGAGGAAGAAAAATAAGAGCAGCATTCAAACCTACTAAAGGCAATATTTTCATATCTGCAGATTATTCACAAATAGAACTTGTAATATTAGCACATCTCTCAGAAGACGAATCACTAATTGAAGCTTTTACACATAAAAAAGATATTCACATACAAACAGCATCAAAACTCTTTAAGGTAGATGAAGCCAACATAACACCTTCAATGAGAAGAATAGCAAAATCAATTAATTTTGGAATAATTTATAGAATGTCAGCTTTTAGACTTTCACAAGAGTTATCCATTAAAAGAGATGAAGCACAAAATTTTATCGATTCATATTTTAATCTTTATTCTAAAATAAAAACTTTTATACAAAATCAAATAGATTTTGTAAAGCAAAATGGATACAGTGAAACCCTTTTAAAGAGAAGAAGATACATAAGAGAAATTAATAGTCAAAATTATTTAGAAAGAACAGGTGCTGAACGAATGGCAATAAATAGTATAATTCAAGGAAGTGCATCTGATATAATGAAAATTGCAATGATTAAAGTATATAATGAATTTAAAAATAACAATCTAAAATCAAAAATACTCTTACAAGTACACGATGAAATGTTAATTGAATCACCAGAAGAAGAATGTGAAAAGGCACAAATAATAATAAAAGAAATGATGGAAAATGCTTATCCTTTAAAGATTCCTTTAAAAACAAATATTGAAACTGGAAAATCATGGGGAGACATTCATCAATAATTGGAATAACTGGTAGAATATCAACCGGAAAAGACACTGTGTCAAAAATCATTAGTAACGAATATGATTTTTATGAAATTAATGCAGATAAAATAGGTCATATCATTTTAGAAGAAAAAAAAAATACAATAATTAAAACTTTTGGCAATAAAATATTAAATAATATAAATGAAATAGACAGAATAAAACTTCGCAATATAGTCTTTTATGATAAAGAAAAGCTACAAATATTAGAAAAAATAACACATCCCATCATACATCAAAAAATAGAACAAATAATATTAACAAATAAGTCTAACAAAATTATAATCAATGCCGCACTACTTTTTAAACTAGACCTTGCAAAATTTTGTAAACACATATTTATAATAAAAGCAAATGATGAGATAATAAAAAATAGGCTAAAATTAAATCGCAATATTGATGACAAATTAATTATAAACATACTTAAATGGCAAAAAGATATTTTTTTCAATAAAAATATTATAAATTCAAAAATAATAAATATAATTAACAATAAGAGTTATGAATATTTAAAAAGAAAAATTAGGGCTAAGATGAGAGAGGTAACATAATGAGAGATTTTAATAACAATAATAACAAAGGATTCTTAGTAGCATTAACTTCAATTGTAACTGTTTGTGCAATTATATTTCTTGGAATAATTATTTTTTTCCCAAATAAAAATTTGGCCTCTGACATTGCAGGCAAAAATATTATTTTGCAAGAAACAAAAAATGAAAAATCTACAGAAAATGAAAATAATCAAGATACTCTATCAATAACTGACAAACCAAATGAAATCATAATTGACCTTACAAAAACCAATAAAGAAGACACAAATTTCAATAATAATATGGATAAAAATAATAAAGAAATTATTCACAAAAAAGAAGCACAAATTGTAAAACCAAATATACCAAAAAAAACACAAACACAAGCAAAAACACTCAAACCAAAAAAAATTAATGCAAAGGCAAGTCAAGAAATCAAAAAAAAACAAAATTATAATAAACTTGAAAGCAAATATGATCCTCAAAAGGAATATTATATACAATTTGCATCGCTCTCAGATCCAATTACTGCTGACAATAATATCCAAGAACTAATGAAATATAAAATAAATGCAAAAATATATTCAGCAACAATAAATGACAAAGACACATATAGGGTCAGATCTGGACCATATAAAACTATATCAGAAGCAAAGATTGATCTTCAAAAAATATCAAATTCAAATGAATTTAAGGATGCTTACATATTAACTATTAACAAATAGATTAAAATTAGAAACATAATTATGATATTTTTCCAAATAAATATCATGCATATTGGCATTAAAGGACACAATACGCTTTATTTTAACAAGTTTTTTAAATGCATCCTCTAAATTATCAAATTCTTTCAAACAACAAAATGCCAAAATTGCATTACCAGCAATCTCAGAATGTTTAAATTCAAAAATTTTTAAATCTTTCCCAATAATATTAGCTTTAAGCTTATTTAAAAATAAATTATCTGAATTAGTCCCACTTACAAAAATATCTAAGATATCTCTTTTACAAGACTTAAGATTAAGCATCCTATTATAAAATGAAAAATAAGAAGACTCAAGAATTGCAATTCCTATCTGTAAAGGATCATCTAACTTTCCCACAATGCCTTCATTTAAATTATTCTTTATTTGTGGATCTATTAAAATATAATCACAAAAAAGTTCTTTTTTATTTAAATAAAAATAAATATTACTTGGCGTATATATTGCAGAAATTTTTTCAAGAAATTCTCCAAATGATTTTTCCTTCTGAAACAATCTATCTTTAAGTAATTGCAATAAATATCCAGAAGGAACTATTCTTCCAATAATAAACAAATTATCTAAGAAATAAGGATATATCAAAGAAAAATCTAATAAATACGTATCTGAGACAAAATTAAAACCTTCGCTAGTACCCATTCTATTTGATACTATTCCAGAAAAAAAAGCTCCACTTCCAATAAGAACACTTAAATAATCAATTCCAGCATTAATTACATTAATGCCACTATTAATACCAAATTCAATACTAGCACGCTTAGTAACCTGCCCAACAATTTCTCCCATTCTTAAAAAAGGAGGGAATTTACTTGTATCAAGATTATATTCTTTAAGTTCAATATTATTCCAAATAAAAGGAATATAAGACAAACTAGGATAGCTTGTAACCAAATTACCTGTAAGTAAATAAATTAAATATTCAAAACACGAAACGAAATATCTAACTTTATCATAAATTCCTCTTTCAAATGTACTAAGAACAAAGGGCAAAAAAGTTGATTTTCCTTTATAATTTTTAACTACTTTAGAAGAATTCCAATGTAACACTTCTAAAGGAATTAAATTTGAATCAAGAGCTATTAAACATGGAGAGATACCACTAATAGAAATACAATCAATTTTTCTATACATAAAATGAGACATTATTTTCTTTAAAGCAAAGATCCATATTTTATAATCAAAATTTTCAAAATTTACATTAAAATAATCAAAATAATTTATATCAAGACACCCTAAAATCCCATAATGAGAATTTATTAAAGCAGATTTTAAAGTACTAGTACCAACATCAATACTGAGTACATTCATAAAATTAACTCTTAGAAATCAAATTTTGAATGTCATGGCTTCTATCAAGAATTCTTTGCAAACTAACTCTATTATGAATTGCAAAAATTGCACCTGCAAAAAGATGTGCAACATTAGCTTCATAGTACCAAGGTTTACTAAGAAGTTTATCATCATGATAAACAGCATTTGTTCCAATTATCTTATAAAAATAACCTTCCTCATAGGCTTTATCAAAATACCTAATGGCATCTCCATTAAAAAATGGTAAACTTACTGCACATATAATCTTTTTAGCTCCCATACTTTTTAACAATTTCACTGCTTTAATAAAAGTACCACCAGTAGCCAAAATATCATCACTCATAAAAACATTTTTACCCTCAACATCTCCCAACAATTTAGTAACAGAAATGTTTGAATCAGTAACATTATGCGTTACCTTTGAGTAATCTCTCTCTTTATAAAGCAAAGCCAAGGGTCTCTTAAGATTAGATGCAAAAAACTTATTTCGATTAACAGCTCCTGTGTCAGGAGATACAACTACTAAGTTAGAATCTCTAATATCTATAAGTTCGGCTAAAGCATCAAAAATTTCATAAGATGCATTCAAATTTTCAAAATACGACTTTCTAAAGACATTTTCAATAGCCTTTGAATGAATATCCAATGTTAAAATATGTTTTACTCTCAATTCTTCCAAAAATCTTCCAAAAAGACTTGCTGTTAGCCCTTCTCGTGAATGTTTTTTATCTTGCCTTGAGTAAGGATAAGAAGGAACAATAACACTAACAGAATTGGCCTTAGCCTGCATGCACGCGTCTACTGTAGTCATTAAGTTCATCAAATGATCATTAACTGTCATCACTACTTCTTCATTATTATTTACAGTAACTGGATAAATATTAGAAACATCTTGTACAATAAAAATATCTTTATTTCTGATAGTTTTTAAAATCTCTGACTTAAACTCACCATTAGCAAATTTAATAAAATTTACAGGAATTTCCATAGTCTCATCAAACCTTAAATTAGAAAATTCAAGTCCCTCTAAAAAAGAAGATAAAATTCCTTCAAATTTCAAAACATCTTCCTTTGAACAATTAGAAGTTTGCGAAATTTGTTCAATAACTTTATTCTCAGCATCTAAAAATATTGTATTAAGTTCTGCCATTATTTTCTCTGCAAATACCCGACCTCCAGGACATGCAATAATTCCTATTGACTTTTTCATAAGCAAGCTCAATGTTAAAACTCCATATTCAAACAGAAAATCTTTACTTTATTGTACATTAATATAAATAATTCATACAAGTTTAAAAAAATTTTCAAAAATAACAATCTCCATTACAAATAAAAAATACCCAAATTCTATCAATATTTATTAAAGACTATATAATGCCCTAAACAACGCCAAACTCAAGACCTACACCAAATTTAAAATCAGAAAATTTATTATTCTGAATATTCCAACAATAATATCCTTCAATTGTCAAAAAAGCACATGTAGCTCTTGCTCCCAAATCCCAACCAAAAATTCCAAATTCAGCTAAAATAGAATCTTGGATAGCAGTAGCAATATTAACCCTAGGTCCAGTAAAAAATGTAACAGCTCCTATAAAGAAATCTAATCTTGTATAAAATTTAGGTTCAATAGCTGAAACAAATGAAAGCAGATTATGCAATCGTCCTTTACTATTAATACTTCTAAATACATTAAAATCAAGTCCAAGTTCAAAACCAAGTGAACAAAAATCATCAAATTTTGCTCCCATTTGCACGTATCCTCCATAAGTCAAACCTGATTTAGAAATATTAACCATATCTGCAAAATTTCTAATAATCTTAGCTTTCTTTAAAATAGACATAGTGCTTTCAAGTTCTCTACCCACATCCAAAGCTGTTTTATAAAAATTTGAAATAGTGCTAACTGGAAAATCAAACCCAAAACCTAAGTTAAGTTCAAAATCAACACTTGACAAAACATTTACTGTAACAAATATCCACAAACTTAAAAACAAAAATTTTATTTTCATGACATTAAACCCTCCAAAATATCTAAATGAATTCACACATTAAGATCATGGAATATAGACATCAAAAGTAGTAAAAAAAAATCTCTAACCCTAATCCTTTAAAATAGAAGAAACTATATCACTAGCATTAGAAGGCACAGAATATTTAAATTCTTGATATTTTAAGATATATTTCTTCGCATTTTCCATGTCTTTATTCAAATGATAAATATAAAAAACATTAAATAACGCTTCTTGATTAGCAGGCGCTATTTCTAAAGTCTTTAAATATAATTTTAAAGCCTCTTCCAAATTATCTTTCTTAAAAAATAAATAGGCTTTTAAATTAATTAACAAAATATTATCTTTATCATTCTCCAATAAAGATCCAAGCTTTAATTCGGCCTCTTCATATCTCTTTAAATTAACGTAAGCCAAAATAAAATTGTAACCAAAAGCAGCATTTATATTAGAATCAAATTTAATAGCTTGTTCATAAAGCTCAACAGATGTTTGATTATTACCAAGTTCTTCATTTAACTTTGCAAGCTTATAATACTCATCTGCTATAGTTTGATAATCTTTATCAAAAGTTTTACAAGACAAAACAAAATAGAGTAGACAAAAGAACAACCCCTTATACATTAAAGCAAAACCTAACACTAGCTTAAAAGCTAAATTAACAACATAGATAGCAACTATAGATATACATCATCAATAAAAAATATTTACGTATCTATATACCCATAAACAATGATGCTATTATCTAAATAATTATTGGTATTTCAAACCCAAGCCCAACTCTTAAGTCTCTATATTTAAAATCATTAATAGAAAATAACACTGATGATTCAAAATTAAGAAAAGCTAACCTTAATCTCAGACCCGTTTCAATAAGACTAAAAGGATTGGTTATCTTATTCTTACTTGCTAAATTTCCCACATAAATAGGATCTACAACTAAAGACCTATCACCAAAACCTGAAAACAGAGTAGCTGCCAAATAGTAAATATCATATTTAACAAACAATCTTGGCATAATGCCCATTCCCAACTTAACAGGATAAGAAGATTCTAAAAGTCTTAAATGTGGCACAATAAGCCTTCCAAGATTCATCCCAAATCCAAGTTCGAAACCATAATAAAAATCACTTTGAAAAATAGGAAGTCCAACTTGAAAATAACCTTGAAATCCGCTACTAAACAAAGGTGACAATTTCTGTCTTAAAGCATCATTCAAATTAGTTCCAGGAGTGGAAATTTCATTCCATATCTTCATCAAGTCATCTTGATTATAGACTCCAAATTCATTTAATTGAGCAAACAGAGAATCCTTAAGACTAAGAGCCTGTTTTGCAGTATTTTCTAAATCCACGATAAGCTCTTTCAAATGCGAGCCACTTTCACCTAACTTCCTAAAAGTACCGTTGAGATGTAATTTACGCAATTCAATTAAAAATGATCTCAAATCATGAGTACTATTTAAAAGCGGTCCAAGTCCATCAAGATCAGAATCATTCATATTTTCTACCTGTCCAGTACCGCTTTTCCTGTTTTTATACAATTGAACAAAAAGAGATAAACTTTTTTGAAAAGAATTATGCAACTTATGTGCACTACTTTCAAATTCTTTTATCTGATTAAACAAATTAACCCTAATATTTTTCAATATAGGAAACAATTCAGAACTCATCAATTTATCCAATATTGTACCTGTTTTTTTCCCAAAAAAAGAAAGTGATTCAAGACTAATTTGTGTACTAAATCCTGCTGAAAAATATATAACTTTGGCATAAGATGTACTAAAAAGTGAAACTAATAATAATGTTATAAAAATTAATTTTTTCCTCATCTCTTACAGCCCCCATATAAATAAGTAATAGGCCACCAAATAACTTAAATTACATGATAAACTTTATTACAAAAAAAAGCAAATACAACCTTTCCTTCTTTAAAGAAACTATAAAGTAACATAATTGAAAAAAAAGATTTCTATACTAAGAAGGATTTTCATAACAAATCCTTCTTAGCCAATTAAAAAATAAACTTAAAATCTAAAGCCTTTCTTGATCATACTTGTAAAATATATGTTCGGTTAAATATTTCCCAACTGATTTTTTTTCTTGTACAAGTTTAGATATTATGTTAAAATGTCTTGGCTCAATTTTAAAATACTTATAAGCTCTTCCGTCTTTAAAAAATACAGAAAGTTCAGACAAAGCAGAATCATAATCAACCTGAGATATCTTACTCAATTCATGAGATATTGTTAAAGTATTCAAACTTATATCCTCCAATAGTTATTCTTAGGAGTATAAAATATAAAGTAAAGAAAGAGTAAATTCATTAAATAATGTTAAGTATTTTTAATCAATAAAATCAAAATTTACTAAATGATATATTCCTTATAATTAAATGTATACGTTTAACACAACTTAGTCAAGCAAATCTCAATATAACAAACTTTCTTTACAAACTAACTTTTATAAAAGTATAAAACAGATATAATACCTAACAAAAAAATAAAACAAAATAATTCTTAACATCAAAAATCTTGTAATAACTTAACAAATAACATTAACACTCTCATAGTTTATACATTAGATAATATATGTAAATGTTAATATGAAAACTTTTGTCAAACAAAATCAATTAAGAATAGAAACATACCTAATTTATACTTCAATTAAAGTTATTTACTTATCTTAAAATAAAACTCTCTCAAGTCAAAGGCAACTTGAAGAGTTTAAAATAGACTTTTCTAAAAAAATCATGTAAAATACTAAAGACAATTAATGTTCTAAGTAATACACGCTCAGGAGGAAAATATTCCATGGACTACAAAAAATTGCGCAACATAGGTATTAGTGCCCATATCGACTCAGGGAAAACCACACTTACAGAACGTATTCTATTTTATTGTAACAAAATTTACGCTATTCATGAAGTTAAGGGAAAAGATGGTGTTGGAGCAACAATGGATTCAATGGAACTTGAAAAAGAACGAGGTATCACAATTGCATCAGCCGCAACTCATGTTGAATGGAAAAATCATCCAATCAATATTATTGATACTCCGGGTCACGTTGATTTCACAATTGAAGTTGAACGTTCACTTAGAGTTTTAGATGGAGCAATACTTGTTCTTGATTCCGTTGCAGGTGTCCAATCTCAATCAATTACAGTTGACAGACAATTAAAAAGATATAATGTACCACGACTTGCTTTTGTGAATAAATGTGATAAGACCGGAGCAAATCCTAGTAACGTAAAAGATCAACTTAAAGATAAACTTGGCTTAAATTCAGTTTTAATGCAAATTCCAATTGGACTTGAAGATAAACACATGGGAGTTGTTGATCTTGTTGTTATGAAAGCCTATTACTTTGAAGGTAAAGATGGAACAGAAATTATAGAAAAAGAAATTCCTGCTGAATTGTTAAATGAGGCTGAAGAAAAGCGCAAAATAATGCTTGATGCCTTATCTGATTTTAATGATGAACTTATGGAACTACATATGGAAGGAAAAAATGTGGCTCTTGAGACAATATACAACGCAATTAGGACAGGAACCTTATCTTTAAAACTTTGTCCAGTATTTATGGGTTCTGCATATAAAAACAAAGGAGTACAACTTTTACTTGATGCTGTAAATAAATTTTTACCTTCACCTCATGATATTCAAAACATAGCACTTGACTTAAATGCAAATGAAAAAGAAATTAAACTTAAAACTGACGAAACATTACCAACTGTAGCATTAGCTTTCAAACTAGAAGACGGACAATACGGACAATTAACTTATGTCAGGATATATCAAGGAGTTTTAAAAAAAGGACAAGAATTAATAAATTCAAGAACTTCTAAAAAGTTTAAAGTTGGAAGACTCATTAGAATGCATGCCAATAATACTGAAGACATTGAATTTGGAAACAGTGGAGATATTGTAGCTTTATTTGGGATAGAATGCGCATCAGGAGATACATTCTGTGACCCTTCTATTAATTACTCAATGACATCAATGTATATCCCAGAACCAGTAATATCTCTATCAATCAAACCCAAAGATAAAAAATCAGCTGACAATATGGCAAAAGCTCTTGGACGATTTACTAAAGAAGATCCTACATTTAAAACTTATGTAGATAATGAATCAAAAGAAACAATAATACAAGGAATGGGTGAATTACACTTAGAAGTTTATATTGAGAGAATGAAACGAGAATTTAAAGCCGAAGTTGAAACAGGAATGCCCCAAGTAGCATATAGAGAAACCATTACAGAAAAAGCAGAATTTAATTATACTCATAAAAAACAATCAGGTGGTGCAGGTCAATTTGGAAGAGTTGCCGGATTTATGGAACCACTTGATACAGAAGAACAAACTTACGAATTTGTCAATCTTATAAAAGGTGGAGTAATTCCAACAGAATATATTCCATCATGTGATAAAGGATTTCAAAAGGCTATGGAAAAGGGAACCTTAATTGGATTCCCAATCGTTGGAGTCAAAATTACAATTAATGATGGACAATACCATATTGTTGATTCATCAGATATTGCATTTCAATTAGCAGCAATTGGAGCATTTAGAGAAGCTTATAATAAGGCAAAACCTACAATACTAGAACCAATTATGAAAGTAACTCTTGAAGGACCAACAGAATTCCAAGGAAATATGTTTGGCCTACTCAATCAAAGAAGAGGAATAATTTTAGGTTCTTCTGAAGAAGGCACTTTCTCAAAGGTCGAAGCCGAAGTACCGCTAAGTGAAATGTTTGGATTTTCAACTGTTTTAAGATCATCTACACAAGGAAAAGCTGAATTTTCAATGGAATTTTTAAGATATGGTAAAGTTCCAAATGCAACATTTAATGAACTATGTAAAAAATTTAACGAACAAAACAATAAATAAGGAGGAATAATAATGCTTGAATTAACGCAAGATAAACAAGAAATAAAAATAAAAAATAAATTTTTGGCTCATGTTTTTGGATTAATGTCAGTTGGGCTTTTAATATCTGCAATATTTGCATACACAACATCTGAAAATGCAATAATTAGAGCCATAATATTCACAAATCCAATGTCATATATAGCCATAATACTTATACAATTCGGATTTGTTTATGCAATAAGTGGTGCAATTAATAGAATATCAAGTGGAACAGCAACAGCCCTTTTTCTCATGTACTCAGCTTTAACAGGAGTAACACTATCTTCTATATTTATGATATATACTCAAGGTTCAATATTTTATACATTTGGAATTACTTCTTTAACTTTCCTTGCAATGTCATTTTATGGACACACAACAAGTACAGATCTTACAAAAATGGGTAGCTATTTTATGATGGGATTATGGGGCATCATCATCGCATCTATACTTAACATGTTCTTTAGAAGTTCAGGGCTTAATTTTCTAATCTCAATTTTAGGTGTCATTTTATTTACAGGTTTAACAGCCTATGATGTTCAAAATATTTCTAAAATGGATAATATGTTAGAAGATGGTACTGAAATCAAAAATAGAATGGCAGTAGTAGCTTCTTTAAAACTTTACTTAGATTTCATAAATTTATTTTTATACTTACTAAGATTTTTGGGACAAAGAAGAGATTAAAATCTAAAAATCAATAAATTAAAATTTAAATGTAAAATAAAAAATGAATGCTTAAAATAAAAATAAGCATTCATTTTTAGGAGAAACATTGAGCATAGATACCCTAGAATTTGAAGAAAACAGTACCCAAAATGTCATAAAGAGTAATTTTAACTTTGAAGGATATATAGAAAGTAGTAAGCCTATAATCATTGATGGCATACTCAAAGGATTTATAAATTCTACAAGTTCAATATATCTAAGAGAAAAAGCCCATGTAGAAGCAGAAATTAAATGTAATAATTTTCTCAATCATGGTACAATGAAAGGAAATGTAGAGGCTTTAGAGACAATCAAAATTTATAAAACTGGTAAATTAATTGGCAACATAACAACAAAAGAACTATTCATAGAAGCAGGAGCCTCATTTAATGGAAATTGTGAAATGGAAGAAAAATGACAAATAAACATTTTGACTCAAAATTAAGAATAATCCTTTTCTTGCCACTTTTGTGCCTAACAATCAAAATACAAGCACAAGTGAAAGAAGACTCTCTTTTACTCTACAGGCAAGGCAAATTTCAAGAAGCAATTATAAATACTCAAAATGAAATAAAAAACAATTCAAATAATTTAGATGCAAGAGTAATACTTATATGGAGCTTAATAGCAACAGGAGAATATAAAAAAGCTGAACTAGAATCTATTAAAGGACTTGAAATAAAAAAACATGATTCAAGAATAATTCAAGCATTAGGAGAAGCTTACTTTTTTCAAGGACAATATAAAAATGCTCTAAAACATTTTCAAAAATATATCGGACTTGATGCTAATGGAGCTCGAATAGCTAAAGTATATATCCTAACTGCAGATTCTTTTTATAAACTTGAGAGATATAATGAAGCTGATTTTGCATATGAAAACGCTTTAAGATTTTTCCCAAACAATCAAAATATACTATTAAAACTTGCAAAGTCAAGAATTAATGCAAAGAATAAAATTCTAGCAAAAGAAACTTTAACAAAACTGTTGACATTAAATCCTAATCATTTAGAAGCAAAAAATTTACTACAAAAAATAGAAAAAAATAATCACAATTCTTGACATTATGTCTTGAAGTATTTATTCTATTTAGTAGTTCATATAAACTACGGGCTGCTAGCTCAGGTGGTCAGAGCAGCGGATTCTTAACCCGCTGGTCACAGGTTCGAGTCCTGTGCAGCTCATTAAAATAATGATAGTGTTGCCCATCCTAAGGTGTTGACATTATTTAATATAAATGGTATAATTAGTTTTGATAAACTTGATTTTGTTTTTGGGCTCATAGCTCAGTTGGTAGAGCATCGCCCTTTTAAGGCGAGAGTCGTAGGTTCGAGTCCTACTGAGCTCAATTTTTTGTCCTCTTCGTCTAGTGGCCTAGGACTCCAGGTTTTCATCCTGGCAACAGGGGTTCGATTCCCCTAGAGGATGTAAAAAATTTGCTTAAATTTTCATTTATCACATTTTTTTCATTATAATATAGTATGTAATGAAAAGAATTTTAATGATGTTAATCTTCTTGACAAGACTTTATGCAATCAATGAAACTAATAATCAAAAAAAATGCATAATAATCAACAATAATAAAAAAATAGTATACTGTCATAACGAAAAAATAGATCATCTCATATTAAATCTAAAGAACAACAAAAATGCAAATATAAAAATTAACACCCAATACAAAAGTCACTCATACAATATCCCAACAATCATTAATCAAGATCAAACAATGATATTAGAAATCAAAATAAATAATATCAAATCTATCAATTTCAATAACATTGAAATACAAAAATCCAGTATACAAACAACAAAAACAGATCTCCAAAAATTTAAAATATTCATTGATAAGGATGGATATTCTATCAATTTTAATCTCAATAAAAACATGTTTCCAATAATAGGCTTTAAATCAAAAGAAACAATATTAAATCCCATAATAACAAATTTATATTCAAAAAAAGAATCACAAAAAATAGTACTATCAAATCTCATCAAGTATACATCACTAGAAAATCACAATGATGAAATAAAATCTACCAAAAACGACAATATGATTCAAATTAATGAAATTGGATACATTAATATGAATGATTATTATGAAATCAATAAACCAATAAATGCTGACTTAAAACTTATTTTCAATTATACAAAAAAAAATTACAGAAGAGATTCTTTTGAATTCTTTAATTTCATAGCAAATCCTAATGTATACATAATAAAATTTAAAACATTGCACGATCAAGCCTTAATGTTAAAAAGAATGGCATTCTTTCTCGAAAAAAAAGAATTTAGAGGAAGATTATTATCAAATACTGAACTAGAAAATAAAGTAGGATGGGGTGGTCATGATTATAGACTCCAAGATATAATTACATTTTTTAATGAAGCACAAAAATCAAATATTAAATTAAATAAAGAAGAAATAACTTTAAAAAACTTAATTATAGCCAACAAATTAGCATATATTGAAAATAACATAATAAAAATTAAAAACAAATCAAAAAACATTACATTTGCAACTTACTCCGAAGATGAAATTATGTCAAAAACAGACCAAATGAGAATCTTTATGCATGAAATGCTACACATGTATTTTTTTATAGACAATAATTTCAATAAAGAAATTGTTAATTTTTGGAATAAAAATATTTCACCAAATAACAAAAAATCTTGGATTAATTTTTTAGATAACATAGGTTATGATGTCACATTTAATTATTTAGTAATGAATGAATTTTATGCATATACAACCGCGCTCCCAAAAGAAAATATAGCAAATTATTTAATTAACACCAATTACTTCTCCAAAACTGAATTTAAAGAATATGAACAATGGGCCATAAAATTAGAAAAATTATTATGGCAAACAAAAGGATTAATACCAGGAGAACTATTAATCCTTTTTAAAGACAACAACAATTAAAAACAAAACAATATAATGAAAATTAATTATCATTACTTGGAATTAATACAATCTCTGTTCCTTGCTTAAAATCGATCTTCTTAAATAACATATTTATTGTATCTTTATTTAAATTATCATCAACAAATTTATTACTAAAAGTATCTATAATAGAATCATGCCACAAAACCGAATTTAATATCACTGAACTCCAATAACCATTGGACTCAGAAGCAATATTATTATTTTTAATAATATTTTTCTTAATATAATCAAAATCAGTATCTACAAAATCTATTTTTTGTCTCTCCAAAATATATTCATTAACAGATTTTAAAACACTATCTAAAGCCTTAGGCTCAACTGTAAAAGACACAACAATAAAACCATCTGAATCAGAATGCTTTCTAAAATAGTGATCAAAAGACGCATCTATTCCATAAACACTAGACTGTTCTCTTCTAATAGCTTTAACAAGACCTTCACTCAAAAGAGATGCCAACGCACTATAATTTAGGACTTCTTCAGGTGTATAATTAAACGTGAAAGGATATACAACATATACAGTACTACTTGCAGCATCCTCTTTTTTACCAACAACTATTCTTTTCGTATTTTTTTTATAAGAATAATCTAAATCTCTAAATTCATTTAGCTTTTTAGAATTTAAATTACCTAAATATTTACTTGAAAATTTTTTTATTGTATCTAAGTCAATATCTCCCACAAAAATAAATTTGAAATTGTCTGCATAAGTAAATCTCTTTTTATAAAAATCCAAAAGAATATCTTTTGATATATTTTGCAAATCAGATTCTTGAATATCTCTTAAACGATAATCATCATTATTATAAAATTTTTTAATAGCATTAGAAAAAAGATAATTAGAACTATTTTTCCTAGCCTTAATTGTTGCACTCATATCATCAATAGTAGTCTGCAAAACAACATCATCTATCTTGGCTTCATTAAATGTAAAATATATAAGCTTAAATAAAGTTTCAAGATCTTTAGCCTCAGCACCACCATTAATACGTGAAGTTCTCTCAGAAACCGATGGCATCAATGTTACCAATTTATTTGATAAATATTTTTCAATTTGAAGCTTAGAATAATCCCCATATCCTGATTTAGAAACTATACTTGGAGCCAAAGATAAAACAGGAATCAATTCAGGATCCTCACTTAATAAACCACCCCAAGAAATTGCAGTAAAGTCAACTATATTTTTCTTATTTTCATTATGTTTAAAATAAACTTCAACGCCATTCTCCAAAGTAAAAGATGAAATTTCATTTATAAATTCTTTTTCATCAACAATATTTTTACTTTGCAAAGATTTTTTGAAGAATTCGCCCTGAATTGACACATCATCATAAGGTTTAATTTCTTTATTTAAAGCAATATCACGAAATTTTTGCAACTCTTCAAAAGTTAAATTAGAATGTAATTTTTTAGAATACTTATAAATAACAGTCATATTATCTATAAAGGCCTCACTACTAGCAAGAGCTGATATTGTATCTGGGCTAATATTATTCAAACATTTAATAGCAACGTCAAAAACTTCATTACCATCAAGCAAGTGAAAATTCGATGAAGCAACACCCACCAAATGATCTGCAATGATGGAAGACTTTTGTTTCTTAAGATTCTCTTTATCAACAGTATAAGAAGTTATCATTTCGGACTTAATTTTATCAATCTCTCCTTTCGTAAAACCAAACTTCCTGATTCTCTCAATTTCATAAAAAAACCCTTCAAAAGCTTCCTTAAAATGCTCTGGATCGATAGTTAAAGAAATATTTTTAATCAAAATATAATTATTATCTGATTTATAATTCGAACCAAATTTATTAAATGAGCTAAAATAATTTGTTCCAATAACCTTTAATTCATAAAATCTATTTATAAAAAGACTATTTAATAAATTTTTCTCGATATATCTCTTAAGATCCTCAACAGTAACAATACCTCCTTTGGTCTCTTCTTTACAAATAAACTCAATACTAGGAAATAAGGTTTCATCATCATCTATACTTACAAATTTTTTATCAATTACAGTATCTAAATTTATTACAACTTTTTCAGGCTCATCTAATGGTTTCTTAAAAGATGCAAACAATTTTTTTATCTTCTCTTCAATGTCTTTTGGATCAATATCTCCAACAATAATGAGACTGGTCAAATCTGGTCTATACCACTTATTATAAAATTTTTTAAAGTCCTCTGATTTAAAAGATAAAATCCTCTCTTCAATACCAATAGGAGATCGAATAAAATATCTACTATTACCTCCAACAACCTCAAACATTTTTTTGGACATTCTAGAAGAATAATTATCTCTATATTTTTTTTCTTCAATAATAACATTACGTTCTTTATCTATTTCTAAGTCATCAAACTTAATTTGAAAAGCCCAATTTTTCAATACATTTAAAGCTTCATCAACTTCACTCTCCTGACCACCATCTGACAAATCAAGATAATAGTAAGTCTTATCAAAAGTAGTATAAGCATTAAGATCAGCTCCAAATTTCATTCCAAATTTTTTGAGAATTTCCAAAATATCTTCACTACCAGGATAATCCTCTGTACCTTTAAAAGCCATATGTTCAAGATAATGGGCTAAACCCCTTTCATTTTCCTC
The DNA here is from genome assembly GCF_000019705.1 of Borrelia recurrentis A1. Lineage (GTDB taxonomy): Bacteria > Spirochaetota > Spirochaetia > Borreliales > Borreliaceae > Borrelia > Borrelia duttonii. The sequence goes on along the minus strand of NC_011244.1, from coordinate 564,118 downwards.
TTCGTTTAAAGAACCAACATTAAACAAAATTCCCATATGAACAAATTTACTTGGAATTTGATTTTTATAAATATAATATTTAAGTCCATTTTTAAGTTGACCATTTACTAAGTTTTTATCCAAACTTAACTTAGAAGATGAACAAGATAAAATAATAAAACTCAAAACAAAAAAAACAACTTTTAATATAGTAATATTATTAATGCGTTTACATCTCATTTTAATTTCCTTGAATTAATTCTTGTATTATAAACTTTTTTAATTTCTCTAATAATAGACGTAAATCCAAAATCATACCAATCCTTTATACCCTTTAATCTAGAAATAGGAAACAATTCATAAAATAAAAATAAAAGTTCCCCTTTAGACAATTTTACAATATCATTAAAATAAATTTTTTTATTTAATTCCCCAATATAAACAAAAAATCCCAATTTGTCTAAAATAAGTTTATTAAAATCAGGATTTAGAATACTTTTCTCATAAATTTCAATAGTAGAATGTTCACTTGCAACATTATTATAACCTTTAAAAGAAACCTGATCTAAGATAACAAAATTACCATCACTAAAACTTACTCTACGACCATCTAATGTTTTTAAAAACCCATCAATATCATCAAAAAACACAAAAATATTTAACGCCTTAGATGCTTGCAAGACAAACTTTGAACTATTATAATTATCCAGATTATCTCGTTGCAAAGAATTAATAAGTTGCATATCATCCAATTTATCATTGCCACCCAAAACCTGTGTACCTTTCTCAATCAAAGCCTGATTGGCTAAATCAATATATGTAAAGAGTTCATCCTTTTGATTTAAATATTTTTCACGTTCTAATAAATGAATTATAAATAATAAATCCTGCTTCTCAAGACTGCGATAAAAATCAATACTTTCTAAATTAATCAACTTTATTCCAAAAATCAGATTATGAATACACAAAAACAAAACCATTACAAAATACCGACTCATACATAACTCCCATACATATTAATCTATTGCTTTAATTTTAAAAAAACAGGACAATGATCACTACCCATTACCTTATTTAAAATTAAAGCATCTTTTACTTTAAATTGAAAAGCCTTATTTATAACAAAATAGTCAATTCTCCATCCTACATTACGTTCCCTAGCTCTCGTCTTATAATCCCACCAAGTATAATTACCTGGCTCCTTATTAAACATTCTAAATGTATCCACATAACCTCTATTTAAAAAATTATCCATCCAATTGGTTTCTTCAACATAAAAGCCAGCAGATTCTCTGCTAGTCTTAGGATTGGACAAATCAATTTCCGTATGTGCAATATTAAAATCCCCACAAACAATAAGATTTTTTCCAGAAGTTACAAATGAATTTGCAATAGATTCAAAACTCATCAAAAATTCAAGCTTATAATTAAGTCTTTTTCTTAAAGACTGTGAATTAGGAAAATATGCATTAATCAGAATAAAATCATGATAATGAGCAATAATGCATCTCCCTTCTCTATCAAATATTTCAATATTCATATTTTCCAATTTAATAGGTTCAATTTTTGAATAAATAGCAACACCACTATAACCTTTGATTATGGATTTTGAAAAATATGAATAATATCCCTCAATATCAATAAGTTCCCTAGGTAACTGTTCTTTTAAAGCCTTGGTTTCCTGCAAACACAAAATATCAGGACTATATTCTGCAATAAAATTAAGAAAACCCTTATTAGAAACAGCTCTTATTCCATTAACATTCCAAGAAATCAAATTCATCATTATATACCAATCTAAATATATATTTGTAAGCCATCATAAGCTAAATAAATATTATCCCTCCTCAAATAATCAAATTCATCATGCATAATATCATGTGCAATATGAGTGAAATAAGCAATTTTAGGATTGATCTTTTTAACTTCAAGAATAGCATCATCAAAATTTAAATGACCTGGATGAGGTTTAATTCTCAAAGCATCTATCACCAATACATCTAATCCCTCTAAATAACTATAAGAAATCTCGGGAATAGACTTAACATCAGTAAGATATGCTAAATTATTTATTCTATACCCCAAACTAATTATATCTCCATGCAGTAAAGGAATTGGAATTATCTTTATTCCTTTAAAAAAAATTTGCTCAAAATCAACTGCTAATCTAGGAAGAATATTGGCTTTTCCACTGATAGACATTCTTGATGAAAAATTATGTGGAAATGCATTTTTAATATGATGCATAGTAGTCTCTCGGGCATAAATAGGTAAAGGAACACACCTTGTATAAAATTTAATATCATCAAGTCCCATAATATGATCATAATGTTCATGAGTATACAATACCAAATCCAATTTCAAAATATTTTCCCTTAAAAGCTGTGTTCTAATATCAGGTCCCATATCAATCAATAAATTAAGACCACACAAACTTAACAAAAATGCACTTCTAAGTCTTTTATTTTTACAAAAATCTGAATTACATACTCTACAATTACAATTCAACATAGGAACACCACTTGATGCACCAGTTCCTAAAAATATTCCTAACATGTATTACCATTACCCCTTAAGAACCCCAATTATATCATAATAAAATTAAACGATAAAAGAAAAAATCTGGCTATATCATTAAAAGCTCAATGCAACTCAATAAATTATTTTGTAAATAAAGTTTTTATGCTTATAATTAGTTAAGGAAAAAATATTTTTTATGTACGAACAATCTTATGAAACAATATTTTTATTAAGTTTTGGTATATTTTTAATAATAAATTTGTTTAATTTTAAAAAAGAATTTTCTTATGAAGATTATTTCATCATATTCCCAGGAACCTTTTTCATAATTACGCTATATCTTATAGAAGCAAGACCATTAATGTTATATACCGGCTCCATATTCCTATTTTTCTTAATAATAACTACTATTAAAACCCTAAAAACAATCATTCTTAGAAGACAAAAACAAAGGAAACAAAACAACAAACTTAAAAGAATAATTTTCACTATTCCTTTTAAAATAATGATAGTAATACCATCAATAATAATAGTATTTATTGCAACAATATTTTCATATCTCAGTTTCTTTATCAATTATCCAAAAGACATAAATGCAAACTATAAAATAGGATTTACAAAAATCAAAGATCACAAAAATAACTTAAATCTATCGGTTTGGTATCCAATTAATCTCACATTAGGACTAAAACGTCAAAACCCTTTTTTTTATTATGATTTTAATCCTTTTTTTATAAATGAAATGAATTATCTTCCAACATATGAAAATGTATATAAAGACGCACCAATTAGCACCAATCAAAAACTATATGACAGTATCCTAATTATTCTACCTTCTTATTCGCATGACTCAATGTTTAAATCACTTGTAAACAGACTAGTTAAAAAAGGAAATATTGTATATCTATATTCTCCAATATACAAACATATAAACATCCATAACTTTATTAAAAATAACAATACAACTTTACTAACACATATTTCAAACTCAATGATTAAATATTTGGTAGAACCAATCAAAATTTTCAGTCAAAGAAAAGACAAAACATCCGATATTACAGAAATTCAAAATGTAATAGAACTTGTAAAATCAAGTCAAAAATTAAAATTTTTAGATTCAAGAATGAATATAAATCAATTGGTCTTAATTACAATGGGAAATCAAATAAACATTGCAAATGAAATCATAAATCAAAATCAACAAATAAAAAAATATATAAATATTGGGGGTAAACCTCAAAAATTTAAAATCAAAACGTTACAATTATTAATAAAACAAGATGAAAATGAATGGCAACAAACAGAATCGGATATATCTTCTATAAAAATAATCAACATGAATCATATTGGTGAGATTTCTGATTTCATTTTTAGTAGAAGTTATTTATCAAGTTTCAACTTATTTAAAAATCAAGAATTAACATTACCAAGATTTGATTTCATGATAAATGAAATTGATCAATTTATTGAAGATAAAGGACATTAAAAATGCACAAGAAGTTTATACTGTTATTAATATCACAAATATTATTAACAGTAAAGAGTTACTGCATTGAAGAAATAATTGAAATAAACACCTCAACACAAAAAGAAAAATATATTCCCTTTTTACTAAGTAAAGGAAAAAGTCAAGTAGAGGATATTGTAAAATATACATTAAAAATGAATCCTTATCTTGAAGCAGAATATGTCAAAACAATTGCACAAATTTACATAGAAGAAGCTATAATTGAAGGAATAAATTATGATATTGCCTATGCCCAAATGTTACTTGAAACAGGCATTTTAAAATTTAATGGGATAGTATCAAAAGAACAACATAATTTTTCAGGATTAGGAGCCACTGACAATTTTACAAAGGGAAATTCTTTTTCTAATATGCAAGAAGGAATAAGAGCACACATTCAACATTTAAAAGCCTATGCCTCAAGCCAAGATATAAACTCAAATATGGTTGATCCTAGATTTTATTTCGTCAAAAGAGGATCTGCCCCAACAATATATGATCTCACTGGAAAATGGGCAACAGACAAACTTTATGATAAAAAATTAAAAAAAATATTGTTAGGGTTGTTAGAATTTGAGAATGCAAAAAAATAAGGATAAAATATCAGAAATATTAGAATTTATATACAGTAAATATAATAAACGAGAATTTGTTCATCCAGACCCATTAGAATTTTTATATAAATATACAGAAAAAGAAGACATTGAACTTGTAGGTTTAATTAGCTCATCACTAGCATTAGGAAGAGTTGAGAGAATATTATCAGCAATTGAGTACATTTTAAAACCACTTGGAAAACAACCTTCAAAAACACTCAAAACATTTACAAGAAAAGATTTAAATGAAATATATAAAGACTTTACATACAGGTTTTTTACAACAGAAGACATTGTTAAATTATTAATGTCTATTAAAACAATAAAAGAAAAATATCTATCAATTGAAAATTTATTTCATAACATCTACAAAAAAAACAAAAACTTTATAGCAAGTTTAGACGAGCTTATAACACAAATGGAAAATGTTAATAAAAAGCCATTTGGAATGATACTCCCCAAACCATCAAAAGGAAGCGCTTGTAAAAGACTATTTTTATTCTTAAGATGGATGATAAGAAAAGACAATGTTGATTTGGGAATTTGGAATAAAATTAATCCATCAAATTTAATAATTCCAATGGATACTCATATGAGAGATATTTCAGCAAAACTATTTAATCTTCAAAATACAAAGAATGTAAGTCTCAAAAGAGCAATAGAAGTTACAAAATATTTTTTAGAACAAAACAAAGATGATCCTGTAAAATATGATTTTTCATTAACTAGATTTGGAATAAACAAAAGCTTCAACAAAAAAGAACTATTTACAAACATTTTTAATTTTAAGACAAATGATTTTCTTTAAAAGCATTTCCCAAAATTCTAATGCCTTCAAGCGTCAAATATAAATTAAATATAAAATCTACACTTATTAAAGGTAAAATCAAATTAGAATTTCCCCCCGTAATTATTAATTTAAATTCTCTATCATAATTACGAATAAGATCATGATAAACACCTTCTATTAAATACTTATACTGATAAATTACACCGCTATTGACACTATCAATAGTTGACAAACCCAATAAATTTTGAGGCACTACAAGATTAAAATCCTTTAAAAGATATGCATTTTCAACTAATGCAGTCAAACTTGTGAAAGGTCCACCATTAATTAAACCTCCAAGTATGCCATCTTTTCTACTAACTGCAAAAATAGTACAAGCTGTACCAATATCTGCAATCAAAGCATCATTAATATTATAATATTCAATAGCTCCAATAAGATTTGCAAAAACATCTGATCCTAAAATAAACTTACGACCATTATAAAATTCAAAACTTAAATCATAACTTAAATCATAACCAATAAATAAAGGAGTCACATTATAAAGAAAAATAATTGCATCAATAAGCACTTTATCGATAACTGGTACAACACTACTTACAAATACTTTACTAACTTTAAAGTTAAATTTGAGTTTAAGAAAGTTACAAAGCTCTCTAAAACTTAAATCAAGTTTTGTTTTAAGTTTACAAAATATTTGCATGCCTCCAACATCATATAACGCAAAAGATATACTTGTATTTCCAATATCAACAATTAACTGAGTTGAATCAACAATTTTACTCATCAATATCCCTAAATCCCATTATATTATCAAATCTTAAAAAAATTTTTGTATCATCGAGTTTTTTAGGTGTTATTTTTAAAACCAATGTTTTATCTCCAGCATAATATCTCCACCCATCAGAATATATATAAAATTGAATATCTGTAAACCAATTAATATTTCTAAATCTAACTAAAGTAGGACGTTCAACACCTTTAAAAAAGAAATATCCAGGAGAATTTAAATCACGATCAAATTCAATAGAATAAAAAGACTGAGAAAAATTAAAATTTACAATCTTTGACGAACTATATATCCAATGTCCAATTCCAAGATTGGGAAATAAATTAAATTTTGGAATATAATCATTATCAACAATATCAGCATAATAATTCTCATATGGAATACTATTACCATCAGAGTTCATCAAAGAATAGTAAATAGCATTACAAGCAAACTCCAATATTAAATTAGAATTTAACTTAGAAGCAAGTCTTTTAAGTAATCCAGCAATTTTAAGTGTATACTCAATATCCCAAGACAAATCCTTTTTATTCTCAGAAACATAAGCCTCTCCATTATTAGTTACAAAAAACAATGTAGAAATAAATTTTATTAACTCTTCTCTCAACTTATCCAATATAAAACTATCATTATCAAACTGCAAGAATATAATATAATTAGAGAGAATATTATAGGCTTGTGTTAAATCAAACCCAGAGCTTAATATTACTTCTGGAGTCCTTAAAATATTTAACGATTCATTTAAAATAGAAACATTTTCAGATAAAAAAATCTTTTCTAAAAGATACGCATCTTCCTTTAAATATTTCAAAATTTTATCTGGTTCAAGAGAATTAATAAAAGTTTTATTTACAGAGAGATAATGAAAAAACATATCTATTTTTTCAGCATCAACATAATAACTTGAACTTAAATAAGTTAAACTATCTTCATTAAGACTGATTAAAGGTTTAAGTTTTGGAAATATATCCTCATAGTTATGCCTTGTTAAAGATTCTGCCAAATAATAAATAAATATATCCTCATCAAAAGAATATACATTACCCTTACGCCATCCACCCTTTTTAATGCTAAAATTTGAACTGCTACTCCATGCATCATAAACTTTATCTCTAAATTTCATTAAGACTGAATCAAAATTTTTTTTACTTATCTTCTTAATTAATGAATAAACAGCAGAAAAATTCATATTCAAAGGAATATCTCTAGATACTACTTCATTTGCGATTTGAGGTTTTGCAACTAAATTTCCAATTTGAAAAACTTCTTGAGGACTAATTAAAATTTCCCTCTCTTTTAGTTTACTATGTTTGCCTAAAGAAACATCGAAATAGTTATTTGTAGAATCATTCACAATAATATTTTTGTCAAATAAAATTTTATAATCGCTCTCAATTTCATAACTTATTAAAAATTTTTTAGAAAGATTGGAACTAATCTGAAAATTATTATTTAAATCAAATACAAATAATAAAAAAATATTATTTTCAAAATAAACATAAATTGAATTATCTTGTACTTTATAAGAAATTGGATATAGCTTAAGACTATTTTCAGGAATAATAATAGGATAAGTTTTAGATAAATTTATCTTAATACCTCTTATATTAAGAACAAGATTATCTAAAACATAATGACTATCTTCAACTTTATTATTAACGAAAAATTTTAAATCATTTAATAAAAATATATTTAAACTCAAGTTTCTAAATTGAATCAATATGATTATAAATAAAAATAAAATACCAATTAACAAGTAAAAAAAACTCAAACTCAAATATCTCTTCATATCATTCAATATTAATAATAAAGAATTAAAATATCAATATTGGTTGTATAAAAGCAAAAAACTTAATAAAATTAATAAAAGCACACAGCAAATATAAAATAGGAGTAACAAGATAGATGAAAATTCCAAAAAATTATATTCCAGGAACAAACCCTTACAAATCTCTTCCTAAAAAGCCTATTATAGAATCAACAAAAAAAATATCAAAAAAACAAGAACAAATTAATGCAGAAATAATGAATTCACAAGAAAAAATACTAAAATTATACATGAGAAGACTACAAAAGAAAGAACAAATGATGCTTCAAACCTTCATTGTAGAAGGACATAAAGTTGGGTCTAAAATTTTTAACAATTTGCCAAAAACCTTAAAAGAAATAATAACTATAATGAATATAGAATCTTTCAAGATATTACTTAAAAATACAAAAAACCCTATAAAAAAACTTTATATTAAATTTTCAAGCTGGACATTAAATAAACTTTTAAAATCTATCGACAATTCAAGCATCAAACAAGACAAAAAAACATCTATAAAAAATACACAAAAACAGAAAACCAAAAACAAATAATAAATCTTTTTATAAATAACTTAAAGAAAAATACACATAATTTCTATAAAAATAGAAATTATATCATCCCATTTAATGATTAAAGTTTAATACAAAACAACAATCAAAAACATGTGCTATATTTAATTATATAAGAAGACCAAAACAGCTACTAATAAATAATAAACTCTAAAATAGAAAAATCATCTCTAAATACATTATATTTTGACAAATTTAACATTTTATTATACAAACGCTCTAAAACAAAGCTATCTAGATTTAATGTATTTTTTTTTAATATTTTATAAAAATCATCAATAGACATTATTATATCCTGATTATTTTCAATCTCATAAACACCATCACTAAAAAGTAACAGATGTGAAAATTTATTCAAATAACATTCACTCTCCTTGCAAGGATACATTTCTTCAATTCCAAGAATGGCACCTTTAGTCTTAAGATAAACATTACCTTTTTCACTCAAAACAACAGCAGGAGGTGCCCCTGCTGATGCAAATCTTAAATGTTTAGTCTTTACATTTAAAACACCATACCATAGCGTAATAAACATATCACTTCTGAATTTTACAAAATAAGTATTAACATAATTTAATACCTTATAAGGACTAATGTCATTATTATTCATAACATAAGAATTAATAACACTTGAAACATTAAGGGATAAGAGTGCAGAATCCACTCCATGCCCAGAAATATCTATTAAATAAATTATTAAATTATCATCATTAACAAAATAATAATTAAAAAAATCACCCCCTATTCTTTTTGATGGAACAAAGATCCAATTAGAATGAAAAAATTCGTTTCGGATCTTCTTGGGTAATAAATTTTCAATATAATTTCCAGCCTCAATAAGCTCACTCTCAACACATTCTCTACCATGCAAAACAAGATCTAAATATTTTTGTCCCTGTTCTATCACCTTTTTCTTTTTAAGAAAACTAGTTATTCTAATATCCAATACCAATAAATCCAAACTTTTAAAGAAATAATCATCAACTTGTTCTTCAATAAAAGTTTGAATAATATCTTTTCTGGTTATCTGAGAAATAACAATAACAGGAACCATTTCATAAAGACTATTACTCTTAATATTTCTAAGTAAATCTAAAATCATCTGAATATTTTCATCCGAATTTAAATCAAGAATAATCAAATCATAAAAATTATCACAGAGTAACTGACTAAACAAATCTACAGTATTTGCAGATATAACAATATAGTCTTTTAAAATCAAATAATTGACAAGTTTTGTACTATAAGCACTCTCACAAGAAAAAATCAATAACTGATTACCACCCTTATTTGCATCTTTTCTATTCTTAAGAGCAGAAGAGAAAACCATATTCTCAAACTCAATCTCTATATAAGATACTACCGATAAAATTTTACACGAAATGGCCTTAAAAAAGGCAATACCAGCATCTCCAATTCCACTATAATGCATAGAATTATCTATTAATTCCAAAGACAAATATAAATAAGACATTAAATCGCACTTCATGCTTCTAAGCATAAATTTACCCAACTTCAAATCTTTAGAATCTGCAAACTCTCCCTGAAATTTATTAGCAATATCTAAAGTTAATTCAAGGTAATTAGTAATATCATCATAAAAATATCTAGGAGTTTCTTTATAGAGTGCATAAGAATAAGTATTGATAAGTAAAAAAATCTCTTCTATTTTTAAACCAAATTCATTTAATACATTAATAACATTATTACTATTCATCCTCAATCAACGCAACTCTTGAAATAGGAAGAAAAATATCGCTACCAAACGCCTTTTTGGAAACTTTAACTATCATAGGACCTTTCCTTCTCTTATACTCACTCCCAGAATAAAGATCTAACACTCTTACAACCACTTCTTTCCCAAAAGATTTGTAAAGCAATTCCAAAGGCTCATTTTCAAGTAGATACCTATTTAATATACCATCAAGAACTTCATACGTAGGAAGAGAATCACTATCTTTTTGATCAGCTCTAAGTTCTGCAGAAGGTTCTTTTAAAAGGATATTACTAAAAATAACTTCCCTACCTTCTTTTTTATTTACATATCTTGCAAGATTATAAACATCTAGCTTAAATAAATCTCCAATCAAAGAAATTCCACCACAAGAATCACCATAAAGCGTACAATAACCAACAGCAATTTCACTCTTATTACCAGTATTCAAAAGTAAAGATCTATTTGCATTACTATAAGACATTAAAAACAATCCTCTAAGTCTAGCTTGAAGATTCTCTTCAGTAACTCCCTTTGTATTTAAATACCCATCAAGATAATCCAAAGAAAATTGAAACATGCTCTCAATTGGCATATGAATCAATTCAAATCCCAATTCATTAGCAAGTCTTTCTGCATCCAAAACAGAACCTTTTGATGAAAATCTACTAGGCATAAAAATACCTATAACTCTATTAGCACCTAAAGCTGTACATGCAATATAAGCAACAAGAGCAGAATCAATACCACCAGAAACACCCAAATGAACTTTTTCAAAGCCTGCAAGAGCAACATACTCTCTCAAGCTAATAACCAATGCTCCAAGAAGTTTATCAAAAATTTTGGATTCACAATCAAACTCTAAATCATAAAATTCTTCATTAAATAAAATATCATATTCAAATTCTTTGGCTTGTTTTATTTTTCCATATTTATTAATAAAAAAACTCAAACCATCAAATACGATAGAATCATAAATGCCATATAAATTGGCATAAGCAATTTCCAAATTATTTTTTATAGCTACATCTTTAAAAAACTCAAGTCTTAAATTATTTTTTTCACAAGTAAAATAAGATTTTGATGGAATTACAAGATAATCAATTTTACTAAAAGAATCATGAAATTTGTACTGAGACTTATGAAACAAGAGTTCATCATCTAAATTTAAAACAGCAATACTTTGACCTTTATAACTAAATAATACTGGGACATTAACTTCTCTAGTTGTCAAAATATACTGATGATCACTTACCACAGATATACAATCAAATAATTTGCCATCATAAAAATTATAATGTCCAAATACAACACAAAGTCCAGCATCAACTTGTCCTTTTATAAAATCAATACAATACAAAATCTTTTTAACGTATTCGGGCCTATAAAACAAATTTTCATATTCAATACCCTCAATAAAAATAAAAGGAAAAACTAAAATATCAACCTTATTTTGAATAGCATACTCACAATTTACCTTAAATTCATTTAAAATTTCATTAAACCTAAAAATTCGACACTTTATCTGAGCTACACATATTTTCACAAAGTAAATAATAAGCAATAACAGAAAAAATTACAAGAAAACCCCAAAACACATGAAATAAATTATATAAAAATTAATCTTTAATATAGAAAAACTAAATTAAAATTATAATAATCCATTAAACAATACATATTTCCTAGTATTAACGTCAATTGCATTTTTAAGAAAAAATTAAAACATTTTTTTATTTTGACAAAAAAATACACATAAGAATTTATTAAGCTTAAAATATGTGTCAATATTATACTAGTATAGTTTTATAGTCAACATAAACCCTTTTAAAGATAATTAAAATGAATCAAATTTAAAAAAATTTTCATAAAGAAAAAATTTGTAAAATATTTTTTTTATAGATAAAATGCTTTATAAAAGGAGGCTAAAGTGGACGAAAAGGAAAAATGTAAAGACCCCGAAAAAATTAAAGAAAATGAAAATGAAACATTCCAAAACGAAGATAACCCTAACATGGAGAAAAAGATTATTGAACTTGAAAATGAAATTTCCAATCTAAAAGATTTATATTTAAGAAAACAAGCAGAATTTGAAAATTTTAGAAAAAGACTTGAAAAAGATAAAGAAAACTTTATTAAATTTGCAAATGAAAACATAATGAAAGATATAATTACTTTCCTTGACAATTTAGAGAGAGCAATAGATTCATCAAAGCAGTCAAAAGATTTTGATACCCTATTATCAGGAATTAGTATGATTGAAAATGAAATACTCTCAAGCTTTGACAAAAAATATAATCTAAAAAAATTTGGAAAACTAGGAGATGAATTTGATCCAAGTCAACATGAAGCAATAAGTATAGAAGAAAAAGAACAAATTATAAATCCTCAAATTGTAGAAGTATATCAAAAAGGATACTGCTACAATAATCGAGTATTAAGAACTGCAAAAGTTAAAGTTGCACAAAGTAAAAATTAATTAGAATAATTAGAAATCAAAAAATAACAAAAGGAGGCCTTATATGGGAAAGATTATAGGAATTGATCTTGGAACAACAAATTCATGTGTAGCCATAATGGAACATGGAAAACCTGTTGTTATACAAAATTCAGAAGGAGGAAGAACTACTCCATCAATTGTAGCTTATACAAACAAAGGTGAGCGACTTGTAGGACAAGTAGCAAAAAACCAAATGGTTACAAACCCTGAAAATACCATATATTCAATAAAAAGATTTATGGGAAGAAGATTTGAAGAAGTTGCAAGCGAAATCAAAATGGTTCCTTATAAAGTCGAAAAAGGACAAAATGGTGATGCACGTGTAAATATCTCCAATATCAAAAAACAAATGTCACCACCAGAAATATCAGCAGCAACTCTCACAAAAATGAAAGAAACAGCCGAGGCCTATTTGGGAGAAAAAGTTACTGAAGCTGTAATTACTGTACCAGCATATTTCAATGATGCACAAAGACAAGCAACAAAAGATGCTGGAAAAATTGCAGGACTTGATGTTAAGAGAATTGTCAATGAACCAACAGCTGCAGCTCTTGCTTATGGAATTGAAAAAAAACACGAAGAAATCGTTGCTGTTTATGACCTAGGTGGTGGAACATTTGATATCTCAATTCTTGAGCTTGGAGATGGCGTTTTTGAAGTTAAATCAACAAATGGAGATACCCATCTTGGAGGAGATAACTTTGATGATGAAATCATTAAATATCTAATTACTGAATTTAAAAAAGATAGTGCTATTGATTTATCAAACGATAAAATGGCACTTCAAAGACTTAAAGAAGCAGCAGAAAAAGCAAAAATAGAACTCTCAGGTGCCCAAGAAGCATCAATAAATCTTCCATTTATCACAGCCGATGCAAATGGTCCTAAACATTTACAATATACTCTTACAAGAGCAAAATTTGAACAAATGGTAGATCACTTGGTTCAAAAAACAAAAGAACCATGCCTAAAAGCCATTAAAGACGCTGGGCTTAAAGCTTCTGATATTAATGAGGTAATACTTGTTGGAGGTTCTACAAGAATACCAGCTATTCAAAAAATCGTAAAAGAAATATTTGGACAAGAACCAAATAAAGGTGTAAATCCTGATGAAGCTGTGGCAATAGGTGCTGCTATTCAAGGTGGAATACTTACAGGAGAAGCCAAAGATATGGTACTTCTTGATGTTACACCTCTATCACTAGGAATTGAAACACTTGGTGGTGTCATGACAAAATTAATCGAAAGAAACACCACAATTCCTACAAAAAAAAGTCAAGTATTCTCAACAGCAGCAGATAATCAAACTTCTGTAGATATCAAAGTTTTACAAGGTGAACGAGAAATGGCATCACAAAACAGAGTACTGGGCAACTTTATTCTTGATGGAATACCAGCAGCTCCAAGAGGTGTTCCACAAATAGAAGTTAGCTTTGACATTGATGCTAATGGAATAGTTCATGTTTCTGCTAAAGATATGGGAACTGGTAAAGAACAAAAAATTAGAATTGAATCATCATCAGGACTATCTGAAGAAGAAATTGAAAGAATGGTCAAAGATGCTGAAAGTCATGCTGAGGAAGATAAAAAATTAAAAGAAGGCATAGAAGCAAAAAACATAGCTAACTCATTAATCTATCAAACAGAAAAATCTTTAAAAGAATATGGAGAGAAAATAACAAATCAAGATAAAGAAGCTATTGAAAACAAAATAAAGGAACTTAAAGATACATTAGAAGGTTCAGACATATCTTTACTAAAATCAAAAACAGAAGAACTACAACAAGCTTCTTATAAAATAGCTGAAATGATGTACAAGGATGCTCAAGCAAGTTCACCAGCTCAAAACAATGCTCAAAACAATGCAGGTAGTGAAAGCAAAGAAGCTGATTACGAAGTTGTTGATGAGGATAAAAAATAGTGAAAAGAGATTACTATGAAATTTTGGGGCTCTCAAAAGGAGCCTCAAAAGATGAAATAAAAAAAGCATATAGAAAAATAGCAATTAAATATCATCCTGATAAAAATAAAGATAATAAAGAAGCTGAATCCATATTTAAAGAAGCAACAGAAGCTTATGAGGTTTTAAGCGATGACAATAAGCGTGCACAATATGATCGATTTGGACATACAGCATTTGAAGGAGGAGCATCAGGATTTAGTGGATTTTCTAGTGGATTTAGTGGATTTTCTGACATTTTTGAAGATTTTGGAGATATTTTTGATTCATTTTTTACTGGAAAACGTGGACAAGACAAAAATAGATATCAAGAGAGAGGTCAAGACTTAACATATCAAATTGAAATATCTCTTGAGGATGCTTACTTAGGATATAAAAATAACATTAACATATCAAGAAACATATTATGTGAATCATGTTTAGGTAAGAAATCTGAAAAAGGAACATCTCCTTCGGTATGTAACATGTGTAATGGTAATGGCCGAGTAATGCAAGGAGGAGGATTTTTTAGAGTAACAACCACATGTCCAAAATGTTATGGAAATGGAAAAATAATATCAAATCCTTGCAAATCATGCAAAGGAGCTGGAGGGGTTAAACATAAAGAAACGCTTGAACTCAAAATTCCAGCAGGAATTGATGACGCCCAACAAATTAAAATGAGAGCAAAAGGAAGCATAAATCCTGATAGTCAACAATACGGAGACCTCTATATAAAAATATTAATAAAACCTCATAAAATTTTTAAAAGAAATGGAAAAGACCTATACGCAACTCTACCAATAAGCTTTACTCAAGCAGCACTTGGAAAAGAAATTAAAATACAAACAATAGCAAATAAAAAAATTTCAATAAAAATTCCAAAAGGAACAGAAAATGATGAACAAATCATTGTCAAAAACGAAGGAATGCCAATATTACATACAGAAAAATTTGGAAATCTTATTTTAATCATTAAGGTCAAAACTCCTAAAAATCTAAATAATAATGCTATCAAACTACTAGAAACTCTAAGCAAGGAAATCAAAGACATTGATGAAGTTACCTTAAATAAAATTTAATATGTACATTACACACGCTAATTCAATAATTGAAAGCATCAAAAATAATAAAGGACTTGAACTATATATTTCAAAAACAAGTCCAAAAGCCATAAGTATTGAACAATTAGCAAGACAACATAACATTAAGATTATCAAAATAAATGATCTCACAAAAATACTTGGCAATAACAATCATAGGGGTTTTGCATTAAAATTACAAAATTTAAAAGATTATAATACAATAAATAAAAATAAAAACTTAGAAGAATACTTAAAAGAATTTCAACATAAAAATAATATACTTATTTTAATACTTGATAGTATAGAAGATCCTCAAAATTTTGGAGCAATTCTTAGAACAGCAGAACAATTCAATATTGATCTTGTAATTACTAACCAGAGAAAAAGCGTAAAAGACAATGCAACTGTCTTACGCACAAGCTCTGGAGCAAGTCAATATGTAAACAAATTAACAGTTCCAAATATAAACAATGTAATTAGATATTTAAAAAAACAGGGATTTTGGATATATGCCAGTGATATAAAAGGACAAGCAATAAATAACACTAAAATAACTGACAACAAAATTGCATTAATTATGGGCAATGAAGGCAAAGGAATACATAACCTACTAAAAAATAATTCTGATTTTTTAATTAAAATACCAACTAAGGGAAAAATAGATTCTCTTAACGTATCAGTCTCAACAGGAATTTTAATATTTGAAATAAAAAGGCAACTTAACTTGCTTTAGTTTATTCTATCCAATTAAATAAACTCACTTATCCCAAAAAATTTCTAACTTCCACAGAAGCCAAAAACCCTTCAGCAGCAGCCGTAATGGCTTGTGCATAAAGCTTATTGCTAACATCACCGCATGAGAATACTCCATTAACACTAGTTTTCACAATATCTTGAGTAGAAATATATCCATCATCATCTAATTCCAAAAATCCTTTTACAAACTCTGTATTTGGTTTATAACCAATAGCTATAAATATTCCATCTACATTTAATTCAAAAGCAGAATTATGCTTATTATCCATAATATGAATTTTGGAGACAATATTCTCCCCACTAACCTCTCTAGCCTCACAGTTATATAAAATATTAACATTAGATAATGTTTTAATACTTTTTTGTAACATATCAATAGCTTTCATATAATTCTTTCTTACAATAACATACACCTTTTCTGCTAGTTTACTTAAATAAATAGCCTCTGAAATCGCCGTATTACCTCCACCAATTACAGCAACAGTTTTTCCCTTAAACAGATGACCATCACAAATCGCACAAACAGAAATACCTCTATTCCAAAATAAATCTAAATTCTTAAGAGTATCTAATTTTTTAGGTATAGAGCCTGATGCAATAACAATAGATTTGCTCTTATAGATATAATTATCCGTATAAAGACAAAAAATATCACCTCTTTTTTTTATAGATCTCACAGTTTCAAAATAAGTAGTAGCACCTAAATTGATAGCTTGCTCCTTCATATTTAACATCAACTCTCTTCCATTTATACCATTTTTAAATCCCGGATAATTATAAACTTCTGTGGTTGTTGTAAGCTGTCCTCCAGGTTCAGGTCCTTCCAAAATACTTGTCTTATATCCACTCATAACAGTATAAATTCCAGCAGTAAGTCCTGCAGGGCCTGATCCAACAATAATCACATCTTCAACAAAATCTACCTCTGTTCTTATAATCTCTCTATTACATTTCTTTATATCTAATACCTCAAAATTTAACATAAAACCTCTTAACTCAATTTAACTTTAAACGATATAAAAAAATTCTTAAATATACTAACTAATTCACTCACATCAAAATATGCTGACACTAATTTAAAAGACCATTAATATTAATCTCTAAGACACAACATGGGACCATAATTCCAAAATTGTTTAATATGTAAGGTGACACTTCTCCAAAACAGCCTAAAACAATATCATTTACTAAAATATCAGCGCCTCTGCCATCTATATAAAGATTTTTACTTGACTCTTTTACTTTAAATCCAATATTTAAATAATAAAAAAGAGATGAAACTAAAGAATTAATTTCATTAAATGAAAATTCCTTATCAGCCATTAAAAAAGCCAAATTATCATAAGTAACAGTACCCTCATCACTAACTAAATCTTTTAAAGCTACCTTACCAATCTCAAAAATTTTATGGGGATAAGGGAAATTTGAACTAATGCTTTCAGATTTAAGCAAATCAGGTATTATTGAACCTCTAATATACTCATAACTTTCAGTCATTGGATTAGAGACACTTAAAAGTTCAGAACCTTTAATATTCATCTTTTCAATAAAATCTACCTTAGAACCCAGATAATTATAAATCATCTCCTGAAATCCCATTCCTATCATCAAATTTCTAACACTTCTTGAAAATTCTTCTATTGGACTTAATTTTCCTATAGTAAAATCTTTGGGAAGCTCTGACTTAAAATTATCCAATCCTTTTCCTATCATTACCTCTTCGATAACATCTACTTCATGCAGAAAATCATTCCTATAAACAGGAGGCATAATATAAAATGTATCTGATTCTTCAAAATAAGCTGAAATTCCTAATTTTTTTAAATCAAGGCACATATCATTTGCCGTAAAATTACTTCCAAGTAGTTTATTAACACTATCAACATTAATTTTTAAACTATTTTGAAAATAATAAGGACAAATTATCTCCTTCCCAAATAAAGTTTCCCTAGGAAAAACAGTCTTTACTGGCAAAATTTTAAAACCCATATCATACAAATCACAAGCAACAATTGATAAAGACAACAAAGTAGCTTCAAGATCAGTTCCTGTAACCTCAATAAATAAATTAGTATCACCTACTTTTAAAGTTCCAATATCACGTGAATTAATTATAGGAGGATAAGAGAGTACATTGTTCTTATAATCTAACAATAAAGAATATTGATCAACATTTTCAAAAATTGACGAATATTCTATTCCTTTTGGATGTCTTTCATTTATTTCTTTAATGGACATCTCAATATCCATACCTAAAGGAACAAACTTATAATCAGAACTACATGTAACATAATTTATAGGAAAATGAATCAAATTTGATGAATACATTCCCATTGCAATTCTTTTTCGTTTTTGCCCATAATTATGAGAAAGCTTTTCTTGTAACTGAATTAAACTCTCAAGCATACGCTCATCACAAATCATCCCTTTTGCTAAAAATCCAAAAATAAAAGGTCTAATCCCAAACACTTCAGGACTGACAAAAATTTCACCATAAAATTTTTGCAAATTATCTGTCATTGAAAAAAAATCAAATGAAGGTACGTTACCAGAAAGATATGTCTTAATATGACGTGCAAGTCCTGCAGAAGACCACAAATCAGGTCTATTTGTATCATTAAATTCAATTTTGATCTTATCATTAACTATATCAATTTCACAAATCTCAGCTTTAGCAGTCTCAATAATAGATTCAAGCTCATAATTCGTCAAATTTTTTCCTATTTTTTCTAATAAAATACTTTTATAAATTTCAACCTTAGGCATTGCTCTTTCCTCGCCTTAACGCAACATCACCAATACTATGAGTAAAAAGTTCCCTTAAATCACTTAATCCTAAATGCATCAACGCCATTCTATCAATTCCAATACCCCAAGCAATAACAGGAACATCAATTCCAAAAGGTTTTGTAACCTCTGGTCTAAAAATACCACTTCCACCCAGTTCAAACCAACCAAGAATAGGATGCTTAACATGAACTTCAATTGAAGGTTCTGTAAATGGAAAATACGCAGGAACATATTTAAAATCAGTAGCTCCAGCCAACTCCTTAGCAAAAATTTCAAGAAGACCTAGTAAAGTTTTAATATTAACATCTCCAATAACAATTCCTTCTGTTTGATAAAAATCAGCTCCATGAGTAGCATCAACTTGATCATATCTAAAACATCTAACAATGCCAAAATATTTACCAGGATTTTTTGCATTAATTAATTGTTTTGCCGAGAGAACTGTACCTTGTGTTCTTAAAACTAATCTTTTTGAAATACTCTCACTAAAATTATATTTCCAACCTCTTGAGCCTGCAATATACCCATTTTCATGAACAGCTTTCACATTAGAAAAATAAGGCTCAGGCAAAGACTTTAACGAATTTGGTTCCTTAATATAATAAACATCTCTTATATCACGTGCAGGATGAAATTGTGGCATAAAAAGAGCATCATTATTAAAAAATTCACTCTCAACCAAAGGACCATCAAACTCTTCAAAACCAAGACTTACAAGCTTATCCTTAACTTTAGATATATACTCTGAATAAGGATTTGCACGTCCAATAAAAGTTTTATTTGATGACACATGAATGTTATAAGCCCGAAAATTTTTATTCTCATAAGACTTATTTTTGAGCATTTCAGGTGTTAATTTTACAATTTCATTACCCTTTAAATCATTTTTTTCAAGATAAGATTTTATTTCTAATCCAAACTTAGTAAATTCAAATCTTAAGTCCAATTTTTCTATGATTTTAAAGAGCACGTCACTAGCGCCTTTCTTTTTTGAGTAATTGGAAATAATTAATAATTCATCCTGCGATAAAGCATCTTCCAATAAATCTTGATCTCTAGCTCTCTCAACCAATATCTTAACCATTTTATAACTAGCACACTCTAAATTTTTAATAATAATTTCTTTATTTGATCCTAAAGATAAAACACCCTCTCTAGATAAATTACCAAATGCCTTACCCACATCCCTAAAATCAATTTTTAACTCTGATGCCAAATTGGAAACCAAAACCATTTTTTGAGATACAAGAGTAACTATTCTCTCTTCGATCAAACCATTATTGAAAGCATCAACACCTTTCTCAGTTAAACGATAAAAAACATTAAGTTTTCTAAAAGTTTCCTTAAGGATGCCTTTAGACAAGAGCCATTCAACCACTTTATTTGACTGCCCTTCATTATAATTTAAATCCTTAGAAAGTCTCAATGCAAAAACCGAATCTTCCTCTTTATAATTCAAAATCACTCTCACTTCAAGAGGATGCAATGTTTTAGCTATATCAAATATATTCCCCACAAACTATTCCTTAATCATCACTTTTGCTAACAATCCCAAGTTCTAAAATAAGCTCAACTTCTCCAACAGATAATTTAGTAGCTCTTGAAATTTCTAATGCACTCCATCCCTGTCGCATAAGTTTAATAACAGAATCCCTAACTGTTGCATTATTAAGACCAATATTATCTTTATACTTAGATTCTGTTTTAACAAGAATACCAAGAGTCTTAATTCTCTCTTCAGCAGCAACATTTAAATTTTCTAATCTAGTTTCAGATTTTGCAACTTTTTCTCTTACATTTTGAATGTATCCTAATTTATCCTCAATCTCCAACAACATCTCTTTAAGATTTTGAACATTATTTAACGCTTCCTGTGATAAATCTTTATTGGCTAATAATTCTGACACAATGTCTTTTAATTCTCCAATATTATGTGTAAGTCCAGAACTTTCCTTAAATAACACATTCATTTTGCTTTCTATTTCACTTATTAAATCAAAATTTCTATCAACAGATTCTAGCGTAGACTTTAATATAGTATCCTTATTACCAATCCTATCATAATTATCAAGAATAGTATTTTGATCGTCCTTTATTTCCTTCAGTTTAGTTTTATAAATCTGAATCTCATCATAAGATTCTGTAAATTTCTTATACCTTTCTTTAAAAGAAGAATAAAAATCAAGGAATTCAACAAAATCCTTTTTAATTCCTTTAATATCCATTTGATGCGTCTTTAAATCATTAAATACTTCAATAATATCTGATGTTCTAATTTTAACATCTTCAATTTCTCTAGTAACACTTTCAAAATCACCCTTATATTTTTTTACAAGATCTATTTCATCTATTAAAGTTTTTCGTAAATCTTCTAATTTATTCTTAAAATGATAGACTTCCTTAATTAATTCATAATTTTTTTCAAGCTCTGCTTCAAGTCTTTCAAAATTTTCAATCTTAGTATTAATAACATTGTAACGATCATCAAGTTCTTTCATCAAATTAGTTTTATATGCAATTAAATTATTCTTAATTTCACTTACAAAATTATTAAATTCATTATCATAGTTTAGAGCTTTAAGTTTAAGTTCTGATATATTTTCATCAACACTTTTAGTTATCAAATTATATCTATCCTTAAATTCAGTTTCTATATTACTAACTTGAATCTGCAAATTATTTTTCAAAGTTCTTATTTCTTCTTCTGAATAGTTTAAATTATCCTTAATTTCATTTTCAAAAACACTATATTCTTCTTTCATAATACTAGAAAAAGAATCATAACTCTCTTTAATAGTACCCTCAATGTCAGATCTATACGTATTCACTTGCTCAGAAAGCTTTGAAACATCATTCTGTATCAATTTAATTTGAGATTCAAAGCTATCTTTACCATTCAAAAAATTATCCACAACACTTTGTTTTTCTCTCTCAATTTTAGAAGTTACTAAATCGTACTCATATTTCAATTTTTCATTAATCTCAAAAATTTTATCTTCAAGATCTTTTTGTTGACTTAAAAACTTAATCTCAATTTGTGTTGCAAGCTCTTCGGTACTCAAATTTATCTTTTCATTGATAGAACTAATCTTAAAATTCATGTTATTTTCAATATTTAAAACTTTACCTTGAACCTCATTTGAAATATTTTTTAAATTAAAATAAGTTCGATCTTCAAAATCCTTAATATCGGTATGCAAATTTTCAAAAGTTTCTTTAGTTTGTTGAGTTACATTACTTTTAACAATTGCTAAATCATTCTCAATAATATCAATATCATTCTTAATCTGATTTAAACTTTCTTTTGTAATACCCGATCTCTCTTCAAATTCTTTATAAGCATTCTTTTGCCAATTTAACATATCATCCTTAACTTTTACAAACCAAGAATCAACATTACTTTGACGATTATCTATAAATCCAATAAATTCATCTACCCTATTTGTAAAATTGGTTTCCATCAAAACTATTTTACTCTCTATATCTCTTTTTTTAACATCAAACTCTTTACTAAATTCTAAATAAAAATTTTCCTTATTCAAAATAAATTTTTGTTCAATTTCTCTTCTAAAATCCTTTATAAGATTTTCTTTATCTTCCAGGTTTTTAATTATTTCCCTTTCTAAGTTTTCAATCCTTTGATCTGAAGATGTCACAAAATTCTCTAAAGAACTTCTTAAGTTATCACCTCTCTCCTTTAAGTCTCTAAAAAAATCTTCCTCCAGAAGTTTAAGATGAGATGAAACATTATGATATGAATCTTCTTTAAGTTTTAACACATCCCCTTCAATATTACTTAAATTTAATTTAAGTTTAGTAAGATTATCTAACTGTTCCTTAATATCTCTATCCATCTTTTCACTTGAATTTGCAAGTTTTAAATTTAACTCAGAAATAAACGTATTTAATTTATTTTCTACATCAAAATGCATACTTGAATATTTATTATCAATCTCAACATACTTATTTGATATTAACTCCTCAACCACATTAGTCTTATCATCTATCTTCCTCTCTATAAGTGAATGTTTCTCATTATATTTGTCTTCAAGTTCAGTATATTTATTTGATATTAACTCTTCAACCACATTAGTCTTATCATCTATCTTCCTCTCTATAAGTGAATATTTCTCATTATATTTGTCTTCAAGTTCAGCATATTTATTTGACATTAACTCCTCAACCACATCAGTCTTATCATCTATCTTCCTCTCTATAAGTGAATGTTTCTTATTATATTTGTCTTCAAGTTCAACATATTTATTTGATATTAACTCTTCAACCACATTAGTCTTATCATCTATCTTCCTCTCTATAAGTGAATATTTCTCATTATATTTGTCTTCAAGTTCAGCATATTTATTTGATATTAGCTCCTCAACCACATTAGTCTTATCATCTATCTTCCTCTCTATAAGTGAATGTTTCTCATTATATTTGCCTTCAAGCTCAGCATATTTATTTGATATTAACTCTTCAACCACATTAGTCTTATCATCTATCTTCCTCTCTATAAGTGAATGTTTCTCATTATATTTGTCTTCAAGTTCAGCATACTTCAAATCAAAAACTTTGTCGCAATCATTATTATATTTCTCCATTTTTTCTTTTAAATTTTGTTCTATAATTTCACAGTTATTTTCAATAGATTTAAGAACATCTATTTTTTTATTAATTCCATACTCATACTTTTCAATTTCATCATTAATTGCAGAGGTAACCTTCATCATATATGCATTAAATTGAATTTTCATTTCTTTTTCAATATCAAATTTCACAATATCAAATTGCTCATAAATGCTATTATTATTCTCTTCTATTTTTTTTCTTAAACCTTCTTCAAACTCTAAAATTTCTTTTGATCTTGCATCTACTATTTCAAAATTACGATCCATTTCAGCAATTTTTGCTCTTAAACGATCATCATTATCTGTAAGGATCTTATATATCTCATCTCTAATTCTTGAAATAGCCCCTTCACTCTCAACAAAAAACGTTGAATATCTCTCATCAAAATTATTCTC
Source organism: Borrelia recurrentis A1 (assembly GCF_000019705.1). GTDB lineage: Bacteria > Spirochaetota > Spirochaetia > Borreliales > Borreliaceae > Borrelia > Borrelia duttonii. The sequence continues at coordinate 539,752 of NC_011244.1, read as the reverse complement.
AACAATTTTAAATCTCTCTTTATAAAGCTCATTTAAAAATTCAGACTTATCCTCAATATTATTCTTAAGCTCATTTATCACTCCTATAAACCTTTCTTTTAATTGAATAACATCATTATCCATAACTTTTCTATAATCAATTGCCTCTTCACGTCTCATTTTATATTGATATTCAATTTCTCTAAGAAGTTCACCAATCCTTACCTCTTCTTTTTCTACTATATCCTTAATTCTAATTTCAAAGTTTTCAACTTGATATCTAGATATATCAAAAGATTCTTTAAATTTTTCTATATTTTCATCCATATTTTTACTAAGAACATCTATTTTATCTGTTAACCTTCTATTTACATTTTCTATTTCATATCCTATTTCATTTTCCAATTTATTAGCAAGAGTCTCTGAATACTCTCTAGAATCAGATATGACTTTACTATATTTTTCATTAATCTCTCTATTTAGATCATTAAATCTTGAATTAAGAGAATCAATAGTAATATCAATATTTGCTTGGAATGAAGCAATGTCTGTCCTTTTATCCTTAAGCAAACTATCAACTTCCTTAACAAATTCTTCTGATTTATCTAAAACAATAGCAAATTTTTTAGACAAACTCTCTTCAAGTTCTTTAGTATTCGTATCAAAATGACTCATAATATTTTGTAAAAGCTCATCTGCATATACATTTCCTTGATTTCTAAATTCATCTATTTTTTCAAGATAATAACTCTCAAGTCCCTTAAAAGTAGTCTTTAGATCATTAATTTTTAATGCCATTTCTGAATCAATAGAATTTATATCCATCTTTCCTGAAGAGAGCACATTTTCAATATTAACTGATATCTCACCCAATTTATCTTGCCAAGTATTAAGTTTGCTATCTATTTCATTATCAAGCATATCTTTTTTACTCAAGATATCCTCCGAGATTTGAGTTAAAAAATCATCTATTTGTTTTTGATTATCCATCTTAATTGCAGAAATCTTTTGAACTCTTGTTTCAATAAATGCATCAAGATCTGATCTTAAATTGTTTAAAACATCTTCACATTCAATCTTAAAGTCCTTAAGACTATAATTAAGTTCCTCTATCTTGTTTTTAATCACTTCCTCTCTATTAGAAAAGTCATCATTAAAACCATTAAGCATCATAATAACCTTGTCATGAATTATTTCGGCTTGATTATCAATAAATTCTTTAATTCCCAATAAAACTTCTTCACTATTCTTACTTGACATATCCTTTAATTCTCTATATCTATCTAATACTGAACCTTCAAAAGTCTCTGTTTTAGATACAACATATTCAAGTCTCTCATTAACATCTTTTTCAAAAGAGTCGATTTTAGAAGAAGTTGACGATAATAATTCTTCACTCGAAATCTTAATATCAAGCAAAGATTTATTTAAAATAATAAGTTCATCTTTCCAGTTAGTATGCATATCCATTGCTTTTTTATGAATATGTTCTGAGAGTTCATTAAAAATATTCTCACTAAGCTCTGTTCCCTTAATTCTTTGAGTTTCAATTAAATTTAAAAATTCTTCATTAGCTGAATTTAAATTAGATTTCACCTCTTTTAAATTAAGTTCAACTTCTTTTTGCCAATTTTCATATTGCAATTTATTAGCTTCCATTGCCCTTACAAAGTTGCCTATCTCTTCTCCATAGTGATTTTTTAAATTTAAAACCTCATTATCAATATCAGAATTGATACCATGTAATTTAGATTCAAAATTTCTTTTTAAAGTCTCAAAGTTTTGCTCTAACAAAACATTCAGCGAATTTATACCTTCATTTACCCTTTTACTAATAGTTTCAAAATTTTGATAATCATAATCTGATTTTTCAGCAATATTACTAAATCTTTCATCACATTCAACAGTAAAATCATTAATACTACGCTCAAATTTATCTGCAATACCTTTATATTTACTCCCTAACTGAATTTCCAATTCATTACTTTTTAAATTTAAAGATTCCAAAAGCATTACATACTTCGAATTAACATTTTCATATAAATCTGAATATTCATTAACAAATTTTTCATTAAGCTCTTTAAGTTTTAAATATAAAACATTATCTAACTTGGAAACTTCATCTTGAATATTTGTATTAATATTTAAAAGTTTTAAATCTAAATCATTTCCAATATTATTCATTCTTGAAAATACATCTTCATTAAAACTATCAATATCCCCTTTAACTTTTTTCTTAAATTCAAGATATATATTATTCGAACCATCTTCAAGATCATCAAGTAAGCTCTTAACTCCACTCTGAACACTTTCTATTTTAGAATTGGCATCCTCCAAGCTATAATCTATTCTCTCTCTTATCTCTTTGTCAAATTGATTTATTTTACTATCATACTCCCTATAAATATCACCCACATTAGACTCAATTTGCACCCTAAATTGCTCTAAAATATCTGCAAATTGCTCCTCATATTGCCTCATTTCTTGTCTGATAGTTTCTTCAAGAGAATTCAATCTAGAATAAGTATTGTCCTTAAAAACAGAACTTAAAGACAATACCTCATTGTCTACTAATACCAATTTACCTTCAAGTTCATTTTTTATCCGATTAGAACGATCATCAACATATATAAAAACTTCATTAAACTTTCGCTGCAACTCTTCATTTAACTTAGTTAAAATAAAATCTTCCTTATCATTAATTTTAATTTTAGCCTGCTCTACAATAAGATCAAGAGAATTTTCAATCGATTTAGACTTAGACTCGTAAATATCAAAAGATTTTTCCATTCCTCTATTATAATTATCTATATTAGATTCAATTTTAAGCAAAAAGTCCTTAAACTCATTTTCAAGTTTTTCATTACCTTTATCCAAAAGGTCTCTCTTTTTTTCCTCAACCATTAATAAAGACTCTTGATAAGACATAAGATTTTTATCAAGATTATCCATTCTAACACTAAAATCTCTAATAGTATTATCAAATTTTTCCCAACTCTCAATCTTGATAGATTCAAGATTTTCCTTATTTGTTTTAGCAAATTTTTCAAAAATAGTATTTAATTTAGAATCAACAGAATCAATCTGAGTATTAAAATTTTTTAAAGTCTTTGCAAGTTTATCTACTACTTTGCCATCTACTTGAAGTCGTTGTATATTATCCTGCACTTTAAGAGCCATATCATCTAAATCTTTAAGCATAGAATCATGGTAAGCAATTTTTTTTTCAACTTCTGCAAAATCATCACTCTTATTTTTAATCTTTTGTTGAACTTCATCTATCTTTTTTATAATTTCTATACTAGAACGTTGATATGCTTCCATATCAACAGCAAGATTATTGATCTCTTTTGTCTTCTCATCAATAAAATCTTCAAGATTATCTTTAGCAAGATCAACAAATTTTTTAATCTTATCTAAAGCTCTTGAACGTCTATCATACTGTCTATAAATAAATAAAATTAAAAAAACCGTTAAAAGATTAACCAAAATGGTTACAAAATCTATCATAAAATCTTTTACCCATACTTATATATTTAAAAGTATATATCTTTGCAAGTCTTTATAATCACTAAAAATAAAATCACAATTCATATCTTTAAGTAATTTTTTCTTAGAAAGATAAGCTGTTTGCATATACAAGCTATTAGCTCCTAAAATATCATACTCATAAGAATTTCCAACATATAAAACATGCTTATTATCTAAACCTAGTTCATCTAAAATTCTTAAAAAAGCTACTTTATTTGGTTTTAAATAACCAGTATCTTCTGATGAATAGAGAATATCCCAAAAACTATCATCAATATTTAATAAATTACTTACACGGGTTGCAATCGGAAAATCTGACATTACTCCTAATTTTATTCCATTAGATTTAAGAGAATAAATCAAATCATGAACACCAGAATATGGTTTAATCTTCCTAAATTTATCACTAAAAGATGTACCATAATATATTTTATTCAATAAAAATTCACATTTATTTTCATTAAAACCTAAACGGTTGGCAAGCATATTAACTTGTCTAGAAATCAATTCATCTCTACTTGAAGGAACACTTTTCCCTCTCTGTAAAATTCTTATTTCTTTTCTTACCTTCTTAAAAGCCAAAAAAAATCTAATATTCTTTAAAAATTCAGGAAACATTATTAAATTAATACTTCTCTCAGGATAAAGAGTTCCGTCAAGATCAAATACTACAGCTTTTATCATAATATTTAATTCTTGATCCTTCTTGGTATTGAAACTACAGATATATGCTTAGGAACTTTGACTTTAACTAAATGAATATACGAATTTGGATATCTATCCTTCAATGACTTAATTGAAGTTTCATCATTAATCTCCATTAAAGATACTCTAAAGATAGAATTTTGATCAATAAAAGGAAACAACACCACAATATGTTTATGAAAAATCTTACCTGGAAATCCATCAATTGTCGTGTTAAGAGATCCTAAATATATATGACCGGGATCTTTTACAGCTAAATAATATAAAATAAACTCTAAATTATCAATCTCATATCCACGATTTTCAATATACTTTAAAAATCCAATATTATTTACATCAAACTCCTTAATCTTAGATAAATCCAAATTAACATTAACATTATGAAGCTTATATGCAATATTACGCGTCCAATCAAGCCCAAAAAAAGGATCCCTACTAAATTCATGATATTTTGTAAAAGCATTACCTCTAACCCCAATATGCCTCACTTTCAGATCCTTTATTTTCAACAGTTTTTCTGTTTTTACCTTATAAATTGAATCTGCAACCCACTTACTAAATCCAGAACAATTAAACCCTATAGGCTCTCTTTGAGGTTCACCCGTTTTAATATATACCATCTCTCCAAACTCATTCATCGCCCCATCATGTACTTCAAACATTAAAGGAGAAATTTTTAAAAATGACTTCAGACTATCAACCATATTAGAAACATTATCATAAACTTCAAGATATTTAGGATTAAAAAGCTCAAAATCAATAAAATTATCAATATATCTAACTACTTCTATAAAAGAACCAGTAGCAATATCACTAATTTTAAAAGGCAATTTAATATCTTTATGAATCAAAGTATTAATTAAATAAAAATCAGCATTGGAATGCACATCACCTGCTTTTATTCTAATAAAAGTATCTGATCTATTTAGAAAAAATATTTTCACTTGTTCAATGCCATGTTTTCCAACTTTAATTACATAAGAACCTGGAAAAATATAAGATACGCCATTTTTTCGATTAAAAAAAGAATAGTAAACATAATCTCCCACTATTGAATTTGATACTTCAATATAATAATTATCTAAAATATGATATTTTGTTGTCTCTATCTTAATAGCATCATCACTTGAACTAAAATAGTTTGAATAACTTGATCTAACACTAAAATCATAGAAAAAATTTTCAAATGCAAAAAGACCTAGATTCCCAACTATTAAAAATAAAAATATATATCTCACTTTAATTCTCTTGTTTTCTCTCTAAGTTCTATTAAAATTGGAACATTATAGTAACCAATTTTACGAATATTATTTACTAAATAATTATAATAAGAATTCGGAAAATTGGTTATCTTATTTGCAAATAAAATAAACTTAATAGGATTAACACTAATCTGAGTTATATATTTAACTTTATATGAAGAATTCAAATGATAATCCTTAACCCACAAATTTAACATCTTATTTAAATCAGAAGTATTTATTTTAAGATCAAGTTGCTCTTTTAATTTAATTGTCTCCTTAAACAGATTATCTAACCCCATTCTATTATGAACAGATATTTTTAATATAGGAGAAAAATTTAAAACTGGAAAGAAAAATTTAACACGATTCTTTACAGCCTCAAAATAACCGCTTCTATATTTTACAAGATCCCATTTTGTAAATACAATAATAATTCCTTTACCCCGCTTAGCTGCATAATGAGCAATTTTTTTATCTTGAGATGTTAAATCTTCATTAACATCAACTAATAAAAAGACAACATCCACCATATCAATTACTCTTAAAGCCCTACTTACAGAATAATGTTCAATAATTTCATTTATTCTTGCACGTCTTCTTATTCCAGCCGTGTCAATAAGTTCAAATGTCTTAGAATTCCTCTGAAATTTTGCTTTAATAAAATCTCTTGTGGTACCAGCCATAGAAGACACAATAGAAACTTCATCTCCTGACAAAAAATTAACAAGAGTAGACTTTCCTGAATTTGGCTTACCTATAATACCAATTTTAACATCAATATGCTCATCATCTGATAATTTACCTACTGAATCTCTTAAAAAAATCCTTAAATCATTAATTCCCTTTCCATGAGTTGCACTAACTAAAAAACTCTTTCTAAAACCCAATTTTTGAAATTCATAAGCTAAAACTTCCTTATGACTACTATCCACTTTATTTAATATTAAAACTACTTTATCACTATATTTCCTCAATCTATCAATAAGTTCATAATCTTCTAACAATATCTCATTCACATCTAAAACAAGTAAAATTAAATCCACACTATCAAGCAATCCTATAACTTTATTAACCACAACCTGACTAAGTTCATCCTTTAAAAGGGTAAATCCACCAGCATCAATCAAATAAAACTTATAAGAATTTATTTTACAGATTTCTCTTACTAAATCTCTAGTAACTCCATAAACTTCATTCGTAATACTTCTATTTGAACTTAAAAGTTTATTAAACAAAGTAGACTTGCCAACATTTGGTCTGCCAACAATAAGAACACTGCTATAATTTTGAATTTTAGAACCAATCAAAGTCAATCTACCTCTTCCTTTATGTGGACATTTATATTATAATAGCAAATATTATAGTTTTATGCCAATTACAAGCGGATATTCAATTGATAAGAAAAAAAAAAACAGCAGGCGCAAAACAAGCAGCTTTAATCAAGTAGATATATTTTTAATATTATTTGCCATATTTTTAACAGCAATATGCTTGTTGCTAATAATTAAAAGTTCGCTACTTAACAATATATTCAACAATGAACAAATTAACAACAATTTTGAACTTCTCAAAGCAAAACCTAAGGAAATAGAAGTAAAGATAGACAATACAAAAAGCGAAACTATAAAAATGCTTAATAATGAAAAATTTTTAATAAAACCACCCGAAATAAAAAAAATCAAAGAAGAGCTTCAAGAGCAAGAACACAAACATTTACAAAATCAAAAAGAAGTTAAACTACACTTTATTAAAGTCACTTCTGAAGGACATTTCTTAAAACAAGGTGTCAAAAGAAATATTCATTACGATAAAAATATTCTTGAGAAAACATTAAAAGCACTATTTAATGGACCAAATGAATATGAACTTAAAAATAATTTTCTAAGCCTAATTCCTATTAACACTCAAATATTAAATTTGAGTGTTAATGAGGGTATTGCTCATATTAATTTATCAAAGGAATTTTATGAAAATAGTTTTGGAATAGAAGGAATAATTAACCAAGTAAAACAAATTATTTCAACATGTCTTGAAATTCAAGGTATCAAAGGAATAACTTTAAACATTGAAAACAATCCAATAATACTTGAAGATCTAAATTTAAACTTCTCAGGAGTACTAGATAATACAAAACTTGCTAAATATTAAAAATCAATATCATCAAGAAATGCCAATGATTGCATCAAATTCACTCCACTATTTTTAGAAACTAAAAACATAAATTCTTGATTTCCTTTGTGACCTTTGGTTGTAAGTTTTAATATGCCCTTAATTTGTAAATAATTATCATAAAACTTTTTAATAACCTTATTTAGTATTTCATTTAAATATTTATGTTCAACTATACCATTAAAATCCTTAATATTTAAATCTAAATCTTTAAGCTCAAATTGAGGCTTAACAAGCGCAATAATAAGTTTATCAGAAAGCTTATCAATTAAATTTGCACATATGCTAATCACAGATCTAAAAGACACATCAATAACGGCTAAATTAGGTTGAATGTCAAATTTTTTAATATTAAAAATATTAGTTTTCTCAAAAACTTTAACTCTTGGATCAATTCTTAATTTATAAGAAAGTTGATTCAATCCAACATCAACTGCATAAATTAATTTTGCACCTTCCTGCAAAAGACAATCCGTAAAACCACCGGTTGAAGCACCAACATCAACACAAATTTTATCTTTAACCACAATTTTAAATATCTCTAAAGCTTCAAAAAGTTTATCTCCCCCCCTTGAAACAAACTGTTTAGATTTGCTCTCAACCAGCTCTATCTTACTATTTTTTAATACTAAAACTTTAGGATTTTTTTCCTTGTGAGAATTAACATAGACTCTACCTGTTACAATTAAGATTCTCAATTCATCTCTTGTTAAACTTGGATAATTCCTACAAAGAACATTAAGCAAGCTATTTTTGTATTCTCTCAATTTTCAAAGCACGTCCTGTGTATAAATGAGAAGTAATAACAACTCCCTGTATAATCACATCTTCCTCAACAGTTTCTGTTCGCAAAGAAATATATTCAAGTAACCCTTTAAGAGAAATTTCAGGGTTAAAGCCTATTACAGAGTTTAAACTACCAGTCATACCAAGATCAGTAATATAAGCAGTACCCTTATCCAAGATTCTCTCATCGCAAGTCATTATATGTGTATGAGTACCAACAACTCCCGTTACCAATCCATTTAAAAAATATCCAAAACTTTCCTTTTCATAATTACTCTCAGCATGAAAATCAACAAAAATCGTCTTAACCTTATTCTTAATCATATTTATAACTTTTTTTACATTTTCAAAAGGATTTTTCACAATAAAAGTCATTCCCAAAAATCCTTGAATATTTATAACAGCAACTTTTTCACCCTTGACATTTAAAATGCAATGACCATGTCCTTCAAGTAAATCTGAAAAATTATTTGGCCTTAATATATATTCCTGTTTATTTAAATACTCCCTTATACTCGGATCAGCATAAATGTGATTACCCGTAGTAATCACATTCACACCTGTTTTAAAAAGATTTTCAGCTATCTCTGGAGTAATCCCAAAACCACCAGAAGAATTTTCTCCATTAACAATTGTCAAATCTATATTATACTTATCCTTAAGACTCTTAAGATGGAAGAAAATCTTCTTAAGTCCTCCATTGCCTACAATATCTCCAACTATTAAAGTCCTAATAACATCACTATCTTGCATATTCAATAACCCGGGTCTCACGAATAATAGTAACTTTTATCTTTCCAGGATATCGCATTTCAACTTCTATCTTCTTTGCAATATCTCTTGCAAGCATAGTAGCTTTCTCATCATTAACCAACAAATTGTCAACAATGATTCTAACTTCACGACCCGCCTGAATTGCATAACATTTTTGAACACCTGCAAATCCATAAGCAATCTCTTCAAGTCTCTTAAGTCTTGTTATATAATTATTTAAACTCTCACGTCTTGCACCAGGACGCGATGCAGAAATAGCATCGGCTATTTGAACAACTATAGCCTCAAAGCTCTCAGGTTTTATTTCATTATGATGTGCAGCAATAGCATTAACAACAATATCACTCTCACCACAGCTCTGAGCAAGTTCAGCACCTGTAATAGCATGTCCCTCACTATTCTCAGAAATACTTTCCATTCCTTTTCCAATATCATGCAAAAGACATGCCCTTTTGACAACAACAGGATCCAACTTCATCTCTTTAGCTAAAATTTCTCCAATTATAGCTGTTTCTTTTGAATGACTTAAAACATTCTGACCATAACTGCTTCTAAAATAAAGTCTTCCAAGACCCCTAATCAGTCTTTTATCAAATCCATGTATATTTAAATCAAATACTGCCCTTTCACCTTCCTCAAGAATAATATTGTTAATCTCATTAGTAACACTATAAACAATCTCCTCAATTCTTGCAGGGTGAATTCTCCCATCTGAAATCAGCCTCTCAAGAGTTCTTTTTGCTACTTCTTTTCTTACTGGATCAAAACAAGATATCACAACAGCCTCTGGAGTATCATCAATAATAATATCTGCACCTATTAATGTTTCAAGAACCCTAATATTACGCCCTTCTTTACCAATGATTCTACCTTTCATCTCATCATTAGGAAGTTCAACAGAAGTTACTGTAAACTCAGAACTAACTTCTGTTACTATGCGTTGCATAGTAGACACTAATATATCTTTAGCCACTTTATCTGCTAAGAGCTGAGCCTCTTGTTCAGACTTATTAATAATAATTTGAGCATCCCTTTTAGATTCATTTTCAACCTTTTCAATTACAATCTTTCTTGCTTCATCTTTTGTAAGACCAGCAATATTTTCAATTTTTTTAACAAGAGATAATTCTTTCTCACGTATTATTTTTTCTTTCTGTTCAAATTCTTTAAGTTTAAAATCAATTCTACTTTGCTGTTTATCAAGGGCTGCTATTCTTTTATCTAAGGTTTCTTCCCTCTGTAATAACCTTTTTTCTAAATTAAAAACCTCATTTTTTCTCTCTCTTATTTCCCTATCTTGCTGGTTTTTATCTTTAAGCATCTGAGATTTTGCATGTGAAATAACTCGTTTTCTTTCATTTTCTATTTCTAAGATTGCTTCTTCTTGTACCTTCTTTAGTTTTTTATCTAAATTTAATAAAGAAAATCTACCTAAAATAATTCTTATTATAAAACCTAATATAACACCTAGGACACCAGCAAGAATAGAAGAAAAAGTAATATATGACATACAATTACCCCCCTATTCCAACAAACAAATAAGTATAAACCCTTTAAAAGGATTAACTTAATATGTAAAGAATATTACTTTTCTCCTAAGGTTTTATCCACTAGTTCCAGAATTGCCATTTCAGCTGCATCTCCATACCTTTGTCCTAGCTTAATAACCCTAGTATAACCACCCTTTCTTTCTTTAAAGATAGGGGAAATTTTAGTAAATAATTTATTAAGGATATACTTATCATGTATAAATTTTGATATTTCTCTCCTATTATGCACGCTATCAACTTTGGCTCTCGTAATTAACTTTTCAGCAAATCTTCTAACTTCACTTAATTTTGCCTTAGTAGAAGTTATTCTCTCATGCCTAAAAAGAGAAATTACCATATTTTTTAAAAGCGCCTTTCTATGACTTGATTTTCTATCTAATCTATTAAATCCTACCTTAGTCTTCATATAAAAATGATCTCCCTTTTAATGAGATATTTTATCGTGTTTACTTAATACTTTAAGAGCTTCTACCTTAGACATTCCCAAAAATAACCCATAAGCATTAAGCTTTTCAACTATCTCTTCTAAACTCTTTTTCCCAAAATTTCTTGCCTTTGAAAGCTCTACAGGACTTTTGCTAATAAGTTCCCCTAAAGTCTTAACATTTTCCTTAATTAAACAGTTAAGAGATCTAACAGACAAATTTAATTTTTCAACATTCATACTAAGTATGTCAGAATCTCTAAATTCAGCATAATCAACAGAATGAATAACTTTATCTTCAAAATTAACTAATGGAAGTAAAAACTCTCTTACTACAGAAGCTGCCTTTTTAATTGCATCCTTAGCACTAATTACACCTGTTGTCCAAATTTCCATAACAAGTTTATCATAATCAGATCTCTGTCCAACTCTAGTATCCTCAACAGAATATGTTACTTTTTCTATTGGAGAGAATATAGAATCAAGAGCAATAGTATTAACTTCTTCTAAATATTTTGCATTTTGTTCAGAAGAAACATATCCTCTTCCATAATTAACTTGAAATTCAAAATCTAAATTTGCATCACTTGAAAGTGTGGCAATAACTAAATCTTTATTAAAAACTTCAACACCTTCTCTCTCAAGATGACCTGCTTTTAAAACATTATTATCCTTCCCATTAACAGAAAGATTTATTGTTGTATTTGTAACTCCTTCATCCAACTTTAAATGAACATTTTTAATATTAGCAATTACTTCAAGAGTATCTTCCATAACTCCAGGGATTAAATCAAATTCACTTGAAACAATCTTTAAAGACTCTTCTTGATTAGATTGAATTCTCATAGCCGAAATAGCATATCCTTCAATAGAAGACAATAATACACGTCTTAAAGTATTTCCAATAGTAACACCAAAACCTTTCTCAAAAGGATATATTACAAATTTTCCATAAGAGCCATCATCCTCTCCCCTCACAAATTCAATCCTATCAGGTATAGTAAAATCTTTTAAAAGCTTTCCTAAAGACATTAATAGCTCCTCTAACTAAACTCGTCTGGTTTTTTTTGGTCTACACCCATTATGTGGTATTGGAGTAACATCTGAGATTGACTTAACAATGATACCTGATGATCCAACAGCTCGTATGGCAGATTCTCTACCAATTCCTGGACCTTTAACAAAAACATGAACATAATTAATACCAAAATCCTTTACCTTTCCTAAAGCTGCCTCTGCTGTCATTTGAGCAGCATAAGGGGTTGACTTTTTAGCACCTTTAAAGCCCATTCCACCTGCACTTGCCCAAGCTAAAGTATTTCCTCTTATGTCTGACACAGTTACAATTGTATTATTAAAAGTAGCCTGTATATAAACATTACCCTCACCAATACTTCTTTTTACCTTTCTTTTATTAGTTGATACTTTCGCACTCAAATTTCTCCCTCCTCCATCAATAAAACAACCTTATTTAGCAGCTATCTTTTTATTAGCCACAGTTTTTCTCTTTCCTTTCCTAGTTCTTGCATTAGTTTTGGTTCTCTGACCTCTTAAGGGCAACCCTTTTCTATGCCGAAGTCCTCTATAACATGCAATATCCATAAGCCTTTTAATAGACATAGCTAATTCACTTCTAAGCTTTCCTTCAACAACATAGTCACTCTCAATTATCTTTCTAAGCTTATTAACTTCTTCATTGTCTAAATCTTTAGCTCTCTTTTCTGGCAAAATACCTGTTTTTTTGCAAATTTCTAAAGCTCTAGATCTTCCTATTCCATAGATAGAAGTAAGAGCAATTTGAAGTTGCTTATTATTTGGCAAATCTATTCCTGCTATTCTAGCCATTTTTTCCCCTTATTTTTGTCTTTGCTTATGTTTAAGATTATCACAAATAATTCTTAAAACACCTTTTCTCTTTATTACTTTACATTTTTCACAAATTGGCTTGACACTAACCCTAACTTTCATAAATCACTCCTAAATTTTCTGTAAAAATGCATATTTCTTACCAGGCCCACGTGACAATCCTTGAGTCTTTAAATATGCATCAATCTGAATTAATGTATCAAGCGCTACTCCTACCATGATAAGCAACGAAGAACTACCCATAATCCTTGAGACATCATAAGGAAATCTAAAAATATTTTGCACTAAAAAAGGAATAATTGCAATCATGGATAAAAAAATAGAGCCTGAAAATAATGTTCTATTCATAATTTTATCCAAATAAGTTTCCATTTCATCTGCCTTGATACCCGGAATAGTACCACCATTCTTTAGAATATTATTACTTATATCTTTTGGACTTAATTGTATTTTAGAATAAAAATATGTAAATCCTATTATTAAACATACGTTCAACAACGTATAATAAAGCCCATTAGGTCTTAAATAAGATAAAATTTGTCTTGATAGAACAGAAGTACCAGCAAATCCACTTAAAATTTGCAAAGGTAAAGTAATAAGTACAGATGCAAAAATAACAGGCAAAACACCTGAAGGATTAAGCTTAATTGGCAAATATGAACTAACAGTATTTTTTGAATTTGCCCTCGCATAATGAATAGAAATACGTCTTTGTGCTTTGTATTCATATATAATTAATATAACAACCAAAATAAAAATACTTAACACTAATATTACAAAAACAGGATTGATATTTTGAGATGGATCTCTCATACTTTGAAATAAATTAAACAAAGCTGCCTGCAATCTCACTACTATCCCTGAGAATATTATTAAAGACACACCATTTCCAATTCCTCTCTGATTAATTTGTTCTCCAAGCCATAAAAGAACAAAAGTACCAGTAGTAACTGTTAAAATAGCAACAAAAATATATCTATAAAAAGGTATATTCAATGCCCCTGGAATACTCTTAGCATAAAGACTAGTAGCATATCCTTGAGCCATTGCTGCAACAATAGTTAAATATTTCGTATATTTTTTTATTTTCTTCCGTCCATTATCCCCTTCTTGCATTTTTTTTAAAGAAGGGAAAGAATAAACAAGAAGTTGGATAATAATTGATGCTGAAATATAAGGACCTATGCTAAGCATAAATATGGAAAAATTACTAAAAGCACCACCTGAGAAAAAATCAAAATAATTAGTAATTGAAAAATCCGATTGAAATTTAAAATAACTTCTAAGAGCCACAGGATCTATTCCTGGAATTGGCAAATATGAACCCACTCTAAAAATAAAAAGAATAAATAGAGTAAATAAAAATTTGCTCCTTAAATCTTTAATCGTCAATAAATTTAAAAACAAACCTTTCATTTTATTACCATTCTAGATCAATTTTATACTGCAGCCAATTTTTGTTGCCAACTCTTCAGCAGATTTTGAAATACGAGAAATTTCAAAATTTACCTTTTTAGTAAGTTCACCATTAGCTAAAATCTTAATATTTTTTTTATTTTTATTTACAAGCCCTTTTTGAAATAAAGTATCATAATTTACTAAATCACCGGTTTCAAACTTTCTATCTATATCACCAAGTCCTACAATCTCATATCTTATCTTATAATCATGATTAGAAAAGCCTCGCCTTGGCAGTCTTCTATAAAGAGGAGTTTGACCTCCTTCAAAGCCAACTCTTGGTGAACTATTTCTAGCTTTTTGTCCTTTCTGTCCTCTACCAGAAGTTTTACCAAGACCAGATCCTTGACCTCTACCAACAATTTTTTTAGATTTATTAGCCCCTAAAGGTCTCTTTAGCTTAATCATCTGTCACCTCACTTATAAAAACCATGCTAATTACACTATTAAGCATTCCCTGAAGAGATTTATTTAAAATATGAATTCTTTTATCTCCTATTCTCTTTAGACCTAAAGCCTTTAATGTCTTCACTTTACTATCCGATTTTCCAATAAGACTTCTCCTAAGTTCAACTTCAACCTTAATATCACTTTTAGCAATAACTTCTCTATTATATTCCATTCTTTTAATAAAAGCCTTATTTTTAAATCTAGACCTTGCAGCTTTAAATCTAATTTTCTTAAGCTGAAGTCGCAATTTTCTCTTAATCATATATTAACTCCATAACGTTCTTAAAGTCTTACCTCTTATATGAGCTATTTTCCTAGCATCTAACACTAACTCAAATGCTTTAAAAGTTGCTTTTACTACATTCATAGAATTATTTGAACCAAGAGATTTACTTAAAATATCATGTACTCCCAAAGCTTCCATGACAGCACGAACAGGCCCACCCGCAATAATACCAGTACCTTGAGTTGCAGGCTTAATTAAAACCTTAGCCTTCTTAAAATTTCCAATGACCATATTAGGAAGAGTACCTTTTTTAATAGGAACGGTTTTTAAATTCTTCCTAGCATTCGTTAAACTTTTCTTTATTGCATCACTAGCATCATTAGCCTTTCCAAAACCCCAGCCAACCTTACCCTCACCATCACCAACAACCATAAATGCAGAAAAAGAAAATCTTCTCCCACCCTTTACAACTTTAGTAACTCTATTTAGTGATATTAATTTTTCTATTTGCTTTTTATGAACTTGAGATTCCACTATAATTCCCCCTAAACATCAATACCAGCTTCACGCAAAGCAGTTGCAAAACCTGCAATAAGCCCATGATATTTATAACCATTTCTATCGAATATAAGCTTACTGATATTTTTATCTTTTAGTCTTTTTGCAAGAACTTCACCTAGTTTCTTTACATCACTAATATTTTTGTTCAAACTAAGCTCCTTTTCAATAGTAGAAACACTTGCAAGAGTACGACCTACTATATCATCAATGACTTGAGCATAAAAATATTTATTAGATTTGAAAATTGTAACTCTAGGTCTCTCTGCGACACCAAATCCAATTCTATCTCTTATTCTTTTTTTACGCTTTATATTTTTTTTTTCAGCTTCTTTCACTTTTTTCATAAAAATTCACCTAAAACCTACTTCTTTACTCCTGATTTTCCTACTTTTCGTCTGATTACTTCATTATCATATTTAATTCCCTTACCTTTATAAGGCTCTGGAACTTTTAAGCTTCTAATCTCTGCAGCAACCTGGCCAACCCTACATTTATCTATACCTTCAACAGCAATTTTAGTATTACCATCAAGGCGAATATTAATTCCTTCAGGAATTACATATTCAAACTGAGTTGAGTATCCCAAATTAAAAAATAGACTATTACCTTGTTGTTCAACCCTATATCCTATACCATTAATAGTAAGAGATTTTGAAAACCCATCTGATACTCCCTTAACCATATTAAAAATCAAGCTTCTATAAAGTCCATGAAAAGCTCTTGTCTGTTTATTATTAAAAGCTCTCTCAACAATAATATTGTTGTCTTCAATTTTAACCCGAATGCTACTATTTATCTCTTGACTTAATTTACCCCTTTTACCTTCAACTGTTATAAAATTATCCTTAATATCAACTTTAACAGAATCAGCGATCTTTATAGGGAGTTTACCAATACGTGACATATTTACCTACCTCTTAACCTTACCAAACTGAGCAGATTAGCTCACCACCTACTTTATTATCTTTGGCTTGCTTGCCAGTAATAACACCTTTTGAAGACGACACTATTAATATGCCATATCCATTTTTGATTCTTGGCATATTTTTATATGAAGAATAAACTTTTCTCCCAGGAGTTGAAATAGCATCTATTCTATTTATAGCCGGATTTCTCTTACCATCATAATTCAACATTGCCTTAATAAAAGGAATACCTTTTTTATCAAAAATATTATAATTTTTAATATATCCTTCTTCCTTAAGAATATCTAATATAGACCTATTTATTTTAGACATCTTTAAATCTACAGACTCATGTTTCACCCTGCTCGCATTTCTTATCTTAGTTAACATATCTCCCACTGAATGTGTAACAGCCATAAATTCTCCTTACCAACTTGACTTTGAGACACCAGGAATCAATCCTGCAGATGCATGATTCCTAAAACATATACGACACATACTAAAATCTCTCATATAACCCTTAGGACGTCCACATAACTTACACCTATTTTTTTGTCTCGTTTTATACTTTGGCTTTCGTAAGGCCTTAACTATCATTGATTTTTTAGCCATAAATAAAAACTCCTTTAATTACTAAATGGCATACCAAACTTAGCAAGCAAAGCTTTACCTTCCTTATCGTTTAAAGCCGTGGTTACTATTGTAACATTCAACCCAGATATCCTCTCTATTTTATCATAATCTATCTCAGAAAATATTATTTGCTCTGCTATTCCAAAAGAACAATTGCCATTCCCATCAAAAGCATTGCCATTTATACCTCTAAAATCTTTAACACGAGGCAATGCTAAATTAACAAGCTTATATAAAAATTCATACATCATGTTACCACGAAGTGTAACTTTAGCACCTATTTCTTGACCTTGTCTAATCTTAAATCCAGAAATAGCTTTTTTAGCCTTTGTCTTTACAGCTTTCTGTCCAGTAATCTGACTAAGTTCCATAACAGCTGAATCTAAAAGCTTTTTATTCTTAACAGCATCACCTACACCCATAGAAACAACAATTTTTTCTATTTTTGGAGCTTGCATAATAGATTTATATTGAAATTCACTAACAAGTTCTTTTACAATATTATCTCTATAACGCCTCTTCAACTCAGGAATATAACTCATAATCTAAACATTCTCTCCACTTTTTTTAAGATATCTCTTTTTCTCATTATTCTCAAATTTAATTCCTACTCTTGAAATCACACCATTAGAAAATAACATCACATTTGAAATATCCATAGGTGCTTCCTTATCAATTATTTTTCCTTTCTCTTGAGGAGTTCTTGCCTTTATAACCTTCTTAATCATATTACAAGATTTAACAGTAACTTTAAACTTTTTTCTATCTATGCTAGCAATTTCACCAACTTTACCTCTATCTTTACCACAAAGGATCTTTACTTTATCACCAACTCTCAACTTTGTTTTCATAAATAGCCCCTTATATCACCTCTGACGCCAAAGAGACAACTTTCATAAAATTAGCATCCCTTAGCTCTCTTGCAACGGGTCCAAAAACTCTCTTACCCCTTGGATTTAAATTAGCATCAAGTATAACACATGCATTGTCATCAAATCGAACATAAGTGCCATTCTTGCGTCTTATCTCTTTAGACGTTCTAATAATTACGGCTTTATGCACATCTCCTTTCTTAACAGGAGAGTTAGGAATTGCTTGCTTTACAGCAATAACTATTATGTCTCCAACCTTAGCATATCGCCTCTTGCTTCCACCAAGAACTTTTATGCATTGTGCTATTTTGCCACCTGTATTATCAGCAACAGTTAAATATGTCTGCATCTGTACCATAATTAATCTCCTCTATCTCTGTATTTCTAATATAAAAATAATCGAAATTATTTTGATCTCTCTAAAATTTCAACAAGTCTCCATCTTTTCTCTTTACTAATAGGTCGGGATTCAACAATTTTCACCTTATCACCAAGTTTCGATTCCTCTCTCTCATCATGAGCCTTAACTCTTCTACTAACTTTTAAGTACTTATGATAGATAGGATGCATTTTTCTTTGAACAATCTCAACAACTACTGTTTTGCTCATTTTATCACTAACAACCTTTCCAATCAGTTCTTTCTTATTTTCCCTTGCCATAACACTTAAACCTTCCTAATACCTATTGCATACTCATGAATTATCGTATTAAGCCTTGCAATATCTCGCCTCAGCTCTCTTTTTTTTAAAGGATTCTCAACATGCCCAACCACAGTCTTAAATCTTAAATCCATATATTCTTTCTTTAAAGTTAATCTTTTTACTTTCATATCTTCAAGAGTAAGATCTTTTAAATTTTTTAACATAACTCACCTCAAATCTCGTCTTACCACAAATGTAGTCTTAACTGGAAGTTTAGAACTAGCAAGCATCATAGCTGATTCAGCAAGTTCTCTAGGTACACCAGAGATTTCAAACATAACAGTACCAAGTTTTACAGGAGCATTCCAATGATCAACTCCTCCCTTACCTTTCCCCATCCTAGTTTCAGCTGGCTTTTTAGTATAAGGTATATCTGGAAATATTCTAATCCAAACCTTACCTCCCCTCTTAACCCTACGAGTCATAGCAACACGAGCTGCTTCAATTTGTCTTGCAGTAATAAAATCTGCCTCAAGAGAAACTAGCCCATATTCCCCAAAAGATATTTTATTACCCTTCTGAGCCTCTCCAGAAAGTCTTCCCCTTTGTTTTTTCCTATATTTAACCTTTCTAGGACTTAACATCTAACGCTCCTTAAAATTCTAGATATCAGAATCATTTTTATTTTTAAAATCATTCTTAGATCTAGATCCAATTTCTAATTTCTCTCTAGAAAATTTATCGTCATTTACAACCTTTCTACCCTTATCATCGATTTTACCCTTATCAAAACGCTCAACCTTATCTTTTGAAGGTTTCCTATTAATTACTTGTCCCGCATCTGAATTGATTTGCTTTCCTAAAATTTCGCCCTTAAATAACCAAACTTTAACACCAATAACACCATAAGTTGTATAAGCTTCGGCAAAACCATAATCTATATTTGCTCTAAGAGTATGCAAAGGAATTCGTCCTTCTTTAACTTCAAAACTTCTAGCAATCTCAGCCCCACCAAGTCTACCTGAAACTTTAATTTTTATACCTTGAATACCTTTAGAAATAGAAGACAAGAGTGAAGATTTTAAAAGTTTCCTATAAGAAGCTCTATTTTCCAACTGTTTTGCTATGCCATTAGCAACAATTTGTGCATCAAACTCTGGCTTCTTAATCTCTTTTATTTTAATATTAATTTTTTTAGATACTTTTCTAGTTAACAATTGACCAATTTTTTCAAGATTAGCACCTTTAACACCAATAACAGAACCGGGTCTTGGAGTAGAAATTACTACAGTCACTCTTTGAAGATTATTTCTAATGATTTCTATATCAGAAATATCAAATTTAATTCCTTTAAGAAATTTCATAGTTTCTCGTCTTATTAAGAAATCCTCGTGAAGAATTTCAGAATATAATTTCTTATCAAAATACCACTTTGATTTCCAATCCCTATTAATTTTAATTCTTAAACTGTAAGGATGTACTTTTTGACCCATATCCTATTCTCCACCATACATCTTTTCATAAACTTCAACAAAAATATGACAACTTCTATTAATAAGCCTATCTGCTCTACCTCTAGCTCTAGGCCAAATGCTTCTACGCTTTCTCCCATCATCTACCATAACTGTCTTTACAAATATCATATCTTCAGAAAGATTTCTATTATGATACATAGCATTTGACGCTGCCGATTTAACTACTTTTCCCAAAAGTTTAGCTCCTTTATTAGGCATAGAGCACAATATTGCAATAGCTTCGTTATAAGGCTTGCCTCGTATATTATTAGCTATAGGTCTCACCTTTTTTGGAGAAGATGGCAAATTTTTGCCCTTAGCAGTATATTTTTTATTCACAAACATAAACCTCTATTTCCTCCCCTTCTTATCTGATTTAGCATGCCCTCTAAAAATTCTTGTAGGTGAAAATTCTCCAAGCTTATGCCCAACAAGATCCTCAGTAATATACACAGGAATAAAAGATTTCCCATTGTAAACAGATATAGTAAGACTTACCATTTCAGGAATTATTGTTGAGGCCCTAGAATAGGTTTTAATTACAACCCTTTTCTCCTTACCAGAAGAAGCTAAAACTTTCTGATAAAGACTCTTTTCTATAAAAGGTCCTTTTTTAATAGATCTTGCCACTACACACTCCTAATTATTTCTTCTTTTGACGATAAATTTATCTGAATACTTATTCTTTTTTCGAGTCTTATATCCCTTAGCTGGCTGCCCCCAAGGAGATACAGGATGTCGACCACCAGAAGTTTTACCTTCTCCACCTCCATGTGGATGATCTATAGGATTCATGGCAACACCTCTAACTTTAGGTCTTCTACCAAGCCACCTACTCTTACCAGCTTTACCAATAGAAACATTCATATAATCTTCATTACCAACTTCTCCAAGAGTCGCTATGCACTTCTTAAAAATCATTCTCATTTCACCTGATGGAAGCTTAACTGTTACATAATCTCCATCAGAAGCAATAATCATAGCATATCCACCAGCACCTCTTACAAGCTGTCCACCCTTTCCAATATTAAGTTCAATGTTGTGAACCATCTTACCAACAGGAATATTTTCAAGCGGCAATGCATTACCAATCTTTATTGGGGCATTTGGACCACTCTCCAAAATATCACCAACCTTAACTCCTTTTGGAGCAATAATATACCTTTTATCTCCATCTCTATATACAAGCAAAGCTATATTAGGGCTTCTATTTGGGTCGTACTCAATAGCTGCAACTCTAGCAGGTATACCAAATTTATCCCTTCTGGCAAAATCAATTTCCCTATAACGTCTCTTATGTCCTCCACCTCTTCTCCTAACACTAATTCTTCCAGAAGAATCTCTCCCAGCCCTAGATACCTTCCCTTTAGTTAAAGACTTCAAAGGGTCATTACCCTTACTTAACTCATCAAAAGATAAAGTTGTCTTATAACGTAAAGACGAAGTTTTTGGCCTATAAATCTTAATCCCCATATTTTTTCTCCAAAACCACTAAAAAATATCTATCTTATCTTCTTTTTTAAGATAAACATACGCTTTTTTCCATGAAGAAGTTTTCCCTCTGCCAATAGGATAACCTTTTCTTGAGACAACTGTTTTAACCTTGCTCTTAACATTAAGCAAATTACATGATATTGGAGTAACATTAAAAAGCTCTTTAATTGCAGCACCAATTTCCTTCTTATTTGCCTGTTTTTTAACTTTAAAAGCATAAACATTCATATTTTCTCTTTGAATATTAGTCTTCTCAGTAAGCATAGGCGAAATTATTATATCATAAACTTTCATAAATCATCCTTACTATCCATTTTATTTAACATAAAGCTCATTAAGCCCATTAATAGCAGATTCAAGAGCTATTAAATTTTTAGTATAAAATAAATCAACAACCCTAAGTCTATTAAAAGATAAAATCTTCAAATCCCTTATATTCTTTCCTGCTCTCTTGATCATCTGATCGTCATTACCCAATAAAATAACTGTTCTTCCATTATGTTTTATAAAATTCTTTATTATTAAAGCAAGCTCTTTTGTCTTTCCTGAGTCAATAGTAAAATTTTCAACAACTTTAAGTCTATCATCCACAGATGCACATAGACTTAAAACAGATTTAAAAGCAAGTCGTTTAACTTTTTTTGGAAGCTTATAACTATAATCCCTTGGCTTTGGACCCAAAGCTATACCTCCACCAACCCAAACTGGATTCCTTCTAGTTCCAACTCTAGCACGTCCCGTACCTTTTTGTTTCCAAGGCTTTTTTGAACTACCTCTAACCTCAGCTCTAGTCTTAGTTGAAGCTGTACCAACTCTAAGATTAGCTAGCTCATTATTAATAGCATTATATATAGAACCATAACTAACATCTATATTGAAAACTCCATCATCCAAATCTATAGTTCTAAGTTCTTGTCCATCTTTAGAAAAAACTTTTCTTTCCATACTAAATACCTACTTTTTTTGCCTTTTTAACAATAACAAAAGAACCCTTAACTCCTGGTACAGCTCCTTTAACCAAAATGGCTCTTTTTTCCTCATCAATAAAAACAATTTCAAGATTTTGAATAGTTTGTTGTTCACCACCCATTCTGCCAGCCATTTTAGTTCCCTTAAAAGTTCTAGCAGGTGTAGTAGCTTGACCTGTACCACCAAGATGCCTATGAAATTTAGAACCATGAGAAGATGGACCACCACTAAAATTATGTCTTTTCATAGCTCCCTGAAAACCTTTACCCTTGGTAGTACCAGTAATATCTACATATTTAATCTCTCTAAAAGCATCAAGTCCAACCTCATCACCAGCATCATAACCTTTAAGACCTTTAAATTCTATCACATATCTTTTAGGTTCAATATTTTCTAATTTTTTATATTGACCTTTTATAGGTCTTGAAACTTTAGAACCCTTAAGATCGACAGAACCCATTATAAGGGCATCATACCCATCTCTCTCCATTGTTTTTTTGCCTATAACATAATTGGGTTCAAACTCTATCACCGTCACAGGTACCACAATTCCATTGCTTTGAAAGACCTGCGTCATGCCAACTTTTTTTCCAATCAATCCGAACATTAAAACACCTCAAATTCATAACTTAAAAATCTATTACTGTTTAATATCAACCTCCACTCCTGCAGGAAGCTCCAATTTCATCAAAGAGTCCATCAAAGCAGAAGTAGGCTCTAAAATATCAATAAGCCTCTTATGGGTTCTCATTTCAAACTGTTCTCTTGATTTTTTATTAACATGAGGAGAACGCAAAACAGTATACTTCTTTATTTTTGTCGGCAAAGGAATTGGACCTTTAATCTGTGTTTTAGACTTTTGAACAGCCCTAACAATAGACTCAGCACTCTGATCTAATATCTTAACATCAAAACTAAAAAGCCTTACCCGTATCTTATCTTTAGTAATCAATTTATTCTCCTAAACTTTAGAGACAAAAAATCTCTAAACCCTACACTATTCCAATATTTCCAGAATTCTTCCTGAAGCAACTGTTCTACCGCCCTCTCTAACAGCAAATTCAACATTTTTATCCATCGCTATTGAAGATATAAGCTCAACAACAATATCAACATTATCTCCAGGCATAACCATCTCTTTACCCTCAAGACTAACCATACCTGTAACATCTGTTGTTCTAAAGAAAAATTGAGGTCTATATCCTGAAAAGAACGGTTTATGTCTTCCACCTTCTTCTTTAGTTAAACAATATATAGAAGCCTTAAATTTTTTGTGAGGAGTAATTGTACCAAGAGCAGCAATAACCTGACCTCTCTCAATATCTTTTTTATCAACACCTCTTAATAAAAGACCAACATTATCCCCTGCTTCACCTTGTTCAAGAATCTTTTGAAACATTTCAACACCAGTAACGGTTGTCTTTCTGGTTTCTCTAATTCCAACAATCTCAACTTCTTGTCCAACCTTAATAACACCTCTCTCAATACGACCAGTAGCAACTGTACCACGTCCAGAAATAGAGAAAACATCTTCAATAGCAAGCAAAAATGGTTTATCAATATCTCTTTCTGGAAGATCAAAATAATTATCCATAGTTTCAAGAAGTTCTTTTATGCATTTTGTAGCTTCTGGATCATCAGGATTTGACATAGCTCCAAAAGCTGAACCTTTTACTATTGGTGTATCACTAGGAAATCCATATTTCTCAACAAGTTCCAAAACCTCAACTTCAACAAGCTCCACAAGTTCAGGATCTGCCAAATCTAGTTTGTTTAGAAACACTATTATTTTCTTTATTCCCATTCTTTGTGCAAGGAGCAAATGCTCTTTTGTTTGAGGTTCTGCACCACTATCAGCAGCAACCAATAATATTGCAGCATCCATCTGAGCTGCACCTGTAATCATGTTTTTAATATAGTCAGCATGCCCAGGACAATCAACATGGGCATAATGTCGATTTGCAGTTTCATATTCAATATGTCTAGCATTAATTGTTATTCCTCTTGCCTTCTCTTCAGGCGCATTATCAATATCTTCATACTTAAGAGCTTTAGCATCTTTATTTACCTTTGAACAATAAATACTAATAGCCGCTGTTAATGTTGTCTTACCATGGTCAACATGCCCTATTGTACCAACATTCATATGTGGCTTTGTTCTTTGAAAAATTTCCTTAGCCATGAATCACCTCCCAAAAATTTGCACTCTAAATCTTCATCTATTCTTCAAAATTCTTAACTTAAGAATTCCAATTTGTTCCTTTACTAAAGGATAATAACATTATATAAAATAAAACCATTATTAAAAAAACACATTTTCTTAGAAATTGACCCGATTACCGTGTTTTTCTAAAAGAATTCTTAACAACTCCATTAGTATACACATTATTCAAAATATAGTCAATATATAATATATTAATATTAAATATTAGTCAATAAAAAAGAATTGAGCAATCAATGCTATAACTAAATTATTAAAATTCAAAATATATCTAAGATTAATATTAAAGGCTAAGATAATATAACACTATGTCACAATTTAAGTTAAAATACAAACTATTAAAGAATAGCATCATACTTATTATTTTCATAAATATCTCATGCATCAAAAATAATGATGTCAAATCAAAAGAAACAGGCAGAGAAATTACTTATATTGTTAATATAAAGAAAAATACAGAAAAAATTGAAATTATAAGATTTAAGACTAATAAAAAAAACAAATTAATTATCACTCTTAAAAACAACAAAAAAATAGATATAAAGCAAAACTCACTAGCAATCTTTAAAAAAGGAAATAAAACCGGGCATATAATTCAAGAAGGCATTAAAGCAGGAGAAAAAAACATTTAACTTAAATATCAATGTCAATAAGCAACAAAAAAACATATTTTATATCTTTCTAAAAGAAGATTAATATTCAAAAGATCACTTTTATGAATATTCAATTAAATAAAAGTATGTATAAAATACTGCCTCACAAAAACAACGATACAACTTCACATATTACTCTTATTGCATATCTGTCCATATCTAGTTAAAGTTACAAATAATAAAATAATTAAAGCCAAATAGTTTGAAATTATAAAAGCATAACCTAATGAATCTTCCACAATCCCAAAATATTGCAATATAAAAACAGTTGGTAAACGAATAATCCAGAGACGAATACAAACAACAATCATAACCAGCTTTGTCAGCCCTGAACCTACTAATACACCTAAAAAAACTTGTTGCAAACCAAATCCAACAGTTCCAATAACTGCCAATGATAAATAACCATTAGCATACTTAATAACTTCTAAATCAAATGTAAAAAGAGCTATTATAACATCTTTAAAAGACATGATAAAAGATGCAACGGTAAGCATTATTACTAGAGTAACAAAAAACCCTTTTTTTAAAATATCTCTTACTCTCATTATATTTTTTGCACCAAGATTTTGTCCAACAATTGAAATAATTCCAGTACCAATACTCATTCCAGGAAGAAGTAAAAAAGAAATAATATTATTTACCATGCCATAAGCAGCTAAAAATTTGGAACTAATTTGAATTACAATATGATTAAAAATCAAAAAAGATAAAGAGGCCATAACTTGACCAAAAGCTGCCGGCAATCCCAAACTAATAATTTTTCTTATTACATTAATATCTGGAATAATATCTTTAAAATGCACTTTAAGTCCACAATTTAATCTATATGTAAAAAAAAGATAGGACAAAACTGTAATTAATTTAGATAAAAGCGTAGACCAAGCAGCACCAGCAATACCTAAACCCAAAGTAAACATTAAGATTGGGTTAAGAAAAAAATTAATAATATTTGCGACTAAAATCAAAAACATCGCAACAACAGTTTCTCCTTGAGAATTCAATATATACACAACGGAAATACTGAGAAACATAACGGGTATTCCATAAACTATAACATAAAAATACGACCTTGTAAGTTCTTTAAGCTCACCCCTTACACCCACAAGTTCTAAAATAGAATCTATAAATATAAAAATTAAAATTGCAACAAATAAAGAAAATATAAAATTTAAAAAAATTAACTGCCCAGCATATTTTGAAAATTTAGAAAAGGTCTTCTCTCCAATAGATCTAGACATTAATGACACACTTCCTGTAGCCATCCCCATGGCAAAAACCATAATAAGGAAATTAATAGGACCAGTAAGAGACAATGCTGCAAGAGGCATAGCACCAAGTTTCCCAACATAAAACATATCTACAAGTTCATAACAAGACTGAAGAAGATTGGTTACCATAATAGGAAAACTTATAAACAAAAATACTAAGTACAAATTACCTTCTAATATTAATTTTCTAATTTTTGTTTTACTTGTTGACATAAAAAATACCTTTTATCCTATTATACTGGCAAATTATTAATTTTATGAAGTTAAATATCTATATCTTACCTTATAAAATTAATAAAATAAATTATACAACCCACAAAAAATTTTTTCATACAAAAGCAACACATCATAATTGTTAAAAATAATTTAATATTATAATGATAACTAAAAATTATTTAAAAGATAAAAACCAATTTATAAGCAAAATTTAAATATATAAAATGAAGTCTTTATTCATCTCTCACTCTTTTAATTCTTGCACCAAGAAAGCTCAACTTAGAAACAACATCTTCATATCCCCTCTCAATTTGATAAATATTATGAATACGACTCTTACCCTCAGCACAAAGAGCTGCAATAAGTAAAGACATACCTGCTCTAACATCAGGAGAAGATACATCATTTCCCTTAAGAATAGTTTTCCCTGTAACTACCACACGATGAGGATCACAAAGAACAATTTGAGCTCCCATTTTAATAAGTTTATCTACAAAAAACATCCTTGATTCAAACATTTTTTCAAAAATAAGCACAGTACCTTGAACTTGAGTCGCAGTTACTATCATAATACTCATAAGATCTGTTGGAAAAGATGGCCAAGGACCATCATCAATTTTAGGAATATGTCCTCCAAAATCCAACCTTACTTTTAAATACTGTTTTTCTTTAACATATATATTTTCATTATCATATTCAAAATCAATACCAAATTTTGAATATACATGCTTTATTAAAATAAAATTACCAGGATCAGCCTTATTAATTTCAAGCTCACCTCCCGTTAATGCAGCAAGGCTAATTAATGAACCTATCTGCATAAAATCAGCACCTATCCTAAATTTAGCCCCTCTTAATTTCTTAACACCTCTTATTTTAAGCAAATTAGAACCAATTCCAGAAATGTCAGCTCCCATCAAATTCAACATATTACACAAATCTTGCACATGTGGTTCACATGCAGCATTCATTATCACAGTTTCTCCAAAAGCAAGAACAGAAGCCATAATAATATTCTCAGTAGCCGTAACTGATGCCTCATCCAAAAACATCTCAGCACCAATTAAATTATCTACCTCTAAAACAATACGTTCATTCTCTATCAACTTAGCACCAAGCTTACCAAGACCATAAAAATGAGTATCAAGACGCCTTTTACCAATAACATCTCCACCCGGAGGAGCAATATCAATTCGCCCACACCTAGCAAGCATAGGTCCTACAAATAAAATTGAAGCTCGAATTAAATCCGTTAAAGAAGAATCTATTTCTGTTTTCGCAATATTTAAGGCCTTAATTTTAAGGATATTACCATCCCTTACAACATCAACGCCTATGTCTTCTAAAATTTTTAAAATAACCTCTACATCTCTAATATTTGGAACATTTTCCAAAATCACTTCTTCATCTGTAAGCAATGCTGCTATCATGCAAGGTAAAGCCGCATTTTTATTTCCACTCGCCGTTATTTTTCCACCTATTTTAAAACCACCTTCCACAAGATAGCTATACATTATTACCTCCCAACCAAATAAAATTTATGTAAAAAACACTTAAAAATTAAAGTAACACCTAAATATCAGTACTATTTGCAATACTACTGTCAAAATCAATATATTCCCTTATAGCCTCAACAAACACAGCCTTACCATCATCAATATCAACTATAATGCCATTAAAACCAAGCCCATCCCACGATTCAGTAAATTTATTATTTAAAAAACCTTTTAAAAATTTATCTATTTCAAATACAGTAGAATATCCAACAACACTATCTAAACTTCCAACTCTACCAAGATCGGTAATAACTGCAGTATTATCAAAAATTCTAAGATCTGCTGTTAATATTCTCTTACCAATACCCAAACAAGCACTAACTCTAGATTTGAGATAAAAAAACATAGCATTAACTTCAGCTGTGGTATTAGAATCAAAAAGTACGATTATATTATTGGTAATTGACTTAATTCTTTCATAAAAATAATCAAAAGTAAGAAAAGGATTATTAAAATTATATTTCGTAATTCCTGTCTGTCCCACAAGTCTTAGCACAGCAAGTTTAATTCCATTTATACTATAAATAAAATAAGAATAACCTTTTAACCTAGCAGGGCAATTTAAAGGTTTTAAAATAAAATTATACCTATCAAGTTCGTCACTAAGCCCAGCCCTTACAAATGCATTTTCTCCTAAAGTTAAAACATCAACACCATATTTCTTTAACAAAAATGCATGTCTCTTACATAATCCTCTAAATCCTGTAGTAAAATTATTGCCAGATATAACAAAATCAATTTTATTTTTTTCTTTAAAAGAATGTAAAAAATTTTTTACCACAAAAACGCCAGGCTTACCTACAATCTCTCCAGAAACCAAAATCCGCAAACTCACAAAATCTTCTCCTATTAATCCAGATCAAAAAACTTAGAAATAATATTCCTAAAAATAACACTTGACAAAAAATAGCTTATTGCAATTGAAATAAAAATCATCACAATAATTAAAACATACTGAAAAATAGGAGAAACTATAATATTCAATCTTGAAACAAAAAGAAATTCAAGAAAAAAAATAAAAAACATTAAAGATAAATTAATTAATGAACATAAAACAAAATATAAAAAATTCATAAATTAGTACTTTTATCTTTAGTAAATAAATCATAAATTATAAACACGATCATTCCAACAACAACATAACTGTCTGCAAAATTAAAGGTTGGCCATCTCTGAAGTCCAAAAATACCAAAAAACTTCACATCCAAAAAATCCACAACACCCAAAGGCCTAAAAAGTCTATCAATAATATTCCCAATACCACCAGATAAAATCAAAATAAGAGCAAACCTCGATACTTTGTTATTTTCTTTTAATGAAAAAGAAAAAACAAAAACTAAAATAATAATAGGAATTATAAGAAAAAATAAATTTTTCAAGCTAGAATCAATATTCGAACCTAATGAAAATAAAACACCAGTATTTCTTACATGTATTATCTTAAAAAGATCCCCAAAAAAAGATAGATATTCGGTTCCAAGCCTAACATAAGTAACAACTAAATATTTAGACCATTGATCAAAAAAAACTAAAATAGAGATAAAGATCAAATTACTAACTAATCTGTTTCTATTTATATTCATATTAAATCCTTATAAATTAGTATCTTGTAAAATAAAATCAACTTCTAATCCTCGTTGATTTTTTAAATATTCCATTAATTTTAACAAACCAAACGTTTCGGTAAAATAATGACCAGCAAATATCAAATTTACACCCCTCTCTTCAGCCAAAGAATATATCTGATGAGAAGTATCTCCAGTTATAAACAAATCAATATCATATTCTAATGCTTCTTCAAAAAAAGAATATCCAGAACCACTAACAATAGCCACTCTTGATACGTACTCTTTAAATTTCTTATAAAAAAGAATATGTTTATTATGGGCTTCAATCCTTTTTAAAATTTCAGAAAAACCAAATTCAGCAATAGAAATAATACCCAAATTAATACCTTTATAATTTGCAAAGGGAATAGGATTATGAAATCCAAGAAAATCAGACAACACTCTGCTGTGAGAATAAATAGTATGAGCATCCATTGGTAAATGAACACAATAAAGCGACAAATCATTATTAATAAGCCATTTCACTTTATCATACATACCAGCAATAATTTTATCTGATTTTGACCAAAAAATACCATGATGAGTTATTAAAAAATCATAACCCTTTACTTCTCTTAAAGTTGCCATACTTGCATCAACAGCCAAAGCAACCTTTTTAACCTCAAGCTCCAAATTACCAACTTGAAGTCCATTAAGACTTTTATCAATATCCTTATGATCATTGACTTTAAATATTTCATCCAAATGCAATGATAATTCTTTAACAGTCAAACTAAGTTCTCCAAATTACAGCATAACTCCTTTTGCCTTTAAATTTTCTATGAGAATAAAGATTACAATTGCAATAAGTACAAAGACCTGAATCCTCAACTTTTAAATTAAAATTAGAAATTAAACCTAAATTAAAATTAGCATTATCAAAATATATTTTATCATCCTTTTTACAAAAAGACATATCCAACAATTTTTTACTAAATTGTAAATTTATTTTTGACACAAATTCTGATGAAACTTCATAACAACATCCTCTGTTATAAGGTCCAAATATAATTCTCAAATCTTCAAAATTTGAACCCATATCTTGAAATTTAAATAACATTTTTAAAAGAATAAGCTGAAAACTACCCTTATACCCACTATGAGCAAGTCCTATATATTTTTTTGATTTGTCAAATATATATATAGGAAGACAATCTGCATAATAAGCAAGAAGAGCAACATTAAAAGAAGAGGACACAAGCCCATCTCCCCTTTGAAAATTAACAAAATCATCAGCAACTTCATAAACAATATTTGTATGTAATTGCTTTAAATATTTTATTTCTTTATTTTTTGGAATAAAACTTAAATTATCATTACTAATATTTTTTATTTCTAAATCAAAAGGTTTTTTAGTATAAATCAACTTAACACTAGAATCTACTTCAAATTCATAATAAAGTTCTCTCTCCAATACCTTCATAATCTAAACTCTTCACCAAGATAAAGTTTTTTAGCCTTCTCACTATTTATAATATAATCAACATTCCCCGAATCAAGCACTTGTCCTTGATAAATAATATAAGCTCTATCTATTATATCAAAAGCATCTCTTACATTATGATCCGTAATTAAAACACCAATATTCTTACTCTTTAAAATCCTGATTATATCTTTTATATCTCCAATAGCAATAGGATCAATACCTGCAAAAGGTTCATCAAGCAACAAAAAATATGGACTTACAGCTAAAGCTCTAGCTATCTCAGTTCGTCTTCTCTCTCCACCAGAGAGTGTATAAGCCTTTTGATATTGTATTCGTTTAATTTCAAAATCTTTAAGAAGATTTACAAGTTCAATTTTACGTTCGGCTTGAGATAAATCTTCTCGTCTCTCAAGAGCAACTAAAATATTATCTTCAACTGTAAGTTCCCTAAAAATAGATGGCTCTTGGGGCAAATAAACAATTCCCAATCGTGCTCGCTCATACATATTAAGTTTAGAGACATCATGATTATTGATTAAAACACGCCCACTATTGGCTTTGATAAAACCTACAATAGTATAAAATGTAGTGGTTTTCCCTGCACCATTTGGACCAAGCAAACCTACAACCTCACCTCGATGAACATCAATAGTCACACCATTAACAACTACTTTCTCTCCATACTTCTTAACAATACTATCTGCCTTAAGAACAATATCAGTAACAGCATTAAGACTAAGTTTTTCTTTAATTGATTCTATTCTATTTTTCTTGTTGAGGAACATTTTCCTCCACTTGAGTAAATTTACCTTCAACATCACCCTCAAGATTATATTTTTTTGTTTCCGTATTTAAAACTATCCTTGAAGCAGAATAATAATTATCATCTTGATAAATAACGGGAACACCCTCAAGAACAATTTCTTTTTCTTCCTTATTATAAATTCCATTTTCAGCTCGTGCAAAAATGTCACCTTTATATATCTTAACAGAATACTGCATAATATAAACACTTGTCTTACGACTACCTTCAATCCTTTCAGCCTTAACAACAAGTTTATTTTCTAAATCTTCAAGTTCAACACCTTTTTGAAGATAAAAATTATCTAATTTTCTATTAACAAATAAAAATTGTGATTTCACATTCATTTTATTAGTATAATCTTCATAATAAACATTACCACGTGCCTCAATATAAGAACTCCCTTCCCCATAAATTTCAATCTCATCAGCCCTAAGCTTAAAATCAGAAGAAATCACCTCAGGATTTCCCTTTAAAATAATCCTTCTATAAAGAGGAGACAAAATACCATGAGAAAAATCAGCTCTAAAAGTAAACTCACTCTTTTTTTTTGAATTGTCTTTTTCTTTTAATTTTGAAGGGTCATCCAAACCGTTTTTACTCTGTGCATAACCAAATAAAGAAATACAAATTAAACAAAGAATTAAACTTTTCACTTCACAAGCCCTTCAATACCAGAATAAAAATAAAAATTATTACTCTTGAAAAAATACGAAAAACCCTTTCCTGTTATATTACTCTCATCAAATCTAATAAATACTAACTCATTTGGAGGAGAAAATAACTTTTTCTCATTATCTCGCCATAAAAGTCTATTGGTATTAATGAGATAATAATTATTCATATCTTCTATCTTCAATTCCACAGAATCTTTCATATCTAAATCTTTAGTAACATGAGAACCTTCTAAATTACTAAACTTACCCGAAATTCGATTTTCTAAGGCATGATACAAAAATCTCCCATTTTCAACTTTATAAAGTTTATAATAATTAAAATAATTAAAACTTAAAGCTTCCAATATGGTTTGTTTCTTACCGCCCACAATATTATGATAGCTAATTTTTAATATTTGTATTGTAGGAGCTTCTTTAGCAGCACCTGTCCTATTAGAATATTCCTCATAATCAAAGGTACAATTAAATAACAGAAAAAGTGGTAACAAATAAAACAAAGCATATCCTATCATACAAGTCCCTAAATAATTTATACAAAAATATCTCTAAACTATCTCAAATTCCAAACACTCAATATATTTCTTATTCATTAATTGAGATAATCACCATAAATAAAACTTACACCTAAGAATTTCACAATACAGACACAACATATAAAATCCTTATTTTTTTTGTTAAAGGACCTTATGGCTATTAACAAGCACTACAATAATTATGCAATACTACTAAAAATTTTTCACTAAAATTTCTCTTATATTGCCACGTCCAATTGGATTTGCATTAATCAACCTTTTAGAATCAACAAAAATAATATTGTAATTTTTATAAAGCTCAAGACTAGATGTGGTATTAGAATTTGAAAGCAAAAATTTAGCTCCTTTCTTATCTATCTTGTCACAAAAACGTAATAGTCTCTCATGCATTGAAAAATCAAATCCATATTTATTATAACTTGTAAAATTACTTGTTTTTGAATAGGGTATATAAGGTGGATCAAGATAAACAAAATCATCTTTTTTAATAACATTAAGTAAACAAAAAAAATCTAAACTTAAAACCCTAACTTCTCGCAAAAGTTTAGAAGCTAATCGCAAATTTTCAATTTCAAAAAGATTAATCTTTTTATATTTACCAAAAGGAGTATTAAATTGTCCACTACCATTTTCTCTGTAAAGACCATTATAACAAGTTTTATTTAAATAAAGAAAAATACATGCCTTTTCCAAATTAGTTAAATTTGCATTATTAAAACTATTCCTTATATCAATATAATACTCCTTAGTTAAAGGAACATTATTATACTTTTCTATTCTTAATAAAAAATTATTTAAATTATGGGCAACTTCCATATAAAAATTAATCAAATGAAAATTTATATCATTAATAATTGAATTTTTTAAATTTAATGCAAAAAACAATGCCCCTCCACCTATAAAAGGCTCAATATAATTATTAAAAGAAAGAGGAATATTATTTAAAATAGAGTTCAATAAATTTTTCTTACCACCAGCCCATTTCAATATAGGCCGTATCACAACACTCATAATCAATAACTAATAATAATGTTCAAACTCATCATCTCTTTTATAAGTAAAAATTTCATCTTTTGTAAACCAGATAGGTATTTCACGATTTGCATCAATAAGACTTGCAGAAGAATGAATCACATTATAAACTGCAAAATTTTTTGCATTTGCATAATTAAAACTATGATAAGAAAAATCACCTCTTATTGTCCCAGGTGCAGACATCTTAGGCTCTGTAGAGCCACAAAATTTTCTAACAACCTCAACAGATTCAACACCTTCAATAACAAATGCAAAAACCGGAGAACTCATTAAAAAATTAACTAAAGACTTCCAAACAGACTCACCATGCCTTGCAGCAATATCATCATACAAATAATGTTCTTCGGCCATCTTGCGATCAACCAAAACCATTTTAGCAGCCACAATTTTTAATCCTACCCTCTCAAACCTAGAAACAACATTACCAATTAAACCTCTTCTAACCCCATCAGGTTTAACAATACATAAAGTTTTTTGTATTAATGTAGACATAAACAACCTCCCAATGTTTTTAATACAATGCAAACTAATAATAAGACATAATTTATTTAATTCATGAATATGCATTTAAAAACAACTTATTTTAAAATGCTAATTTTTTGCAATTAAAATTAAAACTCAATGTATCTCTTAAGCACTTTATTATAAGTTCAAGTAATTTAAAAACACACTATTTATATTACCTTATATAAATAATTTTAACTATTGGTTATAAATTAAAATTCTAAACTAAATACAAATACAAAAAAGCATTCAACAAAATTCCTTAAAAAGCTATAAAAACAAACTATTTTGCAAAAAATGACTTAAGAATAAAATCACATTTTAAGTCTCAAACGTAATGCCCTAAGAGTAGTCACTTTATCTGCATTACTAATACTACCCCCAGCAGGAAGACCAGATGCTATTCTTGTAACATTAATATCTAAGTCCTTTAAAAGATTACTGATATAATTTGCAGTTACATCTCCCTCAATACTAAATTCAGTAGCAATAATTACTTCTTCTGCTTTTAACAGTTTAATATAATTCTCTAATTTATCAAGATTTAACTCATCTGGTCCAATATTTCTTAAAGGATCAAGATGACCATGAAGAACAAAATAAAATCCATCATATTCCTTAGTAGCCTCAATAACTTCCAGATCTTGAGGCATTTCTACAACGCAAATTATACCTTTATTTCTATTTAAATTCGTACAAATATCACAAAGTTCTTCTTCAGCAAAATTGTAACAATTTTTACATTTTTGTATCTCTAAATGAAGTCTAATTAAAATTTGTCCCAATGCTCTTGAAAAATTTTTACCGGTATACAAAATATCATAAACCATTCGTGCTGCTGTTTTTTTTCCTATACCTGGAAGTTTAGAAACTAATTCAATTAAATCTTGTATAATCAAACTTTAAATCCCAAATGGAATAGAACCCATTGTTTTTGATTTTATTTCTTCTTTCACTTTAAAAACAGCATCATTAAAAGCAGATTTTATCATATGTTCAAGTGCTTCATTATCCAAATCATTAAAAAAATCTTCTTTAATTAAAATTTTTTTCACAACAAATTCCCCATTCATTTCAACAACAACAACATCACTTCCTGCCCTACCACAAACAACAATTTGAGATATTTCTTTTTTAATATTATCAATATTATCTTTAAAATTTGACATATTTTTCAAAAAATCTAATGGATTTACTGCCATATTTACTCCTTTACTTCACTTGCTCCAAAAATGTTTTTGACTCTCAGCACCTCATTATCAAACTCATCATCATTATCCTTAAATTGCTTTTGAAATATAACATTTAATCTAGGAAACTCTTTACAAAATTCCGTCCTTATCTCATTTTGATAAGCCTGTAGTTGATTATATTCAAATCCACTAAAAATTTTATAATAAAGCACCCCACCATCAATTAAAACCTCTCCTGAATACACTAAAGTTTGAACATACTTAGACACTAAGTAAATAAAAGTTTCTTTAATTCTATCATTATCATCGATCTTATCAAAATTATCCTTTGTTTCTATAAAAATTTTATCAATATCATCATCCTCAGAATCACAATGCACATCAGGCTCTTGAATCTTAACTTTCAATGGTATCTCTTCTTCAGTAGCATTATCTGGTTCCATCAAAGGCACATCACTTAGCTCTGATTTTAAATTGACATCACAATTTATTTTATCTATATCACAATTTATTTCATTTAGTGCTTTAGTCTCAATATCCTGAATTTGTTTAATTAAAAGATGATTAGGGATATAATTTTTAAGTCTAAGTATCTTAATAAAATTAATCTCAATTTCATATTTAGGATTTATCGAAAATTGCAAATCCCTATAAGTTTCAAGCAATACACTAATACTTCTCTCAACATGTTGTAAATCAAAATTTAATAAAGATTCTTTTAAACTTTCAAATTTAATACCAATAAACATAATATTTTTAATGTCTAATTTCAAAAATAATATTTCTCTAAAAAATTCAATTGCATCAAGAAGAAATTGTTCACATGAAATACCTGTTAAAAATACAGTATCTAAAACACTAAGTAACTCTTTTAAATCATCATTAAGAATGCTCAATACTAATTTTTCCAAGAATTCGTCACTGGTTAATCCCATCTTAGATCTGATTTGATCAAATTTTATATCAGAATTACTCAATGACACAATTTGATCAAAGAGAGTATAGGCATCCCTTACGCTACCTCCACTCTTATAAGCAATCCACTTTAAAGCTTCATCCTCGTACTTAATGTCATCTTCTAAACAAACACATTTTAACATCTCATAAATTTTATCTAAAGGCAAAAGCCTAAAATTAAAATGTTGACATCTACTTTTTATCGTGTCTGGTAGTTTGTGTACCTCTGTTGTGGCAAAAATAAAAACAATATAATTTGGGGGTTCTTCTACGGTTTTCAAAAGAGCATTAAAAGCAGAATTTGAAAGCATATGAACTTCATCAATAATATAAACCCTATACCTAGAATTGGCAGGAGGAAACATTATTTCTTCTTTAATTTGCCTAACATCTTGAACAGACGTATTTGAAGCACCATCAATCTCAATAACATCAAGACTATTATCGTTATCAATAGATTTACAATTAAAACATGTACCACAAGGCATAATTGTTGGACCTGTTTGACAATTTAAACATCGTGAAAAAGCTCTTGCAGAAGAAGTTTTGCCAACTCCTCGTGGTCCTGAAAATATATAAGCATTTGCTATCTTATTACTTTCTATTGAATGTTTTAAGGTTTCAACTACAAAATCTTGTCCTTCAAGAGAAGTAAAATCTCTGGGACGCCTCTTAATGGCAGTACCCCTTGCAGATATCATCCCATCCCCCATAAATAACAATAATTTTACTTAAACCTTAAATTAAATCTAAATTTAAAAAACAAAAAATTTATTTTATATTAATGACAATATACATAATATAACAATAATACCTATTTAAGTATTATTTTATAAAAACGTACTTACCTATCTAAACAAAATAAATTTATCCTAAGATTACACGCACTCATTGAGTAATCACTTACCGCTGCTACCTTCCAGTCCTGACGGGATTAGGCAACACTCAATAGTGCGGATCCTAGGAACCGGAGAAAATGGGATTCGAACCCATGATACATTCTCATGTATACACGCTTTCCAAGCGTGCGCCTTCAGCCACTCGGCCATCTCTCCAAAACTACATACTTTCGTGCCCAAGGGGACTTGAACCTCTGACCTTCAGAACCGCAATCTGATGCTCTATCCAGCTGAGCTATGGGCACAAACATTTAACTTCAATTGTAATAAAAATTATTATTTATTACAATAAAAATAAATTTATAACAAATAATCAAAAATACTCTTAAAAGTTAATAGTAATTCATTTATAAGAAAGGAGCAATAAATGACATCTAAATTTTCAATAAGCATAATAATAATTTTTTTAATAACAATAGCATGCACCAAACACGACAAAAAAACAGAAAGTGCTGAAATCAATATCGAAACAAAAATTATCAAAGAAGATACCACCAATGAAGACAACATTATGTTTCACATTGATGCTCAAATTCCTACTATAGAAGGAATAGAATTTGGTTTTGAAGAACTCATAAAAAAATGGAAAAATGATACAATCGAACTTTTTAAAACAATAAAAGAAAAAAAAGAGCCCCATGAATCTTTCTATTATTCTGATTTTGAAATATTTAAAAATCTAAACCTTAACATAACATCCATTCTATATAATCAATTTCAAATAGATAAATACGCTGCAAATGGCCTTACAACATATCATTCCATTAATTTAAGAGGAAAAGAAAAAATAGAACTTGCAGACATCATTTCAAAAGACCAATTGGATTCTTTGATACAAGTATTAAGAGAAGAAGTAAAAACAAAATTTGAAAAAATTGCAACTCATTATGACAATAAATCCACATTTGAAATAGAATTTGAAAAAATTTTTAAACAATATCAATACTATTTTAAAAACAATGAAGTTGTAATTTTCTATAATCCATTAATAATAGGTCCACACTCAGATGAAAAAATTGAATTTACATTTCCAATAAACAATAATTCTGAAGGTGATATTACTAAAAAGAAAAAAACCGACTGTCCAATTTGTTCATAATAAAAAATACAACGGAGAGGGTGAGATTCGAACTCACGGTAGGCTACACCTACGACGGTTTTCAAGACCGTAGCATTAAACCACTCTGCCACCTCTCCTAGAGATTATTATATTCATAAAGTAAAGAAATCCTTATAAAGACAAGCTTTAATAAAAATCTCTACGGAGAGAATGGGATTCGAACCCATGGTCCCCTTTTTAAAAGGACAACTTCTTAGCAGGAAGCCCCATTCGACCACTCTGGCATCTCTCCTTAATCCACATTAATACATAGTATATTAGAGACATTGCAATTGTCAACAAAAGAAACTACTTATTAAGTCTAATAATTGATCTTAAAATCTTTATAAGCCTCAATTAAATCCTTAATCTCCTTAATTGTAACACTCAACTGCACTTGAGTAAATTCATCTGATAAAATTTCTTTAGTAATCTCAAACTCACTATTACTAGCTCTAAGTTCAATATGTTCATCTTTAACTTTCCAAATATATGGACAAATTCTAGTATAATAATCAAATACAAAGACAGGCTCTCTTAAATCTAAAGAATTGTCAACAAAAAACAAATATTCCAATATCCACTCACCCTTTAAAATCAGGGCACATTCATCCAATAACTCTTCAATGAAAATATCTTCGCTAGATTCAAGTAAGTTTAAAAATCTAGAATAAGTATCAATATTCATTACACAAAGTTTTTTTATGTAAAAATAAGCATCTTCAAGTTCACGATTTCTTAAAAAAAATAAAAATGCATAGAAATAAACCAATTCCATATCAGGATAATCTAACAACATTCTATCAATAGCTTTTTTAGAATCAAAATTTAAAAGTTTTATTGTCGCAATATGCATATTATATATAGTATAAACATTAGGAAAACTTAAAATAGATTTTACATAAGACTTGGTAGCCTGTGTCATATTACCTATTTTATGCAAAATAGTTGCTCTATTATGCCAAATATATTTTGAATAATTCGAATCTGTTAAAAATTTCTCAGAAAGCTTAATTGCACCATCAATCTCTCCCATAAAATATAAATAATACATTAAATAATTTATAATAAGAGAAAGATTAACATTTAAAAAACTACCATCTAGTTTAAATGGACGAACACTCTTGAATGCACAAGTATTATTTAAAAACCAAGTATTCAATTTAATAAGGGCATTGTCTTTATCTATACCTGTAGCTTTAACAAGCATCTCTAAAGCATCATCTCTATTACCTAACATTTCAAACAAAACAGCAGCATTATTAAATGCTTGAATTAAATTAGGATATTGCTTAATAGATGTTAAAAAACAATTTAAAGATTTCTCATAATTTTTAAGGCCAAAATAAAAAACACCAAGATTATAATTTTGAAAATAACTTAAATTACCTTCATCGCTTTTAAACTCACCATCATACAAAAGCTTAATTAAAAAACTATATTCACTTAAAACAGGGTAAGTATCCAATACATATAAAAGTGCTTTATAATCCTTTAACCTAAAATAAAGTAAAGATTTAAGAGACAAAGAATCAAAACTATCATCAAAAACATCCAAATTCAAAAGTGCATTCTTAAAATCACCCTTTTTATAAAGCTCCAAAGCTTTTTCAAAATTAATACTATTCATATTGCTTAAAAAACTCCATAGGTCTAACAGAAATTTCTTTTGAAAAAGACTCTTCATTCACACTTTTATCTAGATTATAAGAAGCAACACTAATATAATAAAGCCTCCCATTTTCAAGTCCTGTAATTTTAAAAGAAGTTTGATTACCAACATCAATTGGAGATTTTAAAATATTTCCTGCATTGCCATGATAATTTCCAGGACTAACACCAATATAAATATAATAGCCACCAATATTACTGCTAATTACAGGAAACCATTCAATCAATATTTCACTCGATCCTGGCACAGCTTTTGTAATTAAAGGGGGAAAAGGTGCAGATTCAGGTATATAAGTCACAACCATGCTATAAAGAGATGGACTTTCTATAGGATTGCCACTTGGATAAAATTCAACCTTAAATTGAATATAT
This sequence comes from Borrelia recurrentis A1, assembly GCF_000019705.1. Lineage (GTDB taxonomy): Bacteria > Spirochaetota > Spirochaetia > Borreliales > Borreliaceae > Borrelia > Borrelia duttonii. The sequence goes on along the minus strand of NC_011244.1, from coordinate 498,308 downwards.
TTTGATATATCAAATTTAGGTAATCCATTCTTAGAATCAAAATGAATCCAATCTCCTGTTAAATTCCTTTTTATCTCTCCATTTTTATCTATTTCATAAAAAACCTTATTATCTAACCTATAATAATAAAAAATATCTGTATCTTTTGGTTTTAAACTATCAAATTCAATAGACAAAATTTGAGAATAATCTTTAGATAATTCAATTGGTTTTGTAATGATATATCCTTTATCTCTTGAGAAGAAAGCACTACGTACTTCCTCAAAACTTTTGTAAATTTCAAAATTTTCAATAGCTCCTGTAAAATACTGTCCCAATGCAAAATCAATAAAATTACCAATATTTAATAAATATCCAGAACCTTCTCTTTTATCAAAAGTAACATATTCTATAGCTTGAGGTTTGGAATCTATCAAATATTCCAACAACCCATCTTTTTGCCTATATCTAACTGTATGCAAATGCCACTCTTTAGGAACAAAATCATCATCACTCTTAAGCTTAATTTTAACAGGATCACCATTATCATTTAAAAACACATTATTAAAATTCCAAACAAAAGTGCCACCCTCACTTTCTAATCGAATTGCTTGATCTACCCAAACACCTTTAATATTTTTATATCCATTCCAACTTACAATAACTTCTCCAGTAACAGAAGTAGAACGATATACCCAAAACTGAATAGTAAAATCAGCAATCACATTACCTGAATAAAAAAAAGCCTTCCTTGTTAATGGTTTAAGTTTAACAGTATTGCGACTTGAATAAAAAATTAAAGAATTTCCTGAAATATTGTGAAAAGAATTTGAAATTTTTGCATTATTTGAATCAACAAAATAATTTAAAGCAGCATCTTTTAATAAATTATCCTTTTCTATCTCCAATCGAAAATCAATATTGTTATAATCCAAAATGCCCTTATACCTATCCAAATAAATTCCAAGAATACCTCTATTGTCTCTTGCAAAATTAACATTATGAGCTTCCTGAATAAACTTAAATCCATCCTTATAATCAAGAATCAACTTAAGCTCTTGAGAAAAAGCACTAAAGACATACAAGCAAAATAGAGAAAATATAAAAATCAATCTCATTACAGACCTTTATCAATAAAAAAATCAAAAATACATAATGTTTAAATATGATATAATATTATATCACAAAAACAATAATGATTATTTAAAAGCAATAATAGACAATAAAAATGAGAAAACACTTAAACGATTTATATAAACAAATAGAAAAATTTCCAAAAACAAGTGGTTGCTATAAAATGTACTCGAAAGACAACAAAATATTATATATTGGAAAAGCTAAAAATTTAAGGTCAAGGGTAAAAAACTATTTTTCAAAACGAACTAGCCATAAAACCAAGATATTAATGAATAACGTAACAAATATAGAAATAATTACTACAAACAGCGAATATGAAGCGCTACTATTAGAGTGTAACTTAATCAAAAAATACAAACCAACTTATAATATCAAATTAAAAGATGATAAAGGATATCCTATGATAAGAATAACTTGTGAAAAATATCCAAGAATTTTTAAAACTAGAAAGATAATAAATGATGGAAGTGAATATTTTGGACCATATGTTAATGTTAAAAATTTAGATTTAGTATTAGATCTTATTAACAAAACATTTAAAACAAAAAAATGCAAAAAAAAATCAAAAAATCCTTGTCTTTATTTCCATATGGGTCAGTGTCTAGGAGTATGTTATAGAGAAGATCTTGAAGACGAATATAGAAAAGAAATAGAGCAAATCAAACATATTTTAAATGGAAACATATCGAAACTTTTAAATGACATTGAAATCAAAATGAAAGAAGTCATTATGAAGGAAAATTTTGAAGCAGCAATAAAACTAAAAGAAACTAAAAAATCATTAATTGAAATAAGTCAAACTCAAATAATTACAAAGATAGATAAACTTAGTGAAGACTATCTATACATTCACAAAACTAATAGCTTAAATACAATAGTAATACTTAAATACAAAGACGGTAAATTAACAGAAAAAGACATTCATTTTGATGAAAGCATATATGAAGAGGATGAACTAATAGAAAAATTTATAACACAATATTATACATCTCCAAACATGATAGTACCAGATAAAATACACATTTTTAAAAAAATTGACACTTCAAACATTACAAAATTAATAAATGAACTTAAAAATATAAAAACTGAAATCATATATAAAGAAACTAAAGATAACATTAAAATAATTGAAATGGCAACTTCTAATGCAAAACTTGCATTAATAACATATAATCATGAAAAAAATAAGGCTATTGAAAATCTAAAAACCATTCTTGAAATGAAAAAATTACCAAAAACAATTGAAGGCTTTGATATTGCTCATATAAATGGATATAAAACAGTAGCATCACTTGTTACGTTTAAAATGGGAAAACCTTTTAAAGACGGATATAGGGTTTATAAAATTAACTCACTAAGTAATGGAGAGATTGATGATTGTAAGGCAATAAAAGAAGTCATATCAAGAAGATATTCAAAATTAATCAATGAACAATTAAAATTACCGGATTTAATACTAATTGACGGTGGCAAAGGTCAGCTTAACTCTGCTTATTCCATTTTAAAAGGACTAAGGATTGAAGAGAAAATAGCCATTTGTGCATTGGCAAAAAAGGAAGAAATAATATTTTTACCAAATAAAAACCAAGGCATAAAATTACAAAAAAGAAACTCTGCTCTTCAAGTATTACAAAATGTTCGAGATGAAGCTCACAGAAGAGCAAATAATTTCAACAACAAACTACACAACAATATCAAATTAAATTACACCAAAATAAAAGGCATTGGAGAACAAAAAGCAAAAAAGATCTTAAAAGTTCTTGGAACATATAAAGACATATTACTTCTAAATGAAGATGAAATAGCTACAAAAATGAAAATTAATATTACAATGGCAAATAAAATCAAAAAATTTGCAGAAGAACAAAATTTAAATAATAAACAAAACAATCATATCTAACTATTAAAAATCACACTTAAATTTTAAAGAAAAATTCTCCAAAATAGTATCATCTTGATTTAACAAGATTACTACCATAAAATATGACAAATTTAAATGCATATTTTTGCCATAAACCCTCGCATACAAATCAAACTTATGTAATATTTTAAAAATAAATTTAATATCCAAGACTGAATAATTACAAAGCCCTATTTTATAAGTTTTCTCTAGTGAAAAAAATATCTTATGCTTTTTCAAAATAGATGAAATGTTATTTGTATTTTCACAATCTATTTTAATTTTTAAAAATTTTTTAAACTTCCATCCAAGGCTCATAATAATACCAACAAGCTCTTCCCCCTGTTCCAAAATGGCCTTCACTTTCACTAAAGCACGTTCCATATCTTTCTTTAAGATTGACTCAAATAAAGAAAAAACATTCTCAAGACGCACAAAACTAAGCCAAGCAGTGACATCATCCTCATCAATAGTTTTATCTTTAATCACAAGAGCAAAAGAATTTACATAAGATTGTAAAATCTTAGTATCTGCATCTAACATAAAAAGCATTAAATTTATTGCTTTATCTGTAATTTTAATTCCAAGTTGAAAAAAACTTTTCTTTACAAATGAAAACTTATCATTATCAGACAATTCATAAAAAGTTTTTTTAATTACATTTACAGAAACTTTAGGTTCAAAACTGATTGAATTTTCATCAGAAATAAAAATAATAATCTTATTTAAAGGTTTCAAAAGTGTATTATAAATTAATTCTAAATCTTTTTTATTTTTTAAATTTTCAATCTCATAAATAATAAAAACTTCTCTTTTGGCAAAAAAAGAACTACTCAAAAATCGCTCAGAAAGTTCTATTGATGATAATTCTGACATAAAAAGCTTAGTAATATGTATATCATCAGCATTCAACTTGCTAAAAATATCATTTAAATAAGCTTCCTTTAACCCTTGTTCTTTTCCTAATAATAGATAAACTTCTTGCATTCAAAGATATTATAATCTAAAAAAATAAATATACCCCTATGTTATACTTTAATTATTAGGACAAAATATGAAAATAGCAATATTTACAGATACATATCTTCCAGATAAAAATGGAGTAGCAACATGTATCAAACAAATTAAAGAAGGATTTGAACAAAAAGGTCATACCGTTTATATCTTTTGCCCACAATATTATAAATCAGACTTAAGTAAAAAAAATATTTACAGATGCTTTTCAATTAAATTGAATCGCACAGTAGATGCTAAAATATCATTTCCCAATAAAGCAAAAATAAAAAAAATAATAGCTGAATATCAACCTGACATAATTCATACACATTCAGAATTCACTATGGGAAACATAGGGAAAAATTTAGCATTAGAATATGATATACCAATTGTCCACACAAACCATACAATGTGGAATTACTATTTACATTACTTAGGAGCTATAAAATATTTCATTAATCCAGACAAAATGATGAAAAAATTTTATAATCAAATTCATCATTTTATTTATCCATCAATTAAAGCACATGATAAATATTTTCATCTTGCCAAAGATGCTGATTATAAACTAATTCCAAATGGAATAGATAGAAAACTATTCATCAAAGAGTTAACTCAAAAAAAAAAACAAGAAATTCTGAGTAAATATGACATAAAAAAAAATGATAAAATCATAATCTTCGTTGGAAGAATTAATAAAGAAAAAAATATATACGAATTAATACAAAATTTAAAAAAACTTCTCATTGAAAACAAACACTGCAAACTTATTCTCATAGGAAAAGGAAAAGAAGAGAGAAATGTAAAACAATTTAGAAAAAAATATGGACTTGAAAATCAAATAATACTTGTTGGAACAATTCCATGGGAAGAAATGTACTATTATTATAAGATATCCGATGTATTTGCAAGTTTATCCAAAAGTGAAGTATATCCAATGACAATTATTGAGGCCTTAACTGCCGGAATACCAGCAATACTTAGTAATGACATTATATACAAAGACGTAATTCATCAAGGAAAAAATGGATTTTTAATAGATAATGATGAAGACATGTACAAATACATGAAAGAAATAATAGAAAACGATGAAAAATTACAAACTGCAAAAAAATATACAGAAAAAACATCCATCATACACTCAAGCACATCCTTTGTAGAAAGGATTGAAGAATACTATGTTCAAATTATTCAAAATCACAAAAATCTTAGCAAAGTTTACTAAGATTCACAACATGAATGGGAAATTCTACTCCCATATCAATTAAAACATCTTTAATCTTTTCTCCCATAAAATATTGAAAATCCCAAAAAAACTCAGTTCGAATGAAACATCTAATTTCCACAATTATGTAATAAGGTGTATATTCTTTTAAAATCAGACTGGGTTGCCTAACATTATATGTTTCCCTATTAAAAGAAAAAGCCAAATTTTCCATTTCGGTTTTAAGCAAAGCAAAATTTATACCATAAGGCACTTGAAAAGTAAATGCAATTCTTCTCTCAAAATTTGCAGAAAAATTAACAACTAATGTACTTGTAAATTTACTATTTGGAATCTTAATAATCTTACCATCCACAGTTTTGAGTGTAGTAAAAAATATTTGAATATCCGTTACTTCCCCTTCAGCATCATCACAATTAACATAATCACCTATTTTAAAAAAATTAGAATTTAATATAACAAATCCACTAACAAAATTAGATAACATACCCTGAGCAGCAAAACCAACTGCAAGACCCAGAGATCCAAATACAGCAAAAATAGAGGCTGTAGAAACTCCAAGATAAGGCAAAATCATTAAAATTAATACTAAATTAATTACAACTTTAAAAAACGATTTAAAAAAGTTTAAGACAGTAGAATCTAATTTTGTTTCCAATTTAGATCTCTCATAAGCCTTTAAAAAAATAGTTCCCAATCTCTTAACAATAAATCTTAAAATACACCATGCAAATAAAGCAACAACAATTCTCAATCCATAATCTATTATCATTTGAAAAATTTCATGAACATAATCCGGCAAAATAAATACCCTTTTCAATACATTTGATATTTTTAGTTGTTTATCCATAAGCAAATGTAGTATAGTACAAAAATAACAAAAAAATAAGACCCTTATTACAATCAAAAAATAAAAAATTAACAAACAAAATACCTATACCAATAGGTATCATACAATCATCATGATAAAATATAATTTAATAAGCCATTATGATAAAATGTAATTTAATAAACCCTAAACATCATTTAGTTTGGAACATAAAGATTAATGAACGAAAAAAAAGAAACATCATATGAATTATTAAAGCTATTTTATCTTGTATTTAAAATAACAACAATTACAATTGGTGGAGGATTACTCATAATATCTGAACTTAAAAAAGCAATTGTAAATAAAAGAAAATTAATATCTGAACAAGAATTTAAAGAAATATTAACAACATCAAGTATAATCCCTGGAGTAACAGCTATCAATTTTGCCTTTTTAATTGGGAAAAAAATTAAAGGGTTTAAAGGTGCATTTGTATTAACTATTGCGGGAATACTACCATCCATATTCGTAATTACAATAATAGCTCTTTATATAAATTTAAATTCAAATAACATTTATTTTCAAAAATTTATTGAAGGTGCAAAAATATCATCAACAATAGTAATGTCAATGATCATTATTGAATTTTCAAAAAAAATGTTAAATCGATCAATAATAAAATGGGGAACATGTGTATTGATAACATATGTACTTTATAAATTTCATATAGACCTATCATACATACTACTAATATTTTTACTCATATGCTCTATAACATACACAATGAAAAAAAAATTTTTAAAAGCAAGGTATAAATTTGATTTTACTAAATTTATTCATCACATTTTTTAAAATAGGAATTTTAAATTTTGGGGGAGGAAACGGAATTACTGCCACAATTCATAAAGAAATCATTGAACGTAAAGAATGGATAACGCAAGAAGAGTTTATTAATATCATTACAATATCTAGAATTACTCCTGGCCCCATAGCCACCAATATAGCAACATATGTAGGAGCAAAGATAGCTGGCATTACAGGCGCAATAATTGCAACAATGGCATTAATTAGTGCACCAATATTAATTATTATCTTTATAATATCAACAATACATAAAATAAACTTTTTAAAATATTATCTTGAACAGCTTAAGCCCGTAATTATAGCACTATGGATAATAACTATTATAATCTTATTTGAAAACATATTTTTCAAAATAGATTATAATAATATCAAACTTTCAAAAAGTTTTGCACTTGCAGGATTAAACTTACTTATTTTATTATTCTACAAAAATGTTTCCCCTGCAATATTAATTATATCTAGTGGAGTACTATATATTTTTATGTAAAGATGCTAAAACAAAACTTAAAATTAACACACAAATTACAATTAACACAAATTAACACAATTAAAATGTTAAGTCTTGATAAGCAAGAATTAATACAAATTATATCAGACGAACTTGACAATAATGAATATATTAAAGTGGATTCAAATAAAATCTTTTTTGAATCACTAAAAACCTATAAGTTTAAAAAAATTTTTTATAAAGAAAATGAAAATAACAAAACACAATATGAAATTGCACTGGCTAAAACATCACCTAAAATTTCACTTAAAGAACATCTTTTATTACAACTTAGAATCCAAAGACTTAATGAAGAAGAAATTAATATAGGAGAAATCATAATAAACAATCTAAATCGAAAAGGACTATACATAATCAATCCTTATGATTTCTTTAATAAAGAAGAGTGGCCACAGGTCACTAAAATGATCAAATTGATTCAACAATTTGATCCAATAGGAATTTGCGTACCCAATATCATAGAATCATTAATATTACAAGCAAAATACCATAACTTAGATACAAATATAATTAAAATTCTTCAAAAAGCAGATTTACTTACAAATACTAAAGAAAAATTAAAAAAAGAATTAAACATTAGCACACAAGATTTAAATGACGCCATTAACACAATGAAACTTAAACTTAATCCCAATCCAACATTTGAATTTAAAGACAAAGATGATACTAATGACTATATTGAACCAGATATTATTGTTATCAATAAAGGCAATAAACTCAAAATCAAAATTAAAGAAGTCAGTATTTTTAAAACAGAAATTAATAAACAAGAAGTTAAAGACTTGTGCAAATACAAACAAGCAAAATGGCTCATTGAAGCTTTAAGATATAGAGATGAAACACTAGCTAAAATAGGAATAGCAATATACACATTACAAAAAGAATTCTTAAAAAGAGGATTTAAGAGATTAAGACCAATGAACTTAGATGATATATCTACAAGAATCAATCTATCAAAATCAACTATATCAAGAGCAATAAAAAATAAATATTTAAAATTTGACTGGGGCACAATAGCAATTAGAAAATTATTTAATTCAATAGGTGGTACTAAAACAAATGAATTTTCCAAATTAAGCATTAAAATAATAATAAAAGGAATACTAGAACAGAATAAAAATATGGTAGATAGTCAAATTTCTGATATACTAAAATCTAAAGGAATCACTATTTCAAGAAGAACTGTAAACAAATATAGGAATGAATTAAAATGTGAAGGAGAAATTTATGGAACCTAAAATACAAGCCATCAACTATCATTTAAATGATGATATGAAAGATTTTATTTTAAAAAAACTAGATAAAATTGGAACACACATTAAACAACATGCAAAAAGTCTTAAAATCACAATAAAAAAAGAAAATGATATTTTTGATATAGATGCTCACCTCCACTTTAACTGGGGCAAAATAATACATATTACAGAAGAAGGAAAGGAATTACATGCCTTAACAGAAAGATTAATAGAAAGATTACAAAACACAGCAAATAAAGAAAAAAGTAAAAAAGATACAATAAAATAAACAAGTAAAATTAAATGCAAACAACAATTGAAATAACAAACAAAGAGGGACTACATGCAAGACCATCAAGCATGATTTCAGAACTTGCAAACAAATATTCCTGTTGCAATATAAAACTAATTACAGAGGATGGAAGAGAAGCTGATGCAAAATCTACAGTTGAAATTATGATACTTGGCATTTTGTATAAAGAAAAAATAACAATTGTTGCAAATGGTAAAGACGAAATTGAAATAATTGATGAGCTAAAAAAATTAATACAATCAAACTTTAAAAAAGAGATTCAAAAATGAGAAAGAAACTTTTATATACAATATTGTTTAACATAAATCCTATTCTTTCATTTGGAATGGTAGACTATATGAAAGACACGGGACATAACATTGATGCCAAAATCTCTTCTTTTATAATGAGTCTAGCAATCATTGTAATATCAGCCAGTCTTCTTGGCAATTTGGTAAATAGATTTGGAATTCCAAAAGTAATAGGACAAATAACAGCAGGAATACTTTTAAGTCCAACATGTCTTGGTAAAATTAAAGTACCTTTATTATTTCCATTAGGAATCATTAATAGCGGAGAAAATTACCTAATAAATGAAGACATATTTGCAATATCAACAATAGCTTCAATAATACTACTATTTATGGCAGGTCTTGAGACAGATCTAAAATTATTTCTTAAGTTTTTACCACGTGGAGGATTAATAGGTATAACAGAAGTAATTGGTACTTTTACAAGTTTTGCACTAATATCCACCATTTTATTTGATGTACAATTAATAAATCCCACATCTCTTTTTATAGGAATTATTGCAACACCTTCTTCTGCAGGCATTGCTGCAAGCATACTCTCAGCAAAGAAAAAAATGAGTACATCAGAAGGAGTTACAATAATATCAACATCAATAATTGATGATGTCCTCTCAATGATTATGCTCACAAGTGTAATTACAATATCGAGATCTCTATCTGATCTTGACATTACAATCTCAATTAGATCTACAATTCAAAACATATTAATTTGGTTTTGTTTAACATTCATACTGATCTTACTATCAAAACCAATTTCACAATTACTAAAAAGCTTTAATAGTGTAACCTTAGCAACTGTAATAACTCTTACATTTACCTTTATTATTTCAAGTATTTTTCAAAATTTAGGAATGTCATTTGTAATTGGAGCTTACATATTTGGGCTTGCAATGTCAAAAACAGATATTGTATATGTAATTCAGGATAAATTAACACTATTTGAAAGATTTTTTATACCAATATTCTTCACATCAATAGGAATGATGGCCGATATTAACGTAATATTATCAAAAGAAGTTTTAATAATTGGCACTTTGCTTAGTTTGATAGCAATAGCAACAAAAGTAGTATATTGCTTTATCCCATCATACTTTTTAGGATTTAACAAACTAGGTGCACTAAGAATAGCTTTTGGAATGGTTCCAAGAGGTGAAATATCACTAATTATTGCAAATGTAGCTCTCTCTTCCGAATTTATAAGCCAAAAAATATTTGGAATAATAATAATTATAGTTTTTCTTCCAACAATTATCGCAACACCAATAATAAATATCTTATTTCAAATAAATAAAAATGGATTAAAGAAAGAAATGAAAATAGAACAAAATACTCAAATTACAATAGCACTGAAATATGATAATCTAACAAAAATATTTGTATGGGACTTAAAAAACGAGTTAAGAAACGAAGGATTTTTTACACAACAAATAAAAAATGATTTCTCACAATACATAAATGCAAGACGAAATGATATATCACTTTCAATTAAAAGAGAAGGAAGCAAAATCACATTTGAATGTCCAAAAAAACATTTAATAATCATACAAGATCTACTAAGAGAAACTATTTTAAATTTAGAAAAAATCACAGAAGAAGTAAAAATAGTTTCTGTAAAAGCACAAAAATTAAATTACTCAATAAACTACGATAAAATACGCAGTAATATTGCTTTAGATAAAAGAATCAAAAAAGAAAATATAATATTAAATTTAAAAGCAACAAATAAAATTGAAGTACTAAGAGAATTACTTAGTATAATAAAAGTTGACATTGACAAAGAAACAATATTACAAGACCTCATGGAGAGAGAAAAACTTATAACCACAGCTCTCAAAGAAGGATTTGCAATACCTCACTTAAAAACTAATTTAATAAAAAAAATGCACATCGCAATCGGAATCAGCCACGATGGAATTGACTTTAATGCTATTGATAAAAATTTAAGTTATATCTTTATATTAATATTATACCCAGCAAAAGAACATGTTAATTATCCACGCATTTTATCATCTATTGTAGGTAAAGTAGATTCTAATAAAAAAGCAATGCTTAAAGCTAAAACTGACAAAGAAATTTATAACATATTAATAGGATAGGTTATGTTTAAAATCATTAAATGCAATCAAATAAATAATAAACTTATAAATAAAAAGATAGAAATAAATGGATGGGTAAAAAAAATAAGAAATCATGGAAAAGTCACATTCATCAATATTAGAGACAGATATGATGAAGCACAAATACTTGTAAGTGATGAAAAACTTTTAAAAATAACATCTCAAATAAAAATGGAATACTGCATTAAAATTCAAGGAAAATTAAATTTAAGACCCTTAGAACTTGTAAACAGAGAAATGAAAACCGGAGAACTTGAAATAATTGCAGAAAATATAGATATAATTTCAAAATGCAATGAATTACCCTTTATGATTGAAAACAATAATAATGCCAGTGATAACTCCAAACTTGAATATAGGTATTTAGATTTAAGACGAGAAGAACAAAAACAAAAAATAATATTAAGAAGTAAAGTAATACATATCATTAGAAATCATCTAACAAAACAAGATTTCTTAGAATTAGAAACACCGACATTTGTTAAGTCAACTCCAGAAGGTGCCAGAGATTTTCTTGTTCCATCAAGAATACATAAGGGTCATTTTTATGCACTACCACAATCACCACAAATTTATAAACAACTTGCAATGATAGCCGGACTTGATAAATATTTTCAAATAGCTAGATGCTACAGAGATGAAGATTCAAGAGGCGATAGACAACCAGAATTCACACAACTTGACCTTGAAATGAGTTTTATAAAAAAAGAAAATATATTTAAACTAATAGAAAATCTTATTTTTACTATTTTTAAAAACTCATTAAATATCACATTACCAAAAAAATTCAAAAAAATTACCTACAAAGATGCAATGAATATATATGGAAGTGACAAACCAGATACTAGATATGAATTATTAATACAAGATATGAGTAAAGCTTTAAAGCAATCTCCATTTGACGTCTTTAAAGACACATTACAAAACAAAGGAACAATAAAAGCACTTATTATAAAAAATCAAGCACATAATTTCTCAAGAAGTAAAATCAATTCATTAGAAGAACATGCCAAACTTTATAAAGCACGTACTCTTTACTTTACAAAAATAGAAAATAATGAATTTACAGGTGGCATTGCAAAATTTATAAATCCAATTAAAAAAACTCTAATTGAAACTTATTCACTTAAAAATAATGACATAATATTTTTTATAGCAGACCTGTGGGAAACCGCTTGTAAAGCCATAGGGCAAATTAGAATTAAAATTGCAACCGAACTTAATCTTATCAACAAAAATATATTTGAGTTCCTATGGATTTATGATTTTCCTTTATTTGAATATGATGAGGATACACAAAGTTATAAAGCAGCTCATCATATGTTTTCAATGCCGCAAGCAAAATATATAAATACTCTAGAGAGTAATCCAAGTAAAGTCTTAGGAGAAGTTTATGATATTGTATTAAATGGAACAGAACTTGGTTCAGGCTCAATCAGAGTACATACCAAAGAACTGCAACAAAGAATTTTTAATATAGTAGGATTTAACGATAAAATAGCTGAAGAGAGATTTGATTTTTTTCTAAAAGCATTAGAATATGGGGCTCCCATTCATGGAGGAATAGCAATTGGAATTGACAGGCTTTTAATGTTAATGACAAATTCAAATTCAATAAAAGATGTAATACTTTTTCCAAAAAATTCATTTGCTGCAAGCCCACTTGATAAATCTCCTTCTAAAATTTCAGATGAACAGCTCAAAGAACTAAATTTAACAATTGAAAATAAATAAAAATTAAGGATGCAAAAGCATCCTTAATTAAGGGAGCAGAAAATTTATTCAATTACAATTTTTTTCTCCTTAGATTTTTCAATAACTTCTGAGTTTTTTGGAAGTTTAATAAGCAAAACACCATTTTTTAATTCCGATTTGATCTTATTTTGTTCAATATTTCCCGATAATCTAAAACTCCTTGAAAAAGAAATATCTCTTCTCTCTACCCTTAAATAATTATCATCCCTCTCTTCTCTCTCATCTTTATTTTCATAACTGATTGTCAAATAATCATTTTTAATTGAAATTGATATATCTTCCTTCTTTATTCCTGGAAGATAAGCCTCAAGAACAAATGAATCACCCTCATCCTTAATATTAACTGGAACATCTTGAATACCTCTAGAATTAACAAAATCAAAGTCATCATTCAAAAAATCCAAAAAATTTTTATTATAATTTGTTAACCACATATAAATCTCCTTTTTTATCAATTTACAAAAAACCTATGCAAAAAACGTACCAAAGATCTAACTTAGATATTAAATAAATAGCAAAACAAAAAAACAAAAAACACAAATATGACTATATATGATGATACGAGATGGAACACTATATATAATAAGAAGTTAATTTATGTATAATAAATACACAAAAATAAAAAGTCGCCTACAAAGGCGACAAAACTTAAATTTTTCAATAATTCTTACTTGTCTTAATTTCTATTAATTTCTATTAATATTATTAAGATTCTTGCAAGCAATTTTTACACGTTCCTTTATACTAATCTCAGATTCTCTAAGCCATACTCTTGGATCATAAAATTTTTTATTTGGAACATCAGCATCCTTCCCATCACCAAGCTGTCCTTGAAGTCTATTTTCATTCTTTTTGTAATAATTTAATACACCTTCCCAAGCAGCCCATTGAGTATCTGTGTCAATATTCATCTTAACAATACCATAAGAGAGTGCTTCATGAATCTCTTCTAATGTTGATCCAGAACCTCCATGAAACACATAAGACACAGGCTTTGGATTAGTTGAATTAATCTTTGATATCACATAATTCTGCCCATCTCGTAATACTTTAGGAGTAAGTTGCACATTACCAGGCTTATAAACACCATGAACATTTCCAAAAGCCGCTGCAATTTGGAAATTAGGGCTAATCTTAATAAGTTCAGAATAACCATAATAAATATCTTCAGGGGTTGAAAATAACTCATGATGTGCTCTTTCTGAATTATCAACACCATCTTCTTCACCACCAGTAATTCCAAGTTCAATTTCTAAAAACATCTCTATCTTAGACATTCTCTCTAAAAATTTCTTAGACATTTCAATATTTTCTTTAATTGGCTCTTCAGATAAATCTAACATATGTGAAGAAAACAAAGGTCTATTATGCTCTTTATAATATTTCTCTCCATATTCCAAAAGTCCCTCAACCCAAGGAATTAAATTTTTTGCACAATGATCTGTATGTAAAACAACAGGTATCCCATAATGCTCTGCTAACAAATGAACATGCATAGCACCAGAAATAGCTCCAAGTATAGAAGTCCCTTGAGACTTTTCAACTTTTAATCCCTTACCAGCAACAAAAGAAGAACCACTATTTGAAAACTGTATCATAATAGGAGAATTAATTTCTTTAGCTGCTTCTAAGACAGCATTAATTGAATTAGTCCCTACACAATTAATTGCAGGAATTGCAAATCCTTCACTTTTACATATCTCATATAAAGTATGTAGATCCTTGCCATAAACCACTCCGGGTTTAATTTTATTTAAAACACCCACCTATAAACCTCCTTACTAAAACTAAATATATATTTCCATTATATCTGTAAAAATTTAAAATTAAATCTACATTTAAAAAACAAAATTATAAAAATCAAATAAAGACAAACAATGTCATAAAAACAAAGCAAAAATAAATTACTTAGATATCTTCGATTTATACCAAATTGCAAATTTTCGAATCCCGTCCTTAATAGAAGTTAAAGCTTCATAAGCAAAATCATTTTTAAGTTTTGAAATATCACAACAACTCTCTACAACATCTGCTTTTTGCATAGGCAAAAAATTTTTACAAGCTTTATTCTCAAGATTTATTTCAAGCTCATTAATAAATTCCATAAGCTTAACAGCCTGTCCAGTACCCACATTATATATTCTATATGGAGCAAATGAACTTGAAGAATTGGGATTTTGCTTATCAAAATTACTATCACTCCTAGCCGGTTTTTTGAGTACATTACAAACACCATTTACAACATCATCAACATATGTAAAATCTCTAGCCATATCTCCATTATTAAAGACATTAATTGTAGATTGTCTCATAACACCATCTGCAAATAAATACAATGCCATATCAGGTCTCCCATAAGGTCCATAAACTGTAAAAAATCTTAATCCTGTTGTTGGAATATTAAAAGATGAACTGTAAGCATGAGCTATTACTTCATTAGACTTTTTGCTAGCCGCATACAAATTTAAAGGATGATCTGTAATGCTATCTTCACTTGATGGCATTTTTTCATTCAAGCCATAAACTGCAGAAGTAGATGCATAAACAAAATGTTCAATAGAATCTTTATATATCCTACATGCATCTAAAATATTAAAAAATCCAACAATATTAATAGCAATATAACTATCTGGATTTTCAATACTATCTCTAATACCTGCCTGAGCTGCTAAATGACAAATATGAGTAAATTTATAATTATTAAAAAGAGACAAAACTTGCTCTTTATTCAAAATATCAAGATTAACAAAACTTAAATTATTATATTTATGACTATTCACAACCTTTTTACTATCTATATTTTCACTATTAAATCCTAAAATTTCCAATCTCTCATATTTCAAACTAGGATCATAATAATTATTTAAAATGTCTATACCTAAAACTTCATGTCCATCATCAGCAAGTTTCTTAGCAACATGAAAACCAATAAACCCTGCAATTCCTGTTAATAATACTCTCATACATACCTCAAAAATTATAAACTCCCGACTTTATACAACCAAGAGAATAAAATTTCCTATTTTTTAGAATTAGCATCCTTTTTATGATAAGTTCGAAAATTATTATTATATTTACTATTTCTAACATAAGAAATTCTAACCCTTTTCAAGTTTCCATCTCCCTCACTTTCCGTTTTAATATCACTATAACGATTTAAGGTAGTATGAATAATCCTTCTCTCAAAAGGATTCATTGTTGGTAACAAAATAGAACGTCTACTCCTTTTTACCTTATGTAGAGAATTTATTGCTAAATTAATAAACCTTGATTTAAATCTCTCCCTATAATCTTCAATATCTAATATTACTCTATTAAAATTACCAGTATCTCCAATAAGTCTAGATATATAAATATTTGCTAAAAGTTGCAAAGCATCTAAATTTCGACCTTCTCTTCCAATCAAAATATTTGGACTGTCTGTTTCAATAACAATCTTAACATAATTACCCTCTCTAGATTCAACCTTTAAATTAACAGAATAACCCATTTTATTGATGATTTCCTTAACAAAATCCAATACTTGATTATAAATATCCTCATCAAACTGAATGTCAGACTTTACTTCTTCCTCTTTAGCATGGGGAGACACTTTTATCCTAATCATCTCTTTTTTAAATAAAAATCCAACCTTCTCTTTATCTAAAATCTCCACATCAAATTCACCTTCTCTTAAATCAAGATCTCTCATAGCTTTTTTAATTGCTTCTTGTTCTGTCTTTCCATAAAATTCATAACTCATTTGTTCCTCCTTTCAGATAAATTCATCTTTATATAGTATTGTTGTAAAATGGTAAAAATATTGGTTGTAATCCAATATATTAAAAGTCCTGATGGCATATCATATAATATGAAAAAAAACATAATAGGCATACCAAAATATAAAAACTTCTGTTGTGATCCAAGACTTTTAAAACTAACATTAGAACTCACTATCGTAGATAATAATTGAGTAATCATCATAATAAAAGGCAAAATCCTAATATCAGTCCATGCAAAAACTTTATATCCAAAATAATATATGCTATCACCAATTGACAAATCATCAATCCAACCAGGAATAAAACTAGCTCCTCTTAACACAAAGAAATTATTCACAAGACCATAAAGAGCAAAAAATACAGGTAGTTGTAAAAGAATAGGAAAACATCCTCCAATAGGATTAACACCTTCCTCTCTATAAAGTTTACCCATCTCTTCATTTAATCTCTTAGGATCACTTTTAAACTTCACTTGTATTTCCTTCATTTTTGGCTGTAATTTAGAAAGCTCTGCTGTAGCCCTAAAACTTTTAAAAGTCAAAGGAAATATCAGTATCCTTACAACAATTGTCAAAAACATTATTGAAAGACCCCAATTGGGAATAACATTATAAAAAATTTGCATTATCAATTGCATAGGAACTTGAAGAAAATACAATAAACTTTTCTCTACAGACATTCCAAATTCAACATTAGATAAACCAAAACTATTTAGCTCTCTCTGATTAAAAATATCTAAATATTTATTGTCTCTAGGCCCCGCATAGATATAAAAAACATCACTAACATTTTTGTTATCCAATTTGTTTAAAATAAAAGCATTTAAAACCTTATTTTCATGCTTAAATTCAACCTTCATATTCTCTTTTGAAACCAAAACTTCAAAATATTTAGTTCCAGCACCAACCCATTTAGGATTTGCAATATTTAAACCATCCTTACCATATCTCAGCTTAGTGTCATAATAAATAGCATGGGATAAATAATTATTATATTGCAACTTACCCTTAGCACTTAATTCTTCAATACCAGAATTTAATACAAATTTATAAAAATCAATACCAATATCATCATTAACATCAATGTTATTTAAAAAAATTTCAAGCTTAATTAAATATTCATTGCTTTTAGAAAATGTATATCTTTTTATATATTCATAATATTTACCATTAACTTCAACATTGGTCTTAAAATCATGTACATGACTATCTATTTGCTCATATAAAAACAGACTTTTGCTTAATTTATCTAAGGTAATATAAAAAAGACTTTGATTTTGTGGATGCACCTTAACTATTTCTGTTGGCTTCTTATCTAAATTCAAATGATTCTTAAGTTTTAGAGAAATCAAATTTCCACCAAATGTTGCAAAAGTTGCATGATATATATCTGTATCAACATTAATATCTTCAGAATTATCACTTAAATTAAAAGTAAAATCTTCATCGATTAAAGAATTATCAATATCAAAATCCTTATTTAAATCAAATTTAATCTCCTCATTCATAAAAGAAGAAGCTTTTCGAGAAAAAAGAAAATCATCAAGAAGCATAAAAATACCTATAAAAAATAAAGATAAATAAACAGCTCGTAAAATTCTTTTATTTGGGCTCACACTTTCCTCTTTATAACATAAACAATCATATTTTTTAGTATTGTCTTAACTTCATGGTAATTGATATTTGCTTTTTGAGGATAAACTACGAAAATAAAATCAGCACACCCATCCTTTAACAAAGTAAAATATTCTCTAAAGCATTCTTTAAAAACCCTTCGAACACGATTTCTCTTAACAGCACCTTTAAAGACCCTAGGAAAAGTAATAAGTATTCTAGAGATTGCTAAACTTGTAAATCTATAAAATATATTAATCCCTTCTATCTTAACAAATTGACCTTTTTTAAAAAGTTCTTGTATTTCTAATCTGGATTTTATATTAATATTTCTTTTTTTCATCAGAAACAGTTAATTTTGATCTTCCCTTAGCTCTTCTTCTAGCAAGAATAAGTCTTCCACTTTTAGTTTTCATTCTAGCTCTAAATCCAAATTTTCTGTTTCTCTTAACCCGACTCGGCTGATAAGTTCGTTTCAATCAAGTCCTCCAACTAAAAACATTCTACACTCATAAGATATAACTTAAACAATACAATGTTATATTATACAATTATAATTGTCAATAAAATCAATCACCTTATTAAAACCTTTATATCTAATATCTCAAGACCTGCAGACTCCTTTATTGATTGTATTATCTTTGCTTTATTACAAGAAATATTATATAAAATACTTGAATTTTTAACAGCAACAAATAATATTTTATTATCTTTCAAATTTAATAATTTTACTTTATCTGCAAGCTCTTTAAATATAACTTGCCAGTTCTGAGAGAGTAATAAATTTGCACTTAGCTTTTTATTAGAACATATATTGGTATTTAAATAATTTTTTAACACATCAGCTACTTTTTTAAAGCTCAAATCTTCCATTATTCATCCTATATACTATAAAATTACTCTCCCTATTAACATCATAACAATCATCTAAAAATGTAAAAAAACACTGAGAATCTTTTGGCAAAATTTCAAACACTTTTTTCCTTTTTATACTATCTAACTCCAAAAATACATCATCAAATAATAAAATAGGTGACATATTAAACTTATCATTAAAAATAATTACTTGAACAAGCCTATAAATCAAAGCAAGTACCCTAATTTGTCCTGTTGAGGCATGATCAGTAAAAACTCTATGCTCACTCAAGATTTCATACAAATCTCTATGAGGACCTATTAAAGTAGTCTCACTATAAAGTTCATCCTTTTCCCTTAAACACAAAATCTCGAAAAATTTATCTTTGCTACAACATGTAACAGAAGGAAAGTATTTAATCTCTAAATTACACGAAACATCAAAAATTAATGAACAATAATATTGAAAAAATCTACAAAAATGTTCAACAAAATTTTTTCTCATTTCTGTTATTTCCAAAGCACAATCAACAAAAGTTTCATTGTAAATTTTAAGCAAATCTTTATCACGCTGTTTTAGAATCAAATTTCTTTGTTTTAAAATTTTTCGATACTTCCTAAGTGAATCCAAATAACTTAAAGAAATAAAACTCATTGCCTGATCAAAAAACCATCTCCTTTTCATTGGAGTACCAATGATAAAATCAATATCATGATTTGAAAAAATAATTGCTGGAATATTTAATATTAAATCCCTTCTATCTCTTACAATGCTATTGTTAACCTTTATTTCTTTTTTATCATTTCTAACTGATAAATTAATCTCTCCATTTTTTTCTTTAGTCTGATAAAAACATTTCAAATAAAATTCTCTCTCGCCATATGTAATAAGCTCTTTATCGGTATTAACTAAAAATGAAGACGCAAAAGCAAGACAATAAATAGCATCAAGAATATTGGTCTTTCCAGAACCATTTTCTCCACAAAAGTAGATGTTATCAAAATCGAAATTAATAACCTGATTTTCTATATTTTTAAAATTAAAAAATTCAATCTTTTTTACCATCTTGCTAATAAAAAATAATTTTAGTTAAACATCAGAGGCATTATCAAATGAATAAAGTCACACTTATCCTCTTCATTTAATTTTAACAAACCCCCAGAACTAAATTTTATCTCTAATTTTGGAGTATCAAACACACCCATTGCCTCGGTTATATAAACACTATTAATCGCTAACATTTCTTCAGTTCCTGCATAATCATAATTGGAACCTTGCATAAAAAATTCACCTTTCCGTCCTGTAATTGGATCTTCTGCCATAAGTTTTAACTGATTAACGGAAAAATTTAAAATCACTTTTTTAGACCTTTTGTCAGTATAAGAGTTTACTCTTGAAAGTCTGTCTTTAAACATAAAAACATCTATTAATGCTCTATTTGTATATTCATTAGGTATTATGCTCTCATAATCAGGATAGTTTCCACTAATCAAGCTACAAGCTATTTTATAATTATTAAACTCAACATAAAATTTCTTATCAGAAACTTTAAATTTTATTATCCCTTCTCCTGTTATCATCTGTTTTAAAAGATTAAACATTTTAACGGGAACAATAAAGTTGACATCTTCTTCAAATATCAAATCTGTTTTATATATAGACATTCTGTATGAATTAGTAGAAACAAGTGTTAATACAGAATTACTATCTTTTGTAAAATAAATGCCGTTTAAAGCATTTTTAGACTCATCATGTGATGCAGAAAATGCCACTTTGTTTATGATCCTCTTTAAATCTTTTTGATTTAGTTCGAATGCAAAATTATAAACCTCATCGTTTATATCATAATTGTAATTTTCGATCTCTTCAGTAGAAAAAGTAGGTTCACTTAAATGGTCATTTATATAATTCTCGTTATTGTTATCTGATTCTCCAATTATATCCAGTTTATTTTCATCTTCTTTAAATTTCATTTTTAGTTCATCGTATAAATTGAGCGCTTTCACGGCATCTGCAAGGTTGGAAGCGTTTATTAGCACATTGAAATTGTCTGTAGAGACAATTGGTATTGTACTTTCAAAAAAGATGTTTCTGTCTGTTGCTTTGATTGTAAGATTAGAACTTTTTATCTCAAGCAATATTGCACTCCAAATATCGTTTATGTTTCTATTTAGGATTATGCTTTTTGCTTTGTCAATTTCATCTGAAATTTGTTCCGTATCGCATAGTATAAATTTTTCATTCAACTTTTTACCCTCCCTTTTATTATATTATTATCTTTTAACTTTTATAAAGATAAAAGATTTCTTTTTATTTGACATGCTTTTTATTTCGTATTTTTATTATATTTAATAGTTATGTTAGTAGGAAGGTGTCTAATTGTTCAATTCTATTTATATTATTATATTATAAGCAATAATATATGTTCAATTCTTTCTATTTTTTGATGAATTTTTTGTTCAATTTGTTAAACATTGTTCAAAAATATTTTTGATTTTGAACAATGTTACTAATTTTTGTTTATTTTGTTCATAAGTTCTATGATTAAATTGTTAATTTCTAGATTTTTATTCCTATCCTTATCTATCTTATTTATTGAATAAAGTACTGTTGAATGGGTTTTTCCTCCAATTATTTTACCTATTTCAATTGT
The DNA here is from genome assembly GCF_000019705.1 of Borrelia recurrentis A1. Lineage (GTDB taxonomy): Bacteria > Spirochaetota > Spirochaetia > Borreliales > Borreliaceae > Borrelia > Borrelia duttonii. The sequence goes on along the minus strand of NC_011244.1, from coordinate 476,295 downwards.
TGAAAGTTCTGTAAAATTTCTTAAAAGATAAGCATAAATATGTCTTGCTTTTGTGATTTCAGGTTTTTTGCTATTTCCTTCAATATCTTTATTTGTAAGTTTTAATTCCCTTAATATAACTTTTTTGATATTTTCGATATTTATTTTATTAGGTGTGTTTGTATGATCGTTTTCATAAGCTATTATTTCCTTAATTATTTTGTCTACTATGTTAGTGTCAATTTCTATGTCTTCAAGGTCTATGTGTGCTTTTAATTTTGTTACAGCAGCTTCGAGATCCCTTATATTGGTTGTAACTTTCTTTGCAACTAAATTGAGAATGTTTTTAGGAACTTTAATGCCATCTTCCTCTGCCTTTTTTTCTATAATAGCTACTCTTAATTCAAAATTTGGTTTTGATATATCGACATTTAATCCTCTTGTAAATCTACTCTTAAGTCTGTCTGTAAAATTTACAAGTTCTGAAGGCTGTCTGTCGCAGGTAAATACCATTTGTTTATTATCTTCATAAAGGGCATTAAAAGTATGAAAAAGCTCTTCTTGTATACCTTCTTTTTTCTGTAAATCATGAATATCATCTAGTAATAACATGTCTAGATGCCGGTATTTTTTTTTGAATCTTTTTGTTTCATTTGTTTTGATGCTTTCTACAAATTCGTTTAAAAAATTTTCTGCAGTTACGTAAAGTATTTTGAATTCTTTGTGTAATTCTTCTGTTTTATTTCCTATACTTTGAAGCAAATGTGTTTTTCCAAGTCCAACTCCACCATAAATTAAGCATGGGTTATATTTTTTCCCAGGGTTTTTTGCGATTGATAAGCTTGCATTATATGCAAGCTTATTGTTTGTTCCTATAATAAAGTTTTCAAATGTATATTTTTTTTTGAGAAAAGGATTTCTATATTTTATGTGAATTTCTTCTTTAATACTGTATTGTTTTGTGTTATTTATTATATTTTTTGCATGGGTTTTAATGTCTTTGTTTTTTGTTTGTAAGTCTTGTTGATGTGTAATTGCTTTTAATGGAATATCTTTTGATTCTGTATTATGATCTTTTAATTCATTTTGAGAATGTATAAATTCGACATTAATTGTACTATGTCCTTTTTCTATAAGAATTTCTTTTATTCTTTTTGAAAATCTTTTCTCTACTTGATTTTTGTGAAAAGAATTTGGTGTAGCTATCTTTATGTTTTCACCAATTGCATCTATGAAATATAAATTTTCAAACCATATATAAAATTCTTCTTCAGAGAGTTCTTTTCTTATTGCTGCTAAAATTAAGCTCCATATGTTTTTTCCTTCTTGCATATCTTATTCCTCATTGTTTTTGGCTTTTTTTTATAGCTTTTTGATTTATTAGCATATGTATGTATAAGTATTATATAGTATAATAATGAACTGGAATATGATCTTAACAATTTATAGGTATTGAAATTTTATTATTTTTAGGTCAAGCTAGATGTGTTTTGTAGTTTGTGTCATTTAATGGATATTATATTGTTTTTAATGTAGAATTTGCTTATGTCGTATATTATGATTAATTGTGTGGAAGGTTTATGAGTTATGTTGCTAGTAATATTCAAGTTTTAAAGGGTCTTGAAGCTGTTAGAAAACGTCCTGGTATGTATATTGGTTCTGTTTCAATTAATGGATTACATCATTTAGTTTATGAAATTGTTGACAACAGTATTGATGAAGCCTTGGCAGGATTTTGTGATAGGATAGAGGTTGTTATAAATTCAGATAATTCTATAATGGTGAATGATAATGGTAGGGGAATTCCTACAGATATTCATGAAGAGGAAGGAATTAGTGCACTTGAACTTGTTTTGACAAAATTACATTCTGGAGGGAAATTTAATAAGGGTACTTATAAAGTTTCTGGTGGGCTTCATGGAGTTGGAGTTTCGGTTGTTAATGCTTTATCATCTTTCTTAGAAGTAGTTGTTAGCAGAGAAGGAAAGCTTTTTAAACAAACGTATTCAAGAGGTATTCCGACGTCTGAGGTTGAAGTTGTTGGAGTAAGTTTTACTACTGGTACGAAAGTTACTTTTTTTGCTGATTCTGAAATTTTTGAAACTTTAAAATATGATTTTGAGACTTTATCAAGGAGGCTTAGAGAACTTGCATTTTTAAATGATAAAATACGGATTTCGATTGAAGATAGGAGATTAGGCGAAGAAAAATTTTTAGAATTTTATTTTGAAGGTGGGATAAAAGCTTTTGTAGATTATATAACTAATAATAATAAAAACATTCAAAGTAGTCCTTATTTTATTGAAGGAGTTTGTAATGATGTTATTGTTAGTGTTGGTCTTAAATGGACTGAAGGATATTCTGATAATACTTTATCTTTTGTAAATAATATTAATACTAAGGAGGGAGGAACTCATGTTGCTGGCTTTAAGAGTGGACTTTTAAAAGCAATGAGTGAGACTTTTAGAGATTCAAAAATAAGCAAAAAAGATATTCCCAATCTTACATTAGATGATTTTAAAGAAGGACTAACAGCTGTAATTTCTATTAAAGTGCCAGAACCTCAGTTTGAGGGTCAAACCAAAGGAAAATTAGGAAATTCTTATATAAAAAAAATTGTTGAAACCATTGTATATGATGGACTTTTAAGGATTATTAATGAAAATTTTGTAGAAATAGATATTATTCTTAATAAGGCAATAAGAGCTGCTCGTGCTCGTGAAGCTGCAAGAAAAGCAAGGGAATCTGAGAGAAAGAAAAGTGCATTTGAAAGTTTGGCATTGCCTGGTAAATTAGCGGATTGTACATCTAAAAATCCAGCAGAGAGAGAAATCTACATTGTAGAAGGTGATTCTGCAGGAGGAAGTGCAAAAATGGGAAGAGATAGGTTTTTTCAAGCTATTTTGCCATTATGGGGTAAAATGCTTAATGTTGAGAAAACCAGAGAAGATAAAGTTATTACAAATGATAAGCTGATTCCAATAATTGCATCTCTTGGAGCTGGTGTTGGTAAAGCTTTTTATATTGAAAAGCTTCGATATCATAAAATTATTATTATGGCTGATGCTGATGTTGATGGATCTCATATTCGGACATTACTTCTTACATTTTTCTTTCGTTATATGAGAGAATTGATTGATAATAAGCATGTATATATAGCTATGCCACCTCTTTATAAGATTAAACATGAAAATAAGGTGCATTATTTTTATGATGATTTTGAAAAGGAAACTTTTTTAGGGTCGATTGATGTTGGGAAAAGGAATAAAGTAAGTTTACAAAGATATAAAGGATTAGGAGAGATGAATCCTACACAACTTTGGGAAACTACTATGAATCCTGCTACTAGAAAAATGAAGTTAATAGAAATAGATGATGCTATACAAGCTGAGAAAATTTTTGTTACTCTTATGGGGGATGATGTTGAACCTAGAAGAGAATTTATTGAGCAGAATGCACTTGATGTAGTAAATCTAGATGTGTGATTGGAGCACTAATGGCAATTGAAAATAATAAAGAGCAAGTATTAAATATAAAGATAGAAGATGAGGTTAGGACTTCGTATTTAAATTATGCAATGTCTGTTATTGTTTCAAGGGCTCTTCCTGATGTTAGAGATGGTCTTAAACCTGTTCACAGAAGAATTTTATATTCAATGCATGAAATGGGTCTTAAGTCTGATAAGTCGTTTAAGAAGGCTGGGCGAATTGTTGGAGATGTTCTTGGTAAGTATCATCCTCATGGTGATCAGTCAATTTATGAGGCTCTTGTAAGGCTTGCACAGGATTTTTCGTTAAGATATCCTATAGTTAGTGGACAGGGAAATTTTGGTTCTATTGATGGCGATCCTCCTGCTGCTATGCGATATACTGAAGCTCGAATGGCAAAAATAGCAGAAGAACTCGTTATAGATATAGATAAACAAACTGTTAATTTTAAGCCCAATTATGATGATTCTTTGCTTGAACCTGAGGTTTTACCAGCAGCTTTTCCATTTCTTTTAGTTAATGGTTCTAGTGGTATTGCTGTTGGGATGGCTACAAATATGGCTCCTCATAATTTGAGAGAGGTTTGTGATGCCATAATTTATATGTTGGAGCATGATGATGTTTCTATTTACGATTTAATAGCAATAATTAAAGGTCCAGATTTTCCAACTTATGCTGAGATCATTTATAATGAAAATTTAATTAAGGCTTATACTACGGGAAAAGGTAGCGTTGTTATTCGAGCACGTTATCATATTGAAGAAAAGTCGGAAGATAATATTTCTATTATAATTACACAAATACCTTATGCTGTTAACAAATCTTCTTTACTTATGAAGATTGCATTGTTAATAAAAGAAGAAAAATTGGAAGGTGTATCTGATATAAGGGATGAGTCGGATCGTGAAGGTATTAGAATTGTTCTTGAAATAAAAAAAGGTTTTGATCCTCATGTTGTGATGAATTTACTTTATGAATATACCGAACTTAGGAGGAATTTTAGTATAAATAATTTAGCTCTTGTTAATGGTATTCCTAAACAATTAAATTTAAGAGAGCTTATATCTGAATTTATCGAGCATAGAAAGAATATTCTTAGACGGCGTGTAGAGTTTGACTTAAAGAGAGCACAAGAGAAGGCCCATATTCTTGAAGGGTTGAATATTGCACTAAGAAATATTGATAGAGTAATAGAAATAATACGATTTTCTAGACTTGTAAAAGATGCTAGAGAGTGTATTATGAGAGAATTTCAACTATCGGAAATACAGGCTAATTCTATACTAGATATGAAGTTACAAAAGTTGACATCTCTTGAGGTGGCAAAAATAGAAGAAGATTTTCAAGTTGTATTAGCTTTAATAAAAGATTATGAAGATATTTTAATAAGTCCGTCAAGAATTGTTAATATGATAAGAGAAGAGATTATTAATTTAAGTTTAAAATTTGGCGATGATCGCCGAACAAAAATAATTTATGATGAGGAGGTTTTAAAAACTAGTATGTCAGATTTAATGCAGAGGGAAAATGTTATTGTTATTCTTACAAAGCAAGGTTTCATTAAAAGGGTCTTACAAGATGAATATAAACTTCAAGGTATAGGTGGTAAGGGCCTTGGTTCTTTTGATTTACAAGATAGCGATCAAGTTAATGTTGCTTTATGTGTAAATACTCATGACTTTTTATTGATGATTTCGAATGAAGGTAAGCTTTATGTAATTAATGCTTATGGGATTAAAGATTCTTCTAGAATTTCAAGAGGACAAAATATTCGTGAACTTATTAATTTAGGAGAAAAAGAAGAAATATTAGCTATTAAAAATTGCAGTGAATTGTCTGTAGATAATTATTTGTTAATAACAACCGCAAATGGAAAAATAGCACGTATTGAGACTGAAGGGTTTAAAACTGTTAAATCAAGGGGCGTTATTATTATGAAACTTGATGATAAAGATTTTGTTACAAGTGCGGAGATTGTATCTAGAGATGATAAAATTATTTGTATTTCCAAGAAAGGTAATGCTTTTGCATTTAGTTCTAATGACATTAGATTGACACATAGAGGAACTCAAGGGGTGTCTGGAATGAAAGTAAGAGAGGGAGATATGCTTATTAAGGCTTTAGCCATAAAACAAGGATCTCATCTTTTAATTATGTCTGAGAATGGATATGGAAAGCGATTAGAAGTGTCTAAAGTAACTGGGCTTAAGAGAGGTTCTACTGGGTATACTTGCTATAAGAAGTCTGATGAAAAGGCAGGTGAAGTTGTTGATGCTATTACAGTTTCTCAAGATGATGAAATATTGCTTATAAGTAAAAGTTCAAAAGTGTTACGAACATTAGTTGACAAAATATCTGAACAAGGTAAGGATGCTAGAGGAATGCAGGTATTATCTCTTGATGAAGATAAATTAGTAGCTGTTTCAAAATTTATTAAATAATAAATCGATATTAATGATATTGTTAGAATGTTCCACGTGGAACATTCTTTTTTTTTGTGATTGTTTAAATTGAAAGTTAAATTAACATGGAACAACTTTATAAAATTTTGTATTATTACAGGAGGGCTTTGATAAAATGGATGAATCTTTAAAAATGGTAGATATAAATCTTTTAGATATAGATAAATCACAGCCTAGAAAGTCTATCAATCTTGCTGAACTTGAAGAATTAAGTATTTCTATAAAAGAAAATGGAATATTACAGCCTATTATTGTTTATCCTAATAATGGTAGGTATAACATAATAATAGGGGAGAGGAGATTTAGAGCTGCTAAACTTTCAGGTATGAGTCAGATTCCTGTTATAGAGATAGAGGCTAGTACAAAAGATAAAGATTTTATGTCATTAATTGAAAATATTCAACGTGAAAACTTAACTCCTGTTGAAGAAGCGTATGCTTATAAAAATCTTATGGACAAACATGCTTTAACCCAAAAAGCTTTATCTGAAAAAATAGGTAAAAATAGATCTCATGTTGCCAATTTAGTTAGGATTTTAGAACTTGAACAAGAAATATTAAATTCTTTGCATAAAAAAGAAATATCATTGGGGCATGCTAAAGTTTTATTGTCGTTAAAGGATAATCAAGATAGATATGCCCTTTATCTTTTAATAATTAAAAAGAAATTGTCTGTGAGAGATGCGGAAAATTATGTTAAAAATCTTTATAAAACTATCAATGATAAATCAGAAATTTCTAGAGATCCTTTTTTAAATAGTATTAAAGAATTTTTAATAAGCAGAATACAAACTAAAATAAGTATTAAAGGAAGTAAGGAAAAGGGAAAAATAGAAATAAGTTATTTTACATCTTCTGATTTAAAGAGAATCATCTCTATTTTTGAAAATATTAAGTAATTTTTTTATATTTTTTATTTTTTGTTTTATTTCTTGTAAAATAATCAAAAATTTTTTTTTGTTATTTATTTGATCTAAATCAATCTTTTTGATATTTTCTAATTTTTGTAAAAGTGATTCTATTAATTTTATAATATCTTCTTTTTTAAGTTGTATTTTTGTATTGTTTTTATTGTTGTTGTTTTGTTGATGACGTGATTTAAATTCTTTTAAAGTTTTTATCTTTCCATTAAGAACTTCCATTTTTAAATTAGTAGGACATGATTTTTTAGAAATTTCATATGATAATGATAGTGGTAAATTTTTTATTATGGATTGCTTATCGGAATTTTCGACAAGCAATTCATATCGTGATATTAATGAATAGACTTTGTCTTTTTTTAAATCCCATACTAGTAAACCATTTATAAAAAAGTCCGTCATATTGGTTGCTTTTGATAATATTCTATTTTAAAACATAAATAATAAAAATTATACTATGTGAAAAATTATTTCTAAATAGTTAATTAGTAAATTAAACAATATCTACAATATAAACATTTAATTTGATTAAATGTTTATATTGGGATAAAGTTATATAGTTAAATTAATTAAACGTAAATAAAATTATAGAAGTGAATTTCCTTGTAAAAATTTAAGGATATTGTTTTTGTTTTTTATGTTAAATTGTATTTTAGTATGTATCTTATCTAAAAAGCTTGCATCTATAATTTTAATTTCAATTTTGTTTTGCATTCGTATTAGTAAATTGTATTGATTGTAGTTTAGATTAAGAGATAATATTTCATTTTCTTCTTTTTCTATTAAATTTGTTTTATTTATTACTTCGTATGCTGATTTAGAATATGCTTTGTTTAAGCCTTGTTTTCCAAGTAGAGTGCCACCGAAATATCGTACTGTAATAATAAGAGTATCTGTTAAATTTTTGTTTAATATGGCCTCTAAAGTGGGTTTTCCAGCTGTATGTTTAGGTTCTTTATCATCACTCATTCCATTTGTGAATGAATTTAAGTTTCCAATTCTAAATCCATGGACAACATAAGTTGCAGTTTTAAATTTCAATTTATATTTTTTTAATATTTTGTTTATTTCTTCTCTTGTAGTTACATGGAAAATGTATGATAAGAAAATTGATTTTTTTACTTCAATTTTTGAATAAATATTTTCTTTAGGAATTAACATCATTTAATTTAATAATATATCATCTTTTTTGTGTTGAAGTATTTTTAATTTATGTATATTATTAATAAAGATTATTTTTATTAATTTTGGGTACAAGTGTTTAAGAGGGTTTTGAAATGATATCAGGTTTAAATCCTACATTGAGGTTATTTAAAGAACATAGAATACTTTACTCTAATATGGAGAGAGGTTTAAAGCCCCTTTTAGAGGTTGATAATTTTATTAATAAGTATATTCAAAATAAAGAAGGTTTAGAGATTTATGATAAAATTGTAGGCAAGGCGGCTGCTGTTATTATTTATAATATTGGGCTTCAAAATGTCCAAGCAGGTGTTATTTCACAACCAGCTAAAGACTTTTTAGAAAGTAGAGGAATAAGGGTAAGCTTTAAAAAGCTGGTAGAAAAGATAAATGATAAGACTGAAAATTTAATTGAGAGTTTGGAAAATCCAGAAGAAGTTTATAAATATCTTATTAAAAGAGGAATTATTGTGAGTAATTTTTGAATTTATTTATTCCTTTGTTTTGGAATATATAGAAATTATTAATCCTATGTTATATATTAATATTAATAAGCTTCCCCAGCTTAAGTAAAAGTTATCTTTTTCATAATTAAAAAGCCATACTCCAGAATAAGTTCCTAAAAAGCCTCCAACTGCAGAAGTAAGCATAATTAAATTTGGACTTATTGTGTGCTTGATAATTTGACTCTTGCCATCTTGAATTGTTTCTTTTTCAGAAAATTTGCTGTCAATGAAAACCATAGCAATTCCAGCAAGTGTGATGCATAAAAAATAAATTACAAATATCTTTCTAATAAGTTTTAACATGAAACTTTACCGCCTTTTAGTTTTCAGTTGTGAAAATTAAGTAACAATATAAATATAACATAAAAATAAATATTTTCTTATATGAGTATATAAAAACTAAATATTTTTATTGCAGTGTCAAGTGCTTTACGGATGATTTAAGTTGTATGCAATTTTTTTGCATTAAATCCCATTGAGTATTAAATATTATTATTAGACAATATTAAGGTAATTTGTTTTTTTTGTAGATTGATATTTAAACTTTTAAGGAGAACATGTGTTATATATTGTGGGAACGCCTATAGGTAATTTAGGTGATATTACATATCGTGCAATTGATATTTTAAAGTTGGTTGATGTTATATTTGCTGAGGATACAAGAATTGCTAAGAGACTTTTATCTCATTATGGTATTGTTAAAAAATTAATTTCTTGTAATGCTATAACAGAATATAAGCGAATTGATTTATTGTTAAGTTATTTGTCTAGTGGAAGCAATGTGGCTTTTGTTAGTGATGCGGGAACTCCTTGTCTTAGTGATCCTGGTAGTTTGCTTGTTGATGCAGCATTTAAAAATGGATATAAAATTTGTCCTATTCCAGGTATTAGCTCTTTTAATACAGTAATTAGTGTTAATCCTTTTAGAGATAAAGTCATAGTATTTGAAGGATTTTTGCCAAATAAAGGAGTTAAAAGGGTAAAGCGCATTGAAGAACTTTATCATAGAGGAGATGCGTTTATTTTGCTTGAGTCTAGTCATAGAATTTTAAAATTATTGTCTGAAATTTCTTTGGTAGATTTAAATGCCAATGTTCTTGTTGGTCGTGAAATGACTAAGTTATATGAAGAATATAAAATTGGCAAACCTTTGGAATTGAAAAAATATTTTGAAGAACATAATAAGGATAAAGGAGAATTTACGATTTTGGTTAGTAGAAAGTCTAAAAATTAATATTAGTGGTTTTTTATAAAAAAATGCGTTATATGATGTTATGTATTGATTGTTGTTATGACAAAGAGTAAATTATGAATAAAAAAAATTGTAAATGTTTGAATTGTTAGTATGAATCATTCAAGATTATTATGTAATTGATTTGGCTGTTTTAGTTGCGTTATTTTTTACTAAAATAGATATTATTTTAAACTAAGGTTTGATTTTAATTATGAAATTTTCCTTTTTTGAAAATTTAAACATCTTTTAATATTGAAAATATTGGATATAGTTAATAGATTAACCAAATATAGAAAAATTATATAGTATGATGATATTTCCTTTGAAATAATGATATAAAAAATAAAGATTAAGTATTGACAAAGAATAGAGTATATTATAAAGTAGTAAGAGTTGATATTATAAATTGGAAGAAGAGAGAAGGGAAGAGTTAAGTAAGGTTTAATAAGCCAAATAAAATACATAACCTGTTAATTTTTTAAATTAGAAATAAAAATAACGAAGAGTTTGATCCTGGCTTAGAACTAACGCTGGCAGTGCGTCTTAAGCATGCAAGTCAAACGGGATGTAGCAATACATTCAGTGGCGAACGGGTGAGTAACGCGTGGATAATCTACCTATGAGATGGGGATAACTATTAGAAATAGTAGCTAATACCGAATAAGGTCAGTTGAGATGTCAATTGATGAAAGGAAGCCTTTAAAGCTTTGCTTGTAGATGAGTCTGCGTCTTATTAGCTAGTTGGTAGGGTAAGAGCCTACCAAGGCTATGATAAGTAACCGGCCTGAGAGGGTGAACGGTCACACTGGAACTGAGATACGGTCCAGACTCCTACGGGAGGCAGCAGCTAAGAATCTTCCGCAATGGGCGAAAGCCTGACGGAGCGACACTGCGTGAACGAAGAAGGTCGAAAGATTGTAAAGTTCTTTTATAAATGAGGAATAAGCTTTGTAGGAAATGACAAGGTGATGACGTTAATTTATGAATAAGTCCCGGCTAATTACGTGCCAGCAGCCGCGGTAATACGTAAGGGGCGAGCGTTGTTCGGGATTATTGGGCGTAAAGGGTGAGTAGGCGGATATGCAAGTCTGTGCGTAAAATACCACAGCTCAACTGTGGAGCTATGCTAGAAACTGCATGACTAGAGTCTGATAGGGGAAGTTAGAATTCCTGGTGTAAGGGTGGAATCTGTTGATATCAGGAAGAATACCAGAGGCGAAGGCGAACTTCTAGGTCAAGACTGACGCTGAGTCACGAAAGCGTAGGGAGCAAACAGGATTAGATACCCTGGTAGTCTACGCTGTAAACGATGCACACTTGGTGTTAATCGAGAGGTTAGTACCGAAGCTAACGTGTTAAGTGTGCCGCCTGGGGAGTATGCTCGCAAGAGTGAAACTCAAAGGAATTGACGGGGGCCCGTACAAGCGGTGGAGCATGTGGTTTAATTCGATGATACGCGAGGAACCTTACCAGGGCTTGACATATACAGGATGTAGTTAGAGATAACTATTCCCCGTTTGGGGTCTGTATACAGGTGCTGCATGGTTGTCGTCAGCTCGTGCTGTGAGGTGTTGGGTTAAGTCCCGCAACGAGCGCAACCCTTATTGTCTGTTACCAGCATGTAAAGATGGGGACTCAGACGAGACTGCCGGTGATAAGCCGGAGGAAGGTGAGGATGACGTCAAATCATCATGGCCCTTATGTCCTGGGCTACACACGTGCTACAATGGCCTGTACAAAGCGATGCGAAACAGTGATGTGAAGCAAAACGCATAAAGCAGGTCTCAGTCCAGATTGAAGTCTGAAACTCGACTTCATGAAGTTGGAATCGCTAGTAATCGTATATCAGAATGATACGGTGAATACGTTCTCGGGCCTTGTACACACCGCCCGTCACACCACCCGAGTTGAGGATACCCGAAGCTATTATTTTAACCCGCAAGGGAGGAAGGTATCTAAGGTATGTTTAGTGAGGGGGGTGAAGTCGTAACAAGGTAGCCGTACTGGAAAGTGTGGCTGGATCACCTCCTTTCTAAGAGAAAGGTATTACTTAAAGGTAAATTATGAAATGTAAATTATATTTTAACTCTTCCTTTGTCTTTTCTAAGACTATTTTTAGGGGGTTTAGCTCAGTTGGCTAGAGCATCGGCTTTGCAAGTCGGGGGTCGAGGGTTCGAGTCCCTCAACCTCCATTTATTTTAGGCTGAATAAATGGAGGTTATAATTAGCAGTAATGCTATGTTGATTGTAGCTAAATTTAAAATTGTTAAGGATCTGTTCTAATTTTATTGTCTAGGTAATGTGTTTTTTATTATGTCTTTAATTAAGTACGGTTGTTTACGTATGGCAATTCATGATAAGTGATCTTAATTTAGATTTTGTTTTTTCATTTTTTGTTTGCATTCGTTATAAGTAATTTTTGATTTTTAAGATGTGGGTTTAGGAATTGCAAATCACTAAGCGTAAGGCATTTCTTTAAATATTTGGATGTTTCTTGAAATGACTCTTAGTAAATTGGGACCAGGAGGACTTGAACCTCCGACCTCAGGTTTATCAGACCTGCGCTCTCACCACCTGAGCTATGATCCCCTAAAATATTCTTATCCTTTAAGATTTTATTGAACTTTATTAGGTTTGTCAATATACGGTTTATTTTTCTATTATGATTTATGCTATTTTTTTGATTGTTGTTTAATATATATTTTCATTACGATAAATTTTGAATTTGGTTTTTGTTTTGTTTAGAATTGTATTAATGAATAGAGAGTTTTTTATGCAAGATGCTGTTATTGTGGCTCAATCTTTGCTTGGACATTTATTAGTTAGAAAAATAAATGAGATAGAGATTATTTCAAGAATTGTTGAAACAGAAGCCTATATGGGTGTTATTGATAAGGCTTGTCATGCTTATGGTGGTAAAATAACGAATCGTACTAGTGCTATGTATAATGTTGGAGGATATGCTTATATTTATATGATTTATGGTATGCATTATATGTTAAATGTTGTGGCATCTGATAAACATGCTCCCCATGCAGTTTTAATAAGAGGAATTGAGCCTATTTTTCCAAAAATTGATAGAATATTTACTAATGGACCTGGTAAACTTACTAAATTTTTAAATATAGATTTAAAATTTAACAAAATAGATTTGCTTAATGATAGTAAGCTTTTTTTAAGGAAGAGTTTATCTTTAAATTTTGAAATTGTATGTGCAAAGAGAATAAATGTTCATTATGCAGGTGAAGAGTATGCAAATAAACTTTGGAGATTTTATATAAAGGGTAATAAATTTGTTTCTAAATATTAGTTTGGTTATTGATTTTTGATAATGGGATCAATTATTTCTTTTATAAAATCTTCAACTTGGGATGATGCAAATCCTATATTTTTATTTGGATTTAAGATTTCATTTATATCTTTGGATGTTAATTTAAAACTTTTATCATTGAGAATTAATTGAATTAAATTGTTTTCATTTTTTCCTGAGTATAAATTTTCCTTTACTTGCATTGCATAAGTTCTTATCTTTTCATGTAAGATTTGTCTATCACCGCCATTTTTGGTTGCTTTCATTAGTATATCTTCTGTTAATATAAATGGCATTTCTGTTTGAACATGTTTTTCAATTATGCGTTCATTTACCTTAATATTGCTAAATATTTGATTAAGTAATATCAAAATAGCATCAGTGGCCAAAAATGCTTGAGGAATATTGAGTCTTTTGCAGGCCGAATCATCTAGGGTTCTCTCAAGCCATTGAGTTGTTGCTATAAGTCCACCACTTGATTGTAGACTTATTATGAATTTAGCAAGTGAAGCTACTCTTTCACTGTAAATGGGATTTCTTTTATAAGGCATTGCTGATGAGCCTATTTGATGTTTTTCAAAATTTTCTTCAATTTCTCTAAGATGTTGCATAAATCTAATGTCATTTGTAATTTTGTGGGCACTTTGAGCTAGGTTGCTTAAAAAGTTCAGGATTGATGAATCAAATTTTCGATCATAGGTTTGACCAGTTATTTTGTAAACCTTTTCAAATCCCATTTTTTTTGCGAGATTAATATCTAGATCTTTTACTTTGTCAAAATTAGAGAGAAATAATTCTTTAAAGCTGTTTTGATTACCAACTGTTCCCTTTACTCCTCTAAAACACATATTTGAAAGTATGAATTTCAGTTCTCTAAAATCAAAAATTAGACTTTGAAGCCATAAACTACTTCTTTTCCCAAGAGTTGTTAGTTGTGCTTCTTGTAAATGTGTATATGCAAGTGTTGCTAGATCTTTATATTTTATTGAAAATTGTTTTAATATTATAATAATTTCTGTTAATTTTTTTTCAATTAATAATAAAGCTTCTTTGATTTGGATTAAGTCTGTATTATCCATCAAATATGCACTTGTGACACCAAGATGTAAAATTTTTTTAGCATCTTCTCCAACTAAATCAGCATAAGCATAAAGATGTGCCATAACTTCATGTTGGAATTTTTTCTCGTATTTTGCTACGAGTTTAAAGTCAATGTTTTCAATTTGTTTAGATAGTTCATTAAGTTGATCATTATTGATGTTTATGCCTAATTCTTGTTGTACCAAAGCCAAGTTATACCATAATTTTCTCCATGTGGTATATTTAAATTTAGGTGAGAAAATATAGAGCATTTCTTTGCTTGCATATCTTGATTTTAATGGGTTTAAATATTGCTCCACTCTTGATTCCTAAAAATTGTTTTTTCTCTTTCTGATCCAACAGATAAAATTGAAATTTGAATACCTACTTCTTTTTCTATAAATTCAATATATTCTCTAGCTTCAATAGGTAAATCATCATAATTTTTGATATTGCTAATATCTTCTTTAAATCCTTTAAAAACTTTATATATAGGTTTAACTTTTTCAATTGTTTCGCAAGAAGTAGGTATATAATCGTATATTTTACCTTGAAATTCATAGGCTATGCAAATTTTAAGGGATTCGATATTATTTAATATGTCTAATTTTGTTAGTGCTAGATGATTTAGTTCATTAAGAGCTATTGCTTTTTTTATTGTCAAGAGATCAAGCCAGCCAATTCTTCTTGGTCTTTTTGTTGTTGATCCGTATTCTTGTCCTTTTTCTCGAATTATATCTCCAATAGAGTTTGATATTTCTGTTACAAAAGGTCCTGAGCCTACTCTTGATGAGAATGCTTTTATTATTCCAATTTTTTGTTTGATTTTTGATATGGGAATACCACATCCTGCTGCTGCTGTAATTAATGTGTTGCTTGAAGTTACAAATGGAAATGTTCCATGTTCAATATCAAGCATTGTGCCTTGTGCTCCTTCTATTAGGATATATTTTTCTGAATTTATGGCATGATGTAATATTTTTTCTGTATTAGTAATTAAAGATTTTAGTATTTCTATATATTTTTTATATGTATTTAAAATATCGTCATAGTCTAAGGGTTTATCGTTATATATTTTTTCTATAATTTGATTTTTTTCTTCTAAATTTGTCTTTAATTTATTTGCAAAAATCTCTGTGTTTAGTAAATCAATAGTTCTGATTCCTATTCTGTTTATTTTGTCAGCGTAGCATGGGCCAATGCCCTTTTTTGTAGTGCCAATTTTATGGATACCTTTTTTTTGTTCACTAAGTTCATCAAATTTAATGTGATAGGGCATTATTATATGTGCTTTATCACTTATGAATATTTCTGTTTTGATATTATTATTTTTGAGTACTTCAAGTTCTTGAATTAAAATGAGTGGATCAATTACTACACTAGGTCCTAGTATGCATTTTGCTCCTTGCAAAACACCTGATGGTAATAGATTGAAAATGAATTTTTTGTCGTTTACAACTATTGTGTGACCGGCATTATTTCCTCCGTTAAATCTTACAACATAATCTATTTTTGATGAGAGAAAATCTATAATTTTTCCCTTCCCCTCATCACCCCATTGAGTTCCAACAACTGCATAAATTGCCATTCCTATCTCCTATTGATTTATTTTTGCTACACTTCTAAGAGTTCTATGCTTTTCATTAAAATCAATACCATATCCTACGATGAAGTCATTTTGAATTTCAAAATCTGTATAATCTATTTTTATTTCTGTTAGTCTTCTAGATGGTTTGTTGAAAAGCGTAAAAATTTTGATTTCTTTGGGTTTTTTAGTTTGTAAGTGTGCAATTATTTTTTTATATGTAAGTCCAGTGTCTACGATATCATCAAATATTATTACATAACAGTTTTCTATGTTAATTTCAATGTCTTTTTTTATCAACACGTTTAATGAAGATAGAGTTTTGTTGCCATAACTTGATGCTTGCAAAAAATCTATTTTTACGTTAAGTCCAATTTCTCTTGTAATATCTGCAAAGAACATGAAAAAACCCTTGAGAAGCGATATAAAAACCACATTATTTTTGTCTTTATAATAACTTCTAATTTTTTGAGCTAGTTCTTTGATTTTACTTTTTATTTTTTTCTCTGTAAACAGAGTTGAAATCTTATCACTCATTAATCTTTACATTTAACTCTCTATTTTTAACCTTTGTAAACATAATAATTATATTTTTTTTATTGATTTAATTCAAGGCAAAACTATGCCTCGTAAATTTGATGTGATATCATTTATTTTAAAAGAGGATATTGCAATGAATGCCAATTATGAAAAGTATAAGATGTTGGTTTTTGATCTTGATGGGACTTTGCTTAATAGTAAGCATGAAATTACCCCATTAACCCTTAAGGTTTTATTAAGGTTGAGAGATGATTTTCATATAATTATTGCTACTGGTAGAAGATTATATGAAATTAGGGATATTTTGCTTCAGCTTCAAGACTTAAGAATTAATGAAGGTTATATTGTAACAGCCAATGGATCTGAGGTATTTTTAAATAATGATCTTTTATTAAGATGTAGTATTGATTATGGTATAGTAAGAGAAATTTTTAAGGTAGATAGAGAAGGTATTGATATTAATCTTTATGATCTTCATGATTGGTATTCTGATAGAGAGATTAGAAGTCCAATTATGAATCATTTTATTCAAAATTTGGGAATAAAACCAATTATTACTGATTTATCTGAGCTAAAAATAAATTCTTGTTCTAAGATAGTTTATTATTCTCATGATTTACTGAGGCTTGAAGAATTTGCAAATACTCTTAGAGAGAAAAATTTTAAAGGCATAAGTATGTTTTATTCTGCTAATGATCTTTTTGAAATTACAAATGTTGATGCTAGCAAATATAATGCTATTAAAAATATTTCTTTGTGTGAATGTATTGGCGTTGATTCTATTTTGGCATTTGGTGATAATGGCAATGATTATGAAATGTTAAAAAATGTTGGTAAGGGCATTTTAATGAAAAATGCACATGATCGTGTTAAGAATAGTTTGCCAAACAATGAGCTTACAAAATTTTGTAATGATGATGATGGGGTTGCAAAATTTTTAATAGAATTTTTTGATCTTGATATTAATTAATTTTTGTTTTTATTCTTTTTTTAATCTTAAAAAAATATTTGATAAAAAGTGTAATAATGGTATTGACATAGTAAAATTAAAAGTATATATTATTTTATGTTGTATAAACGATTGGCAAGTTAGAGATGGAAGATAAAAATATGGTCAAAGTAATAAAGAGTCTATGGTGGATGCCTAGGAGCTTTAAGGCGAAGAAGGTCGTGGTAAGCTGCGAAAAGCTTGGGGGAGAAGCAAACATTCTATGATCCCAAGATTACCGAATGGAGTAATCCAATTAGTTAGATGCTAATTATCTACTGCTTATGTGGTAGAGGCTATACCAGGGGAAGTGAACCATCTAAGTACCCTGAGGAAAAGAAATCAAAGAGATTCCCTAAGTAGTGGCGAGCGAAAGGGGAGTAGCCTAAACTTTAAATGTGTCAAGCTGCAGAGCGTTGCATTTAGAGGGTTGTAGGACGCTTGGAGCTTAGTCTGTAATAAGCTGAGAAGTTACAAAATATTTATATAGAAGAATAGCTTGGAAAAGTTAGCCAGAGAAGGTGACAGCCCTGTAATTTAAATATAAATATCTTCTTAAAGATGTTCCTAAGTAGGACGGGACACGAGAAACCTTGTCTGAAGCTGGGGAGACCACTCTCCAAGGCTAAATACTATAAAGCTACCGATAGTGAAGAGTACCGTGAGGGAAAGGTGAAAAGAACCCCGGGAGGGGAGTGAAATAGAACTGAAACCGTGGACTTACAAGCAGTCAAAGCCATGATATATTCATGGTGATGGCGTGCCTTTTGCATAATGAACCTGCGAGTTATCATGTCTAGCAAGGTTAAGGCATAGTAGTGCTGGAGCCTCAGCGAAAGCGAGTCTTAAACGGGCGATTTAGTTAGATGTGGTAGACCCGAAGCCGAGTGATCTATTTATGGCCAGGCTGAAGCTTGGGTGAAACCAAGTGGAGGGCCGAACCCTAGTCTGTTTAAAAAGGCAGGGATGAGCTGTGAATAGGAGTGAAAGGCTAAACAAACTCGGAGATAGCTGGTTCTCCTCGAAATGGATTTAAGTTCAGCCTTATTTTAGTGCAATAGAGGTAGAGCACTAATTGAGCTAGGGCCTGTCAAAGGGTACCAAACTCAGTTAAACTCCGAATGCTATTGTATGATGAATAGGAGTGAGACTATGGGCGATAAGGTCCATGGTCGAGAGGGAAACAACCCAGACCAACAGCTAAGGTCTCAAAAATGTATTAAGTGGAAAAGGATGTTTAGGTACGTAAACAGCCAGGAGGTTGGCTTAGAAGCAGCCATACCTTTAAAGAGTGCGTAATAGCTCACTGGTCGAGTACTTAAGCGCCGACAATGTAACGGGGCTTAAATACATTACCGAAGCTTTGGATTCTAATTTAATTAGAATGGTAGAGGAGCGTTCTGTAAGCTTGTGAAGTTAAACTGAGAAGTTTGATGGAGGTATCAGAAGTGAGAATGCAGGTATGAGTAACGAAAAAATGGGTGAGATCCCCATTCGCCGAAAACCTAAGGTTTCCTGGGTGAAGGTCGTCTTCCCAGGGTTAGTCGGCCCCTAAGGCAAAGCTGAAGAGTGAAGTCGATGGGAAACGGGTTAATATTCCCGTACCTCTTATAGTTTCGATTGGAGTGACGCATGAGGTTAACTACTGCTAGGCGATGGTAGTCCTAGTTTAAGCATTAAGGTGTTGATTTTAGTAGGCAAATCCGCTAAAAGAGCTGAGATGTGATGATGAGTGTTGTTTTGGCAACATGAAATGTAGGTAGTCAAGGTGCCAAGAAATAACTTCTAAGGTTAGGCTATAAGGGACCGTACCGCAAACCGACACAGGTAGGTGGGATGAAAATTCTAAGGCGCGCGAGAGAATCCACGTTAAGGAACTCTGCAAAATACATACGTAACTTCGGGATAAGTATGACCTAAGAGATTAGGTAGCATAAAAATGGTCCAAACGACTGTTTACCAAAAACACAGGTCTCTGCAAATCTGTAAAGAGAAGTATAGGGACTGACACCTGCCCGGTGCTGGAAGGTTAAGAGGAGATGTTAGTGTCAAAGCGAAGCATTAAATTTAAGCCCCAGTAAACGGCGGCCGTAACTATAACGGTCCTAAGGTAGCGAAATTCCTTGTCGGGTAAGTTCCGACCCGCACGAATGGTGTAACGATTTGGACGCTGTCTCAACGTGGAGCTCGGTGAAATTGAAGTATCGGTGAAGATGCCGATTACTTGTGGTTAGACGGAAAGACCCCGTGAACCTTTACTATAGCCTGGTATTGAGGTTTGGTTAAATATGTGTAGGATAGGTGGGAGACTTTGAAGCTATCTCGTTAGGGATAGTGGAGTCGCACTTGAAATACCACCCTTGTTTAATTAAGTTTCTAACTCATAGTGATATGAGGAGAGTGCCAGGTGGGTAGTTTGACTGGGGCGGTCGCCTCCCAAAGAGTAACGGAGGTGCGCAAAGGTTACCTTAGAGTGGTTGGAAATCACTCTGTAAGTGTAAAGGCATAAGGTAGCTTAACTGTGAGACTGACAAGTCGAGCAGATACGAAAGTAGGTCTTAGTGATCTGGCGGTGGCGAGTGGAAGCGCCGTCACTTAACGAATAAAAGGTACTCCGGGGATAACAGGCTTATCCTTCCCAAGAGTTCATATCGACGGAAGGGTTTGGCACCTCGATGTCGGCTCATCGCATCCTAGGGCTGGAGCAGGTCCTAAGGGTATGGCTGTTCGCCATTTAAAGCGGTACGCGAGCTGGGTTCAGAACGTCGTGAGACAGTTTGGTCCCTATCTGCCACAAGCGTTGGATATTTGAGAGGCTCTATCTCTAGTACGAGAGGACCGAGATGGACGAACCTCTGGTTTACCAGTTATTCTGCCAAGGGTAAGTGCTGGGTAGCTACGTTCGGAAGGGATAACCGCTGAAAGCATCTAAGTGGGAAGCCTTCCTCAAGATTAGATATCCTATTAGAGGGTCCTGGAAGAATACCAGGTTGATAGGTTAGAAGTGTAAGTATAGTAATATATTAAGCTGACTAATACTAATTACCCGAATCTTTGACCATATTTTTGTCTTCCTGTAAATACCCTGGTGATTAAAGAAAAGAGGAAACACCTGTTATCATTCCGAACACAGAAGTTAAGCTCTTATTCGCTGATGGTACTGCGAATTCGCGGGAGAGTAAGTTATTGCCAGGGTTTTTTTCGTTTTATTGTACTGTTAGTGTTTATTTTAAAACATGTAAGTAGTATAATTATGTGCAATTTGAAAATTTTTTTATTTGTACTTTTTTTTTCTTATATTAGTTTGCCAGCCAAACAAACTCTAAAATTTAAGCTTGTAGATCAATATTATCCTTTATATTACAAAAATAAAGAAGGTAAGATGACTGGTATGATTTTTTATCTTCTTAACAAATGGGCACAAGATCATCATTATGAAATTAGTGTAGAGGCCATTGATTATCTTGATCAAAACAAAATAGAAGATGATGTGGTTTATTTGGGATTAACATATAATTCCGATTTAAGTGAACATCTGTATTTTAAAAATGAAATTGGCAAATGTGTAACAGCATTGGTTTATAATTCAAAGGAAGAGCAAAAAATTACAAATCCATTTCTTTCAAAAGAATTTCGTGTAGGAGTTGTAAAAAATAGCATATATAAAGATATTTTGAAGTTGCATGGTCATATTGATAATGTTTTTTCATTTTCAGATACACAACAGTTATTTTCAGCATTAAGAGATAACAAAATTGATCTAATATATGGAAGTTACAAATCATTGTATTTTTTATGGCATATTTATTTTGATCCATCTTTTTTAAAGGTATTTAATTCTGACTATTTTTATAGTTTTGGCATACGGGTTGCTATTAGTAAAAAAGCTGTTAATGAACTGAAGAATCTAGATATTGATCTCTTGAGTTATATGAAAGCTCTCTCTAAAAGCGAATATGCTTCTTTTAAAGAGTTAGATTACTTATTTAATCTTGATGTTGGAATATATAATGATTATCCTCCTTTAAGTTTTATTAATTCTAAAGGTCAATTATCAGGAATTTTAGTTGATTTATGGAATGATCTCTCTAGAGAATATGCTTTTTCTTTAAAATTTGTAGGATTTCCAAAGGAAAGTATTAAACTGAGTCTGGATGATAAAGATATATCTGTTTGGGGTGGTATTATTGAAGATAATAATATTTTGACTTCAAAAATCTATAAAGTAACAGATCCAATATGTATGCTTGATTTTAATTTTTACTTAACGAATTCTAGAAATAGTGATAAAATCTTAAATTCACAAATTGTTGATTTTCACTTAAGTGGTATAAGGTTAGATAAAAATACAGATATAGTTAATAATTTTGCAGATATAATAAATAATTCATATGGTTTTATAGAAAATTTAATTACTACAAATTATCTATTGAGGTTGCATGGGTATAATAATATATTAAAATTTAAAGATTTAAGTTTTAACGTGCAAAAACCTTTAATATTAGCTAGTAATATTCGCAAATTGCAGTTGTTCTCGTATATGCTAGATGCATTAACATCAAATATCTTATTTGATACTTTATTAGAGATAGATAAAAATTGGTTTACTCAAAATGAGATTAAAGATTATCAAAGTAGTTGTTATAGCCATGTAAATAGCAGTAATTTTAATATTGAAGAAAAAATTTGGTTGGAGCACAATAAAAAATTAAATCTTGCTGTTAAGAATTGGTATCCTGTTGATTATGTAAATTCTGGTCGTTATAAGGGAATAAATGAATGGTTAATTAAAAAGATAAAAAGATTAACAAATGTGGATTTTAATATTATTAATGTACGTGAGCGGGAACTCAAAGATTTAATTAAGAATGGTCAAATAGATATTTTGTCTTCTAATTTGGATAGTGCAAATTTAGATTATTTTTTTAATATTAAATCAGTTTCAGGAATTCCTTTATATATTTTTTCACAAAAAACTAATTTATTTATTCCCAAATCATCTGATCGTATAGCAGTGCTTAACTTTTTATATTCTAATAAATTGGAAACTCAAATAGGAGCACAATTAGTACAAGTAGAGAGTTTTAAAGAGGCTTTGGATTTGATATATAAGAGAAAAGTTGATGGAATTCTTAGTGATGAGTATACTGCTACTGTTAATTTTGAAGATTTAAATGTTAGAGATCTTGAAAAAATTGTTAATGTGTCGGATTTATCATTTAATTTGAATATTGCTGTTTATAATCAAGATTATATTTTAAGAAGAATTATACAAAAAATTTTATTCCGAACAAATGTTAATAATAAATTATATTTTGATGATTGGGTATTTAATGTTCATGAAAGTTCTAAAGACATGAAATTAAAAAAATCTGGTATATTAGTCTTAACGATTGTTTTTTTTGTTTTAACTATTTTAATGTTTTTCTTATTCAGATTATTGAAAGAAATAGGATTTAGAAAAAAAATGTATTCTTCTGTAATTAGTGAAAAAAAAGTTATTGAAGATGCTATTGTTGCTAAGACTATTTTTTTAGCAAGTATGAGTCATGACATTCGTACTCCCATTAATGGCATAATAGCAGCTACCGAACTTCTAGATAATACAGATCTTTTAGGTGTTCAAAAAGAATATGTGCAAATGATCAATTATTCATCTACTTCATTACTTTCTTTGATTGATGAAATATTGTATATCTCTAAAATCGATATGAATGGTATATATATTGAAAATAATGAAATAAATCTAGAATATGAGATTGAAGAAGTTGTAAAAAGTTTTCAGTCTCAAAGCGCAAAACATAATCTTGATTTAATTTTTTATTCAGAATCAGATTTAAATAATTATTTGATAGGAGATAGGTCTAGACTTAAGAAAGTACTTATTAATTTGATAAGCAATGCTTTTAAGTTTACTAAGGAAGGAATCATAATTATAAACTATGAAATTATATGTACTAGAGAAGGTGATAATGGTGATAGAATTTTTACCATTGAATTTAAAGTAATTGATACTGGTAAAGGAATTAAAAAAGGAAATATACCCGTAATATTTGAATTATTTAAACAGGGAGATGACTTTGATGCAAAAGAATATGAAGGAACGGGACTTGGACTTGCAATATCTAGAAAGCTTGTCAGTTTAATGGGTGGTCCTGGTATTACTGTTGAGAGTGAGGTGGGCAAAGGGACAACTTTTTCATTTATGTTGCCTTTTGTTTTAGGTAATGAGATTAATGATAAAGAGAAAAGTAAATTTAAATTGATTAGGAATAAAAAGATTTTAACTTTATTTTCAAGTAATAAAGCTGTTGTCTTGTTAAATGAAATAAGTGAAATCCTTGATTATAAGGATAACGTACGTAATTTTTATTCTTATGAGGATGCTTATGAAGAATGTTCTAAATATCCTTATTATGATTTTATTTTTATAAATGTTGATAATGCGGATTTACAAAAGTGTTTAAAATTTGCTGAACGGCTTGAAAAATTAAATTTAGATGCAAAAATAGTATTTGTGTTCTATTACTTAAAGAATGAAGAGATCATTGATTTTAAATACGAATATATTCAAAAACCTTTTAAAAGGTGGGGTTTTTATTCTGATTGGATTATAAATGGTTCACTTGTAGATGCTCCATTAATTGATAATTCTGGAATTTTCAAGCTTAAGGATAATATTTGTATATTGATAGCCGAAGATAATGAGATTAATCAAAAAATTTTAAAAAATATTTTGATTGTTATAGGCGTTAGAGAAGATTCTATTGATATTGTGGATGATGGTTTTAAGGCCATTGATTATTTAAAAACCAATAGATATGATATTGCTTTTGTTGACATAAGAATGCCAAAATGTGATGGATTTACAGTATCTGAAGAAATACGAAGATATGAAAAACAAAATAATTTAAATTCATGTGTGTTAATAGCTGTTACTGCACATGCTTTAAGGGAATATAAAGATAGGTGTTTGGAGAGTGGAATGAATGATTATCTTGCAAAACCCATACATATTAAGTCGATTAAATATATATTAAAAAAATATTTATATATTGATGAGGTTAAGAATAATAATATTATAGAATATAAAAATTTAGATAAATTGGATGATTTGGATATTAATCGTGCTTTGCAAGATTTGGATATTTCGTATGACATGTACATTGATTTATGTAGAGGTTTTGTTGTCATGAGTGATAATATTATACGTGATTTGGATGAGGCATTTAATTTAAATAATGTGGTATTAATAAAAGAGTTGGCACATTCAATAGCAGGTGCTCTTGGTAATATGCGTAGTAATTTATTTGATAATTTTAAACAAATTGAAAATGGTACAGATTCAATAGAGGAATTAAGAGTACTATATTCTAAAGCACGTCAAAATTTGATTATGCTTGTTAAAAATATAAGAGATCGGATATTAAATGTTGTTGATATTGATGATTATGAAAAATTAGAATTTCAAAGTAATAATGACTTTTTAATTATTATGCAAAAACTTTTAAATGAGATAGAAAATAGAAATCCAAAAGAATATAAAAAAATTCTTGAAACCCTTAAAAAATATCATTGGGATGATGATAATATTGTGTTATTTGATTCTCTTGTTGAATGTTTAAGGGTATATAATTTTAAGGAAAGTGTTGATATTATCAAACGTATGATGAGCCATAATAGGATAGGGAAATCGTGATGAAAGGTATAATTTTAGATAACTTTGATGAAATTGCGATTGAACCTCAAAAGTTATTACTTGTAGATGATACGCCTACAAATTTAGATTTATTACTAGATATTTTGCAAAATGATTATGATATTAGAGTTGCGCTAAATGGATTTGATGCTTTAAAACAGGTGGAAATTGATAAACCAGATTTAATACTTCTTGATGTATTACTTCCAGATGTTAGTGGTTATGAAGTTTGTAGAAGACTTAAAAATGATCCTGAGACTAGAGATATTTCTGTGATATTTATAAGTTCAAGAAATTCTACTGATGCACAACTTGAAGGATTTAATGTTGGTGGTGTAGATTATATTTTAAAACCTTTTAATGGAAGGATTATTAATGCCAGAATTAAGACTCATCTTGAACTTAAAAGGCTGAGGGATTATTTTAAAAATCTTTCAAGAATTGATGGCTTAACTCAAATTCCTAATAGAAGGTTTTTTACAGATAAATTTGCTAAATCGTGGATGCAAGCATTAGAACATCAAGATAATGTTATTGTGGGAATGTTAGATATTGATTATTTTAAGAAATATAATGACAATTATGGACATACCAATGGTGATGAATGTCTTAAATTAATAGCCAAAAGTTTAAATAGGATTGCTATTAAATATAAGATAGATGTTGCACGTTATGGTGGTGAGGAGTTTATTTTATTTTCTGTCAATAAAAGTTTAGAAGAAATGATTAAGAGTGTTAGTTTTTTAATTGAGGATATTAGAAATTTAGGAATAGTTCATGAGTATAGTGATATTTCTCATTTTGTTACAGTTTCAATTGGACTTGCAGAACAAGTTCCGCAAGATTCCAATTTTACTAATATTATTAAACTTGCTGATGATAAGTTATATGAAGCTAAAATTTCGGGACGTAATCAATTTAAATATTAATCATTAAAACAGAAGTTAAATCTTATAAGTTAAAGACAATCCAATAGAGTCATAATAAACATACGAATTGTTTGTGCTTACCTTTTTTGTGATATCAGCTAATCCTACTGTATCTTCTGTATAGGAAGGTGCTGTTGAAAATTTAAATAGTACGTCTAATGTTAGATTTTCTATAACTTGAATTTTGGCAATTAAGGAAAAATTGTGATAAAAGAAGTCACTTCCCCATCCTTTATCTTGCATTGTGCTCACATGTCTTGCATTTCCAATATATGTTTGACCTTCATATAAGAATCCAACTAAATTAAGGGGCATTGGCATTTGATATGCTAAGAGTGCATAAGGATTTATTATGGTTCCATTTATATTTTTACCTTCGTCAGCTTTATATTTCCAAAGTTGATTATTCTTAGCGTGAGGGTTATATCTTAATTTCATATTATTCCCAACTACTGTTATAACATGTGTCCATTCTCCATCAAGGATTGAATTTAGATCAAATTGTAGTCTACCTCCTGTAGTGAATTCATAGTAAAATTCAGGTTTACTTGAATATTTTCCATTACCAAGATGTACTCCAATGCCTTTAAATCCAAATGCTTCCCAACCTATTCCAAATTCAGATTCTGTGTATATATTTAAAAATGCAATAGGAGTAATTCCTATTTTTGCATGGGATAGTGCTAGGATAGGTGATAGTCCAATATTGACATCAAGGTCTATTCCATTATTCTTGAAGAAAATTGAGTCGAAATTATTTTGTAATGGGATAAATTTATGACCTCCAAAATGTGATATTAATTTTGCGCTTTCCCACGAGCTAGGTTCAATCTGTTTGCTTGGGTCTGTCGATGTAAATTTTGGGGTTATAAAACTTGGAGAAAATTTACTATTTGAAATTCTAAGTGCATGTGGTGGATAATAAGCCGTTTGGAAATCAATATAAAAATATCGCGTTTGATTTTGTTTTGTTTCTGAATTTTCTTTTGTTGTTGAATTTTCTTTTGTTTCTAATTTTTGTTTTGTTTCTTCCTCTGAATAGGTAGAAACAGTTTGTAAAAATATTAATATTATTAACAATTTTTTTAACATATAATACCTTTGCTTATATAAGATTTTTTTTCTTTTTAATTTTTTTCATTATAGTTTATTTCTTTAAATAAAGTAAATTGTTTTGATTATAATTTTAGACTAATTTTTTTTCAATTTTTGATATTATCTCCATTAAGTTTTTTTGTACTTCATTAATATTTTTTGATGCGTCTATATTATTAAGTCTATTACTGTTTGAGTAAAAATTTATTAATGGTTTTGTTTGCAAATTATATTCCTGAAGTCTAATTTTTAAAGACTCTTTTGTATCATCTTTGCGTTGGTAGAGAATACCTTGGCAAAAATCACAAATTTCTTTTTCTTTTGTAGGAAGTGTATATATATTAAATATTTTGCAACAAGATTGGCATATTCTTCTTCCAGAAAGCCTTTTAACCAGAAGTTTTTCGTTAATTAAGAAATTTATTATTTTAATGTTTTCTAATAACCTATCTAATTCTATGGCTTGATTGATATTTCTGGGAAATCCATCGAGAATAAAATTATCCCTATTGTCAATAGTATTGATTTTGTCTTCAACGACTTTAATCGTAATTGAGTCGGGTACTAATTGTCCATTTTCAACTATTTGTTTGATTTCTTTTCCAAGGGGTGTATCATTTTCTATGTTTGTTCTAAACAAATCGCCTGTTGAAATGTGATAGTAATTTAGTTCATTTGATAGAATTTTTGCAATTGTACCTTTTCCAGAACCTGGAGGGCCTAAAAAGACAAGTTTCATAATGTAACTCCTGTATAGTTTTATTTTTATTTTTGATATTTAACCGAAGATATTTAACAAGAATTTAAATCCAACAATTGTTCCAATTGCAGATCCAATGTTAACAAAAAACACTATTAATAAGATTTTTGTAACTTTATTCTTAAAATATCCTTTTATGTTATGTAAATCTTCTTGTAGGCTTTCAAAATCTTTTATTTTTGGTTTATTTATATATGCTTCAACGAGTCCTGCTACCATACCTGTCCCAATAAATGGCATTAAAGAAAATATTGGAGCACCAATTGATGCTGTTAGTATAGTAATAATGTTGGCTCTTAATAAAATAGCTGCAATGCCTGCAAATACAGAATTACATATTATCCAGATTTCTAAATTTTTATAGGCAAATTCAAAGTCTTTAAAGTAGAATGAACTTGCTATTAGTATAATAATCGAGATAGCTATTAAGTAGGATATCAATTTGCTTATTGAGAAATTGTTTTTAGGTATGGTGTTTAGTTCTTCAATGTTAATAATTTTTTTAGTATCTTGAATTTCTTTTAAGTTTTCTATTATTCCCTTTACATGGCCAGCTCCCACAACAGCAAGAATTGTTCCAGATCCTTCAAGTATTTTACTTGCTATAAATTCATCTCGTTCATCAATTAAGACTTTTTTTACAGTGGGAATTTCTTTTGCAAGTTCTTCCATTATATTTGATAGAGCATCTTGTTCTTTAAGTTTTTCAATTTCATCTTCTGTGACTTTGATATCTGAGAATGAAAACAGGCTTGATATTATTTTTGTTTTTTCAAAAATTGGAACACAATTCCAAGCTCTCTTTAGAGTTGTCTCAACTTTTCTGTCTGCAAGTATTAAAGGTATGTTATGTTCCTTGGCTTTTAAAATGGCTGTTTTCATTTCTTCACCAGGACTAATTCCTTGTTCTTTTGCTAATTTTTTTTGAAAATTACTTAAAATAATTTGTACTATTAATAAAAAGGCTTTTCCTTGTTTTATTACTTTATATATGTCCAAGTTGCGCCATTTTTCATTTTCGTCTGTTTGTAGAATGGCATGGTAGCGTGCCTCATCAAGTTCAACCGCTATAAAATTTGGTTTTAATATATCAATCAAATTAGCAGTGTCTTGTGAGCTTTTTTTTGATACATGAGCTGTTCCTAATACATATATTTTATGATGATCTATGTCAAGAGTACTTACATGTAAAAAGTAGTCTTTTGTGTTTTCTTTTGCGGTTTCCAAAAGTTATCCTTGTCTTTAAAAATTTAACCATCAAGAAGGATGGTTTCTAATAATTTTACCACATGACCTATTGAAACTATATAGTCTATATTATTTTCTTCTATTGCAATTTTTGGCATTCCAAATACCACTGAGCTTTTTTCATCTTGTGCAATAGTTACGCCCCCAGCTTTTTTAATATCTCCAATTTCTCTGGAACCGTCATTTCCCATTCCAGTCATTATGAGAGCTATGACTTTTTCTTTTACGTTTTCTGATATTGATTTGAATAGTACTCCTATAGAAGGTTTGTGTCCGTTGACATTTTCCGCATCAAAAACCTCTATTTGATAATTATCGTTTATTTTGTTTATTTTTGTGTGATATCCTCCAGAACTTATATATATGCATCCTTTTTGAAGTATTTCATTGTTTTTTGTTTCTTTTACAGTTAAGTTACAAATTTTATTAAGATTGTTTGCAAATTCTGTAGTAAATCCTTTTGGCATATGTTGAACAATTACTATTGGAATAGGAAAGTTTTTTGAAATTTCTGATAAAATTATTTTTAATGCTTCAGGGCCTCCTGTGGATATTCCAATAACTACCATTTCAAATTTTCTATTTTTAAGTTTTTTTAAATCTTGGTCATTTATTATTTGTTTTTGATTAAGACTTGTTACTATGTATTTAGTGTTTGTTTTTTTTAAATTATGTTCTCTTATGTTTATTATATTTAGGTTATTTTTTTTATCTTTTTCATTTTGTGACGGTATGTATGTTTCTGGTTTACAATTAATATTGGTTATGATTTTGTTTTTTATACTCTTATTTCCATAAATTGTAAGTAAATCAATAATTTTATCTTTTATTTTATCTAATTTACTATCAATTTTTATTATGAAATCATCAGCACCTTGTAGTAGAGCATTTATTGCAAGGTCTTTATTAGATGATAGTATAATGACGGGAATTTTATTATTGATATTTTGCTTTTTTTGTATGAGGGAAATGTCTTTGATAGTTTCTTTTTCTAGGCCTAGTAATATTACATCTGGGTCTTGTTTTAATTTTTTTAATGCAAATTCTGCATTGGCTGCAGTTGCAATAACTTTAAGTTTTGATGAGGAATTTATTATATCCGATATAGCCTTTCTATTAACAGACGAAGAATCAATAATGAGCACGTAAATTGTTATTCTCATTTTTTATTTGCTCCTATAGGTCTGCTTGCATAAAATTATAGTTTGTATTTGTTTTGGAATGAAAGTTTTTTTTCATTAGGGACACTCTCGTCATCCTTTTCATATATTATAGCCCAAGGTGTCTTTAAAAACTTGAAAGGAAGATTTAGACCAAAGAGTGATTCTGAGTGTCCGATAAATAAGTAACTCTTCATAGCCATAGAAGAATAAAATTTTTTCAAGACTTTAATTTGTGATTTTTCGTCGAAATATATGAGTACATTTCTACAAAATATGACGTCTATATTGGAAAATCCACTTTCAAAATTTAAATTATGATAATCAAATCTTATGTGTTTTTTGATGTCATTTACTACCTTATAACCATCCATGTGAGGCTTAATGTATTTTTTATACTCTGCTGGAATATGTTCACATTGTTGGCTAGAGTAATGTCCGTCTTTTGCTATCATTAACGATTTTAAACTTAAATCAGAGGCTATAATAATAAATTCAAAATTTTCTGGAATGTGGTATTTAAGAACAAATGCTAATGAATATGGTTCTTCTCCCGTTGAACATCCTGCAGACCATATAACAATTCTATTTTTATTTTCTTTTGTTTTAATATTTATTAATTGTGGTATTATGAATTTTTCAAAAGTTTTAAAATGGGCTTCATTTCTGAAAAATCTTGTTAAATTTGTAGTAACTAGATCTAAAAAATACTCTTTTTTAAATTTGTCTGAAATTATTAATTCGTATAGTTGTTGTGGTGTATTGATATTTTTAAGTTCATGTATTGCATCATTAATTCTACTTTTTAATACAATTTTATTTTTTTCATCAAAACGTATACCACTATTATCATATATAAAATTACAAAATTTTATCAAAAGTTCATCATTAATGTTTAACATCTATAAAGTCCAATTTTATGAATTTTCTTAATATATAGTATTACTTAACCATTGTAAATTTCTAGTGGGTTTATATAATTTTTTCAAAATAATAGTACAATTAGTATTAGTAGAGTTACTTTAAATATTAGTTTAAGGGATAAATTTGTGAATAAGTATTTATTATTTTTTATCTTGATTTTAATGCTAGTTGCTTGTGCTAGCAAAAGGAAAAATTTAATGGAAGAACATGGAATATTTGCTTTAATTGATACAAATAAAGGTACTATAAAAATTAAACTTTATTATAAAATTGCTCCTTTGACCGTGATGAATTTTATTGGTCTTAGTGAAGGTCTTATTGAAAATTCTGTTACAAATCAACCTTATTTTGATAATCTTATTTTTCATAGGGTTGTTGATGGGTTTGTTATTCAAACAGGTGATCCTACTGGTACTGGTACTGGAGGTCCTGGTTATGTATTTCCTGATGAATTTACTAAAGGTGTGAGGCATGATGAGGCAGGCGTTGTTTCTATGGCTAATGCAGGTCCTGATACTAATGGAAGTCAGTTTTTTATTACTCTTGCAGATAATCTTACATATCTTGATTTTAAGCATTCAATTTTTGGTAAGGTGGTTGAGGGAATGGAAACAGTGAGGAGCATAAATCTTGGAGATAAAATAGAGAGAGTAAAGATAATTCGTGTTGGAGATCATGCAAATTCTTTTAAAGTTAATAATGAAGAATTTTTAAAATTAAAGAGTAGTTATGAAACAAAAAAATTAAAAGAGTATGAAAAACATATGGCTTGGCAATTTGAAATAATTGATCGAGATTGCAAAGATTTTGAAAAAGATGAAAGTGGTATTTTATATAAGGTAATAAAACAGGGAAATGGTAAATGTGCTAAGAATGGTGATATTGTAAGAGTAGATTATGAGGGTTTTTTGTTAAATGGATTTAAATTTGATAGTTCTCTTGAGAGGGGTAATATAATGGAGTTTGAACTTGGTCTTGGGAGAGTGATTAAAGGTTGGGAGATAATGTTGTCAAATATGTGTGAAGGGGAAGAGAGAGTTATAATAATTCCACCAAATCTTGCTTATGGAGATAGAGATTTTACCAGTATGATAAAAGCAAATTCTTTTTTAAAATTTAATATTATTTTAAGGAAAGTTAATTAATGTTCAATCTAATTTTTTTTGATGAAGATATTAAATATGAATTTTATAGAAAATTTTTTCATATCTCAAGTTTAGTGTTTTTATTATTATATAAAGTGAATTTGTGGATAGGTTTTGTTGTAAGCTTGTTTTTTATGGTTATTTACCTGATATTAGAATTGTTAAGAGTCATGCAAAAAAAATTATTTTTTTTAGGAAATATATCAGAAATACTAGTGAAAACTAGAGAAGTCCCTTTTTGTAAAATATATCTCTCTCCAATATTTTTGGTAGTCAGTATGTTTTGTACTTATTTTTTTATAGCTAAACCTTTTAGTTATATTGGAATATTTTCTGCATGTATTGGAGATGGGCTTGCAAGTCTTTTTGGTAAGCTTATTCCATCTTTTAAACTTGTAAATAATAAAACGTTTGCAGGAAGTATTTCTGTTTTTGTTGTTGCTTTTATAGTATTCTATTATTTTGTTCCCAATTTTGTTATGGCGTTAATTGTTGGTATGGGAGCTATGCTTGTTGAACTTTTTGATTTTGCAAAATACGATAATTTATTTTTGCCTGTAGGGGTTGCAACTTTATCTTTTTTATTGGTAACTTGAATTTATTGAGCTTGACTTTTTATAGCCAATAAAAAAAGAGTTTGCCTGATTCTTGTAAGTATATTGGTACTCCTATTGAAATTGGTATGAATGCATAGGGTATTTCTATCAAATTTAAGTAAGTTCCTAATACTATTAATGATGTTGATACAAAGAGTAGCAAATAACTTAAGTTTTTTTTCCTTAAACATGCTACCAGGAAGTTAATTAATATTAGTAGTAGGAATAAATAGATGTATAATTTATTATTTTTTATTGGAGAGAAAAAGTCGTTTGTGTGTTGATAAGCATTAATAGGTATTAAATAGCTATAAATCATTGAGAAAGTAAAAATTAAATAAATGGTATAAGTTATTGATTTTATTTGAAAATCACATATATATAGACTTAAAAAGAATAAATTTAGTAATGAAAATATGACTATTAAGTGATAAAATTTCATTAAAGAATACAATTCTAAACTCAATGTATTGCTTAAAAGGTAATATTTAAAAATTGCAATGGGTTCAATTATATAAAAGCAAATAAAACAATAAAAAAATACGAATTGTATATTGTTTGTTCTCTTGTAATTGATATATGTCCAAATGGATCCTATGATGCCAATGTTGAATATAAAAAATTTGTTGACCAAAGCTAATGTATTTGTATTGTATATTTTACTAAGATAATTATAAAAGTTTATGGTGGTATTTAAGTAGTAAATAAATATTGATATAACAATTATTCCTAGACTAATGGTCGTTAATAAAAAGAAATTTAATTTTGAAAATAATGTTTTCATTTAAGTTCCCAAGAAGATATATTTTTTTGCATTTTGATTATTTTTTTTATTTTAGCATCAAGTTTTGCAAAAAAATCTATTTTTGTTTTCTCTTCAATTGAATTTACGTTCACAACGTAATTTTTTAAATCTGTATCTTTAGCTTTTTTATTTGGAATAATAAAAGCTACAATTTCATAATTATTACTCTTGTTGTTTAAGGATAACACGATTTTATAAAAGTTTTTTGGAATTAAAATTTTGTTGTTTCCAATAAATCCTTGGTTTTCCGTCAAGATTCCTGCGCTAATAATATAAATCTTTTCTTTTGAAATAGCCCATTTCCTAACTTTTTGTTCAAGTTTAGACCAAATTCCTGAGTTGAATGAACTTTTTTGTGGAGAAATGTTTGATAAAAAATAAGTCTCTCTCATAGCCTCTTTAGAAAAAGACATATCAGCAGAACTAACAATATGTCCTCTATCATATCCGCTGTGTAGGTAGTCACTTAATTTTGGTGCAATTCCTTTGATATCTGGATCTTCAAAAAATTTTTTACTTCGCGTGATTTTTTTTTCTTTAACTAAGATTAAAGCTAATTCAACCATTTCTCTTTTTAATTGATAAGCTACCCATTCTGATTGTCTTGCATGTTCAGCATATCCTAAAGAATAATATTTTTTGTGTAATACTTGGGTAGTAAGATATCCCTGTGGTAAGAGATATTCTTCTTGTAGTTTTATTGGAATTTGAGGTCTATAAAATCTATTTTTAATTTCTTCTAAATAATTAGAAGTTATTTCTTTTATTTTATTGACGATTTTTGGGTTTTGATGTAGGAATAAAAATCCTATTAAAATTGATATGTAGAGAATAATTAAGATTTTTGATTTTTTTTTCATTGATTTTCCCCTTTTTTATTTTTTAGATTATATCTAATACCAAAGTTAAATGAAATATTAAAAGTGTCAAGGAATAAACATTCGACTTTTGAGTATATATTAAGGTAAGAAATAGATTCTTTTGTAGAAAATTCAAAAAATATATATGGTTCTACTACATAAGGTATTTTATTATAAAATCTAAAATTTCCTATTAAATTTGTTGATAGGTAAAATCGTCCTCCAATACCCATACTAGTAGATAAGTATTTTAGTTTTTGAAAGAAATTAATGATATTCCAATTTATTCCTATACCAATATAAGTACTTGAGAATTGGATTTTTTTAGATACATTGTAATCTTCAATCATTAAAATCATGCAAACAGCCATAAAATCAAGATTATTTGTGGCGAATGTATAATAGGGTCTAAATATTATGTGATTGTTGTTTGCATTGAGAAAGAATCCTGTTCCAAGTCCTATACCTGTTGAATAGATAAAACCTCTATTTATTGAGAATATACTATTTTTATTTTTTTCTGATTTTTCTTTTAAAGGTGAATTTTTTTTATTGATTTCATCTTTTTTTTGTGTTTTTTCATTTGAAATTTTATTTTCTTTATTTTTTATCTCATTATTTAATGAATATAAATTAATACATGATAATAATAAGCAACAGTAGATTATTTTTTTCATAATTAAATTAGTTTAAATAATATACAATTATTTGCAAATAAAGAAGTGTTAGTGAGATGGGGAATACAAATTTAATCTTTGTACTGTGATAAAATTAATTTAAGTACTTAGGAGGTTTAAGGTTATGTTTTTGGATTTTTTAAAAAAGGAGCTTATTTTTGTATCGTCCACAATATGTTCTAAAGATGAAGCACTTAATTTTTTAGTGGAAGAAGTAAGTAAGAAAGGTTATACAAATGATAAATCAGTATTTATGCAAGGATTGCTTGATAGGGAAAATATTGGTGATACATCTTGGGAAAATGGAGTTGCTATTCCTCATTTTGTAGGAGATGTTGTTAGTATCAGTTTTATTTCATTGCTTTACATAAAGGGTAATGGTATAAAATGGTCTGATGATAATCCTCCTGTTAATTTAATATTTTTAATTTGTATGTCAAAGAATCAACAAGGTACTGGGCATATTAAGTCAATAGCTTTTATAGCCAGATTATTTGAAAATGATGATTTTAAAAATTTTTTAAAAAATGGAAATAATTCTGATGAAATTTATTCTTATATAAAAAATGTTGAAAATAATTATTTAGAGAGTGATTTTAGTATTTCTAGGACAGAGAATATATTGGCTGTATGTGCTTGTCCTGTAGGAATTGCACATACATATATTGCTGCTAAGAAGCTTGAAGTTGAAGCTAAAAGACAGGGATATAGCATTAAAGTTGAAACTCAGGGTTCTATTGGTATTGATAATCCTTTAAAAAAAGAGGATATTGAAGCTGCTGATGTTATAATACTTGCAGTAGATAAAGATGTTGATGAGTTAAGATTTGATGGAAAGCGAGTTTATAAGATTTCGACCGCAAGGGCTATTAATGATGTAGAGAATGTTATTAAAGAAGCATTTAGTGCCCCAGTGTTAACATTTAAAGGTATTAATACTTTAAAGGATAATTCTAATAATAGTAAATCTGGCTTTTACAAATATTTAATGAGTGGCGTCTCTCCTATGGTTCCAATTGTGGCTAGTGGTGGTATTTTAATAGCCTTTGGTATATCTCTTGCAGGGGTTGGTTCTGGTGGTCCAAATTTTGAGCAATATCCTTTTTATAAGACAATTACAGATATTGGTGGTGTGGCTTTTAGTATGATGTTGCCAGTACTTTCGGGATTTATTGCAATGTCAATTGCTGATAAGCCAGGTCTTGCACCAGGTCTTGTGGGAGGAGTTCTTGCCAGGGACGTTAAAGCAGGATTTTTAGGAGCCATACTTGTAGGGTTTATGGCAGGTTTTATTGCAAGATGGTTAGCAAGAAGACAAATACCTGAATGGCTTAGGCCTATAATGCCTATATTTGTAATTCCTTTAATAAGTACTGTTATTATTGGATTTTTCATGATTTACGGAGGTGTTTATATTGCCCAATTTATGGGACTTCTTGAGAATGGTCTTAAGGAGCTTCAAAGTAATTCAGATGCTCATGGTATTATAGGAAAGTTGTTACTTGGGGCAGTACTTGGTGCTATGGTATCAATTGATATGGGAGGGCCTTTTAATAAAGTTGCATTTCTTTTTGGTGTTGGTATGATTCCTAGTGTGCCACAAATAATGGGTATGGTTGCATCAGCTATTCCTGTTGCTCCTATGGCTATGGGACTTGCTACTTTGATTATGCCACAATTATTTGAAGAGGAAGAGAGAGAATCGGGAAAAATATCATTTTTGATTTCTTTTATTGGCATTAGTGAGGGTGCTATTCCTTTTGCTGCCAGTGATCCTGCAAGAGTTTTGCCTTCGATAGTGCTTGGAGGTGCTGTTTCAAGCATTATTGCAGCATTTTGGGGCGTTGCAGATCATGCTCCGCATGGGGGCCAATAGTTTTACCTGTTGTTGATCATAAATTTGGATTTCTTGTTGCAATAGCTGTTGGTGTTGCGGTGGCAACAAGTGTAGTTATTTTTTTGAAATCTTTAAAGGTTAAGGTATCTAAATGAGTGTTGATAATATATTTTTGATGAAAAATGAGATTAAGGAGTATGATTGGGGTGGATATGGTTTCATCCCTTCCCTTTTGGGACAAAAAGAAAACGGTTTGCCAAAAGCTGAAATGTGGCTTGGTGCACATAAAACATTTTCTAGTAAAATATTAGTTGATGGTCAATATGTTTCTCTTTTTAATTTTTTAGAAATACATAAAGAGCTTTTAGGTTTTGGGAGTGAATTGTCGTTTTTATTTAAAATTCTTTCAGTTCATAAACCTTTGTCACTTCAGATACATCCTTCAAAAGATATTGCTTTAAAAGGCTTTGCGTTTGAAAATAATAAAAAAATAGTTATTGATGATTCTAAGAGAATTTATAAGGATGAAAATCCTAAAGTAGAGCTTGTTTATGCTTTGAGTGATTTTTATGCTCTTAAAGGTTTTTTGCCACTTGATGGCATTAACCATATTTATAGAAGTTTAGGATTGGATTTTAATTTTATGACACATGAATCGTTTGTAAAAACCTTATTTGATTTACACGAATTTGAAATTGAGAATATTATTTATAAAGTGTTAGGTAATTTAAATTTTATAGATGAATTTAGAGCTTTTTGGTTTAATGAAATTTATAAAATGTATGGTATTGATATTGGTCTTTTGGTATTTTTGGGAATGTATATTTTTAAATTAAAAACAGGTGAAGTTTTTTATACTGAAAGTCGAGAAGTTCATGCTTATCTTAAAGGTGAATGCATTGAACTTATGACTAATTCTGATAATGTCATTAGAGCAGGTTTTACAACTAAACATATTGATAAAGATGAAATGTTGAAGGTTGGGAAATTTGAGGAGGGAGTTTTTTCATTGTTAAAGAGTGAAAATATTGATGGTTGTGATGTATTTAAGTTGCCAGGTACTAATTTAAGTTTGTTTCACAAATGTATAGGTGGAGAGAGCTACTTTGAAAGAGTTGGTGTTATGATATTATTAGTTATAAAAGGAAAAGTTCAGCTTAATAATAGAATTTCTCTTAAGATGGGAGATAGTGTGTTTATAGGGAATTGTGATTGTAATAAGGAATTGTTAATTTGTGGTAATGGAGAAATTTTTATTGCGCTTTCTTTGTAGTTAAGATATTGATTTTTAATTTTTAATTTTAAGAAAAGATATTTAATAATTTATATAAACATTTTAATAAATCCAATTGCAAAAAATTTAAATCTCATGCCTTCAAATACTATTTTTGGTTCTGTTAAAAATATTGTTGGACCAAGTGTTGGGTAAATTTTAAATCCTAATGATAAATTTTTGATGATTTTATATTCTATTGATAAGGGTAGTCTAGTTACTATTGCTATTCTGTCATAAGGGGATGGTTTTTGAGAACTAGGAGAAGTTAAATTTGCTTGAGACCAATCTACTCCAATTCCAAATCCACCTCCTATTATTAGAGATTTTCCTATTAGTTGTCTGAAAATTAAATCAATGGCAATTAAATTATAAGGCTTAAAGTTTATTGTATTGAAATATAGAAAGCTACCATATCCAAAATCTATGTCTACGTATGGCACTGAGATTAATAGGTTTATAAGAGGACTTCCAGTGCCTGTTCCTGCTGCAAATGAGTAAGCGTTTTTATATTTTTTATTATTATTTGCAGTATTATTTGGTTTAGGTTGTTCAGGTTTTATTTCAGGTTGTTCAGGTTTTATTTCAGGTTGTTCAGGTTTTATTTCAGGTTGTTCAGGTTTTATTTCAGGTTGTTCAGGTTTTATTTCAGGTTGTTCAGGTTCTATTTCAGGTTGTTCAGGTTCTATTTCAGGTTGTTCAGGTTCTATTTTAGGTTGTTCAGGGACAATAGGTTTGTCATTTGTAGTGCATATAGTTCCATCCTTTTTTTGTTTACATTCGATAAAATACATACTATCATATTGCGAAAAGGCAAGATTGTATAAGTTGAATATTAACAATAATGTAAGTATTTTTTTGGTGTTTTTTCCCATTAATGTTCCTTTGTATAGTTGTTTTATATGTATATTTTTATGAATCCAAAACCAAAAAATCCAAATCTTATTCCTTCCATTAATGTGGGATTAAATATCATTGTGGCACCAATTGTTGTGATAGCTTTAAAACCTATGAAAACATTTTTTAAAAAACCATATTCCAATATAATGGGAAGTCTAATTGTAAAGCCCAATCTATTATTGGATGAAGTTAATGAAAACTCTTCTTGTTTATTTTGTCCATTATTATTTTGTTGTGTTACATTGGAGGCATCTTGTTCATTTGGTTTTACTTGAGATAGGTCAATGCCTATGCCAAGTCCTCCAGAGAGTGTTGTATTGTGATAGACTTCTTCTTTAAATACAATATCAGTCCCAAGGACAATATAAGGTATAAAATTGTTAGGATGCAGTCCATTAAAGCCCCCATATCCAAAATCTACATCTACATAAGGAAAATTGATTATGATATTGGTTATAGGATTTCCAATACCAAATCCTATGCCAAATATATTAGATGGATAGGAACTTTTTTGAGAATGCTGTTTGTTTAATACTCTATTTAGAGCTTCTGGATCAATGGTTGTTGCAATAGATGAACTTATGGTTAAAAAAATCATAAGTATTGTTAATTGTGTTTTCATGAATTTTCCTCCAACTTGTGTTTGATTAGATTTGTATGATTTTTAAAATTATATTTCATAAAATATAAGATGTTTATGTTTTCGTTTATAGTCGACATTATTATGATTTTATATATTGAGTACATTTTTAATATTAAAATTTTTTCCATATCAGCATTTTTTTGATGATTGTAAATTATGAAAATCAGAGTCATTTTTGTGTATATTGCTAAGTGATATCAGACTTTTATTAAGTTTTAAAATGTAATATCTGAATAAGTTGAGATTATAAATAACATTTGATTTGAATTTTTGAACATTATTAGATGTAACATTATTTATGTTATTGTTGTATTTATTTTTTATCGTAAATTTTTGGCATAATGTTATAGTTAAATTTATAAACATTTTACTACATATTTTTTTAGACATCTATTGTAATATACAAACATATTTTTATAGCTTATAAAAATAAATATTACAGCAAAGATTTATATTAAAAATATGTTTGACATATTTTTAATATAAATATAAATTTAAGTATAAATTTTACTTATGAGTTGATAAGATTGTTTTTAGTTATTTTCCATAATTGTAAGATAGGTTATTTTTATTAAATATCTTATATTGTATTATTAATTAAAAATTATGGTATGTATAAAAGTCAGAAAACTTAGAGAATATTGATCTTGGAATTAATATATATGATATCCTTTATTGTAAAAAGTAGATTTTTGCTTTTAAGGTCAAATTATATTGTGTCTTTATAGTTAAGTTTTAAGTTTTTAGGGAAGGTGTGGTTTATGAGTGATTTTATTGCTTCAAGAGAAGAGGAATTTTCTAAATGGTACTTGGATATAGTACAAAAGGCAAAACTTGTTGATTATAGTCCTGTTAAGGGTTGTATGGTTATTATGCCTTATGGATATGCTATTTGGGAGAGAATTCAGAGTGTAATTGATGATAAGTTTAAAGAGAGTGGGCATGAGAATGCATATTTTCCATTACTGATTCCTTATGAGTTTTTAGAGAGGGAAAAAGAGCATGTTAAGGGATTCTCTCCAGAACTTGCTGTTGTAACAACAGCTGGGGGTGAAGAATTGAGAGAACCTTTGGTTTTAAGACCTACTTCTGAGACAATTATTTGGAATATGTATAGTAAATGGATAAAATCTTATAGAGATTTACCTATTAAAATAAATCAATGGGCAAATATTATTCGTTGGGAAAAAAGGACAAAGCCATTTCTTCGTACTACTGAGTTTTTGTGGCAAGAGGGACATACTGCTCATGAGACTTCTAATGAAGCTCAAGAGGAAGCTTTGTTTATTTTAAATCTTTATAAAAAATTTGTTGAAGATTATTTGGCTATTCCTGTATTTTATGGTAAGAAGACAGAAAGAGAAAAATTTGCAGGTGCTGTGTCTACTTATACAATTGAAGCGTTGATGCAAGATAAAAAAGCTTTGCAAGCAGGAACATCACATTATTTGGGATTGAATTTTGCCAAGGCTTTTGATGTTAAATTTCAAAATAAAAACGGTGAGATGAGTTATGTTTTTGCCACTAGTTGGGGGGTTTCAACTAGGTTAATTGGGGCATTGATTATGGTTCATTCTGATTCTAAAGGTTTGATTTTACCTCCTAAGATAGCACCAATAGAAATTCTTATTGTTCCTATTTTAAAAAAAGATGATGATGTTAATAAAAAAATTCTTGAATATGCGACTACTATTTTTGATATTTTAGTAAAGGAAAAGTTTAGGGTTGAGATTGATAAAGATTTTAAGAATTCACCAGGATTTAGATTTGCTGCTTCAGAATTTAAGGGGATTCCAATACGAATTGAGATAGGTTCTAATGATATTTTAATGGATTGTGTCACTGTTGCAAGAAGAGATAGAGATAAAAATTCTAAGTATCAAGTATCATTTAAAGAGTTATTACCTAAAATAAAAGAGGAACTTGAGACTATGCAATGTGAATTATTTAATAAAGCGTTAGAATTTAGAAATTCAAATACCAAAGAAATTATTGGTTTTAAAGAGAATGATTATGATCTTTTTAAGACTTATATTAAGGATAATTTAGGATTTGTACTCTCTTCATGGTGTGGAAATGAAGTTTGTGAAGAAAATATTAAAAATGATACAAAGGCTACAATACGATGTATTCCAGAAGATTTTCAAGATAAATCTTTAGATAATGTAACTTGTATTTATTGCAATACATCAGCCAAGCATTTTGTTTTATTTGCAAGAGCTTATTAAATTTTTATTTTTTAGTTATTAAGATATTAAGTATATTGTGAGTCATTAAAGTCTATTATTTGCATTATTGCAATGCTTGAGGTAAAGTCAATCATTATAGCTAGCGATGTTAGGATTGGAAGGATTGGTATGATGTTTGAGTAACTAAGTTCAATTCCTTTTGTATAAGTTGAGCATAGCATTGTAATTATGTAAATTAAACTATTAGGAATATGTGGAAATGCAAAAATGGAAATGAATGCTAATATACTCATATAGCTTATTTCATAGATTGTTATAGGTAAACTAGAGTAGGATTTTAAAATAATAAAGAAAGAAATTGTTGAAATGAAAATTGTTCCAAATTTAGACATAAAGTTTATTATTGGTATGTTTATGATTATGGATTTTTTTATATTTATTTTTTCATTTTTAATGTTTTCTATTAAAAGAGAATAGGGAGCATAAGTATCCATTGTTAGGCCCGCAAATATTATATTATGTAGAGATGTTAATATATTTTTGTACGATAATTTAAAATTCTTAGTTAATCGGTAGCTAATCATTGGAATTATTATTAGAATGATAATTCCTGTCCATAATGATAAAAAAATTATGCTATTTATATAATATTGATAGTTCTTAAAATTTTTTAAGTTAACAGCATATGCTGCTGTTATAAAAATAATTCCAAATTGTGATATTTTAACAATAATATCATTTGTATTATAAAAAAGATTGGACATGCTTAAGAGAAGCTCTTTTGCGATTCTTCCTTTTTGTTTTGCGTAATAAAAACTGGCACCAATAATGATTGAAATTAAATAAATATTTAAAAGATTTGGATTACTATTTGTAAATATAGTAAAAATATTTTTTGGAAAGAATGTTT
This sequence comes from Borrelia recurrentis A1, assembly GCF_000019705.1. Taxonomy (GTDB): domain Bacteria; phylum Spirochaetota; class Spirochaetia; order Borreliales; family Borreliaceae; genus Borrelia; species Borrelia duttonii. Next base: position 433,372 of record NC_011244.1, on the reverse strand, counting down.
CAAGAAATATTTTTTTATCAAATAAATATTGATTTTGAATATTTTTATCTAATATTGGAATTCTTTGTGGTAGGTATATTGTTGAAACAGCTATGGCTATAATTACTCCTGAAATATTAATTAAAATTCCATAATAGATTATTTTGCCAAACAACCTTTTGAATTTTTTATTTTCTATAATGTTTTCTATTCCAAGTGGAATTGCAAATATTAAAAAAGGAATTAGAGAAAAATAAGTTAACCTTATGAAAATATGTGAGAGTGCATTATAAGTTTCAGATGGCAGGAATAATCCAAATAATATTCCAATGGGGATGGTGAGAAAAAATTTTATTTTTTCATTCATATATTGTTCCTTTTTGAATTTGCAAAATCACAATTAATAGTATAATAAATTTTACTAGATTTTTTGTAAATATAAATTTGATATTGCATTTTCTTATCATTAATCTATATCAATACTGTGTTATGTTAAAAAATTTATATGTCATATATTTATGTTGTTTTATATTTTTTAAAGATATTTATTATGTTTTGATTTTTTAGATTTTTAATTTCTTTTTTGTATTCATCGCTGATGTAGACATTTTTTTTAAGCAATAATTCAATCAAATTGATATTTTCAATTTCTATTGCAGCTTGTATAGGTGTTTTTCCATTCTTAAGAGTTAGGCTTAGATCAGCTCCTTGTTCTTTTAAAAGGTTGAATATTTTTTCATTGTTAAGATATATTGCCCAAAATATTGGTGAATGTTTTGTTTCATCTATGTTGTTGATTTTAATACCATAGTCTATTAGTATTTTGGTAGTTTTAAAATCATTGTTAATTATTGCAATTGATAAAGGAGATACTTTATATCTAAAGTTTATCTGTGCAGCAAGATTTATAGCTATTAGGGTACCTTTTATATTTTGGAAATATATAGATGTAATTAAAAATTCATTTTTTATTTTTTGTAATTCTTGTAAGATATTTTTATTATTTATATCTATTAATTCTATTAATTTGTCTAACTTTTCTTTATTTGTTGTGTATTCTTGGTTATTAAAATTATAAACTGTTTTTGATAGTTCCTTTATTGTTTTTATAGTTTCATTTGCATTTAGTGATGTAATAAATTGTGTTAAGAGTATTATAAATATTATTTTCATTAATTTTGACCTTTAAATAGTTTTTTGAAACTGTTTTGTAATAATATCTTGATTTGAGGAGTTATTATTAAATATAATAACTGCAATTTTGTCTTTATCGTTTGTTATTATCAATTTGTTTTCTACGTTTTTTGAAGATATAAATATAAGTTGTAAGGCATTATTTGTATAGTCTATTAAACAAAAATATTCTTTTCCTTCCTCATTTATAAGTTTTAGGGCGTTTTTATATGATATTTGTAAATTTGGACTAAATCCTATTATTTCAAATGTTCCTGAACTTGGTAAATTGTAAATTTTGTTATCTATTTCCCAAACAAAGGTTTTATCTTTATTAAATTTAATATTTCCATATTGTGTATTTGTTAAGTTTTCGTAAGAAGTTAATTTGTTTATAAGGTTTTGATTTTGTCTTTCAGATTCAAGTATGATTTTTTCGATGTTTTGTTCAATTATGACGAAATTTGATTCTAGTTGGTTTTCTTTAACTTGAATGATTGCTTTGTAGTAATTTTGGTTGCTTTTTACTATCAGGATAAAATCTTCCTTTGAGTTTTTTGATTTAAATAAAAAGCCGTTAGGTTTTACTTCCTCAATTATATCAAATTTAAAAATTAGGTTTAATTCGGGTATGTTGATTTTTATTTTGTTTTGTTGAGTAAAAAATAATCCATATTCATTTTTTAGTAGATTTTTATTATAAGTATTATTTGCAATCATTTTTTCATAATAAAGTGGTCTTAAATATTTTATGTTTTTAAATGTATGAATTACATTGTCTTGTGATGTTTGATCTAATGAATGTGTGAGTATTTTTCCAGGAATATTATCAAAAACTTCAAGTGCATAGTCAAAAACATAACCCTTATGACCATCTTTTGTTAATGCATATAGCCATTTTCCTTTAAGTGAACCTGCTTCTGTCGTTTCTCCAATATGTATTATTTTAAGTATGGTTTCTTTTGGTATCCTATGTATTATGTTTTCTCTGTAATTATCTGGGGATGTTCTTAGAGGTAAGAGATCTTTTTTACTTATAGCATATTTATTTATATATGGTTGGATACTGTTTTGAAATTCTTCTGCTTCCTTTTTTGTTTGAAATTTTTCTATTGTGAATTTATATACAATAAATTTTATTCCATTGTAATTTATTGTTGCTTTTTTGTCTTGATTAATATTCTCTATTGTTACAAGAGATCCGTTTGGTAATTTTTCTCTATTATTTGAATCTAGGATAATACCATATTTGTCATTTTTATTAGAACAAGATAAAAATAATAAATATAATAAAATATAGATTAATTTTTTATTCATGTTAAAATTCCAGTATTTTTTATTGAACTTAAGATGTATTTTGTTATGCATGACCTTTATTATATAATAAAAACAATGAAGTTATTAATTCAAGTGTTTGGACTAGTGCTGATTTTTAGTTGCTATAAGAGTAAACAAAGTGATATTAAGAGTCTAACAAGTCTTTTAGAAGCTTCAAATAAAAAAGGTCTAAATAGATTTCTTATCATTGATAGAATAGTTGATATTCATATGCACAATAAAGATTATGAGGATGCTTTGAGTTTTGTTAATAAGGGAATTGCTGATGATGAGGATAAGGAATATTATCCTTTATATTTTTATTTAATAGGTAATATATATTCTTATATTAAGGAAGATGAGATAGCTTTTACGTATTATAGATATATTGTTGATAATTTTGATGATTATATTTATGAGAATAGTTCTATAAAATTAGATATTGCAAAGAGAGTGATCAATTTAAATATTGATGCTATAGACAAAATAAATTATTATAAATTATTGCTGAATGATAATTTTGAAAGTATGACCAATGCAGATAGGGGTAATTATTATTACAATCTTGCTTTAAGTTTAGAAGATGTTCAAAGTTATGATGAGGCTTATCTTTATTATAAAAAACTACTCTCAATACCACGATCAGATTTAAAAATAGATTCAAGAGATTATTCTGCTGTTATGACTAAGATTAATTATTATGATAATCCGGATTTTGTAGTTTATAGAAATTTGAATGACTTAATTTCTGATGTTAAGAGATATATTTTTTCAGGAAATACTGCAAAATTATTAAGTATAAGAGATAAACATAATTTTTTTATTCAAAGTTGGGATCAGCGAAGTGGTAAAAGTAATTCGATTAATACGAACAGTTTTTTGACAACTATGATTAAGCTTAGTAGTAGACGAAAAAATGGTATACAGTTTGCAAAAACTTTTGAAGCAGATTCTAGTAATGATATATCTTATCTTGGATCTAGTGGTTGGGAACATATTTGGGAATGGTATTTTGTTTTTAAAAAAATTTCTTATCCAAAAGATCCAGAAATTAATGATGGTTGGGCTTGGATAGGTGTTTATTTAGGTAAAAAATAGGGAGATTTGTGTGAATTTGCTTAATGGTCTTTTGAATTTTTTATTTTTGTTTTATTCTAATGTGTCTATTATAAATGACGTTTCATCTAAATCTAGCATAAAGAGAACAATTGATTGGGATGCTAAAATAGTTTATTTTGATATTATTAAACCAGTAGATGAAGATAGATTTGGTAGAGTTGGTATTGATTCTACTTCTAGATTAGTGTTTAGTGTTAATGATTTTAAGGATACTTTGATAAGAGAATCGCTTTTTGAAATTATAATTGATTCTGATTCTACTTTTAAAGACTATTTTGATTCTGATCCTCATTTAATATTATATTTTTCAGGACTTGATAGTATTTTGAAAAGAGGATACATGAAATATTCAGAAGATTTGAAAAATATCACCGTTAGGTATGAGCTTTGTATTTTCCCTGATTTTATAAATTTATTTTTAGGTCATAGTAAGCCTTATAAAGCTTTTTTTCCATTAATGAATACAACTGTTGAACAGTTTGTTTATACCGGAATTATTATTTATGCGGGTGATGATTATAAATCTTCCTCTGGTTCTATTGTTAAATTAGCTGATGCTTTTTTTGTTAAAATTTATGATGAAAATATTAAGCTTTATTTTGACAAAAGGATGGTTGACCCGGATGCCCTTAAAAAATGGGGTATGTTTGAGTATACAAATGATATTTCTTATAAGAATAAAGACAGAATTGGAGATTATCCTTTAAGATTGATTGCTAAGGGGGTTTATGGCAAAAATCATTCAGATATTATACTTGATGATTATTCCATAAATAAGATCTTTTCAAATGAAAATAATATCAATCTTTTAAGAGAGGGTAAGTTCGTTATTATTAAATAATAGACTTTAAATTGAAATTTTAAGATATTATTTAATAAGGCTTGTCTTTTTTAAGATAATAAATTAACATGATATAAGGGTTTATTACCGAAGGGAAATAATGCCCTTATAGCTTAGGTGGTAGAGCACCACCATGGTAAGGTGGCGGCATCGGTTCAAATCCGATTGAGGGCTTTTGTATATTCAGGAGTGTTGTTATGGGAAAGAAGAAAGGTAAAGGAGCTGTTGGGCTTATAGCTTTAGTGTGTGAAGAGACAGGAATTAGAAATTATACTACTACTAAGAATAGACGTAATACTCAAGAAAAATTGGAATTGATGAAATATTGTCCAAGTTTAAGGAAACATACTCTTCATAAAGAAGGCAAAATAAAGTGATTTAAGTGATAGGTCAGTAGTTCAATGGTAGAACAGTGGTCTCCAAAACCACATGTTGGGGGTTCGATTCCCTTCTGACCTGTTGTTTGTGTTATCAAAGAGAGGCTTTTAAATGTTTAAATTTTTTAAAGAAAGTGTTTTAGAACTTAAAAAAATAACATGGCCTAGGTATAATGAAGTAATAGGCAGTGGAAAACAGGTTTTTTGGTTGGTTGTTTTTATTTCTGTTTTTTTAGGTGTGGTAGATTATATCATGTATCTTGTTATAACCTATATATTTTAAGGAAAAAATTATGTCTAGGGCCTGGTATGTGCTACAAACTTTTTCTCAGTATGAGAAAAAAATAGAACAGGAAATAAAGCTTTTAATTAGTGAAGGTGTTTTTGGTAATAATGTTTTGGATGTTAAAGCTCCTATTGAGAGAGTAGAAGAGATAAGAAATGGAAAGAAACGTATACGTGAGAGAAAGATTTGGCCAGGGTATATATTGATTGAATTAGATCTTTCCGATCAGGAGTGGAAAAGTACTGTAGCTAATATTATTAAAATATCAGGTGTTGTAAATTTTGTTGGTACTACTAAAGAACAAAAACCTCTTCCAATTAGTGATGAGGAAGTTAAGAGTGTCTTTATGCTTGCTGGAGAGATTAAAGCAGATAAATCTATTTTTATACTTTATGATTTTGAAGAAGGTGAGAGAGTAAGAATTAAGGGAGGCCCTTTTGATTCTTTTGAGGGTGTTATTGGATCCATTGATTATGAGAAGAAAAAATTGAAAGTTGCAGTTCAAATTTTTGGAAGGTCAACTCCTGTTGAAGTTGATTTTCAACATATAGAAAAAATTTAGCAATAAGTTTATAAATGGGAGCTTTAAGAGCGTTATTTACCATAAGGAGTTTTTTATGTCTAAGAAAAAAAAGGAAGTTGCTTGGGTTAAACTTCAAGTTCCAGCTGCTCAAGCTGCTCCAGGAGCCAAAATAGGACAGACTCTTGGACCTCATGGTGTTAGTGGTCCTCAGTTTGTTAAGGAATTTAATGAGAGAACTGCTAAAATGGAACCAGGAATTGTTGTTCCTGTTATTATTACTGTTTATAGTGATAAGAGTTTTTCATTTGTTGTTAAAACTCCACCAGCTTCAGTTTTAATTAAAAAAGCTGTTGGCATAGAGACAGGTTCTAAGAAATCAAATACAGATAAGGTTGGGGTTATATCAAAAGAAAAAATAATGGAAATTGCAAAAATTAAAATGCCCGATTTGAATGCAAAAACGGAGCAGGCTGCATTTAAAATTATTGCAGGAAGTGCTAGATCTATGGGTGTTGAGGTGGAAAAATAATGGCTAAGAGTGGAAAAAAATATATTCAAGCTCTCTCTAAGGTAAATAAGCTTAAATCTTATAATATTGATGATGCAATATCTTTATTAAAAGAAATTAAGTTTGTTAAATTTGATGAGACTATAGATGTATCTGTTAATCTTAATTTAAAGAAAAATCATACGGTTAGAGAGACGCTTGTGTTGCCACATCAATTTATGAAAGAAAAGAGAATACTTGTTTTTGCAAAAGGTGAGAAAGCAGAAGAGGCACGAGAATTTGGTGCTGCTTATGTTGGAGATGATGATCTTATTAATAAGATTAAGGATGGTTTTAGTGATTTTGATGTTGTTGTTGCAACGCCTGATATGATGAAAGATGTTGGAAAACTTGGTCCGATTTTAGGAAAAAGGGGATTGATGCCAAATCCAAAAACACAAACAATTACAAATGATTTGAAAGGTACAATAGCTAGTCTTAAGAAAGGACGTACAGAGTTTAGAGCAAATAAGAATGGTGTGATTAATTTTTCTGTTGGTAAATCTTCTATGGATAGTAAGAAAATAAGGGAAAATTATGATGAATTTATTAAAGAATTACTTAAAAGACGGCCAAGTGATTTGAAAGGTACTTTTGTTGATAGTGTTTATGTTTCATCTACGATGGGACCTTCTGTAAAGATTGATTTTGTTTAGGAGCTGAATTATGGATAAAAAGATAAATCCTAAAAAGGTTGAAATGTTTAATTCGTTAAAAGAGTTTTTAGATGGCAAGGATAATATTTTTTTCTTAGATTACAGAGGATTAACGGTAGCAGAACTTACTAAGTTAAGAAGTAGGGTTGAGGATGAAAAGGGTGCTTTAAAAGTTGTTAAAAACAATATAATGAAAAGAGTGTTAAAAGATAAAGATATTGAAGGTCTTGATTCTTATCTTTTAGGTCCAACAGCTGTTGTTACTGCTTTTGATGAAGCCAATGTTATTGCGAAAATTTTTTATGAGTTTGTTAAAACTACTACTTTAAAGGTTAAAGGAGGTTTTGTTTTAGGAGAAGTTTATGATGAGTCTAAACTTAGTGCCTATAGTAAACTTCCTACTAAGATTGAATCTATTTCTTTGTTTATGAGTGTGCTTAAAGCACCAATGTCAAAACTTGTAAGAACTTTAAAGGCTTTGTCTGATATTAAAGTTTAAAAAAAAGCAGTGTTAGTCTTAATAGGGTGCATGCTATCACTGTTTAAAATAATATGAAAGGAGTTAAGTTAATATGGCACTAAATAAAGAAGATATTTTAACATGGCTTGAAGAAGCTAAAACATCTGAAGTTGTTGAGCTTATAACAGCTATTGAAGAAAAGTTTGGGGTTACTGCTGCTGCAGTTGCAGTTGCTGCTGGCCCTGGTCCTGCTGCTGGTGGTGTTGAGGAACAGACAGAATTTGATGTGATGCTTGTATCTTTTGGAGATAGTAAGATAAACGTTATTAAAGAAGTAAGAGCTATTACTGGACTTGGACTTGGAGAGGCTAAAGCCTTAGTTGAATCTGCTCCTAAGGCAGTTAAGGAAGGTGTTTCAAAATCAGATGCTGAGGAAATAAAGAAGAAACTAGAAGCAGTTGGTGCAAAAGTTGAAATTAAGTAAAGCATTAAAAATATGCCAAATTTTTTATTCCACATGTCGTTTAAGTGGCATGTGGTTTATTGTGTCTTAAAAAAGGAGTCTTTTAATGATAAAAAGGGTTCATCTAGGACAAGGAAAAGCCGAAGAAATCTTAAACTTACCTAACCTAATAGAAATACAATTGAATTCTTATGAAAAATTTTTGCAACTTGAGAGATTAAAAAATAATAAACCTTTGCTCAATGAGGGCCTTGAATCTGTGTTTAGAGATGTTTTTCCTATGAAAAGTAGCAATGGTGAGGTTGCTCTTGAATATGAAAAATATTATATTGAATATGATTCTATTAGCTTTACTGAGAAAGAGTGTAAAAGAAAGGGGCAAAGTTATGAGGCTGTTTTAAAGATAAGATTAAACTTACAGTTTCTAACAACAGGAGAGATAAGACAAAAAGATGTTTATATGGGAACTATTCCTTTAATGACAGATAGAGGAACTTTTATCGTTAATGGTGCAGAAAGAGTCATTGTATCACAAATTCATAGATCTCCGGGGGTTGTTTTTTATAAGGAAAAAGATTTATATTATGCTCGTATTATTCCTTATCGTGGTTCTTGGCTTGAATTTGAGATTGACTCAAAAAAGGATTACCTTTATGTTAAGATAGACAGAAAAAAAAGAATATTAGTTACTCTTTTCTTAAGAGCTTTAGGTCTTGATACTAGAGAAAAAATAATAGAGACTTTTTATAAGATTAGAAAAATTGAAGTAAATGATGATACTAAAAGAGAGATTACAGGACAGTATTTAGCTACAAACATTACTATAAAAGAAAATATGACTTATCGGGCAGGTGATAAGATAACTTTGCAAGATATTGAAGATTTTTTGCAAAATGGAGTTAAAGAAATAAACTTGATTGATTTTGATGGGTATGATAGTGTTCCTGGAAAACATTTCATTAGTTCCGATGTTATTTTAAATTGTTTTGAAAAAGAAGATGCTTATTTTGCTTTAAAAGATGGATTTAAGGAGCTTTCACGAGAATCCGTGATGCTTGCAGTTTATAGTGTACTTTTGCCTGGTGAACCAATATCAATTGACAATGCTGAGAACGATTTAAGAACTATATTTTTTTCAGAAAAAAGATATGATTTAGGTCATGTAGGAAGATATAAACTTTCTAAGAAGTTTGGTCTTGATGATCTTACAACATCAGTTCTTACTATGACAGATATAGTAAATACTATATCTCATCTTTTAAGAATATATGATGGGCATGATGTTCTTGATGATATAGATCATCTTGGAAATAGAAGAGTGCGTTCTGTTGGTGAGTTACTTACAAACATATATAAAGGTGCAATGTCAAGAGTAGAAAAAATTGCAAAGGACAGAATGTCTAATAAAGAAGTATTCAATTTGAAACCTCAAGAATTAATTAGTGTTAAGCCCGTTGTTTCTGCTGTTAAAGAATTTTTTGCAACCAGTCAGCTTTCTCAGTTTATGGATCAGGTTAATCCTTTAGCCGAACTTACGCATAAGAGACGTCTTAATGCATTGGGTCCTGGTGGACTCTCAAGGGATCGAGCAGGTTTTGAAGTAAGAGATGTACATTATACTCATTATGGTAGGATGTGTCCTATTGAAACTCCTGAAGGCCCAAATATTGGACTTATTGTTTCTTTGGCTACTTATTCAAAAGTTAATGATTATGGTTTCTTAGAAACTCCTTATAGGAAGGTGATTGATGGTAAGGTGACCGATGATATTGAATATTTGTCTGCTATTGATGAGGAAAAAAAATGTATTGCGCAAGCAAATGCTTCTGTTAGTTCTGATGGTAATTATACTGATGATTTGGTGTCTGTTAGGATTTCTGGGGATTATACTACAATGATGCCTAAAAATATCGATTACATGGATGTTTCGCCTAGACAATTAATATCTGTCTCTTCGGCGTTAATACCTTTTCTTGAACATAATGATGCAAATCGTGCTCTTATGGGTTCGAATATGCAACGTCAGGCAGTTCCTTTATTATTTCCACAGCCACCTATTGTTGGTACAGGTATGGAGAGGATAGTTGCAAAAGACTCTGGTGTTGTTATTAAAGCAAAAAGACCTGGTAGAGTTGTCTTAGCCACAAACAAAAAGATAGTTATTAAACCTGATAATGCAACTTCTGAACGAGATTTAGATGAATATGAACTTTATAAATATGAGAGGACAAACCAGGATACTTCTTTCAATCATTCAGTTTTGGTGAAGAATGGCCAAATTGTTAATAAGGATGAGATAATAGCAGATGGTCCTGCTACTAGATATGGAGAATTGGCGCTTGGTAATAATTTATTAGTTGGTTTTATTCCGTGGAATGGATTTAATTATGAGGATGCTATTTTAATTTCTGAGAGAATTGTAAAGGAAGATCTTTATACTTCAATTCATATTAAAGAATTTAGCATTGAAGTAAGAGAGACTAAGCTTGGACCTGAAAAAGTTACGGCTGATATTCCTAATGTTAGTGGAAAGATATTGAGTAAACTTGACGAAAATGGAATTGTAAGAATAGGGACTTATGTAAAACCAGGTGATATTTTAATTGGTAAAGTTACTCCAAAATCAGAAGGAGATATTACCCCTGAATTTAAACTTTTAACTTCTATATTTGGTGAGAAAGCAAAGGATGTTAAGAATAATTCATTAAAAGTTCCTCATGGTACTGAAGGAACTGTAATTGATGTTCAAAGAATTACTAAAGATGATGTTGGAAATCTTCCACCTGGTGTGGATGAAATATTAAAGGTTTATATTGCCAAAAAAAGAAAACTTAAAGAAGGTGATAAAATGGCAGGAAGACATGGAAATAAGGGTGTAGTTGCAAAGATTCTTCCTGTTGAAGATATGCCATATCTTGCAGATGGGACCCCTCTTGATATATGCTTGAATCCTTTGGGAGTGCCATCTCGTATGAATATTGGACAATTGATGGAATCTCAGCTTGGTCTTGCTGGTAAGTATCTTGGCGAATATTATGATGTTCCTGTTTTTGAGTCTGCTACAAATGAATGTATTCAAGAAAAGTTAAAAAAAGCTGGATTTAATGAGACGTCAAAGGCAGTCTTGTATGATGGATATACAGGTGAACCATTTGAAAATGAAGTTATGGTTGGAGTTATATATATGTTGAAACTTCATCATCTTGTTGATGATAAGATGCATGCAAGGTCTACAGGTCCTTATTCACTTGTATCTCAACAACCTCTTGGAGGAAAAGCTCAATTTGGTGGACAAAGACTTGGAGAGATGGAAGTTTGGGCTCTTGAAGCTTATGGAGCTGCGCATACTTTGCAAGAATTATTAACAGTAAAGTCAGATGATATGTCAGGAAGAGTTAAGATATATGAAAATATTGTTAAGGGCATTCCTACTAACGTATCTGGAATTCCTGAATCTTTCAATGTTTTGATGCAGGAACTAAGAGGTCTTGGTTTTGATTTATCTATTTATGATGATAATGGAAATCAAATTCCTTTAACAGAAAAGGAAGAGGAATTAATTAATAAGACTTAGGTTTTGAGGATTTTATGAAAGAGATAAAAGATTTTGAAAAGATAAGAATAAAAATAGCATCTCCTGACCAAATTAGAAGTTGGTCTTATGGAGAAGTTAAGAAGTCTGAAACTATTAATTATAGAACTTTAAGACCTGAGAAAGATGGTCTTTTTTGTGAGAGAATTTTTGGTACAACTAAAGAATGGGAATGCTATTGTGGAAAATTTAAGTCAATAAGATATAAAGGTATTATTTGTGATCGTTGTAATGTTGAAGTGACTCATTTTAAAGTGAGACGTGAGAGAATGGGACATATTGAACTATCAGCTCCTGTTGCTCATATTTGGTATTATAAATATATTCCTTCTAGAATTGGTCTTTTGCTTGATATTACTGCTTCTAATTTAAATTCTATTCTTTATTATGAGAAATATATTGTAATTGAGCCAGGTGATACTGACCTTAAAAAAATGCAACTTTTAAATGAAGATGAGTATTCTGAAGCAAAAGAAAGATATGGGATGTCTTTTAGCGCTTCAATGGGTGCTGAGGCAATTAAAACTCTACTTGAAAATCTTGATCTTGATGAGCTTTCATCTAAGCTTAGGCTTCAAATGATTGATAAAGACGACAAAACAGATAAAAAACTTTTAAGACGTCTTGAAATTATTGAAAATTTTAAGATTTCTGGTAATAAACCAGAATGGATGATTATGGATGTTCTTCCTGTTATTCCGCCAGAAATTAGACCTATGGTGCAACTTGATGGTGGTAGATTTGCAACTTCTGATTTAAATGATCTCTACAGAAGGGTAATAAATAGAAATAATCGATTGAGAAAACTTTTACTTCTTAATGCTCCTGAGATTATTGTTAGAAATGAAAAAAGAATGCTTCAAGAATCAGTTGACTCTCTTTTTGATAATTCTCATAAGAGAAAAGTTGTTAAGGGCACATCTAATAGACCTCTTAAATCTTTATCTGATGCGTTAAAAGGTAAACAAGGTAGATTTAGACAAAACCTTCTTGGAAAGAGAGTTGATTATTCTGGTCGTTCTGTTATTGTTGTTGGGCCTGAACTTAAGCTTCATCAGTGTGGTATTCCTGCAAAGATGGCTCTTGAGCTTTTTAAACCATTTGTGATTAGAAAATTAATTGAGAGTGAAGCCGTATTTAATATAAAAAGGGCTAAAAGTTTAATTGAACAAGAAGTAGATGAAGTATGGCAAATTTTGGATAATGTTATTAAAGAGCATCCTGTGCTTTTAAATAGGGCTCCAACCCTTCACAGATTGGGAATACAAGCTTTCGAGCCAGTTTTGGTTGAAGGCAAGGCTATTAAATTGCATCCCCTTGTTTGTCATGCATATAATGCCGATTTTGATGGTGATCAAATGGCCGTTCATGTTCCTTTAACTCCTGCGGCACAGGCTGAGAGTTGGGCTTTGATGTTGTCAACTAATAATTTGTTAAATCCTGCAAATGGACATCCTATAGTATTTCCATCTCAAGATATTGTTTTAGGTCTTTATTACTTAACTATGGAGAGAAAAAATGTTATGGGAGAAGGACGTAAGTTTTCTAACTTTAATCATGTTCTTCTTGCAATTAATAATAAAAGCTTAGATTATAATGCACAAATTTATGTAAAAGTTGGTGAGGAATATATAAAGACTACGGCAGGACGTGTTGTATTTAGTGAAGCTTTGCCAGGAAAAATTTCATTTGTAAATAAAACTCTTAGTGATTATGAATTGCAAACTTTAATTTCTGAGGTTTATGTTATTTATGGGTCTTCTATTGTAATTGAAATGTTAGATATTATTAAAGAGCTTGGATTTAGATATGCTACTAAATTTGGATGTACAATAAGTATGAGTGATATTATTGTTCCTCAAGAGAAAAAAGTGTATGTAGAGAAGGCTAATAGGGAGATTGCGAAAATTCAGAATGATTATACCAAAGGTGTTATTACTGGAGAAGAGAGATATAATAACGTTGTTTCTGTTTGGTCAAAAACAAATGAAGAGCTTACTAATAAAATGATGGAGATCCTTAAAAAGGATAGAGATGGCTTTAATGTGATTTATATGATGGCTGATTCTGGTGCTCGTGGAAGTAGAAATCAGATACGGCAGCTTGCTGGAATGCGAGGATTAATGGCTAAAACATCGGGTGATATTATTGAACTTCCAATTATCTCTAACTTTAAAGAAGGACTGTCTGTTATTGAATTCTTTATATCTACAAATGGTGCAAGAAAGGGACTTGCAGATACTGCTCTTAAGACAGCAGATGCTGGGTATTTAACGCGAAGATTGGTAGATATTGCACAAGACGTTGTTGTTAGAATAGAAGATTGCGGTACTATTAATGGTATAAAAGTTGAAGCTTTAAAAAATGGTGAGGAAATAATTGAACCTTTACGAGAAAAAGCTGTTGGAAGTTATTCAATTGAACGGATAAAAAGTCCTATTACTGGAGAGATTATTTTAGATGTAAATGAAGAAATTACAGAAGACAAGATAAAATTGTTAGAAACAGTTGGTATTGATAAACTTGTTATTAGATCTGTTTTAACTTGTGAAGCTGAGCATGGAGTTTGCCAAAAGTGTTATGGGCGGGATTTCTCGAACAATAAACCCGTTAGCATTGGAGAAGCTGTTGGAATAATAGCAGCACAGTCAATAGGTCAGCCAGGAACACAGCTTACGATGAGAACTTTCCATATTGGAGGAGTGGCACAAGCTGGTAGTGAAGATGATAAGATTGCTCTTAAGAATGCTTTTATTCTAAATGGACTTGAAGGTTTTAATGTTCAAGTTGACGGAGGATTGCTTTTTACAAGGAAGGGAGTCTTAAGAATAATAAATGTGATTTATGAGGAGAGTATTAAAAAAATTAAGAAACTTAAGGTTTCAGATTCTCAAAAAGTAATTAAGGGAATGTCTTTATTTATTGATAAAAGTGGAGTTGAGGTATTATCATCTCATATTGGTTACATTAAGATTAAAGATAATAAGTTGATGATTGTTTCTGAAGAACAAGAGATTTCACTAAAGGTTGGTACAAGACTTGAAATAAATGTTGGAGATTATGTTGAGGCTGGACGTGTAATTGGAACATTTGATCCGTTTGCAGAACCAATTATTGCTGAGGTTAAAGGAAAAATTAAATTTAAAGATATTATTTTAGGAACAACTCTTAAAGAAGAGATTAATCTTGAAACAGGCAATATTGAAAAGAGAATTACAGATCAAGTTTTTGAATCTCTTGATCCTAGAATTTTGATTATTAATGATAGAGGTGTTGAAATTGCATCTTATGTATTGCCTGGAGATGCTTACCTTCAAGTTGAAGATGGGCAAGATATTGATATAGGAGATATCATTGCAAAGCTTTCTAAAGGATCTGAAAAAACACAAGATATTACAGGTGGTCTTCCTAGAGTTAATGATTTATTTGAAACAAGAATTCCTAAAAACTTAACTGAAATGGCTAAAGTAAGTGGAGTTGTTCAATTTAAGGCAATTCAAAAAGGTAAAAGACTTATTAATGTTATAGATGAATATGGAGTTGAACATAAGCATTATATTCCTGCTGGAAAACATCTCTTGGTGAGGGATGGGGATGTTGTTAGGGCTGGAGATATGCTTTGTGATGGAAGGATTAATCCTCATGATGTTCTTGAAATTCTTGGTGGAATTAGTTTGCAAGAATTTTTATTAGCAGAAATTCAAGATGTTTATCGAAAGCAAGGTGTAAGTATTAATGATAAACATATTGGTGTTATTATTAAGCAGATGATGAAAAAAGTTAAAATTGTTTCTGTGGGTGATACTAATTTTGTTTATAATCAAAAGGTCGATAAGCATGCTTTTTATGAACAAAATAAAAGGGTTATTGAGCAAGGTGGTGAACCTGCAGTAGCTAGTCCAATTCTTATTGGTATAACTAAAGCATCTCTTAATATTGATTCATTTATTTCAGCTGCTTCTTTCCAAGAAACAACTAAAGTCTTAACAGATGCGTCAATTGCTGGTAGTATTGATGATCTAAGAGGTCTTAAGGAAAATGTTGTTATTGGTCATTTAATTCCTACAGGAACGGGAATGAATTTATATAAAAGGGTCAAGGTGAGAGAAAATTCAAATTCAGAAGTCTAGCTTGAAAATAAATTTTATATTTGATACCATTTACTGGTAAAATCAGGAAAAAGGGAGCATAGATGCCTACAATTAATCAACTAATTAGGAAGCCAAGAAAAAGTCAAAAAGAAAAGACAGCATCTCCTGCGCTTCAAAATTGTCCTCAAAAGAGAGGAATTTGTACTCGTGTAATGACAGTTACGCCTAAGAAACCTAATTCAGCTTTAAGAAAAGTAGCTCGTGTTAGACTTTCAAATGGATTTGAGGTAACAGCTTATATTCCGGGAATTGGTCATAATTTGCAGGAGCATTCAGTTGTTCTAATTAGGGGTGGACGAGTTAAAGATTTGCCGGGTGTTAGATATCATATCATTAGAGGGGCTAAGGATACTCTTGGTGTTAATAATAGAAAGCAAGGTCGTTCTAAGTATGGAACTAAGAGACCAAAGGCTTAAGAGGTGTAAATTGTATGTCAAGAAAGAGTAAAAAAATTAAGAAAAAGGTCTTTAAAGATTCGAAGTATGATTCTCAGGTAATTGCTAAATTTGTAAATAGAATGATGTATGATGGAAAAAAATTTATTAGTGAATCTATAGTTTACAATTCAATTGATATGCTTGCAGAAAAACTTGAAGAAGTTGATAAGGTTGCTGCTTTCAATAAGGCTTTAGATAATGTTAAACCATTGGTAGAGGTTCGCAGTAGGAGAGTTGGTGGTGCTACTTATCAAGTTCCAGTTGAAGTTAGAGAGGAGAGACGTGAGGCTTTGGCAATGAAATGGATTATATCAGCTGCCAGAAAAGCTAGTGGAAAATCAATGCAAGAAAAATTAGCAAATGAGCTTGTTAATTCTTATAATTCAACAGGTGCGGCTTTCAAAAAGAGAGAAGATACTCATAGAATGGCAGAAGCAAACAGAGCTTTCACACATTATAGATGGTAATATAGTAATAGGTTTAATTTTTATATATTTTGATATTGTGGATTGATTTGAGCTTAAGTAGAGTTGGGTGGAGGTTTGTATATGAGATGGTTAACAAAGGTTGTTTTGCTTTTCTTGCTCTTAAGTTGTTCAGATTCACAAGATAAGGTTTCGTTTTCTAATACTGTTTCTGTCATTGTTGATGGTATTTTTGATGATAGAGGATTTAATGAAAATTCTTCCAAGGCAATGACTCAGATTAAAGAAGAATTTAAAGTGAATATAATTCAAAAAGAATCTAAAGCTTCTAGTTATTTGTCTGATATTGGAGGCTTAGAAGAGAGTGGTTCTGATTTGATCTGGGGAGTTGGTTTTAAATTTTCAGATGTATTTTTACGTAAAGCTCTTGAAAATGCTAATGTAAATTATGGCATTATTGAAGGTTCTTACTTGGAAGATGTTAAATTGCCACAAAATTTAGTAAATATAAATTTTAGATCGGAGGAAGGAGCATTTTTGGTTGGGTATCTTGCAGCAAAGATATCTAATACAGGTAAAATTGGATTTTTAGGTGGAATAGAGGGTGTTGTTCTTAATGCATTTAGGTATGGATATGAAGCTGGTGCTAAGTATGCAAATAAAGATATTGAAGTAAGTTTTCAATATGTAGGAACATTTTCTGATCTCTCTCTTGGACGTTCAATTGCAAGTAAAATGTATTCATCTGGAGTTGATATTATATTTGCAGCAGCAGGTCTTTCAGGACTTGGTGCTATTGAGGTTTCAAAGGAACTTGGAGATGGACATTATATTATTGGTGTTGACCAAAATCAGTCTTATCTTGCTCCTGGTAATGTGCTTGTGTCTTACGTTAAGTGCATTGATATAGTTATTTTCGATTTGATAAAATCTTATTTAAAGTTTGATAATTGGCGTGGAGGTAATTTGGAGTTTGGACTTAAAGATGGAGCACTTGATTTGATTTTTAATGAAACAATAAATTTAGATTTAATTAGGAATCCAGATTTTCTCTTAGAGATTAAAGAAAAAATAATTAATAATGAGATTACAGTTCCCAAAGATGAAAAATCTTATAATTATTTTATTAGTGATCATCTACATAAAAGATGATATAAAATTAGAGGTTTTACTTTATGAATAAATTTATGGTATTAATTTGTGTGATATTAATTTTCTTAGGATGCAGTAAAAAGACATCTATTTTGGGAACTTCAGGAAAGGCGTTAATTTCTTTGATAGTTGATGGTACTTTTGATGATAAATCATTTGGTGAGGATGCTTGGAGAGGTGCTAAGGTTTTAGAAGATGAATTTGAAGTTGAAATTGTTGGAAGAGCTTCAACAAGTAGTGCTTATGCTGGTGATTTAGAGAGCCTTAAAGATAGAGGTTCTGACATTATTTGGGGAGTTGGTTTTAGACTGCAAGAGTCTATTGAACATGCTGCTTTATTGAATAGAGATATTATTTATGGAGCTGTTGATGTTATTTATGAAGATAATACTAGTATTCCTGATAATTTGCTTGGTCTTTCCTTTAAAGTTGAAGAGGCTTCATTTTTAGCTGGGTATCTTGCGGCTAAAATATCTAAGACAGGTAAAATTGGATTTTTAGGTGGAATGGATGGTATGGTAATTAATGCATTTAGGTATGGATATCAAGCTGGTGCTAAATATGCAAATAAAGATGTTGGGTTAACTTCTCAATATTTGGGATCTTTTGTAGATTTGTCTTTAGCAAGGACTATTGCTTTAAAAATGTACAAAGATGATGTTGATATCATATTTGTGTCAGCAGGGCTTGCAGGACTTGGTGCTATTGAGGTTTCAAAAGAACTTGGAGATGGGCATTATATTATTGGCGTTGATCAAGATCAGTCTTATCTTGCTCCTGATAATGTATTGACATCAGTTATTAAGAATGTTGGAAATTCTATTTATGAAATAACAAAGGATTATTTAAATACTAAGAGTTTTAATGGTGGTAAGTTATTAAAATTGGGTCTTAAAGATAAAGCTGTTAGTATTGTTAAAAATGGTTTTAAAATTACAGATGAGCTTAGATCTGAAATTCAAATTATAGAAAATAAGATAGTTAATAGTGATATTATAGTTCCAAGTAATTTTGATAAATATAATAATTTTTTAAATATTCATATTTATTAAGTCAATTCTTTTTTTATAGACAAATATATTAACTTTATTAACATGTTAATATATAGACTATTTTTATCTTCTGAATAAATTTTGTATTTATAAATTTTTGTTTTAAAATTAAAAAATTGTTTACTTAAAAGTTATTTTGTATAAGGAGAGGATAAGTTATGTCTAAAAATTTATCTTTTATTTTACTTTTTGTTTTAATGTTCATATCTTGCTTTTTTTCAAAAAAGAAGTTTGCTAAAAGTGTTGATGATCAGATTGTTATTGGACTTGTGGCTTCGGGTAGTTTTGATGATGAGGGTTATTTTCAAAATTTTCTTGATGGTGTTATTGATATAAAAAATGAATTTGGAACTAAGGTTATTCCAAAAGTTATAACACCTTATCCTTCTGAAGAAAAAATGTTGATGACTGCTAGTGAATTGCTGTTGGAAGATGTTTGCGAATTACAAAACAAGGGGGCTAATTTGGTTTGGTTTATTGGTGCTTCTTTTTCAGATTCTGTGATAAGATTTGCTCATGAGAATTTCAATGTTTTGTATGGAATTATCGATCCTTTGCATTATGAAAATATTTTGATTCCCCAAAATTTTGTAGCTATTAATTTTAGATCAGAGGAGGGTTCATTTTTAGCTGGATATTTAGCTTCTAAGATGAGTAAAAGTAATAGAATTGGATTTGTAACAGGTGTTAATATGGATTATGTTGAGAGATTTGTTATTGGATTTAGAGCAGGAGCATTTTATGCAAATCCTACAACAAGAGTAATTGTAAAGAGAATGTTGGATGAAGTTGATAAAGTTGCTGGCAAATTGTTTGCTGAACATATGTATGTTGAGGATGGTGTTGACATTATTTTTCCTGTCATGGGGCCTGCTTCACTTGGTATGTTTAAAGCTGCCAAAGAACTTGGAGTTGGACATTATATTATTGGAGTTAATAAGGATCAATCATATCTTGCACCCGGTCATGTTATTACTTCTGTAATAAAGGATGTTGGGCAAGCAATACACGATTATTCAGCAAATTTGATAAAAAATCATAAATTTGCTGGTGGTAAAGTTTTTGATTTAGGACTTGAAGACAATGTTATAGATATTGTTAAAGATCCTGATATTATTGATAGTGGGCTTATTGATGTTCTTATAGAAATTCAAACTAAGATAATTAAAAAGGAATTAATTGTTCCTTCTACTGAACATGAATTTGATTTATTTAAGGCAAGGTTATAGACTTTATTATATTGGGGATTGTATTGGCTTAACTTAGCTTAAAGAGGAGATATATGTGATTAATTTATTGTTAGTGTTATGTTTGTTGTATTTTTCGTGTTTTACTTCTGAAGTTGATGGTGAGCCTGTTAAAGTTGGTGTTTTAGTAGATGGATTTTTTGATGATGAGTCTTTTAATAAAAGTGCTTTGAATGGTATTAAAAAGGTGGAGAAAGAATTTGGATTAGAAGTAGCTATAAAGGAATCTAGTCCAAATTCTTATTTGTCTGATTTAAATTCATTGAAAGCAGATGGTTCTAATTTTATATGGTTGATTGGGTATAGGTTTAGTGATGTGGCTCTTAAAATTGCTTTGAAAAATCCAGAAATTAAATATGTAGTTGTTGATTTTATATATGATTCTGATTTAAGCATTCCTAAAAATTTATCAGCCATAACTTTTAGAGTAGAGGAAGTAGCATTTTTAGTAGGTTATATTGCTGCTAGTATTTCTAAAACAGGTAAAATTGGGTTTTTAGGCGGGATGGATGATGACTTTATCAACATATTTAGGTATGGATATGAAGCTGGTGCTATTTATGCTAATCAAAATATTAATATTGATAATAAGTATGTTGGAAGTTTTGTTAATTCCGAGAGTGGAGAGATATTGGCAAACGAGATGTATGTGGATGGTATAGATATTATTTATTATGCTGCAGGTTTATCTGGGATTGGAGTTATTGAGGCTGCAAAAAAATTGGGGGCTGGACATTATGTTATTGGGGTTGACCAAGATCAATCTTATCTGTTACCCGAACATATTATTACATCTTCAGTTAAAGATATTGGAAGAATATTAAGTCTTGTTATTTCTAATTATTTGAAAACAAGAGCTTTTGAAGGAGGTCAATTATTAAATTATGGGTTAAAAGAGGGTTTGCTATATTTTGTTAAAAATCCTAAAAAAATTTCTTTTAACCTTGAAAAGGAATTAGATGATATTTATTCAAAGATAATTAATGGTAAAATTATTGTTCCAAATAATAAGGATGCTTATAATAGGTTTCTTAAAATATTTTTTAATCAGTATTAATTTTTATTAATGATTAAAGAATTTATTTACA
The DNA here is from genome assembly GCF_000019705.1 of Borrelia recurrentis A1. GTDB lineage: Bacteria > Spirochaetota > Spirochaetia > Borreliales > Borreliaceae > Borrelia > Borrelia duttonii. Next base: position 412,487 of record NC_011244.1, on the reverse strand, counting down.
TATTTTTTGTATAATTCATTTAATTTTGATACGTATTTTAATGATTAATTTTTTTATCTTAGGTGTATCAATTTGTTTTTTTGCAATTATAATTTAACTTATAACTTGTTTTAATTAGATATTGCTTAACTTTTAATTTATGTTTAATATCCAAAATTTTTGGTTTTAAATCTCATTTTATTATTATTATAATGTATAATAAATAGGAGTCGATTGATGTATGTTTTTCAGAGGTTTGAGCATTGAATAAGAATGTGTTTCCCAAAATTTATTATTATGATCAAGATTTTATTGATATTTATAATAAGAGTCTCTCTTGGATCCGAGATAAGATTATTTTTTCCCAATCTTTAGAGAAAGGTAAAAAGGATAAGAATTATTATTCTGAAAATGTTGAATTTATAGATCAATTGCAAGCTTGTCTTTCAAGCTTTTTTCTTGTTTACAGTAATGGAGAGTATTCTCCTACATCTACTATTGATAAATTTTATGAACTTCAAGAATCATCTGGTGCAATTAGATCACGTTATGATCACAATAATAATATTATTCAATTAGAAGGAAATGATGATGGTATTGGATTACCAATTTTTGCTTGGGTTGAATATAATTTGTATCATAAAACAGGCAATAAAAAGCGTATTTGTGATGTTTTACCAGTTCTTGATAAGTATTATAAATGGATAGAAAAAAAGTTTTTAAAATCAAATGGTCTTTATTCTATTGATATGAATAAGATTTTTTATAAAAATTCTCCTAGAAAGAATGTCCATTATCCTATAGATTTTAATTCATTTCAGGTGCATAGTGCATATTGTATTGCCAAGTTAGCAGATATATTAAATGATAAAAATTTATCCTTAGAATATAAGAAAAGATTTTTTTCTCTTAAGGCTAAGATCAATTCGTTGATGTGGGATGAAGTAGATGGTTTTTATTATGATCTTGATGTTAATGAAAAAATTATTAAACTTAAGACTATAGTAGGGTTTTTACCTCTTTTATCTGAAATTCCAAGTGAAGATAGAATTGAGAGAATGGTTTTATATTTAAAGAGTCATGAACACTTTGGTACACCAAATCCTTTCCCTACTCTTTCAGCTAATGATCCTAATTTTAATTTGGATGGAAATGGATATTATGGTTCTGTTTATACCTATATGAATTTTTTTGTCATTAAAGGACTTGAATATTGTAGACGTGCAAATATAGCAAGAGAATTTACCATAAGACATCTGTATTATATTTTAGATACTTTGTTGCCAGATGGTAAAATTAAAGGACATATTTGGGAAGCTTATAAACCAATGAAAGAGGGTCCAGCATATTTGGATGTTACAAAGAAAACTCTTCCAGAAAAGGATGTTATTTGTTATCTTGCACTCTTTAGTATTAGTCTTATGATAGAGAATATTATTGGACTTACAATTAGTTTACCAGATAAGACAGTTTATTGGAATATTCCTGCTCTTGAGATTATGGGAATAGAGAGTTTGTCACTTAAAAAAAATCAAACCACAATTATATGTAATAAGGGAAAGAGAGGGTGGGAGATTAAGATGGAATCTGAAAAGCTTTACTACTTTACAATAAACATATTAAATAAAAAAGAAAAGACCTTGCCTATACCTTCAGGTAGATGTTCTATGCTTTTAGATAAGCTTTAATTAATAAGGGTTAGCTAAACATTTATTTTAAATTAAAATCTTGGAGATATTGATATGATAGATGTTGTATTTTTAAAAACCTTGCTTAAAGAAAAAAAATATTCTGATATAAAGGAAGAGCTTTTAAAATACGATGCTTTTGATATTAGTGAAGCTTTAAAGAAGCTTAATGGTTCTGATTTGATTTTGATTTATAGGTTTCTTCCCAAAAAGGTTGCTGTTGAAGCATTTTCTAACTTTGATCAAGTTACAAAAAATAAATTGGCCAATTCTTTTACAAATAAAGAAATAAGAGAGATGGTAGATGAGTTAAATCTTGATGATGTTATTGATCTCTTAGAAGAAGTTCCTGCAAATGTTGTGCAAAGATTTTTAGCAAGTTCTACTGAAGAGAATAGGGAGATAATTAATAAATTTTTGTCTTACAGTGATGATTCTGCTGGTTCAATTGTGACAATAGAATATATTGAGCTTAAAGAATATTTTCATGTCAGAGAAGCTCTTGATTATATTAGAAAGGTTGCAAAAACCAAAGAAGATATTTATACCTACTATATTACAGATGAAGAGAAACGATTAAAAGGTGTTGTTAAGATTGAAGATTTAATGTTGTCTAGTGATGATGTTGTCATTTCTACTATCATGAAAAATAGTGGATTTTATATTGTAAAAGTTGGTGATGGAAAAGAAGATGTTGCTTTGCTTTTCCAAAATCATGATATTTCAAGTGTTCCTGTTGTTGATAATGAGGGACGGATGATAGGAGTCATTATTATTGATGATATCCTTGAAGTAATTCAGAATTTAAATACCGAAGATTTTCAGATAATGGCCGCGGTTACGCCTTTGGGTAAATCTTATCTTGATACTTCTATTTTTGATATGACAAAAAATAGAATAATTTGGCTTTTGGTTCTTATGATATCTTCTACTCTAACTGCCACTATAATTACTAATTATCAAAATTTAGTTTTATCTTTAGTGATTCTAACCAGTTTTATTCCACTCTTAATGGATACTTCTGGTAATGCTGGCTCTCAGGCATCTGCATTAATTATTCGTGAACTTGCTCTTGGAACTCTTAAGGTAAAAGATTTTTTTAGAGTGTTATTTAAGGAAATATGTGTAAGTATTTTAGTTGGTTTAATTTTGGCTAGTGTTAATTTTTTACGAATTGTATTTTTTGTAATTCCTGCACATGATGAAAAATTTAAAATAGCTTTTGTTGTTTCTGCGTGTTTGATGATAGGGTTGATGGTAGCAAAAATATTGGGAGGTCTTTTGCCTATTATGGCTAAGCTTGTAAAGATAGATCCGGCTTTGATGGCTGGACCTTTAATTACTACTATTGCTGATGTTGTGACCTTAATCGCTTATTTTAATATAGCAAAATTAGTGTTGTCAAATTATTTTTAATAGGTATGCTTTATAAGCATTAAGATAGAGTTGATTTGGAGGAAATTTTGAGTGATTGTATTTTTTGTAAGATAGTTAAAAATGAAATTTCATGTTATAAGGTTTATGAGGATAATTTAATACTTGCTTTTCTTGATATTAATCCTTTAAATATTGGCCATACTCTTGTTATTCCCAAACAACATAGTAATGATATTTTAGATGTGAATAATGAACTTGATGGACAACTATTGGGAGTGTGTAAAAAAGTAGCTTTATCTTTAAAAAAATTGGACTTTAATATTTGTCAGGGAGTTAATATTTATAGTGCTATTGGTTCTGAGGCAGGACAAGTTATTTTTCACACTCATTTTCATGTTATTCCACGATTTCAAGGTGATAATTTAGGTTTTAAGAGAAATTGTAGTATTGAACTTTCAGGAGATGAATATTTAGACTTATCTAAAAAAATAAGTAAAAATATTTGAAATTTTTATCAAAATTGATGATTGAAGTAGCATTTTAACTAATAATTGGTGTTAAATTTTATTGTATATTGTGTTTATTTATATATGATATGGCGTTATTATTATCATATTTATATATTTAAGGTATGTTAAGGGTAAATTAAGTTTTCCTTTTTTATATTTTCTAATGTTTCTAGATACTTACTAGATTCATATTTTGCCATATTAAGATTATGATCTTGGTAATTACCACATTCTTTTTCAGTTGCACCTATAACATTTCCTTGAAAATTGGTAATTTCATTAAAAAGCCAAGATATTAAATCAATTAGATCCTTGCTTTCATAATTACCAAAAAGTATTAGGTAAAAGCCTGTTCTACAGCCCATTGGTCCAAAATATATTATCTTATCTCCCCAAACTTTATTGTTTCTAAGTAGTGTTGCTCCTATATGTTCAATTGTGTGAATTTCTGCATTGTTAATTACAGGTTCTTTGTTGGGGGTCTTCATTCTAATATCTACAGTAGTTAGTGTTAAATTGTCAAATGTATCTTTCCTTGAGATATATATGCCAGGTTGTAATTTTGTGTGGTCAATTGTAAAACTTGATATTTTATTCATATTTGAAACTCCTTTTTGATTGTGTCTACGAAATCTAATTTTTCCCATTCTAATTCGTTTTTCCCAAAATGTCCGTATGTACATGTTTGAGAATATATGGGCTCTCTTAATTTTAGTTTTTTAATTATTCCATTAGGAGTTAGATCAAAGTTATTTATTATAAAATTTAATATTTTTTTTTCATATTCATTATCATTAATTCCTGTAGTTATCTTAATAGATATTGGTTTGGGAATGCCAATAGCATAAGCAATTTGCATTTCAAATTCTCGAGAGATGCCCGCTGCTACCATATTTTTAGAAATGTATCGTGCCATATAAGCTGCTGATCTGTCAACTTTGGTAGCATCTTTGCCACTATAAGCTCCACCACCATGTCTTGCAAATCCTCCATAGCTGTCAGCAATAATTTTTCTTCCTGTAAGACCGGTATCACCAGTAGGTCCACCTATTACAAAATTTCCAGAAGGGTTAATGTAATATTCTATATTATTGTCGAACATTGATCTGCTATTTAAAACGGGTTTTATAATTTTTTCGATGATTGTTTGTTTTAAATAGGAATAAGGGATATCAGGATCATGTTGATGGGATAAGACAATATTGCTGACTTTAATTGGATTTTTGTAAGAATCATATTCAATGGTTACTTGGGATTTAGCATCGGGACGCAACCACTTAATTTCACCTGATTTTCTAAGTTTACTAGCTTCTTTTAAAATTAAATTAGATAATTCGTATGCTATGGGTAAGAAATTTTTAGTTTCATTACATGCATAACCAAAAATTATTCCTTGATCCCCTGCTCCTATATCTTTTGTATCTTTTTTTTCAACTGCATTTGTAATGTCTATTGATTGAGAACCAATAGCATCAATTATTGTTGCTGATTTATAATCAAGTCCATATTCTATATTTGTGTATCCAATATTTTTTATTGTTTGTTTTGCGGTTTCTTTGATATCTATATCTTTTTTTGCTTTACTGTTTATTTCTCCTGCTATTACTATTAAATTTTGTGAAACTAAAGTTTCACATGCTACTTTTGCCATTTTGTCTTTTTTAAGTATTTCATCAAGTATGGCATCAGAAATTTGATCCGCAATTTTATCAGGATGTCCTTCAGATACGGACTCAGATGTTGCTGTTAAATTATTGTTATTCATATTATCACCTTACGTATTATATAGACTTAATTAGTTCCCTTACCATTTTGGCTGAATTTTTTGATGCATCTTGTAAAAATTTATTAAAATCTATGTGATTATTTTTGTTGTTTGGAAAGTCAGATATTGAACGAGTGACTATAAACGGTATGTTGAATGTGTATGCTACTTGGGCAATTGCTGCACTTTCCATTTCTACAGCCAAAGCATCTTTAAAATCATTTTTGATTTTTTCTATCTGTTTTTCATCTTCAATAAATTGATCACCTGTAAGTATTAGACCAATATGAACATTAACATTTTGAAATTTGTCTTTGATAATACTAATGACTTTGTTTAGTAAAGTTTTATCTGATTCGAATTTTTGTGGAAATCCTGGCACTTGTCCTATTTGATAGTCAAATTGCGTTAAGTTGAAATCGTAAAATGCTGTTTGTGATGATATTATGATGTCTGATATTTTAATGTTTGAAGATTCTTGAAGTCCTCCAGCAGTTCCTGAGTTGATTATATGGGTAATTTGATATTTTGCTATAATATAACTATTCCACATGGCTGCATTTACTTTTCCAATGCCAGTGGTTAAAGATATTATTTTATGTCCCTCAATTTCTCCTTTATAAATTTTTTTTTCACCTAGGTAATTGTCTATTTTGATTTCTTCTTTGTTTTCAATAATTTGATGTATTTCTCTTGCTTCTTCATCCATTGCAGATGTTATTAAAATCATGTTTTGCTCCTTTTTATATTTCTTTTAAACTGTATTTTTTTAAAATAAGGTTTATCTCATCTTGTCTTAGTATTTTTTTGATACCTGTTTCTGTTTTGGGTATGGATTTAATGTAACCTTGATTGTCATTAGGATGTATAACTTTGCCATCTTTTATTATGTACTTTATATACGGAACATTAATATTTATTTCGTTGATTTTTATTATTTTAGCAATTGAATTGTCATTAAGTTCAACTATAAAGTCTAGGGGACATTGAGATAGAACTTTAATTATTAGTTTTAAAACTCTTTTGTCAAATTTTTTATCAGCATCTTGTATTAATTCGATAAGAGATGCTCCCGAGCTTGAGGCTCCTTTATATATCTTATCTAAAAGAATTGCACTATATGCACTAGCAGCACCTATTATATTAGCCTCAATGTTAATTTGTTCACTTTTAAGTTTGTTTGGGTATCCTGATCCATCTAAATTTTCTTTATGTGTAAGTATTGCTAGACAAATAGATCGTGAAAAATTAGTGGTTGATATTATTTTGTGTCCAAGTACAGGATATTTTTTGATTATTTCAAATTCTTTGTCAGTTAATTTTTCTTTTTTTTTACTTATGCTTAAAGGTATAAATAAAAAACCTATTTTATGAAGAAGAGCTGTTGTGCAAAGTTCAACAGTTTTATGATTATTTAAATTCATTTCATTGCCAAGAGCTACAGTTAATATTGAGGTATTTATTGAGTGAACAACATGATAATCAGATAAGAGTTTAGGTATTTTTATATATTTGATGAATGTTTGTTGATTTTTTTTATAAAATTCCATTACTTTTTTTACAATGGGAATGACATCTTGGTAATAAATTTTTTTGTTTTTTTTGCAGGTTTCGTATATTTCTTCTAAATTGCTTATTAGTATGTGATAATTTGCAATAGATTCTTCATCATACTCTTCATTAATGTTAATATATTTTTTTGTTTCTCGTATTAATGATTCATTAAAGAAATTTCTTTCTATTTGTATTGCGTTTTTAAGCCCCCATTTTTCAATGAGCTCGGTGTTGATAGGTTGTAATAGTGAATCTTTGGGCCATATTAAGAAATCTTTTTCTATTACATATGAGAAATTTTTTATTTCTTTTGCTAAATTATCAAAGCTTTGCATTTGTCTCCTTAAGCTTTAAGCTTAATAATAAACATGTAACAATGGATTGTTTATTAATTTTCTATCTATTTAGTATAATGATACTATATGTGCACTTAATTTTAAAATAGAACTTTATTATAAGAGATTTTTTGATGGTTGACAGAATACTTTTTATTTTTAATATTTTGTTTTTTTGTTTTTTTTTATATTTTATTTATTTTTTACAAATTTTCAACTTTTCAAGTTTTTTAAATTTTATTATTTTGCATCGATATTTCATTTTGTATTTTATTGTATTTGTCTTTGTTTTTAATATTGTATATTCTAAATTTTTATATTCAAGATTATATTTTATATTAAATGGTATAGAGAATACTTATACTTTTTTAAGACTTAAAATGATTCGCAAAACACTTAAGAGTGTATTTGATATTTCTACGCTTTTAAAAATAACTTTAATCAAACAAGATAAAAAAGCATTTGATGATATTTATCTTTATTTGAAAGATACTAAAATGAGTAATAAGACAATAATAGAGCTTTATGCTATATGTGTTAGTTTTAGAGAACAAGAAAAAGCTTGTAGTTTGATTATGAATCATGTAGAGAATCGTAATAAATGGGTAAGGTATTGTGTATCACTACATGCAATTTTTGATGAAGATTATGAAAAATTGAATAATGAGATAAATTTTTTAAAAAAATCCTTTTTAAAAGGAGATCTTATTTTTACAATTTATTTTTATTATCTTTTAAAAAAATCAAAACTAGAACGTCATTTGGTTGAAGAGAAACGACTTGAAATTAGGAATAAGTATTTAAAACGTAAAGATAGACTTAATATTAAACATACAAAATTACTTGGTTCAAATTTATTTTTTGTAGTGTTTTATTATATTTATGATATTTCAAAAAAGGACATTTTTTATTAAAAGAGGTTGTGTTTTGAATATAAGAGTTAGATATGCTCCTTCTCCAACTGGTTTGCAGCATATTGGAGGAATTAGGACAGCTTTATTTAATTATTTTTTTGCCAAATCCTTTAATGGAAAATTTTTACTTAGAATTGAAGATACAGATCAGACTAGATATTATAAGGAAGCAGAAGAAGATTTGTATCAAAGTTTAGCATGGCTTGGTATTGATTTTGATGAAGGGCCTACTTGTGGAGGTTCTTATTCTCCTTATATTCAATCACAAAGAACAGAGATATATCGAAAATATGCTAAAGAGTTGATTGAATCGGGAAATGCTTATTATTGTTATTGTTCACCTGATAGATTAGAGAGAATTAGAAAAATTCAAACTATTAACAAGATGGTACCAGGTTATGATAGACATTGCAGGCACTTGAACAAAGATGAAATTAAAGATGCTTTAAGTTTAGGCATTAGTCCTGTTATTAGATTTAAAATTCCTTTTGATGGTGAAACTTCTTTTAATGATATTTTGCTTGGCAAAATTACATGGGCCAATAAGGATATTAGTCCTGATCCTGTAATTTTGAAATCTGATGGATTCCCAACATATCATCTTGCAAATGTTGTTGATGATCATTTAATGGAAATTTCACATGTATTAAGAGCCCAGGAATGGATTTCGTCAGGATCTTTGCATGTGCTTCTTTATAATGCTTTTGGATGGAATCCTCCTATTTATTGTCATCTTCCAATGGTAATGGGAAGTGATGGACAAAAATTAAGTAAGAGACATGGTGCTACAGCTTTAAAGCAATTTATTGATGATGGATATCTTCCTGAGGCTATTATTAATTATGTTACTTTGCTTGGTTGGTCTTATGATGGCAAGAGTGAGTTTTTTACCAAAAATGAACTTCAAAAATTATTTTCTATTGATAAAATCAGTAAATCACCAGCTGTTTTTGATTATAACAAATTAGATTTTTTTAATAGTCATTACATTAGGACAAAAGAAGATCATGAATTAGCCGAACTCTTATTGCCTTTCTTGCAAAAGGCAGGTTATATTAAAAAGGATAGTAATTCTTGTGACAAAGAAAAATTATTGCTTTTGGTCCCGTTAATAAAGCCAAGGATTAGAAAACTTGGTGATGCTGTTGGCATGCTTAGGTTTTTTTATACAAATATTTCAACTTGGAATGTAAATGAATTTTTGGGGAAGAAAAAAACAGTAAGAGATATTTATTTATTGTTAGAAAAAATTAAACCAGTATTAGAAGGTTTTGAAACAAGGATATTGTCCGAGAATGAACAAATTTTTTATAATTTTGCTAAGGAAAATAATCTAAAAATAGGAGAGGTTTTGATTCCAATTAGGATTGCAGTTCTTGGAAGTAAGGTATCACCACCTCTTTTTGATTCTTTGCAATTACTTGGTAAAGTTAAGGTCTTTGATAGAATAAATAAAGCACAGGATTTTTTAAAAAAGTATGAATTATAGATTAAGTTTTTAGGATGTTTGATATGGCTAAAATAGAAGATATTATTTCACTTGCTAAGAGGCGAGGTTTTGTATTTCAATCCTCAGAAGTTTATGGGGGTTTGTCGGGTGTATGGGATTATGGGCCTTTAGGTGTTGAGATTAAAAAGAATATACAGGAAGAGTGGTGGAAAAGTATGGTTTACTTTCATGAAAATGTTGTGGGATTAGATAGTGCTATTTTGATGAGGCCTGAAGTTTGGAAAGCTTCTGGACATGTTGATAGTTTTTTGGAATTATTAGTTGATTGTAAAAATTGTAAGAATAGATTTAGGACAGATTTTATTGATTTATCTAAGGGGTGTCCTAATTGTGGTTCTATAGGAACTTTTACAACTCCTAGAAGTTTTAATTTGATGTTTAAAACTAATATTGGGGCTGTTGAGGATAGTTCTAGTGAGATTTATTTAAGACCAGAGACTGCGCAGGGTATTTTTGTTAATTTTCGTAATGTATTGGATACTACAAGACTTAAGGTTCCATTTGGAATAGCACAAGTTGGTAAGGCTTTTAGGAATGAGATAATAGCAAAGAATTTTATATTTAGAGTTTGTGAGTTTGAACAAATGGAAATGCAGTTTTTTGTACATCCGAGTCAGATGGATGATTGGTATTGTTATTGGAGAGAGAAAAGAATGAACTTTTTTATTGAAACTCTTGGAATCAAAGCTGATAATCTTAGATTTCAAAAACACAACGATGATGAGCTTGCTCATTATGCAAAAGCTGCAGTTGATATTGAATATAATTTTCCATTTGGTTTTCAAGAAATTGAGGGAATTCATAATAGAGGTAATTATGATTTAAATCAGCATGCTAAATTTTGTGGTAAATCTAAGTTGTTTGAATATCATGATTTGATAACAGGTGATAAGTATATTCCTTATGTAATTGAGACTTCTCTTGGACTTACAAGAAGTGTACTAATGACTCTTTGTGATGCTTATGCTTGTGAGGAACTTGAGGGAGGGGATAAGCGAATAGTTTTACATTTACATCCTAAGATTGCGCCTTATAAGGTTGCAATACTTCCTCTTGTAAAGAAAGATGGATTACCCGAACTTGCTAGAAAAGTGTTTATGCAATTTAGCGATGATTTTTATATGTTTTATGATGAGAATGGTACGATAGGTAAGCGTTATAGACGTCAAGATGAAATTGGTACACCTTATTGTGTAACAATAGATTATGATACGATTGAAAATAGGACAATAACTTTAAGAGATAGAGATACTATGACTCAAACAAGAATTTCTATTGATGATTTGTATTCATATGTTAAAACGGGAATTCTAAATTACAAGGGAGTTTAAATAAATGAATTTATCCCTAAAGGTTTTAGATAAGAGAGGATTTTTAAAGCAGTGTACTAATTTGGAAGAGTTAAGTACATTAATGGATAGAGAAAAAATAGTTTTTTATGTTGGAGTTGATGCTACTTCTGCTTCTTTGCATATTGGACATTTAATTCCTTTTATGGTAATGCTTCATCTTCAAAGACAGGGTCATATTCCAATTATTTTAATTGGTGGTGGAACTACAAAAATAGGAGATCCTTCTGGTAAGGATTCAATGCGCAAAATTTTATTAAAAGAAGATATAGATGAGAATGTTAAGACAATAAGTTCTCAATTGCTTAAAATAATAGATCTTAGTAATGGTGGGTATATTCTTAATAATGCCGAATGGCTTGATGGCATTAATTATATTGAATTTTTAAGGGAAGTTGGTATTTATTTTTCTGTTAATCGTATGTTAAGTTTTGAAACTTATAAGAGAAGATTAAAAGATGGTCTTTCATTTATTGAATTTAATTATCAACTTTTACAGTCATATGATTTTTATATGTTAAGTCGTATGAAAAATTGTAAACTTCAAATTGGTGGTGATGATCAGTGGGGAAATATTGTCTCAGGTGTTGATTTGGTTAATAGAAAATCGGGAAACAAAGTGTTTGGGCTTACATTGCCGCTTATTACAAGAAGTGATGGTAATAAAATGGGTAAATCAGAAAAAGGAGCTGTTTATCTTGATTCAGAGCTTTATAGTGTTTATGATTTTTATCAGTATTTTAGAAACATTCCAGATTTAGATGTTAAGAAATTTTTATATTTATTTACTTTTTTAGAAGAAGAAGAGATTGAACGTATTGCAAGTGTTAAGGGACAATTGTTAAATAATGCAAAAGAGATTTTGGCATTTGAGATAACAAAAATCGTTCATGGTAAAGATGAGGCTTTAAAAGCATCCTCAGCAGCTAAAGCAGCATTTAAAGGAGGTGACGGGAGAGCTGATATTCCTTTTTTTAAATTGGAATTGACTAATTTAGAGGAGAGTATTTTATTAGTTGACTTAATGGTTTTAGCAAAGGTTGTATCGAGTAAGTCAGAGGCTAGGCGACTTATTGATTCTGGTGGAGTTTATATAGATAAAGTAAGGGTAGGAGATCAAAATTATTGCCTTTGTAAGGACAATTTTATCAATGGTGAAATTGAACTTAAAATAGGCAAGAAAAAGATTTTGAGAATTGTTTTATAATTGGTGTTTCATGTATAACAGAAGAGCTTTAAATCATTTGTTTTTTAAATCGTTTCTGTTTTTTGTGGAACGTAAACATCTTTTTTTTACCGAAGAACATATCTTTTATAGTTTAATTAGTGATGATGAAATTAGAGAATTGCTTAGTTTATGTGCACTTGATTTTTATAGTTTTAATAAAATTTTAGAAGAATTTTTTACAAAACTTCCTATAAGAAATGCTGATTTTTATGATTATTTTTTTAAAATTAATGATTTATATCAAAAAATAATCGATACTATTTTTTATTATAAAAAACCTTATGTATTACAAGAGAAAGATTTGTTATGGGTATTAATTAGGAAAAGAAAAAATACAATTTTAGATGCTTTATTAAAATCGGGTTTTAGTTTAGATATATTTGACAAAATAATAGAGATTTATGACTATTTAGGTTCAAATTTAGATTTAGGTTTTCTTAAAAATGAAAAATTGCTTACAAATGATCTTTTTAATAAAGGGATAGATAAATATGGAGGTTTAAATATTTTTGAGGAAGATTATTTTAAATTAGAACAAGATGATGATTCATTGGATGAGAACAATTTGGTTGATGATTTCTTAGTTAATGTTATTGATAATTTGGATCCCAATTTAGCTACAAATCCTTTGATTGGTCGCAAAAAAGAATTATATACATTAATTCAAATAATGCTTCGTAAACATAAAAGTAATCCAATTGTATTTAGAGAGCCTGGGGTTGGAAAGACAATATTGCTTCAAGGACTTGCTTATATTATAAGAGAAGGTCAGGTGCCTCATGAATTGATTGATTGTGAAGTTTATTCTCTTGATATTGGAAGACTTATATCTGGGACTAGGTATAGGGGAGATCTTGAAAATAGGGTTAACAAACTCTTAGATTTTTTGCATTTTAAAAAAAAAGTAATTCTTTTTATAGATGAGATTCATATGATAGTTGGAGCTGGTGCTACATCTTTTAGTAACATAGATGTTTCAAATTTATTAAAACCTATATTAACATTGGGTAAAATAAAATTTATTGGGGCTACTACCAAAAATGAATATAAAAAATTTTTTTTGAAAGACAAAGCTTTACTAAGAAGATTTCATGTTGTTGAACTTAAAGAACCAAGTTTAGAGGATACTTATCATATTTTGAAAGGGGCTAAGGAACAATATGAAAAACATCATCATGTTGAGTATACAGATGAAGCTATATGGGTTGCAATTACTATGTCTAAATACATAAAAGATAGAGCTTTGCCCGATAAAGCTTTTTATCTATTAGATGGTCTTGGCTCTAAATTTAAACTTGAGGGTAATAAAAAAGTTATAACAGGTGATGATGTTAGAGATTTTGTTAAGTATATGGTTGGAACCAGTATTTTTAATTTTGATGATTATGATCAAGATTTACTAATGAATTTGGAACATAAGATAAGAACAAGTATGATAATTGATGAGAGTATTTTATCCGAATTACTTTTGCATATTAAGCTTTTAAGAATTAAATTTTTCTTTAAAAATAGTACTCTTGGTATTTTCATTTTAATTGGATCTTCTGATGTAGATAAGAATAAACTTGCGTGTGTTTTATCAGAAGAACTTAATATGCCTAAACTTACTTTGGGAATGAGTGAATATTGTGATTTTGATGGTATTAATCGATTGATAGGACCAGTATATGGTTCTGAAGCTTATGATGAACCTACTAAATTCTTTAAATTTTTAAATGAGTCTTTAAATTCAATTATTGTTTTGTCAGATTTTGATAAGTCTTCTAAGAGAGTTATAGATTTTTTTTTGAAGGATTTAATACAGGTAGACTTTTTGATAATTTTGGTAGAAGTGTCAGTTTGTCAGGTAGCATTATAATTATAGATATTAATATAGAATATAGAGAACTTGATGGTATTATTGGATTTAAAAATGAAACTGTTGATATCAGAAGTTTATTAGAAAAACGTTTTTCTAATAAACTTCTAGACTTAGTAGATCATGTTTTTTTCTTTAGACCTGTAAGTAAGAGTGATTTTACAAGGGTGATTATTGAAGAGGTGAATAATTTTGTTAAAATACTAAAAAATGAAAAAATCGATCTTTTTTTTGAAGAGGCTGTTATTGGTTATTTTCAAAAACATATTTATGAGAATGGGCTTGGAATTAGGGGTATTCGTAAAATTGTGATTAAAGAAATTGGAAGTTTGTTGATTGATGATTTGATTTTGAAAAAATTTAAAGAAAATGATAAGATTAGAATTTTTCTAGACGAGACGATTAAATATGAGTTATTATAATTTTATGGTTATAAGGAGGTATATATGAAAATATCTATTGTGGGAGCAGGGGCTTGGGGTACTGCTGTTGCTAAAGTTTTGGCAGATAAGTTTAAGGATCCTGTTTTAATATGGTCTTTTGAAGAAGATGTTAGAGAGAGTATTAATAATAGCCATGAGAATACTAAGTATTTAAAAGGTATTAAATTGCCAGATAATTTGATTGCAAGTTCTGATTTACTTGATATTGTAAATCAATCTGATTATATTTTTGTTGTAACCCCTTCTCTTTATACTTTGAATGTTTTAAATAAATTGAAAAGTGTGCTTACTACTAAAAAGTTTAAGCTGGCAATATTAACAAAAGGTTTTATAACAATTGATGATAAACCTTGTACTATTATAGAGGTTGCAGAAGGTGTTTTAAGAGAATATAAGGATGAAATTACTTATATTGCAGGACCAAGTCATGCTGAGGAAGTTGGACTTGGAATTATTACGGGACTTGTTGCTGCTAGTAGGAATAGAGCCAATGCTTTTGAATTTATTAATTTATTTAGTGGTACTTCTATTTCTATGTTTTATAGTTATGATATTCTTGGTGTTCAGGTGGCATCAGCTTTAAAAAATATATTTGCCATTGCATTTGGAATTTTGGATGAATGTAAAATTAAAGATCCAAATTTGATAGGCAATAATACAGAGTCTTTTTTATTTTCTGTTTCTTTAAATGACATGAAAAATATTGCATTTAAGCTTGGATCTTGTAATGAGGAAACATTTTTGTTTTTAGCTGGTTCTGGAGATTTAGATGTTACATGTAGAAGTATTTTTGGAAGAAATAGAAGATTTGGTCGTGAAATCGTTGGCAAAAATATTTTGGAGGATTTTAGAGATATAGATGATCTAATAAGTAACATTAATAAAATTGGTTATTTACCTGAAGGATTGGTTGCTGCTAGGGAAGTTGCTTTGCTTTTTAAATTTTTAGGTATTAGTTCAGATTTTCAAAACTTGGCAATGATAGTGTATAAGATTTTAAATAAAGAATTAAAACCAGAAGCAGTTATTGATTATATAAAAAATTTTAAATTTTAGGACCCAAATAGTTGGGTCTATTATTTTTTTTTATTTATCATATATATTATGTTGGTGTAAACATCGTCAATTATTGCAAAATTCATTACGATTTCTGTAACTTCGTTTGACTTAATTGCCCCTATGATATTTTTATTTTTTGTTAAGTTTTCTCTTTTAACTAAAGAATTACTGTCAACTAATATTTTTATTCTAGTTAAATCTTTAACTACTTGTTTTATGTTTGTAATTCCCCCAAAGCATTCTAAAATATGTTCTGATGTTTCTATTGTTTCTTTATGCATTTTGTCATCCTTTAAAGAATGCTTTATAAGCCATATAAGCAGTATATATGTCAAATTTAGAGGTTATTTCAAATGGTGAATGCATGCTAATAACTCCAGGTCCCATGTCTATTGTTCTAATTCCATAGTGTGCTAGGAATTTTGCTACAGTTCCTCCTCCTCCTTCTTCTACTTTTCCAAGTGTTGCTACTTGCCAAGCTATATTGTTTTTATCTAATAAATTTCTAATATAAAATACAAGTTCAGCATCAGCATCACTGGCCATAATTTTACCTCCATGACCTGTGTATTTCATTATAGGTATTCCATATCCTAGCTTTGGTGCGTTTTGTTCATCATGTACTTTAAATAGAGGATTTATTGCACCGCAAACATCTGCGGAGATGCTTTTTGAGTTCCATAATGCTTTGTGTACAATAAGGTTATTATATTCTTTTTGTTTTAGTTTAAATATTATATCTGATACAAAATATTCAAGATATCTTGATTGCAAACCAGTTGAGCCAGTTGAGCCAATCTCTTCTTTATCTACCAAGAAACATATAGCGGTTTTATTTGGTGTTTCTTCTAAATTTAGGATAGCTTCTAGTGATGTATAGGCACAAACTCTATCGTCTTGTCCATAAGCTCCAATGAGTGCTCTGTCAATTCCTACATCTTTTGCTTCTCCTGCTGGTACTATTTCTATTTCTGCTGAAACAAAGTCTTCTTCTGATATATTGTATTTTTCTTTTAATAATGTAAGAGTAGCAAATTTTACTTTTTCTTTCTCTCTAGACTCAATAGGTAGACTTCCAATTATGATTCTTAGATTTTCTCCTTCAATAATATCATCAGCTTTTTTGTCTCTTTGAACTTTTCTATCAAGGTGTGGTAATATGTCGGGAATTACAAATACAGGATCATCATTATTGTCACCAATGCTAATTTCTACTTGTTTTCCATTGTGTAAAAATATTATTCCTCTTATTGATAGGGGGGTAGATAGCCATTGATATTTTTTGATGCCACCATAATAATTTGTTTTCATCATTGTAAATTCATTTTCTTGACTAATTGGTGATGGTTTAGCATCAAGTCTTGGTGAATCTGTGTGTGAGACAATAAAATGCATTCCATTTTCAATAGGTTCTCTTCCTATAAATACAAGAGCTATGTTTTTGTTGCGAGATGTGTAGAAAATTTTGTCTCCAGCTTGAAGTTCTTTTTTTTGGCAGGCGCTGATGAAACCTTTTTCTTTTGCTTTTTGTATGGCATAGTTGGTAGCTTCTCGTTCTGTTTTTACTGTATTTAAGAATTTCTTGTATTTGTGAGCAAATTCTAATATATTGTTTTTCTTTTCTTCGTTTAATGACAGCCAAGGATTTTGTTTAGTCATAAAATTCCTCCTCTTAATTACTTATTATAACATTCTAGCACTTGTAATTTGTTATATATTAATTATTTTGTCAGCCTAATAATGTTTGTGATGTAACTTTAAATCTTTTGATGTATAAAAATTTATGTATTTTTATATTGGTTCTGGCTTATGCCATAAAAATCCTTGACCATAATCTATTCCTATTTCACTAATCTTTTTAAAAATTTCTTCATTAGACACGAATTCAGCGATAATTTTTATTTGTTTTGTATCAGCAATTTCTTTTATTGATTTTATTATTACAAGATCTATTTGACTAGAATTTATTACTTGAATAAAAGAACCATCTATTTTGATGATGTCTATTGGTAAAATTTTGATGTATGAAAGAGATGTATATCCACTTCCAAAATCATCAAGTGCAAGTTTAATTCCAAAAGTTTTAAGTTCATTGAAATATGTGTTGATTAATTCGAAATTTTCTACAATGCCAGTTTCTGTTATTTCTAGGCATATATTTTGAAGTGAGACATGACTTTGTAGAAGGGTTTCTTTTAAAAAGATTCTGAAGTTTTTGGATTTAAGTGAATATGGTGAAATATTGATTGAAAAGATATGAACACCATTTTTTGTTACAAAGTTTGTATATTCTCTTAATGCTTTAGTAACTACTAATTTATCTACTTCTACGGTTAAATTATATTTATCTATTAAACCAAAGACATGATTGTTTGGAATTGGTGTTCCTGTGTAATCAAAAAGTCTTGTTAATATTTCAATTTTAGGTGTTAAATCTTTTTTGAGAGGGGTAATTTTTTGGTAGTATAGACTAAAGAAATCATTTTTTATTGCTTTTATTATGTATTCAAATATTTTATTTTGATTTTTAATAATTATTGTTTCTGGTAATTCATCTTTATATAAAATAGGCATGGAATCTTTGTATTCATCAGATATTTTTGTTGCTATTTTTAATTTTGAAATTTTTGTTTCTATATCTTCTTTTAAGTTTACTTCTATTATGCCTATATTAAATTTAAGTATTATGAGACCTTCTTTTTTAAGTTCTCTAGAGATAGTTTTTTTTATTTCTTCTGCAATTGAAATTACTCTTTGTTCTCCTCCACTTGTGGATATAATAACTATTAAATTATTGTCTTTTAATTTAAATATATATTCTGAATAGAATGACATTATTCTAGAAGTAATTTTTTTAAGTATTTTTACGTCTATGTGATCCCTATTGCCTTTATATTCATATTCTGTATTTATGTGTAAATCCAAATCAAATAGATATGTTTTTTTAGAAGAATAATCAATTTGGTTGATCAATAACTTTTCAAGTTCTTTAATATTATATAAGTCAGTTTCTTGATCGATGACTTCGAAGTGCGGAATATTGTGTTTAGATTTTAAATCAGATACATCTTTTATTGTAATTAATTTATCAATGTTATTTTGAGCAATTGTACTTATAAATAGATCGACGGTTAATTTTTTGTTATTTTTTCCCTTTAAAAGACAATCAGTTATCAGTATATTTTTAAATTCAGGAATATCATCTATATTATAACTTAAATCTATTTTAGTTTCTTTTTCAAAATCTATTATATCGATATCACTTATTTTGTTTGTTTTACCTTTAATCTTTATTGGTAATTCAAGTTCTTTACTGCCTTTTTCATTGATATAAATGATGTCATTTTCAGTGTTTGTGATAATGACTATTTCTTGAATAAGTTCAGATAAGTTTAAGAAAAAATCAAGATTGGCATTTTTATTATCATAATAAAATTTTTTCTGTTGTATTAGTTTATTTTTTTCACTCAGTTCTTGTATGCTTTGTAATATTTCTATGTAATTTGGTCTATAAATCGATTCATCTATATATTCATTGTTTATGATAATTGAATGAACGTTATTAATACTTTTTAAGTCATTTGCTATATTTATTGAAAAATCTATTGGTCTTTTATGATTATAAATAACGGCAAATTTAATATTGCTTTGTTTGATATATGAACTTGAGACATTTTTTCTAGATTCTATTATTTGAGATATTGTAAAAATAGATTTTATTTTTATAACATCTTTATCACTAACAGCTTTTTCAGATATTACGATTGCATTTGGATTTTTATTCCTCATCTTACTTAAATAAATCTATCTTATTTTTTATATAAATCTATGTTTTTGTTGATTTATTTAGTTTTTTTGAGCTTGTTTTTTAGTCCATATAAGCCAGATTATTCCTGCTAATATTAAAATTGACGAAAATATTTGGCCCATTGATATATTTAAAAATGAAAAGTCCAACATGCTTTCAGGTTTTCTGTAAGTTATAATAAATCCTATTTCTTTATCAGGCTCTCTTAGGTATTCAATTAAAAATCTAAATGTTCCATAAAGTATTATGTATACACCAAAGATAAAGCCATCATATTTTTTTATTTTTCTAAATATGAACCATAATAATAAAAAGATTACAGGTCCTTCGAACAATCCTTCTATGAGTTGGGATGGGATTCTTGGTAAATTAATAAATAAATCATGAGGTAATATTTCAAGGCCAACCGATTCTGCGAATTCTTTGACTCCATTTTGGCTTATTTTAAAAGGTTCTGCATTTGGAAAGATTACACCACCTTTCATTGGTCTTCCATAAAGTTCTGCATTTGCAAAATTAGCAAGTCTTCCAAGTATATATCCTAAAGAGAAAGCTATTGCACCATAATCTGTTATTTTTTTAAAATATTTTTTTACATTCGTGTTTTTAAGTTTTGTGTTTATCATTATTAACGGTGCAATAATGACTCCAAAAAATCCTCCGTGTATTGCCATTCCTCTAAAGCCTGTAAAATTCCAGTTTTGGTCAAATGGTAAAAAAATCATCCATGGGTGTGTATAATAAATACCACTTTTATCATAAATTAAAGTAGATGCTAATCTTCCTCCAATGATTGCGCCCATGACGATGGAAAACATTAATTGCTCATAATCATTTTTGTCTATATCAAGTTTGTCAGTCCTGATTTGATACCAGATAAATTTATAAGAAATTATTATAATGATGATATAAGATAGGCTATACCATGTAATTGGAATTCCTTTAATTATTTCGGGATGCAACCAGCTAGGATAATTTATATAATTTGGCATTTCTGTCTCCTTAGTCTTTTTTTAATTTTGTAAATAATTTTTTTTTAAACATTATATTTTGTTTTCTAAGTGTTGCAATTTCTTTTTGTTGAGATTTGATTATATCAATTATTGCATTGTTGTCTATTGTTTTATTCATCAATAATGATTCAAGATATGCGTACTTTTCTAAATATTCGTCTTGTGCTTCTTTTATTACAAAATAGTAGCTTGCATTTAAGTCATCTTCATTTAAAAGCTCTACATCGTTTATTACATCTTCAAGTTCAATTAATCTTTTAGCTATTTTTTTTATGCTTTTTGAAATTAAACTTGTTGGTTTATAAATAGTTATTGGTATTTTGTGATTTAATGCTTGATCAACAAGTTCATCTTTATAAATTGAGCCTATACTTTGTAAATTTATATTTAAATAATTTTTAGCCGACTTTAGTATTTTTTCAGTTTTAATAATATCCTCAGGTTTGTTTAACATGTTAAATATAATGAAGGGACTAAATTGTGCGAATATTTGCATAAACTTTGCATAATTTTCAGGATCATGTTCCTCTATTTTAAGTAGAAGATTTGGTATGTATATTTTTTGTAAATCTGTAGAATCTTTTCTTATATTGGATACTATTTTGTATGCTTTTGTTTCTTTTGTAAATATTTTTGATATTAGTCTAAAGATTGCGTTTTTTAAGAATAAATAGGCATTCATTGTTGCTGTTACTGTTGGAATTGTTACTATTACTCCTCTGTTTGACATTAAAAAAAAATCTATTGTATTAAATGCTGTTCCAGCTCCAAGATCAATTATTAGATAGTCGTAATTTTGATTTTTTAAATTTTTTATTATTTTTTTCTTTTGAAAGATAGCTATATTTGCAAGTTCTGGTATATCTGAGTCTCCTGCTATAAAATTTAAATTTTTTATTCCTGATTCAAGGATGATGTCTTGAAAGGGAATTTGTGTTTTGAGAAATGTTCCGATGCTTTTTTTGGGTATAATATTAAGCATAGAGTGTAAATTGGAACCACCCAGGTCAAGGTCTACAAGTAATACTTTTTTCCCTTCATTTGCAAGACAAATTGCAATATTTGTTGAAAAAAGAGATTTACCAACTCCTCCTTTTCCACTAGCTATAGGAATGATAATCAACCGTTACTCCGTTATTTTGTCCTTGAATTTAAGTAGAATCAAAATCACTAAGTTAAATATAACGTAAGTGATTATTATTATTTCTAAAAAAGTAAATAGCCATGGCTGATATGTTTTGAATAATTCAAGAGCTAATCCTAATGTAGCAAGCAAAATGTTCATTATGATTTGCAGGCTTTTAGTTATGTTAATTAAATTACTTAGAATTTTAAGTTGATCGTAGAGTATATATTGTATTGTTAATATTGCTATGCATAATTCTGGAGAGAATATAATAAATGCTATTAAAAATTTTATAGAAGAATTGTTTATAAATATTGTATTGCTTGTGAGTTTATATAGTGCTAATAAAATTAATGTGCTTGCAATTGTTTGCATTGCGATAATGAGAGTCATGATTATTCTTTTTGTTTTTAAGCTATTTATCTTTAACATAATCTTAAAATATTATATTATGAAGATAAAATCAAGTTTTATTTGTGTAGGAATTTTTCAATGAAAAAGAAATTTTTGGTATTTTTATACGTTGTATTAGCTTTAGTTATCAGTTCTTCAGTTATTGTAGAGTCTATTTTTGCTCAAGCAAATTCTTCTAAGAGCAATTTGTCTGCGTCAAGTTATGGTCAGATGATGATAGAGGCTTTTAATTTTATTAAGAAAAATTATGTTGAACCTATTGATGATGAGGCTGTTTTTGAAGGGGCTTTACAGGGTATGTTTAAGGCATTAAATGATCCTTATTCTCAGTATTTGACAAAAAAAGATTTAGTAGAGATTTCAAAAACTACTGAGGGAAATTATGTGGGAATTGGGGTTGTTATTGCAAAAAAGGAAATTTCGAAAAAATCTAACAATACTGCTTCTGATGTTCCTTATATAATGATTATTAATGCTTTTGAAGAAGGACCTGCTTATAGAGCTGGTGTTCGCTCTGGTGATTATATTAAGGCTATTGATGGTAATAGTACTGATTCTATGACAATAGAGCAGGTTAGCGAGTTTTTAAAGGGAAAAGCGGGTACAAAAGTTAAAATTTCTATTTTGAGAAATAAAAATTTAGAACTTGAATATGATCTTGTGAGAGAAAAAATAGATATAGAAACAATTAAATATAGTGTTATTAATAATGATGTCGGATATATTAGGATATTAAGTTTTAATCCAAGTACTAATATTTACTTTAAAAAAGCTTTTGAAAAACTTAAATTGCAAAATATCAAATCTTTAATTTTAGATTTAAGGCTTAATCTTGGAGGTTATCTTACCGATGCAATAGAAATTGCAAATGATATTTTGGTTGAAGGACTCATTGTATCAACAAAGGCAAGAGATTTTAAAATACCTTTAGAATATGTCACAAGGGAGTATAGAGCCGATTCTTCACATATAGTACCTTTAGATATGCCAATTGTTGCTTTGATTGATAAATATTCAGCATCAGCTTCGGAAGTTTTAGTTGGAGCTTTAAGAGATAATCAAAGAGTGTATGTTATAGGTGAAAAATCTTATGGAAAAGGAGTGATTCAGCGTATAGTACCTTTCCATACAGGAGGATTTAAGATTACGCATTCAAAATATTATACCCCTTCTGGACAGAGTATTCATAATGTTGGTATTAAACCTGATTTGGAGATTAAGGAAAGAGAATTATCTGAAGTTGAATTTGGAGTTTATACCCGAATGCTTAATGAGGAGGCTATAGAAAAGTTTTTAAATAGCAAGATAAATAAAAAATCGCTTTCTGAGAAAGAGGTAGATATTTTTGTGAATAAATTTCTTGAAACTTCTTATGTAAAGGCTGGTAAGGATATTAGTAATATAGATAAGAAAGCTTTGGGGCGTTATTTGTTTTTGCAATTTTATCAAGATATACACCATAATCAGCCAATTTATAATTTATATTATGATGAAGTCTTAAAAACTGCTTATGAATATCTTGTAAAGAAAGGGACACAAAATTAATTTGTGAAACAAATAGTTTTAGATTATAGTTGTCTATTTGATGATGACATCATTATTGATGATATTAAGATTTATCACTATCTTGTTAATGTAAGAAGATTAAGGGTAGGTGATAGATTGAATATTCTTTTAGGTAAAAGAGAGATAAGATTTTCTGAAATTTTGAGTATAGAAAATCACCGAATTAGGTTTGCTACTCTTAGAGTAGAGGAGCTTAAGATGCGTGACTTTGAAATAGATATATTTATATCAAATCTTAAGGGTAGGAAATTAGATTTAAGTTTAAGACAAGTTGTTGAGATTGGTGTTAATAGTATAAATATTGTTAATGCTGATAATTCTATTGCTAAGTTAGATATGGATAATTTAGAACCAAAGAAATTAAGATTTTTAAAGATAATAGATGAGGCTTTAAAACAAAGTGGAAATGCTCAAATTCCCAGTATTAATTTTTATAATGATTTTTTTAGTATTCCTTATTCGTCATCTGTGAATTATTACGTTGCTTATAGTAAGGGTGATTTTTTGCATTTGGGTGAAAACATTAGTGTTTTTGGTAAAATTGGGATTTTAATAGGTCCTGAAGGTTGTTTTTCAAAGTTGGAAATTGATTTTTTTAAAAAATTGAATTTTAAATTTGTAAGATTTAATACTCCTATTTTAAGAGCTGATACAGCTATTGTTTATGCACTTGCTCACTTTAAATTATTATTAGAGGGTAATAATGGCTAATTTAAAAGATATATATTCAAAACCAGATAGGATTTATTTTTTTGGAGCGCCAATAGATGTGTTTAAAAATCATGAAAAATTGATTAGTAGATTTGAATATCTAATATCTCATCCGTATCATTCAATGGTAATTTTTATTGACTGTAAATCTTTATTAAAATTTTTGATCTTTAAGAGTTTTAGAAATCTTGTTAAAAGTTCTTCTCTTGTTTTTTCAAATTCAAGGTTACTTAGAACACTTTGTAAATTTTTAAAGAGGATTGATATTGGTTGTTATGATTCAAATTCTATTTTACTTGTTTTAATGAGTGTATTGGAGAATACATATAAAACGTGTTATATTATTGATAAAGATAAAATAATTTCTAAAAAAAATTTTTTAAGATTAAAAGAGTCGCATAAAGAAATTAACTTTATTGGTTACTATGACTTGAGGGCTGTTAAGAGAAATAAGGAAATGTTTTTTGCTAATATTAATAAACTTACTCCTAGTATGATAATAAGTTTTTGTAATAGTAATTATCTTGAAAATTTGTTTTATGTCAATAAATTTGGAATTAGAACAAATTTAACTGTGTTTTTGTGATTTCTTTTGGTTTTAATTGTTTACAAGTTTAATGAGGTAAAGAAATGTCATTTGTATTAGATCAGGCTGTAGTGTATCCAATGCAGGGAGTAGGCAAAATAAAAAATATTCAGAATAAGGAATTTAATGGTGAATTTATTGATTATTATGAAATATATTTTCCATTTAATGAGATGACTTTCATGGTTCCAGTAGCTAGAGCGGCAGATCTTGGAATTAGAGCTTTGGTTAGTAAAGAAAAGGTAGAAGAAGTTTTTGATATTATTAAGGATTTTGAGGGGCAAATAGATCAAAAAAAGATCAAAGATGGTAGTCATGATTTTTATAAGCAGAGTGATATATTAAGTACTGCTAAGTTATATAAATTTTTGTATGTAAAATCTATGCAAAAAGAGTTGCCTTTTTATGAAAAGAGAATTTTAAATGATTTTGAATTAATTTTACAACATGAGATTAGTTTAGCTTTGCAAATTAGTTTTGAAGAAGCCAAAGAAAAGATTAGAGAAGTTCTCTCTGGGGGGCAGGCAGTCTTAGATTAGATTGTTTATCACTTGTAGGAACATATATGTTAAATATTGTAAGGTTTATATCCTTAATATCTTGTAGATTTATTTTTATGTTTTTTCTCTTTTCGTTTGTTTTTGTTTGTACATCTTACTTGAAGTACACATTCCTACATGTAGATCTTTCTGTTTTAAGTTTTGAACTTTATTATGATGCTTATCTTTATGCTTTTCCTTTATCTTTAGTTGTTACTTTTATGAGAATTGCTTATCCTTTTAGTATGACTACATTCAGAGTTTCTGGGATTTTATATATTGTTGTCTTTATTTTTATATTGTTTTTGTCTTATTTTGGATTTTTAGCTTCTGTTAATTTTAATACTATCTTTTTTGATTTACATAACAGGGATGAGAAGATAATTAAAGATGATACTGTGCATTTTTTTGATGATCAAATAGTTTTTTATAGTAATGATATTAAATCATTTGGGTTTAAAGGTGTTTTAAAAATTACAGATAATGAGTTTGATGATGAGGATTTTAAATCTTTTTCATATAATTCAGGATTTTCTGAATCTGATGTGGCGAATTTTAATGAAAATGCATTTTTTACTCAAAAGCTTTATAGTAATTTAGTTGGTTATACTTTTAATGATTTAGACATTTTTAATAATTTTTTACTTTCTTTAGAATCTTTTGGTTTGATATTGAATATATTTGGATTTGTTTTGCTTTTATTTTCGTTTTCTTATATTTTTAATTTTATATTTCTCAATAGTTTGTCTTTATTCCTTTATCCTATTTTTGTCATACTGTTTTTTAAAGTTTATAATATTTATGCAATTGAATTTCCGGAGAGTTTAGATTTAATTATGGGTGAAAATGTAATATCTAATTATCTTACTTTCATTTTTTGTGTACTTACATTTTGTTCTACTTATTTGATTGGTTTTCTTTTTAAATATATTAAAGTGAATGAAGGATTTGATAATAATACGTTACATTAATTAATTTGTTAGATATGAAAAAAGAATTGTTTACATTTTTAAGTAATTTTATTGTTTTTCTATTTTTATTTGTTGCTTTGGTTTTTTGTTATACATATTTTTTTGGAGTTGCCTATTTAGAAAAACATATATTAGTAGCTACATTTTTTGATACTGTTTTGAGTGTATATCATAATTTTAATGGTTTTTTTATTTTTTTTGTTTTGATTTATTTTATTTTTTTAGCGAAACCAGAAACACGGCTTTATTTTAAGGGATATAAAGGATATTTGTTTAAAAAATTTTATCCTTTTATGTTTTTATTTTTTGTAATAGGTATTGTTTTTGTATTAATTTTTAATTCTATTATGTCTTATATTCTTTCTCAGAAAAATGAATATAAATATAATTATGAGAGATATAATCTTCTTGCAGAGCAGACAACTACAATAATGAATGAGCTTAAAAATATCGATATAAATTTATCTTCAAATAAGACACTTGATGTCAATGAATTGGTAGAGGTTTTTAAGCAGAAAAAGAAATATCTTGAGGAATTGCTTAGGATATATGAAAAAATGAGGCTTATTTCTGATAATGATGAACTTTCTATTAATTATTATTTGGCCAGATCTGAATATGATAGAATGCCTCTTTATGGTGTTGATTTAGAAAAAGTTCGAAAGACTCTTAAAATGTATTTAATAAAAAGTTTGAGCAAAAGAGATTTTCAGGATATTATTAATGGATTTATTGATAAGGGTGATTATGCTACGGCTAATTATTTTGCTTATATAGGATTTTTTGCAACCAAAGATGATGAATTTTCTGCGCTTTTAGATTTAACTTTTAAAGCTATTAATGAGTATAAAAATGTTGAACTTGAAAGAGAAGCTTCGATTTTTGAAGAGAAACAGAGGAATTTTTTATATCTAAATACAGAGAAATTTAAACCAGCATATTATGGTTTTTTAAAGCTTCATAATTTGTTTCCAAATGATAATGAGATTTTAAGTTATAAGAATAAGTCTTTAGATAAACTTAAAATTCATTATTTCTTTTTTGATGAGATTGAAAAATATTATGAACATTATGGCATCAATGATGTATTTTTAGTTCAGAGCAATTCTGGTGATGGTACATATGATTATATTTATATGCAAAAGGTTGTAAATACTGTTTTTTCTTATACTAAAATGATTAAAAATTTTGAACTTATTAGGTTTGATAGTTTAGGTAAAGTTATATTACATATAAAAGTTCCATTTGCTACTCTTAAGGGCAATACGGTTTATCAAAATGTTTTAGATAAAAAAAGTGAAAATAGTGATATTACTGCTACTAGAGTTTTTGTATTGCTTAAAGATTTTGACTTAAGTGATATAAAAATCATTGATCTTAATAATAATGTTGATAATTTACATTTATTTGCAAATTCTGTTAAAGGTAGTATTTTTTTACCTATTCAAGTTTTAATCAGTGCTTTTAACCAAATTAAGACATTCAATTTAAGATTGATAGGTATTTTTTCTTCAAGTCTTTTCTTAATGATAAGTCCTATTTTATTAGTTTTTTTTGGTGTTCTATTTATTGCTGTAGCTTCTAAAGTGGATTTTGAGTTTGATTTAAAATTTATGGTATTTCTTGTATCTATAGTAGTAGCTATTTTTTCAGGTATTGTATCTCTTTTGATAAATTATTTATTGTTAACTTTAATAGCACTCTTTATGCACTTGTCTGGTAATATATACATATCTTTTATTTTAATTTTTTCCTTTTTATTCCTTATTGTATTGTACGTAATGCTTGTCAATTATAAAAAAGATATACCGTCTTTATGAAGAATTTGCATTTTTGATGTTATATAACATTAATTCATTAATTATGTTGTTTTCTTTTTCTATTTGTTCTTTATTAAGAATATATGAATCTTTATTCATATAATTTTCATTTATAATAAATTGTGGGATTTCTTTAATTACATGTTTTAATTTTAAGTTCAATCCTTTATATGGTGTAAATCCATTAATCAATCCAAAATGTTCATTAAATTTTGCTTTATCTTTAAGTGTGATTAATGATTGTTGTATTTTTTGATTTAATATCCATCGAATAAATTTTGCTATAGGTTGTGATGTTTCTTTAACACCCATAAAGTTTATATTACATATCGATGATTTTTTTTCTTTATTTGTTAAATATGAAAAATTAATTTTGTCTTTAATATTCTGATTTAGTTTATTGTAATATGCTAAGTTGGTTAAACCTGCAATTAAAATAGTTTTTTGTTGTAGTAGTATCGTCTCTAAATTTAAATATTTGTATTTTTCCGTAAAATTTTTATGCAATGTAAGTTCGTTCACATCTATAAAAGATTTGAAATAATTAATTATATTTAATATTTTCTTCTCATCATATTCTGGCTTGTTGTTTCCAAAGTAAATATTTATATCGTTGATTTCAGATATTGTATAAAATATATTTTCAGAAATATAAGGAGATATGAAAATTTTTTTGTCTTTTTTGAAATTTGTATATATTTCTTTGATTGATTGTATATCAATATATTTTTGTATATCATATTCATTTTTATATATTAAGATTGGAATATCGAAACTTAATGGTACAATTTTGTATGCAAATTTTTTTGATATGTTATTTAATATTGGATAGTCAGAATAATAATATTTTTGTATATTTTTAAAGTTTTTAGTTATATTTATGTTGTCTAAGTTTTTTGCAATGATTATTTGAGCATTCTCTTTATTAATGGTTTGTACGTTAATATTTTTTTTGTACTTGATAATAAAATTTGTTTTATTTTGAACATTAAATTGATTTATATAAATAGGAATAATTTTATTGTCAGTTAAGATAGTAATAGCAGTTTCTTTTGAGCAACTGAAAATTAAAGCTAAAATTGTCATTAAAATTAATTTCTTTATATACATAAAAAATATGTTTATTACATTGACTTTTATTTTACAATAAATTATGTATAATTTTTATAGTTATTTTATAATTTTGGATATCTTTGATAACTTTAAATTTTGTATTCAAAAGGAGAGCTATTAATGTGAGTTTAGTTGATTTTTTAGTTGCTATTTTTAATAGAGAACGTACTCCTGAGCAAGTGAAGCAGAGAAGGCTTAAAGAAGTAAAAAAAAGTTTAAGTAAGTCAAGTAATTTTTTTAGCGTTTCCAAAATACAAGCTTTACCTCAGTTTGCTAAGTTTATTTATAATCTTTATAAGGTTTTTTATCCTTTAAAGTTATTTGTGCAAAGATATCGAAATTCAAATGAGATAATTCATTTTGTAGTTGAGAAGTATTTAAATAGTACTCAAAAGCAAGCTTTGGAACATATTTATTCTTTTTCTGCTAATGAGATAGTAAATTTTACATCTGATATGCTGAAAAATTTGGATACCAATTTAAATTATTTATTGAAAAGTATAACTCAGGAACAGGTCAGATTGATCGATGAAACTTGTGGAGCTTTAGATATCTTTTTTGATTTAGCTTCATATCAGTATTATATTCTTATTAAGCATTTTGATAGTTTATTTCCAGAAGATGATTTTATATATAAACCTAGATTTAGTGCTGTCAGTTGTGGAGTAATCCTTGATGATATTAAGGATTATTTGGAATGTATTTATTCTATTAAGGATATTTCTATTTGGAGAAATCTTTATGATATTCTCTTAAAAATATATGGAGATGAAGATAATTTTCCTATGAAGCCAAATGTTTGGCTTAAGATGATAACATCTATAATTGAGATAAATAAAAATAAAGAAATTTTGTATCTTGTAAGATATGTTAGTGGTGATCCCAATTATTTGCCTATTTCTGGCCTTAAAAAGACAAAAGCAAAAGCGTTTTTTAATTATCTCTCTAAACATGTTTCAAATGAGATGTTAAAATCTGAAATTTTGCAAAAAAATAGCAAATCTAAAATTTTGGCAAAAAAATTATTTCCTGGAGTTACTCTTTTAACTTTAGATAATTATAATGAGCATATGAACATGAAAATTACATCTAAAATTACAAATACTACCGGATATGTTTACGCTGACATTTTAGGTTATTTGAAAACTCATGCTGTTAATTTAGTAAAAAAAGATTTAAATGATATTGTTAATATCCTGATTATTAAAGGACAATGGAAAGATATGGAAATTTCTAGAGATGTTTCTAATGACATTCATGACTTAGTTAATATTTATTCTAATCTTATTGATTTTGATAATAGTCTTGGGGAACAGGGTAATTATGGCAATAGAATAAATGCACTTTTGCATAGGGTTTATGTTGGAGGAGACAAATCATCAGAAAAATTATTGTTAAATATAATAGTAGATGTGAATAAAAAAGCTTTAATTTTATTAAATGACTATTATTCAAAAATTTATTCTTTAAAACAGCTTTTAAGTGGTTGTTTAGAAGATTATTTTAAACCTTCTTCAGAAAAGGAACTTATTTATAATTGGAAAGAACTTGATCTTGAACTTGTAAAAAGTTATGGCAATAATGTAAACTTTAGTAGTATAATTAAAAATATCATTGAAGGATTAACTTTATTTTTAAAGTTAATGGATTTGTATCTAACTAAGAAAAATGGAATTTAGGAGATTTAGATGGGGAGAGAATGTGAAATTACAGGAAAAAGGACAATGTTTGGGAATAATGTTCCACGAAAGGGACTTGCCAAAAAGAAAGGTGGAGCAGGACAACATATTGGTGTTAAGACTAAGAGAACTTTTAAGGTTAATTTAATAAATAAGAAATTTTTTATTCCAGAACTTGGGAAAAATGTTAGTATTAAGATTTCTGCAAGTACTTTAAGAAGTATTTCAAAAGTAGGTTTGAATGTTTTTTTAAAGAAAAATAATAAAAAAATTGATGATTTCATTTAAAGACTATTTTTTATTAATTTAGTTTATTAGTATATTTTCTATTATTGAATATTCATTGTTATTGTTAATGATTTGATGATTTAAAAATTCAAAGTTAGTAAAAATTTGATGAATTATAATAAGGGCAGTTATATTTTCAGGAAATATTTTATGTGATTTGTGATGTTCTAGTAAAATTGATGAATTTAAGGAAGACGTGTTTAAGAGTTGTTTTAAGGTTGTTGCTAATTGGGTAGCTTTATTTAGATTTGTAGAGTGTGAAATAAAATGAGATAAAAATATAAAAGAATTTTCTTCTTGCGTTGTAAATGGTTTTAAAAATGTGCAATATTCTTTAATAGTTTGGTTTTTGGGGTTACCTAAAATAATGGGAATAATTTTGATATTTTGTGTTATATCTTTAATAAAATTTAATACAATTTCAATTTTGTGATCATTTTCTATTATTTTGTCTTCTACATTTGTAAATGTAAAGTTTTTTATTAAATTTATTATGTCTAAATTAACATCAATTGTTTTATCAAAAAATTTCCAAGCTTTATGAGTTGATATATTAATCTTTGAATTTTCTTTTGTATATGAAAATATAAATATGTTTTTTGTATTGTAAGTTATTATTTTTTTAAATATATCAATTTTATCTAAGAAAAACTCATAAGTCCCATAACTAGTTAAAAGTGCTTTATGAGTTTTTCTTTTATATAAGCTGAATAATTTTGGTGTTATATTAGTTGGATAAAAAATGTTATCAACTAAACTATTTCTTATTTTATTTATAAATTATGTCCCTTAATTGCTTCTTCTACTGTGTTTATTTCCATAAATTCTGTACCCTTATTGGTATCTCTGTTGGGATTTCCAGAAATAATTACTATAATATCTGAATTTTTAACTATTTCTTGTGTTTTAAGCATTTTAAGAGAAGTTGCTACAAATTCATTTGTTCTTTTAAAATTGTTTTCAACAAGATTAGAATAAACACCATAAGAGAGTGATAGTTCTCTTGCTATTCTTTCATTATTTGTCGTAATAAATAGTGGCACACTTGCTCTATATGTTGCCATTATTCTGGCAGTTCTTCCTTTAAGTGAATCAACGATAATAGCTTTAATAGGCATTATTTTAGTTGCATCGATTGCACATTTTATAATGTAATTTCTTATTATTTTTTTGCTACAGAAAATTTCATCTTGAAACAGTGTTTGCTCTCTATATTTTTCGACTTCTCTTGCAATTTTGGTCATCATTTTAACAGCTTCAATTGGATATTTTCCATAAGCTGTCTCTCCAGATAGCATTATTGCGTCTGTACCATTTAGAATTGCATTGGCAACATCAGATACTTCTGCTCTTGTAGGTCTTGGATTTTCAATCATTGTATGCAACATTTGCGTTGCTGTAATTACAGGTATGCCGTACTTAATGCAGGTTTTAGTTATTTTAATTTGTGCTAAAGGAACATCTTCAGCAGGTATTTCAACTCCCATATCTCCCCTTGCAACCATAATTCCGTAGGAAGCTTTGGCAATTTCTTCTATGTTATCAATTCCTTCTTGGTTTTCGACTTTGGAAATAATTTTTACGTCTGGATTTCCTGCGGCGTTTAATATATCTTTGACGTCTTGAATATCTTGTGCATGCCTTACAAAAGAATGTGCAATAAAATCAATATTTTGTTTTGCTGCAAGTTCAATAAAGCCTTTGTCTTTATCAGTAACGGATTGTAATTTTAGTGAAATTCCTGGTGTATTTATTGATTTTTTGTTTTTAATTTGTCCATCGTTTTTAATTTGGCAAATTAACTTATCTGCAGATTTTTCGATGACAATCATTTCAAGTTCACCATCATCAATTAGAATTTTTGCTCCATTTGGAACTTCATTAACAAATCCATTATAGTTAGTTTGAAATGCATTAGAATCATTTATAGGTGTTGTAGAGATTATTACTTTGTCTCCTATTTTAACAGTAATAGGCTTTTCAATATTAGCTGTTCTAACTTCTGGTCCTTTTGTATCAATCATTAATGCTATTTTATTTGAAACTTGTCTAACATTATTTATGACTTTTATTGCATCGGCATGTGATTGATGAGCAGTGTTTAGTCGTATTACATTTACACCTGCTTCATATAATTCTTTTATATGTTCTGGATCGCATCTTAGATCTGATATTGTTGCTACTATTTTTGTTAATTTTTGTATCATATTTATTTTTCTCCTACAGTATTTAAATTTTATGCTTTTTAATCCCCAATAACAATATTTTTGAAAGAACTTGTCATTTAATTTTTAGATTTAAGTTAGGATATATTATAAACTTAATTTTTGTTTTTAAGTTTGTTTAATATTTTGAGATCTAATTTAATGTTTAAATTTTTTTCTCTGTGAGGTATTACAAGTCCTTTTTTTTCTCCTTTAATTTTTTTTAAATATTTGACATTGGTATAGTAAAGGTCAGCTTTTCCCGCTTGTTTTGCTGGCTTTGTATAAAATACACATAAATTACCAGCATCTATTAAAACTTCAAGAGGAGGTGTTTTGTCTTTTTTATTTCTAATAAATACATAAGCACCAGGATAATCTCTTGTATGTAACCAATAATCATTTCCTTTTGCCCAACTTCTTAAGAGTTCGTCATTTTCTTTTGCATTTCTTCCCACAATAATTTCAAATCCATGAGATATAAAATGGAGCCCAATAGATGTTTTTTGAATGGTTTTTTGTTTTGTTGTTTTTTCATTAGTCAGAGTTATATGGTTTTTTTCTTTTGTATAAGTTGTGTTTGATATTAATGTGTTATATTGTGTTTTTGCATTTTTTAATTGTTCTTGCACAATCTTAAGAAAAATTTTGTTTTTTTTGTATGTTTTAAAATATTTTAAAGCATTGTCTTGAGGAGATAATTTTTTTTCTAATGTTATTTTAATTTCTTCTTCATTGTTGTTTTGTAAAGTAATTTCACTCATTCCTTTTTTAATTTTGTTTATATTTGATAAAATCATTTCACCTTTTTCTTTGTGAGTTGCTATTATGTCCATTGAAATTAGTTGCTTGTTTAGAGAGTATATTTTTCTTTCTAAGTTGATTTTTTCTTGTTCATATGTTTTATTAAACATTTCTGTATTATGTGTTTTAGTTTCTTTTATTTTTAAGTTGTCATAGTAATTTTCAATGAATGTTGAGTATGGTAATTT
Organism: Borrelia recurrentis A1; assembly: GCF_000019705.1. Taxonomy (GTDB): domain Bacteria; phylum Spirochaetota; class Spirochaetia; order Borreliales; family Borreliaceae; genus Borrelia; species Borrelia duttonii. The sequence goes on along the minus strand of NC_011244.1, from coordinate 378,089 downwards.
GTTGTCATATTCATTTTTGAGTTTGACTTCTTTTTTCTCAGTCATATCGTTATTTTCAATAATTTTTTTGGCTTTTGTAAATATTTCACCTGTTATTTCTTTTGATTTTGGTCTTCTGTAGTATGCATCAAGAATTTTAAAATTTGTGTCTGTGACAATTATATTAGGAGAAGATGTCCATAATTTTATAAAAATACAATAATAATTTTGGTTTTTATTTATTTTTATTAAAATTATTCTTTCATTTTTTATTTGATGTGCTTCGCATACTTTGGCATTTGTGACTTTTGATTTTAAAAATTCAAAAAATCTTAGAGGAGGTTTGATATTTTCAAATTTTTTATTTGTTTTGTGAATTCTTGTTTTTTGTGGATCTAGAGATATTAATACATTAAAAATTTTTTCATCTGTTGATTTATTGTAAAATTCTATAACTAAGTTTTTGTAATTAGGTTGTTTTATTTTTTTTAAAAATGAATTTATTAATGGCAATTCTTCAAGCAAAATGTTTATTTCGTGATAGTTTAATGACATTTTATCTCCTTTGATCTTTTGCTAAATATGTTTATTATTAGTTTACAAAATGGTATATTATAAATAATAGCTTATTATGACAAGTTGTACTATTGGTATTTAGAGGTGTATTTGTTATTAAATGTAGCTTAATTAGTGTATGAGTTTTATAATGAACAAAATAAAAAAGATAATATTAATTATATCTCCTTATTTGCTTTTTGCCCAAATATCTGCCAATCAATATTTTGAGGAGGTTCATTCAAAATATCAAAATGTAAATGATATGCAGGCTAAGATTAGTCTTAATATAAAAGGTCTTAAACAGACAGGCACTTTGTTATATAAATCTCCCGATAAATTTATTATTAATTTAGATTCAAATAATCAGGTCTTTGTGAGTGATGGAGAATTTTTGACCATTTATGTTCCGTCTCTTGGTACTTCTTTTAGACAACAGTTAACTATGGGAAAATCGGGAAGTGGTTTTATGAATATTTTGAGTACTGAGTATAGTGTATCTTATACTAATTCTCCTAATTTAGAACCTCTTGATGAATCTGGGGGAAGGGGAGGGGCTGAAAATTTTATGAAACTGACTTTTTCAAGACGGCTTTATAAAGGTGCTGCCACAATTGATTCTTTTATGATTGCCTTTACACCAAGTGGTGCAATTAGAAGAGTTATTGCTTATCCTACAGATGGTGGTCGAGAAATAGTGATTGATCTTTTGTCTGTCAAGTTTAATGTTGGAATTTCTGATAGTAAATTTAAATATGATCTGCCTAAGAATGCAAATAAGGTGGATAATTTTTTATATGATGTTAAAAAGACCTGAGGTGTTAATATATGGACAGAAGCGATTTCATTAGATTTGGAGATTTTTTAAAAAAAACTCGGATTGATAAGGGCTTTACTTTGGAGATGATAGCTGATGATATTAGGATTTCTATTAAATATCTTAGAGCACTTGAAGATTCTAATATTGAATCATTTCCAAATGAAGTTTTGGCTGTGGGTTTTTTAAGGACTTATAGTGAATATTTGGGAGTTGATGTTTGGTATGTTTCATCTCTCTTTAAAGAATATAAGAGAAGACTTAATAGTAATTATATTGGTATTAAGTCTGATGATCAAAATGGTAGTGTAACTTTTGTAAGTGAGAGTAAGCTTGGAAATAAATATTTTGATGTAACTAATATAGGTTTTTCTAAGATAATTAAGATATTAGTGGGAGTGGTTGGGATTGTATTTCTAGTGTTTGTAGTTACAAATATTAGTGGTTTTAAACAAATTTTAGGAAGAATTTTTAAGGCAAATTATGTTGGAAAAAGAGTACCAGAGGTTCATGAGGTTTTATTTGATAAAGAAAATTTTTGGAATGTTGTGCTTGGAGAAGGTGATTTTTTGTCCTTAATTTTTGGAAATTCTATTGCAAAATATAGAGTTTCTTTTATGAACGATGATTTGGTTATTACAAATGATTTAGAAAATGAGCAATATGTTTTTAATTTAGGCAAATTTCGAGAAGTTGATTTGAATGGTAATATAAGAGTTAAAATTGTATATGATAATTATTCTCAAGATAAGGTTAGAAAGGCTCATGTAAGTTTGGAATCTTTTATGCTTAATGTTGAATATGTTTTTGAGACCAATCTTTCTAATAGATTTAATGTTGTAAATTGGGGATTTGAAGTTAATGGTCCTAAAAATAGAGTGATTAGTGAATATCCTACAGTATATTCTTCTACAAATATTTCTGATATTAATTTATCAATTAATTTTTTAAATGATACGTTTTTACGATATGTTGATGAGAATAATCTTTATGGTAAGTCTTTGCTTTTATTGAAGGGAAGTGATCCTTTAAATTTAAATTTTAAAAAGTCTTTAATTTTGTTTTTTACAAGACTTTCTGATGTTAATATTGTTCTTCAAGGTAAAGATGTTACTTCTGTTTTAAAAAGTTATGGAAGTGAAATGATAGCAATTCAATTTTTTTGGTTAAAAACACCAGGTGGTTTTGATCTTAAAGTTTCTGAAGTTTATTGATGAGTGAAATACAAAAATTTCTTTTTAGTTTAAATTTTGATCAAAAGCAAATTGTCTTTGATGATACTACGAACCCCATTCTTGTTTTGGCAGGGCCAGGCAGTGGTAAGACGAGGGTTATAACAGCTAAGTTTGCGCATTTAATAAATAAAGGTAAAGTAAAACCAGAAGAAATTCTTGCTTTAACGTTTACAAATAAAGCAGCACGTGAAATGAATTTTAGATTGAATTCTCTTTTTAATTTTGATAGGTCTTTACATATTCAAACTTTTCATTCTTTTGGTGCTTGGCTTTTGCGACTTTACTTTAAAGAATATGATGAAAATTATGATTCAAATTTTACAATTTGGGATGTTAATGATGTTGTTAAATTTGTTAAACAAATTGGACTTGCATCAAATATTGAATGTGCCAAGTATGTAACATCGTCAATATTGAAATATAAAGAGAATTATTCTTTACATAATAATTGTGGTTTTGATGATAAAATTTATTCTGAGATTGAATTTTATGAACAGGAAAAATCTAAAAGTAATGCTTTTGATTTTGCCGATCTTATTCTTAAATCTGTTTTGATGTTACAAAATTGCGAAAATATTAGAATGAGGGTGCAAAAAAGATTTAAGGCTATTTTTGTGGATGAATATCAAGATACTAATTATTCACAGTTTTTGTTTTTAAGAGAACTGTATTATAAAGATGCATATTTTATGGTAGTGGGAGATGAGGATCAGTCTATATATTCTTTTAGAGGTGCTAGAGTTGAAAATATTCTTGAATTTGAAAGAACATTTGATAATGTGTCTAAATATTATTTGGTTCAAAATTATCGTTCTAGTTTAAGTATTGTCAATGTTGCAAATAATATTATTTCAAAAAATCAAAATAGGTATGATAAAGTAATAGCTACGGAAAATAAGATAGGTAAAAAAATAAAAATTTTTATATTTCAAAATCCTACAGAAGAAGCTGAGTATTTTGCAAATTTTCTTATTGAAAATAAGCTTGAAACAGCTGTTCTTTATAGATTTAATCATCAATCTTTGCAATTTGAGAAGGCTTTTTTTAAAAATAATATTGCTCATAAAATATTAGGTTCAATTAGATTCTATGAAAGAGAAGAAATTAAGGATGTCATATCTTTGTTAAGACTTTTTGTAAATAAAAAAGATAAAGTATCTTTTTTGAGAATAATAAATAAACCTGCAAGAGGTCTTGGTAAAACTACCATTGATAAGATAATTGCGACATTAAATGATACTGATGTTAATCTTGACTTAATGCTTGCAAGTAGAAAAGTTGTTAAAAATCTTAAAGGAAAAGCAAGAGATTCTCTTGATATATTTTTAAGTTTATATGATGAATTAAAAGAAAATATACAAAAGGGTATATATGTAAATTTATCTGAATTTATTAAAGATGTTACAATGGGATTTGGAATTTGGAATTATTATCAAAAATTTGATAAGGATGAGAAATCAAAAAATATTGATGAGCTTATTAGTAGTGGAGTTGAATATTCTGGTAGTTTTGAAGGTCTTGTGATATTTCTTGAAAATTCGTCTTTGTCTCCTTTAGTTCATGGAGATTTTGCATCTAGTGTGTTACTCTCTTCAATTCATGGCGTTAAAGGACTTGAGTTTGATAGGGTAATAATATCTGGTCTTGAGAAAGGTTTATTACCTTCTGAGATTGAAGAATTGACAGCTGATAGATTAGAAGAAGAGAGGAGACTTTTTTATGTTGCTATTACTAGGGCTAAATTCGAACTTTTTATTACAATAAATTTGCAAAGATTTTTTAAAGGAATATTAAAAAATACAGCTATATCAGTTTTTTTTCAAGAGATCCATAAGGATAATTATGATATTGTTTTTGTTCCAGAATATTTGAAAGATAATTTTAAATTTTTTTTTACACGAAGTGATAATAAAAATTTTAATATTGGCGATTATATAATTTATAATGGTGAGAATGGCATTATTGTTGATAAGTGGTACCAAGATGGTGGACCATTTCTTAAGATTAGTTTGAAAAATGGGAAAAAAGCTATTTTGAGTTCAAGTTATATTAAAAAACTTTCTAAAATGTAGAGGTGAAATTTGAAAAATATTCATTTAGAGAATAGTTTAAAATTGAGTTTATTAAAGTTAAGTGAAGATGAAAAGCAGCAATTTGTTATGAAATTTGAAAAAATTGTTTGTATGTTAGATAAAATTTCTGAATTTAAAATTAAAGATGGCTTCCATAAAGCAGTATGTAATTTTTCTGACTTAAGAGATGATGAGATTTTGCCTTCGTTGACAATAGAATCTATTAAGAATTTTAGCAATGTTTTTGTTGATGGTTATTTTTTATCACCTAAAGTACTTGAATAGGGAGTAATGATTTGGACTTAAGTGGTTTGAATTTAATAAAAATTAAAGAATTAATATTGACTCGGAAATATAAGATTTATGATATTATCCTTTATTATAAGAAAGTTTATGAAGATAATAGAGATATTAATGGTTATGTTGAGTTTTTTGATGATGCATTGGAAATAGCCAAAGAATATGATGATCTTTTAAGTAAAGGTGGGGGACAAGATTTGCCTTTACTTGGTATTCCTATTGCAGTTAAGGATAATATTGCAATTAAAAATAAAGATTTAACTTGTGCATCTGAGATTTTGCAAGGTTATATTTCTCCTTATGATGCAACTGTTATTAAAAGATTAAAAGATAATGGGGCAATTATAATTGGAAGAACTAATATGGATGAGTTTGCAATGGGTTCTTCTTGTGAATTTTCTTATTATGGAGTTACTCTTAATCCTTCAAATAAAGAATATGTTGTGGGGGGAAGTTCTGGTGGTTCTGCAGCTGTTGTTGCTAGAGGTCAATCCCCTTTTTCACTTGGAAGTGATACGGGTGGTTCTGTTAGGCTTCCTGCTTCATTTGCAGGTGTAATTGGATTTAAGCCTTCCTATGGAGGATTGTCTCGCTATGGACTGTCATCTTATTCTTCGTCTCTTGATCAAATAGGATTTTTTGCTAATTCTATTGATGACGTGGCTTTAATATTAAAATATACTTGTGGAATTGATACAATGGATTCTACTAGTATAGATATTATTCAAGAACCCTATCCATTATTAAATAAACCTTTAAAAGGTACTAAATTGGCTGTTATTAAAGAGTTTAGTAAAGACTTGATGGAAGAGGATATTTATTGTGAGTTTTCTAAATTTAAGTCTGCTCTTTTAAGTAAGGGTGTTGAGATACATGAAATTTCAATAGAAGCAGTTAATTTTGTACTTTCTCTTTATTATTCAATATCTCCTGTTGAAGCTGCATCTAATCTTGCTCGTTATACTTGTCTTCATTATGGGAAAAGATTAAATGATACATTGAGTCTTAATGATTTTTATTACAAACATAGAAGTTTATTTTTACAAGAAGAAGTTAAAAGGCGTGTTGTACTTGGTAATTATTTATTATCAGAAGGATATGATTTGGAATATTATACTAAGGCTTGTAAAATTATAGAAAACGTATTGATTCCAAAATTTGATGAAATTTTTAACAATTATTCGTATATTATAACTCCCACAAGTTTTTTGAAACCTTTTAAAATAGGTGAAAATTTTGATGATCCTTTGAAAATGTATTATTCTGATTTATGTACTGTGATTGCCAATCTTATTGGTTTTCCTGCACTTTCAATTCCATTTGCTAAAGATGATAAGGGATTACCTATTGGTATGCAAGTTATTGGTAGAGTTAAGAGGGATTTTGAACTTTTAAGTTTTTCAAAAAATATAATAGAGGAATTAGAATTAGATGGAATATAAATTGCTTATTGGATTAGAAGTCCACGTACAATTAGGATTAAAGACTAAAGCTTTTTGTGGATGTAAAAATGATTTTGGTGGAATTCCAAATTCTCGTGTTTGTCCAATATGTCTTGGACTTCCTGGAGCATTACCTAGCGTAAATAAAGAACTTGTTAGTAGTGCAATTTTGGCAGGGCATGCTACTAATTCTACAATTAGAAATATTGTTAAATTCGATAGAAAGCATTATGCTTATCCTGATTTGCCCAAAGGATACCAAATATCTCAAAATGATGCGCCTATTTGTGAGAATGGGTTTATTTTTATTAAAACTAGTTTGGGTGTAAAAAGAATTAATATTGCAAGAATACATATGGAAGAGGATTCTGGAAAAAGTTTGCATTTGCTTTCAAATGATAATCAAAGTTATATTGATTTTAATCGTGCAGGAGCACCATTGCTAGAAATTGTATCACAACCTGATATACGTAGTGGAGAAGAAGCCGTAGCTTATTTGAATGCTTTAAGGGAAATTTTTAGATATCTTGATTTGTCTGAGTGTAGTATGGAAAATGGATCATTTCGTTGTGATGTTAATATTAACTTACTTATTAATGAGAATGATGTTAACTATAAAACTCCCATTTCTGAGATAAAAAATTTAAATTCTTTTAAGTCAGTAAAGTTAGCAATTGATTATGAGGAGTCAAAACAAAAAGAAGAATGGATTTTGTATAGAAAAACTTTGGAAAGTGTCGGGAAGTGTACAATGGGATTTGATGATAAGAAAGGTATTACAGTTCTTCAAAGAAGCAAAGAAACAATATCTGATTATCGTTATATCAAGGATCCAGATTTACCTTTAATTAAACTTGAGAGTGATTATATTGAAAATATTAAATCTCATAGGATGGTGGAGTTACCTTTTGATGCAAGAATTAGGTTGCAAGAGCAGTATGGGCTTAGTGATTTTGATGTTGTAACTTTAACTTCAGATAAAAATTTGGTTAAATATTTTGAAGAGGCAGCATTAACTTCAAGTGAACCTAAGAAAGTGGCTAATTGGATATTATCTGAAGTGTTAAGTGTGTTAAATGAAAGGGAAATAGGTATACTTGATTTTAATTTACCAGCATCATATATTGGTGAGCTTGTTGAATTTATTCTTAATGGAAAAATAAGTGGAAAGATTTCTAAGGAAATATTTTTAGAAATGGTTGACAGAAATGTTTCTTCTATTACTATTATCAATGAAAAAAAATTAGAACAGATAAGCGATAAATCGTTTATTGAATCAATTGTAATTGAAGTGTTAAACGAAAATCCTAAATCAATTGAACTTTACAAAAAAGGGAAAAGTCATGCTGTTAAATTTATGATGGGACAAATTATGCGTAAAACTTCTGGTAAGGTTAATCCTGTTCTTTCAAATGAAATTTTAATGAATAAATTGCAGGATGTGTAGTAAATCTTTATTTAGTTGTTTTCCCATAATTAAAAGAGCAAGATTTTTTTATCTTTATGATATTAATGGTAATCGGTATTTAGATTTATATTTAAATGAAGGTTTAAATTTTTTAGGGCATAGAGTTCAAGGATTAAATCTGATTCTTAAGCAAACTTTTTCAAGAGGGCTTACAGCATCTTATCCATCTATATTTAAAAAGCAATTTGAAAATGTTTTTTTTTCTTACTTTAAAGAAGCAGGATTTGTGCGTGTTTTTAGGTTTGAAAGAGATGCTAGAGATTTTTTGTTGTCATTAACAGGTCAAAATTATTTTAGTAATCCTTGGGAAGTGAGGCAGGGTATATATGAGTTTAAGTTTGGATTTAATAATGTGAGATATCCTATGTTTATAAAGCTTCCAATGCCTGGATGTATGTCTATTAATATTGTTATAGTAGATAATTTATCTAAAAAAATGGAATTTAGAGATTCTTTTGATGCTTTAACTTTAGCAGTTGCTAAGCATATGCTTGTTAAAATTTTATCTTATGAAAAAAGTTTAAAAATTAATTTTGATATTTTTTCTACTCCTATGTTTAAATTAATTAATAGGTATATGTTTCCTTGCTATAAATCTGAATATCATGGTGAGGTTTTTAAGGAATATTTAAGTAATGGATATTTAATTAGTCCTGTTTTTGATTTTCCTTCACTTTTACCTTTGAAATTTTCTAAAGGAGATTTAGATGGTTTTCGAAAAATTTCTGCTAAGCTTCAAAACAAATTTGGATGTTAGTATTGACAGGTTAACTTACAAATAATACAATGAAAAAGTATAATTTTGTAGAATATCTAAGCGAGGACTTTATATTATTATGAATAAAATGACTAATAATAAGACAATATGGATGAAACCAAGATACGTGAAGAAAAAGTGGTATGTGATTGATGCTTCGGATAAAGTTCTTGGTAGAATTGCTACAGAAGCTATTAAAATTCTGAGGGGCAAACATAAACCTTATTATACTCCTCACCAAGATTTAGGTGATAATGTTGTTATTATTAATGCTTCAAAGGTTAAGCTTACTGGTAAGAAATATTTTCAAAAAATTTATTATAGACATTCAAGATATCCTGGAGGTCTTTATTCTGATACTTATAGAACATTATCTGAAAGAAAACCAACAGCTCCTCTTGAAATTGCTATTAAGGGCATGTTGCCAAAGGGTCCTTTGGGTCGTGAGCTTTTTAGAAATCTAAAGGTTTTTGCTGATGCTAATCATAAGCTTAGCTCTCAGAATCTTTATAAATTAGAAGCAAATTAAGAGAGGAAAAATGGCAAAATCAGATGTTAAGGGTGTTAATTTAGGAATGGGTACAGGGCGCAGAAAGTCTTCTGTTGCTAGGGTTTATATTAGAGAAGGTAAGGGTGACATTAAGATTAACCACAAGAATTTTGATGTTTACATGCAGCTTGAAAAGTTAAAAACAATAGCTTTATCCCCATTAGCTTTAACGCATACTCTTGGTAAATATGATATTTATATTAATGTTTATGGTGGAGGTATTTCAGGTCAGGCTGGTGCTATTAGACATGGTATTGCAAGGGCTCTTTTTGATCTTGATGAAGAGTATAAAATGGTTCTTAAATCCAATGAATTTTTAACAAGAGATTCACGAAAAGTTGAACGTAAGAAGTTTGGGAAAAAGAAAGCTAGGAAGAGTTTCCAATTTTCAAAAAGATAGATATTTATTTTTATATTATTTTGTTTATATAAAAATAAGCCCTTTGAAAGAGGGCTTTAATTATTTATTCTTATTTATTAATGGAATAAAATACGTCTTTTCCATGATATTCGGCAATACTGCCCAATTCTTCTTCTATTCTTAATAATTGATTGTATTTTGCAATTCTATCTGTTCTGGATAGAGAACCTGTTTTGATTTGTCCTGTTCCAAGTGCAACAACAAGATCAGCAATTGTTGTATCTTCTGTTTCTCCTGATCTATGTGATACTATTGCAGTATAGCCTGCTTTTTTTGCCATTTCTACAGCTTCAAAAGTTTCAGTTAATGTTCCAATTTGATTTACTTTAATTAAGATTGCATTTGCAACTTTCATTTCAATTCCTTTTTTTAGGAATGATGTATTTGTTACAAATAAATCATCTCCTACAAGTTGAATTTTATTTCCAATTTTATCTGTAAGTTTTTTCCAGCCATCCCAGTCTTCTTCAGCCATTCCATCTTCAATTGATATAATAGGATATTTTTCTACCCATTTTGCCCAATATTCAACCATTTCTTGAGATGTTAATTCTTCTTTTGTTGACCATTTAAATACATATTTTTTTGTTTTTGGATCATATAATTCAGATGTTGCTGGATCAAGAGCAATTGCAATATCTGTTCCAGGTGTATATCCTGCACTTTTTATGGCTTCCATAATAACTTCACAAGCTTCTTCATTTGATTTTAAATTTGGTGCAAATCCCCCTTCATCCCCCACGGATGTTGCATAACCTTTTTTGCTTAAAATACTCTTAAGTGTATGAAAAACTTCAGCAGACATTCTTATTGCATCACTAAATGTTTTTGCTCCAATTGGCATTATCATAAATTCTTGAAAATCAACAGAATTGTCAGAGTGGGCACCTCCGTTTATGATATTGCACATTGGTGTAGGTAAAATGTTGGCTTTGTATGTACCAAGGTATTGATAAACTTTAAGTCCAAGATGTTCAGCTGCTGCTCTTGCTGTAGCCATTGAAACTGCAAGAATAGCATTAGTCCCAAGTTTTGATTTGTTAGGAGTTCCATCAAGTTCAAGCATTTTTCTATCAATTTCAACTTGGTTTAAAGCACTCATTCCTTCAAGTTCTGGAGAGATTATATTTATTATATTTTCAACTGCTTTAAGTACTCCTTTTCCCATATAAACGGATTTATCACCATCTCTTAATTCAACAGCTTCATTAGTTCCTGTTGATGCACCTGATGGAACAGCTGCTCTACCTAGAGTACCATCTTCAAGTATGACGTCTGCTTCAACAGTTGGATTGCCTCTAGAATCAATTATTTGTCTAGCTTTTATTTCATAAATATGAAAGCCCATTTTTACACTCCTTGTTGGTTAATATTTATGTATATTTACTTTAGTATATATTTTTAGTATAATAACAAATAAAATAAATGTGTAGTCTTTTTGTAAAAGAATTGTTTGGCGAGTTTTATAATTCAATTATGGGAAAAACTTTGCGATGGTTATTTTGTTCTATATTTTTTTTCTGTAATGTTATTAATGTTTTAGCAACGAGTTATATAATTGAAAATTTTGATTTGTCTTTAAATGAATTTTTAGAAGTATCGACCAGAGAAAATAATTTATCACCTATTGTTGATTCTAAGCGAGTTATTATGTTTTATCCTCCAAATAAGGGTATTCGAAAGATTTTTGCTGCTTTTGAGTTTGATGATTATGCGAAAAAATATTTGTTTAAAAAAAATAAATATGGGCTTTTTTTCGTAAAAATTAATCTTCCTCATGGAATTGGTAAAATCAAATATAGACTTATTGTGGATGGTATCTGGACAAATGATGAATATAATAAAAATGTAGTTTTTAATAAGGATCTAATTCCGTTTTCTATAATTGATATAGGTGTGGATTATGGTTATGTTTCTTTGAGAAATCCAATTGATTCGTCTGATGGTAGGGAAGTAGAACTTTTTTATATAGGACAACCTGGACATATTGTTACAATAGCTGGCAATTTTAATAATTTTAATCCGTTTTTAAACAGATTGGTTGAGCAAGAATCACGTAAGGGTGTATATACTATTAAGCTTAAAGATCTTCCTAAGGGTAGGATTTATTATTATTTTGTAGATTCTGGGAATAAGGTTATAGATAAGAATAATGTAAATAGGGTTAATTTATATTCAGTTGAAAATGTTGAGAATAAGGTAGATTTTGAAGTCTCTTATTTTGATAACTAAATATTCAAATTAAAATTTAATTTTTATTCATTAATTTACATTGGGTTTATTAAATTATGGTCCCTATTTAAGGGAAGAAGATTTCAAAAAACAAGTAAAAGTTGTGTTTTATATGTTTTACTATTTTAGTTTTTATTAAGTAAACTATTCATCTCATCAAAAAGATATTTAGATACAAAATGATCTTTCTCTACTTCTTCAAGAATTTCATTTTCTGTTGGTGAATATGTATTTCGTATATTCGTTAAAGATGGTTCATCAAGCTTAATAGTTTTATTTTTTATTTTTTCTGGATCAATTTCTAGAATAGAGGCTATTAATGTTTTTGTGTATGGATGTTTAGGATTTGAAAATAAAATTTCTCTAGGTGCAATTTCTAAGATTATACCCTGATACATTACGGCAATTTTGTCGCTCATGTATTTTACTACTGCTAAGTCATGTGAAATGAATAGATAAGATAGACTTAATTCTTTTTGTAAATCTTTAAGTAAGTTTAAAATTTGTGCTCTGATTGACACATCTAATGCAGATACAGCTTCATCTAATAATAAAAGTTTAGGGTTTAAAGCTAGTGCCCTTGCTATACCTATTCTTTGTCTCTGTCCTCCTGAAAATTCGTGTGGATATCTAGATAACATGCTTTTTGAGAGACCAGTAATATCCATTAATTCATTTACTCTTTGTTCTATTTCTTGTTTTGTTCGTGGAATAATTTTGTTTTCATTGTATATCACAAGTGGTTCTGCTATTATTTCTCTTATTGTCATTCTTGGATTTAGGGATGTGTGTGGATCTTGAAATACCATTTGCATGTCTTTTTTTGTCTTTAAAAGTTCTTTTTTTGACAGTTTTGTTATGTCTTTACCATTAAAATATATTCTACCAGATGTTGGTGTATAGAGTTGCATTATTGTTCTTAATGTTGTTGATTTTCCACATCCAGATTCGCCAACAAGTCCTAGTGTTTTGTTACGTTCAACTTCGAAACTAATGCCGTTTACAGCGTTTACTTTACGTTTATTTTTCCAAAATAAAAAGTTTTCTCCGATTGTGAATGTTTGTACCAAATTTTCTACTTTAAGAATTATATCTTTTTCATTTGTCATTTAAATACCCTCGTTGTTATTTGTAATAGTTTCAATGGGATAATCTTTAATTGAATAAAGTTTTTCATTTGGATTTTTATCAAGAGTTAGTATTGATTTTAAAAGTCCAATTGTGTATGGATGTTTAGGATTTTTAAATATTTCTTGTACTGTTCCTTCTTCTACAAATTTTCCTTGGTACATTACAGAGACAGTATCGCATATTTCTGCTACTACTCCTAAATCATGTGTTATTAATATGGTGGAGGTATTAAATTTCCTAGAGAGATTTTTAATTAGTAATAGTATTTGCTCTTGAATTGTGACATCAAGAGCTGTTGTAGGTTCATCTGCAATTAATAATGATGGATGACAACTTAATGCCATTGCAATCATCACTCTTTGTCTCATTCCTCCTGAGAATTGATGTGGATAGTGTTTTATTCTCTCTTCTGCGTTTATAACACCAACTGTTTTCAACATTTCTATTGCTTTTTGTTTTGCTTGCTTTTTATTTAATTTTTGGTGTAACATGATTGTCTCTTCAATTTGTGTGGATATTTTTAGATATGGATTTAGAGACGTCATTGGATCTTGAAATATCATTGCTATTTTATTACCTCTTATGCTTTGAAGTTCTTTTTCTTTGAGTTTCAGTAAATCTTGATTTTCGAATATTATTTCTCCAGTTTTATATATCGTTGTAGATTCGGGTAATAGTTTTAATATTGCCATGCTTGTGACAGATTTTCCACTGCCAGATTCTCCAACAATAGCTCTAATTTCTCCTCTTTTCATTTTTAAATTTATATTATTTACAGGATATATTGTTGTGTGTTTTAATTGAAATTCAATTGTTAAATTTTTGATTTCTAGCATATAGTTTTCGTTCATTTATATCTCCTTAGAGGTTATCTTTTGGATCAAATGCATCTCGTAATCCGTCGCCTAAGAAGTTCATAAATAATAGGAAAATTGTCATGATTGATGCTGGTATGAAAATTTTCCATGGATATTCAATAAATGTAGGAATTCCATTTTTAATTAATTCTCCCCAACTAGTCATTGGTGCTGATATTCCAAGTCCTAGAAATGATAGAAATGATTCAAGTATAATGAATGAGGGAACATTCATTGTTGTAATAATCACTATCATTCCAAAGCTATTGGGTATTAAATGTTTGAATATCATTCTTCTATTTGTTGCACCCAATGTCCTGGCGGCTTCTATGAATTCAGATTGTGAGAGTGTTTTTACTTGTCCTCTTACAATTCTAGAAATTGTTAACCATGAGATTATACTTATTGCAATAAATAAGCCGATGATGTTTCTTTCCATAATCGTCATTAAAGTTATTATTACAAGTAAATTAGGTAAAGAATAGAGAACTTCCGTTATTTTAGTTATAATTCTATCTATGATGCCGCCAAAGAAACCTGCTGTTGCTCCTATTATGCTTCCTATAAGCATTGATATTAATGCTCCAATAAATCCGATAGATATCGATATTTGACTTCCTTGTATTATGCGTGAAAGCAAGTCTCGTCCAAGATTATCTGTGCCTAGTAAATATATTCTTTTGTGTATTTTAGTTTCTTTTCCATTAATAATTTGGATTTCAGTTTCTATCTTTCTTTTTATCTCCTCAAGTTTTTCTTTTTCTTCTTCATTGATTTCTCTATTTTCCTTTTTTGCTAATCTTTTTATAAAATCAAGTTCTTTTTTGTACCAAAGTTCTCCTGCATATCTAAAAGATGGAGGTAAATCGACATGTTCTACAATTTGAGTATAATATTTATATATTGGTAATATTGGCTGAAGTATTGCAATTGCCATGTAAAATCCAATGACAAATATACTAATATACGCAAGTTTATTTTCTTTAAATCTTAACCATGCTCTTTTATTTGCTGTTTGAGTATCGATGTTTACACATGTATTTTGTTTTATATTGCTCATTTGATTTGTTCTCCTATATTCTTGGATCAAGTTTTTTGTATATAATATCAGATGCCAAAATGGAGATGAGCAATATTGCTGAATATACTAATAATGAGCCCATTAGTAATGGATAATCTCTGTTTAGAGATGCTTCTATTGTAAATATGCCCATTCCAGCAATTCTGAATATTTGTTCGATAACCATACTTCCAGAAATTATACCAGCAAATGCAGGGCCTATATAGCTTACAATTGGCAGTATAGCTCCTATAAGTACATGCTTTCTAATTATTACATTAAAGCTTAGTCCTTTAGCTTTTGCTGTTCGTACAAAATCACTATTTAAAATTTCTAGCATAGAACCTCTAATTATGCGCGTAAAAATAGCTATCCATGGTAAACTCATTGTTAATATTGGCATAATTAAATTTGCAAGGCCACCTCTTTCTGAAATCCATCCAGAAGTATAGAACAATTTTAATTTGACAGATAAAATGTATTGTAAAATAGGACCGGTTATAAATGTGGGCACGGAAATTCCAAATATAGCAGCCATTCTTATTATATAATCTATGTGTGTGTTTTTGTTGATTGCTGCTAGTGAGCCCAGTACAATTCCAAGTGTAAGAGATATTATAAGACTAATTATTCCAATTGTAAATGACTTAGGAAACCCTAATTTTATATATTGATTTACACTTAAGTCCTTTTTTGCTATTGATGGACCAAAGTCACCTTTTAATATATTTTTAATATAGTAATAAGCTTGCATATAAAAAGGCTTATCAAGGTGATATTTTTGCATTAGTTTTTCTTTTACTTGAGGATCAATTGGTTTTTCAGAATCGAATGGATTTCCGGGAGCAAGTCTCATTATCAAAAAACATAAAAAAATTATTATTATTAAAGTTGGTAATGTTTCTAGTAATTTTTGTATACTAAACCTTAACATAATTGCTCCTTACTATGATAGAAAGATAAAGATTTGTATGCGTTATATAATGAACCATTGTAACATAGAAGGTGAGATATTATTCAAAAAAATTCACTTTATTTTAATTGATTTGTAACTATTGATTTTGTTGATTTTAAGTAGACTTAATGGTTTTCTTGCTTTTGTCTTTATAATATTAATATTATATTGCTTTAATTAAGGTAGTATGTTGTATGAGTAGTTAATTTCATCTGTCAGTATTATATTTGAATTTTTGTAGGTAAATCTTTTTGTATTAAATATATAATTATAATTTTGATTTTTTAAAATTATTAATTTACAGACATCTAACAAAAATGTTTCATTTAGATGTCTGTTTTTTCTATTTTATGAGTTTAAGTTGCGAAAAGTCAAATCTTTCTGCAATGTTAGGTTCCCATCCAGTCCATTTATCGTTTTTAAATAAATAATTTCCTGCATATATGTATATTGGAGCTATCGGAAAATCTTTCTCTATAATTATTGATTCGGCTTCTCTTAATATATCTTGTCTTTTAATCGGATCTTGTTCAAAATTAGATTGTTTCATTAAATTTTCATATTCTTCATTAAAATAATTGTATGATGAAAA
Organism: Borrelia recurrentis A1; assembly: GCF_000019705.1. Classification (GTDB taxonomy): domain Bacteria; phylum Spirochaetota; class Spirochaetia; order Borreliales; family Borreliaceae; genus Borrelia; species Borrelia duttonii. Next base: position 361,666 of record NC_011244.1, on the reverse strand, counting down.
ATTTGAAAGTCCCTTTTGAAATAAAGTTAAAAATGTTGATGGATCTGCATAATCACCTATCCAACCAGATCTTGCTATTTCATAATTACCTTTTTGTTTGTTGTCTAGAAATGATGCCCATTCTTCATTTGTAAGTTCAATATTGATCTTTAAAATTTTCAACCATTGGTTTTGAATAAATTCAGCAATTTTTTTGTGATTTTCATTTGTATTATATTTGATTTTTAATGTAGGAAAACCTTTTCCATCAGGATAACCAGCTTCACTCATTAATTGTTTTGCTTTTTGTGGGTTGAATAGTTCTAATGATTTTTTATAGGAATAATTGTTGAATTTTGGACTTACATTTCTTGTTGGAATAGCCCCATTTTTTATAATTTTTGATGTCAATGTTTGTCTGTCAATAGCAAGAGTTAAAGCTTCTCTGATTTTTACATTGTCAAGAGGTTTGATATGTGTGTTGAATGAATAGTAATAAAGACCATTAATAGGTGATGAGTAATAATCATTTCTTAATTCTATTTCTTTTATTAGGTCAGATGGAATTATTGCAAAGACAGCATCGATTTCATTATTTTTATACATTCTGTAGGCAGTTGATGCGTCATTTATTGTGTAAAATATCAGTTCTTGTACTTCAATATTTTTAGCATTAAAGTAGTAGTCATTTTTGGTAAGTGATATTTTTTCATTTGGTGTTCTCTCAGTTAGTTTATATGCGCCACTTACTACCATATTTTCAGGATCTGTCCATTTATTTCCATGTTTTTCGATAACATGCACTGGTACTGGTATAAAAGATTGGTGTACTAACATATCTAGAAAATAAGATTTTGGAGAGGTAATAGATATTTCTAGTGTTAGGTCGTCTATAGCTTTAATACCAAGTTCAGATTCTGATATTTTTCCTTCAAAATAATCTTCTCCATTTTTAATTGTTGATTTAACAAGTGCAACATAATTTGATGCTGTTTCTTTATTTAATATTCTAAGGTAAGATTTTCGAATACCCTCAGCAGTAATAGGGACTCCATCACTCCAAACAAGATTTTTTCTTAAATTAAATGTATATACAGTGCCATCTTGAGATATATCCCAAGATTCAGCTAGCCCTGGTTTGTATCCGCCAGTTTTTGGGTCACCAATTACGATGCCATTGAACATTTGTAAAATTATAGTAGCACCCATTTTGTCTTCAGCTAATTGAGGATCTATTGATTTAGGTTCTCCCCCTATAGCGATTTTAAATGATACATTTTCTTTGTTGCTTTCCTTACTACAGGATAGGATAGTTATTAAAAAAAATATAATGAATGTTATTTTTTTTATTTGCATTTTGATCTCCTTATTTAACTTAATTACCTTTATTAACTTTAATTCTATTTTAGCTGAAATGATTAAAAGTTTTAGATGATTTTTTGACAATTTTTTATTAAATTACTTAGTTTTGTTTTAAATTATTTAATAAAGCATAAAATATATTTAATTGAAATAGATTTGATGAAAATTATAAAATAAAATCGTTAAATGAATATTTTGAAAATATGTATTCATGAAATTTGAAATATTGTATATATTTTGTGATTGAGACTAAAATATATTTTAGTAATTTATGTTAAGAGATCTCTTAATTAAAGACTTTTATTATATTTAAAATACTTTTTAAGTTTTAAAAAAAACACTCATATAACTCATTTATAAAAGTGGCTTGTATTTGAATAATTGTTAGTGTTTATGTTTGTTAATTTTTGTATTGTATTTCATATTTTATGTGTTTTCTTTTTGTTGTTTTATATCTTCATAAAGATAAACTTCTGCAATATTGGGAGTCCATCCAATCCATCTATCATGTCTAAAGAGAGCATATGATTTTGGTATTGAAAGTGGAGCTGTAGGAAAATCTTTTTCTACAATTATTTCTTCAGCTTTGCGTAAAATTTCTTGTCTTTCTGTAGGATTTAAGATAAAATTCGATTGGTTTATTAAATTATCATATTGCTTACTTGAATAACTGTATGAGCCAAAGTTGTAATTTGCTGTTGTAAATAGAGTAAGGAATGTTGATGGATCTACATAGTCCCCTGTCCATCCCATATGTGATATTTGATAATTATCTGTTCTTCTGCTACCTAAAAATGTGGTCCATTCTTCAATTTCAATCGCAACATTGATGTTTAATACTTTTTTGAATTGTTCTTGTAAAAATTCTGCGGTTATTTTCATTATGTTTTTTTGTGAAGTTTTGTATTTAAGAGTAGGAAAACCTGAACCATTAGGATAGCCAGCTTCAGCTAATAATTGTTTTGCTCTTTCTGGATCAAATAATTTTAATTGTTTACCATAAGCATAGTTTTCAAATGATGGGGTTATATTTCTAGTTGGTTGTGATTGACCTTTTAGAGACATTTTGTTTAGAGCTTCTCTGTCAATAGCAAGGGTTAAAGCTTCTCTAACTTTTGCATTGTTAAGTGGTTTGACAGTTGTGTTGAATGCCATATAGATTAAGGTGTTTGCAGGGTGAGAGTAATAATCGTTTCTTATTCTAGCTTCATCTAGGTATTCTGGTGTTATTGCTGTTAAGAAATCAAGTTCATCGTTTATATACATATTATAAGCAGTGTTTCCTTGGGCTTGATAAAATATTACTTCGTCTATTTCGACATTTGCAAAGTTATAATATTTGTTATTCTTTTCAAGAACTATTTTTTCATTTGGTGTTCTTTCTTTTAATTTATATGCACCACTTATTACTATATTTTCAGGGTTTGTCCAGTTTTGTCCGTATTTTTCAATAGTGTGAATTGGTACTGGTATGAATGTTTGATGCGTTAACATATCAAGAAAATAAGGTTTTGGACTAATTAATGTTATTTCTAATGTTGAATCATTTATAGTTTTAATGACAAGTTCAGATTCTGATATTTTATCATCAAAATAATCTTGTGCATTTTTTATTGTTGATTTAATAATATCAACATATTGTGAACCTGTTTTTTTATTTAATACTCTAAGATAAGATTTTCGAATTCCCTCAGCAGTAATAGGGACTCCATCACTCCAAAATATATCTTCTCTTAGGTGCATTGTGTATACAAGTCCATCTTCAGATATATCCCAAGATTTAGCTAGTCCTGGTTTATATCCTCCAGTTTGTGTGTTTTTTGTTGTTAATTCTGAAAATATATTTACGATTATTCTATATGATTGAGCTGAAGTAGCTAGTTAAGGATCTAGTGAATCAGGTTCGGATTCAGCTGTTGTCCTAAATATTATCTTTTCTTTATGTTCATTATTTGAACAAGAAGTTAGCCATATAATTAAGAAAGATAAAAGAATTATGACTTTATATTTCATAATTTATTCTCCTTTATAAATATTTTGTATTTTTTAATGAATTATTCTTGTTTAATATACTTGAATGGATTTTACTTTAATTTGCTAAATAAATAAAGTATAATTTATATAAAATTATTGATGCATGTTATATATTACATTTGAGTATTTTTGGATTTCTAGTATGTTGTTTTTCAAAAACTTTAAAGGATGAAGTTTTATGTTTATACGGAATAAAAGTTTTAATAAGTATTTTAAAGGTATTGAGAACGAATTCTTTAGTAGGTTTAAAGATATTGAAAATATAAATTGTTTAAATAGTTCGTATCATGAGGCTGATTCTGTTAGTAGAAAGTTGATTGATACGATGATAGAAAGATTACTTAAGAGTAATTCTACTATTGTTGGTATTCAAAATATTTTAAAACTTTATGAAAAGTCCAAATCCGGTAAGTCTTCAATTATATTAATGGAACATTATAGTAATTTCGATTTTCCTTGTTTTCAATTTTTGCTTGAAAAAATGAATTGTAAGGAAATTTCAGAATATGTTGTTCCTATAGCTGGTGTTAAACTTTTTAAAGATAATTTATTAATTAAAAGTTTAAGTTTGGGCTATAATGTAATATTCATCTATCCTCCACATGCATTTGTTGATGTTGATAGTAAAACTATGAGGGAGAGACGAGTTTTTAATGCTAATTCTATGAGATATGTTGCAGATAAAAAGAATAGTGGTTATATAATTCTTATTTTCCCAACAGCTACAAGATATAGAAAAGGTAAACCTGAGACTAAAAAGATAATTTCAGAAATTTCAAATTATTTTAAAATTTTTGATTATTTCATAATGGTTGGTATTAATGGCAATATTCTTGAAGTTTCATCAAATGATGATATGTCGTGTGATATTTTTAGAGAAGATGTTCTTGTATATAATATAACCGAAGTGTTGGATATAGTTGAATATAAAACTTTGATTTTAGAAAAATTGAAAAAAGAAGGTTTAGAACCAACAAAAGAAATTTTAGGTTCCAAGATTGCTGATGATTTAGAAAAACGTTTTGAGATTCTTCATAAGGATGGAGCTAAAATATATAATGATTTAATTTAGGATTTTATTGTAATATGCCTGATATAGAAAAAATAAATAAGTTTAAGAAGGAAATAATAGATAATATTGCTGATGAGAAGGCTAGAAAAGATAGTTTTGGCATTAAAATGGATATTGACCCTCCAAAGGATGGTGAGTCTATTCTTCCTTGGGAAGAACAAGAAGAAGTTGTTGATTTTGATGAAGAACATGATGAAGGACCAGATTTAGATGCTATTCTTGGTGTTCTTGATAATGAGGAAGGACAAAAGAGTGAAGCTAGTGAAAATGATATTAATCTTTTAAAAAATTCTGAGAATGTAGAAATTGATTCTGAATTTGATAATTTAAATGAGGATTTTGATGTTTTAGGTTCACATTTTGAGGAAACTTTAGATAAAGTTCTTGATGATAATTCTGTAAGTTTAGATGATGCTATTAATTTGAATTTAGATAATTCTGGTAATAATGTTGATGATGATGATAATGTTCAAAATTCAAATGTAGAGAATAGTTTAAATTCAAATTCTTCTGATTTTGAAAATCCTTTTGAAAATGATGATAGTTCTACTCAGGAATCTCAAGATTATAATAATGATGATTTTGATCTTGAGTATATGATTAGTAAAATCAAGGAAGCAGATGATGAAATTTCTTCTAATAAGTTTGATTCTAGTGATGATTCTTTAGATCCTAATACTAAAGAGGAGAAAGATTGGTCTAATCTTACAGGTGATTTTCAATCTTTAAAGGATCAAGAGAACAAAATTTTTGAGGATTCTGATTTTAAAGTTAATTATTCTTTATTTTTTAAACATTTAGATTCTTATCCTAGAAATTTGAGAATTGCTATTGCCGAAGCATTAATGTTAGAAAATGTTTCTAAATATAAAATTGAGGCATTAGTTGATCTTGTTGAACAAAATAAAAAAGGGCTCAATTTTATTGCTAAATTTGTTGGAGATATTATTGGCAGATCTGTTAAATTGCCCATTATGTATTATAAGGCAGAAGAATTTAGCAAACTGGAGAAGCAATTTAGTTATAGACTTTCTAAAGCCTTAACACCAATATTAAAAATTGCCTCTTTTTTTATTGTATTAACCTTTTTGTCGTTTTATTTTTTAGTAGATATTATGTTTTTTTATATTGCATCTGATAAAAAATATAAAGAAGGAATTTCATATATATATGAAAATAAAAGAGAACTTGCTAAAGCTACTTTTAAGGATGCATATTATATGCGTCCTAATAGAAAGTGGTTTTTAACTTATGCTAAGGCTTTTGAGAGTATAAAGGATTTTGATAGTGCTGAGGAAAAATATGAAGAATTGTTTACTGTTGACCCATTTTCTGAGGGTGCTTCTAAGAGAAGACGAAAAATTTTTGATAAAGATGGGTATATATCTTATGCTTTTATGAAGATGAGGCTTGGTGAATATTCTGATGCTAATTCGATTTTGGATGAGGTTATATCTTACGATATTTATGATTATGAGGCATTAATGGCTAAGGGTGAGAATTATTTTCAGTGGGCTCAAGTGGATCCTATGTATTATAGAAATAGTATAAATGATTATACCATTTTACTTTCAAAGTATGGATATCATAAGAAGGAAGTTTTATTTAAGCTTTTTGATGCTTATATTGAAGCTGGTGCTGAGAGAGAAGCTGACAATGTAAATGCTTTTATTAAAACAAATCAGGAATTAGATATTGATGAGGTAGTTTATACTAAGTATGTTAAGAAATTGATAGATAAATATGTAGAATTTACAGTTTATAATAAGCGAATAAATGCTCTTTCTAGAAATTTAAAATATTTAAATGCTCAAATGAATTTACTTAATAAAGAGTTTTCTAATTTTAAAATAAATAGTGGCAAGAGTGTTTCTGATATTTTAAATGATGTTAATCTTAATTCGGAGATTGAATATATTCTTAGGAGAATTTTATTAAAAAATCCTGATTATAATAAGGCATTATTTGAAAGTGGTAGATATTTTTATTATATGGGAGATTTGAAAAAGTCAGAAGGATATTTATTAACGGCTATAAACGGTTTTAGACAAGAAGATTCAATTAATAATGCTAGTGAAAAGATTATTGCTTATAGGATTTTATCAGATATTTATGAGAAGGGAAATGATACACTTAAAGCAAGTAATATTGTCAGTTTGGCTTTAAATGAATATGATTTTTATAAAAGAAATGGCCTTATTAAAGGTTCGAGAGAACTTGCTTTAATTTATGAAAAGCAAGGAGATATATTTAAAACTTTAAATGGTTTTCAATCAGCCATATCTTCTTATAAAATGGCAATAAATGAAGGGGTTAATTCACCAGATGTTTACTATAAATTAGCATTACTTAGTTATAAGGAAAATAATTATAAGGATGCATTAACTTCGCTATTCAAAGTTGAAAATATGTCTGGATTTGCAAATAGTAATAAAGTTTTAAATTCAATAGCATCTGTTCTTTATAAAATGGGTGATTTTGAAGCTTCGAGGAGTTATTATTTAAGAGTATTGCAAAATTTGGAATCAGAGAAATCCAGTATTGTAAGTTTGAGACCTAAAGGAAATGATCATCATAAAGCTTTGTTGCTAAGAGAAATTGAAGTTTATAATAATCTTGGAGTTGTTGAGATAATAGCATCTCTTGGCAATAAGATTAAGTCTGGTGTTATTATAGATCATGATCTTTTTGATTCAGGAATTGCAAATTTAACAGAATCTTCTAGAATATTTGATCTCTTAAATCGTGATGAGGATATGATGAAAAATGTTAAAAGAGATCTTGCTAGTTTAAATCTTAGAAGCGTATTTAAAAATGATTTTACAGGTTTAAAGATTTTATTTTATGATAATTTAGCTGATAATCTTTAGATCTTTATAATTTATCAGCTTAAGGACATTGTAGAATTGTCCGATTAATGTGTAAGGGTTTATATGAGAAAAGCTTGCTTTATTATTTTCTTGTTTATTGTATTTAATTTGTTTTCTGAATCGCATGATCACTTGAGTATTAATATTGATGATGTTTATGTTGAAGCTCATGATGATGGATTTCATCTTTTTATTAGAAAAAAACCAAATATTAAATCAGTTATTTTAACCGAATCTTTTGAAATTCCAGATAAAAATAAAGATGCTTCTACTTATTCATTTAGAACATTAGAATATAATAATATTAATGGTGATGAAATTAGAATTTTAAATGGTCGAGTTATTCAAAATAGAAGTCTTTTATCTTTAACATCTTCTACTCCTGTGCAAAATAAAAGATTTGGAGAAGCTTTTCATATTTTAATACCTAAAAAATTGAGGTATGGATTTCCAAATTTTTCAACAAGAAGTGGAGATATCGATTTGGAAATTTTAAAAAGAAATAAGGAACCTTTTTGGTTTTCAATTAGAACTTTTGAAAAAAAATATAATGATTATTTAGGTCAATATAAAGATAATGCTTATGAATTGTTTTTTGGGGATACGCAACGAGAAAATATAGTTGAAAATAGTGTTTTAGAAGAGGGATTTTCTAGATTTGCTGATGATGTTGTTACTGCAAATAAGGGACTTGATATTGTTGATAAAATAAAAGATATTTTAGAAAAATCAGAAGATCCACTTGTTGATTTAGATCTAGTTTTTGTTATTGATGTTACTGATAGTATGAAAAATCATATTGAAATTTTACGAGAACACCTTCTTGACATGGTAGAACCTCAATTGAATCAGTTTAAGTCTTATAGAATAGGTTTTGTGTTTTATAAGGACTATCTTGAAGATTTTTTAACACGATCTTTTGATTTTAATAGTAAAAAATATTTACATAATATTCTTGAAAGTATTAATGTTGGGGGTGGAGGAGATTATCCTGAAGCGGTATTTGAAGGAGTTAATGCTGCTGTTACTCAATTTGATTGGAAATCAGATAATAGATTTATTATTGTACTTGGCAATGCTCCTCCTCATGAGTATCCTAGAGGTCCTATAGTTTATGAAGATGTTATTAGAGCAGCTAAGGAGAAGGATATTACAATTTATGGTATATTACTTAAGTAGTGAATTTTTTTTAATTTGAAGTTGTTTTATTTTTTATTGGGTTTTGATCTTTTGTAATATTTTTTGAGATAGTGGGATAACCCACTTAGGTGTTTCAATGTTAGATTGTATCAATTCTTCAAAGAGCTTTTTTGCTGTTTCTTTTTTATTATTAACATAATATATGAATGCAATTTCATACTTTCCGGTGGCAACAATTTCTTTGTTTTCTTTGTAATTTTGAATCATTTTTTCATATATTTTTAAAGCAGTTTGATAGTCATTAATATTTTTTGCTTTTTGAGCTTCTTTTAAATAAATTCTGTGAGAGGTTTTTTCTGTAAGTTGGTCATCTAGATGAGCTATTGTGTAGCAGGAGACTAATAAAATAGTTAATGGCAGTATTAATTTATTCATTTGTTATACTCTTGTTCTATAGAAAATATTTAATTTAATTTTATTAGATATAAAAGAAGAAAACAAGTTTATGTTTGTTTTCTTCTTTATATTTTATTTAGAAGGAATTATTATTTTCCAATTTTCAAGTATGAGATCTGGATTTTGAATTTTTTGTCTGTTAGCAAACCAGATTTTTGGCCATAAATAAGGGTCATTATATAATTTTTTAGAAATTCCCCATAATGTATTTCCAATTTTGATTATGTAGAGTTCTTTACTTGAATGACTTTGATAAGCTTTTAAGTATCTTGCAGAATCTAAGAATAGTTCGTTTGCTAGTCTGAGATTATTGAGATTTTTGGCTTTAAGTCCTTGTTCCCATAGTTGTCTGGCTTTTTCAATGAGTTGAAGTGTTTTGAATTTATTTGCTTCTGTATTTTTTACTTCTTCTACTTTCTCTTCATAAGGGAGCACTATTGCGTCTATTTGTCCAAGTAAGTAAGTGTTATCTTGTAAATTCAATAGATTTACTCTTTCACCTTTATCTTGAATTAAACTTCTTCCATTCCATGGTGATGGCTTAATAAGCTTATTGTTGCTATAAATAGGAAGATTAGAAGCAGCTTCTAGTGCTTTTAATTGTTTGTACATTCTTTCTTCTGTTTCTTTAAGAGCTCTTGCTTCCTTTGCTTTTTTAGCCGTTTGTTGTGCTTTAGTAAATGCTTTGCTATACATTCCAAGAGCACTTTCGATATCATATATTTTGTATTTTCTTGTTGCCTCAAAATATAAATTGTTTACTTCATCGATTTCTAATGGAATCCATATGTATGCTTCATTAACTTCGGCGTCATTTAAATATTTTTCAATATTTTCTTTTAAATAATTTATTTTTTCTTTTTTTTCTATTGTGTCTCTTACGATATTTCTATATCGTTCCAGTACTTTTATGGCAAGTTCATTGCCTTCCTGGATTATTCCTTTTGAAAATTTACTATTCATTTCTTTTTCAAGCTTTTCAGCTTCATTGAATTCTTTAGAATAAAAGAGATTACCCCTTTCTCTGATGACTCCATTTTTCATTTCTTCAATGTCTCTTTTGATATCTCCAGTTTCTTTAATTGAGATTTTGGAGTTGTCATTTTGTTGATCCTCTGGTGTGCTATTGCATGAAATTAGAGAAATAGCAAAAACAAATAACATTAAAAATAATAACTTGCTTTTTTTTATCATAAATACATCCTTCTTATGTGATATTGATTACATAAATTAAGAACTTTACTTTTTACATATCACTTCTTATAAAGCTTCTAAGTAGTATATTATTACACAATTTGATATTATACAATTTTTTTGTTTCATATTACGTTCTATTTTTATTACATCAATATTTTAATTCTTGCCTTTAATCTGCCTTAAAAATCACTGGTTCTCCACATCTTTCTTCTTGAGGTGCAGTTTGGCATGAAATTAGGACAAGAGTAAGCATAGATAATATTAAAAATAATAATTTGGATTTTTTAATCATAAGTACATCCTTTTGACATAAAATTGGCTACACATTGTGTAACTTTTCTCACGCCTTAGATTCTTGAAAAGAACAGGCTTAACATAAAATATTATTTTTTTATGCTGTGTTAAAGAAGTATAACGTATTTTTCGTTTTTATTAAAGTTAATAAATCTCTTTAAAAAAGATATAATTAACATTGTAATATTATTGAAAAGGAAAATTTGGTTTTGAAATTATATATTATTATCCTTTTATTTTTGTCATCCCAAGTAATATTGTTTTCTCAAGTAGCATCTATTAAGGAAATGGAAGGACAAATTAATGTTATACGAAATGCTGTTTATGTTAAGTTAAATTTAGGAGATGAAATTTTTGAATATGATTTTATTGATGTGGGCAGTAATTCTAAACTTAAAATAAGCTTATATGGGATTAATGGTATTGAATCAGATTTGACTTTGCATTCTAATACTTATAGTCTTATTTGTTATTCTTCTCTTAAAGATATGCAAGATGCAAAAATATATTTATTTAAGGGAAGTTTAGATGTGACAATTTATAAAATTGTTCAGGGTTCTTCATTTTCTGTAGATATTAATAATTATTTTTTTAAAACAGATGCTCCAGCTAAATTTTATGTAAATTGTGAATATTTTAATAATTATTTTGTCAGTGTGTTTGATGGTATTCTTAATCATTATAATAAAGATACATATTGGATTTCGACAAATACTAGTATTTTACTTTGGAATAATAATTCTTTTTTATATAAAACCGATGATGCTGTGCCACAAAATGTGATTCAAAACTTAAAAGAAATGTCTCGCAAAAACTTTATTTCTCTAAATAATAAGCATTCAGCTTATGTATTTTCAAAGTATGTTGAGGATAGCTTTAGGTTTGATTTCGTGTACGATTATTTAGTAAGGGATCCTAAATTTAACGTTATATATTCTAAGTGGAGTTTAGAGGATAAAAATTATACTTTAGGAAATAGGGTTGATATGATAAATGATGTTAATTATTTAAGAGGAAGAGTAGGTATTCTTTTTAAGAATTTTGTTTATTTAGCCAATGTTTTCTTTTTTATAGAGGATATTGTTAATCATACTTCTGATATGTTTGATAAAGTGATCATTTATGGATCTGTTTTAAAATTTTTTGAAAATTATAAACAAAATAGGTCATCTTTGGCAAAAAAATTTTTTAAAACAATTCATTCCTTTAAAATGTATTTAGTTCGTACAAATGGTGATCTTCCTAGTAATTTAAGTGTTAATGAATTTTATTTATTAACACCTAGAGAATTTTGATATTAAGAAATGCTTTTGTTAAACTAATGAATTGGCAGTGAAATTTGTTATAATTTAGAAACTATAAATATAGTTTTTTATTTGATTGAAAGATAAATTTTTTTAGTAAAGTATTTTATAATGAATTTGAATACTAAATGTTTGAGGGAGATATTTTAATTTTAAAAATTTATTTCTTGAGAGTTTATAAAATTGAATTTCTCTTTAATTATTTAAGATTTTGTTTTTTTTTAAATTGATATTTTAATCAAATTAAAGCAAAATTTGCTTAAGATTGGACGTAATAGCGAATTTTATGATATCTTTTTACAAAGAAACTTTTTATGAAAGTAATTGGTATATTGGTAGGTTTTAGGGTTTTGATTTTATGCCGTTTTGTTCTCATAGTGTCAAAATTAGTTGTATTTTATGAGAAAAAGGTGTTTTGTATTTGTGAGTAAATCTTTTTTTTTTAGAATTTTTTGGATTGTTATTTCATTAATTTGTTTGTTTTTATTTGTTTATATTAATTTTTTTAAGGCTAGAGGGCTTAAATTTTCATCTAATAGAAAAATTGCTTTATTTATTCCTGGCAGTATTACTGGTTCGCCTTCTTATAAGGCAATGTATGATTGTTTAATTGAATTTCAAAATAGTAGAAGTGATATTGATATTGAATTATTTGAATCTGGATTTAATCAGCATGAATGGATAGAATTACTCGAGAAATTATTAAATTCCAAAAATTATGATTTTTTAATAACAACAAATAATGTCATGCAAGGCATTATAGATAAAGTTTCCAGGAATTATCCTTATACTAAATTTTTGCTTTTTGATTCTTTAGTTAAAAATACTAATCCCCAAGTATATTCTCTTTCTTATAACGTTGCCGAAGAAGCTTATTTGTTGGGTTATTATGTTGGTTTATTTTTAAAAGATTCAAATTTAGCAAATCAGAATGTTGCTTTGATTGCTGGACAAGAGTATCCTGTTATGAATAATTATATTTTTCCTTATTTTAAAAATGGTATTAAAGAGGTTTTAGATTCAGAGGTTTTTTTTAGGACTTTAGGAAATTGGCATGATAGTAATAGAGTCAAAGTTTTGACCGAATCTTTGATTTTGGATTCAAAAGTATCTGTCATTCTTCCGATTGTAGGGGCAGCTATTAAGGGTGTTCTATCAGCAGTTCGTAAGCATGGTGTTTTTGTTGTTCTTTTTGATGGTGAGGATTATTTGGATAATAAAGAGAATATTATTGGATCGGGTATTACAAATCAAAGATTATTCTTGGAAGAGGTCTTAAGTAAAGCTATTAAGGATGAGATTCAGTATGGAACTTATAGGGTGCTTGGATTTAAAGATAAGGGGGTTTCATTTAATTTGTTAAATAAATTTTATCTAGAGAGTATAGGTTTGGATCTTAAAGAAAAGCTTGAGGAAAAAATGAGAGAGATGAATGATACTGAAATCAAAATAAATTTAGAATAATTTATGGTAGAGTTTAAAAATATAGTAAAATATTTTCCAGATATTGAGAGACCTATCCTAAATAGTGTCAATTTAAGAATTGAGGAATCTAAAATTTTAACTGTTATTGGGCGAAATGGAGAAGGTAAGAGTACCTTATCAAAAATTATAGCTGGGCTTGTTCGTTTTGATAGTGGTGAGGTTTTTGTTAATAATATTAAACAAAAAAATTGGAATGTAGATGTAGCAAAAAATAATGGTATTTATATTGTATCACAGATTCCAAAGCTTGATATGAATTTAAAAGTTTGGGAATATCTTAGTATTTATTGGTTTGATTCTAAGTTTTTTATGCCAATGAATAGATCTGCAACTTATAGGTATTATAAATGGCTTAAACAATTTTATAATATTATTTTTGATTTAGAAACAAGGATACAAGATTTAAATATTAAAGAAATATATTTTTTGCTTATTATGTCTTCCCTTAAAAAAAATGCAAAGATTATTATTTTTGATGAGAGTGTTGCTTATTTTTCTCAAAAAGAGGCAAAAGAATTTATTAAATTACTTCAAGATCTTAGAAAGATAGGTATTACTTCGCTTTTTATTACACATAGAGAAATTAGCGATGCCATAAAATTTAGTGATGAATTTATTATTTTACAAGAAGGAAAATGTTTTAGAACAACAAATAAAGAAATTATACTTAATAAACTTGAAATACCTTCTGGTAAATTTATTGCTGTAAATTCTAAACGTGGTGAACAAAATGAAGAATTTATAAAATTTAGTTTATTTTTTGAAGATTTTTGGAAATATGATATTAATTTTTCTTTGAAAAAGAGAGGTATTTTGGGCATTGTTGCAGAAGAGGCAGCAATAAAAACTTGGGAAAAGTTATTCTTAGGAAAAATACCATTTGTAGGATGTATTAAAATGAATGGACATCGATATGAAAATGTTGATTTTAATGAGCTTAAGGCAGGTTTTTTGCCTTTAGGAATTGGTAATTTATTTCCTGATAATATCACTATATTGGATAGTTTTTTATCTAAAATAATGAGTTTTGAAAATGAAATTTTTATTAAAAAATCTACCATTAATAAGCTTAAAAAATTTTTTAAAAATGATATGGAATATTGTGATAGTAAGATATTAAAGACTTTTTATTCTAAATCTGTGGCATTCTCTGGTGGAACTTTAAAAAAGCTTGCTCTTTTTAGAGAAAAATATATTACAAAAAGCTTTTTAATTTGTTTTTCACCTCTTAGCAATCTAGATTATAGGGCATATATTGAAACATCTAATTTTATTCGTAATTTTTCTAATGAGAAGCCCGTACTTTTAATTACCCCTAATTTGGATGAATTGTTGTTTTTATCTGATGATATTTTGGCAATAAAAACAGGGGAGGTCGTGTTGAGATTAAAAAGAGAATATGTCGATAAGTCAACCTTAAAGGAAATGTTATTTGTATGAATACATTTAGAAAAGAATATATTTTATTTATGTTTTCTTTTAGTGCGTTATGTATTAGTTATTTTTTTGATGGATTTTTTAGTTTTTCTTACATAAAAGTAATTTTATGGAATTTTATGTTGTTATTGTTAGTTGCAACAGGAATTTCAACTTGTGCTAAGAGTAATAGTTTAACTCTTGGTGATGAGGGTCAGGTTTATTTTGGAGCGTTTTTGTCTTATGTGTTTTGTGATTTTTGTGGGCTTACATACTTTAATTTTATATTAATAATGTTTTTAAGTTCATTATTAGTTGGACTTCTAGGTATAATTCCTTTTTTATTAACATTTTTTTGTGGAGTAAATGGTATGCTTACTGGTCTTTTGATGTCTTATGGAAATCAAAGGTTGGTAGATGGGTTTATATCAAAGCTTTTAAGTTCAAATGAACTTTTAAGTCAAACTAAAAGTATTAATAAAATATTTGCTCGTGATGTTGCTTTGCCATATTTGCTTGTATTTAGTCTGTTAATTTGGGGATGTTATGTATTTATTCATAAAAGAACTATTTTGGGATTAAAACTTGAAATATTGAGTGATCGAAAAACATTAAGTAAATTTTTTAGTATTAATGAATTTAAATATAAGTTTTGTACAGTGTTTACCAGTGCTTTTTTAAATGGTCTTGTAGGTGCAATATTTGTAATTTTTTTTAAGAATTATTTGTTTTTAAGTTTAACTTCTGGACTTGGTTGGAATGGCTTTGTTGTTGCTGTGGTTTCGGGGTTTAATTATATTTATGTGTTATGTTTTAGTTTGTTTTTTGCAATGTTGAACGAATTTAATAATTATCTTAAAATAAATTATTCATTTAAGTATGAATTTATTGGTTTATATCAGGCCATTTCTGTTTTCATTGCATTGTTTTTTATTAATACGGGTAAAAAGTAGGTGTTTAGTATTTTTTTGCATTCTATAATATTTGCATATTTAGCTCTTGGTATTCTTTATACTGAGAGAGTAGGGCTTTTAAATATATCTATAGAGGGAATTTCTTTTTTGTCTGTTTTTTTGACTTCTCTTTTTATATATTGGGGCTATGGAATATTTATTTCAGTGATTATGACAATTTGTATTAGTTTACTTTTTGGTTGTTTTTTATCTTTTATTGCAATAAATGGTTATAATATTTTTATAACGGGTATAGGAATTAATATATTGTGTAATTTCTTGGTTAGAATTTTAATGAGAGCTAATTTCAATTTTATTCCAGGATTTAGTTTAAATATTTCCAATAATATTGCCATTATTTTTTTTGTTATATTTTTTTTTACTTTTTTAAGTTTTAGTATTTATGTAATAAATTATTCAAAAGTTAGGGTAGTATTTGAATTTATTCGTTCAAATGATTATGAAAATGTATTAGGTGAACAGACTAGTAATTATTTTAAGTCTTTTGCTATTTTTGTTTCTGTAATATCGGCAAGTGTTGCGGGTTCATTGCTTGCTATAAATTTTAATGTTTATTCTTATGATTTGGGATTGAATAATGGTTGGCTTGCTATTTGTATATTGTATATTGCATTTGCAAATCCCTGGCTTATTTTGCCAAGTTCATTTTTTATGGTGTTTATTGAATACAAATTTTTTAATCTTCAAGATTATGTTAATTCTTATTTTGCACTTTCTTTACCTTTTTATATGGCTATATTGATTAATGTATTTGCTGCTTTTTTTAGAAAAACTAAATTATTTTAGAGGTTGTTATTTTCATTTTTAAGATTTTTTAAAGTTTTAATCTGTAATTCCAAATCTTCGATTTTAGTTTTATTAAATTCATAAAAAGGAATTTGTTTGATGACATCCAAATTATTTAAAAAGATTGTAAATATGGTATCATCATGTGTTTCTATTTGAAAAATAGTATTCATTATTATATTAAACATTAAATCTTCATCTTGCATTAGATGATAAAATCCTTTTTTTAAAATAGTGTCAATTAATACGTATATATTACTGTTTAATAGTTCTTTATTATCTTGAATAAATTGCATTATATAATCCATTGAATTTCCCAGTTCTCCAATAAGAAAATATGCCCATGATATGTCAAGATAATTTTTTGTATCTTGGAAATCAATTATATGTAGGTAATTATTTGTTTGTTTTATTGCTTTTAACCAATTGTTCATGAGATATTCTAATTCTGAGAGTAATAAATATGCATCAACTTGTTTTGGATCTTGATTGATAATTTGCATTAATAATGCTTTAGATTGATTATATTTTTTAAATTCTTTAAGTAATATTGATTTTGTATAAAGTTCTTCTATTTTATTTATACTGACATCTTTTGTAGAAATTGTTGCATGAATAGTAGTAATTATATTAAACCAAATTAGTATTATTGTGTATTTTTTCATTGGTTATCCTCTTTTATTTTTGTTACAAGCTTGATTATCATATCTTTGTATTTATTAATCAGTTTGTATGAATTTAATTCTTCTATAAATTTATTAAGATATGACGTTGCAAGAATTGAAGAATTTTGGATTGCATTTGATGAGTTGATCATATTACTGAATTGTAATATTTTTTCTTTTACTTTATCTATAGGTTGATTTTTAATTTTTGCTAGTTCATGAATAATTTTATTATCAAAATTTTTTTCTCTTAAAAAGTATATTATAGGTAAACTTTTTTTCCCTTCAATTAAGTCATCTCCAAAATCTTTTCCCTTAACTCCGTCCTTGATATTTTTAATGTCATCTATCATTTGAAAATATGTTCCAATATTTAGGAATGTATTGTAAAGATTTTTTGCTTTATTTTCATTGTTAGTAAGTATTCCTGCTAAAAATCCAGCCATTCCAAAAAGAGAACTTGTCTTATGTTCAACTAAAGATATATATTCTTCAATACTTGGAATATATGTTCCATTATGTAATGTAATATCAATTCCTTGTCCTAAATGAAGATTTGATAGAGTTGTAAAAAAATTTTCATAAATAATTAATTTTTGACTTGTCTTTAAATTTGAAGTTTGTATTAGTTTTGCGGGTAGAAAGTAAATGAGATTTGCTGTATTAATGCTGTTGTCTAATCCATAAATTAAATGAATAGAAGGCTTGCCACGTCTCTTAAGAGCACCATCTTCTATGTCGTCGATAATGAGACTTCCAGAATGAGGTAATTCAAGTAACATACTAAGTTTATATAGATTTTCAGTATCTGAGTTGTTATATCCTAGTGCATGTGCCAATAAAATCATTAGCATTGGTCTGATTTTTTTTCCGCCTCTATTTATTATTTCAATAACAGGTGCTTGAATTGCATTTATTGTACTCTCTTGTATATTAAGTGTTAGTTTTAGGTTTTTGTCTGTAAATAAGTTTAGAAAGTAATCTTTTGAAAATATATTATTGATATTTTTTTCGATTTTATCTAAAAATGATTTATTTTGCATAATTATAATTATAATAAAAAGTATGATGATTAAGTGTGTTTAAGAGAGTTATATGTATAATGTTTTTGATGAATATTCACAAAAAGCTAAAAATGAGGGGTATCTTGCTAGATCTGTTTATAAATTGATTGAAATTGATAAAAAATTTTCTTTGTTCTCTTCTGGTAATATATTAGATATTGGAGCATCTCCTGGCAGTTTTTCTCAATATGCTTATGCTAATCTTAAGAATGGAGTGCTTGTTGCAGTTGACCTTAATGATGTAAATCTTAATTTTACTAGTAATTTTTATTTTATTAAGGGCAATATATATCTTGATGAGGTTTATCAGAAAATCAAAATTTTTTCACCTTATAGTTTGATTGTAAGCGATGCAGCTCCTAGTACTACTGGTAATAGATTAGTTGATACTAGTAATTCTTTTAATCTAAATATCAGAATATTTGAGTTAGCTTGTGAGAGTTTGATGAGAGGTGGAAATTTGTTAATTAAGGTTTTTCAAGGTGGTGAGGAAGAACAGATTTTTTATAAACTTAAGAGTTGTTTTAGAGTTGTTAAAAAAGTGAGACCTAAAGCTGTTCGTAAAAATTCCTTTGAAATTTATTTTTTAGCTAAAGATTTTGCTAAATTATAGAGTTATTTTTAAATTGTTTTTTGTTGAGGATTGTTAAAGTATGTTTATAAAGGATAAAATTATGGAAAAAAAATCTCATTTACAAGTTGCATGTTTTAAAATTGGTAAAGAAAGTTATGGAGTTTCAATAGAGCATATTAGAGAGGTAATTAAAGTACCCTTAGAAGGTGTTTATGCAATACCTAATGTTCCTGATTATATTACAGGTATTTATAATCTTAGAGGAAATGTTATTCCTTTGATAAATTTAAATATTAGATTTAATATTCCTTCTGTTTATGCAACAGAAGAAGATAAACTTTTAGTAGGTTATTTAATAGTAAATATTCAAAATAAACTTTTAGGAATATTTGTAGATAAAGTATTAAAAGTTATTAGTTTTGATGTTTCAAGAATACAAGAGCCTCCTGCAACTTTACAAACTTTTGATAAAAAATATATATCTGGTGTTGTTAAGATTGAGAAAGAAGAAAATTTTGAGAGTGAATATTTAATTTTAATTGATATTGAACGAATATTTGATAAGAGTGAGTTTGAAAAGATTCCATATAAGGAGAATAATGAGTAGTAAAGTTTTAATTTACGTAAATTATTCAAATTTAGATGCTGAAGTTCTTGCTTGTGAGATACAAAGATATTTGGAGTTTAAGTATGGTGTTTTAAGTTTATTTGCAGGAATGAATAAATCTTTATGTGATATATCAAATAAAGATAATTTGATTTTTGCAATAACTTTGGGTGGAGATGGTACTGTTTTATTAGCCAGTAGTTTACTTTTAAAGAATGATATTGATATTCCTATTATTTCAATCAATTTGGGTAAAGTAGGATTTTTGGCAGATATAAAGCCTAGAGACTTTAAAGATGTGATAGATAAGTTTTTTAATAATTCTTTAGTAATTCATAAAAAATATTTACTTTGTATTAGTGCTTATGAAGATGGAAATAATTTATTTACTAAATATGCTTTAAATGATGTGATTATTCGTTCTAGTATTTTAAATAAATTGATTTATGTAAATCTTAAAGTTAATTCAGAAGATTTTCTTTCGTATAAGAGTGATGGAATAATATTTGCAACTCCAACAGGATCAACTGGGTATTCTTTTTCAGCGGGAGGAGCTATTTTAGAATCTGATCTTAAGGCTTTCATTTTAACACCCATTTCACCGCATTCTGTTTATAATCGTTCTTTTATTTTTTCAAGTAAAAGTAAACTGTCACTTGCGTTTCAAAAAGGGTATACATTAAATTCTGCATCAATTTTTGTTGATGGTGTTAATATTGGTACATTTGGGGTTAATATTGTTTTTGAGTTAAAACTTGATAATAAAAGTTTACGTTTTGCATCCTTTTGTACGGATACTTTTGTTAGAAGACTGAAAAATAAGTTATTATAGACTATGGTTTTATAATAATTTATTTTATGTGTCATATATTGATTGAACTTTTTATAAAAAATTTGATTTTAATTAAAAAGTTTTATATGAGGCTAAATGTGGGATTATTTGCATTTGAGGATGAATCTGATAATATCAGGGGTATATTGTTGTTGTCTTTATTTTATTATTTATTTGGTTACAAAATTAAAGATGATGTAATTTCTAATGAAGGATGTAGAGATGTTTTAGTTGCTAAATTTCAAGCAAGTGATGAGTTTAGACGTTGTTTATTTTTTAGGGGAATTTTGGTCAAAGATTTAAAAACAATAATATTTGATTTTGTAAATGTCATTTTGGGTCATTATTATGTCAATGACAAGCCAATTTCTATTTTCGTATTAAATTCGATTTTTAATATGGAATTTAAAATTTGTTTTCAAAATTGGGAATATTTATTTTTAAAAAATATTTTAGATTGTCTTAATATTTTGAATGATTATGTTAATTTAAATATTAAATTAGAAACATATAAATTAGAGTTTAAATCGTATATTAGGTGTTTAAATAGTTATTATGGTTTTATTTTAAAACAAAAATTGTATGGTGATAATATAGAAAAATATGAAAAAACAATTAAAAATGAACTTAAAAGTTATAAATCTATATATAATTCAATCTTAAATTTAAGAAATGTTTTAAACTTGGATGATAATGTTTGTTGTTTAAGAGAGATAATAAAGGTGATTTGTGATGCTGAGTATTTTTTAAAAGTAAATATTTGTTATTTTGAATTTGAAAATTGTTTTAAAAATTTTTACTATGAACTTGAGGATATTGGTCACGATTATAGTGGAGTTTGTCTTGGAAAAGCTTGTGATGAAAATGAGCTTGAATTAGTAGATAAACGTTTATATTTTTTTCCTTGTCTTAATAAAAAATATGGACCAAATTTTAAAAATGTTATAGTGTTAGTAGATAAGTATAGTGAGATTATTAATTTGTTGCTTAATATTGCAACATTTAAATTAGCTAATGAGCAAAAATTAAATGTTTTGTTTGAAAATTTGCAAAAATTATCATTTAGTATTTCAAATATTATAAAAACAGTTGCTTTAAAATTTGCATCGGGAGTAATTGAGATTTTTCATAAATTTAATATGAGGGATGTAAGATTCTTTGTATCAGTATTTGAAGGTAAAATGAATTTGGCAACTGTAGGTGATTTAAAGTTTTTTATTTCTAATTATATTGCTTTAAAAGTGCAATCAATAATGTATAGAGTTGCATCTGTAGGGGAGATTTTAAAAACAATATTGACTATTCAGAGTGTTCAAAGCATTGATGATAATCATATAATAGTTAATGGTATTGATTATGCTATAGAGAGTAAGTTTAATGTAACTTTGGGTAAATATTTGAAAAGTTTATCGCAAAATATGCATATATTTATTGTCACTTATCTTACTAATATTGCAAACTTTTTATATTTTAGTAAAGAAAAGTGTATTAAAAGAGAATTTGTGCTTAAGGAGGTGTCTTTGTTGTTTGCCTATGAGAGTGTTTTAGGAATTGTTAGAATGCTTTATGGTAATATTAGTAATATTAATTTTGGGTATGTAGTAGTCTTTTAAAAGTAATAATTGATTGCAAGTGTAGGTATTTATGGATTTAGTGCATAATGAAAATTATCAAAAAATTTTGTTTATTGATAGTCTTATTTTGCAAACTTTAGATGAAATAAAGAATGTAAAAAAATCTGGTAAAGTTGGGGTGGATTCAAATAAAACCGTTAATTTTATTAATTTAAATTTAAATGTTCTAAGTTATATTTTATCTTTAAATTATTTTTATACAAGGCCTCGATTGAAGGTTAATTATGATTTTCGAACAAATCTTTTTAGTTTTATTTCTGATTTTTCATTATTTGTAAGCCCTTCTTTACTCATATCTCTTAGTGAGCTTGTGTCAAATGGATCTGTTATTAAATTAAATCCTGAAGAGAGATTTTTAATTATTAGAAAATTGGGATATCTTATTGATTTGGGAATGTATTTTAGTAAAGGAGATTCCAAGTCAATTTTTCTCTTAGAAGATATATATTTGAAGTTTATTATCTTGGCAAAAAATTTTATTGACTTTAAAAATTTAGCAAAAAATTTAGTTATTGATAGTCCTTTTTATAAGTCTCAATTATTGCATCTAACTAAATCTTTAGAACTCTTAGAAGAAGGGGCATTTTTATTAAGATCAAGGTATGAAGCAAATGGGGCTTATGGATTGACAGAGCAGATTTTAAATTATATTCAGGCTGGAAAAATTTTAGCTACAGTTACTTCTCAAAAGGAGATGGCTGAAAAATTTTCTAAATTTTATGAAGTATGGTCTGTTAAATTTAAGTCTGATTTAAGCAAAAATAAATAGAATTTAAGGATTGGGAGAGGACGTAATAAATATGCATCTTTATAGAGAAAGTTCAACGAAATTTATCAAAATGAGATTTTTCTTCTTGTCGATTTTTTTGTTGATATTTATCATATTAGTTAATTCTTTATTGCGGGTAACAATTGATGTTTCGACTTCTTATAAATTTAATCATTTTGCAAAATATGATAATTTGGTTGAAATGTTTTCAAATAATAATGTTTTTATGCAAGATCAAATCTTAAATCTAGATTTAAATAAATATTATTATCATGTTATAAATGATCGTTTGGTTAGTTTTTCTGAGTATTATTATGTACTTGGAGAATCCCAAAATAATTATTCTATATATTCTAAAAATACAAATAAATTTTTATTTTCTTTATCATATAAAGATCTTGTATTTACAAAAGGTGATGCTATTTTTGCTTTAAATAATTTATATAAAACTTTAGAAGTTTATGGAGAAGATGGGAGTCAAATTTTTTCTTTTAAATTTGTAGCCTCAATATTAAGTGTTGATTATAATGATGGTGTTTTGGTTTTAGGGGCATCTGATGGAAATGTTTATGTATATAAGCATGGAAATTTTATTTATAGTGGTGATTTATTAGATCTTGGTTTGCCCATTATATGTGTTAAATTAAGCTTAGATAATAAATATTTGTGTCTTTTAAGGCAGAATGAATTTTATTCTTTAGAGGTAATTAATTTAGATCATGGATATAATCAGGTTTTATCTTTAAAAGATTTAAAGATAAAAGATTTTAATCCTTTTTTTAAGATAGATAAATTTTATAATTTGTTTATTAAAACTTTCGATTCCTTTTTAATACTTAATATTAAGAGTGGTAAAACTTTTAGGATTAATGATGAAAATTCTGTTTTGCAAGCTTGTTATGATTCTTTATCAAATACATATAGAATATATTTTTATGATTTAAATAGTAGTATAATCAATATAAGGACTTATTCTGTAAATTCTTATAGGTTGTTTGATAATATCTTTTTCAAAGATAAGGTAAGGTCGTATGTTGAATTTGATAAAGGGATTTTATATTTTAATGATAAGAGTGATTTAAAATACTTAGGACTTTAAATAATGATAATTATTTTTCTTTTTTTATTTAGTATATCTAATTTATATTCATTTTTAGAATTTGGCAAGGATGAAAAATTTTATTTGATTGATGATTTTGGAGAGATTAAAAATGATACTTTAAATATTGGTATAAAATTGAGAGCTTTAGATACTCATTTTTCTATTTTTTCAAATAATTATAAAGTCTTATATTCCAAGAATAAGATAAATGAATATGATAAGAGTGTTTTAATCATTTTTGATAAAGACTTAAATTTTAATTTGGAGTTTTTTGGTGATTTTATTTATAAGGATGATAAAGTTTTTTTAATGGATAATAAAAATTTTGATATCGTAGTGGTTGATCAGTATAATAGACAGATAATTAATCCTTTATTTGTTATAAAAAATAGAAATAATTTAAATATTATTTCTTCTTTTTTTGTGTCTGAACTTTTTTTAAAAAGTAAAGATAATATTGTATTTTTATTAAAAGAAAATGTAGATCTAGATTTAGAGTTAGGGAATTATACTCTTGTTTTGAATTTTTTAAAAAGAGATGTTGCTAAGGAATCAAGAATTCTTACTGGTATTTATTATTTTGAAGTATTATTAAATAATAACAGTGTTTTTCGTATTGATTTTCAAAGTATATATTTAAATGGTAATTCATACGTTGTTTCTGGAAATAAAAATTATAATTTAAATGTTTTTGATTTAAAGAAAAATAATGGAAGTATTAAGATAGATAATCTTGAATTTACTAATGGTAGTAATGAGATTAAAATCAAATATGGGGATGTTTATAATGTCGAAAATAGTTTAACTTATAGGTTTACACTTAATGGGTGACATTTTTCATATTCCTGTGCTTCTTGAGGATGTTATTAATCTTGTAGAAACTATATATTTAGATGATGGATTTGTTTTTGTTGATTGTACTCTTGGAGAAGGTGGTCATTCAAAAGCTGTACTTAGTAAGTATCAAAATATTAATGTGATTGGAATTGAAAGAGATGATGTTGTTTTGAATAGGGCAAAAGAATCTCTTGTAGAATTTAGTAAAAGAATTTCCTATTCTAATACTTGGTTTGATGATTTTTTTTGTAAATATTCTTTACATCGTCGATTTAATTTTATTTTAGCTGATCTTGGTATTTCTATGTTTCATTACAAAGTTGCTGGTAGAGGATTTTCTTTTTTGGAAGATGAAAAATTAGATATGAGACTTTTTCCTTCTGATGGGGGTATTAGTGCTTATGATATTGTTAATACTTTTGATAAAGAAATGCTTGAAAATTTGATTTATGAATTGGGCGGTGAATATTATTCTAGGAGAATTGTTAAGGCTATCTTAGAGTATAGAAAAATTAATAAGATTCAAACCTCAAGAGAACTCCAGAGAATAATTTGTAAAGCGTATCCTAATGTGAAATTTAAAATAAATCCAGCAACAAAAACTTTCCAAGCATTAAGAATTTATGTTAATGATGAGTTGGATCGTTTAAAGAGAAGTTTGCCATTATGGATAGCAAATTTGTCAAAGAATGGAATTTTGGCCATTATTACATTTCATTCTTTGGAAGATAAAATTGTAAAAGAATTTTTTAAAGGTTTGACTAAGGATAAGTATTGCATACTTACTAAAAAACCTATAACCTCAAGTTTTAAAGAAAAACAGTACAATAATGCATCAAGAAGTGCTAAGCTGAGGGCTGTAAAAAAATTATATGAGTAAGATTAAAAGATTTGAAATTGGTTTTTACTGTTTATTAATTTTGCTATTAACAATTATAGTATGTTTAAATATTTATTTTAATTTTAGATATGTTGTAAAGTTACGTGAGTTTGATGAGTTGAATAATGAACAAAATGATATTATTGATGAAAATCTTAGATTGTTGACCATAATATATGAGCTTCAAAGTATTGATAGAATAGAAGATCTTAGTCAAAATTATTTAGATTTAGAAAAAAAAGATAATAAAGATATTAATATTATTAAACGATAATATCTATGAGGATATTTGATGCATATAAAAATTAAAGATATTTTAGATTCTCTAAAGGATGTTAAATTTATTGGTGATGTTAGTAATGTGCAAAAAATTGTATCATTTTATTCACTAGATAGTCGTGAGATAAATGTAGAGAATAGTGAAGTTAGTCTTTATTTTGCTTATAAAGGTGATAGGGTAGATGGATTTTTTTTTGTTAAATATTTAATTGATATTGGTGTTAAATGTTTTGTATGTTCTAAAGATCGGGAACTTTTGTGTATTGAATATTTAAAAAAAGATAAGGATTTAATTTTTTTGCTAACTACTAATGTTGTAACTTGTCTTCAAAATTTAGCAGCTCACTTTATTAAAAAAACACGTTTTAAAAGAATAGCTATTACAGGTAGTAATGGAAAGACTACAACGAAAGAGATGCTTTACAGTATATTGTCAGAGAGATATAAAACTTGCAAAACTTGGGGAAATTTAAATTCAGATATTGGATTGCCTTTGAGTATTTTAAGAACCAAAGGAGATGAAGAGTATGCTGTTTTTGAAGTAGGAATTAGTTATGTTGGAGAGATGAATATCATTGCTGAGATATTAAATCCTGAAATTGTTATTGTAACAAATGTTAGTTATGCTCATATGCAAGCTTTTGAGGATTTAAAAATTGTTGCTTATGAGAAGAGTAAAATTATTACAAAAGATACCAAAATGTTAATTTTAAATGAAAGTTGTCCTCAGTATGTATATCTAGAAGAAATAGCCAAATCTGTAAACCCAAATATCAATATCTTTTATTTTGAATTTCATAATCTTCAAATTAGATCATTTTCATTTATAAATGATAAATTTTCTTATGATTTTACTTATAAAGGATGTGATTATTCCATTTTATTACCCGGGAAACATAATATTTGCAATGCAATATCTTGTATTAATTTAGCTTTATTTCTTGGACTAAGTGAAAATGAAATTCGTAATGGTTTGTTACATGCTGATTTTCAAAAGGGTAGAGCAGAACTTGTAAGAATAAAAGATTATTTGGTTTTAAATGATTCTTATAATGGTAATTTAAGCTCATTTATGGCTTTAAAAGAAATGATTTTAGATCTTGAGATTAAAGATAAAAAAATCATTGTTCTTGGTTCTTTTAAAGAACTTGGAAAATTTGCATATGAGGTTCATAAAACAGCTATAGAAGAAGTTGTTTTAATGAATTTTGATAAGATTTTTTTAATTGGTGAAGAATTTCAAGCAGTTAAGAGAGTTGATAGTCTATCCTCAAATAGTTGTTTATTTTATTTTAATAATTTTGAGAGTTTTATTGATTGTTTTGTAAATGCTTTAGAATCAGGGTGTTTTATTGCGATTAAAGGGTCAAGGACAAATAGACTTGAGAGAGTGCTTGACTATCTTTGAATTAATGGTGGAAGAGAGGATTTATGTTTTGTTTTTTAGGACTTAGATTATTGAAATATATTACTTTTAGAACCGCTTATGCTACTATTTTTGCATTTTTGCTTGCTTTAATTTTTGGTCCATTTATTATCTCAAGGCTTAAGAAATTAAAATTGGATCAAATTTTAAGAAAGGATGGACCAAAACATCATTTAAGTGAAAAAATGGGAATTCCTACTATGGGTGGTGTTCTTATTTTTTTTTGTGTTTTAGTTTCTTTATTTTTTTGGATTCATTTTTTTAATATTTATTTTTTAATTGTACTGTTTGTTATGGTTAGTTTTGCGTGTTTGGGATTTACAGATGATTTGCTTAAAATAAAAAGGAAAAATTCGGATGGACTTAATCCTAAATTTAAGATTTATGGGCAAATATTATTTTCTTTTATTTCAGTTGTTATGCTTTACTATTTTGGTGGAGAACATGTTAGTATACTTTATTTTCCATTTTTCAAATCTCTCAAATTAGATTTGGGAATTTTATATATTCCATTTGGGATGTTTGTTCTGATATCTGCATCTAATTCTTTTAATTTAACAGATGGGCTTGATGGACTTGCTATTGGACTTAGTATTGTTGTAATAGGTGCTTTAATAATAATTGCATATCTTACAAGTAGAGTTGATTTTGCATTGTATTTAAATATTCCAAATGTTAAAGGTTGTGAAGAACTTGTAATATTTCTTGGGGCTTTGCTTGGTGGTAGTTTTGGATTTTTGTGGTTTAATGCATATCCTGCTAAAATAATGATGGGTGATACTGGTAGTCTTTCAATAGGTGCAGTACTTGGAATGGTAGCTTTGATTTTAAAGAGTGAAATTCTTTTTGCAATCCTTGCAGGAGTTTTTGTTGTAGAAACTTTATCTGTAATTATTCAAGTTGTGGTTTATAAGAAAACCAAAAAAAGGGTATTTAAAATGGCGCCACTTCATCATCATTTTGAGGAGCTTGGGTGGTCTGAAATGCAGGTTGTTATTAGATTTTGGATCATAGGTTTAATATTTGCTATACTTGCTTTAAGTACTATTAAGATTAGATAAGAAATTTAGATTGGGAGTTATGTTTGTAGAGAAAACCTCTCTTAGAAAATGTTATTTTCTTGTTTTATTTTCACTTATTTCTTATGGTCTTATTGTATTTTATACATCTTCATTTTTTTTAAGTTTGGAACTTACAGGGGATCCTAATTTTTTATTTTTAATGCGTCTTAAGTATCTTGTTTTAAGTTTGATTGTGTTTTTTATTTTTGATAAGATTTCTTTAGATTTTTTAAAAAAAATAGTTTTTGTTATATTGTTTATAACTTTTGCATTAGTTTTAGCGACTTTTTTTTCTCCTAGTGTTTCTGGAGCACAAAGATGGATATTTTTTAAAGGTATCAGTATTCAGCCATCAGAAATCTTTAAGGTTTCTTTTACAATTTATCTTGCAAATTATTTGAGTAAGTTTAAATTAAAAGCAAATAATTATATTTCTTATTGGCTTAAACCTATGTTAATTTTTGGTATTTTTTGGTTGCTTATAATTTTACAAAATGATTATTCAACAGCTATTTATTTTGCTATTCTTTTTTTTATTGTTTTGTTTATTGCTGGAATGTCATTAGGATACATTTTTGCTATTTTGTTTACTTTTATTCCAATTGCTATGCTGTTTTTATTATTTGAACCTTATAGGGTTGCAAGAATTTTTGCATTTTTAAATCCTTATGATGATCCTTTGGGAAAGGGATATCAAATAATATCGTCACTTAATGCTTTAAAGAGTGGTGGTCTTTTAGGTAAGGGGCTTGGAATGGGTGAGATGAAGCTTGGAAGACTTCCTGAGGCTAATTCTGATTTTATTTTTTCTGTACTTGGAGAAGAATTAGGGTTTTTTGGAATTTTTTTTGCTATTGTATTGTTTTTTTTATTTTTTTATTTTGGATATTTTGTTGCCATTCATGCTAAAACCAAGTTTAAATTTTTTCTTGCGTTTATTTCAAGTCTTGCAATCTTTCTTCAAAGTATCATGAATATTTTAATTGCAATTGGACTTTTGCCCCCTACAGGTATAAATTTGCCATTTTTTTCATCAGGTGGTTCTTCTATTGTTGTTACGATGGCACTCTCTGGTCTTATTTCAAATGTCTCAAGAGATATTGAGGGTACATAGTTTAGAGTAATTGTGATTTAGTTTTAGGTTTATGGGGATTTATAGAAAAATTTTAATTATTTATATTTATGTAATAATATCTTTTATATTACTTGAAATTATTTTTATTATTTTTATTTCTCCTTATTTTTTAATTAGGTATATTAGTTTCAATGATGACATTCATATTTCTAAGGAAGATATATTAAGTATTTCAGGAATTAAGCCTAATACTTATTATTATAATGCTGATATTAGTATTTATGAGAAGAATATTATGAAGGATTTAAGAGTAAAGAATGTGAAGATAAAACTTAAATTTCCTAATATGATTAGCATCAATATTGAGAGAAGAGTTCCTGTGGCTACTGCTTATGAGAATATTAATGGTAGTTTTGTCTATTATTTTATTGCCTCAGATGGTGTTATTTTAGAGAAATCTAAAGATTTGATTTATGATTTGCCTATAATTAGCGGATTGAATTTAACTGGCATTGAAGTTGGTGATTTTTTAGAGGATGGGATGTTAACTATTATAAAGAACCTTAACTATGTTAAAATAAATCAAAATACTTTGTATAATTTAATATCAGAAATTAATTTTTTGAAGTTGAATTTCTATGATTACAAGATTATTTTGTATATAAAGAATATATATAATAAGATATTGATAAGAATGGATATGGATTTAATAAGTGTAATGCATAAGGTATTCATGATATCTAATTTACTTAAAAAAGGATTTGATATTGTTGATTTAAGAAGTGGTGATATCATTTTGTTAGGAGAGAATTAGTGTCTAGGGATTTGATAGTAGGATTGGATGTTGGAACTTCAAAAATTTGTACTGTTGTAGCTGAGGTAAATTTGAACAATCAATTGGAGATAGTTGGAATAGGCACTAGCATTTCAAGGGGTGTTAGAAAAGGAGTCCTTATAAATATTGAGGCAGCTCTTGATTCGATATCGAATTCTATTGAGGCTGCTGAGCTTATTTCTGGGTGTGATATTGCTACTCTTTCTGTTTCTATGTCAGGTAGTAGCATTGAGGGTACTAATTCTCGTGGAGTTGTAGCAATAAATTCAAAGACCAGGGAAATTGGTGATGAAGATGTTGAACGTGTTATTGAGGCTGCTAAGGCAATTGTAATTCCAATGGATAGAGAAATTTTACATGTAATTCCTCAAGAGTTTATTGTGGATGGAATCCCTCATATAAAAAATCCAATAGATATGATGGGAATTCGTCTTGAAGGTGAAGTACATATTATTACAGGATCTAGTTCTTCAAGTCAGAATTTAGTTAGATGTGTAAATAGAGCAGGATTTTCTGTTGATGAGGTTGTTCTTGGAAGTTTGGCTTCATCTTATGCTACCTTATCTAAAGAGGAGCGTGAAATGGGAGTTTTGTTTATTGATATGGGAAAAGGTACAACCGATATCATTCTTTATGTTGATGGTTCTCCTTATTATACAGGAGTAATTCCTATAGGTGCAAATAGAGTGACTCTTGATATTGCACAAGTTTGGAAAGTTCCCGAAGATGTTGCTGAGAATATTAAAATAACAGCTGGAGTTGCCCATATTTCTGCTCTTGAGACTCAAATGGAAAGTGTCATTATACCTAATCTTGGAACTAGACCACCTCAAGAAAAGAGTAGAAAAGAGTTGGCTATAATTATTAGTTCGAGATTAAGTGAAATCTTTGAGATGATAAAAGCCGAAATAGTTAAGAGGGGACTTTATAATAGGATTAATGGAGGGATTGTTTTGACTGGAGGGGGAGTTTTGTTTCCTGGTATTTCTAATTTGACAGAAGAAATATTTAAGTATTCATCAAGAATAGGGTTTCCAATGAATATTAATGGGGTTGGGGAAGAGTATATTGATCCTAAATTTTCTTCAGCTCTTGGTCTTGTTTTGTATAAACATGAGCAACAAAAATTTAATAAGTTGAAAAAAGGAAATAATAAATCTAAAAGACAAGGTAAAATATCTTCAAAATTGAAAGGTTGGTTTTTGAAGGAGTGGTTTTGATTGGTCATGGAGGCATTTAAATGAAAGATTATAATATTATTGATAGTCATTCAAAAAGGTTTGATTCTGCTACAAATCCTACGGTTCTTAAAGTAATTGGTGCAGGCGGTGGTGGTAGTAATGCTGTCAATCGTATGATTGAATATGGAGTAAGAGATGTTGAATTTATTGTAGCAAATACTGATCTTCAGGCTCTTCAAACGTCTATTGCTCCCATCAAGATTGCTCTTGGTGCTAAAGTTACAGCAGGTCTTGGGGCTGGTGGTAGACCAGAAATTGGACAGGCTGCAGCAGAAGAAGACATTGATGTTATTAAAAATCATTTAGCAGGTGCTGATATGGTATTTATTACTGCTGGAATGGGAGGAGGAACAGGAACAGGTGCTGCTCCTGTTATTGCTCAAGTTGCTAAGGAACTTGGGATTTTGACAGTTGGAGTTGTTACTAAGCCTTTTAAATTTGAGGGACCTAAAAAGATGCGACTTGCTGAGCAAGGAATAAATAATTTAAGAAAATCTGTTGATACTTTGATCATTATTCCAAATCAAAAGCTTTTAACAGTTGTTGATAAACGAACTACGATTAAGGATGCATTTAAGAGAGCTGATGATGTACTTAGAATGGGTGTACAGGGAATTGCAGGTCTTATTATTGAACATGGAGAAGTCAATATTGATTTTGCTGATGTTAAGAGTATTATGCAAGGGCAAGGAGATGCTTTAATGGGTATTGGTTATGGCAAGGGTGAGAATAGGGCAGTTGATGCTGCTACTTCTGCTATTAGTAATCCTTTACTTGAGGAAGTTAGAATAGAAGGTTCTAAGGGTCTTCTTGTTAATATAACTGGGGGTGAAGATTTTTCATTGCTTGAACTTGAAGAGATTATGGGAATTATTACTGCTAGTGTTGATGATGAGGCTACTGTAATATATGGACATGCAATTAATTCAAATCTGGATGATGAGATTTATGTTACAGTTGTTGCTACTGGATTTTCTGCTAAAAAACAAAAAGATCTATCTGGAGTTGTTGAGAATAATACTTTAAGTTCAAAAGAATTTGATAGTTTAATGTCAGGTAGTCAAGATGCTTCTGGGGTGACTTATGGGGCTAATGATAATTTTATAGCAAAATCAAAAAATGTGAATTATTTTGAAGATGATATTGATATCCCCACATTTCTTAGAAATTTAAATAAGAAAAATGGCGACAATTGAATGAAGAGATGTGTATCGGTATTTTTGTTACTATGGGTTTCTTGTGGTGATGGAGCTAAAGAAAAATCAAATCTTGGACTTAGAATCAGAGAAGTGGAATTATCTGGTGGTGGTTCATTAGAAAAGGTAGAAGTTTATAAAGAATTTATTGATAGGGAAGAAAAAAATGTTTTAAAAATAATAAATTCTATTGCTAAGAAGGCCAGGTTTTTTATCTTAATTGGTCTTGAGCTTATTAAGCTTGGTCAATATTTGCCTGCTATTGAATATTTAAATAAAAATTTAGAGTATGGACCCGATAATCATTTGTCTCATTTTTATATAGGTGTTTCTTCTTATAATTTAGCTAAGGGAATGCAAACTCAAGACAAGATAGAGG
This sequence comes from Borrelia recurrentis A1, assembly GCF_000019705.1. Taxonomy (GTDB): domain Bacteria; phylum Spirochaetota; class Spirochaetia; order Borreliales; family Borreliaceae; genus Borrelia; species Borrelia duttonii. The sequence goes on along the minus strand of NC_011244.1, from coordinate 328,841 downwards.
AGTATTTTACTCTTGCTGAAAATTCTTTTTTAAAATCGATATCTCTTAAAGATGATTTTAAGGAAGCAATTTTTGCTCTCTCTACTATGTATGTTTATGATCTTGATAAGCAATTAGAAGCTAAAGGTTATTTAAGTAAACTTGAATTTATGGGAGAAAATTATTTTGAGTTTTTGATGTTAAGAGGTGCAAATTATTATTCTCTTGGTGATTTTAATAATGCTTTATTATTTTATAATAAAGCAAAAAGTAAGGCTTCAACTCAAGAACAGATAGAGGGAGTTAGTAAAATAATAAATGATTTTAAGTAGTTTTTATGTGCAAATTACTTTATGTTGATAATTTAAAATTTTTAAAGAGCAAAGAAAAGCTTAGGATTTTTAATAATTTTGATTTCAATGAACTTTGTAAATTAAGTTTAAGAGATATTTCTAGTTATTTATCTAGAGATTTTAAAAAAATCCATAAGCTTCCAGACCTAAAATTAATAGAGTTGCAACAAAAAATTATTAATAAGACGGGTACAAAGGTTGTAGTTCTTGGGTTTAAAGATTATCCTTTCAAATTAGAGAGAATCTATGATCCTCCATTTGTCATTTATTATAAAGGGAATCTTCCAGATTCTAATTCTGTATCTTGGGCTGTTGTTGGGTCAAGACAGATTAGTACTTTTTTGGCAAATAAAATTAAAGAGTTGTCATCTCATCTTGTTAGGAATAATATCGAGATAATATCTGGATTTGCAGTAGGTGCTGATATTGCGGCTCATATTGGTGCACTTATTGAAAAAAAGAGGACATATGCAGTTATTGCGACAGATATTGATAATATTTATCCAAAGTAAAATAGAAAATATGTTGCTCGTCTTTTAGAAAATGGTGGAGGTATTCTGACTGAGACTTTGCCTTATGAGAAGATACAAAATTATTTTTTTGCAAAAAGAAATAGGATAGTGGCTGGTCTTGCAAATGCTGTTTTTGTTACTTGTGCACCAAAAAAGTCAGGTGCTTTAATTACTGCTGAACTTGGACTTGATGTTGGTCTTGATGTTTATGTTTATGATGTTAATTATTCTGGTGATGGTTCTAGGGATTTATATGATTCTGGAGCCTTAGAAATAAAATCAGTACCAGATCTTTATAAGGTTTTAAATGTTGAGTATAATAAGCTTGAAATTGTTGATGATATGGATAGTTGTTGTATAGGTGGAGATATATCTAGTATGCTTATTAGTGAGTTATTGAATGAAATATCTAAATAGGGAGGGGACGTCGTGAATTTTAAAGGAACCACAGTTATTGCAATAAGAAGGGCAGGAAAGACTGTAGTAGCAGCAGATGGGCAGGTGACTTTTGGATATACTGTTTTAAAATCTAATGCTGTAAAAATAAGAAAGTTGGTTAATGGAAAGATTTTGGCAGGATTTGCAGGTTCGACTTCTGATGCTATTACTCTTTTTGAGAAATTTGAGGAAAAGGTGAAGTCTAGAGAAGATGGAATTATTGATATTAAGAGAGCTGCTGTGGATCTTGCAAAAGATTGGAGAGCTGATAAAATACTGCATAAACTTGAGGCAATGATGCTTGTTGCTGATTCTGATAATATTTTATTAATTTCAGGTACTGGAGATGTTGTTGAGCCTGAAGAGGATGTAATTTCCATTGGTAGTGGTGGAAATTATGCATACTCAGCAGCTCTTGCTTACATGGAAAATAAAAAATTAAGTGCTGCTGATATTGCTTTTAAAGCTTTAAAGATAGCAGCAAGAGTTTGTATATATACAAATTCAAATATTGTGCTTGAGGAGATTGGTTGATGAATAAGATTGAGGATCAAAGTATAGTACCTAGAGAAATTGTTGCAGAATTGGATAAGTATATAATAGGACAGTCAGAAGCAAAGAAATTGGTTTCAATTGCTCTTGTTAATAGGTATATAAGGTCTAAACTTCCTAAAGAAATAAGAGACGATGTTATGCCTAAAAATATTATTATGGTTGGGTCAACTGGAGTTGGGAAAACTGAAATTGCAAGAAGACTTTCAAAGTTTATTAAGGCTCCTTTTATTAAAGTTGAGGCTACTAAATATACTGAGGTAGGTTATGTTGGTCGTGATGTTGAATCTATGATTCGTGATCTAATGAGTATTGCAGTTAATATGGTAAGGGAAGAGATGTATGATTCTGTTAAAGAAGAAGCAAGTAAGCGTGCTGAGGATAGAATCATTGATAAACTTTTAAAAAATTCTGAGAATTCTGAGAATGATAATATTACTGATGAAGAGAAGAGAGTTCGTGATAAATTGAGAGATAAGTTTAGAAAACAGTTAAGAAAAGGTGAGCTTGATGAGAATCTTATCGATGTTTATGTTTCGGGTAAGATGCCTGTTTCTACTATAGAAATATTTTCAGGTGGTAATTTAGAAGAGATTGATATGAGTATTGGGGGTCTTATTAATAATATCTTTGATAGAAAAAAGAGAAGAGAGTTAAAAATAAAAAAAGCTAGAGAGATAATTATATCTGAGGAGCTTGAAAAATTAGTTGATTATGAAAATATTGTAGATATTGCTAAATCACGGGTTGAAAATATGGGTATTGTTTTTATTGATGAGATAGATAAAATAGTTACTAAAAATAGAACTGGAAATGATGTATCTAGAGAAGGTGTGCAGAGAGATATTTTGCCAATTGTTGAAGGATCTAAAGTTAATACTAGGTATGGAATAGTTGATACTTCTCATATTTTGTTCATTGCTGCTGGTGCATTTAATTTATCTAAACCATCTGATTTAATACCAGAGCTTCAAGGTAGGTTTCCAATTAAAGTTGAACTTACAAGTTTGAGTATAGATGATTTTAAAAATATTTTAAAGTGTACTAAAAATTCTTTGATAAAACAGTACATTGCGATGTTTAAAGTTTATAATTTAACCTTAACATTTACTGAAGAGGCAATTGATAGGATTGCTGAACTTACATTTAATATGAATTTTGAGGGAGAAAATCTTGGTGCACGGAGATTGCATGGAGTTATGGAAAAAATCCTTGCCGATCTTTTTTTTGAGGCACCTGGTAGTAAGTTGAAAAAAATTGAAATAAATTTGGACTATGTTGATGAAAAAATAAAAATTAACGAACAAAAAGACTTAAATTATTATATAATATAGTAAAAAACAATTTGTAGTATGAGGATATTAGTTTGGATATTTTTCAAAGATCAGTAGATTTGACACATAGGTATTTAGATGTTCTTGGGTTAAGACAAAGTGTAGTGGCTGATAATATTGCAAATGTGGATACTCCGAATTTTAAGAGAAGTAAGGTTACTTTTGAGGCTGAGCTTGAGAGAGCAATTTTGAATGAAAAGACAAATAATTTGTCTTTGATTAGAGGTAATAATAAACATTTAGATGGTTTTAAAGAGTTAGGATATTTAGATGTTAAACCTCAAAGAATGCTTGATCATCTCTCAACATTGAATAATAATGGCAATAATGTTGATATTGATTCTGAAATGAAAAGTCTTGTTCAGAACCAAATGATGTATAGATTATTTACAAATATTCAAGCTCATCATTTTAAAAGTGTAAATATTGTAATAAAATAAGTTATATAACCTCAAGGAATATTTGTATATGGGATTATTTTCAAGTATTAATACTGCTTCGACAGGTTTGACAGCTCAAAGATTAAGACTCGATGTTATTGCAAATAATATTGCAAATGTGGAAACTACCAGGACTGCTGATGGGGGAGCTTATAGACGAGAGAGAATAATTTTTGCTCCTAGAGTTGTAAGTCCATATTGGAAGGGGCCTTTTGTTCCTGATTATCTTGATAATGGAGTTGGACAAGGCGTCAGAGTTTCTGGTATTGAAAAAGACAAGTCTCCTTTAAAGCTACAATATGATCCAACTCATCCTGATGCAATAAAATCTGGAGAGTTGAAAGGTTATGTGGAATTTCCTAATGTAAATGTGGTTGAAGAAATGGTAGATATGATTTCTGCTTCTCGTGCTTATGAAGCAAATTCTTCTGTAATTAATAGTAGTAAATCAATGTTTAGGAGTGCATTATCAATACTTCAAAATTAAGGAGGTTTGTAGAAAATGAAAGTAGATTCTTTTTTCACAGATAGTAATGTTTATTTAATTCGTAAAAATCCTTTGCATTTTGATAAAAGTTTTTCTGATTTTAGTGTTAAGAGTGAAAAACAAGCAGGAACCTTTAGAGAACTTTTTTTAAATTTGATATCTAATGTTAATAATAGTCAGTTGGATATGTATAAAGTATCACAGCAAGCTATTTTGCATCCAGATAGTGTTGATGTTCATGATGTTGTAATATCAATGGCTAAAGCTAATATGAATTTAAGTATTACAAAAGCTGTTGTTGAGAAAAGCATAAAGGCTTATCAAGATGTAATCAATATTCGTTAAGGAGCTATGCAGTTTGAACAATTTTATTACTAAGTTTTTTGCATCAATAAGTAAAAAGATAAAAAAAGCCACTATGGTTCAAAAAGTGGCTTTTGGGGTTATTGCTTTATTTATAATTTTGTCGCTTGTTTTTTTGGTGAGTTTTTCTACTAGAAAACAAGGTATTGCTCTTTTTGGTATTTCGATTAAGGATCAGTACTTGTTAGATAAAATAGTGCAGAGATTGGATAGAGAGAATGCAAAGTATACTATTACTGCTGATGGAAGAATTTACTTAAGTGATGAAAATATGTCTAAGAGAATAAGAGCAATTCTTGTAAGAGAAGAGCTTATTCCTATGCATATGGATCCTTGGTCTCTTTTTGATATTGATAGATGGACTATTACTGATTTTGAGAGGAATATTAATCTTAGAAGGTCAATTACAAGAGCTGTTGAGCAACATATTGTTGCTCTTGATGATGTTGATGCTGTTAGTATTAATCTTGTTATGCCAGAAAAAGCTCTTTTTAAAGAATCACAAGAATCTGTGAGAGCGTCTGTTAGAATTACTCCTAAACCTGGTTCTGATATTGCAACTAATCGTCAAAAAGTAGAAGGTCTTGTTAAGTTAATTCAATATGCTGTTGAAGGTCTTGAAGCAGATAATATTGTTATTGTTGATAATAAAGGAACCATTTTAAATGATTTTTCTAATTTAGATGGTGTTGATAGAATTGATTTAGCTGAGAAGGAAAGAAAACTTAAATTAAAATATGAATCTATGCTTCGTGATGAGATTGATTTTGCTTTAAGTAAGGTTTTGTCTAGTGATAGATTTATGATTGCAAGGGTTAATGTTACATTAGATACTTCAAAGCAAACTACAGAATCTAAAGAGTATGCTCCTATTGAGCTTGAACCTCAAAATCCAAAAGTTTCTTATAATACAAGAAAAGTGAGTGATTCTACATTAATTTCTTCTCAAGTACATAAGAGAGAGTATGAAGGACAAGGTTATAGTCCATGGGGTCCTCCTGGACAGGAAGGTAATACTCCTCCTGAATACGGAGATATGAGCGATATTATTGGAAAATCAAATGAGTTTAAAGAAATAAAAAATGTTGCTCTTAATGAAAAAAAATCTTTAAGTGAAAAGGAACCTGCTAGAGTTTCTGGGATTTCGCTTGGAATTTTTATAGATGGTATTTGGGATTTTGTTTATGATGAGTCTGGAAATTTCGTTATGGAAAATGGGATGCGAAAAAGGGAGTATAAGCCTATTTCTGATGAGACTTTAAAAAGTATAACTGATGTTTTGCAGAGTTCTTTTGAGTATAAACCAGAAAGAGGTGATTCAATTACTGTTAGAAATATTATCTTTGATAGAGCAAGTGAATTTAGAAAAATAGATGAGGATTATTTTGCAGGTGAAAAATTTAAATTTCTTATTTTTGTTGTAAGTATAATAATTGCTTTATTGATATTAATATTTACAGTGTTTTTCATTATTTCTAGAGAACTTGAGAGAAGAAGACGTCTTAGAGAAGAAGAATTTGCAAGACAAGCACATTTAAGACGTCAACAGGCATTAATGGATGGTGATAATATTGGGATTGATAATGTTGTTGGTGGATTTAGAGAAGAGGATGAACTTCAAAGTAATGCTGAAATTTTAGCTAGAGAGAAACCCGAAGATGTTGCTAAGCTTATTAGGACATGGATTGTGAAGAATGTATAAAGGATAATAGTTTATATGGAAGATCAAAAAGAAAAAGAAATATTTGGTGTTTCTACTTTAACAGGAAAACAAAAGGCTGCTATTTTATTAGTTTCTGTAGGTTCTGATATTTCATCAAAAATATTTAAATATCTCTCTCAAGAAGAAATAGAGTCTTTAACTTTTGAAATAGCAAGACTTGATGTTGTGACTTCTGAGCTTAAAGATAGTGTTCTCTTGGAATTTAAAGAATTAATGATGGCCCAAGAATTTATTCAAAAGGGTGGTATAGATTATGCTAGAGAACTTCTTGAGAAATCACTTGGTACTCAAAAGGCAGTGGATATTATTAATAATTTAGGTTCTGCTTTGCAATCAAGACCTTTTGAGTTTGTTAGAAGAGCAGATCCTGCTAATATTTTAAACTTTATTCAACAAGAACATCCACAAACAATTGCTTTGATACTGTCATATCTTGATCCCCAAAAGGCTTCATTTATTCTTTCTAGTCTTCCTACTGAAATTCAAACTAATGTTGCCAGAAGAATAGCATTGATGGATAGAACTTCTCCTGAAGTTGTAAGAGAGGTTGAAAGAGTTCTTGAAAAAAAATTGGCTTCTTTGTCTTCAGAAGATTATACTTCAGCTGGTGGTGTTGATAATGTTGTTGAAATAATTAATATGGCTGATCGTAAAACAGAGAAATTTATTATTGAATCTCTTGAAGAAGAAGATCCTGAGCTTGCAGAAGAAATTAAGAAGAAAATGTTTGTATTTGAAGATATTGTGCTTCTTGATGACAGATCAATACAGCGTATTTTAAGGGAAATCGATGGTCAGGAATTGGCAAAAGCTTTAAAATCAGTTGATATTCCTGTACAAGAAAAAATTTTCAAGAATATGTCTAAGAGAGCCGCTGGAATGCTTAAAGAAGATATGGAATTTTTGGGTCCCACTAGACGTAAAGATGTTGAGGAAGCTCAACAAAAAATTGTCTCTCTTATTAGAAAATTAGAAGAGCAGGGTGAAATAGTAATTTCTAGAGGTGGTGAGGAAGATGTGCTTATCTAATAAAGGAGTTGTATTTGCCTAAGGTTTTATATAAATCAAAAGAAATTGTAAATGCAGTAAAGTTAGAGTTTGTTGAAATTGCAAATCCTCTCTTTAAATCATTAGAAGTTAAGAGAAAAGAAAATGAAATTTTTGATGTAGAGAGTCGTAGTGTTAAGCTTCGTAATGAGCTTGAAACTTTAATGAGTCAAAAGGCAAAACTACAAGAAGAACTTGAACATGAACATGAACTTATTAAGGCAGAAATTGATGCTGAATGTTCTAAAATTTTTGAGAAAGCTAGGGAGCAGGCTAATGAAATAGTGAGTTTGGCTAATGAGAAAGCTGAAAGTTTACAAAAAGAGGCTGAAGATAAAAAAGGAGCAATTGAGAGAGAATCTAATTTGGAAATTCAAAGGATAATTAAAGAACATGAAGAAAAATTAAAGAGAGAACTTGAAATTGAGACTGAAAAAGGGAGAAATGAAGGATATGATGATGGATTTCAAAAGGGACGTGAAGATTTTGATAAAATACTTGGGAAATTGAATGGTATTATATCTTCTTTGATTGCAAAAAGAAAGGAAATTCTTGAGTCCTCAGGTGAACACATAATGAATCTTGTAATGCAAATTGCAGTTAAAGTGGTTAAAAAAATCATAGATTCTCAAAAAGGTGTTGTTATAGAAAATGTAAATGAGGCTTTAAAAAAAATAAAAAGTAAAACTAGTATTATTATTCGTGTGAATCTCGATGATATAGATGTTGTAAGTCATCAAAAACATGAATTTATTTCTAAATTTGATTTTATAGAAAATCTTGAAATTGTTGAGGACGTTAATATAGGAAAGGGTGGATGTATTATTGAGACTGATTTTGGTGAGATAGATGCACGAATTTCATCTCAACTTGATAGGATAGAGGAGAGATTTAAAAATTTTTCTTCTATATTCTAGCTACTGAGGAATTTTGATGGATAATTTTTTTGAAGGTTATTCAAATATATTAGATGATATTCATACTATATCTTTTATTGGTAGGGTAAAAAAAATTAAAGGACTTTTGCTGGAAAGTTTAGGTCCAAAATGTGGTATTGGTGATTTATGTTTAATTGAGCAGAGTTGTGGAAAAAAAATATATGCGGAAGTTTTAGGTTTTAATGGATCTTGTGTGAGTCTTATGGCTTATGAAGGATTTGATGGGATTAAGGTTGGAGATAAAGTTTATTCCTTAAATAAGAAACCTCAAATTAATCTTAGTGATGAATTACTTGGAAGGGTGATTGATTCGCTTGGAAGGCCTATTGATAACAAAGGTCCGTTTTTTGGTAATAATTATAAAGAATTAAGTTTTAGTAGTATTAATCCCTTAGATAGAGGTGTTTTTACTGAGCAAATAGTTACTGGGGTTAGAGTTCTTGATGGATTTTTGCCAGTGGCACGGGGACAACGTGTGGGTATTTTTTCAGGTGCTGGTGTTGGCAAGTCTACTTTGCTTGGTATGATTGCTAAGAATTCAAAAGCAGATGTTAATGTCATTGCATTTATTGGGGAGAGAGGTCGTGAACTTAATGAATTTATTAAATATGAGCTTGGAAATGGATGTTTTAATAGAAGTGTTTTAATTGTGTCAACTTCTGATGAGTCTCCTATTTCAAGATATAAGGGGGCTTATACAGCAACATTAGTGGCTGAACATTTTAGAGATTGTGGAATGGATGTTATGTTATTGTTTGATTCAATTACAAGATTTGCAAATGCTAAAAGAGAAATTAGTCTTTCGATGGGAGAGCCCCCTGCTACTAAAGGATATCCTCCGTCTGTTTTTGTGGAAATTCCTATTTTGCTTGAGCGTTCAGGACTTAATGCAAAGGGTAGTATTACAGGATTTTATACTGTGCTTGTTGAGGGTGATGATTTTAGTGAACCTATATCTGATAATATGAAGGCTGTTTTGGATGGACACATTATTTTAGATAGAGATTTGTCTGATAAAGGAATTTATCCTTCGGTAAATATTTTAAATTCAACCTCAAGATCTCTTCATAGAATAGTCAATTTTGAGAAACAAAAATTGATATCTAAAATTAGGAATTTGTTATCAATTTATAAAAGCTATGAGGATTTAATTAAAACAGGGATTTATGTTAAGGGTTCTAATAAAGAAGTTGATTTAGCTATTGCAAAATATCCAAAAATTATTGATTTTTTATCCCAAGGGATGCAGGAAGAATGTGATTTTGAAAATTTGGATAATGAAATGAGAGAAATATTAGCTTGAATGATTTAATTTTAAAGAAAAAAAATTTTGAAAAAATATTAACCATTAGAACCTATAATAGAAAATTTAGTGAGAATGATTTGATGAATGTTAATAATAAGATTGTAAAAATAGAAGAATTTTTGGAAGGTATTATTAAAGGACTTTGTAAGTTAAATAGTGCAGACCTTTTTTTGAAAGGAAATTATTTGGATTATATTTCTTTAAAACAAAAAGAAGAGATAAAAAAGCTTGAGGAGTTTAAGAGAGAGTATAATAAATATTATGATATTTATTTAAAAAAGTATGCAGAAGAAAAAAAGGTTGACATATTAATAAAAACTTTAAATAATACTATAATTAAAGGTAAAATAAGAAGTGAGATTTTGTCTTTAGACGAGTATGTTAATTATAAGATTTGTAAGAAATTAGGAAAGAATAATGAATAATTATTTGTTATTTTTATTTAGATTTTTTTTGTGGTTATTTTTGGTTATTTTTTTCTTAGGACTTTCTTTTTTTTTAACAGATTTATTTGGTATATATCATACTAGAGACTATTTGCCCAAGTATATTAGAACTTTATTTTTTAAAGATGATGAGCAGTTACTTGATTATACACATATTAGTCTTGATGAGATTAGGATGATAAAAGAAAAAGAGGCCATTTATATTAAGAGTCAACAAGTTGAAAAATTGAGAGAAGAATTAAAGAAAAGGGAAGATAATTTAAATAAATTGGAAGCGGAACTTAATCAAAAACAAAAAGATTTGGATTTAAAACAAAAGTTAATTGATGATATTGTTAACAAGTATAGAGATGAGGATGCAAATTTTGCACAGGCTGCTTTATATTTGATTAATATGCCACCAGAAGATGCAGTTAAAAGAATTGAAGAACTTAATGATGAGATTGCTATATCTTATATGCGTAAAGTAGAAGATATAGCCAAAAAAGAAGGACGAGCATCTATTGTGCCTTATTGGTTGTCTCTTATGGATTCTAAGAAGGCTGCTGTATTGATTAGAAAAATGTCTGTTAGTGCATTGGAGTAATGTATGAGTAATTTAAGTAAAATTATTGATGTTAATTTATCAAAGTTAAATAAAAATTTTAATTTTATAAATGCTAGTTTATTAAGTCAAGATAAAAAGGGTGGTTTTGCAGATTTTATTTCTTCAGAAATTCAAAGTATGTCTAAATTAAGAATTTCATTGTTAGAGTTTTTAAAGAGTAATGGGCTTATAAATAAAAGTTCTAAAAATCTTTCTTTAAATCATTCTTTTGTGTTGGAAAAATTTAAAGATAAAGATTTTATGTCTGACTTTAAATCCTTGCTTAAAGAAACAGGAAGTTTATTTGATTTTGAAAGTTTGAAAAATTTAAGAGAAAATTTATCTTTTGATTCTGAATTTGTTGATAGAAGAGAAATGTTAAGTAATGTTGAGAAGGTCTTATCTGAACTTGCTACTTTAATTGGTGATTTAAATTTTGTTTTTAATGCTGATTGTTTCAATATTGGTACTGATTTTGAATGTGGAGATTTGGGTATTATAAAAAAGAATACAGAAAAAGAAAAAAATTTGATTAATATTGATGTTAAAAATTTTAAGAAGAATAGTGGTGTTAAGGAATTTTTGAATACAAATTCTAGATTTAGATTAGTTGATAATGATAATTCTGTTGGAAAATATGCTTTAAAGGAAACATTTGATAGTTCTAGCGAATTTATGGATAATCTATCTGGATCTAGTGTAAAAAATATAAAAGAATTTTTTTTAAGTCAAATTGATGATAATTTGATGTCAGAATGGAATTTGAAAGTTAATCGTAATATTGTGAATAAGGCTAAAATTGTGTTAAAATCAAATGATACAGGAGAGATTAGGTTGATTTTAAAACCTAAAAAACTTGGTAGTATAAGAATTAATTTAAATCTTGATTCTAATAATAATTTATTAGGAAAGATAATAGTTGATAATCATAATGTTAGGACTCTTTTTGAACAAAATATGTATTCACTCAATAAAATGTTAAGTGATAATGGTTTTAATAGTAGTTTAAATCTTTCTCTTGCAGGTAGTGATTTGGGATTTTCTTCTGGTAGTAATTTTAAGGATGATTTTGAGGGTCATCGACATTCTTTAAAGGAGAGTCAGGTTTTTAGAATTGAAGATTATGTTGAATTTTTTAGTGATTTAGAGGAAAATGTTAATTTAATTGTTTAAAATGGAGGACAGATGAATACAATTAGTAATATTGATAATTTAGTTAATATAGGGCAGTCTAAAAAAATAGTTAATGCTGGATTAAAAAGAGATAGGGATATTAAGGAAAGTAATTTGGGTAGAGATGATTTTTTGAAATTGCTTCTTACTCAGCTTAAATATCAAGATCCTACAGAGCCAATGAAAGATAAAGAATTTATTTCTCAAATGGCACAGTTTTCGGCACTTGAACAGATGACAAATATGAATAAATCTTTTGAAAATTTATCATCTATCCTTGGTGTAAATAAGGATTTGAATTTATTAGGGAAAATAGTTGAATTTGAAAATGTTGAAGGAAAAATTATTAAAGGTAAAGTTACAAGTGTAAAGGCAGGAGTAAATCCACAAATTATGATTGATGGAAAATATTATGTTTATAGTAATGTTTTATCAGTAGGATTGGAGGAGTAATTATATGATGAGATCTTTGTATTCTGGTGTTTCTGGGTTGCAGAATCATCAAACAAGAATGGATGTTGTTGGTAATAACATTTCAAATGTTAATACCGTTGGCTTTAAGAAAGGAAGAGTTAATTTTCAAGACATGATATCTCAAAGTATTTCTGGGGCATCTCGTCCTACTGATGGACGTGGAGGTGTTAATCCAAAACAAATTGGTCTTGGAATGACTGTTGCTACTGTTGATACTATTCATACTCAAGGTTCATTTCAAAGTACCCAGAAAGCTTCTGATTTAGGAATTAGTGGTAATGGGTTTTTTATATTAAGGGATGGTGATAATTCTTTTTATACAAGAGCAGGTGCATTTGATGTTGATTCTAATAGACATCTTGTAAATCCTGCAAATGGTATGAGAATTCAAGGTTGGATGGCAGAATCTGTTGGAGGAGAGCAAGTTTTCAATACATCTTCTGATATTAGAGATTTGATTATTCCTATTAGAGATAAAGAGGGTGCTAAAGCTACTGAGTACATTACTTTTGCTTGTAATCTTGATAAGAGATTGCCTATAGTTCAACAAGGTGCAAACGAAGTAGATATTGCTCGTGGTACTTGGGTTGTCAATAAAACCATTTATGATTCTTTTGGGAATACTAATGTTGTTGAACTTAGAGTTTTAAAGGATGCAACTGCTCCTAATACATGGAATGCTACAGTTTTAGTTAATGGAGAAGAAAATTCTAATTTTACAATGGGATTTGATAATGAGGGAGCATTGCTTTCTTTAAATGGTCAAGCAGGTCAACCAGGAGATTTACTTGAGTTTCCTATAACTTTTGGTGTTATTGATGCTAATGCTGGAGAAGGTGGTGAGCAGACCGTTAACCTTAGACTTGGAACTGTTGGTAGTTATGCTGATTCAATTACTCAATTTGCTGATGCAAGTACTACAAAAGCTATTGTTCAAAATGGGTATGGTATGGGATATATGGAAAATTATGAGATTGATCAAAATGGTGTTATTACAGGAGTTTATTCAAATGGCATTAGACGCACTATTGGAAAGATTGCTCTTGCTTCATTTGTTAATCCTGGGGGTCTTGCAAAAGCAGGTGATACCAATTTTACTGAAACTAGTAATTCAGGACAAGCTAGAATAGGTGAGACTGGATTTGCAGGACTTGGTACTATTAGGTCAGGAGTTTTAGAAATGGCTAATGTTGATCTTGCTGAACAATTTACAGATATGATAGTGACTCAGAGAGGTTTTCAAGCTAATGCTAAGACTATAACTACTTCAGATCAGTTATTGCAAGAGCTTGTAAGGCTTAAGAGTTGATTTTTTGTTTTAGTTTATGATTTATGTAACCAAACTTAATGGAGATAGTTATTATTTAAATCCTTCTCATATTGAGAGTATTGAAGCTAATCCTGATACTACAATTTTACTTATGAATAGTAAGAAATTGGTTGTCAAAGAGAGTGTGGCAGATGTGGTCAATAAAATCAAGATGTATAGGAGAGAAATTGCTTTGTTAGATAGAATTACACAAGAGAATAAGGGAGTTGAATTATGAATTTGGCTAGTATAATTGGATGGGGAGTTGGATTTGGTGCTATTTTAATATCTATGGCATTTACTCCTACAGGATTAGGAGTTTTTTGGGATTTAAGTTCTGTGTTTATTACTATTGTTGGTTCTTTTTCTGCGCTTGTGGCTTCTTCAGAAATTACTATTGTTAAGAGAATACCTACATATTTAGGATTTTTCTTTAAAAGAAGTTCTTTTAGTAAAATTCCTATTATAAAAACTTTAGTAGAACTTTCAGAAAAAGCTAGGAAAGAAGGACTTTTATCTCTTGATGATGAACTTGATCAAATTGATGATATTTTTTTTAAATCTGGAATGAGACTTGTTGTTGATGGTACTGATCCAGAGATAATTAGAACTATGCTTTTTCTTGAACTTGAACAGATGCAAGAGCGACATAAGGTTGGTGCAGATCTTTTTGGAACTTGGGCAAAACTTGCTCCTGCTTTTGGAATGATAGGTACTCTTATTGGACTTATTGCTCTTCTTGGAAATTTAGAAGACAGATCAGCACTCGGTTCTTCTATGGCTGTTGCTCTTGTTACAACTCTTTATGGTACAATAATGTCAAATTTAATGCTGACTCCTATTCAACTTAAATTAGAGTCTATCGATCTTGAGGAAGCATCAGTTAGAGCAATGATAGTTGAAGGTATTTTATCAATTCAAGCAGGTGACAATCCTAGAATTTTAGAGCAAAAACTTGTAACGTTTTTAACTCCTAAAGATAGAAATCAACTTGGTAGTGGTGTTCTTGGAGGTGAATAATGATATTTAAAACTAAAAAGAAACGTTCAAAGTGTGAAGATGGTGGTGCTCCTGAATATATGGTGACTTATGGAGATATGGTGACTTTGTTGCTTGTCTTTTTTGTTACTATGTTTTCATTAAATGATGTTATTATGAAAGAAAATGTTTTAAAAATAATGTCAGCTTCTTTTACGGGTTCTGGATTTTTTAAGGGAGGTAAGACTTTGGATATTGATAAGCTTTCTTATTTGAGTAATAGCTTTATGTCTTTGCCTTCTACTGCTAAAAACAAACAAGCTTCTCAGGCTTCTAAAAACAAATCTATTATCGAGTTTGTTGAAAAAATTCAGTCGAATAAGGTTATTGTAAGACGACATGAGCGAGGTGTTGTTGTATCTCTTTTAGCAGATGCTTTTTTTGATTCAGCTAGTGCTGAGGTGAAACTTGATGATAATAGAGATGTTATACAAAAGATAGCTTCTTTTATTGGGTTTTTAGATAATCAAGGATATAATTTTAAAATTGAAGGACATACAGATAATGTCGATGTTAATATAAATGGAATTTGGAAAAGTAATTGGGAACTCTCATCAGCAAGAGCAGTAAACATGTTAGAGCAGATTTTAAACTATACTGATCATTCTAAAATAGAAAGTATTGAGAGTAAATTTGAGGTATCTGGATTTGCAGGTAGTAGGCCCGTTGCTACTGATGATACTCCTGAAGGTAGAGCTTATAATAGAAGAATAGATATTTTGATTACTAGTGATGCTTCTTTAAGTTTTGCTAAAGGTATTAAGCAATAATAATATTTTTTAGTAATGAAATAAGAAATTTATAGGAGGTAATATGCCTGAAAAAGATGATGATAGTATGGATGTAGTAGGAGGTTCTGATAGTAAAAAAATAGGACTACTACCTGATGTGATAATAAGGATTTTGCAAATATTAGCAATAGGACTATTTACTGTTGTTATCATGATAATAGTTTCTTATTTTGTTTCTAAGATGGTAGTAAGTCAAAGTGGCGCACCTAATAATTTTCCAATCTTTTCTAATGAATATTTAGAAAAGCTTCCTATGCTTATATGGTATGAAAGTATAGACGAAATTAGAGGGACTACCCAAGATACTCCTCCGAAAACTTTTGTAATAAAACTTGCACTAGGTTATGCTGAGAATAATGTTAATATTTTAAGTGAACTTGGGCGACAAAAGGTGCGATTAAAAGATATTATAAGGGAATATTTTAGTCAAAGAACAGGCCAAGAGATAAAAAATGAAAGTCAGATTAAAGCAGAAATTAAGGCCAGAATTAATAGTATTCTTAGAAATGGTGAAATAAAAGAGATAGCATTGACGCAAATTGATATTTTTGATATGTGATTTTTAAAAGGAATTTTAAATGGCAGGTAATCCGGGAGCATTATCACAAGATGATATAGATAGTCTTTTAGAATCTATTAATTCGTCTGATAATTTATCATCAGATGATTCACTTTCTAATATTATATCTAGCCCTATGGGCAAGAAACAGAAAGTTAAAGTGTATGATTTTAAAAGACCAGATAAATTTTCAAAAGAACAAGTAAGAACAGTATCAAGCTTTCATGAAGCATTTGCAAGATATACTACAACTTCACTTTCAGCTCTTTTGAGAAAAATGGTTCATGTACATGTAGCTTCAGTTGATCAGTTGACTTATGAAGAATTTATTCGATCTATTCCAAATCCTACTACCTTAGCAATAATTAATATGGATCCTCTTAAAGGTTCTGCTATATTTGAAGTTGATCCAACTATTGCATTTGCAATAGTTGATAGGCTTTTTGGTGGTGATGGTGACACCATTAAAGATAAGAGTAGAGATTTAACAGAAATAGAACAGTCTGTAATGGAAAGTGTTATTATTCGTATTCTTGCTAATATGAGAGAGGCTTGGTCTCAAGTAGTTGATTTAAGGCCTAGGTTTGGGCACATAGAAGTGAATCCTCAATTTGCGCAGATAGTTCCTCCAACAGAAATGGTTATTTTGGTTACACTTGAAGTTAAGATAGGTAAAGTTGAAGGACTTATGAATTTTTGTTTGCCTTATATTACAATAGAACCTATTGTATCTAAACTGTCAACAAGATATTGGCATTCTTTAATTGGTGTGGGAACTACCAGTGAGAATCTTGATGTACTTAGAGAAAAACTTGAATATACAAATATGCCTTTGGTGGCTGAGATAGGAGAAGTGAAATTAAAGGTAAGAGAAATCTTATCTTTAGAGAAAGGGGATGTTATTAATCTTGAAAATTCTTCAATAGATCAAGATTTGATTTTGAAAGTAGGAACTAAAGAAAAATTTAAATGTCGAATGGGACTTGTTGGGAATAAAATTTCAGTTCAAATTACAAGAAAAGTTGGTGAGGTAGAGGATTTTGATTTATTGAAAGAACTTACAGAAGAAGTTGAATAACTTAAAGAGTTTTGATGTTTTAATGAATTTAATAGAGAGGTAAATAATGGATGTAGATGATAAGAATGATTTTAGTGAGGAAAAACCTGAGATAAAGGGTGTTAAACTTCCTGATTTGATTGATAGTTTGCCTGAAGGTGTTGATCCTAGCAATTTTGGTCTTTTAATGGATGTTTCTATGCAAGTTACAGTAGAACTTGGTAGGACTGAACGTAAAATAAAAGATATACTTGCTATGTCTGAAGGAACGATCATTACACTTGATAAACTTGCTGGTGAACCTGTAGATATTTTGGTAAATGGAAAAATAGTGGCTAAAGGAGAGGTTGTTGTAATTGATGAGAATTTTGGTGTTAGAATTACCGAAATAATTAAAATTAAAAATGAATAGGTTAATTTTATTTTTCACTTTTATTGTATTTTTTGCAGAAAATTTATTTGCGCAGGATAATGAGAGTGATTTAAATGTTACTTCTAAATTAGAAAATGAAGTTAATTTGCCAATATTTGATGATAATAAGGTTGTTTTAGATAATCAAGACATACAAAGCATATCTCTTTTTAATGTTACAGATTTGTTTACTTTGGTTTTGTTTTTTCTTTTTTTTGTTATTTTTATTTTTTTATTTAAGAAAATGATTTTAAGCTATAAAAAAAATAAAAATAATGATATGTCGAGTTTAATAAGAGAACTTGCTTTTTATGAAATAGATAATAAAAATTCTATAAGGATTGTTAATGTATTAGGCAATGTTTATGTATTTTTAGTATCAAATAGTTCTTCTATTGTACTAAAGGAGATAACAACAAGTGAAGAGTTGGAGAATTTAGAATTTCAACTTAATAAAATTAAGAGCCGTGGTAATATAAATTCATTTAAGTCAATTTTTAATAAAATATTACGCAATAATAAGAAAGATAAATCATTTATTAATGATCATGATGAATATGCGGAGTTGGAAAATGATATTGAGACTTCTTTGAAAAGTAAACAGGATAGATTAAAAAAGTTTTAGAGGTAAAATTTGAATAAAAAATTAAGTTTTTTGTTGTTATTTGGAGTTGTAAATTTTGCATTTGCTCAAACCAAGTCTTTGCAACCTACTACTGGATTGAATTTTCCATTTGTTGATTTTTTAAATTCTTTTGGTGGTGGCATAGTTTTTCCTCTGCAACTTTTATTAATATTAAGCATCATAACGCTTTCTCCAGCTTTTTTGGTTTTGATGACTTCCTTTTTAAGGATAGCAATAGTATTGGATTTTATTAGAAGAGCATTATCACTTCAGCAATCACCACCTAATCAGGTAATAATGGGATTAGCTTTATTTTTAACTCTTTTTACTATGTGGCCAACTTTTAACATAATATATAAAGATGCATATTTACCTTTGAGAGATTCTAAAATAAATTTTAATGAATTTTATGATAGAGGGATTGCTCCACTTAGAAATTTTATGTATAAACAGATGTCTAATAGTAGGCATGAGGAGATTAGATTGTTTATGAGTATTAGTGATTATGCAAAGCCTAAAAATTTTAGTGAAGTTCCAACACATGTTCTTATTGCATCTTTTATTTTACATGAACTCAAAGTTGCTTTTAAAATGGGTATTTTGATCTTTTTACCATTTATAATAATAGATATTATTGTAGCTGCAGTTTTAATGGCAATGGGTATGATAATGTTGCCACCTGTAATAATATCATTACCATTTAAGCTTATACTTTTTGTTATGGTGGATGGTTGGACTTTGATTACTAGTGGACTTATAAAAAGTTTTATGTGAGGTCATAAGTGACAACTGGACAAATTATTTATTTGATTAAAATATCTATTGAAAATATTATTATTCTCTCAGCGCCAATATTAATTACAGCGCTTATAGTTGGTCTTTTAGTTTCAATTTTTCAGGCTGTTACTTCGATTCAAGATCAAACACTTAGTTTTATTCCCAAAATTATTATAATACTCTTAGTTCTTGTGATATTTGGACCTTGGATTTTAAAGAAGATTATGCAATTTACGTTTTTAGTTTTTAATCAGATACAAAATATGTAAATGTCTGGATTAATCTATGAATATGGATTTTTTGATTTTAAAGTCTTTTGTGGTTTTACCTATTTTTATTAGAATTTTTATTTTTTTAAGATTTTCACCTTTTTTTTCGACTATTAAAATGGGTTATTTAAATTTTTTCTTTTCATTGATTTTGTCCATTATTGTTGTAGATAAGGTAAATGTTGTCTATCCTTTGAATAATTTGACTGCATTTGTATTAATATTGCTAGGAGAGGCTATTTTAGGACTTATTCAAGCTTTTTTTGTAAGTATTATTTTTAATGTGTTTCATTTACTTGGTTTTTTTTTCTCAAATCAGATGGGACTTGCTTATGCAAATATTTTTGATGTTTTTGCAGAAGAGGATAATTTGGTGATATCTCAAATATTTACTTATCTTTTTTTGATTGTGTTTTTATTAAATGATTTTTTATTTCGTTTTTTAGTTATTGGGGTTTATGATTCTGTCTTAAATGTTAGAGTTGAGAATATGGTTAATATAAAGAATTATGAATTTATAAAGTTAGTATTTTATTCTTTTGCTATTCTTTTTGAAAAATCTTTAATAATGTCTCTTTCAATATTAGGAGTTCTTTTACTTTTATACCTAATTTTAGGTATAATTTCCAAAACATCTCCTCAAATTAATTTATTAATGATTAGTTTTGCGATTTCTTTGGGATTGGGATTAATTGTTTTATATATTACTTTTCCAAGTTTTGTAATATCTGTTAAAAGAGTAATTGAACTTAGCTTAGAATCTATGCGTAATGCATTAAATTTATTTTCTGAGACTTTAAGATGAATACTAGAGATGAATTTTTAAATAAAAGTTGGTATATACCCCTTAATTTTTTTGCCTCAGAGGATGAGGGCAGAACTGAAGTTCCTACTGAGCAAAGAAAACAAAAAGCAAGAAGAGAAGGTCAAGTGTTAAAATCAATAGAAATTAATTCATCCATTTCTCTTTTTATATTGTTTGCTGTATTTTTTTTTATGTTATCTTATTTTGCTCAAGAATTAATGGATATTTTTAAATGGCAGGCTAGTAAGTTACCAGAAGTAATGTCAATTAGTATTTATTCATTGAGTTTTGCATATATTAGACCTCTATTTAGATATGTGAGTATATTTTTTATAGTGTCTTTTATAGTTGGATTTTTAGTTAATATTATGCAAGTTGGCTTTGTTATGACTCTTAAGCCTATAATGCCTAAATGGGATAGAATAAATCCAAATTTTTCAAAATGGATGAAAAATTCTTTTGGTTCAGTTGATGCTTTTTTTAATTTGTTTAAAAGTTTATTGAAAATTGCTATAATATCTTTTATATATTATATTATGCTGAAAAGCAATATAGGTAAAATTTCAAAAATGCCTGAGTATAGCCTTGAAGGCGGTATTTCTGTAATATTAAGTCTTGCTTATAGAATATGTTTTTTTTCAGTGATGGTATTGATGGGTCTTAGTGTACTAGATTATCTTTTTCAAAGAGCTCGTTATATTGAGAATTTGAAAATGACAAAAGAAGAAATCAAGCAAGAGCGAAAGGAAATGGAAGGAGATCCTCTGCTCCGTTCTAGAATGCGGGAGCGAATGAGAGAAATTTCAAATGTTAATTTGAGGGTAGCAGTTCCTCAAGCAGATGTGGTAATTACAAATCCAGAGCATTTTGCTGTTGCTATTAAATGGGATAGCAATACTATGTTAGCACCAAAAGTGCTTGCAAAAGGACAAGATGAAATTGTATTTGTAATTAAACAAATTGCAAGAGAAAATAATGTTTCTATAGTGGAAAATAAGCCACTTGCAAGGGATCTTTATGCTAATGTTGATATTAATGAAGAGATTCCAAGAGAATATTGGGAAATTGTTTCTAAAATTCTTGTGAAGGTATATTCTATTGCTAAAAAATTTAATTAGAGGTTTAAGTTATTGGACTTAGAGAAAAATTCTTTATTAGGGTATTTTGGGCTTAATAATAAAGCTGATTTAATAGTTTCAGTTGGATTAATACTTATTGTTGCTGGCTTTATTTTACCTCTTCCTGCATTTATTTTAGATGCTTTGATTGCGATTAATTTAATGATGAGTCTTTTAATTATTCTTATTGTTCTTTATTCTAAGCGTCCACTCGATTTTTCGGTTTTTCCAACACTTTTACTTGTTATGACTATTTTTGGTCTTGTTTTAAATATTTCTTCTACTAGATTAATTTTGATCAAAGGAATCAATTTTGATGGTCAAATGATAAGAACCTTTGGAACATTTGTTGTTGGAAGTTCTGGAACTCAAGGTCTTGTTGTAGGATTTATAATATTTCTTATTATTATTGCTGTTCAGTTTATTGTTATAACAAAAGGTGCTACTAGAGTTGCTGAAGTTGCTGCTCGTTTTGCTCTTGATGCTCTTCCTGGTAAACAAATGGCTATTGATTCTGCTTATAGTTCTGGGAATTTGACAGAAGAAGAGGCTACAAGACAAAAAAATGATTTGCAATCTGAAGTGAATTTTTATGGTGCTATGGATGGTGCTTCTAAATTTGTTTCTGGGAATGTGAAAGTTGGATTTTTAATAACTCTTATAAATATTCTTGGAGGGCTTATAGTAGGAGTAACCCTTCAAGGTCTTAATTTTAATGATGCAATTAATAATTATGTGTCTTTAACTGTTGGAGATGGGCTTGTTTCTCAACTTCCAGCTTTATTGATTTCAACAGCAACAGGTCTTATTGTTACTAGGTCGATATCAAAAAATAGTTTTGGAGGGGAAATTTTTGAACAATTTACTTCCTATGCAGGAATTTATTGGATTGTATCTGGATTTTTGCTATTTTTGGCATTTCTTCCAGGATTTCCTACATTAATACTGATTCTTTTGAGTTTATTGATAGGATTTTTTGCTTATTCACTCTCTAATTTATCTAGGGATAGAGAACTTTATGAAAAACAGAAAGCTGAAGAGCAAATATTAAGTTATGCGGATAAGGAAATTACACCAGTAGTACCTTTAGATCCATTGGCTTTAGAAATTGGATATAATCTTGTTCCAATAGTTGATGATTCTAAAACATCAGAACTTCTTGATCGTATTGTAAAAATACGTCGTGAGATTGCTCTTGAATTTGGAATAGTTGTTCCTAAAATTAGAATAGTGGATAATATGCGGCTTGAGCCAAATGAATATTCATTTAAACTTAGAGGAGTGGAGATTGGGCATGGAGAGATTAAGTTAGGTAAGTTTTTGGTTATAAATGTAGGTTTGGATTCTGGTCTTGAAGGAGATCTTACAAAAGATCCGTCATTTGGTCTTCCATCTATTTGGGTGAATGATGATGTGAGAGAAATTGCTGAGAAATTGGGCTATACTGTAGTTGATCCACCTTCAATTATTGCGACGCATATGACTGAACTTATTAAGAGACATTCTTATGAGATTTTAACACGTCAAGATGTTCAAAATATTCTTGATGTTTTTAAAAAAGATTATGGAGCTATTGTTGAAGAAGTTTTAAAAGATTTTTCGGTTGGAGAGATTCAAAGAGTGTTACAAGGTCTTTTGCGAGAACAAGTTTCAATACGTAATTTAGTTACAATTTTTGAAACAATAGCTGATTTTACAAATGTTACTAAAGATACATTTTTTTTAATTGAGAAATGTAGGCAAGCAATTGGAAGGCAAATAGTTAATGTATATCTGGACTCTAATTTAGAGCTTAATGTAATAACAATTAATCCAGAATTTGAACAAAAGATAATTGATTCAAGATTTGAGGCCAATAACGATCTTGTAAGTTCCCTTGATCCAAATTTAAAATCTAAATTTCTTTATGAACTCTTTGTACTTGTAAATGAAGTTCAATCGCAAGGATATTATCCCATTATATTATCTAGTGAATCGGCACGTCCTGTAATAAGGGTTTTAACAAGTAGAGAGCTTTCAGATGTTGTTGTTATATCTGTTTTAGAGGTTCCTAAAAATGTTAAAGTTAATGTACTTAAAACAGTAGAGGTTGAAGAGTAATATTATGGTTCAGTATTTTACAGAAAGAGGTCCTACTTATAATGAAGTTATAGAAACTGTTAAGAGAAAGTATGGAAAAAATGCTAGAGTTATGACTTATAAGACAATATCTCATGGAGGAATATTTGGATTATTTAGTAGGGATTGGATTGAGGTTTCAGGTTATGTTAGGTATGACATTGGACAACAGCAAATAAATGTTGAGGAAGAAAAACGTAAGATTCTTCAAAGTATTAAAAAAGAAGAGACTTCTTCAATTGAAGATGTAATTAAGGAAGTTAAATCTCTTAAAAATGAACTTGCACATAAAAAGGAAGAAATTAATCATCCAACTATTTTAAAAATAGAAGATATTTTACGTAGTAATGATTTTTCTGAAAGTTATATTAGAGATATTAATAATTTTATTAAAAAGGAATTTAGTTTATCTGATCTTGATGATTATGATAAAGTCAAAGATAGTGTAATAATATATATTGCTAAAACTATTAAATGTTCAGGTTCTCTTATTGATAATCTTAAGAAGAGGATTTTTATTTTAGTTGGGCCAACGGGTGTTGGGAAGACTACTACCATTGCAAAACTTGCAGCGATTTATGGTATTAATAGTGATGATAAGAATTTAAATATTAAGATTATTACTATTGATAATTATCGAATAGGTGCTAAAAAACAAATTCAGACGTATGGTGATATTATGGGAATTCCTGTTAAAGCAATTGAATCTTTTAAAGATTTAAAGGAAGAGATTACACAGTCAAAAGATTTTGATCTTGTTCTTATTGATACAATTGGTAAGAGTCCTAAGGACTTTATGAAACTTGCTGAGATGAAAGAACTTCTTAATGCTTGTGGTCGTGATGCTGAATTTCATTTGGCTGTAAGTTCTACGACAAAAACATCAGATATAAAAGAAATATTTCATCAGTTTTCTCCTTTTAGTTATAAAACTGTGATTTTTACAAAGCTTGATGAGACAACATGTGTTGGTAATTTGATAAGTTTGATTCATGAAATGAGAAAGGAAGTTTCTTATGTTACTGATGGGCAAATTGTTCCTCATAATATTAGTATTGCAGAACCGCTTACCTTCATTAAAAAAATAAATGGATATAGAATAAGTGATGATGTTGAATTTATTCGAAAGCTAAAAAGTAAATCTTATTATTAAGGATAATATATGATGGAAGATCAGGCTCAAAGTTTACGTGATATTATGAGATTAAATAATAAGTCTAGCTTTGTTGTTGATGATAAAATACAAAATAATAAAACAAGATTTATTTCTGTTACTAGTGGTAAAGGTGGTGTTGGGAAAAGTAATATTGCTGTGGGGCTTGCTCTTAAATATGCACATCTTGGTAAAAAAGTTTTAGTTTTTGATGCAGATATTGGTATGGCTAATATTAACATTTTACTTGGAGTGATTCCAAAGTACAATATTTATCATATGATTGTACAAGGTCGCTGTATCCAAGACGTAATTACTAAGACAGAATATAATATTGATCTCTTAGCTGGTGCTTCTGGAACAACAGAACTTTTGGATTTGTCAGAAACCGAGATGAACCAGTTTATAAAAGAATTATTAAAAGTTTATGAATATGATATAGTGATAATAGATACTAGTGCTGGAATTTCAAGACAGGTTATTTCGTTTTTGTTCTCTAGTGATGATGTGGTTATTGTAACAACTCCAGAACCTACCTCCATAACTGATGCTTATGGTATTATTAAGGTTTTGTCTCATAAGATGGAAAATTTAAAAAATTTAAGACTGGTTGTAAATAGAGTTGCTAATGTTAGTGAAGGAAAAATAGTGGCTAAGAAAGTTGTTGATATATCGAATCAGTTTTTGAATTTAAATGTTGATTATTTAGGTTATGTTTATGAGGATCAAAATATTAAAAATTCTGTTTTTAAGCAGAGACCTTTTATTTTATTGAATCCTAATAGTAAAGCTAGTTATTGTCTTGATTCTATTGTTGCTGCTCTTGAAGAGATTACTCTTGATAATAAAAAAAGGAGAGGTGTGATAGGTTTTATATCTAAATTTTTTGGCATGGAATAGGTAATTATGTTATTTGGGAAAAAAAGCAAGTATGTTTTATTATTTAGTTCATTTGCATTTATTCTTGCGATGATTCTTGGTATTTTTGCTAGGGTGTCTTTTTTGACAGTATTATTTAGAGCATTTCTTCAATTTTTAATTTTTTTTGCTATAGGACTTTTAATTGAATTTATATATAACAAATATTTGTATGAACTCTTTAAAGATAATGATTTGAGTAGTAATAAGGATGTTATTAATAAAAATGATAATTCTCAACCTGAACCTAATGATATAGATTCTTCCTTGATAAAGGATTTTTCAAGTAAGAATGATAAAGTTGATAATAGTAATTATGATTTTTCTGAAGACTTGAACAAGTATGCGGATGTTAGAGATAGGCAAAATAATGTTAATTTTGAGAGTAAATTATCAGAACAGATTTCATATGTTAAGAACAGTGATCCCAAAGTTGTTGCTGATACTATTAAGACTTTGATTAATAAAAAGGAATAATTATGACTGATATTGGTGATTTTGCTGATTTAAGAGAAAAAATAAGACGATATTTAGAGAGAGAAAATAAGGTTCGTTTAATAGAAATAGAAGCGGATACTCTTGAAGAGGCTTTAAATGATGCTTCTTTGGAACTTTCAGTGCCATATAAAGATTTGGATTATGAGATTTTAGTACGTGGAAATAATGGGATATTTGGGTATGGTGAGAAGAAATGGAGAATAGTTGCTTATAAAAATTCTTATTCAAAATTTGGGGTTCTTGATGTTTTAAGTTCACAAAGCGAATCTGATGAGAGTATTTCTTTGGATGGAAAGTTTTTTATAAGAAGAAGTGCCAAGGGAGTATTTTTAAAAGTTACACCTGCTCAAGGAGGAGGAAGTGTTGTTACTTTTAAGGATGTAATGGATAAATTTGCATCTTATAGTAATATTAAAAATTTGGATAAGAATTTTGTTAGAACAGTAGTTGAAAATGCTAGTGGTGAATATGAACGTGTCTCTGATTTTGATGCTGAACTTGCAGAGAGTGTAACTATGATGGTTCATATATCAGAAGACTCAATGTCAGTAACTATTGAATTTACTACTCCTGGACCTAATGGTGCTGAAGTTTTAGAAAAAGATATTTTTAATATTCTTAAAAAATATGGAGTCGTAGATAAAGCATTGCTTCGAAATAAAATAAAAGAATTTGTGGACTATCCATTTTATGGTGAATCAATTGAAATGGCAAAAGGAGTTAATTCTGTTAAGGGAAGGGATGCTTATGTTAATTTTGTTGTGAAGAGTAAGTATTCAGCTGAATATGGTGCTATGGGTAATGAATTTAGGAATGTTAATAAGGGAGATGAGCTTGCAGAAATTGTTCCTTTGTCAAGGGGTATTGATGGATATACTGTTTTTGGAAAGGTATTAAAAGCGGAGAGTGGTCGGGAATTGAATTTGGTTTTGGGAGAGAATACTTTAAGGGAAGGAAATAAAATTCTTGCAGGATGTGATGGATATATATTTATTGAGAATGGTATTATTGCTGTACATAATGTTTATGTTGTTGATGGTGATGTTGGTCCTGCTACTGGTAATATAGTGAATAACGGTATGGTATTAATTAAGGGAAGTATTTTGGATGGATATAATGTTATGGCTAAGAGTGGAATAGAGGTTAATGGACTTGTTGGTAGATGTAATTTGAGTACAGATGGCTCTATTGTTCTTCGTAGTGGAGCTAATGGTAAGGGTGGTTCGGGAATTTATGCTAAGAAATCTATTAAATCTAAATTTTTAGAAAATGTTGATGTACGATGTGAGGGTAATATTGAAGTTGTAAGAGGAATTGTTAATTCTGTTGTTTCTTGTACAAAAAAGGTACTCTGTATTGGGAAAAAATCTAAAATAGTTGGTTCTGATATTCATGCAAGAGAGGAAGTTAGAGCGTATTCTATTGGGTCTGAGGGTAATGCTGAGACTGCTGTTTGTGTTGGGTGTGATCCTGAAATAAAATCTTTATTATCTAGATTTAATGAGTATCTTGTCAAAATAGAGAAACGTCTTGAGGTTTTAACAAAAGATATTTCTGCTTTGAAGAAAAATATTCAGATTACTGTTGATAAAGCCGAAAAGTCTTTAAAAATTGATAGTTGTAATGAACTTATTAATGAGAGAGATATTTTAATTTTAGAAATAAAAATGGTAAAAGATAAGCAAGAAAGTTTACAAAGGGCACTTGAAAGTAGTAAGACTGATGGTAAAATTTTTGTTGAATATATAGCTTATTCTGGGGTTAAGTTGTATATTAAAGATGCTTATTATGAGCTTTCAAGGGATTATCATAATATTACTTTTGTAGAGGATGACGGTATTATTAAAATGGTAGCTTATGTTCCTTTTGAGTCTAAATAGTTTATAAATTATAGGAGGGGCTTTTGGATATTAATATTTCATCTGAAGTTACAAAGATAATTACACAGGGTGCTTTTAAAGCGAGTGAAGTTTCAAATGAAACTTTGAGAAAAAAAAAGGTAAGAGAAACTCAACATTTGAGTTTAAATGAGAGAGAAGATTATCATTATGATTCGGAAATAAATGTCATATTTCCTATTGATGAGCTTAAAGATGATAACTTTAATTCTGTTACAATATCAAAAGTTAAGCATGATGATAAAAATTCTTCTGATTTATATGATATTAATTTACATGATCCAAAGCTTGGAAAGAATATTGATATTGAAAGATAGTTTGGTATAGGACATTCTGTATGTTTGTTGTTTTTTGTTTCATTTTGATTATATTTACTTTTATATATTTTCATGTATATATTAGTTTAAAAATAAAATCTAATAGCATACTTAAAAAATTTAAGAGTGAAGTAGATAAAACTATTATTGAGATTAATCAAGCTACTGATAGAAATATCAGTATTATTGAAATTAAAATTGAAAGTTTAAATAGAATTATTAAAGAAGTTGATGAGAGAATAGAAATACTTGATCAAAGATTATTGGGATTTAATTCCCATTCAATTTCAATGGTAAATAATAATTTTGGGATTAAAAGTGATAGTGGTTCTTATAAGGGTAATTTAGATTATTCAATACCCACTATTGAGAAAAATATAATAAAAGAGGGATATAATATTCGAAGACAAGTGATTTCACTCTATGAACAGGGAATGTCTTTAGAAGTTATTGCTAAAAAATTAAAATTAGATTTAGGTGAAATTGAATTAATTATTTCAATTCATAGGGGTATTTGATGGAAAAGTGGATAGGAATAGATCTTGGAACTACAAATACTGTAGTGTCTTATTTTGATGTTAATTCTAGAGTGATATTGAATGATAGAGGTGAGAGGATGACACCATCTATTGTTTCTTTTACAGATTTTGGTGTGATTGTTGGTAGTGCTGCTAAACATCAAATATTAGTAAATCCAGCTAAAACTTTTTATAATTTTAAAGTCAATATGGGGACTGATGTTGTTTATCAAGTTGGTGATAATATATATAAGGCCGAAGACATTGCTTCTCATTTATTATTGAATATTAAGATTAATGCTGAAAAATTTTTAGGTACTCAAGTAAGCAATGCTGTTATAACAGTTCCTGCGTATTTTTCTGAAATTCAAAGAAGGGGTGTTGTTAGGGCTGCAGATATTGCAGGATTAAAATGTAGGGCAATACTTAATGAACCAACAGCAGCTGCTTTATCTTATGCTTTTGAAAAACAAGTAGAAGGATTATTTCTTGTATATGATCTTGGTGGTGGAACTTTTGATGTTACTCTTTTAGAAAAACAAAATGATACTTATACTGTTCTTGCAAGTAAAGGTGAAAATAGACTTGGTGGGAATGATTTTAATGAGGTTGTAGAAAAACATGTTTTAGCTAGTTTTAAAGAAGAATATCCTGATATAAATTTGGATGATATTGTACTTATTGAACAATTAAGAGAGAAAATTGAAGATGCTAAAAAAAATTTATCTACTATGGATGAAGTTAATATTGTATTGCCTTTTACTGATGGTAATCATTTAAATTATAAACTTACAAGAGATGAATTTAATTTAATGATTTGGGATTTTATAGATAGAACTATTAGTCTTACAAATGAATGTATTACAGATTCAGGTGTTGATCTTAAACATATTTTAAAGATAGTACTCTCAGGAGGTTCAACTAGAATTCCTTTGGTTAAAGATAGATTGAATGAAGTTTTTCCTGAAATTGAAATTTTAGATTCATTAAATCAAGATGAGGTTGTTGCAACTGGTGCTGGTATTCATGCTTTTAGTCTTGCAAATAATGATACTCTTATTGATTTTAAAGATGTAACGCCTTATTCTCTTGGAATTGAAACTTGTGATGATGGGTTTTTTACATTGATTAAAAGAAATACTTTATTACCAGTTTGTGAAAGACAAATATTTACAACAACTAATGATTATCAAGAGGAGATTGAAATTCATGTGTTGCAAGGTGAATATAATAAGGCATCTTTGAATTGTTCAATAAGTAGATTTTTCTTTAGTAATATACAAAATGCTCTAAAAGGTGTGCCAAAGATAGAAATACTTTTCAGGTTGGATGAGAGTGGTATTTTAAGTATTGCTGCAAGAGATTTAGATATTAATGTTTCTAAGTCAATAAAAATAAGAATGACAAGTGCTTCTTTTGATAATAATGAAAAGGAATGTTTGCTGATTTCATCAGGCAATATTAGAGCTAAAGAGATATTAGAAGATAAAATTGAATTATTGTAAATATTTTTCATTTAGGAATTAATTTAATTATTTTATAATTGATATATTATCTTACCAATAATGTCGTTAATGTTTATAAATCCATATTCTCTAGAATCAAGAGAAACTTTTTTATTATCTCCTACTACTAAATAATAATCCTTTGGAATGTATATGCTTTTTAATTTTTGTAGATGTTCTTTATTTATATTGAAGTTTAGGTTATGTATAGATATTATATTTGGCTGTAATTTAATGAATTTTTCTCCTGGGATTGCAAAAATTTTTTTAACAGATATTTTTTTTGTTATAGGGTCTTTGATAAGTACTGTTTCATTTTTTTTAGGTTTGCTCCATAGTACAACATAGGTTTCTTTATTTTTTATTCTAATACCATAAGCTAGCTTATGATTTATTATCCAATTTTGATCTAAAATTGTTGGCAACATTGACGAACCTTTAACTAAATGAAAAGATAGTGACATTTTGATCATTGTTATTAATAATATAAAAGCCAATGTAACGGGGATTAATACTTGTTTGTGGATTTGTAACATTTCTTAAATTTCCATTTGATTTTTTATTGAATTGCAATTTCTAGTGTATAGTATATAATAAGGCATGATATGATTATACCAAAAAAAGATCAGAATGTATTTAAAAGGAAGAAAAATTTTTTGTTTAATAGGGCAGTTAAAGGTGATTTTGAATTGAGAGATTTTGGTAATATTCGTAATTTTAATAAAAAAAAACGGAAAAACTGTTTTTGTTTTTTTAATGTTTTTACTAAATTTTTTTATGTATTTAAATTGTTGTTTATAACTTTGTTTGGGCAGATTATGGATATTAATAATTATAAGTGTAGATATTCTTCTAAGAAGGTTACATTTAAAATGGTTAATACTTATGATGTAAATTTGTCTTATAGTGTTATTTATAATTTTATTTTTAAAATTAATGTTTTAGTTTTTGTCTTAATATTAATCTTTTATTTAAATATTTTTGCGTATTATGGTTCATATGTTTTTTTAAACAAATTAAGCTTTCCCAAAGATTATTTTATTGATACTTTTTTGTATTATAGTGATCAAGATTTAAGTCAGATTAATAATTATTTCTTTGGTTTAGATGCAAGCAATTATAATGCTACTACTATAAGGAAGCCTTTTGTTTTAAAGGTTGTTGAACATAAAATTAAGCCAGGAGAGACACTTTCTCATATTGCATCTCGGTATAATATTACTAGTGAAACTTTAATTTCTTATAATGATATTAAAGATGTAAGAAATATTAAGCCCAATGTTATTATTAATGTTCCTAATATGAAGGGAATTCTTTATACTGTTGGTAAAAATGATTCCCTCTCATCAATCGCAAAGAAATATAAGATACCTAAAGTGGATATTCTTGATGCTAATAATCTTGATAATGAGGTTTTGTCTTTAGGTCAGAAGTTGTTTGTTCCTGGTGGAAAGATGTCTAAAGATTTACTTAGAAATGCTTTAGGTGAGACCTTTTTGTTTCCAACACGGGGGATTATTACATCAGGTTATGGTTATCGTCCTGATCCTTTTACTAAAACTATTAGTTTTCATAATGGAATTGATATTGCAAATGTTGCTAATACACCTGTTGTTGCTACAAAGGAAGGTATTGTTGTAACAGCGGGATTTAGTGTTGGAGGATATGGAAAATATATTGTTATTGCGCATAATAATGGTTTTCAAACTCTTTATGCGCATTTAGGTTCATTTGCAGTTAAAGTTGGGGATAGAGTATCTAGAGGACAAATGATAGGACGTATGGGAAGCACTGGATACAGTACGGGAAATCATTTACATTTTACTATTTTTAAAGATGGTAAAACGAGTAATCCTATGAAATATCTCAGATAAGCTATATGTATTTTGATATGTCCAATGTTCTCAGTATTTGTGTAAGTTTTTTTCCTTCTATTAGGTCAATTAATCTGCCTTCAATAATTTGTTTAGCCTTTTCAGAAAATGTTGCTGGTGCAATACATAGTCCTTTAATTTTATTTTCTTTGGTTTTTGAAATCAGATCTTTTAAGAATAGTTCTCCAAAATTTTTTTGATCCGTTCTTACGAATCTTACTAGTATATTTTCTTCCCATTGGTTGTTTGAAAGTTGAAAGTTGATATCTATAAATTGCGATGTTATTTCATTTATCTTTTTGTCTCTCACTTGAAATTTGTTTTTATATAACTTAAGGATGATTGCACTAGCTAGATTATCAAATTTTTCTTTTGGACTCTTAAGGTATATTCTTAGTGCTAAGTTTTCATTTAATTTTTTACTAAATTCTAGTTTTTCAGCAATTTTTTGATAGTTTGGGTCAATTCTTTCAACCTGGGTAAATGCTTCGGTTGCTTTTTTGTAATTTTCATGTTCTATGTAAAGTTCTCCTAGTTTGTAAAAAAGTTTAAGGGATATTTTTGTGGGTAAATCAGGTTTAATTTTTATCATTTCTTTAATATTATCTTCTAATTCTACCAAGTTATGATTTTTTGCATTAATCTCAGATTCAATTAAAAGAGCTTCATATATCATTCCATCTTTGCTTTTGATTTTGTTTGCAATATCAAGTGCAAGTTGATCTTGGTTTAATTGGGATAGAGATTGAGCATATGCAAGTAGAGCATTTACATCATTTTGTATATATTTTTTTATATTGTTAAATATTCCTACAGCTTTAGTATAGTTTCCTGTATAAAAAAGAGTCATTCCTATGTATTTTAAAACGTCATTGTTGCTTTTATCAAATTGATATATCTTTGTAAGATAGTGAAGTGCTTCTTTATAATGTGCATTTTTAAGAAATGCTATTCCAAGATAATAATTTACATCTACGTCGTCTTTTTTTAGGCTGTATGCTTTTTTAAGAAGTCCTAATGCTTCTAAATTAAAATTTCTCTCAAGATTATAAAATCCATAACTTAAGAATACTTTAAAGGAATCAATATTCTTATTTGTAGGATTTTCTTCGATAAGTTGACATAATTTTCTGACGTATTTAAGTCCATTTTCAAAATCTTTATTAGTATAATAATAGTCATTTAAAGTTTGTAAAGCCCCTACTTCATTTGGGTTTGTTTTTAGTATATTTATAGCT
The DNA here is from genome assembly GCF_000019705.1 of Borrelia recurrentis A1. Taxonomy (GTDB): domain Bacteria; phylum Spirochaetota; class Spirochaetia; order Borreliales; family Borreliaceae; genus Borrelia; species Borrelia duttonii. The sequence goes on along the minus strand of NC_011244.1, from coordinate 295,893 downwards.
TTTGAGATCAATTTTTTCGTTTTGTGAAATGTTTTGTGATGTTTACCTTTTGTTCTTGTTTTTGTATTTAATACTGCAATTCTGAATAGTATAAATACCAAAACAGATATTGCGGCAGAGGACAGTATTATGAATAATGGCAACACTTTAACTTCTCCTAAAATCATATATTAGCAATATTACATAAGCAGTAATTATAGCTTTAAATATAACATGGTTTCTTTTAAATAAAAGCATATACATAAGTTGAATATGATATTAATTATATTATATTATTGTTATAGTTAATTATATATAAATTTGTTTTTTATAAAAGAACAAAGAGGTTGGAATTGTTGAAAGGTTTTTTGGGCATAAGGCTTTCTAGTAATGAATATTTTTCAGTTTTAAGCTTGGATGATACTTCTGTAAAGAAGATGGTATTGGGTAAACTTGCAGATGAGACCAATATAAAATTAGATTTTTATGTTAGTAAATATGAAAATTTTTCTAATCCCATTATTATTGGGTCTTTTTTCTTAGATAATCTTGATAAAGATAGTTTGAATGTAAATATTTATTTCAAAATAGATTCTATGATGCTTTATGTTTATGGAGAGTGTGATGGAATTACTAATAAAACCAAGTTTGATTTGAGTTTGATGAGTCTTTCAGTTAATACAAATGAAGTTAATGGTGATTCTTTAAATAGTGATAAAATGGATGATTTGCCTATTGATTTTCAAGATACAAATCGCAAGGAGAGTTTTGACAGTATTGTTGAAGAAAAGCAAGATGATTCTTTGGATTTTGATTTAAGTAATGTTAATGATTTGTCTAATTCTAAGGATTTGCTTTTAAATAAAGAGAATGATTTGGATTTAGTAGTGGATTCTTTAAATTTAACTAATGATATGGATGAACATGCATTGTTAAGTGAAGGAAGTAAAGAGTTAGATTCTGAGTCTAATGTAGATTTAGAAAATTTGGATTTTGCCCCTACAAAAGATAAATTGGAAGATAATCCCATTGAAGAAACAGAAGTTGCACATGTACTTGATGATATTGATCAATATTCTGTAAATCAAGGTATTTCTACTTTGGATAAGGTTTCTATTGATGTTAATGAGAGAAATGATGTTTTTGATAATTCTGAGAATGATGTAAAATCAGTTAAAGATAAGGATGATAATTCTAGTAGTTTTAATGTGTATGTTATCCAAAATTCTTATTCTGATGATTTGAGTGTTGAAGATATTATTGCGGATGTTAGTAAAAATTTAGATGATGTTGAATTTGATGATGTTTCTTTGGATTTAGGTAAAGACAATTTTACTGTGGATGTTGAAGAACCTAAATTTGATCCTGATTTAAAAGAAGATCGTATTCAAACTTCTATGCTTTATTTAAGTCTTGTTTCTTTATTTCTTTTGATATTTTTTTCATTGTTTTTGATTTTTTCTAAAATATTAAATCCTAAAAATTTTACAATTTCTTATTGTTCTTTTTATAAAGAAGAAAAAATTACTAGATGTGAAAAAAGTAATGTTTAAGAAAATTATTTATTTGTTTTTATTGAATTTATTATCTTGTTCATTTGTGAAAGAATCTTTAAGTAGCAATATTTTAAAAAAAAGTATCAATAGTTTTGATTTAAATCATTTAAATTGGTTGTGGAATTTTGACTATGTAGGACAAAATTTTGATAAATATTTTGGTATAGATTCAGATTCTTATGTATATGTTGCTTATCTTTTCAAAAAAATAGGGTATGATGAAAAATTTAGAGAATATATGCACAAAGCAATAAATAGTAATAATAATATTGCATCTCAATTTGCTGGTGTAAAACTTCTTGAATATTATAATTCTAGAAGAGAATATTATGAGGCAGAACTTGTTGGGCGAAAACTTTATAACAAATATAATGATAATAAATTCATTATATTAGGATATTTTAAAAGTCTTTATTGGCAGAAAAAGAATAATGAAGCTCTTTTAGTTTTAAATAAGTTAGAAAAAATGGATTTCATGCAGGCACAAGAAAATGAAAATCTTTTATTTAAAGCAGTGCTTTATTTTAATATTTCTGATATTAATACGTCATTAATTTATTTCAAGAAATTGTTTGAGAATTTGCCGGCAGAATATTTGCATGTAAGGGCTCATGATTATCTTGTTCTTGAAGGGAAAGATAATCTTTTAAATTCAACTTTTTTAAGTCTTGTTAAATTTAAATCTTTGGTTGCTAATGGTGATTTTAAAGGTGCTGTTAATATATTAGATGATAGTTTTAAGAAGTATTATAATAATTTTGTTTTTTTAAATGATGTTTATAAGACTTTTGTAGGTTTAGGTTATATTAACAAGGCATTATCTTTTTTTAGTAATTTAGATAGTGTTTATAAAGATTATTATTTGGGGCTCATTAATTTAAAATTAAAGAAAGATATAGGTTTTGTGACAATACTTAAATATTTGGAAAATTCTTCTATTATAAATGAGCCTTATAGATTAGAAATGCTTAATGAAATTTTTAGAAATTTCATATTTATGAAAAATACAAGAAATTATTTTTCTAAAAACATAGCTAATTTTTATACAAGTAAAGATAAGGGTAATTTTGCTTTTATTAATGTATTAGATGAATATATTTTAGAAGCTGTACAACTTGGAGATTATGATAATTTATATTTACTATATTATAATGGTCAAAATGTTATTGACAGTGCTGTTTTAGCAAGGCTTGCTTTTCTTAATGCTAGACTTATATATCACAAATTTATTAAGTCTCAGTCAGTAGGTGAGTATAGAGAGCTTTTGCATTCTGCTATTAAATATGATCAAATATCTTATGCATCGTTTATGAGTAGGTATTTGCTTGATCAAAATATTAATGATTTGTTTGAAAATGCTTTGGATATAAATTATGATCAGTCCGATTATGAAAGGTTTTTGGAAGGGTTTTTAAAATTTAATTTGCATTCTTATGTTAGTGTGTTTGTTGCCAATGATTTTAAAAATGGTTATAGATTTTCTCCTAATTTTTACCGTAATCTTTACGATGAATTTGTGAAACATGAATATTATTATGAATCTATACTTGCTATTAATTATCTTGTAAGGCAAGATTTTTCGGCTTTAAATAAAGATGATTATAAGCGTCTCTATCCATGTTTGTACACGGCTTTAATTAAATCTTGGTCAGGGAAAAGGGAACTTGAGTCGAGTCTTGTATTTTCTTTAATAAAAGCTGAGAGTAGTTTTAAAAGAGATGCTGTATCTAAACCTGGTGCTATCGGACTTATGCAAATTATGCCTGCAACATCAGCTGATGTATCTAGAGAAATCAAATATTATAAATACTATCCTTATGATTTGAAACAGCCAAAGGATAATGTTATTATTGGGACTCATTATTTACGTAAAAGAATAGACATGTTGGAAGATGTGTATAAGGCTCTTGCATCTTATAATGGTGGTATTGGAAATGTTAGAAAATGGGAAAAAGATTATGGGCATTTGCCCAAAGAAATTTTTATCGAAGCTATTCCTTTTGGACAAACTAGGAATTATATTAAAAAAATATTAGTTTATTCTGTATTATATGATGCTTTATATGAAAGAAAGGGAATGGATTTTATTATAGAGTATATTATGGGTAAATTTTCCAAACGTTTTTAGGTTGTGAAGTTAAATGGATAATATTTTAAGGGTTATTATTTTAGGTTTTGTTCAAGGCATTTCTGAGTTTTTGCCTATATCTAGTTCAGGCCATTTGTTACTTTTAAAAAAGTTTATGAACATTGATCTTCCAATTGTATTTGATATTTATTTGCATTTTGCAACAGTTTTAGTTGTAATAATTTATTATCGAAGACGAATATTAGAGCTTGTAATGGTTTTTATTAAATTTATTTTAAGAAAATCAAAAATGACAGAATTAGATTCTTCAAATTTGAACTTGATATTACTTATATTAATAATCACATTTTTTACAGCATTGATTGGAATTTTTATAGAAAAGTTTAAGGTGTTATTTACTTTTAAGTTAGTTTTATTTAATTTTATTGTGACAAGTATTTTATTATTTTTGATTGAATTTAGAATTAAAATTTTTAATTTTAAAAAAAATATTTTTTTTTCAGGATTATTAATTGGGATTATGCAGGGAATTGGGGCTATGCCGGGTATTTCTCGTTCAGGAATTACGATTTTTGCGTCAATTTTGCTTGGGTTTAGCAGGACAAAATCCCTTGAAATCTCTTTTTTATCTTTAATTCCTATTGTTTTTGGAAGTTTATTTTTAAAGTATAATGATCTATTTAAGTCTGATATAATTTTTAATATTTTTGAGATAAATTTGGGAGCAATTTTTGCTTTTATATTTGGACTATTTTCAATTAGTTTGTTTGTTAAGATGCTTAAGAATAGTAAACTGTATTATTTTTCAATTTATTTAGTTTCAGTTGTGAGTTTAGTTTATTTCCTTGTTTGATGTTAGTAGAATATGAAGAATTTTTATCGTTATTTTCAGTTTTTATTCTTTTTTATGTTGGCTGTTATACTATTTTCTCTTTTGGTGGCATTAACTCCTATAGGAAATATATTTATATTTTTTGTATTTAATCTTATAGGGCAGATGCTTCTTAATACTTTTTCATTTTTGTCGTTTTATTTAATACTCTATCCGCTTGTAAACTGGTATGTTTATTGCAATAATATGCTTAGCAAAAAATTTATATTTAATTGGAATTATACGGTTATTTTATTTTTTACTTTAACCTTTTGGTTAAGAATTAATTCTGATTTTGAGGGTTCTAATTTTGTTAATTGGTTCTTGAGTAATTTTGGCATTATAGTTGGGAATTTATTTGTTTGTCTTCTTTTTATTTTAGAACTTATTGTTTGGGTTTATTTAAATTATGTCTTTTTTAAAGATGCTAGTTTTATTTTAACTACCTTTCATTTTATAACATTTAAATTGAAAATTTTGTTTGAGAACATGTTTTCTTATTTGCCTTTTTTGAGTACTTTGAAGATTAAGAAAGATATTAAGGTTTATAAAGATTGTGAGAATAATGTAAGTTCAGATAGTATTTTGAATAAGGAAGATAATATTATTAATGATGAAGAGTATCAGGCTTTATGGTCTTTTAAGGAGTTTTTACGAAATTCTAATAAATCTTTAGATGTTGATTTGGATAAAACTATTTTTTCTAAATCTGAGGTAATGGATGATAAATTACCAAAAGATGAATCTTTGCAAGAAGTTCAATGTGATTTAAATACTGAGAATAATTGTCAATATAAAATTTTGAGAAGTGAATGTGAGGATAGTAGGTTAGTAGTTAGTGGAAAAATTAGGGCTAGTGATATAAGGCATAATGGAATAATAAATAATATTGTTAGAGATGAATATGAGAATGACACTTTATTTAAAGTTAAAAGTGATGAAAATTATTCAATAGATATTTCTGTTTTTGCTCAAAGGGAGCCTGAGAATGAAACTGAGGATGTTGAATATGAGAGAGAAATTCAAAAGCAAGCGATGCTTTTGCAAGAAACTTTTAGAGAATTTAATATTAATGCCAAACTTATTGATATTATTAGAGGTCCTGTTGTTACAATGTATGCTGTTCGTCCTGATAAAGGTATTAAGCTTTCCAAAATAACTTCTATATCTGATAATATTGCATTACGTCTTGCAGCAGTTAGAGTTAGAATTATTGCGCCAATCCCTGGTAAAGAAGCTGTTGGAATTGAAATACCTAATAAGAGACGAAAATTCATTTTGATATCAGAGATAATAAATAGTCAAGAATTTCAAAATGATTTTAAAGTGCCTTTTGCACTTGGTAAAGAAATTAGTGGAAATAATGTTGTTTTTGATCTTGTGACTGCTCCCCATCTTTTAATAGCAGGTGCTACTGGTGCTGGAAAATCAGTTTGTGTAAATTCACTTATTGCTTCAATTATTTTTTCAAAATCTCCAGATGATGTTAGGCTTGTGTTAATAGATCCTAAAGTAGTTGAGCTTAAACTTTTTAATAATATTCCTCATTTATTAACTCCAGTTATTACTAATGTAAATAGAGCTTTGGAGGCTTTGCGTTGGTGTCTTGATGAGATGGAGAGAAGGTATGTTCTTCTTGATAATTTTTTTGTTAGGGATATTAATTCTTATAATAAGAAAATAGTGGAAGAAGGATTAAATGAAGTGCCGTTGCCTTATTTGGTAATAATTATTGATGAATTTGCAGATTTAATTCTCTCTGCAAGAAAGGATTTAGAAAATTTGATTTCTAGGCTTGCAGCTATGGCTAGGGCTGTTGGAATGCATTTAGTTCTTGCTACTCAAAGACCATCTGTTGATGTTATTACTGGGGTAATAAAAGCCAATTTTCCCTCAAGAATTTCTTTTATGGTTGCTAGTTCTATGGATTCAAGAATAATTCTTGGAACATCAGGTGCTGAAAAACTTTTAGGAAAAGGTGATATGCTTTACGTTAGTCCTATAACACCTTTTCCACAACGCATTCAAGGTGGTTTTTTAACTGAAAAGGAAGTTTATAAGTTAGTTGAAGAGGTTAAAAAATTTGGTACACCAAATTATATTGATGATGAAATATTTATTGATAGTGTTGTTGAGTCTGATACTTTGGTGATAAATTCTTCAGATGAACCTATGTTTGAAGAAGCTCTTGAAATTGTTCGTTCTACTAAAAAAGCATCTGCGTCTTATCTTCAGAGGCGTTTAAAGATAGGATATAATAGAGCTGCACGAATTATTGAACTGATGGAAGAGATGGGATATATAGGTCCTGTGAATGGTTCAAAACCACGAGATGTTTTTATTTAAAGAGTTTCAATGTAAAAAAAGGACATTCACCATGAATATCCTGATTTTATTATTTACCAATTTTTTGTTTTAGTTTTCTTACTTTTTTTGCTTGTTTTCTTTTGAATGCTTTTTCTTTTTTAACACGAATAGTAGATGGCTTTTCATAATATTCTCTTCTTTTCCATTCTCTGATGATTGCTTCTTTTTCAATCATTCTTTTAAAACGTTTCAATGCTTTTTCCAATCCTTCATTTTTGTCCACATTGACAGTTACCAAAAAATCACCCCCTTTTTTTTACTCTATCTTTTTAGTGTTATTGATTATTTGATTTTTGTCAATAAGCATTTCTTCTAAGAAAAAATCTGGATTTACTGCAATTCCATTAATTCTAATTTCAAAGTGTAGATGAGGACCTGTTGATATTCCCGTATTTCCGACATTACCGATGTATTCTCCTGTATTTACTATTGTATTTTCTTTAACTCCAAATTTTGATAGGTGTAGATAAATTGTAAATACTCCTGGTAAATGTTGAATGATAATGGTTTTGCCAGTGATTTCTCTGTCTCTTGCAAATACTACTTTTCCTCTACCAGCTGCGAAAATAGGTGTTTTTTCTTTTTTAAATGGCGCGTAATCTTTTCCGTTATGTATTTTTTGGCTTGATATTTTTTGATTGTCTTGCATATAAATTCTTTGGTCTCCATAAGGACTAGTTATTTGATATTTATCTTTTATTGGATGGACAAATGTATCATAATGATAAATTGTTGTATCACCTATACTTCCAATGATATTCCATAATGTTAGAGCTTGTTTTTTTGCTTTAGGTGATTGTTGACTTTTGATAAGTTTAGATTTGCTTTTATTAAGTTTGACAGTTGTTTTTTTGAATGTGAATTTTTTGATTTCAATTTCCTTTATGTATTGTTTATTTTCAAACTCTATTTGAATTTTTCTTTTTCCTTCTTTGATCATTGGTGTGATTCCTATTAAAGCTATATAGTAGTCTTTATTACTTATATTACACTTAAAAGGCGATGCACTTAAAATGGGTTTTTGATTTGTTGATAAGAGAGATAATTTTTTAAAGTTTTTATTGCTTATAAAATAGATGTTTCCCCCTTGAAAGGTCTCTTTTTTATAGTATATTTTTGTAATGTCGTTATTTTTTGCATTAACTTTAAATAATCCTATTATAAATATAAATGCAAGTGTAAATATAAATAAAAGTTTTTTGATGTTGTGCACTAATTTTTTCTCTTGTTTATATCAATAATTTTTAAAATTTTATGATTTTGATTGTAAATATCTTCACTGATTGTGAATATTATGTCTATATTTTGACCATCTTTGATACCAAGTTCTTGAATAGTTTGAGTGCCATTAAAGTAAATTGCTTTATAATAATCTATATTATTAATGATTTTCATGCTTATGTGTTTTGAAGTTCCATTTTTATCAATTGTTCTGATGTCCTGAATGCATACATTTTCCATCATTAAAATAAATTCTCTAAAATCATGTCCATATGGTTCAAACAAATCTATTGTTTTGATAAGTTCTGTTTTACTTAAATCTTGAGGTATTATAGCATCAATTAGTATTGAATCTTCTTGTAATTCTTTATATTCTATCTTTTTAAGAGCATTTTCAAGTTCTCTTATAAATTCGTTTAGTACATTTTCATACAATGTAAATCCAGCAGCAGCTTTGTGTCCTCCAGAATTTATTATTAGATGTTTTGGGATCATTGAAATTAGTTCTTTGGAATTTACTTTATTATTTGATCTAATATATCCTTTAATTATATCTGATTGTTTAGTAAGAAAGACAGCGACTTTTTTATAATAGGATGAGAGTCTTGTTGCCATTCTAGAACTAATTCCTTTTGGAGTATTTTTGTCATAGCATACTATGAATTTATCATTCTTAAAAATGGTATTTTCATTATGAGTATTCCAAGATATATCTTCTTTATATTTTCTTAAAGTGTTTATATTTTTGATTTCCTTAAATTTATTTTCTATTTTATTAGTATCTTGACTTAATAAAAATCGTATTGTAATGTCTGCTTTTTCAAGTCTTCCTGTTGAATTTAATATTGGTGCAATTTTAAATGCAATATCTGTTGAAGTGATTATTGGTTTTGTTAATATATTGACTTCTTTTAATAGATAATTTATAGATATATTTTCTCTTAATGCTATTTCTTTAAGTCCTTCTTTTACAGCTATTCGATTTTCATCAATAATTGGCATATTATCAGCTATGGTTCCTATTGCAACAAATTTAAGCCTTTTAAGGCAATTTTGCAGTAAATTTTTGTTTGTTTCAAATATTATGTTATAGAACATATAGTACAGTTTTTCATAAATATTAATTTTTCTATATTTAAAATATTTAGTAATTTGCATAAGTTCTTTTAGTGTTTTGTTGGCATGTTTGGGATATTTTTTTATAAAATTTTCATTAATATCAATGATTTCTATATCTATTTTTTGTTTAAAAAATTCATTTAAAAGTTGAGCTTGTTCAATTTTATTAAATACAATTATGTGTTTATTTTGTGAAAATTCTTCTATTTGATTAATATTAATTTGTAAATCGTTATTATTGTCTAGAGTTATATGCTTTTTTAAAATGTAATTGTTAATTTCTATTGCATGAAGTTTGATATTGTTTTCGAATTTTTCTAAAAACATAAATATTAAGTCTTTGTTATAAAAATTGGTAGTAGAAAGATATAATGCAAGACATGCTTTGAAACTTACATAACATCCAGCTATTTCTTTAAATGGATAAAGATCACCTTTTAAATGGGGATCTATGATAATATTTTCTGTGTCGATTTCTTTGTTTGGAAGGTGATGATCTGTAATTATTACTTCTATATTTTTTGATCTTGCATAATTTATTTCTTCAATGTTAGAAATTCCACAATCAACAGTGATTATTAGTGTTATTTTGTCGTTAAATGCCTTATCAATAACTTCTTTTGTAAGCCCATAAAATTCTCCATTAGATGGTATTTTATAAGTTACATTAATACCAAAATCTTTAAGAGTTTCATACATTATTATTGTTGCTGTGATTCCATCAGCGTCTTTATCTCCAAAGATTAATACATTTTCTTTTTCTAAAATGGCTTCATTTATTCTATAAATAAATTTGTCTATATTTTTTAAAAAAAATGGGTTGTGCATTAAATTGACACTGCTTTCTAAGAAAAATAAGAAATCTTCTTCTTTAATTTCTCTGCTAAGTAGTAGTCTTGCTTCAAAAAGACTGATATTATATTTTTTTTTAATGTTAACTATATTTTCTTCTGCAATATCAATTTCTTTTTTTTTTCCAGATTTTCATTTCTTGTTCCAATTTGCTTTCTTTAGAGTAGTATTTGCTCAAATTCTCTATTTAGTTTGTTTTTAATCATAAATGTTAGAAGTTCTTTTGTTCTGTTAGTTAATTTTGCATTTAAAGTTGTGTTTATATTTGTTTGAATTGTGTTTTCTAAGTACTTAAAACTTTCTGTATTAATGTACTGATTTTTATTATTGGAACATTTGATGCAATTAAAACCATAAATGTGTGTGTCGTAATAATAATTTTCTTTTATTTGTTTATTACATTGAAAACATAAGTTTGATAAATATAAAAGTCCTTTAATTATTAAAAATCTTATTTTGTACTGCAAGTCAATTAATTGTGTTTTTCCTAAGCTTGAATTATTTAGCATTTCTGTAGCTTCGTTAAATAGTTTGAAGCATTCTCCTTCATCAAAACTTAAATTAATAAGCTTGATCCATAGTTTAATAATTGTTAGTTTTTCGTATGTTAAGTCTTGAACAATAAATTCTTCATCATTAACTTCTATTATTTTGCAAATTTGAACTTGATATTACTTATATTAATAATCACATTTTTTACAGCATTGATTGGAATTTTTAAAGAAAAGTTTAAGGTGTTATTTACTTTTAAGTTAGTTTTATTTAATTTTATTGTGACAAGTATTTTATTATTTTTGATTGAATTTAGAATTAAAATTTTTAATTTTAAAAAAATATTTTTTTTCAGGATTATTAATTGGGATTATGCAGGGAATTGGGGCTATGCCGGGTATTTCTCGTTCAGGAATTACGATTTTTGCGTCAATTTTGCTTGGGTTTAGCAGGACAAAATCCCTTGAAATCTCTTTTTTATCTTTAATTCCTATTGTTTTTGGAAGTTTATTTTTAAAGTATAATGATCTATTTAAGTCTGATATAATTTTTAATATTTTTGAGATAAATTTGGGAGCAATTTTTGCTTTTATATTTGGACTATTTTCAATTAGTTTGTTTGTTAAGATGCTTAAGAATAGTAAACTGTATTATTTTTCAATTTATTTAATTTCAGTTGTGAGTTTAGTTTATTTCCTTGTTTGATGTTAGTAGAATATGAAGAATTTTTATCGTTATTTTCAGTTTTTATTCTTTTTTATGTTGGCTGTTATACTATTTTCTCTTTTGGTGGCATTAACTCCTATAGGAAATATATTTATATTTTTTGTATTTAATCTTATAGGGCAGATGCTTCTTAATACTTTTTCATTTTTGTCGTTTTATTTAATACTCTATCCGCTTGTAAACTGGTATGTTTATTGTAATAATATGCTTAGCAAAAAATTTATATTTAATTGGAATTATACGGTTATTTTATTTTTTACTTTAACCTTTTGGTTAAGAATTAATTCTAATTTTGAGAGTTCTAATTTTGTTAATTGGTTCTTGAGTAATTTTGGCATTATAGTTGGGAATTTATTTGTTTGTCTTCTTTTTATTTTAGAACTTATTGTTTGGGTTTATTTAAATTATGTCTTTTTTAAAGATGCTAGTTTTATTTTAACTACCTTTCATTTTATAACATTTAAATTGAAAATTTTGTTTGAGAACATGTTTTCTTATTTGCCTTTTTTGAGTACTTTGAAGATTAAGAAAGATATTAAGGTTTATAAAGATTGTGAGAATAATGTAAGTTCAGATAGTATTTTGAATAAGGAAGATAATATTATTAATGATGAAGAGTATCAGGCTTTATGGTCTTTTAAGGAGTTTTTACGAAATTCTAATAAATCTTTAGATGTTGATTTGGATAAAACTATTTTTTCTAAATCTGAGGTAATGGATGATAAATTACCAAAAGATGAATCTTTGCAAGAAGTTCAATGTGATTTAAATACTGAGAATAATTGTCAATATAAAATTTTGAGAAGTGAATGTGAGGATAGTAGGTTAGTAGTTAGTGGAAAAATTAGGGCTAGTGATATAAGGCATAATGGAATAATAAATAATATTGTTAGAGATGAATATGAGAATGACACTTTATTTAAAGTTAAAAGTGATGAAAATTATTCAATAGATATTTCTGTTTTTGCTCAAAGGGAGCCTGAGAATGAAACTGAGGATGTTGAATATGAGAGAGAAATTCAAAAGCAAGCGATGCTTTTGCAAGAAACTTTTAGAGAATTTAATATTAATGCCAAACTTATTGATATTATTAGAGGTCCTGTTGTTACAATGTATGCTGTTCGTCCTGATAAAGGTATTAAGCTTTCCAAAATAACTTCTATATCTGATAATATTGCATTACGTCTTGCAGCAGTTAGAGTTAGAATTATTGCGCCAATCCCTGGTAAAGAAGCTGTTGGGATTGAAATACCTAATAAGAGACAAAAATTCATTTTGATGTCAGAGATAATAAATAGTCAAGAATTTCAAAATGATTTTAAAGTGCCTTTTGCACTTGGTAAAGAAATTAGTGGAAATAATGTTGTTTTTGATCTTGTGACTGCTCCCCATCTTTTAATAGCAGGTGCTACTGGTGCTGGAAAATCAGTTTGTGTAAATTCACTTATTGCTTCAATTATTTTTTCAAAATCTCCAGATGATGTTAGGCTTGTGTTAATAGATTCTAAAGTAGTTGAGCTTAAACTTTTTAATAATATTCCTCATTTATTAACTCCAGTTATTACTAATGTAAATAGAGCTTTGGAGGCTTTGCGTTGGTGTCTTGATGAGATGGAGAGAAGGTATGTTCTTCTTGATAATTTTTTTGTTAGGGATATTAATTCTTATAATAAGAAAATAGTGGAAGAAGGATTAAATGAAGTGCCGTTGCCTTATTTGATAATAATTATTGATGAATTTGCAGATTTAATTCTCTCTGCAAGAAAGGATTTAGAAAATTTGATTTCTAGGCTTGCAGCTATGGCTAGGGCTGTTGGAATGCATTTAGTTCTTGCTACTCAAAGACCATCTGTTGATGTTATTACTGGGGTAATAAAAGCCAATTTTCCCTCAAGAATTTCTTTTATGGTTGCTAGTTCTATGGATTCAAGAATAATTCTTGGAACATCAGGTGCTGAAAAACTTTTAGGAAAAGGTGATATGCTTTACGTTAGTCCTATAACACCTTTTCCACAACGCATTCAAGGTGGTTTTTTAACTGAAAAGGAAGTTTATAAGTTAGTTGAAGAGGTTAAAAAATTTGGTACACCAAATTATATTGATGATGAAATATTTATTGATAGTGTTGTTGAGTCTGATACTTTGGTGATAAATTCTTCAGATGAATCTATGTTTGAAGAAGCTCTTGAAATTGTTCGTTCTACTAAAAAAGCATCTGCGTCTTATCTTCAGAGGCGTTTAAAGATAGGATATAATAGAGCTGCACGAATTATTGAACTGATGGAAGAGATGGGATATATAGGTCCTGTGAATGGTTCAAAACCACGAGATGTTTTTATTTAAAGAGTTTCAATGTAAAAAAAGGACATTCACCATGAATATCCTGATTTTATTATTTACCAATTTTTTGTTTTAGTTTTCTTACTTTTTTTGCTTGTTTTCTTTTGAATGCTTTTTCTTTTTTAACACGAATAGTAGATGGCTTTTCATAATATTCTCTTCTTTTCCATTCTCTGATGATTGCTTCTTTTTCAATCATTCTTTTAAAACGTTTCAATGCTTTTTCCAATCCTTCATTTTTGTCCACATTGACAGTTACCAAAAAATCACCCCCTTTTTTTTACTCTATCTTTTTAGTGTTATTGATTATTTGATTTTTGTCAATAAGCATTTCTTCTAAGAAAAAATCTGGATTTACTGCAATTCCATTAATTCTAATTTCAAAGTGTAGATGAGGACCTGTTGATATTCCCGTATTTCCGACATTACCGATGTATTCTCCTGTATTTACTATTGTATTTTCTTTAACTCCAAATTTTGATAGGTGTAGATAAATTGTAAATACTCCTGGTAAATGTTGAATGATAATGGTTTTGCCAGTGATTTCTCTGTCTCTTGCAAATACTACTTTTCCTCTACCAGCTGCGAAAATAGGTGTTTTTTCTTTTTTAAATGGCGCGTAATCTTTTCCGTTATGTATTTTTTGGCTTGATATTTTTTGATTGTCTTGCATATAAATTCTTTGGTCTCCATAAGGACTAGTTATTTGATATTTATCTTTTATTGGATGGAGAAATGTATCATAATGATAAATTGTTGTATCACCTATACTTCCAATGATATTCCATAATGTTAGAGCTTGTTTTTTTGCTTTAGGTGATTGTTGACTTTTGATAAGTTTAGATTTGCTTTTATTAAGTTTGACAGTTGTTTTTTTGAATGTGAATTTTTTGATTTCAATTTCCTTTATGTATTGTTTATTTTCAAACTCTATTTGAATTTTTCTTTTTCCTTCTTTGATCATTGGTGTGATTCCTATTAAAGCTATATAGTAGTCTTTATTACTTATATTACACTTAAAAGGCGATGCACTTAAAATGGGTTTTTGATTTGTTGATAAGAGAGATAATTTTTTAAAGTTTTTATTGCTTATAAAATAGATGTTTCCCCCTTGAAAGGTCTCTTTTTTATAGTATATTTTTGTAATGTCGTTATTTTTTGCATTAACTTTAAATAATCCTATTATAAATATAAATGCAAGTGTAAATATAAATAAAAGTTTTTTGATGTTGTGCACTAATTTTTTCTCTTGTTTATATCAATAATTTTTAAAATTTTATCATTTTGATTGTAAATATCTTCACTGATTGTGAATATTATGTCTATATTTTGACCATCTTTGATACCAAGTTCTTGAATAGTTTGAGTGCCATTAAAGTAAATTGCTTTATAATAATCTATATTATTAATGATTTTCATGCTTATGTGTTTTGAAGTTCCATTTTTATCAATTGTTCTGATGTCCTGAATGCATACATTTTCCATCATTAAAATAAATTCTCTAAAATCATGTCCATATGGTTCAAACAAATCTATTGTTTTGATAAGTTCTGTTTTACTTAAATCTTGAGGTATTATAGCATCAATTAGTATTGAATCTTCTTGTAATTCTTTATATTCTATCTTTTTAAGAGCATTTTCAAGTTCTCTTATAAATTCGTTTAGTACATTTTCATACAATGTAAATCCAGCAGCAGCTTTGTGTCCTCCAGAATTTATTATTAGATGTTTTGGGATCATTGAAATTAGTTCTTTGGAATTTACTTTATTATTTGATCTAATAGATCCTTTAATTATATCTGATTGTTTAGTAAGAAAGACAGCGACTTTTTTATAATAGGATGAGAGTCTTGTTGCCATTCTAGAACTAATTCCTTTTGGAGTATTTTTGTCATAGCATACTATGAATTTATCATTCTTAAAAATGGTATTTTCATTATGAGTATTCCAAGATATATCTTCTTTATATTTTCTTAAAGTGTTTATATTTTTGATTTCCTTAAATTTATTTTCTATTTTATTAGTATCTTGACTTAATAAAAATCGTATTGTAATGTCTGCTTTTTCAAGTCTTCCTGTTGAATTTAATATTGGTGCAATTTTAAATGCAATATCTGTTGAAGTGATTATTGGTTTTGTTAATATATTGACTTCTTTTAATAGATAATTTATAGATATATTTTCTCTTAATGCTATTTCTTTAAGTCCTTCTTTTACAGCTATTCGATTTTCATCAATAATTGGCATATTATCAGCTATGGTTCCTATTGCAACAAATTTAAGCCTTTTAAGGCAATTTTGCAGTAAATTTTTGTTTGTTTCAAATATTATGTTATAGAACATATAGTACAGTTTTTCATAAATATTAATTTTTCTATATTTGAAATATTTAGTAATTTGCATAAGTTCTTTTAGTGTTTTGTTGGCATGTTTGGGATATTTTTTTATAAAATTTTCATTAATATCAATGATTTCTATATCTATTTTTTGTTTAAAAAATTCATTTAAAAGTTGAGCTTGTTCAATTTTATTAAATACAATTATGTGTTTATTTTGTGAAAATTCTTCTATTTGATTAATATTAATTTGTAAATCGTTATTATTGTCTAGAGTTATATGCTTTTTTAAAATGTAATTGTTAATTTCTATTGCATGAAGTTTGATATTGTTTTCGAATTTTTCTAAAAACATAAATATTAAGTCTTTGTTATAAAAATTGGTAGTAGAAAGATATAATGCAAGACATGCTTTGAAACTTACATAACATCCAGCTATTTCTTTAAATGGATAAAGATCACCTTTTAAATGGGGATCTATGATAATATTTTCTGTGTCGATTTCTTTGTTTGGAAGGTGATGATCTGTAATTATTACTTCTATATTTTTTGATCTTGCATAATTTATTTCTTCAATGTTAGAAATTCCACAATCAACAGTGATTATTAGTGTTATTTTGTCGTCAAATGCCTTATCAATAACTTCTTTTGTAAGCCCATAAAATTCTCCATTAGATGGTATTTTATAAGTTACATTAATACCAAAATCTTTAAGAGTTTCATACATTATTATTGTTGCTGTGATTCCATCAGCGTCTTTATCTCCAAAGATTAATACATTTTCTTTTTCTAAAATGGCTTCATTTATTCTATAAATAAATTTATCTATATTTTTTAAAAAAAATGGGTTGTGCATTAAATTGACACTGCTTTCTAAGAAAAATAAGAAATCTTCTTCTTTAATTTCTCTGCTAAGTAGTAGTCTTGCTTCAAAAAGACTGATATTATATTTTTTTTTAATGTTAACTATATTTTCTTCTGCAATATCAATTTCTTTTTTTTTTTTCCAGATTTTCATTTCTTGTTCCAATTTGCTTTCTTTAGAGTAGTATTTGCTCAAATTCTCTATTTAGTTTGTTTTTAATCATAAATGTTAGAAGTTCTTTTGTTCTGTTAGTTAATTTTGCATTTAAAGTTGTGTTTATATTTGTTTGAGTTGTGTTTTCTAAGTACTTAAAACTTTCTGTATTAATGTACTGATTTTTATTATTGGAACATTTGATGCAATTAAAACCATAAATGTGTGTGTCGTAATAATAATTTTCTTTTATTTGTTTATTACATTGAAAACATAAGTTTGATAAATATAAAAGTCCTTTGATTATTAAAAATCTTATTTTGTACTGCAAGTCAATTAATTGTGTTTTTCCTAAGCTTGAATTATTTAGCATTTCTGTAGCTTCGTTAAATAGTTTGAAGCATTCTCCTTCATCAAAACTTAAATTAATAAGCTTGATCCATAGTTTAATAATTGTTAGTTTTTCGTATGTTAAGTCTTGAACAATAAATTCTTCATCATTAACTTCTATTATTTTGCATAAGTTGTTTTTTTTTACTATTTCAAAATTGGCTTTTACTAAGTTATTTATATTTAACTTAAACTTTTCTATGGTGTAATCATGAATTATTGTATGAATGATTCCTTTTGAATGAAATAGGTTTAATAATGAATAATTTTTTTTATGATATAGATTTGTTATTATAGCATTGATTTTGTTAAACAGCATTATACATTATTGTATAATAAAAAAATTCATTATTAAATGAATTCTCATAAAAATTTTCTTTTGTTATAATGAAATCTAGGGAGATTGAATACTTTATGGAAGAAATAAAAGATACTGTTTCTAAGGAAAAGAAGCGTTCAAAGAACTCTGGAGGCATTTTGCCACATTTTGATAAACCCGTAAGAGTACCTTTAATTGCTGTTCCATCACATCCTGTATTTCCAAGTATGTTTATTCCAATTGTTATAGTTTCTGATATTGATATGAAGGCTGTTGATTATGTTATTAAAGGTAATGGAATTATTTCTTTATTTGTTTTGCGTGATAAATTTTTAGAAAAATCAGGGAATAATAAGGATGGTAAATTAACTATTAATTATCAGAAGGATATTTATTCTGTTGGTGTTACTGCTAAAATAGTAAAAAAGATTAATCTTCCTGATGGTGGATATAATATTTTTGTTTCCACTATTGATAGAGTTAAATTTGTTAAAGTTGTTCTTAATGAGGATTTTCCAATAATTGAAGTTGATTATTTAAAGCAAATTCCAATTAAAAAGTATGATGTTAATTTAAAAGCAATTTATAGTAGTATTTTACTTAAAACTAAAGAAATATTCTCACATAGGAAAATGCCCGAATTTCAGTTAAATATGGTGAATATTGAAGATAAGGGTAGATTATGTGATGTTGTTGCAGGAATGATAGCGTCTTCAAAGGAATCTCATCAAGAGGTGCTTGAAACATTAAGTGTTAAGGATAGGCTTAAAAAGGTTTTAGAATTGCTTTATGAAGAATTAAACCTGATTGAGATTCAAAATAAAATTGCTAAAGGTATTCAAGAAAAATTAGAAAAACAGCAAAAAGAGTTCTTTTTAAAGGAACAACTTAAAGCTATTAAGACTGAACTTGGTGTTGGAGATGAGAAGAATAGTGAATTTTTAAAAATGAAATCTAAAATAGATGCTTTAGCTTTAAAAGGAGAAGCTTTAGATGCGGTTGGAAGGGAGCTTGAGAAGTTTTCATTTCTTGAGAGACATTCGTCTGAGTATATTGTAGTTAGGAATTATCTTGAACTTATTACAAATCTTCCTTGGGAAGATACCAAGGTTGATTTTGATAAATTTAATTTGCAAAGCGCAGAAAAAATTTTAGATAAAACTCATTATGGCATGAGGGAGGTTAAAGATAGAATTATTGAATATATTTCTGTCCTTAAATTAAGAAAATCTCAAAAAGGGGCTATTATGCTTTTAGTTGGTCCACCTGGGGTTGGTAAAACCTCGATAGGAGCAGCTATTGCTGAAGTTCTTAATACGAAATTTTTTAGATTTTCTGTAGGTGGTATAAGAGATGAATCAGAAATTAAAGGACATAGAAGAACTTATGTAGGAGCATTACCTGGAAAAATTATTCAAGGACTCAGAATTACAAAAACAAATTCGCCTGTTTTTTTAATAGATGAAATTGATAAGGTATCGTCTTCTCATTATGGAGATCCGTTTTCAGTTCTTCTTGAGGTTTTAGATCCCGAACAAAATGTTAATTTTAGAGATCATTATCTTGATTTGCCTTTTGATATTTCTAATGTATTTTTTATTTTAACGGCCAATTCTCTTGAAACAATACCTACACCTTTATTAAATAGGATGGAGGTAATTCAACTCTCAGGATATGTTGATGATGAAAAAATAGAGATAGCAAGAAAATATTTGATACCAAAGGTCTTAAAGGAAAATGGTGTTGATAAAGATTCCTTAAAATTTCAAAGTTCATCTCTTGTTCAGATAGCTAGAGAATATGCTAGAGATAATGGACTGAGAAATTTTGAGAAATATTTAAAACAAATTGTTCGAAAAATTGCAAGAAAGCTTGTTGAAGATAAATCTGTCAAAGCATATCAGATTTCTAAGGAAAATTTGGAAGAGTATATTGGCATTCCTGTATTTAGAAAAGAAAAATTTTTAGATAAAGCTATGTCTCCAGGTATGGTAATGGGTCTTGCATGGACCAATTATGGTGGGTCAACTTTGATTATTGAGACTGTAAAGACTGAATCTAAATCTCCTGGTATTAAGTTGACAGGTAGGCTTGGAGATGTTATGAAAGAATCTGCAAATATTGCGTTTACTTATGTCAATAGTATTAGTAATGAACTTAAAGTGCATAAGTCCTTTTTTGAAAAATACATGATACATTTGCATATTCCAGAAGGTGCTACTCCAAAAGATGGGCCTTCTGCTGGAATTACTATTGCTAGTGCTTTTATATCTCTGGCTCTTAATAAGACTGTAAGACCCAATTTGGCTATGACAGGAGAGTTATCATTAACAGGTAATGTAATGGCTATTGGTGGATTGAAAGCCAAAATAATTGCTGCTAAGAGAAATGGTGTTGAGCACATTATTATTCCTAAAGCAAATAAAGTAGATCTTGATGATATTCCTATTAATATTAAAAATGGTATAAATTTTCATCTTGTAGATAGTATGAAAGAAGTAATTAAATTGTTATTTTGATTTTATAAAGTTTTAAGTTTAATTTGTGTTTTAATGTTTTTGAGATATATTACTTATAATCTTTATACTTTTATTGTACTTATTGTTTTAACAGTTGGTTTAAATATATAAATTAATAATGGAAGTAGTGTTAATGATGCAATAGATGTTGTTAACATAGTAAAAGCTATTATTGCTCCAAGTGTTGCAATTATTTTGTAAGTTGAAAATATTAATGTTAAGAATCCTATTCCTACCGATATTGAGTTTGCAAATATTCCATTAAATACGTTAGGAATTGATTCAAGTAAAGCATTTTTATAGTCCTTAGTTACTTGATAGTTTAATATAAATGCATTAAAGAAGTGAATAGAATAATCTACACCTATGCCCATACTAACAGAGGCAATTGTTGCTGTTGCAGGATTTAATGTTATTCCAAAAAGTTTCATTACTGCAAAATTTAAAAATACCGACCATGCTACTGGAATTGCAATGATAATCCCAGTTTTTATTGATTTAAAGAATATTATTAGTAATATTGCTATTGCACTAAGTGTTGTAATAATATTTGTGATTTGTTCTCTTACCATAGTTTGTGATATAGGTATTTTGTCATAAGCACCTGAAAAATGGTATTCATGTCCTGGCATATATTTATCAATCACATTGCTTGCATAGTCTGCAAATTGTTTAATTTCTTCAGTTGAATTTTGATCAGTTCTTATAATGATTGATATTTGCGACCAATCATTATTGATATACATATTAGTCATATTTTTAATGGAATTGCTTCTGCTAATTAATAGTATTAGCTTGTTTAATACAGCTTGATTTTCAGGTAATCTGTATTCTTTGGGATTTTCTTTTTTAAATTTAAAATTCATAAGTCTTATAATGCCATTTATTGAATTGGATTGTGTTTTATAACTGAATTTATCAATATTATCTGTAATTAAATCCAAATTTTTCATTTTTTGTTCATTTTTAAATTCACCTGGGGTGCCATTAATTTCAATTTTAATTACTGAGGTTCCTCCTATTTCTTTTTGCATCAAGTTAAGTGTTTGTTTGACACTTGTATTTTCTTTAAAATAATCTTTTTCATCGAAATTAATTTCTATTTTAAAAAGTCCTATAATTGAGCTCAGTAAAATTATTACGGTTATAATGAATGAAATGTATTTGTTATTTAATATCCATTTTGTAATTATTTGGTTTATTAGCGAAAGCTTTTCAAGAAAAGTATGAGTGTTTTTTTTGTTATTATGTTTAAATGGTGTTTTAACTAATATTCCAGGTAGTACTAATAAGGACATAAACATTGCAATAATGACACCCAGTGACATAAAAATTCCCATTGTTCTATATGCTTGAATAGATGAAGTGATTAGCGATAAAAAGCCAAAAGCTGTTGTGAGAGAAGTTAAAATTATTGGTGTTTTGAGTGTTTTAATTGTAGTTATGATGGCTATTTCGGTTAAGGGTTTATTTTTATTAATTTGTTTTAATACTCCATTTATTATATGTACAGCATTAGCACATCCAATTGAAATTAGTAGGACTATCATTGTTGTTTCTGGGACAGTAATTGGAGACATAAAAAGACTTTTAATTCCAAAAGTCCAAATTAAAGCACATATTGCAATGAGTACGGGAATTATTGCTCCTAGTATATTTTTTACAATAAGATAGAGTGATACAATGACTACGATTGCAGCAAATGGTCCTAACAATTTAAAGTCATCAGCCATATAATTGAGTATTTTTTCTCTTACTACAAGATCTCCTGTTAAGTAAAGTTTTAGAGTATCAGTTTCATGTCTTTTAATTGTGTCTTCCATTGCTTCAAGTTCGTTTTTTAAGCTTTGACTAAAGTTTGTCTTAGTATCTGTTGTTGATATTATTATAAAGTATATTAAAGTTTCATCATCATTTAGAAATAGCTTTTTAATAAATGGTGTTGCGTTAATTTTATTTTTTATGTTGATTATATCTTCATCTGTGTATACATCTTTTTTTAGTTGTGGGAAGTAAGTAAATATGCTCGTAACGGAGTTGGGTGTTACTTTTAAAATATTGACTATATCATTTGCTACTTCATTAATTTTTCTAAAAGTTTCTTTATTGAAAATATTTTTTTTGTCTTTAAACATTACTATTGTTGATAATAGAGAACTACTTTTGTCTATGTCTAGAGTTTGTTCAATTTGTGCATTTTTTGGTATGAGTTTTAAGATGTTGGAGTCAAATTTTATATCTTTTAAGAAAAATCCTAAAATAATTGTTATTAGTGTGAATGTTGTTAATATGAAAACTTTATGTTTAATACCTAGAGTCGCTAGATCCATTTTTGCCTCGTTATTTTGCTACTATATTTACAAGTTTGTCTTTAACTGTAATAATTTTTATTATTTGTTTATTGTTTATATTTTGTATAATTTTTTGATTATTAAAAGCAATCTTTTTAAGAGTTTTCTCATCAGTGTCTTTTTTTATCATAATTTTGTCTTTTGTTTTACCATTAACCTGTAGTACAATTTCTCTTGTATCATCAATAATTGAATTTAAATCATATTTTGGCCATTTTGCATTTTTAAATATACTGGATTGTTCGCCCATGAATTCCCATAATTCTTCTCCTAAATGTGGTGCAAATGGTGATAAGATAATGCTTATAGGTCTAAATATTTTTAAGTAATTTTTTTCATGTTTTAGAAGTTCGTTTATGAATATCATTAATGTTGAAATTGCGGTATTAAAATTTAAAGTTTCTATATCTTCTGTAACTTTTTTTATTGTTTTATGCAGTTCCGATATTATTTCTTTTGGAGGTGTTTCGTTAGTAAGTTCTTTGTTCTTGATGAGCCATATTTTGTTTAAAAATCTAAAAATTCCAATGAGTCCTTGTGTATTCCATGGTTTTGAGTCGGTTAAAGGTCCCATAAACATTTCATATATTCTCATTGAATCTGCACCGTATTCTTTAATGATGTCATCCGGATTTATTATATTTTTAAGTGATTTGGACATTTTTGCTATTATTTGTTTTAGTTCTTTATTATTTTTTTTTGAAAAAAATTTGTTGTCTTTTTTTTCCACTTCATCATTGGGAATTAAAATACCATTTTCGTCTTGATATGCAAATGATGTTATCATTCCTTGATTTATAAGTTTTCTAAAGGGTTCTTTTATATTAACATATCCTAAATCATAAAGAACTTTATGCCAAAATCTTGCGTATAATAAGTGTAGCACTGAATGTTCAGCGCCTCCAATATAAAGATCAACTGGCATCCAATAATTGATTTTTTCTTTATTTGCAAATTCTTTTTCGTTATGAGGATCAAGGTAGCGTATATAGTACCAACATGAGCCTGCCCATTGGGGCATTGTGTTTGTTTCTCTTTTATATATTTTCCCGTTACGTTTAACATTTACCCAGTCTTTAATTTTTGAGAGAGGCGATTCTCCTGTGCCAGATGGTTTATAATTTTCTATATCTGGAAGTGTTAAGGGTAGTTCATCGTCGTTTAATGGTATTTCATTTAGGTTGTCATCAAATAAAATAGGAATAGGTTCTCCCCAGTATCTCTGTCTTGAGAAAATCCAGTCTCTAAGTTTATAATTAACTTTTTCTTGGCCCATTTTATTTTCTATAAGCCATTTTATTACTTTTGTTTTTACTTCTATAGTTTTGAGATTGTTAAATTCTGTAGGTGTGTTAATTGAAATACCATTTTCGGTAAATGGTTTTATTAATACTTCATTAGTTCCAGTTTGAGAGACCACTTGTTTGATAGGCAAATTATATTTTTTTGCAAATTCAAAATCTCGTTCATCGTGTGCAGGAACACTCATTACAGCTCCAGTTCCATAAGTGCCAAGTATATAACTTCCTATCCAAATTGGTATTTCCTCTTTAGTTATTGGATTAATAGCATATGCCCCTGTAAATATTCCTGTTTTATCTTTTTCAAGAGAAGTCCTCTCAAGATCGCTTTTAAGGATTTCTTTGTCTTTATATTTTGATATTATAGGTTTAAGTTCATCTTTCGTGATTTTATCTACCATAGGATGTTCTGGGGCAAGTACTAAATATGTTACTCCAAAAATTGTATCTGGTCTTGTTGTAAATACCTTTATTTTTTCTTTACTTTCCTTTATTAAGAATTCAATTTCAACTCCTGTTGATTTTCCAATCCAATTTTTTTGCATTTCTTTGACAGAGTCAGGCCAATCTACTTCTTCAAGATCTCTAATAAGTCTTTCTGCATATTTGGTGATTTTGAGTAGCCATTGTCTTAAAGGTTTTCTTTCTACTTTATGAAACCCCCGTTCTGATCTAGGTCCATCGGGTGTTTGAATTACTTCTTCATTTGCAAGCACTGTTCCAAGATCAGGACAATACCAGACAGGTATTTCTTTTGTGTAAGCCAAGCCTTTTTTATATAATTGAAGGAAGATCCATTGTGTCCATTTATAATAATTTACATCATGAGTTTTAATTTCTCTGTCCCAATCATATGCAAATCCTAATGCTTTAATTTGTTCTTTAAATTTTTCAATATTTTTTTCTGTTATTTTTTTAGGATGTTTTCCTGTTTGTATTGCATAATTTTCTGCAGGTAATCCAAAACTATCAAACCCCATTGGATGAAGTACATTAAATCCATTTAAAAGCTTATATCTTGTTAATATGTCAGTGGCCGTATAACCTTCAGGGTGTCCGACATGGAGTCCATTAGCTGAAGGATAAGGAAACATGTCAAGAATATAGATTCTTTTTTCTTTTGGAACATTTGGATCTTCGTTTACTTTATATGTTTTGTGTTTATCCCAATAATTTTGCCATTTTTTTTCTATTTTTTTAAAGTCATATTTAGACATTTATTCCTCAGTGCATAGCAACACTCTGCTAATATTGACGCAGCATATTTATGTTGTTATTTTAAAACTTTGTAGCCCTTAATTTGCTCCTAATAGATGCTGTGAACTGGACTTGAACCAGCATGGGCTTACGCCCACTAGCCCCTCAAGCTAGCGTGTATACCACTTCCACCACCACAGCGCATACATATTATATTTGCTATTCGAAAAGTTTGTCAACTTTTTTAGGTTTTTTCTTTTTTAGAATATATCTTAATAAGATCAGTATTATTATTATTATTATTATAAATATTATTAGTAAAATAAATCTTATTTTAGGGAATATTGTATTAAATGATTCTCCTATTTTAAAACTTAATGTGAAGTAGGTAGTAATTGATATCATTGCTGCAAAAAGGTCAATTATAAAAAAGTTACTACTATGCATGTTGCCCATTCCTGCAGATATAAATATTGCATTTCTAAATCCAAAAGGAATAAATCTGCCAAATAGTAAAGTCAAACTTCCATAGTGTTTATAGTAGTAATTTATTTTGTCTAGTAAGTTATTTGTTTTTGTTTTTTGCTTAAGGAATTTATTAGCTAAGAATCTACCTATATAAAATGAAATTATATCTCCAATATAAGCTCCCCAAAAAATTCCTAGAAATATTAATATTGTATATTCGTTTTTACGACTGGCAAGTATTCCACCCATTATTACTATTGCATCTTCAGAAATTGGGATGTTAAGGCCTGCAAGAATTAGTAATACAAAAAATACAATTGGTGCATAAGCAATATTTAGATCTATAAATTCTAATATTATGTACATAAATAACTCATTATTTTTGTTTTGTTTTGCAAGTTAAATATATGCTTGCTAAGATGAGATATAAACAGTAAATAATTATCAATGTTTTGCCTATTGTTAAATATATATCTGGTAATTTGATGAATATTATTAGTATTATTAATAAGGAGGTTATTATTGTTATAGGAAGCGTTATATATTTTAGTTCTTTTGTTTTTGATGGATAAATGAATTTAATTGGTACAAAACTAAATGCAATACACGATAATATTATGATAATGTTTGTGTTTTTGTTAATTTCAAATATTACATTGAAAATTATTAGAAAATTCCATAATGATGGAAAACCTCTAAAATAATCATCACTTGTTTTTGCATCTAATTGTGAAAATTGATATGCTGATGCAAGCAAAATTCCAATGCATATTATTATTTTATATTTCTCTTGTATAAAATTACTATAATAAAAGAATATTGTTGGAATGAATGTATAGTTTATATAGTCTACGATGTTGTCAAGGAGTTCTCCATTAATTGTTGGTATTACTTCTTTGATTTTTAACTTTCTTGCAAGTGTTCCATCAATTCCATCAATTAAAAGTCCCAAAATCGTAAGTTTTATCAAGAGATTATAATCTGTGTTTATTATTGCAATTATTGAATAAAAACCAACTATTAATCCAGAAGCCGTTAAAATATGTACTAACCAAGCTAAAATAAGATTTATTTTTATCAAAGCTTACTCCTTTACTAAAATAATTTTTTTACATTATCAAGATGTTCTTTAAATATGTTAATTGTATTTTGTATTGTTGATTTTAAGTTTAAGTCAACACCGGTAACTTTTAAAGAATCTAGGGGATATTTTGAGCCTCCTGTTTTTAAAAAGTCGATGTAATTCTTAGTTGCATCTTTTTTATTATTTTTTATATTTTTATATATTAAAAGAGCAGCTGTTATGCCTGTTGCATATTGATATACGTAAAATGGAGAGTAGAAATGTGGGATTCTAAGACATTCTAATGAGCTTTTTTGGTCAAACTTAAGACTTTTACCAAAATATTTTGTTAATAAATTCAAGTAAATTGATTTAATGGTTTCTTTTACTACTGGTTCATTTTTGTTGATCATTTCGTGAATTGTATATTCAAATTCTGCAAACATTGTTTGTCTAAAAAATGTTGCAAGTAAATCATCAATTTGATTTAGTTTAATATATTTTATTTTTTCAATGTCGTTTTCATTTTCAAGTAAATATTCTGCAAGGATTTGTTCATTTACTGTAGATGCTATTTCTGCTTCAAAAATGGAGTATTGATAGTGAGGGAATGGATTGTTTTTGATACTAAAGTATGAGTGCATTGAATGTCCTGCCTCATGAGCTAAGGTGAACATATCTCTTATAGATTCATCTTTATAGTTCATTAATATATAAGGCTTTCCATTATATGATCCTGCGCTAAATGCTCCTGCTCTTTTTCCCTTGTTTTCATATTTGTCAACCCAACGTTCTTCTAAAAGCCCTTTTCTTAATACATCAATATATTCGCTTCCTAATATTTCAAGTGATTTTAAAATTTTATCACAAGCTTCTTGAAAAGAATGCTTAAATTTAATGTTTTTTGTTAAAGGAACATAAACATCATAATGATTTAAATATTCTTGATTAAGTATTGTTTTCCTAAATTCATAATATTCATGAAGTACAGATAAATTTTCATTAACCGTTTCTATTAAGTTTGTATAAACTGTTTTATCAATGTTATTTTGAAAAAGCTTCATTGAGATAGTGTCTTGAAAATTTCTTGTTTTTGCTAAAAATTTATTTTTATTAATATCAGCAATTAAAAGATTGGCCAGTGTATTTTCATGTTTTTTATATTCTTGATAAAATTTTAAAAAAGCTTGTTTGCGTATTTCTTGATTTTCGTTTTGAAGAAATAGGGTGTAAGTGGAATTACTTAATAATTGCCCATTAATTTCTCCAAATTCCATGTCTGCATTTGTTAATGCTGAGAATATATCACTGTATGATGAGTAGAGAGATGTGTAATTGGCAAGTATTTTTTCTTCATTTTCGCTTAAGATATGTTGTTTTTCTCTTAAAATTTTTTCAATAGCTATTTTTTTATCTTTAAGTTCTTTGTCTTGAAGCCATTCTTTTATTTTTGTTGTTTCTATTTTTAAAATTTTTGGAATAAAGAATGATGTGATATTTGATGCTTCTGTTTCTAGATTAATGTTCATGGCACGAAGTTCATTTGAAGTTTGATTGCTTACGTCTGTTTCTAGTTGAATGTGTGTGTAATATATTGTTCTCTCTATTTCTTCTTCAATCTCGTAATAATAATTTATTGCTTCTTTAAATGTATTTAGGTCAAATTCTAAGGTTTCGTATTTTTTAAAATTTTGCAGTTTTGATCTTATTTGTTTAACAGTATTTTTATATTCTTCGTTGTCTTTAAATAAAGAAGATAAGTCCCATTTGTCATTTTCATTGATTTCATTTCTTTCTATCATTAAATTATCTCCATTGTTTAATATAAAACTTTATAAATTATCAATAATAACCATTTTAAATCTTTACTTATAATTTTACAATTAAGTTGGAGATTGTACTGGCTTTTAAAATTTAGTTTTTGGTCTTAATCTAAAAATTGCATTAAAAATTTTTTAAATTTATCAAATGCTATTCCTCTGTGAGATATTTTGTTTTTCTCTTCAAGATTTAATTCGCTTAGTCTTTTATTATTTGTAGTTAAAAATATTGGATTATATCCAAATCCATTTTTTTGATAATAATCAATATTTAGAGCAATTGTTCCTTTAAGCATGCCTTCAAAATTATTTATTGTTCCATCTACATCAATATAACTGATTACACATATAAAATATGCTGTTCTATTATTTTGTTCTCTCATTAAATCTATAATAAGATGATTTTTTTCATTGTTGTCCAATTTTTTTCCTAATTTATATTGATCATATCTTTTTGAATAAATACCAGGTTCCATATTTAGTGCTTCTATGCATAATCCAGAATCTTCACTAAAGACAGGTTGTTTGTTGTTTAAAATTTTAAATAAAGCTTTTGCTTTTAATAGTGAATTTTCTTTAAATGTTTTTCCTGTTTCTTTTATATCAAAATTTTGAGGAATCTCTATTTTTATTTTGGGTATATCTAAGATTTGTTTCACTTCGTTTATTTTATTTATATTGCTAGTTGCAAAGAATAATGTTTTCATTGTATATAATAGTAAATCATTTATGTATATTTTTGATATTTCTGTTACGTTTATAGAAATAATTTATAATTTAATTAAGAGAGTATTATACTTAAGGGTAAATTTTTTAATTTGATGGTATCATTGAATGTTCAACATTAAGTTAAATCTTATAAGTTTTTTATGTTTAAATTTTATTGATTGATGTTATGGTGAGGGTTTGTAATGAAAGATAAAAGAGGTTTTAGAATTTTATCATTTTTGAAAAAATTAGATAGGATCTTTTTTACAATTTTTAGTTCTTTTTTTAAATTTTTGAGTCATGTTTGTTCTTTTTTTAAACAAAATATTAGCTTTATGATTATTCCTCATGTTAGAGGGAATGTCAAGAATATAAAGATTTCTTTTTTTACTTTATTTTTATTTTGTGTATTTTTCTTTGTAATTTTTATAGGATTTATTTTTCTTGCTGTTAATTATGTTACTCTTAAATCTATTGTTAATTCTACTGAAAAAAATTATGCACTTGCAGAGTCTGAGATTGAGGATTTTAGAAATACAGTTGTGGAGATTAATTCTGTTTCTAATAATTTTTCTAAAGTTTTAGATGAACTTAGTTCTTCTTTAAGAATCAAGGAGAATAATGTTGGTTTGAATAGAAGTAAATTAGATGGAGATCTTGCAGATTTTATTGATTTACAAATGTTAGAAGCCAATTCGTTTAAGGAATTAAATGATCTTAAGAATGTTAAGAACACGATTGAGGGGTCAATTTCGCCTCTTAAGAATATAGTTAGATTGCTTCATTCTCAAAATAAATTATTGAATGATATTCCTTCGCTTTGGCCTATTATTAAAGGAAATGGTATTGTCTCGTTGCATTTTGGTCCAGCTATTGAGCCTTTTACTAGACAGTGGTATATTCATAAGGGAATAGATATTGCAGGGGTTAGGATTGGAACAGCCATTGTTGCGGCGGCTGATGGTGAGGTTGTAAGAGCTAGTTATCAAGTGACAGGTTATGGTAATTTTGTCCAAATTAAACATAAATATGGACTTTCAACGCTTTATGCACACATGTCTAGATTGAATATTTCAAAGGGTTCTTATGTGAGAAAGGGTCAAGTTATTGGTTTTTTGGGACAAACAGGATATTCTACAGGTCCACATCTTCATTATGAAGTTCGCATAGGATCTCAAGTTGTAAATCCTGATATGTATTTAAATTTGGCTACGGGAGCTTCTAAATAGATGTTAAATTTATTGGTTATTAAAAGAGATAGAAAGGTTGGATCGTCTTTATTGAGTGATGAAGTTAAGACAATTGTTGGGAAAGGCGATTTTTTTAAAGGAGAATTGGTTTCAAGTAATTTTATTCGAGTTGATGGTGATTTTTTGGGTACTATTAATTCTACTAAAAGGGTTGTAATTGGGGATACAGGGCGTGTTAAATCAAATATTAATGCAAATGAGGTTGTTGTTTCTGGGATAGTGTTTGGCAATGTGCATGCTAATAATAAAATTAAAGTTTTTCAGTCAGGTTGCATTATTGGTAATATTTCATGCAAGTCAATTGAAGTTGAAGAGGGTGCAATTATTGATGGATATATGAATGTTGGGATAGGAAGTCTTAATTTTTCCGAGAGAGATGTATTGATTTATACAGGATCTTATAAAGTTGATGAAAATATTTTGATTGAGGTTAATAAGGGAATGAAATGGGAAAATCGAAACAAGGAGACTTGTGTTCGTGAAAATGATAAATATTTATTTAATGATGTGAGAAAGATGGATGAAGATTGATAATTTAGTTTCAGGTGCTTTTAATCTTGATTTAAAAGACTATAAGGCTTCTAAGAAAAAAATTAATTCTAGTAAAACAAATATTTTTTCTGCAATATTTAAATCTGAACTTGTAAAAGAAGATAAACATTTGATTGTTTTTGAAAATGGTGAATTTAATCTTGAGTTAATTAAAGATATGTTAGCTGAAATTAACGATATTGGTGAAAAGTTGTTAAGCGAACCTTCGCGTCAGAATGTTATTTTTTATAAAAAAACTATAGGTGAATTTTTATCTGTTGTTTTATCCAATTCTATTTCGCTTAAAGAGCAAAAAGGAGGTAGGAATGGTGAATTTAAGAGACCTAAATACCGTATTATTAAAATTATTAATGAAAAGCTTGATAAATTTGCTTATTCTGTTTTGCAAAATCAGATTTCTCAATTTAAGCTTTTAAGCAGTCTTGAAGAAATTCAAGGATTGCTTGTAAATTTATTTAGATGACCCAAGTTTATTTTGATATTTAATTAATATTTGTAGTAATGTAATGATATTTATAGATTTAAAAATAAAGGAGGATATGACTATATCCTCCTTTGATTAGATTAAATATTTTTTTGCTACTTTTTTAAAGTTTTTGATTTGCTCATTTTTCCAAGTTTCAGATTTGCCAAGTTTATGCATCATAATTTCAGCAACTTTTGGTGTAGCTTCGATTGTTGCTTTTGCATTGAGGAGTAGTGCTCTTGTTCTTCTGGATAAAACATCTTCAATGGTTTTTGCTTGTTCAAATTCAATGGCAAAAATTATTTGAGCTTCATTTAATGGTAATTCTTTATGAATTTTATTTTTAAATTCTTTCATTTTACTTAAATATTGAAAATCGCTTCCATAGACTCTAAAGTGTTCTGGTATTTTGTTGATTTTTTCTCGTTGCATATATCCGTGTATTTTTAAATTTTCTGTTATTGGCATTGCTGCAGGTATTAAATTTTCGTTTATTGCTTTTGTTAAAGCTTTTTCAGCCATCTTTCTATAGGTAGTGTATTTACCCCCGGCAATTGTGATGAGATTTGAGTTTGATATGAATATTTTTTCATTTCTTGATATTTTGGATGTGTTTTGTTGTCCTTTAGGGTCTGTTATTAATGGTCTAATTCCTGCATATGTGCTTAGAATATCATTTCTGTTTATTTTAATATTTAAATAATTATTCATATTGTTTAATAAAAATTCAATTTCACTGTCTAATCTTTTGGGTTCTTCTTCGATTTTATCTATTGCTATATCTGTACTTCCACAGATAATGACATCATACCAAGGTACGGTGAATAAAATTCTCTTATCAGCTATCTTAGGCATTAGCATTGCATATTGTGTATTTAGTTTTTCTTTTTTGATTATCAGATGAGTTCCTTGAGAAGGTTTTATGATATTAGAAGCATTAATGTCATCTAATTTCCTAATTTTATCTGAAAAGATTCCCGTTGCATTTATTATGCATTTACTCTTAACAGTAACTTGTTTGCCAGTTATTGTGTCTCGAATAATAGCACCAGATATTTTACCGTTTTTTTTGATAAATTGTGTAAGTTCTGTATAATTAAAAGCATTTCCTCCTTTATTAATAAAAGTTCTAAGCATGCTAATTGCCATTCTGACATCATCAAACGAGTCATCATAGTATAAAACAGAACATTTAAGACCTTTGGTTTTAATGTTTGGTATTTTTTTTATTGTTTCTGATTTTGATAGCAATTTTGTTTTATACTTGTGTTTTTTATGTTTGCCAAGAAGGTTGTGATACCAACTGAGCCCTAAATAGTAATAAGGAATACTTGAAATATTATACATGGGCGTAATAAATGCACGTTTATTTACTATGTGAGGGGCATTTATTTCAAGCAAAGCTTGTTCATATAAAGCCTCTTTTACCAAGGGTAAGTTAAATTGTGCTAAATATCTTACGCCCCCATGTATTAATTTAGTTGATCGAGAAGATGTGTGCCTTTAGCATAGTCATTTTTTTCTATAAGTAAAGTTTTATATCCTCTTGTAATCGAATCTACACTAATGCCAAGGCCTGTTGCTCCTCCACCAATTATTATTAAGTCAAAGTCTTGATTATCAATATCCCCCAATACTTTTTTTTTATGTTCTAGCATAAATGAGATATTCTCCTTATTAAAATTATGGTTTTATTGCATAAACTTTATTGATATATCAACAAAGTCTGTAAATAGACCATCTACTTTAGCTTTTATAAATAACAATTCTAATAATTCATTTGGATCTTTTACATATGAAGGCAATGCATCAATTCTAAACGTGTAAGGATAAACCTGCATGTTATATTTATGAGCTAAACTTATAAGACCTGTGATTTGCCCATTAATAATGATTTGGGGTATCCAAGGTCCAATTCCGTCAGCATATTTTGCAACCTCAGCCATACCTTCTTCTGATTTAATGTATTCATAATCTGTTGGTGCTTCTTCCCAGTCATTTTCTCCAACAAGCATTATCAATTTTCCCTGATATCCAAGTTCTTCTCTTATTCTTTTTATTTCGTCAAAATCAAATGTTTGAAGATAAATTTTATCTTCTTTTGATTTGTATCCATATTTATTTAGAATGTCTATTACTATTTTAGATATGTCTTTACCTTGTTGTTTATGCCATAGTGGTTTTTTGATTTCAGGATAAATACCAATATTTTTCCCTGTGCTTTTGTTTAGTCCTTGTATGAATTTTATTTCTTCTTCTAGGGTTGGAATTTTAAAATCATATTCTGTTGCAGGAAAACGGTTAGGGTATATTGGTTGTTGTGTTTCAGGATCAAATCTTTCGCTAAGGCTTAGTGATTTGATTTCTGCTAATGTGAAATCGACGGAATAATATTTTCCGTTTTCTCTAGCTCTTCCTGGAAACAGCTTTGCAACATTTGTTGTTGTATCTAGTTCAGGAT
Source organism: Borrelia recurrentis A1 (assembly GCF_000019705.1). Classification (GTDB taxonomy): domain Bacteria; phylum Spirochaetota; class Spirochaetia; order Borreliales; family Borreliaceae; genus Borrelia; species Borrelia duttonii. Next base: position 262,062 of record NC_011244.1, on the reverse strand, counting down.
CGTGCATTACTATAGGGATATCATCTTTTGTTAAAACAATATCTTGTTCTATATAATCAGCGCCTAAGGCATGAGCGTATGCTTTGGCTTCTAATGTATGTTCTGGTAAATATCCGCTTGCACCTCTGTGAGCTATAATTAATGCTGATTTTTTATTTATTTTTGCATTTTCTTTTGCACAAGAAATGATAAGAACAGTACTTATTGCAAACATTATTAATTTGAATTTCATTAATTTAACCTCTCATAACTTATATTTTGATGAATATATTATAATATATTTCATTCTTAAGCTTTCATTGTTAACATAACTATTATTATTTATTTTTATTGTTTTTTTCTTTTTTCAATGTTAATGCTATAAATGTTATTGCAAATATGCATGAAATCATCAATAAATAGAAATAAACGTCCCAACTAAAGTATTGCAATACAAAACCTGTAATGGCACTAGCAGTAACAGAGCCTCCTATATATCCAAATAATCCCGTAAATCCTACAGCAGTACCAGCAGCTTTTTTAGGTGCAAGATCGAGTGCATGAAGACCTATAAGCATAACAGGTCCATAGATTAAAAATCCTATTATTGCTAGTAAAACGGTTGTAAGTGTTGGAGTATTTTCTGGTAATTGCCAATATATAATTATTGCAATAAGGGTGGCAGTCATAAATATTATTCCAGTCTCAGACCTTCTTCCATTAAATACCTTATCAGACATCCATCCGGCAAGTAGTGTTCCAGGGATAGCTGAAAATTCATAAAGGGAATATGCCCATCCTGAATTTTTTATAGAAAAGTTTCTAACCTGTGCAAGATATGTTGGTGCCCAATCTAGTATTCCATATCTTATAAAATATACAAATGCATTAGCAATGGCTATATACCATAGTAGCTTATTATTAAGTACATGTTTGATAAATATTTCTTTTGCATTAAGTTCTTTTTCTGCATCTTCTGTATGGTTATCAGGATAATCGTTTTTATATTCTTCAATTGGGGGTAATCCTACAGATTGAGGAGTGTCTTTTAGTGTCATTAATACAAAGATTGCAATTATTATTACTATAAATGCTGGTACATAAAGTACGGCTTGCCATTCATTAAAGTAAAATAAAGCTTGTGCAGATATTATTCCAGCTATTCCTGCTCCTATATTATGAGATACATTCCAAGTAGCAACAATTATTCCCCTTTCTTTTTTTGACCACCAATGAACTATTGTTCTTCCACATGCTGGCCATCCCATGCCTTGAATCCATCCATTTGCAAACATTAAAATGAACATTAATACTATAGCAATTGAGGTATCAATTGAGCTCCATGGCAATAGTCCAAATGTAATACTTATTGCTGCTGTTAAGGATAATCCTAGTGATAGAAAATATCTAGGATTACTGCGATCTGAGACATTTCCCATAATGAATTTAGAAAATCCATATGCAATTGAAACTCCAGATAAAATGATTCCTAGTTGACTTTTATTTAAACCTTCTTTTTCAAGTTCTGGCATTACAAATGAAAAAATCTTTCTTGTTAAATAGAATCCAGCATATCCAATAATTATTGAAAGAAATATTTGTAATCTTAATTTTTTATATAATGATTCTTCTAATTCCTTGTCTACTCTTTGTATGTGAGGCGCTGGTTTTAGAAAATTAAATATCTTTTTCATAATTTAACATCTCCATTTTTTTGTAATTTATTAATTCCATTTCTTTAATATTAATTCTATATATTTTAATCTATAATTTAATCAATATCACTTAACTTTAAATGTTATTATAATTAATGATTGATTATTCAATCCAAGATCTTGCCCTATTTATGGCTTTATGCCAATTATAAATCAAATCTTCCCTTTGACTTTGTTTCATTAAAGGTTCAAATATTTTATCTGATTTCCAAAGACTTGTAATCTCTTCTGTATTTTCCCAATATCCTATGGCAAGTCCTGCCAAATATGCAGCTCCAAGAGCTGTTGTTTCTGTGATTTTTGGTCTTACAACATTACATTGTAAAATATTAGCTTGAAATTGCATGAGTAAATTATTTTGACTAGCTTTACCATCAACCCTTAGTTCTTTAATATCAAAACCTTTAATTGAATTTTTCATTTCAGTTAATACATCAAAGCTTTGAAAAGCAATGCTTTCAAGTGCAGCTCTTGTAATGTGTTCTTTTGTTGAACTTCTTGTAAGTCCAATAATTGTTCCTCTGGCATAAGGGTCCCAATGTGGTGTTCCAAGGCCTACAAATGCTGGTACGAAATAGATACCCCCATTATTATTTACTGAGGCAGCTAGTATTTCTGCATCGCTGCTTTTTTTAAATAGTTCTAAATTATCTCTTAGCCATTGAATTACAGCTCCGCCAATGAAAATACTTCCTTCAAAAACATAAGTTGTTATATTTTTTTTACCCATGCAATTGATGTTAATATTTTTTGTTCATTGATTATAGGTTTATGTCCTATATTAACTGTAGTAAAACAACCGGTGCCATAAGTGTTTTTTGCCATTCCTTTTTGAAGACATGATTGTCCAAATGTTGCTGCAAATTGGTCTCCTGCAATGCCTGAAATATTGATTTCTGTTCCCATTATGGAAGAGTCAATTTTTCCATATATTTCTGAACTTTGTTTAAGTTCAGGTAAGATTGATTTTGGAATGTTTAAGATTTGTAGTAGATCGTCATCCCAATTAAGAGAATTAATATTTAAAAGTAAAGTTCTTGATGCATTTGAATAATCCGTAATATGTATTTTACCTTTAGTAAGATTCCAAATTATCCAAGTATCTATTGTGCCAAAACATAATTCTCCTTTTTCTGCTCGTTCTCTCGCTTGTGAAACATTATCTAGTATCCATTTTATTTTTGTTCCACTAAAATAAGGATCTAGTACAAGACCTGTTTTTTCTAAGAAAATTTTGTCTTTGCCCTGTGTTTTAAGTTCATCACAAATTTTTGCTGTTCTTCTGTCTTGCCAAACTATTGCGTTATAAATTGGTTGTCCTGTATAGCGATCCCAAATAATAGTTGTTTCTCTTTGATTTGTAATTCCGATTGTTGCAATTTCATTAGGATGAGTTCGTGCATTTGCTAATGCTTCTGATATTATTTCTAGTAGAGAACTCCATATTTCATTTGGATTGTGTTCAACCCAACTTGGATGAGGATAAATTTGTTTAAAGTCTTTTTGTGCAAATCCTTTTATATTTGCATTTCTGTCAAAGATTATTGCTCTTGAGCTAGTTGTTCCTTGATCTATGGATAAAATATATTTCATAATAATTTTTTCTCCTTTTCCTTTATTATTGTGTTATAGTCAATATTATTATTTGTATTTACAATCATTTTTTGTCTTTTAATGTGAGTTTATAAACCATTGCACCTATGTTAGCACCAATGATAGGTCCCAATATGGGGATTATAAGTACATTAATGTCGTTAAAACCATGATTTTTAAATCCAGCTATTAATAATAATATTCTTGGGCCTAAGTCTCTTGCTGGGTTAATAGCATAACCATTCATGCCTCCAAAACTTATTCCAATGGCTATAACTATTGCTCCAATAATGAAAGGGAAAAATGGATTTTGAATATCTTCTTTTATAAATTTGCCAACAACTAAGACTAAAAACATTAATAGAAATGTTCCAAATATTTGATCAATAAATCCAGGCCAAAAACCAGGAATAGCGGGAAAAGTTGACATGATTCCCTGGGTGATTTCAAATTTAGGATCTATTTCTATCCATTTGGGATAAAATACAATAAGTGTCATTAATGTGCCAGAGAATGCTCCAAGTATTTGGGCTGGAATATAGTAACAAAGTTTTGATTTTGGAAATTTACCAATGGTTGCCAGTCCAAGACTGATTGCAGGATTTAGATGAGCGCCACTGATTTTTGCAGCGGTGTAAACCCCAAATGTTACACCTAAACCCCATCCAAATACTATATTTGTATATCCACCATTTATTATTTCTCCAGCTATAGTGGGGTTTGATGGAAATAATGTTGTCATAGCTACAGAACCTGTTCCTATTGAGAGTAAAATAAATGTTCCTAAAAATTCTGAAATAAATTCTTGAGTTTTTGTGTAAACCATACTTTAACCTCCTTATTGTAGATAAGACTTAATTTAAGATTAACTTTTTTAAATAATTTATATTATGCTTGATGTAATTTAACTAACATAATAATAAGAAAACAAACTATTTTGTTTTTGTATGAGGGATGATGTTTTGTTATTATCGTTTGATTTTCTCTCATAATACTTTTAACTATATGACATTTACATTTGATGATTAAAATTCCTCTCAATATAATTCTTATTTTGATTGACCATTGTTTTTTGATATTATTTATTGTTTTAAAATTGATGCAATTTAATATAGACAAAGTCATATAGTTTTTTTGCTTTTTTTTAGAATATGAGTTTTTATTTGTTGATTTTTTACTTTGATTTATAAATTTTATTATGTTGATATTTTTTGTTTAAATAATTATTAATTGTTATTTTTGGGAAGATTTTAATTATTGTTTTAGGCAATATTAATTTGTTATTGAAATTGGTTAATTCGGATTGATTATCCATTTAATGTTCCTCTGAATTGATCATTGAAATATATAGGATTGTTTCATGCTATAGAAATTTTATTTTTTATTGTTGTTAATGTCAATAATTTAAGAAACTTGAAATTAATTATATTAATTTTTTTATTAAAAAATTTAATTGTTTGTTTTATTAATATATAGTTATGTTTTTATTTGTTTCAATGATGCATTATTTATTAATTAATAATTATGAATTTTGGATGCAGGCTTGGTAATTGTAATTGAGGGATTAATAGGTGTAAGTAAGACTACGCTTGGACATATTTTATCTTTAGATCTTGAAATTCCTTTTTATCGTGAATTAAATAATGAATTTACATTGTCTATGTTAAATGAGTTTTATAAGGATAAATTTAGATGGGCTTTTCCAATGCAAATTAGTTTTTTGAATGAAAGATTTAAACTTATAAAGAGTGTATTTAAATCTAAAGGAAAAGGGATACTAGATATATCTATTTATAGTGATTGTGTTTTTGCTTCTTTCTTAAATGATAATGGATACATTTCTGATAATGAATATAAAATATATCTTGATTTACTTGATAATATGTTAGAGCATTCTAAAAAACCTGAGTTGATGATATATCTTGATTGTAGTATTGCTGAGGCTGAGAATCGTATTAAGAAAAGAAATAGAAGTTGTGAGACAGATATTTCAAAAGATTATCTTGAGAAACTTAATAAGAAATATTTAACTTGGTATGATAGTTATAATTTGTCTCCCAAATTAATGTTTAATTATGATAAAATAAATGTTTTTGATGATAGAGAGAAAAGCAATCTCATTACTTTCATTAAAGATAAACTTGTAATATAATTGTTTATGATTTTTGAAATTATTAGTTTGGTTTTGTTTTTTGTAATGACTAGATTTCATTGGAGGTTAACATGAAAAAATTGGTCTTATTGTTTTTTTCTTGTATTTTTATAAATTTATTTGCAAGTAATGATTCTTTAATTGATGAGAGACAAAAGGAACTTGCTATTTTTTATTATGAGGTTGGACAACGGTATATTGATGTTGGAAAAGTTACAAAGGGGAAAATTTTTCAAAAAAAAGCTTTGGAAATGTATCCAAAATTAAAAGGGGAAGTTGATCTAAAAAGTGCTGTAGAGGATATTGATTCTAAGATGAAGTTAGAAAGTGAGGCAACTTTTCTTTCTTTTGATGATGTTAAACTTGATGATATTCCAGGAATAATTCACGATAAGATTGAAATTAGTGAAGTTACAAATGCTCCTAGAATAGAATATGTTGCAAGTAGAGAAAGAGAAAATCACAAAGAGCAAGCCGTTAAATTTCAATTTAATAAATTTGTAAGGGCTTTTCTTTTGCAAGATTTAAATTTGCTTGACTCTGTTATTGCTGATGATGTTAAAGTTTTAGGTAAAATTGCACCTAAATCCGATTTTATTGCCAATTTGGAATTTGCTTCAAGTGATTTTAATAGAGATGATTTAGGTTATCTTTCAGTTGATGATTTTTATGATCTTAAATCTTTAAGTATTACAAAAACTACAGATACGTCTTATACTGTCAAAGTTAAAGCTAAGAAGAATGATATTACTCAAAATATTCCATTTTGGAGAGATGTTCAAACTTTATGTTTTGTAAATCAAGATAATAAATGGTTACTTTTTTCAGTTAAATGATATCTTAGGGTCATAATTACAATTGCTATTGCTAAAGCATATATAAAGAGGTCTCCAATGTATTCATAGATTGTTGTGAATCTTGGGGGCAATTTTATTTTTGATACTAGATATCCTTCTTTAAATGTTTCTAAACTTTTTACATTCTCACCATATTCGTTTATTATAGCAGTTATTCCTGAGTTAGTAGCTCTGATTGTTTTAATTCCGTTTTCTATGCTTCTAAATTTTGCCACTACAAAATGTTGCCATTCTGATGAATTTGTATGTGACCAAGAATCATTTGAAAAATTTAATAGTAAATTGGCATTTTGTTTTTTATAGCTTCTTGCAAGATCTGGAAACGCATCGTCATAACATATTAAAAAACCTAGATTAAATTTTTTAAGCTTTAAGATTTCAAGTCTATTTCCGTTAGTTTGTCCAAAAAGGCCAAAATTTTTATAGAAAAATTGTCTTATAAATTTATATTCATAAAATGGTATTTTTTCTGAAAATGGAACCAAAAATATTTTAGAATATATATTAGTTATTTCAAGGTTGGGATTTATTGCATAAACAGAATTTTGATGTGTAAGTAATCGTTTATCTGTTTTTGATGGTGAGCCAATTGCAAAGTAGGCTTTATTGTTTATTATAAGTTCATTTACTGAATTATATAATTCAAGCAATTCTTGATCGTAATATGCATAATCTTTATAAGTATTGAAAGGATAAGTTAATACTCCTTCACTCCAGAGCACGAGTTCTGTATTTGGATGTTCTCTTAGTGCTTGTTTTGTAATTGTAATAGATTTTTTAATTCCTTCTTTACGATTGCCAGGCAACCAAGAATCAATATTAATTTGAATTGCTGCAATGTTTAGTGTATCTATTTCTTTATTTAAGATTGGATTCAATTCTATTTTTTTTATGTTTCCATAAGCAAAAGATGTACTTATTAATAAAATAGAAAATAACATACTTAGTATATTTGTTTTATTTTGATTTATTAAAAAATTTGCAATTCCTGCATTAAAAAAATAGACTACAAAACATACAAAGAAAACCCCAAATGTATCAGCTACTTGTATTAGATCATTAAAATTATGTACCATAAATGCTGAAAATCCCCAAGGATATGCTGGAAATCCAATTGATTTTGAGTAGTCATATAATGTGAAAAGTATAGCTAAGGTTAATGTTTTGTTATTAAAAGTTTTTAGTGAGTAATATAATAAATATCCTAAAACTAAAGCATAAGGAATATATCCAAGTATTGCTCCTAAAAAAGTAATGATACCGAATGAATAAAAGAATGCAAGCCAAAAACTTTGTAAACTATTGGCTATTAAAAAATAAAATGTTGTTAGGGTGATAAGAAATTTTTTATTTTTTGTTTTAGTTAATGCAATAAAAAGTGGTATGTATGCTATCAAACCAATGTGTGAATATCCCATATTATTTATTTCATTTGGAATTGCTAAACTTGTAAGCAATCCAGAAAATGCGGCTAGAGAAAAATATTTTGTTTTCATTCTTTTCCTTTTTTGTTTTGTTTTTGTATATAAAAATATATTATATATTCAAGAATACAGATATTAATATACAATATTGCATAGTATAATATATATAATATGTTTCGTGTAAAAATATTAAATTTATATAGTACTTGTTTTAGTATTAAAAAAATAGCTTTGATGTTTAATATATCCATTTTTTTAATAAATGCATTTGTTTTAAATGCTCAAGGTATTGTTACTAACAAGGATGCTCAAGAAGAATTTAAATGGGCACTTAATTCTTATAATAATGGTCTTTATGATGATGCTTTGTTGTCTTTTAAGAGAGTTTTAAGCTTTGATCCAAGTAATCTTGATTATCATTTTTGGATAGGAAATGTTTATTATAGATTGGGGCATGTTGAGGAAGCTTTAATGGAATGGCGAAATTTGCAATCTCAAGGGTATAAATCGGCTTATCTTAGGCAGTTGATATCTATAATTGAACAAAGAAGAGGTATATCCTTAAATAATGAATTTAAAAATATTGAAAAATTTGTTCAAGTTGCGCTTCTTGATAATTCCATTTATAAACGACCAAATGGATATCAGATTACATCTCTGAAGGCCGATCAATATGGTGGTTATTATGCTGCTAATTTTGTAGGAAATGAAATTTTACATTTTGATGCTAATAATAATATTCATGTTTTAGTTAAGGATGGAATTACTTCTATAAAGTCACCTTATGATGTTATTGAGCTTGATAAACTTTTATATGTGACACTTTATTCAAATGATGAGATTGGTATATATGATAAGACTTTTGGCATTAAAAAAGGTTCAATTGGAAAGAAAGGTACTGAAGATGGTGAGTTACTTGCTCCTCAATATATAACAGTTGATGAGAGAGATTATATTTATGTTAGTGAATGGGGAAATAAGCGAATCAGCAAATTTGATGCTAAGGGTAGTTTTGTTTTGAATTTTGGCATGAAAACGGTTGGATATGCAGGGCTTTTAGGTCCAACAGGTGTTACGTATTTGAATGGAAATATTTATGTTGCTGATGCTCCTAGAAATTCTATTGAAGTATTTGATACTAGTGGCAATCATTTGTATTCTATTTCAACTTCTTTTGAAGGTATAGAAGGTCTTAGCAGTGATTTTGCAAGTAATAGCATTATTATATCTTCAAAATATGGTGTTTATAAATATAGTGTTTCAAGTAAAACTTTTGTTAAGCTTTTAAAAGCAGATAAGATAGATTCTAAAATTTTATCTTCAATTATTGATGTTAATAATCAAATGGTTGTATCAGATTTTGATAATGCTCATATTGCGATTTATAAAAGTGATGTTAGTGTTTATGATAGTTTAAATGTTGATGTTCGTAGAGTAATTAGGGCGGGAGGTTCTAAAATTTATGTGGAGCTTAATATTAGCAATAGAAATGGATTACCAATTGTGGGTTTAAAGAGTGAAAATTTTGCGGTTGCTAATGAGAGATATTACATTGTAAATCCAAAAATTGCTTATGATATTAATACTTCTAATGATATGAATATTGCAATTGTTTTTGATAAATCTTTTTCTATGAAAAATTACGAGTCAGAACAGATTATGAGTGTAAATACTCTTATAAAATCTAGAAAAAATAAAAAGTTTAGTTTTATAAATGCAACTAATTTACCTTTGGTAGATAATATCGATAGTTTATTAAGTATGATTCATAAAACAAATTCTCTTGGTGTTTATGATTTAAATGATGTAAAGACGGATGTTAGTCTTAAACTTGCAGGTTCTGAACTTATGTCAAAGAGTGCAAGAAGGGCCGTTATTTATTTTAGTGATGGATCTTTGAGTCATTCTGCTTTTAGTAGGTATTCTGTGGATACTATTTTAAGCTATTATAAAAATAATGATATTAGATTTTATTTAATATTGTTTGGAAATAGTCCTATTGAGTCTAAATTGCAGTATTTAGTAAATGAAACCGGTGGTGCTATTATTCCTTTTTCTTCTTATGAGGGTGTATCAAAAGTTTATGATTTAATGATGAAACAGAAAACAGGGACTTATTTGCTTGAATATGATTATCCAGGCCCTCAAGAACCTAATGGATATTATAATTTATCTGTTGAAGTAAATTTCAATCAACAAATAGGTAGAGGAGAATTTGCATATTTAATTAATTAAATTTTACTTTATGGAGTTTTATTTATGGCACTTAATGTGGGAATAGTGGGATTGCCCAATGTTGGGAAATCTACCTTATTTTCGTCCTTAACAGCATCAAAGTCAGAGATTGCTAATTATCCTTTTTGTACTATTGATCCTAATGTGGGAATAGTAGAAGTTCCTGATGAGAGACTTTTGAAAATTGCTAATTTAGTATCGTCAAAAAAAATAATTCCTGCTGTGATAGAATTTGTTGATATTGCGGGTCTTGTTAGAGAGGCTTTCAAAGGAGAAGGACTTGGTAATAAATTTTTAGCGAATATTCGTGAAGTTTCTATTATTGTTCATGTTGTTAGATGTTTTAATGATAGAGAAGTTATTCATATTGATGGGGATATAGATCCTCAAAGGGATATAAGTACAATTAATACAGAATTATGTCTTGCAGATCTTGAAACGGTTCAAAAAAGTATTTTAAAAAATGAAAAAAATGCAAAGAGTATTGATAAAAATATTAGTGAAAATTCAAAGATAATTGTTTCACTTCTTCGAGATCTTGAAAAACATTTGATTGATGTTAGACCAGCAAGCGAGTTTAAATTTGATGAATTTGGTTATAATTTTGTTAAGTCTTTAAATCTTTTGACTATGAAAAATGTTATATATGTTTGCAATGTTGATGAGGATTCACTTTCTGGTAATAAATATACTGATGTTGTTAAAAATATAGCTTTAAGTGAGGGTAATAATTATTTAATTTTGTGTGCTAAGATTGAGGCAGAACTTGCTGAAATTCAAGACTTAAGCGAGAGAAGAGAAATGTTAGAATCTATGGGTATCAAAGAGAGTGGTCTTAGTAATTTAATACGTACTTCTTATTATACTTTAGGTTTAAGAACCTATTTTACTGCAGGAGAACAAGAAGTTAGAGCTTGGACTTTTATTGATGGAATGAAAGCCCCAGAAGCTGCAGGTATTATTCATAGTGATTTTCAGAGAGGTTTTATTAAAGCAGAGGTGTATTCATTTGATGATTTGATTGAGTTTCAAGGCGTTCATGGTTTAAAGGAAAAGGGACGTCTTAGACTTGAGGGAAAAGATTATTTGGTAAGAGATGGTGATATAATTTTATTTAAATTTAATGTTTAAATAAATTAAGATGCAGGAATTATTTTTTTATAAAATCAGATTACTTTTTATTTTTTGTCTTAATATAAGCTTTTCTATATATTATATGTTGTTATATAGGAGCAGTTTTAGTATTTTTATTCTTTTTTTAATGTTTATAAATTTTTTTGTAATGGTTTCTTATTTAAGATATTTTTATGAAATTGACTTTAAAGGAAACAAAATTTTTTATAAAAAATTTTGTTTTAAAGTTAATTTTGATTTTCATGATATCATATGGATTGAAAAAAGATTGTTAGATAATATGTTAATTTTAGGTTTAAATAATGGTACAAAAATAAAAATGTGTTTTTTAAGAAAAGAGTATTTGAGTAGTTTTTTTAAAAAACTTAAACTTATAAGAAGTGATTTATTTATTACAAAGATGCAAGAATTGCCAATAAGATATTATGTTTCAGGTACTTATATTTTGATGTATTTATTTCGTGTTTTAATTAATATTTTTGTTTATTATATTTCATTTGGTAGTATAATAGTGTTTTCTCTTGTTTTGATTTTAGGAATTAAGGTTTTAATAAGAGATATTTTGGGGCTTAAAAATTTAGTGATTTTTTATGAATTTAGGCAAAATTCTGTTTATGAGAGAAAGCTTTTTTCTGGAAAAGAATATTATTATGAGTTTTTTAATAAGATATTTGTTTATAATTCTGAGTTAACTGGTGATGGATATTTATCTTTTGTTTATCCTTATAAGAGTATTTTTAAAAAAGTTTATATTAATGATGAGGGAATGTCTTATTCAATGAAAAAAGTATTTGCTTATATTGATAAATATTGCAATAAGTGTTCTTAGTGTATGATTGACTATATCATAATTAGTTGGTATATTATTTATTATCATGTTTGCTGCATTAAGGAGTTTAATTTGGGCAATAATCCATCAGCATTAAAGCGAGCTCGACAAAATTTGAAGCGAAATTTGAGAAATGTAAGTGTTAAGAGTGAACTTAAGACACTAGAAAAGCATTGTATAAAACTTATAAAAGACGGGAAAAAAGATGAAGCTTTGGAGTTTTTTAAATTTGTTTCAAAAAAATTAGATACTGCTGCTAGAAAGCGAATAATACATATAAACAAAGCCGCACGTAAAAAGTCAAATTTGAGTATTTTGTTATTACAGTAAGGAACTAGCTTATGTCTTGTTCAAAGAGATCCAAAGTTACTAAATCAGATATTGTTGATCAAATATTTTTAAACATTAAAAATAATAATGAAAAGTTGGAAAAGAAGTATATAAGACTTGTAGTTGATGCTTTTTTTGAAGAACTTAAAAACAGTCTTTGTGTTAATAATGTTATAGAGTTTAGATCATTTGGTACATTTGAGCTTAGAAAGAGGAAGGGTCGCCAAAATGCTCGTAATCCTCAAACAGGTGAATATGTGAATGTTGATGATCATCATGTTGCTTATTTTCGTCCAGGAAAAGATTTAAAAGAACGGGTTTGGAGCATTAAAGGATAGTTAATGCCTGTTAATGTTAAGAATTCTTACAAATGGGATTGTAAGCTTGATTCAAGTTTAATTTTTAGAGGGAAATTAAAGTTTGAGGGTGCTTTATATCTTGATTCTTCTTTTGAGGGTGAGATTTTTTCAGAAAAAGGAATACTTTTTATAGGTAAAAATAGTAAGGTTATTACTGATGTAGTAATTTGCGATACATTGATAATTGAGGGAATTTTAAAGGGCAATGTTAATGCTAGCAATAAGGTTTATTTAAATAGTGGTTGTAAAATATATGGTGATGTTAAGACAAAAAAGATATTTATTAATGATGATATAGTTTTTGATGGTAAATGTGAAATGATTAAATCTAATGAAAGCATAGATTTGTTTTCTTTTACAGTTTCACAATTAAAAGATACTTTGCAGTGAATTAATGTTATGTTTTATCATTTAATGATTAATTATTATTTTAAATAGAAATACCCTTCTTAAAAATTTATCTCATAGAGGAGATTATGGATAGAAAATGTGAGGAATTTGATTTAGAGGATGAAATGAAGCGTTTGAATTCTTCTAAAGAATTAAAAATTGAAGATAATAATAAGAAAAAAGTAGTTAAAGTTGTTACTAAAAAAGAATCTGTTTCTAGTGCTTCTAGGAATTCTAATATTGATAAATTAAGAGAATCTAATGAGCTTTCTTCTGATTTTGATTATGATATATCAGATCCAGATTTGGAGAGTAGTATTAAGACTCTTGAACAAAGCAATATTATTAATTTTTTAGGTGGTAAGGATTCTATAGTTATTGATACTCTTTATGATAAGCCAATTACTGAAATTAGAAAAGTTGTTGAAGGACTTGGGACTAATCATACTATTGCGGTAACAATGAAAAAGACAGAATTGATATTTTTACTTGTTAAAATATTAACAGAGCATAATATTAATGTTTTATTTACCGGTGTTCTTGATGTTTTAAGTGATGGTTATGGTTTTTTGCGTACAGCATCTAATTCTTATCTGTCTGGAGGTAATGATGTTTATGTTTCTCCGTCTCAGATTAGGCTTTTTAATTTAAGAACGGGTGATATTTTATATGGACAAATTAGATCTCCAAGAGAAGGTGAGAGATTTTTTGCAATGATTAAGATTAAGAGTATTAATGATCAAGATCCTACATTTGCACAAAATAGAATACCTTTTGATAATTTAACACCTTTATATCCTAGTTCAAAATTAGATCTTGAATATGAAAATTGTAATATTTCAACTAGACTTATTAATTTGTTTGCACCTATTGGAAAGGGTCAAAGAGCTTTAATAGTGTCGCCTCCAAAAGCTGGTAAGACTACTTTACTTCAAAAAATAGCTAATGCAATTACTACTAATTATCCAGACATTGTTTTAATGATTTTACTTATTGATGAGAGACCTGAAGAGGTGACTGATATGATTCGTGGTGTTAAGGGTGAAGTAATAGCATCTAATTTTGATGAACAGGCTAGTAGGCATGTACAAGTTGCAGAGATGGTCATTGAAAAGGCAAAAAGATTAGTTGAGAATAAAAAAGATGTTGTGATTCTTTTAGATTCAATTACAAGGCTTGCTAGAGCTTATAATCAAACTATGCCAACTTCTGGTAAGATACTCTCAGGGGGTGTTGATTCTAATGCTTTACATAAACCAAAAAGATTTTTTGGTTCTGCTAGAAATATTGAGGAAGGAGGTAGTCTTACTATTATAGCTACAGCTTTAGTTGATACTGGGAGTAAGATGGATGAAGTTATATTTGAAGAATTCAAGAGTACTGGTAATATGGAGCTAATTCTTGATAGAAGTTTGGCAGATAGAAGACTTTTTCCTGCTATTAATATTAAGAAATCGGGGACAAGGAAAGAAGAATTACTTTTAAGTGAAGAAGAACGTTCTAAAATTTTACTTATTAGGAAAATTTTAAGTGGTGTTGATGATTATGAAGGAGTTGAAGCTTTAGTTGAAAAGATGAAAAAGAGTAAAAATAATGAAATTTTTTTAAAAACCATGAGTAATGGAGATTAATAAAATTGACTTTGTTAATAATTTAGACTAAACTTTGATTAAATTAAGAGAGGCTTTATGAAAAAAGATATACATCCTGTTAGTAATTTAGTAGTTTTTAAAGACGGTGCTAATGGTGCCATGTTTTTAACAAGATCAACTTTAACGTCAAAAGAAGTAATTAAGTATAGTGATAATAAAGAATATCCATTAATTACTGTTGAGATTTCAAGTAAATCACATCCTTTTTATACAGGTCAGCAAAAATTTGTGGATGCGGCAGGTAGAATTGACAAATTTAACAAAAAATATAAAAAAGCTTAATTAATATTTTTTTATTTTTTGTTGTTTTTAATATATTTTTTTTACCCTATATTTTTTGCCAATAAATTTTTCTATCTTTGTTTTGTCATTCTCATAGATTGTATTGCTAACAAGAGATGTGATGCTGTTTTTTTCTTTTAGCTGGTATAGTACTTTTTCAGAGATGTTTTTTATATCTGTATTTGTTATTTTAAAATAATTATTTCTTATATTTTGTCTTAGATGATCACTAATATTTAGCATTTTTCTTTTATAGCTTTGTAATATTTCTGTGGATTTTGTTTTTACATTTGTATTAAGTCCAATTACTCCTATTAAATATGTATAGATTTCGTCACATTTAATTTCATTATTAGCTAACTCTTCTAATGATGCTTCAAAAGCTTGGTATGTTGTGATAAAATTTGGATCTCTATATGATGCAAAAGAAAATATCCCGTTTGTAATAGATGCGAATGCACCATATGCTCCACCAGCAACCCTTATTTTTTCCCATAATATTCCGCTTTTTAATATATGTGTTAAGAAATTTATTGTTGGATATTCTTTATCTGTTATTCTATAGCTTGCAAAGCTCATGGCATTAAAAGATATCTTTGATGGAATGATCATTATTTCTTTTAAGACATTACTTGATGGCTGTATTGTAATTAAATTGTTGCTGTAAATTTTTTCATTTAAATTTTCTTTTAGTATAAATAATTCTGTTTCTAATTTTTTAATAACGTCTTTAGTATTACCTATAAGCAAGGATGATAGATTATTTTTAAGAATAATCTTATTTCTAAGGTTTTCTAAATTATGTGCAATTTCTTTTAAAGATTCTATGTCGGTTTTTATTTTGTGCCAATATTGTCTTCCCGTAATACCAAATTGAAGTTCTTGCAGGTATTTGCTTTGACTTAATTTTGATTCTGATCTTGTTGTTGCTAAGATGTGTCCTTGTGGAATGAGTATTGATTTAAAGTCGTTTTTGAGACTTAAGACTATTTCTTTTAATCTATTGTAGTCGTGAAAATCTATATTGATTAAAATTTCTTTTATTAATGTGAATGATTCTTGAATTTTATTGTTAAATGATTTGAAATTTATATTAAACAGATTGATCATGTTTCTGTGAATATCTTCTTTATAGCTTTCGTATATATTTAGTTGTCCCAGAGTATTTTGGATTTTATTATTTAAAGTGATATATGAGTAATTTTTGGTAGACAAATCTTGAATAGCTCTTTTAAGCAACGAGAGATACAAAAAATCTTCTTTTTGTAAAAAATCTAATGTAAAAAATAGATATACATTAAATATGTTGTTATTCTTTTTTAACTCAAATGTATGTGCCTTAAGTTCGGGAACATAATTTAAAATTAAGCTTTTATCAACTTCTTTTGGTAGGTCTTCTATCTTTAATATAGGAATTTTAGCAATATCAGATTTAAGATCTTTCTTATTTTGATATTTTTTGAATTTATTGTAATCTTTAGTAAATTTTGAAAATTTCTCTGGATTTTTTTTAATATTAATTTCTCTATCCATCAGTTTTTTTTCTATTTGTTCTTCCATTTCTTTAAGCATTTTATCCGATGGGTTGAAGTGAATTAGAGTATAGTGATTATTGTTTAGTAGATATTTTTCTATTAAATTTTCAAAATAGGGTTCTCCTCTCTCTAATTTGTTTTTTATTTCATTTAGTTGATAATTAATTTTTAGAGTTTCAGTTGGATGTAGGCCGTGTATCCAGCCTTTAAAACTTTTAATCATTAAATTAATAGGCCAACCTTGTCCTTTTTCTTCTTTTAATGAAAATTCGTAACCAAATAGAATACCTTGTATTAATTCTTGAGGAATTTTTACCTTTACAAGGTTTTTAAGTTCTTGGAAAACTTTGTCTTTAAATTCTTCTATTTTTCCTGGAAGTACGTTTTGTAAACCAAATGAAAATATGCATTCTTTTATGTCTGTGTTAATTCCGCTAACATCAGCTATTACATCTCCGATTTCGCTTTTTAGCATGTTTATAGTAAATTGGCAAGAACTATCTAGAAGAATTTCTGATAAGATTTCAAGACCAATATTTTCTTTAATATTTTCAATATCACTACATAACCAATTTATTACATATACTCCCAATGTATTTTCAGTTTCTTTAGGAATATTAAAACTGAGTGTTTTGTGTTGGTTCCATCTTGTGGCTTTGTCTATGTTATAATTGACATTTGATTTTTTATTTGTGCAAGGCCTAATTATATATTTTTCAATGAAATTAAGATTTTTATTGGTATCAATATTGCCAAATAAAAATATTTTGCAATTTTCTAATGTATAGTATTTTTTATAAAATTCAATAAATTCTTCATATGTAAGATCAATAATGTTAATAGGGTTTCCTCCAGAGTCGTATTGGTAAGGACCTTTAGAGAAAAGAGAATTGGTGGAGATTTCATTAATTAAAGAATTTTTGCTTGAATAATTACCTTTCATTTCATTTAACACAATGCCAGATGGCTTAAAGTTATTTGGATTTATGTTGTAACCCTCTTGCATAAAAGCTTCTTTTTTCAGTAAGGGGTTAAAAATGGCATCAGAATATATTTTAAACAAATTAAAGTAATCTTTTTGTATTGTAGATGCTGCTGGATATAGAGTTTTATCTGGAAATGTCATTGCATTTAGAAATGTATTTAGACTCCCTTTCATTAAATATAGAAAGGGATCTTTTATTTTATATTTGTTTGAGCCACAAAAAATTGCGTGTTCAAGAATATGTGCAACACCTGTATTATTGAAAGGAATAGTTTTAAATGCTATTCCAAAGGCATTTTCTTTGAATGTACTATTTTTTAGCTCAAATATTTCCAATCCACTCTCGTGTTTAAAATAAGACCCTTCAGCATCATATTCTTCTAAATAAGTTTTTGAAATTAAATTAAACAATTTTTTTTTCTTCATTGATAATTAATTTTATCCTTGTTTAATATATTTTTTTGATTCTTCTTCGCTAAATTCAAAAATATTTTCTGTATGATCTGTTGCCTCCAAATTAAATACATAAAGTGGAAATTTTATTATTATTTTTTTATCTTTAAAATAAATTACTGCTTGTTGTAAATCAAATAGTAATTTATTTTGATACGTTGTTGTAATTTTTTCTTTGATTTTGTGGGTAAAATATGGAAATGCTTCCTCTATGTTAATAATTTCATCTATGTTATAGATATAATCCCCATTACTATTAATATAGTAGCTTCTATGATTTGTGATATATGTATTATTAATTTCCTGAGAGGTATTTATTATTATTGTGTGAATACCGTATCCATAGTAAATTTCATAGTCTATATTTAAGCTTGGTTTTTGAGGATTTTGACTAGTGTTTTGAGTTGCACTTTCTAAGTTGGAAACTATCTCATTTGCATAGCTTTCAATCTCATCATTTAGTGATTTTGCCTTATTACTTTCTGTTGTTTGAGTTATTATTTTTGGTATTCTAATTTTATATTTTAAAAGTTCGCTTTCTTTTTCTGCTGAGATAGATTGAATTATTATTTCATTTTTTTCGTTATAAAGCGTATCAATATCATTAAAACTGATTTTTTTTGATTTTTTCGTGCATCCTAATAAACTTATCAGCAAGGATATGAAAATTAAAACTTTTTGGGTTGTTGGTGATTTTATCATAAAGATATTTTTCTCCATATATAAAGTTTTTTATGTTATTGTTATCAAGTATTATATAATACTTATTATACTAATTAGTATAATTTATTTTTCATTATTTTATTTTAATTATCTTTAATTAATTTATTATATTGGGAGTTCGTTAATGCTTGATCTGAAGTTTATAAGAGATAATTTAGAACTTGTTCGGGAAAATATTAAAAATAGAGGATTAAAATTAGAACTTGATTTATTAATTTCATTTGATGATGAACGTAGAAAACTTATTACAAAGATAGGTGAATTGAATGCTTTAAGGAATGAAAATGCTAATGCCATGAAAGACAATATTGGTGATTCTAGTAGGCATTATTTAATAGAAAAGGGTAAAGCTTTAAAAGCTGAAATTATGGATTTAGAAGAAAGGTTGGGTTATTTAACATCTAGACTTTTAGTTGAACATAAACGAATTCCAAATATTTCTGCTCCTGATGTTCCTGTTGGTGTTAGTGAGGATGAAAATGTTGTATTAAAAGTATCAGGAAATATTCCAAAATTCGATTTTAAGCCAAAAGATCATTTAGAGATAGGTATACATTTAGATCTTTTTGATTTTGAAAAGGCACGTGAGGTTAGTGGAAATAAATTTTATTATCTTAAAAATGAAGCTGTTTTTTTGGAACTTGCAATGATTAATTTTGCCTTTAGTAAACTTAAAGCAAAGGGATTTGATTTGTTTATTACACCTGATGTTGCAAGGGAATTTATAGTTGATGGGATTGGATTTAATCCACGTGGTGCTGAGAGTAATATTTATAAAATTGAGGATACTGATAAATATCTTGTTGGTACGGCTGAGATTACCCTTGGTGGATATTATTATAATACTATATTGGATCTCAAATCACCATTAAAAATGGCAGGACTCTCACATTGTTTTCGCAAGGAGGCTGGGGCAGCTGGACAATTTTCTAAAGGACTCTATAGAGTTCATCAATTTAGTAAAGTTGAAATGTTTTGTTTTTGTAGAAGTGAGGATTCTGATCGTATTCACAATGAGTTTTTGGAATTAGAAGAAGAAATTTTTATAGAACTTGAAATTCCATATAGAGTTTTAAATGTTTGTTCTTCTGATCTTGGTGCTCCAGCTTATAAGAAGTATGATATTGAAGCTTGGATGCCAGGTAGAGGAGAGAATGGCGATTATGGAGAGGTGACTTCAACGTCAAATTGTACAGATTATCAGTCAAGGCGCCTTAAGATTAGGTATAAAGAGGATGGGCAGAATAAATTTGTACATATGATAAATGGAACAGCAATAGCCTCCACTAGAACTCTTATTGCTATACTTGAAAATTTTCAAGATGCAAAAGGAGGGGTTCGTATACCTAAGAGTTTGGTTAAGTATACAGGTTTTGATTATATATCTCCTAAGAATTAGAGCTTAGGGTGTCTTCTTTTAGGTGTTCAATTGCATTTAAGAGAATTTCATGGTTTTTCAGATTTTGATTAAAAGGTGCAGTTAAGGCTTGTCTAAATTTACAGGCATTTTTTTGAGAATGTATCACTCTCATTATATGTCTTAGTATGGTGTTAATTGTTGGATGTTCGTTGTATTCTTTAATATATTCTACCATTTGAAATAGTATTTCTTTTCTTGTTGGAATTTGTTCTTTTTCTCCTAAAAATTCCCTTGAAATTTTTGCGACAAAATATGGGTTTTGTGCTGCAGCTCTTCCAATCATTACAGAATCTACATATGATAAGTGCGTTTCTATGTGATTGCTATTGATAATTCCTCCATTTATTTCTATAAATGTGTTTTTGTATTCTTTTTTTAGTTGATATACAAAATCATATTTTAGTTTTGGAATATTATGATTATCTTTAGGGGAATAGCCATTTAATATAGCTATTCGTGCATGGACAATAAAATTTTTGATTCCATATTCTATAATTTTGTCTACAAATTGCTTGAGTTCTGTGTAGGTTTCTTCTTGGTATTCTTTTTTATTATGTCTTATTCCTATCCTATGTTTTATTGAAATTGGCTTGTTTGTATTTTTTTGCATGGCTTTTAGGATTTTTCCTACTTGAATTGGGTTTTGCATTAAACAAGCCCCGTAATTTGCTTTTTGAATACGAGATGATGGGCATCCAACGTTAAGATTATATTCGTCAAAATTGAAATTTTTTTCAAGAATTTCAATTGCTTTTGCAGCATCATTTTCACAATTTGTTGCTATTTGAATTGCTATTGGAGAGTCATTGGGATTTTGTTTGACAATTGTATTTAATTCCCCTATTATAATTGATTTTGCAGAAATCATTGGAGTATATAGAGTAATTTTTTTTGATAATAATCTTATTATGTACCTAAAATGTTCATCTGTAATTTCTACCATTGGTGCTATTGATATTTTTCTGTTTATTAACATAGCGTAATATGCTAAAATAAATTGTTTAATTTGACAATATTGTTTTATAAAAATTAAGAGGCAGGATGTATGTTTCTAGAAAAAATGTTAATTTCATTATCGTTTATACTATTGCTATTAGCATCGTTTATTATATCTAGTGGTATAAAGGGTATTGGTGTAAAAAATGCAAATTACATTACTGTTAAAGGATTGAGTGAAAGAGAGGTTTTGTCAACTTTTTCAAGTTGGAGTTTGAATTATGAATTGGGTGGCAATAGTGTAGAAGAGATTAATAAATTAAATAATGCTAATTTATTGAGAATAAAGGATTTTTTTGTGAGTTATGGATTTCATGAAGATGAGATAGATATGCTTAATATGAGTCTTAATATTGCAAATTATCGTGATACTCTTTACAAGTATAATGCTTACGTATCTTTAGGTGTTCGTACTTCGGATGTTGATAAAATGGAAAAAGCAAGTAAAAATATCACTGAACTTTACAATAAGGGAGTACTTT
This sequence comes from Borrelia recurrentis A1, assembly GCF_000019705.1. Lineage (GTDB taxonomy): Bacteria > Spirochaetota > Spirochaetia > Borreliales > Borreliaceae > Borrelia > Borrelia duttonii. Next base: position 240,537 of record NC_011244.1, on the reverse strand, counting down.
TAAATAGTAATCTTGGTCCAAGGTATTATTTTGATAAGATTAATGATGTTAAACCGGATATGTTAGCAGATTCTATTAAAAATGCTTATTCAGCAGCATTAGAGTTTGCACATCATTCAGGTGTTGCTTTGGGTAAAGTGAAAACAGCAAATCAAGGGTATTTTGAATTTATTCCAATTGATAGAAGTGACGAAGATCATGCTCGTTATTCAAAAAAGATATTAAGAGTAGTTACTACAGTTTCTTATTATTTAGATTGATTTATTCAAAGGAATAGTGATGGAATTTTTGTATTCTAATAAAGAGAGTGATTTAAAGAATAAGTTTTTTGAGTTTTTTTTAAATAATGTTAGTCAAAGTGATTTTACTAGTATTGGAATTTGCGGTGGTCGCAATATTATTTCTTTTCTTAATGTTTTTGATGAGCAAAATTATTCTCTCAAGAAATCTCATTTTTTCTTAACCGATGAGCGTTGTGTTGATTTAAATAGCAGTTATAGTAATTTTAAACTTTTAAGTGAAAATTTTTTTTCTAAAATGGTGGAAAAAAATTTAGTCTGTGGTTCAAATTTACATCCTTTTATTTACAATGAATTTGATGAGACGTCTTCCATTTATAATTATAATATTGAATTTAATTCTAGATTTACAAGATTAGATTTAAGTATTTTATCTGTTGGTGAGGATGGGCATATTGCATCTATTTTTCCTTCAAAGAAGCTTTTATTTTCTGAAATGGAAGGATATCAATATGAGTATGATTCACCAAAATTTCCAAATAAAAGAATTAGTTTAACTCCTAAATCTTTATTGTCTTCTAAGGCGTCTGTACTGTTTTTTATTGGGGATGAAAAAAGAGGTGCTTTAGAAAATTTTTTAAGTTCAGATATTTCTTTGAGGGAATGTCCAGCTAGAATTTTTAAAGACCATTCACATTTATTAGTTTTTACAAATATTGAGAGGGTCTATGCAGGATCCTAGACTGTCCAAATATCAAGATGTAAAAAATTTGGGAGTAAAGACCTTTCAAAATATTTGGAATAATAAAGGTATTAAGAGTAAAGAATTGTATGATGATTTGGGTGATTCTGAGATACAAGGCTCAATTCTTAAATCTTGGGTTAATTTGGTAAAAAAAAGAAAAAAAGATAGTCAAAGTAAATTAAATGCGTCCAATAAAGGAGTAGAAAGGCCGGGGTTCATTCGTAGAGAGAGTAAAGTATCTAAAATAGCAAAGTATTTTTTAGCTATTGGTCTTGAAAAATCAGCAGAGATTATGGCTGAACTTGATGATGCAGATATTATTGCTATTACTAGGGAAATTACAAATATTAAATATATTACTCCTGATGATAAGAAACGAATTATTAAAGAGTTTGAAGAGTTGATTAGAAGTGAAAAAAAATATTTAAAAGTTGACGATAAGTTTGCCTATGAACTATTAAATAAATCTTTAACTAAGACACAAGCAAAGGAAATTTATAAAAAAGTTACAGGTCTTGATCCTTTTTTGCCTTTTGATTATTTGTCTGGCATTGAAAATGAACAACTTTGGGCTTTAATTAGAAATGAAAATGTTCAAACACTTTTAGTTATATATGGTTATTTGACTAAAGAACAAAAAAAATATGTTTTTTCTATGTTAGAAATGGATGTTAAGAAAAAATTTATTAAGACTCTTGCTAAACCAAGGCAGTTGAATGTGGATGTTATTGAGGTTATTTCTAATAGATTGAAGGATAGATTAAAAATTCAAGGTAAGCTTAAGACTGAGAAACTTGATGGCTCTAAGATACTTGTTGATATTTTAAGTTACATGGATTTTGAAGATGAAAAAAATCTTTTAAGTAATATTGATATGAAGGTTTTCAATCCTGTTAAAGATATTGAAATTAAAGAAAAGATATTTGATATTAATGTGATACTTAGAATTACAGATAATGATATGCATAATATTTTAAGAGAGTTTAAAAACCATGATATTGCAATGATTATTAAAGATAAAAGTGATGAGATTAGAAATAAAATTCTTTTTAATATTTCAAGGAGACGTAAAGAACTTGTCTTAGAAGAAGAATCCTTGTTAAAAAGAGCAAGAAAAAAAGATATAAAGGCAATGACTATGTCTTTTGTTAATTATATTAAAGAGTTGACTTTGAAAGGTGAGTTGATTATTTATAGAAAGAATGAGGAGTTTGTTTAGTGAAACTTGATGAGCTACGTGCAAAATATATAGACTTTTTTAAAAGTAAGGGACATTGTGAGATTGTAGGTAAATCTTTGATTCCTGATAATGATTCTACGGTTCTTTTTAATACGGCTGGCATGCAGCCCCTTGTACCTTATTTGCTTGGAGAGATTCATCCATCTGGAGATATGTTAGTTGATGTTCAAAAATGTTTAAGAACAGGAGATATTGATGAGGTTGGAGATTTAAGTCATTTGACTTTTTTTGAGATGCTTGGAAATTGGTCTCTTGGTGCTTATTTTAAAGAACTTTCAGTAGAATATAGTTTTGAGTTTTTAACTTCACCTCATTATTTAAATATTTCAAAAGATAAACTTTATGTTAGTGTATTTGAAGGTGATAAAGATATTCCTAGAGATGTAAAAACAGCTGATATTTGGGAAAAACTTGGAATTTCTAAAGATAGAATATTTTATCTCTCAAGAGAGCATAATTTTTGGGGTCCTGTTGGGAATGTAGGGCCTTGTGGTCCAGATACCGAGATATTTGTTGATACAGGAATAGATAAATGTTCTAATACGTGTGATATTACTTGTTCTTGTGGCAAATATTTTGAGATTTGGAATAATGTTTTTATGCAATATAACAAGGATAATGATGGTAATTATGAAGAATTAAAGAGGAAATGTGTAGATACAGGCATGGGTATTGAGAGAACAATTACATTTTTACAGGGAAAATCTTCAGTTTATGATACTGATGCATTTAGACCTATAATCAAACAGATAGAAAAAATTTCTGGTAAGGTTTATGGGGATAATTTGGAAGATGATAGAGCTATTAGAATCATTGCTGATCATATTAAGGCCAGTTGTTTTATTTTAGCTGATAATTTTTCAGTTCTTCCATCTAATGTGGGACAAGGTTATGTTTTAAGAAGGCTTATTAGAAGATCTATTAGATATGCAAAAAAACTTGGTATGGAATCCCATTGTTTAGCAGATCTTGTTGATTCTGTTGAAGACATTTATAAATCTTTTTATAAAGAGATAACAGAAAAAAAAGATTTTATTAAGAATGAATTGAATATAGAAGAAGAAAAATTTTTTAAGACTTTGCGTTATGGAGAACAAGAATTTGTTAAATTGATCCATCAACTATCATCAAAATTAATTCCAGGTGATATTTCTTTTAAACTTTATGATACTTATGGTTTTCCTTATGAAATTACAGAAGAACTTGCAATTGAATATGGGTTTAGTATGGATAGGGAGGGTTTTGAAGAACATTTTAAAAAACATCAAGAAGTGTCTAAGAAGGGAAGTGATAAGGTATTTAAGGGTGGACTTGCAGATTGTTCATATGAGACTACTAAATTGCATACAGCTACTCATTTACTTCATAAGGCTCTTCAATTAGTGCTAGGTGATCATGTAAGACAAAAGGGTAGTAATATTACTTCTCAGAGATTAAGATTTGATTTTAGTCATCCTTGTAAAATGACGGATGATGAGATAAAAAAGGTTGAAGATATTGTTAATTTACAAATAAAAAATAAATTGTCTGTAAAGAAATCTATAATGAGTTTGGAGGATGCTTTGGTTAAAGGGGCTATAGCTTTATTTGGTGAAAAATATGAAGATATTGTAAGTGTATATGAAATAGATGGTTTTTCAATTGAAGTTTGTGGTGGTCCTCATGTTAATAATACCAGTGAGCTTGGCACTTTTAAGATACAAAAAGAACAAGCTTCTTCATCAGGAATAAGGAGAATAAGGGCAATTTTGATATGATAATAGAAAAATTATGGAGGATACTTTATGTTTAAGCATTTGTGTGATTATTTATTAACTCTTCATCCTATTTTTTTAGGATTTTTAGGTTCTGTTTTTACTTGGTTTACCACTGCTTTTGGCGCAGCTGCTGTTTTTTGTTTTAGGCGAGTCAATAATAAAATAATGGATGCTATGCTTGGATTTTCGGCAGGAATTATGATTGCTGCTAGTTTTTTTTCGCTTATTAAACCAGCAATAGAAATGGCAGAAGAGCTTGGTTATGTTACGTGGATACCTGCAGTTTGTGGTTTTCTTTGTGGTGCATTTTTTATATATATTGTAGATGTATTTGTGCCAGACCTTGAAAAGTTAACATTTATTGATGAAGATTTAACCAGACATGGAAAGAAGGATTTTTTGCTTTTTACAGCTGTAACTTTGCATAATTTTCCCGAAGGACTTGCTGTTGGTGTTGCTTTTGGTGCTCTAGCATCTTCTCCTGATCTGCATACTTTAGTTGGAGCTATGATTCTTACATTGGGAATTGGTATTCAAAATATGCCAGAAGGTGCGGCTATTTCTTTGCCTTTAAGAAGAGGCCATGTTCCTTTATGGAAGTGTTTTAATTATGGACAAATGTCAGGATTGGTGGAAATTATTGGAGGCTTTTTGGGTTCTTATGCTGTTTATACTTTTACTAGGATTTTACCCTTTGCTTTATCCTTTTCTGCAGGTGCAATGATTTATGTCTCAATTGAACAATTAATACCTGAGGCTAAAAGGAAAGATATTGATAATAAGATCCCGACCATATTTGGAGTTATTGGGTTTTCTTTAATGATGTTCCTTGATGTTTCTTTGGGTTAATTTAACCAAATTTACCGGTGATATATTCTTCTGTTTTAATATTCTTAGGATTGAAGAATAATTCATCTGTTTTGCTTTCTTCTTCAATGTATCCATTTAAGAAGAAAGCTGTTCTGTCAGATATTCTTCCAGCTTGTTGCATATTATGAGTTACTATTATGATGGTGTAACTTTCTTTTAGATTTATTATTAATTCTTCAATTTTACCTGTTGATATTGGATCAAGAGCGGAGGTAGGTTCATCCATTAGTATTACATTTGGTTCTATTGCAAGGGTTCTTGCAATGCAGAGTCTTTGTTGTTGTCCTCCTGAAAGACTTAGTGCATTTCTGTTAAGTTTGTCTTTTACTTCATTCCATAATGCGGATTTAATTAAAGATTTTTCAACTATTTCATCAAGCTTTTTTTTATCTTTGATGCCATGGATTTTGGGGCCATAACTTATATTGTCATAAACTGACATTAAGAATGGATTGGGAGTTTGAAAAACCATTCCTATTTTTCTTCTAAGTTCTAAAACATCAAAGTTATTTGAATAAATGCTTTTACCTTCATACATAACTTTTCCTTCTATTTTAACTCCTTCAACAAGGTCATTCATTCTATTAAGTGTTCTAAGGAAAGTTGATTTACCACAACCTGATGGACCTATTAATGCAGTGATGCTATTTCGTAATATTGATATATTAATGTTACTTAGTGCTTTAAAATCTGTATAAAATAAATTTAAATTTTCTGTTTGAATGATAGCTTTGTCTTGGTTCATTTGCTAAATCCTATATAATTTGTTAATTAAAAATTTTGATATTAGATTTATTAATAATATTATTATTATGAGTATTGATGCTGTTGCAAATCCTTTATCTAAATATCCTTCTTGAAATAGTAATAATAGGTGTACGGTTAGACTTCTTGAGGGTTCATTTAAAGTGCTTGCAAGTCCCAAGTTTGTTCCCATTGTAAAGAGAAGTACAGCAGTCTCTCCAAGGGCACGTCCTATTGCAAGGACTATTCCTGTTAATATTCCTGGATTGGCAGCGGGTAATAAAATTTTAATTATAGTCTCTGTTTTATTGGCGCCAAGTGCAAACGATGCGTATTTGTATGATTTTGGAATTGATTTTAGTGATTCTTCTGTTGTTTTGACAATCATTGGTAATATCATTAAAGAACTTGTGATTGCTCCTGAGAGTATTCCCATTCCAAAAATTGGAACAAAAAATATAAGTCCAAAGAGTCCAAATATAATGGCAGGAATGGATGATAAGATGTCAACGCTCATAGATACTGTTTTATAGAATACTTTGTTTGAAGTATACTCTGCAAGCATTATTCCTGTACCAATTCCTATTAAAATTGAAATTATTGCTGTTAGTAGTATGACATAAAATGTATTTAAGATTAAATAAGAAATACCTCCATATTTTCCAGAATTTCTTGGTGTAGATAAGATGAAATTTAAATTTAAAGGCATATTTTTTTTTATATCATATAATTTTAAAAAAGGTGCATCACTTTTATAAAAGTAATGCCAGGGTACAATTGCAATTGTACCTTCATTTTTTTCTACCATTTTTATTGCATTTGGATCATAATCTGAGTATTTTATGATATTCAATTTGATATCTTTAGATATTAAATCATTCCAATTTGCTTTTCCTATGAGTAGTTTTTTGATTTGCTGAAGGTTTATTATGTCAATAATTTCATTTTCACTTTTTTGTAATGTTTTTTTCCCTACTAAAATTGATATGGATTTTATTCTTAGTGATTTAATTTTTGGATATTTTTTAAAATCTAATTTTTCAAGATCATCTTTGGTGAGGTATCCAATAGCACCGTTTGTTTGATTTATAGCTTCTATCATATCTTCACTTGATTCGACAAGTTTTATATATCTGTTATTGAATTTATTATTTTTGATAAGAGTTTGTAGTATTACTTCGTTTGACATATTTGGTTGAGAGCTTGCAATTGGTACTATGTCAAGATTTTGGTCTGAGATACTACCCCAGTGTGAGATCTTGTTGTTGTATATGTTATAAATATCTTGAGTAGTAATTTCGTTAATTTTAATGCTTTTATTGATAATGAATGCTATTTTGACTGTATTGTTATTTGATTTAAATGGTAAGAAATGTGTTGTTTCATCTAAGAATAATGATTCTTTTTTGCTTGTAAAGAATATCGAATTGTATACTATGTAGGATATTATAAATAACAATAATGTTATTAAAAAATAAGCAATAAATTTGATTATGCAAAATGCAATTTGATTAAATAGTTTATTCATTTGAATTTTTTTCACTTGATTTTTAGCCTTTTAGATGAAGATAAAATCAGATGTTTAATTGAATTTGTTATTATAACTAGTGATAGTAATACCAATGCTGTTGCAAATAGAGCTTCTTTATGAGTTCCAGATGCATATGCCATGTCTATTGCAATGTTTACTGTTAGTGTTCTAATAGGTGAAAAAATATTTCTTATAAATAGGGGTGAACCACCACCAACCATTAAAACAGCTATTGTTTCACCAATTGCTCTTCCTATTGCTAGTATTACTCCTGCTAAAATGCCTTTACTAGCCGAAGGAATCATTACCTTATATATTGTTTGCCAATCCGTTGCAGCCAGTGCAAGAGATGCTAATTTATATGATTTTGGGACAGTTTTAAGAGATGTATATGAAACACTAATTATTGTTGGGAGTATCATTATACTTAAAACTATTATTGAAGTTATTAGATTATATCCTAAATTGTCTTCTCTTATAAAAGTGTTTTTTATAAGAGAAGATATAAATGTGCTTCCAAAAAATCCATATACTACACTTGGAATTCCTGCTAAGAGTTCTATGATCGTTTGCAATGTTTTTTGGTAGATACCTTTAGTTTTTTCAGATAAATAGATTGCAAATCCAAGGCCAATTGGTAGTGCAATTGCAACAGAAAAAAATGTTGTTAAAGCGGAATTTATAATAAAAGATAAGATACCATAAGATTTTTGTATTTTACTGGTAGGATTCCAATCTGTGTTGAATAAAAAATTTAAAATATTAATTTTATTGTTCAAAAAAGGTGTTATTCCATTTTTAATAATAAATAAGATTAGTAATAATATTATTAGAGTACTAATTGTTGCAGATGCAACAATAAAGCATTTAAAAGCCAGTCTAACAATATTTCTTTTTGTTTTTAGAGTTAATTGCATTCTTTAAAAGAGTTCCCCTATAGAAAGAAATTGAATCTTGATAAGATTATATTTAATTTAAATACTTAGTCAAATTTTTTCATAGTATTAATTATTTTCAGTTGTATTGACCTTTATAAACCCTTGTTCTTCAATGATGTCTTGTCCACTTGGACTTAATATAAAATTGATGAAATCAAGTGTATTTTGATCTTCAGAAATATTGTTTGTTATTGCTATTATTTTTCTCTTTATATCATATTTATCCTTTATTATTGTTTCTTTTGTAGGATATATGCTGTTTATTGATAATGTATGCAGGCCTTTTTCTATTGCACCTCTTGCATATCCAAAGCTAATATAACCAATTGAGTTAGGTGTAAGACTGATTTTTTCAATTACTTCTCCATTAGATTTCACGATAATGCTATCTTTTCTAAATTGAGCTTCTTCAAGATTTTTCAATATTTTTTCAAGAACTAGTTCTTTGATAGATGAATAGGAACCTGATGAAGAATCTCTGTTTATAAAGTTAATTTTGGCATCAGGACCTCCAACTTGTTTCCAATTACTAATATTACCATTTAAAATTTTTACTAAATCTTCTTCTGTAATGTTTGTAATCTTGACATCAGGGCTTGTAATAAATATTAAAGCATCATAAGCAATAATTGTGACTTTTGCTACCTGAGCAATTTCTTCTTCAGTTGCATCTCTTGAGGAAATTGCCATTTTATAAATACCATTGAATAATCCTTTAATACCTACACTGCTACCTTGAGCATCATAAGTTACTTTAATTTGATCGTTGATTTTTTGGTATTTTAAAATCATTTCATCCATAATAGCAGTTGTTGAAGTAGATCCACCAATTGCGATGACATTTTCTTTGTTTTTGGTACAATTGCTAAACAAAAAAGCTAGCAAGATAGTAAAGAGTATTTTGATAACCTGCATTAAATTAACTCCTTTTACAACTATATATAATATCATTAATCTTAGATAAGTCAATGAATAGTAAATATTTTGATTTTTTGATATAAGTTATTATACACATTAGAAATTTGAGGTATTAGATGAGTACAATTAAATCCGGAGATATTGATAAAGGTTCTTTTTTGCTATTTAAGGGTATGCCACATATTGTTCTTGAGCGTGAATTTTCAAAAATGGGTAGGGGAGGTTCCATTGTAAGATTAAAACTTAAAAATCTTAAAAATAAATCTGTTATTAAGGAAACTTTAAAAGGATCTGATACGGTGGAGGAAATTGAAGTGTTAGAGGTTAATTCTCAATATCTTTATAAAGATAATGAGAGTCTTATTTTTATGGATTTAGAGACATATGATCAATTTAGTGTTAATTTAAGAGATGTTGTAAATCTTGAAGATAAGGTTTTATTTTTGCAAGAAGCCGAGGTTTATTCTCTTATTAAGTGGGGTAATGAAGTTATTGATTTGAAGTTGCCACCAAAGGTTGCATTTGAAGTTGTAGATGCTGAGATTGCTGTTAAGGGAGATACTGTTACTAATGCTATGAAAAATGTTACTTTGCATACAGATTTGGTAGTAAAGGCACCTCTTTTTATTAATATTGGGGATAAAATTTTAGTTAATTCTGAAACCAAAGAATATGCTGAGAGAGTTAAAGTTTAATATAGTATTATTTTTTTTAATAATTTTTTGTTCTTGTGAGATGAACTATCCTGAGATCAGGGAAGTTGATTATGTAATTAATTATTATTTTAATAAAGATAAGTTTGATTATTTTATGACTTTTGATTTTGCTGTTAAAGTTTTAAATGCTGGTACTCTGAATAAGTTTATTATTGAAAACATGGATAGTAGAGAATTTATAGAAGTAGTTAAAGATAAATATTCATCTTCTTTTGTTAATTCTATTCTTGGACAGGATGTTCTTTATTGTAAAGACTTAAGATTTAATTTTGCTGATAAAACTTTTGATAGTTTCGTGGCAAAGGTTCATCTTATTGATTCTGGAATGAGAGTATATAGCAAGGATGTTATTATAAGTTTAAATTTGTCAAATGAAGAATTGGCCTCAATTTATGATCATGTATATAAGTCAAAAGATGTAGAAAAGTTAAATGAAATTAGTAGTAATAATTTATTTTTAATTAAAACCTCCAAAGATGAAATTAATTTTTTATATTCAATTATTAAGATTAATGACTTAATGAATATCCAGATGGATAATAATCTTGATACTTATATAGGATTTTATCATATGGGTAAATATTCTAATCTATTTTTTAAACTAAACTAATTTGGGCCCACCAGGACTTGAACCTGGGACCACCCGATTATGAGTCGGGTGCTCTAACCAACTGAGCTATAGGCCCCATAAGCTTTATACGCATAAAGCTTAGAAATACCATAGATCATTATATTGATTTTTTATTGATTGTCAAGTTCGTGAATTTCATCTTGTATAGTTTCTATTTTTGAATTTAGTTCATTTAATTTTATTTCTATTGATTCTTTATGTTTTATAAGTTCTTGCATTTTTGTTTGTATTTTTATAATCTCACTTTTTTTTATTTCTTTTATGAGTTCTTTATTCAACTTTGATATTTGCTTACTTAAATTTTTTATTGTTTCTAGGGATGAATTTATTGTTCCAGTTTTATTTAAGCCCTTTTCTGTTTGTGATAGTTCAACAAATTCTTCGGCTATCTTTTTTAAGATAGATTCTTTTTTAAATTGAACAATATTTATAGTCCGTTTTATTTTATTTTTATTATGCATGTTATTTGTTGTATTTGCATGTTTAATTTCGTTATTTATTTTTAAAATTTCTGTTTTCATTTCGGTTATTAATTTATATTCTTCAATAATTTCTGTGCTTAAGTCTTTATTCTCTATAAATTCATTAACAGTTTCCTCTAAATTTTCGGATTCTAAGTATTGTTTTAATATTTTGTTTTCAAATTCTTTTGACATTTTTTTTATGTTTGTTTTATTTCTTTTGTCTTTGAGCATTTGTTTTATATTTATAATAAGTTTTTTAAAAAAATTGATCTTTTCTTTACAATTTATTATTTCTGTTGTTTTATATTTATCTTTTGCAAGAGTTGATTTGATAAAATCCAGGTTATGTTCTAAAATCATTGACAGATTGTTTGGGTATTTATTTATGATGATTTCAATAATTTTTTTGAGCTTTATTTCATAGGCTTTTAAGATATGTTTTTCTCTTGCTGTATAATCTTTGTTTTTTTTATATAATTCGTTTAATTTGTGTGTGACTTCTTCTGATTTATTTAAATTTGCTTTAAGTTGAGATATTTCTTTTTCAATTAACTTTAAGGAGGTATAAGATTCTAGTTTTTTAAGTTCTATTATATTGCTATTTTTAAGTTCTTTTCCAAGTTCAATTAATGCTTTATCCTTTTGTTGAATTAGTTTTTGAATTTTATATTTAAGATCTTTTCTCATAAATAACTTCTGTGTTTATTTTATTGTCTGTTGACACTTTTTTCAAGTTCAAATTTAGTAATTTTATGATAAATTTTTCTTCCATGTGGGCAGTGTTTTAATTTAAGATTAAAAAATTCATTTATTAAGAATTGACTAAATTCTAGGCTAATTGTGTCATTGCATTTAATGGCTTGTCTACAGGCAAGAGTTGCATATAATTCGGTTTCAAGAGAGTCAATTATTTTACTTTTTCTTGTCTTGAAAAATTGAATAATAATATTTTCATATTTGTTGCAAATATTGGGAATAGATTCAAGTCTATAAGTTTGGTTTTGTATTTTTTTTACTATGATGTCTATTTTTTTATATTCTTCTAATTCACTTGTTAATATTTTATCTGTATCTTCACATTCTACTTGAAATTCAATTGGTACTAAAAGTTTTTGTATAGTTTTTTCTGAATTTATTAGTGTTTGATATATGATTTTTTCATGGAGTGCATGTTGGTCTATAAAGTAAATTTCATTAGCGTTTTCTACTATTAAAAATTCTGAAAATAATTGTCCCATATATTTAAATTCATTTGTTTGTGTTGATTTTTGAAAGTTATTTGGCATTTTAGAAGTTTTTATAAAAATTTTTTGGATATGCTGTTTAAATGATGGTTTGTATTTTTGTGATATTTGACCTTCAAATTTTACTTTATCTTCTATTATATTTGTTACTTTATTGTTTTTAGGTTTATCTAGGATTAAATCTTCATCTTGTGTAATTTCATATGTTTTAAAATTAGAATTTGTTAAATCGTTTTCAGGGTGTAATAAATGAGCATCGTTTGTTAATTGTCTTTTTATTATTACATTATGATAATCTTGTAAAATTTCTTGTTTTTCTCTATCAAAAAATTCATTAATATTATTTGAAATTTGTTTGGGCAAAAATGGCAAATTAAAAAATCTTACTTCCTTTTTTTGAGGATGTATATTAAAGTCAACATGTGTAGTGTCTATTTCTAGGAATAAGTAACATACAGGAAAATTTTTGTAAGTTAATATTCTACTGTGTCCATTTATTATTGATTCAGATAAGCTTTTCTCTTCAATAGGTCTTCTGTTAACAAATATTTTGATGTTGCGTCTATCTTTTCTTGAGAAATTAGGTGGAGTGAAAAATATTTTCATTTTTACATGATCATATTCAGCTTCTATTTTTCCAAATTTGTTGTTTTCTATTATCTCTCCATATACGCTTTGAACTCTATCTGCTAGACTCTCTTTAAAATATACTTTTTTCAGTTCCTTATTTACACTTAATTTAAAATCAATACCAGGATGAGTTACAGCTTTTTCTTCGAATACTTTTAAACACATTTTAGTTTCTATAGAGTCTTTTTTTAAGAATCTTTTTCTTGCTGGAAAGTTGTGAAATAGATTTGTAACATCTACCATTGTGCCATTTATTGCAGATTGTTTTTTAAAATATTTTTCAATACCATTTTCAATTTCAATTTGATAGCTATTTTCTCCTGTAATAGAACTTGTTATCATAAGATTTGAACAAATGGCTATACTTGACAAAGCTTCTCCTCGAAATCCTAATGTTTGGATTCTCTCAAGATCCTTTTCTTCGTTTATTTTTGAAGTGGTATGAGGTAGATAACATATTTTTAAATCTTCTTTGCTAATTCCACTGCCATTATCTGTTATTAGTATTCTTCGAATTCCACCTTCTTCAATAAAAACTTCTATTTTGTCTGCTCCAGAGTCTATTGCATTATCAAGTAATTCTCTTAAAATAGAGCAAGGTCTATCTATAGCTTCTCCTGCTGCTATTTTTTGTACCAGAGTTTTATCTAGAAATTTTATTTTGTTCATTTGCCTATTATTTCTGTTATTGTTTTATTTTGTGTATAATTAGGAAATTTTTTAATAACTTCTTTAAGTATTTTGTCATTACCATATTCGGTATATTCTATTATTCCTAATGCATGTAGAGCTTCTGGATTGTTAGGATTTATTTTTATATATTCTTTTAGTTTTTCCATGGCTTTTTTATTATCTTTAATAGCAAAAAAGGTAGTTGCAAGATTGTATTTTGCATCAATATTTGATTGAGCTTCTGCTTTTTGAAAAACTTCTATTGCTTTTTGATAGTTTTTTTGATTTTTATAGAGTATGCCAAGATTATTTAGTGCTATTGCATGATTTTTATTACTAATCTTTTCGAGAATTGATATTGCTTTTGGTATGTTTTTTAATTTTTCATATGCCTTTGCTAAATTTATATGAGCCGTAATATTGTCAGGATTTTTTGAAATTACAGTATTATATAGCGGTACTGCTTCATTATAATTTTCTTTTGTTAGATAAATAGATGCTTTTAAATATAAATATTCAGTTTGTGTTGGATTTATATTAAGAGCTTTATTTATATTTATGAGTGATTCATTGAGATGGTTATTTTTAAAATTTGCCATTGATAAATTGTAAAACATAATATCATTTTTTGCATTAAGTGAGGTATTTGATTGCTTGAGATATTTTTCACTGTTTTTAAAATCTCCAAGATGATTTGCTATAATACCTGCTTTTAAAGCGTAATGAGGATTTTTTGTAATTTCATAAGCTTTCTTAAAACTAATGAAAGCATTTTGTTTATCATTATCTTGTTCTTCTGCTATTCCTTTTTTATAATAGGCATTATCATAATTTTGATCTATTGCGATTGCCTTTTCGAATTCTTTAATTGCTTGTTGTGGTTTATTTAATGCTATTAAACTTGTTCCTTTATTTGTATATGCTTTTTTGTGTTGTGGGTTTAGAGATATTGCTTTATCAAAAGCTTGGAGTGATTCTTCATATTTTTTAAGTTTGAATTTTATGATGCCAAGCTTGTAGTGATCTTCTTCATTGTTTGTTGTATTTGCAATTTCTTCATAAATTGTTTCTGCTTTTTTAAAATTTTTTTGTTTTTCATTTTTTGATGCTAGCGTTTTAAGGGTTTGTAATTTTTGTGAATTTTGCATAGATTGATTTGGTTCTATATTAGGGTCTTTTTCTGTTTGTATTTGGGTGTCTATTGGTTGCTCTTTTATGGGTGGAATTTCTTCTATAGGAAGTTTTTGTTTTAAAAGCTCCTTTTCCAAAGGAGCTTGTCTTTTACTAGTTTGGTTTGGTTTGACATCTTGTTTTATTAATTTGATTAAAAGTTGAGCTGCTTCTTGATTTTTTTGTTTATCAATTAAATCATTAATTTTACTAAATTGTTCATTTAGTCCTTTTTTTACAAGTTCATTAATTCTTTCTTTTGCAAGTAAAGAATTGCCAGTATTAATATTATCTAATATTTCATAAAGTATTTTTTTTGTTGAATAATTATAAGGTATTTCTATTTTGTCAATAATTTGATTTTTAGGTGTGTCTTTTATGTTTTCTATTTTAGTTTTTGGTTTACTAATGGTAAAGTTTTCCTTTTTTGCTGTAGTTTGTTTTGTATTATCTTGTATCAAATTATCTGTTGTTGCTTTATCTTTATTTTTGTGATCTGTTTTTATAATTTTTTTTGGCTTGGTGTTTGTTTGATCTGTATTGGTTTGATCTAATTCTTTGTTTAAGCTTGCTTTTAGTTTTTGCAAGTTAAATAAATTTTTTTTATCATCTGTATCATTCTTATTTTCTATATTTGATTTCTGTTGTTCTTTTATTGTATTTGTATTGTCGTTTAAATTTTGGGGTATTGTATTTTGATTGAATTCTAAAATATTTTCATTTGCAATACCAGTATTATCTTGTCTATCAGCATAATTTTCTATTTTTGTAGTGTCTTTGATGTATTTATTGTTAAAAGCAATTTCGGAGTTTTCATTATCAAGTGGTATTGATTGTTCTTTTCCTTGTATTTTATCTAATATTTGGTTAGCAGTATCTCTTTGTAAATTTTTTGATTCAAATGGACTATCATTTGCAAGTTCTGAGAGAGTGTTTTCAATCATTGCAATATCTGTGTTTTGAGGATATTTATCTTTTAGAATTTTTGTTATTGAATGTGCTTTTTTATAGTTTCTATCCATAATGCTATTTTTGACTTCATTTAACATTATTTCTTGGTTATTCTTATTTAGTCTTTCTTTGTATATATAATAACCAAGACCTCCAAATGAGGTAATGAGTAATATTATTAAAATTATTAGTATGGGTAAATTTTTTCTTTTATTCATCTATATTTAACTCCTCTTGCCAATTAATTTTGTCTAATTCAATTAAAGAATTTGTTTTTACATTATCGGCAAATTTTTCTTTAAGCATTGTTTTTTTATTTTGATGTTCTTTTTTGTGTTGTTGATTGTTGTTTTGATTTAGATTTTGTGAATTTTGATGTTGCTGAGGTTTTTGAGTAGGAGTTATTTCTTTTTTGTGTTGTTGATTATTGTGTTGATTTAGATTTTGTGAATTTTGATGTTGCTGAGGTTTTTGAGTAGGAGTTATTTCTTTTTTGTGTTGTTGATTGTTGTTTTGATTTAGATTTTGTGAATTTTGATGTTGCTGAAGTTTTTGAGTAGGAGTTATTTCTTTTTTATGTTGTTGATTATTGTTTTGATTTAGATTTTGTGAATTTTGATGTTGCTGAGGTTTTTGAGTAGGAGTTATTTCTTTTTTGTGTTGTTGATTGTTGTTTTGATTTAGATTTTGTGAATTTTGATGTTGCTGAGGTTTTTGAGTAGGAGTTATTTCTTTTTTATGTTGTTGATTGTTGGATTGATTTAGATTTTGTGAATTTTGATGTTGCTGAGGTTTTTGAGTAGGAGTTATTTCTTTTTTATGTTGTTGATTATTGGATTGATTTAGATTTTGTGAATTTTGATGTTGCTGAGGTTTTTGAGTAGGAGTTATTTCTTTTTTGTGTTGTTGATTATTGTGTTGATTTAAATTTTGTGAATTTTGATGTTGCTGAGGTTTTTGAGTAGGAGTTATTTCTTTTTTGTGTTGTTGATTATTGTGTTGGTTTAAATTTTGTGAATTTTGATGTTGCTGAGGTTTTTGAGTAGGAGTTATTTCTTTTTTATGTTGTTGATTGTTGGATTGATTTAGATTTTGTGAATTTTGATGTTGCTGAGGTTTTTGAGTAGGAGTTATTTCTTTTTTATGTTGTTGATTATTGTGTTGATTTAGATTTTGTGAATTTTGATGTTGCTGAGGTTTTTGAGTAGGAGTTATTTCTTTTTTGTGTTGTTGATTGTTGGATTGATTTAGATTTTGTGAATTTTGATGTTGCTGAGGTTTTTGAGTAGGAGTTATTTCTTTTTTATGTTGTTGATTGTTGGATTGATTTAGATTTTGTGAATTTTGATGTTGCTGAGTTTTTTGAGTAGGAGTTATTTCTTTTTTATGTTGTTGATTATTGGATTGATTTAGATTTTGTGAATTTTGATGTTGCTGAGGTTTTTGAGTAGGAGTTATTTCTTTTTTGTGTTGTTGATTATTGTGTTGATTTAAATTTTGTGAATTTTGATGTTGCTGAGGTTTTTGAGTAGGAGTTATTTCTTTTTTGTGTTGTTGATTATTGGATTGATTTAGATTTTGTGAATTTTGATGTTGCTGAGGTTTTTGAGTAGGAGTTATTTCTTTTTTGTGTTGTTGATTATTGGATTGATTTAGATTTTGTGAATTTTGATGTTGCTGAGGTTTTTGAGTAGGAGTTATTTCTTTTTTGTGTTGTTGATTATTGGATTGATTTAGATTTTGTGAATTTTGATGTTGCTGAGAGTTTGAAGACTGTTTTTCAGTGCCAAACTCTTGTTTATTTTCATATTTTTGCGTATTTTTCTGTTCTTTTGGTTTTCCTTTGGCAATGTGTTCTTCGCTTCTATTTTGTAAAGTTTTATCGAGTTTTTCTAGATCAGCTTTTTTATTTCTTAAAAGGTCTATCATATGTAGGATGGCATTTTTTTTTGAGCTTTCATATTTTAGTGTAATAAATTGAGAGTAATCATGAATTGCCATGGTGTATGAATCCCACGCATTTTTATAATCTTTTTCTTTAAAATTAATTTTTCCTTGTTCAACATAAGAATTTGCTCTATTGAGGAGTGCCTTATCATAGTTGGGCATATTTTTGATAGAGCTAGAATAATATCTTATTGCTAAGTTATAATAACCTTTACCTCGTTTAAACATTATGTTTCCCAGTTCAAAATATAATTTGTAATCAATATTTCCCCCTATTGCAATTCCGTCAAGAAGGGCACCTTCTGCTTCTGTTAATTGATTGTTTTCTCTATAAGCTATTGCTAGGAAGTAGTATCCGTCTTGTTCTTTTGGATGTTTTTGAATGGCTTCACTTAAGATTTTTATTGCTTGTGAATAATTTTTATTTTTTATTTCTTCTTGTCCAAGTTTAATTAGTCTTTGAGAATATGCTAAGCTTGAATTTAGTAATAAAATAAGCAAGACAATCAAATTTTTAAGCAATAATAAACATTTCTTCATATCTTCTATATGTATTATTTTATTACTTTCAAGTAAATATTTCTATATTTTATAGTGTCTTGAAACCAAATTTATTTTGTTCTTGGGTTAGAAATGTAATGAAGTTTATTATTTCTTCTTTTTGTTTAGGTGATATTTTTTGTTCTTCTTTCAATGTATCTGGCTTGTAATAGCAAACAATATAATATATGGCTGGTAATAATGATATTTTTTTGTGAAATTCTTCTGGTTGAAATAATAATTCTAGTTTAATATTTTTGTTTAGTATTTTAAATACTCTTGTTCTTAGAGTTAGTGATTTTACAAAAATATATGATTTGCAGTAATTGAATTTATGAGGACTTGTTTTTTGCATTTGGATTATTTCTTGAGGGATTGTGATTTTATTTGAATCAAGGTATAGCATTATTTCTGATA
Source organism: Borrelia recurrentis A1 (assembly GCF_000019705.1). Taxonomy (GTDB): domain Bacteria; phylum Spirochaetota; class Spirochaetia; order Borreliales; family Borreliaceae; genus Borrelia; species Borrelia duttonii. The sequence continues at coordinate 222,173 of NC_011244.1, read as the reverse complement.
TAAATTCAAAATGTTTTTTATCAATATTGGGATAAAAAGATAGGAAATATACAAATATTTGATTTTGAATTTCAAAATTTTTATTTTTGAAAAATTGTTTTATATCTTTTTCTGTTTGTATTCTATCATTTTTATCTGCATATATATAAAATGAAATCCATCCATATGTATCTATTTTTGTGATATGTTTTTTAATATAATTTATCACGTTAATTAAAAATATTCTTCGTAGGTTTTTATTTTGAAATATTTTTGAGCTTTTATATGGATTGAAATTCATTTTTTCAAATGATATGAAAAATTCTTCTGCTTGAAATTTTGCGGTAATCATGTCTTCTATATTTGTATTAAGGTTTAGTAATTTATGTGTATCAATATATTCAATTGTAAAAATGAAATCTTTCCATTCATGTGGTACTTTATCTTTAAAAAACCATTTTAGATATTGTTTTATTGCTGTTTTTTCAAGTGAAAATAAATATGTTTTGAAAGTGTTTTGAAAATCTTTTGGAGTATATCTTGTAAATTCACTGAAGAAATAATTGAAATTAGAATTTTTATTTGATCCTTTATAAAAAATTTCATTAAGACTAAATGTTTTGATTGTTTTTAAGTATTTTAAAATTTCATCGTATTTTAAAGTTAAAACTTCATCTATTATATATTTATAATTTTTTGTTAAAATTTTATTAAAAAGTGACTTAGACAGACATCCTACTGGCCAGTAAGTTAAAATAAGTAACTTTTTTAATTTAGTTACTCTGTTTTGTTTTTGGCTTAAACTTGATTTAAATAATCTTTGAAATGATAAGTTATCTTTAAGTATTTGTTTAATTTTTTCTTTATTTCTATATTTTACCGCTATTAGTATGTCTATTGTTGGTTCTAAATTTTCTATTTTTAAGTTATTAGAAAAATTTAGTATTAATTGTTTATATAATTCTTTTTTTTCTTCTGTGTATTGCTTATTATTGTATATTTCAATTATTTTTAAAAAATTGCTTGAATTTAATTTATATGTTATTCCAGGTCTTTTGCTAATAAGATTAGTTTCTTTTTTTATTTGAAGTAAATTTTTTTCTTTAATGATTTCTAATATCCAGTTTTTTAGATTATTGTCTTGTGCTTTTTCGTAATAATATTCTTCAAGTGTGATGTTTAATATATTTTTTTTAAGTTCATAATTTTTACTTATTGTTATGAGATTTATAACTTCTTTTTCATTGAGTTTGTAAAGTTTTGATAAGATACTATATTTTAAAATTTTTTCTTCTACATTTGTATTTATGTATTTTTTTAATATTTTAAGGTTATCATAAAATTTTTGATATTTTGTTGTTATTGTCATTTAATTCCTTAATGAATTGTTGATGATTTGGAGTAATTTATCATCTTGTTTTGCAATTTTGATTATTGTTTCTAAATAACCTTCAATATCACCTATATCAAGCCTTTCTCCTTCAATTTTTTTATATAATACTTTATTTTCAATCATTAGTTTTTTTAATGCATAAATATGGTGATATTCTCCTTTTTGGTGAAATTTAAAACCTTCTTCTAAAAATTTAAAAAATTCATTGGTATATAAGAATCTTCCTATAGATGCTTTATTGCTTGGTTCGTGACCAATTGCTGGTTTTTCTACTATATCTTTTACATGAATATTATCTTGATTTAGTTCTATTACTCCGTATCTATTGATATTTTTAGGATTTTCGATAATGGATAATATATTTTTACCAGTTTTTTTATATAGTTCTATTAATTGTGCTGTTAAGGGTGGTGATCCAATATGTAGATCATCGGGGTATGCAACTATTACGCTTTCATTGCCTATCCAAGGCTTTGCATGTAGTAATGCATGTCCTGTGCCCATCATTGTATTTTGTCTTATAAAACAAATGTTAATGTCTTTAAGTTTAATTTGTTCTAAAAAATCTTTTCGGCATTCTTTGATGAATGTATGTTCAAGTTCAACTTCTCTGTCAAAGTAATTATCCAAAACTTTTTTTCTTCTTGAAGTTATTATGAGTATTTCTTTAATTCCAGAATTAATAAATTCTTCAATAATATAATCAATTGATGGTTTATTTAAAATTGGTAACATTTCTTTTGGAATGGTTTTTGTTATAGGTAAAAATCTTGTACCATATCCTGCTGCTAGTATAATACCTTTCATATTTTGTCTCTCTTAAACAAGATTATATCAAAATTTGGTTTATATATATTTAATATTTTTGCAAAATGATTTAAAATGCATCCTGATGCGTGTAAGTTCAGGAAAATATAAGGGATGGAAAGTTGCTTGTCCTAGAGTAGGTTATGTACGGCCTGTGATGGCTATTATTAGGGAAGCATTTTTTTCTATTTTGTTTAATCAGATTTCGGGAATAAATTTTCTTGATGTATTTACTGGGACTGGAATAATGTCTCTTGAGGCTTTAAGTAGAGGAGCTAGTCTTGTACATCTTGTTGATTATAATAAATTTTCTAAAAATGTTTTGATTAAAAATTTTGATATTGTAAATGAACCTTATAAATTTTTTTTTACAAAAGCAGAATTCTTTCTTGCAAAGAGAGATCTTTTTTATGATTTAATTTATCTTGATCCTCCCTTTAACTATCCTTTGAAAAAAAATTTACTTGAAATAATCTCAAAAAATAAAAGTTTAAATAAAAATGCCAAAATTATTATTCATTATCCTGCTAGAGAAAATTTGGATAATAATATTTTAAGACTTTCAAAATATGATTTTAGAAAATATGGAGGCTCAAGACTTGATTTTTTTGAAGTTAATCTTGATATATAAATTGTTAATTCTGGATAGAATCTAAGAGTGGAAATTGTTCACTTTTAAGTTCTTGAATATTATGTCTTAATTCAAATTTATCAGTGTTTTTAAATGGGCTTTTTTTAATTTCTCCATCTTGTCCTTTTATTATTATTTCTCTGGATTCTAGGTTTAGTAGTATATCTCCAATTTTATATGATTTGTCTTTTTGTTTTATTATGGATAAAATAGGCAAAATATCCATTGTATATTTAAAAACAACAGCTTTAAATATAGGTTCATTGCAATTTTTTGTGTGTACATTTATTATCGTTCCATAGTCAAATGGTGCAAGTATTTTTAAAAAATTTTTTAGCATTTTTATGTCAAATTTTTTATTTCGTAAATATTCGTCTGGTTTATCTTTATCCCAATAGTATTTTGCGCTGTTTTGAGTTAAAAATTCAATTGCTTCTAATGGATTAACGGGTTCTTTAATTATTATTGGATTAATCATTTCATCATAAGTATCTATTATGCAAAAAATTCTGATAAGTTCATGTGTGAATTTTTTTGTTGTTTCTGTGTGATTTTTTTTATTAAGGTAATTTTTTTGTCCATTAATTATCATTTTTGTAATAGCAGAAATATCATCTCTCATTCTAAATAAATTTTTAGAAATATTAATACTTTTCTCTAAAAATTCTATTTTAGAGAAAAGTTGTTTTTCTGTATCGTTTTGTTTAATACTAATTTTGTTTCTTATTTTTTGTAGTATTGTGGTATGCATAAGTCCAATTGGATGTAACAGTACTCCAAATGCAGCTTGTATTATAATATCATTATCGTAAAAAAATTCTGTAAATTCTGTATAGTGTGATTTGTCAATAAAAAATTTTGATGTTGATCTTGGTGCATTTTTTGCTGCTCGCTCTTTATTTAATTGTGCAATAGTGAATAAAAAATAAATTGTCGTATCAATTGCATGTATTAATATGGAGTCACCTTCTGTTTGTACTTGTTCTCTAAAAAATTCATAATCTCTTCTGATTGACTGCAAATTTAGTTTTTTTATTGTTTGATGATGGAGATTATCTTGATCTATGATTTTTTGAAAACCAAAATAATCATAGATCGTTGATAATATTTTTTGAATAGAGATTATTTTATGTCTTGGTAAAATTTTAAAACTACCTTCAATAATTTCTTTACTATAGATGGAATCAGGTTCTCTTTCCATTAGTGTATTTAAATTAATTGTTGTTTTTTTCCCTGAAATTGTGAATATTTTATCTTTTTCTGAGAATGGCTTATATATATCTTTTGATGCTTCTATTAGTTCTTCTTTTAAAAAATTTAATTTGTTGTTTAAAAGTTCTTTATTAATTGTATTGACTAATGTTTCATGTGAGATATTCTCATAATTGCTTATAACTGGGATATGTGAAACGTTTCCTTTTTTTAAAAATGTTATGATTTTTTCATTTATCTTTGTACTTAATTTAGTTAAGTTTCCAATATTTAAAAATATTATATCCTTTTCTGTTAAGTCTTCTATTTTTTTTATTTCTTTGAGAATCATTGAAATCCTCTTAAAGTTTTAAGCATTGTCGTACAGGACAATTATATTTGCGAGATAAGGGTTTGTCTTATGTTCTGTTAATTTAGATAAGGTAATGTTTTGTAACATAATTTTATGTAGCTTTTTAATAGCCGAATTTAAAGCTTCTCCTTACTCCTTTATTTGCAACATGATTGCATGACAAAGCCTTTCATTCGTATTGCCGCCAGGGAGAATCGAACTCCCGACACAAGGATTTTCAGTCCTTTGCTCTGCCAACTGAGCTATAGCGGCTTAAATTTTGACATTATAATTTTTATTAACAGAAACAATTTTTTCATAAACAAAGTTTTTTGTCAATTAAATAAAGAGCTATTAAAATTTTTTAATCTTTATATTTCAATAAAAAGGAGTAATCAATTTTTTCTGTCTTTATATGAATTAGCAAAGAAAACGAACAATTTTATTAATTTTGATTGTTGTTTAATGATTTAAGTAGATAGTATTGTTTGATAATAAGTTGTTTGTACTTTTTAAGTGATGGAGACTAGGTTATATAGTAATTAATTTGTATTTTTTATTTAAACGCAATATTTGTATTCTTATTCTTAAATAAGAAAATAAATGGGTCTTAATACCGATAGTATATACCCATTTTATAATTTGTTTTGTTGATATTTATTTATCTTTTGATTTTTAACCAATTGAAACCAATTTTTTATTTTGTATGATGTAAGTATTTAAAAAAATCCATATCTGTTGAAAATATTTTTCGTTTATCTTTAAGTGTTATTTTATAACTTTCTAGTGATTGCCATAATTTATAAAATTCGGTATTTTGTCCGTAGGCATTTGCATAAATCTGTGCAGCTTTACTATCTCCTTCAGCTTTAATTTTAGCAGCTTCGGCCCTTGCTTCACTTAATAGTTTTAGTTTTTCTTTTTCAATACTACCAAGAATTTCTGTTTTCTCAGCAATTCCTATACTTCTTTGTTCTTCTGCTACTTGTTGCCTTTCTGAAATCATTCTGTTGTATACGGAATCAATTAAACTTGGATCATAACCAATTTTTCTAATAAGTACATCTACAATTTCAATTCCAATATCTTTTGTATTTTGATTAGATACTTCAATTATTTCGTTTTCAATTATTTTTCGACCTTTTGTGATTTTATAGGTTGTATTATTTGTAATGTCTTGTGGGGTTAATATTCCATCAGATAGGCGTTGAATGGGATCATTTGAACTTCTTATAATTTCAAGTAAAGGATATTTTGCAATGACACTTCTTACTGCAGGTTCAATCGCTGCATTAATTATAATAGAAGCTCTAAACATTGTTTTAATTGCTGTGTAAAATTTATTAATGTCTACAATTTTCCATCTAGCAGTTGTATCTATCCAGATTAATTGTTTTTCTTCTCCTCCTGTTGGAATTCTTTGAGGTTCTCCATCCCATCTAAGTATGTATTTAGGAAAAATGTGTACATTTTCAATAAATGGAATTTTATATTTAAGACCAGCTGTATTTTCTGTTCTTTCAATTTTACCGAGTCTTGTAGTTATCGAAATTTCATTTTCTTTTAAAATGTAGATTGGTTGTGTTATAGCTAATAATATTAAACCGAATATTAATGTAAAAGCTAAAATCTTAGCAAAATAGAGTAAAAATTTTAGTATATATTTCATTTACTTAACCTCCTTAAATGGAAGGAAATTTTTTAAGTTTTTGTCAATAATTTCAATATTGTCTTTATTTTTAAGAATTTCTTTCATTGTTTCGTTATATATTCGCTCTCTTGTAATTTCTGGATCTTTTATGTATGCATCTAGAATTGCATTAAATATGGCAGTTTCGGCTAATGCACTATTTATTCTGTTTTCTTTATATCCTTTAGCTTCTTCTATTAGTTTGAGTGCTTCACCTCTGATTTTTGGGATAATTTGATTAAATTCTTTTTTCCCTTCATTTATAAATTTATTTTTATCTTGGATTGCAATATTAACATCTTCAAATGCTTCATAAACTTTTCCTTTTGGTGGCATGGCATTTCTGATTTGTACCTGTATAATATCGATTCCTAAATTATATGTTTTAATAATTTCATTCATAGAATCTCTTACTCCTTCTGTGACACCAACCCTATTATCGTTAATGATTTCAAAAATAGTATTGTCTCCAATTAATCTGTTCATTGATGCTTTTGCAATGTCTGTTATGGTTTTTTCTGGATCTTCTACTTTGAACATAAAAGAATATGGATCACTGATTTTATATTGCACTAACCATTCAACCTTAATTATATTTAAGTCTCCAGTAATAATAATTTCTTCATCTTCATCTGGATTGATTACCATATTGTTGTTTGCATTAAACCCAAATTTAACTTCTTGTATGATCTTTATTGGTACAATTAATTTTTCTTCAATTAATGGAATTTTGATATGTATTCCTGGTTCAAGTATTCTATTTAATTTACCAAGACGAAGAATGACCGCTTCATCAGATGGTCCAACAATGAAAACATTTGAAATGGTGATTATTAATATTATTACTAATACAATTAGAATTATAGTATATTCATATGTTTTGTTAAAAAAATTTAAGATGTTATTTAACATTTTTCCTCCCTTTTTATTACTATATTTTAAAATATGTATTTCATGATTAATCCCCTAATATTTTTTATAAGGTGTATTTTATGTTTACATTGAACTTTACTTAATAGACAATTTTTCCAAATATTCATTCCTTTTGAATTTTTTTAAATGTTATTTTTTTTATTTTATGGTTTTGAATTTCTTCTATGAGATATTCTCCGTGTTCTGTATTAACCTGTTCTCCTTTTGTAGGTATTTTGTCAAGTAAGTCCATGATGTATCCTCCCATTGTATTAATGTAGTCTTTATGTTGAATTTTAATTCCCACTGTTTCTTCAATTTCATCAAATGTTGTTTCTCCTGATATTAAGTAAATGTTATCGTCTTTTTTAGTAATGAGTTGTTTTTTCTCTTCGAAATCATATTCATCAAATATTGCACCGAAAATTTTTTCCATTATGTCTTCTACTGTGAGTATTCCTGAAAATCCACCGTACTCATCAATAACAATTGCCATTATTTTTTGTTTTTGTCTCATGATGTCTAATATGTCTTTTATTCTTTTATTTTGCTGTACAAAAACAGCAGGTTTTATGAATTTAATAATATTTTTTTCAAGTTTTTTTTTACTTATTTCGATTAAATCTTTAGTTATTAAGATTCCTATTATTTGTTCTCTATTTTGGCCTTTATATATGGGAATTCTTGAATATCCTTCTTTTTTAATTAATTTAATTTTATCTTTTAATTTTGATGTACTTGAAAGCGAAAATACTTCTGTTCTATGTGTCATAATTTCAGATGCCCTAACTTCTCCTATATTTAGCATTTTTTGCATGAATATTCTGTCATCATTTTCTAAAATTCCTAATTTTTCTGCTAAAGACAACATGTTTTTTATACTATCTTTAGTTATTTTTTGATTTGTTGTTATTTTGCATAGATTTAATAAAATTTTGACTATTCCATTAATTATGTATATTGCTGGTGTGAATATTATTGTTAATGTTTTAATAAAAATAGAGGTATATAAGACTATACTCTCATTATTTAGGATTGCAATCTGTTTAGGAAATATTTCTGAACAGATGAGTACTATTATTGTTATGATTCCAGTTGAGAATGCAAGAGAATTATTGCCATATTTATCAAGAACAAATTTTGTTGTCAGAGTGCTTGCTGTTATATTAGCAATATTATTGCCAATTAAAATTGTTGTGACGAGTTTTGATGGGTTTTGTGATAAATTGTATACTACTGTTCCTAATTTTCCTTTTTTCTTTATGTCTTGAAGTTGGATGAGGCTTAATGATGTATAGGCTGTTTCTGATGCTGAGAAAATTGCCGATAATATTATAAGTATTAATATAATGATTAATTCTAACATAGTTATTATTTTAATTTATCTTAAAATCATTGTCTTTAATTTTGTTTGCCTTTATAAAAAACACATTGACCTTTAAGCCTTGTTTACAAGGCGCCGACCGGATTCGAACCGGCGAATCAAAGTTTTGCAGACTTTTCCCTTAGCCACTTGGGTACAGCGCCATATGAAACATTAGTTAGTTTATAAAAAAATATTTGAATTGTAAACAGTCTTTTTTTACTTTTATAGTTTAAATAATAATTGATTTTTTGGCTATTCTCTTTTGAAATTTTTATATAAAAATAAATTTTATTTTTGTAAACTTTATGAATATGAATAGAAAAGTACTTAATGATGTTTTATTTAGATTAAATCAAAATTTGATACAGAAAATTATAGGGTCTTGTGAAGTGGAAATATTGGGACTTGCATATGATTCAAGATGTGTTTCATTTAATTTCGTTTTTTTTGCTCTTCCTGGGCTGTATTTTAATGGTCAAAAATTTATTGAATCAGCAATTCAACGAGGTAGTAATGTTATTGTTCATACTAATGATATTGATTTTTATGATTCCAACGTAACGTATATTAAAGTTGATCCTTGTAATATAAAAAGATTTATGTCAAATTTTGCTCATGTTTTTTATGATGAGCCCTCAAAAAAGCTTAAAATTATTGGTGTTACAGGAACTGATGGTAAGAGTTCTGTTTGTTTTTATATTTATACTTTATTAAAGTCTATGGGTGCTAAAGTTGGGTTTATCTCAACAGTGTTTCTTGAAGATGGAAGTGGTGCTTTAGTGAAAAATCCCTATAGGCAGTCTACTCCAGAATCAACAGAAATTCATTTAGTTCTCAGTAAAATGGTTGCTAATAATGTTGAATATGCTATTATTGAATCAACTTCTCATGGTCTTGATGATAGGACATCAAGGCTTCTTGATATTGAATATTCTGTTGCTGTTTTGACTAATATCAGTCATGAACATCTTGAATTTCATGGTACGATGCAGAATTATTTAAGAGCCAAGCTTAATCTTTTTTATTCTGCAAATTCTCATGGTGGTTTTGGTATTATCAATATGGATGATAATCATTTTTCTGTGTTTATGAATTCTATTAATAGGACTTATACCTATAGTTTGAAAAATGAAAAGGCTGATTTTTTTATAAGTAAGATTAATGAACAAATGGGTTTTACTGAATTTGAGTTTTATCATAATAAAACTAAATATGCTGCTAGAGTTAATTTAACGGGTAGTTTTAATGTTGAAAATGTTATGGCTGCCTTAATTGTTGTTAGTCAAATTATGAATGTTGATATTTCAAAACTTATTTGTAAGCTTATTAATATTGAGAGTCTTTATGGACGCATGCAAGATATTAATTTTGGCCAAGATTTTTCTTTAATTGTTGATTATGCACATACCCCAGGTGCTTTTCTTAAAATGTTTCCTATATTTAAACGACTTGCAAAGAAGCGTTTAATTTCTGTTTTTGGTTCTGCTGGGGAGAGAGATATTCTTAAGAGAAGGTTGCAGGGAGAAATTGCAGATGAGTATTCAGATGTAATAATACTTTGTGATGAGGATCCAAGAGGTGAGGATTCTATGCAAATAATTAGAGATATTGCGGAAGGAATTGTGACAAAAACCTTAAATAGAGATTTGTTTTTTATTCCTGATAGAAAATGTGCAATTGAAAAAGCAATAAATATTGCATGTAGTGACGATTTGGTGGTTACTCTTGGAAAGGGACATGAAAGTTCAATAATCTATAAAGATAAAAGTATTTTTTGGGATGAACAAGCGGTTATTAAAGATATTATTTTAAGTTTGGGAAATAGGGGTTAGTGTTATGAAAAAAAATCTTATGTTAATATTTGGAGGAGTTTCTTTTGAACATGAAATTTCTCTTAGATCTGCTTATGGGATTTATTCATCTCTTTTGAAACTTGATAAGTATAATGTATTTTCGATTTTTGTTGATAAAGTTACTGGAATTTGGTATTTGTTAGATTCTGTTCCCAGTAGCGCTGAATTGATTAAAAGACATACTACTTCTATTGTTAATTTTATTCCTGGTTGTGGGATATTTGTAAATAATAAATCTCTTGAGATAGATGTTATATTTCCTATTATTCATGGAAGAACAGGTGAGGATGGTGCTATTCAGGGATTTGTAAAGATGATGGATATTCCTTGTGTTGGTGCTGGTATTTTAGGAAGTGCTATTTCTATTAATAAATATTTCTGTAAGGTTTTGCTTAAAAGTTTTAATATTCCTGTAGTCTCTTTTATTGGATTTAAAAAGGATGATTATATTTTAAATAAAGAGGGAATAAAAGAGGATATAAATAATAAATTAAATTATCCTGTAATTGTGAAGCCTTCTGTATTAGGTTCTTCAATTGGAATTAATGTTGCATATAATGTTTCTCAGATTGAAAAATATATTGAAGAAGCTTTTGAATATGATTTGACAGTTGTTGTAGAAAAATTTATTAAAGCAAGAGAAATTGAATGTGCTGTTATTGGAAATGATCAGATTAAAATATTTACACCCGGTGAAATTGTTGTGCAGGATTTTATATTTTATGATTATGATGCTAAGTATTCTACTGTTCCTGGAGATTCAATTGTGTTTAATATCCCTGCTCATCTTGATATGAAACATTTATTAGATATTAAAGAATATGCATTTTTAACTTATAAATATTTGGAACTTAGAGGCATGGCAAGGATTGATTTTTTGATATCAAAAGATACCAATTTACTCTATGTTAATGAAGTAAATACAATTCCAGGTTTTACAGATATTTCTATGTTTGCTAAAATGTGTGAACATGATGGTCTTAGTTATGAGAGTTTGGTTGATAAATTAATCACTTTAGCTTTTGAGAGTTATAAAAAGCGTAAGGATAAAATTGATTTTACTAGGTTAGAGAGTTAGTTTAAATTTAAATTTTGTAATTTTTCAATTTCTTTATCATTTTGAAGTTTAAAAAAGGGGTCTAAATCTTGTTTTGATGATTTTGGAAGTATTCCTGAATGTTTGATTGTGTATGAATAATCTATATTGATATTTTTTATTTCTTTTTTTGTTTTTTGATCGTATATTTTGACTTCATTTTTATTAGTATCAAAGTAGGCAAAAGCATTATATTTAATGTCTTCTTTGCACTTAATTGTGAAGGTTATGTTTGTTATATTGCTTTTGATATTATTTGCTGTGAATATTATATTGTTAGATACTATTTTGTATGGTGTATTACTTTGATATACAATGAGTTCAGATGCATTTTCTAGGTACAAATGAATTTGTTCTGCAATTTTTGTTGTGGTGATTTTAATTGTATAAATCGATCGCTCTGCTGCGTCTATTTTTTGAAAAGATACGTCTATTAATTTTTCTTGTATTTTGGTTTCCTTTTTTATTTGTGTTTGATTTTTATCTAATTTTAAATTGAGATCTTTTATTGAGAGTTGAATTGTATTTTTGTTGTCTTGTAAGTATTTGACATTAATTTCATTTTTATGTTCTGGGAAGCTTATTGTTTGGGATATTTTTATTGTTGCAATTTTTTCTATGTCGTATGAAATTATGATGATGGCAATTATTAAGAGAAGAATTATAAATTCGATCTTTTCTGATTTTTGAAATTCTTGTTTTATTGTTGTAGTTTTGTGTTTTAAATGTTCTACAATATTGGCGAGTATTGCTGAGAATAGTGATATTGCTATAAAATAGCTTAGTTCAATAGGTCTTGATATCATTAAAGTTGTTTGTATTGATGTTATTAATATAAGATTTATTACCCAAATGAATATTATTATTAATTTTTTTAAGATTTTTATTTTATTAGGAATCATTAGTATTAATATATTCTTGAGTATAGTAATTAAAATAAATTCTATTTTGATATATAACACTATGATAAACTCAACTATGGAAGTTGATATTGCTAAGTATTTAAGTTCTTTTAAGTTTAGATGTATTTTATAATTGTATGCAAAGTAGAACATTAGATTGAAGTTAAATAAGGTTAGAAAAAAATTTACCAAATATACTGGATTTATAATATCATAATCTATAATATTTTCATATGCAAATAGCATTTTATTTGTAAATAGTATAGAAAGATATGAGCTTAAGAATAATATAGAAAATAGTTTTATAATTTTATGATAATTCTCTTTTGTTTTTCTTAGTATGATGCTGGTTTTTTTGAATCTTATAATCATTATTAATATAATAAAGTTATAAGTGGCATATATAGCTATGATAAGTGTAATTTCATTTATAATCCATTTTTTAAATATAGTGTTGATAATAACATAGTGTAGTGTATCTTCATTTTGAATATTGTTTTCAGTTTTAATTGTTTCTTCTATTGCTTTATAAATATCATAAGGATTATTTTCTTTTATATATTTTAAAAGAGAATGTTCTCTATTGTTGCTTATGATTAAAATTGGAATTTTTTCTTTTAGATATAAATTATATATTTCATTAATATTTTTATTTGTTATTTTTGATACGCTGAAATTTACTTTATTATTTTCAAATGTTTTTATGGAGTTTTTTAAAAAACTTAAATTTGTTTTTGAGTTTATTATATTTGATTGATTTTTAAATTCTATTAAGTTGTTTCTTTTATCTTCATTTAACATTAAATATATTGTATTTATATCTTTTTCAAAAGTATTACTGTTTAATAATAATCTGCTATTTATTGTTGATATTTGTTTATGTGAATCATCTTCTATAAAATAGATATTTATGCTGTTTTTAATTTCTTTGTTCTTGAAATTATTTATTAATGTAATAGCAATGGCAATTGCTAGATTATTTTTTAACTTGTATTGTGTTTCTATTGGTATAATTATGTTATAAATGGTTTTTTCTTTTCCTTTTATTTTTGTGTGAATTGCTTTATGTGAGTATCCAATAAATCCAATTTCTTGGAGTGAATGTTCTTTATATTGAATTTGATTTTCTATAAAGTATTTTTTTATATAATTATACGTGTTTTTTATTCTTTCTATTTTATCTAAAGATTTATTTAGCATATTGATTTTTGTGATATGTGTTATTATTTGTTCGTTATATTGTTTTCTTTCATCTGCGTTTATTGTTTTATGTAAAATGGATATATTTATTAAAATTAAGAATAGTATCTTAATTGTCATAGTTTTTTATGTCTTCTTCCACTTGCATTATTTGAAGTACATTAGGATTTTCTTTAAGTGAATTAAAAATCATTGATACATTTTTATGGTTTGATAATATTATAATATTTATTATTCCGTGTTCATTTCCACAGTCTTCTATTTTTTCACTAATAAGTCTTACATCAAATGTTGTAAAGAGATTATCTAGGTAATTAAAGAGATCTTTTAAATTTTTTAAAAATATTATAATATGATACACTTTTCTTGTTGGTGTTGCTTCCCATTCTACTTCTACAAGATGGTTTTTTTTCTGATATGTGATTTCTTTACAATTTTCTTTATGAACCACGATTGTATCTTTTTGTATTAAACCAATAATATCTTCACCTGTTAATGGGTTACAATCAGAAGCTGTTGTAATGCTTTTGAGTTTAGATTTTGTTAGAGATTTAAATAGACTAAATAGTCTTTTTTGTTCTTTATTTTCTCCAATCAAATATGCAATTATGTTATTGTCTACAAATATTGTATTGTCATTTTTATTAAGCCAAGATCTAATTTTTGAACGTGCTTTTTTTGTTCTAACGCTATTTAACCAAATTACATCAGGTTTTGCTTCTTCAGATGTGAATATTTCAACAATTTGTTCGTTTTTTAATGGTTTGGTTAATGAACTAATTTTGCCATTGATTTTTGCATAAAGTGCTTGATCTCCAATATCTGTATGTATTGTATATGCAAAGTCAATTGAGTTTGAACCAAATGGAAGTTCGACTATTTCTCCTTCTGGTGTATAGACATATATAAATGTATTTAGAAGTTCCTTATGTATATCGTGCATTGAGTATTGATTTTTATTGGCCGATTCTTGTTGCCATTTTTTAATTCGATTGATAAATGATATGTCATCAGCTTTTAATTCAACTTTTTCTTTATAAAGCCAGTGGGCAGCAACACCATATTTTGCAATTTTATCCATTTCTTCTGTTCTAATTTGTATTTCGATTAATTGATTATCTTCAGGTATTCTGACAGTTGTATGTAGAGATTGATATTTATTTTCTTTAGGAATGGCTATATAGTCTTTAAGTCTTCCAGGTATTGGTTTCCAAACTTTATGTACGATTTCTAGTATTTCGTAACATTCTTTTTGTTTCTTGCAAATTATTCTTATTCCCAAAGTATCAAAAATTTGAGAAATATTGTTATTTCTTGTTTTCATTTTTCTAAATATTGAGTAAAAATGTTTTGAACGCACTGTGATTGTGACGTCAATTCCAATTTTTTTGAGTTCTTTTTCTATTATTAATTTTCCTTTATATAATTTTTTTTCTCTTTCTATTTTTGTTGCGGATAAAAAATTTTTTATTTCTTTATATTCTTTTGGATAAAGATATTTTAATGATAAATCTTCAAGATATATTTTAAGAGATGAGATACCAAGTCTTTCTGCAATTGGTACGTAAGTTGCAAGACAATCTCTTGCAATTCTTTCTCTTCGATTTTTAGGTAAGTGAGAAAGCGTTGCCATGTTATGTAATTTATCTGCAAGTTTTATTATTATTATTCTAATGTCATGAGTCATTGCAAAAAACATTTTTGAGATTGTATTTGCTTCTTTGATTGCTCTTGTTTTATTGTGCAAATCATGAATTTTGGTTACCCCATCAATTAAACTGAAAACTTCTTGATCAAATTCTTTAATGATTTCTTCTTTTTGAACACTTGTGTCTTCTAAAACATCATGTAGTAAACCAGCTATTATTGTTTTAAAATCCAACTGAAATTTTATAAGAAATAGTGCAACCATTATTGGGTGAATTACATATGGTTCTTTGCTCTCTCTATATTGTCCGTAGTGTAATTGCTCTGATATTTCAAGAGATTTAAATATTAATTTTTTTTGAATGTCATCTTGATAAGTATTATCTACAGTTTTTTTAAAAATATTTTTTAATTTATCAATATCATTTATTTTAAGTAAGTATGCAATTTCATAGACTTGTATCATGTTTTATCCTTAAAAGTAATGCTCTTTCTCGATTTTCAATATCATATATAGTTTTTAAATATGTGAAACCTTCTTGTATTGCAAACTTTTCTAGAGATTTTTTTTGCCACGGAGCCATTTCTAATATTAAGAGTCCATTTTTAGTTAATTTGTATTTTGCCTGTTTGATTATTTTTTTTGCAATTTTAAGTCCATCTTGTCCAAATCCTAAGAGTGCTATTCTTGGTTCTTTTGCTAATTTTTCCTTTATTCTAAGTTCATCTTTAGTTAAGTAAGGAGGATTAGTTATTATTAGCTCAAACTTTTTACCTATGTATTTTAACAGATTTGAACGTTTTATTTCTATATGATTTGTTAAATTTAGTCTTTGTGTATTTTTTAATGATACTTTTAAAGCTTGCGCCGAAATATCGGCTAGTGTTACTTTTTGTTTAAGATAATATGCAATTGTTAATCCAATACATCCACTTCCACAACATAAATCTAGAATTTTACTTAAATTGTTTTTTTTTATTTGAATCAAGGCTTCTTCTACTAAACATTCTGTATCATCTCTAGGAATTAGTACGTGTTTGTTTATATAGAATTTGATTCCCATAAATTCTTTTGTTCCAAGTATATAGTGTATGGGGATTCCTGATTTTATATTTTTTATTTGAGAAAACAATTTATATTCTTCTTGTTGTGTTAGATTTTTATTTGTATTTGCAAAGATTAGTTCTTTATTAATATTTAGTATTTTTTCAAGTAGTAGTAGAATTTCAATAGTGCTTAAATTATATTTCTTTGCATTTTTTATTACTTCTTGTATTGTCATTAAAATAAAATTATAACTGACTATTTTTTAGTGATTGTTCTTGAAATTTAAGTGCTAATGTATTTAGAAGGGAGTCAAGTTCTCCTTGCATAATTTCTTCTAGTTTATAAAGACTAATATTTGCCCTATGATCTGTTACTCTATTTTGTGGAAAATTGTAAGTTCTAATTCTTTCGGATCTGTCACCCGAGCCTACTTGTTGTTTTCTATCATTTGAACGTTGTTCTTGTTTCTTTAGGTTTTCCAATTCATAAAGTCTGGCTCTTAAAATTTTCATAGCCTGTTCTTTATTTTTATGCTGACTTCTTTCATTTTGACATTGTGCCACAATTCCTGTAGGTAAATGTGTGATTCTAACAGCAGAATCTGTTGTATTGACATGTTGACCACCAGCTCCAGAAGATCTGTAGACATCTGTTCTTAAGTCTTTGTCATTAATTTCTATATCGGTGTCTTCAACCTCAGGTAGTACGGCAACGGTTGCTGCTGAAGTTTGAAGTTTGCCATTAGATTCTGTTATGGGTATTCTTTGCACTCTATGTACTCCACTTTCATGTTTTAATTTTTTAAATACATCTTTGCCTTTTATTTCAAAACTTACTTCTTTAAATCCACCAAGTTCTGTTTTGTTAAAATTAATAAGTTCTGTTTTCCACTTTTTCTTTTCAGAATATTTTGTATACATTTCATAAAGATTATGTGCAAAAAGAGCAGCTTCTTCTCCTCCTGTTCCAGCTCTGATTTCTATAATAATATTTTTATCGTCATTTTCATCTTGATGTAGTAGTAATATTTTAATTGTATTTTCTATCTCATCTTTTTTAGAATATAAGTGAGCTATTTCTTGCTTAATTAAATCTTTCATTTCTAAATTATCTTCTTCAGATAAAATTTTTTGATTTTCATTAATTTGATTTAGTATGTGTTGATATTCATCTTTCTTTTCCTTGATTTTTTCTAGATAATTATATTCTTTTATTATTTTTGAATATTCTTTTTGATTTTTAATTAAATTTACGTCTTGTAATTTTTCTTCGAGTATTTTAATTTTTTTTTCAATGGGATTTAATTTTTCTAAAAACATTTTCATTTCTCCTAATCAAGTAGTAAATATTTTATCCTAATTTTGAATTTTTTTAATATATTGATTTATAAATTTTATCTAATAGGTTCTCTAGGTACAATTTTGATAAATAAGTTTAACCATAAAAAATTAAGTATATTTTTTTAATTTTTTATATAATATGTTTATTGAGATTGGATGTTAAAGATTTATTTTATTAAATGTCTTGGTATGTTTATATAGTAAATAAGTTATATGTTTTTTAAGTAGTAGTATATATGAAATATGTTATGTCTTTAATAAACCAGTTAAGAAGGGGTTATTTATGTTAGACAATAAACTTTTAGATGATTTTGAAGATATCTCGCAAAATTCTGATAAAGAGCTTCTTGATGTTACTGAAAAATCCAAAAGGGGTTATCAGTTAATAAAGGAAGAGAGACTTTTTGAAGCAGAATCATTGTTTAATGATATCTTACAAAAGGATGATGATAATAATTATGCTCTTGTTGGACTTGGAGACATTGAAAGAAAGAAGCGTAACTTTGATAAAGCTATAATTTATTATCAAAAATGCCTTGCCAAACATTCAAATAATAATTATGCTCTTTTTGGGTTGGGAGATTGTTATAGAAGTTTGGGAGATTATAAGAAGGCCACAGACGTATGGGAAGAATATTTAAAATATGATTCTAAAAATATTACGGTTCTTACAAGAGTTGCGTCTTCTTATAGAAAATTAAAAAATTTTCAAAAATCAAGACAATCATATTTAAGAGTCTTAGAGCTTGTACCTGATAATGATTATGCACTTGTGGGTATTGGACATTTGTATTATGACTTTAAAGAATATAAAGAAGCTTTAAAATATTGGCTTAAGATGTATGAAATAAATCAAGTTAAGATAGATGTTCGTCTATTAACTTCAATTGGAAATTGTTATAGAAAATTGAAAGAATTTAGTAAAGGCATTTATTTTTTTAAGAGAGCTTTGGAAATTTCTCCAAATAACTTTTATGCTATTTTTGGACTTGCTGATTGCTATAGAGGAAGCAAAGAGTATGCTGAGGCTTTAAAATATTGGCTTACAATCATAGATAGAGATCCAAAAAATAATTTAGTTTTAACAAGGGTGGGGGATACATATAGATATTTGAAAGATTATGAAAATGCACAAATTTATTATAAGAAAGCACTTGATGTTGATTTCGATATGTTTGCTATACTTGGTCTTGCATTACTTCAAAAAGAACAGGGGCAATATGAAGAAGCATTGATAGCTATTAAAAATTTAATAAAAACTAATCCTAAAAATTCAATATTGTATGTAAATGTTGCTGAATGTTATGAAGCTTTAGGTCAGATTGAAGATGCTATTGGTATTTTATCGAGTTTCTTGCAACTTGGCATGAAGAATGTTACCATTATTGACTATATTACTAATCTTAAAAAAAAGATGGATGCATGAAAGTTGATTTTAATAGAGCTATTTTTTTAGAAAAATTAATAGATACTCATGTTCATTTTAATGAAATGAAGAAACATTCTGTAGACATTCATTATGTTATTAGTGAATGTTTTAAAAGTGGCTTTTCTTATTTTATTGATATTGGACTTCATCCTAGTGATTTTTATGAAAGGAAACAATTTTTAGATACTTATTCTAATATTGCATTAACAGTTGGAATTCATCCTTTAAATAAAGCTTCAAATAGTGATTTTGAATTGATTGAAAAGATTTTAATGACAGAAAATGTTATTGCTATTGGTGAAGTTGGACTTGATTACCTTAAGGCAAATAATAAAAATGAACAAATTGAGGTTTTAGGGATTCAGTTAGATTTAGCTAGTAAATATCAAAAGCCTGTTATCTTGCATGTGAGAGAAGCTTATGATGATATTTATAATATTGTTAAATCGTCTAATTTTATGCATAGAGGAATATTGCATTGTTATTCTGGTACTTATGATTATGCTAAAAAATTTATTGATCTTGGATTTAAGGTATCTTTTGCAGGTAATTTAACTTTCAAAAATTCAGATCTTTTAAGAATGGTTTTAAAGAAGTTAAATATTGAAGATATTTTAATTGAGACAGATAGTCCGTTTTTAGCACCAGTTCCTTTGAGAGGCAAGATTAATACTCCACTTTTTTTGGGATATACATGTATTGAGATTGCTAAAATTAAAAATTGTGATATAGAAAAAATTGTATCTACTTTTTATAATAATTTTAAGGATTTATTTAAAGATTTGATTTAAGAATAATTTTCTTTTATTATTGTTATAAATTTTTTATTGTTAAATTTGTAATTATTATTTTATTTTGATTTAAAATTCATTTATTGTTAAATTTATTTTGTTGTTTTATAAATATTAAATTCATATTGAAAATTTTTGTTGATATTTTTTATTATTTCAATTAAATTGGGTATATTAATGCTGATTATGTATTTTACATTCACTTCTTTTATGTCTTGTTTTATATTGCCAATCAATATGAATTCTATTTGTTTAAATAATGATGATTCTGATAATTTTTTTAAAAAAATGTGGTTGTTTCTCATTGAAAATATGATTGCTTTTGTTATTTTTGGGGTAATTAAGTTTTTTATGTGAGAAATATTTTTATCGTCTATGGTAGTAATATTTATATTATGATCTTGTGCAATTTTTTCTAAATATTTGGAATCTTCTTGATTTATTGTATGATCTCTTATGATTAATGAAGTTGTTAGATCTATTGAAGGATCATTAAATATAGAATTTATTGCTTTTTTTAATGAGAATTTAATTTCTGAGAGATAGAAGGTTTTGTTTTTTATTTGTTCAGTATTTAGTATTTCGTTATTTAGCTTATGTGTAAGTAGTATTTTTTCGATATTGTTTAGTTTTTCCTTAATATTTTCGATATCTTTTTCATTTATAAATAGTATATTTTCTTGGATAAATGGGGTATTTTTGATTTTAAAAAAATATTCTGTTGCATTTGAAAAAATTATGACATAGCTAAAATCTTTGTCTGTAATTTTATCTTTTGTGCAGCTGAGATATGAGATTAAGATTATTGTGATAAGTAAAATATTTATTTTATGTAACATTATTTTATACTTCCAATAGCTTTTTTGTTTAAGATTGTTATTCCTAATAATATTAGTGATATAGCTAGAGAGTATATTTGTTGGTTAATTAAAATAAATACTTTTAAAAGTGTGATAATTATTTCTAGGGTTAAGATAGGAATAAAAATTGCTTGATACCCATTTATATTTTGTGTTAAATGTAGTCGTATTCCTTTTTCACATATAATTGCTGTGAATATTAGTTCTAACATATGTATCAATGGTATTTTAATATATTCGTATGTACCAAAAACTTTGCTGTTTGTTATGAGGAGAGAAATATTTTTAGAAAAAACAAGTCCAAATGCAAAATATATTAAAAATATTGGATTGTTTCTTAATAATGAATTTGGGTTTAATGTGAAGAAAAATGTGAATATGAATAATGGAAAGATATAGTAGTAAATTTGTTCTTTAATGAATATTGAATATATTAAGTCAAATTTTGTTTGATAGTTTATGAGCAAATTTTTATATAGTATGAATTCTTCTATCAGATATAATGAAGAAAAAATAGTTGCTGCAAGCAATATTGACATTGCATATGTGTAGGTTTGTTTTATCAATTTTAATTGAGGATGTTTTATTTGCATGTATATTTTAAGGACCAAAGGTAAACTTACGATTAAAAATACATTCATAATAAGTAGATTTTACTTTTAAATTATTTATTAATCAATTGAATTTGTATTTTTTAGAATTTTGTGGTAATTCTTTTGTTATTGTATTTAATAGATCTGTGTTCGAATTTACTTTTTATGGAAGGTATATTAAAATTAGTTATTGATTAATACTGTTTGAGGAGTATGTATTTTTAGATGATAAATAGAAATTCCGGTAAGGATAGAGATAGGTCGAGGTCAGGTGATAAAGAATTGAGAATTAATCATAGAATTAAGGCTCGTGAAGTTAGGGTTATTTTTAATGATGGTACTCAATCTGTTTTGCCAATTGAAGATGCTATTAAATGTGCTAGAGATGTTGAGCTTGATTTGGTTGAAATTTCGCCAAATGCATTGCCTCCTGTTTGTAAAATAATTGATTATGGAAAGTACAAGTTTCATCAGGAAAAGCGTCAAAAAGAGCAAAGAAAAAATCAGAAGATAATTAAACTTAAAGAAGTTAGGATGCAACCCAAAATAGATACTCATGATCTTGATTTTAAGTATAAAAATATTTTAGGATTCCTCAAAGAAGGAAATAAGGTAAAAGTTACTATAAGATTTAGAGGACGAGAACTTGCTCATACTCATTTAGGATATGGGATTTTAGAGAGCATTCTTGAACGCGTAGGTGATTCTAATTATGTTTTAGAATCGCCAGCTAAGATGGAAGGGAAGACAATGTTCTTAATTATTGCACCTAAATCTAGGAAGTAATTGATAAGGAGATGTAGTATAAATGCCAAAAATGAAGACATGCAAAAGTGCAAGAAAAAGATATGCTTTTACTTCAAAGGGTAAAGTTAAATATAAAAAGCAAAATTTAAGACATATTTTAACAAAGAAATCTGCAAAGAGAAAGCGCAATTTAGGTAAGTCAGGTTTGGTTTCAAATGTTGAAGTTAAGAGAATTAAAACCTTATTGCCTTATGTTTAAATGTTGTTTTAGGAGATTATATGGCTAGAGTGAAAAATGGAATAGTTCATGTTGCAAGACGAAAAAGAATTTTAAAGAAAACCAAAGGTTTTTGGGGTACTAAAAAAAGTAATTATAAGAAAGCTAAAGATACTCTTCGTAAGGGTATGATGTATGCGACAAGAGATAGAAAGACTCGTAAAAGAGATTTAAGAAGTTTGTGGATTGTAAGAATTTCTGCTGCTTTGACGGGTATGGGAATAAATTATTCAAGATTTTTTGAGGGTTTGCGAAAACTTAATATTAAGCTTAATAGAAAAATCTTATCTAATTTGGCAATTGAAGATATTGAAAGTTTTAAAAAAATTGTTTATGAAATAAAAAATTAATAGTTTCCTGGGAAGTTTAATTATAGGGATTAGAGTTATTTTTTGCGACATCTCACTAAACTTTGGGGGGTTTAAGTATTTTTTTACGGATAGTTGCTATAGAGCACACTAAAAGTTAAGAATGAAAATCCCATCTTTGAAAATAGCGCTAAATAAAATATTTCTATGTTGGCTTCTTGGGATTTATTTAAAAGGGCTGGTATTGTGAAATTCATTTCTCTTGCTAATATAAAAAAAGAATGTAGTCACATATATTATAGAAGTGTGTATTTTGCTGATGCTTTTTATGAATATAATGGTCTTAAGGAAGTTAAACATGTAAAATTTATAATAGAAGTAACACCTTTAAATGAGAAACATGTTACTATTGAGTTTTTGGAGCCTCTCAATTATCCTGTTTTAAGTTTAATGGTTGCAATTAAAAGGCATGTCATTGAACTTAATACAAAAGGTGAACTTCCTTGATATTATCTTTTAAAAGAGAAGATGAGATGATAACTTTTTCTAAGTCTTTTTTTAATCCTTTACCTATTGGTAAAATATTGGCTCTTTATGGTGAGATAGGTGTTGGGAAGACGACTTTTTTAAAAGGTTTGGCTTTAAATCTTGGGATTTCTTCTTTTGTAAGTCCGACTTATAACATTATTAATGTTTATGAATTTGCAAATTTTAGATTTTATCATATTGATTTGTATCGTTTACATCTTTTAGATGAATTTGAGCTTATTGGTGGAATGGAACTTTTATTGGATATGTCATCTATAATAGCTATTGAATGGCCAGATATGGTTGTTGATATTTTACCTAAAGACAGATTGAGATTTTTAAAATTTAAAATTAAAGATGATAGTAGGATTTTGGAATTTGATAATGAATACTCTTGCAATTGAATATTCATATAAAAATTTATTGATTTATTTTCAAATTAATGAAGAAATTTTGTTTTTTATTATGAAAAAGAATGAAGTCAATAATGTTTTTAATGTGCCCAAATTATTTAATGATTTTATATTAGATAAAAATATTGATCTTGGTAATCTTGATTTACTTATTAATTCTTCTGGGCCTGGTTCTTTTACGGGATTAAGAATTAGTTTAAGTTTTATTAAGGGTCTTTCCTTAGGACTTTCAATTCCTTTTGTTAATATTCCTACCTTTGATGTTTGTGTAAGATTGTTTCATACAGAGTCGGATATTCTAGTTTTAAGTTTTACTGCAGGTAGATATTTTCTTGGGCATTATAGAGATTTTAAATTGTGTGGTAATATTGTTTGTTTTTCTGAAATAGACTTGTTGAAATATTTGAATGAACTTGACTGTAAATTTGTTATTGTGGGTAATGACATTGATTTTATTTATGAAAAATTTAAAAGTAGGTTTAGAGTTATTGATGATATGTGTGCTTTTGGTGCAGTTTTGACTGATCTTGGTAAGGCAAAGTACCTCAATAGTAGACAGGGTGATGATATTTTATCAGGACCTTGTTATGTAAGACCTAGTGATGCTGAAATTAATTTTTATTTGCTAAAATAATCAAATAATTTTTTAATTTTATGTATATTATTTTTATCTTGTAATATTGATTTTTTATTTTCTTCCTTAATGATATCGTAGATTTCAGATCTAAGTATTTTAATGTTTTCTGGGGCTTTTATTGCTATTTTTACACTATCTTTTTTTATTTCTAATATTGAAATTTCGATATTAGAGTCTATTTTAATGCTTTCATTTGCTTTTCTTGATAGTACTAACATATTTATTCCTTAAAGACTCTATATCTAAGATAATGTTCTTCATTAGTAGAGATGGCTTGTTTTCCAATTAATTTTTTTTTATTTAATATAATTGGAGCTTTGAGGTTTGCAGTTATTTCTTTATAATTCTTTACATGCATGTTGATGATACATAGTATTACCTTTTCGTTTTCATTTTCTGCTTGGATGTCTAACCAATCCTTGTTTTCTATGTTTGGTAAATATTTTTCTAAAAAGTTAAATGGGGATGTTACTAAAAAATTTATTTCTCCATTTATTGATTGCATTATAGAGAATGGCTTATGTGCAGAGTCTTTAATTATAAATTCTTTAATATCTTCAAATCCCAATATTCCTTCAGGAAATTTAACTTTTATACTAAATTTGTTTTTCATTTTATTTTAAGAAATCTAATAATGTTGTTTGCATTATTCTTGCAGAAACTCCTAAAGATACTTGATAAGCAAGACTTGTCATGTTAAGATCTGTGATTGCTTTTGTAACATCAAGATCGGTATATTGTACCATATCATCTTTCATATCCATTATTTCTTTGCTAAGTCTTGCATAACTTACTTCAAGTCTGTTTTCTTTAGTCCCAAGATCAGCTAATGTTGATAAAATTTTACTTAAACTTTCATCGATTTCTGCTAAATTTCTACTTCCTATAAGTCCTTCTCTATTTTCTTCTAAATTATCTCTTAGGTCGATTAAACTATCAAAAATTGTTCTATTTCTAATCTCAGCGTTGTTTGCTATGTTGTAAGGGGGTTCTTTGGAATCGTTATTTTGATTTAAAATACCAAGATCTGTTAGTACTGTTGACCCTTCTTCTTCTGTTATCCACATTTGATGAGGTGTTGTTGTGTTAATTATTATTGAATTTAATATATTGTCAAGAGAGGCTTCCACTGGAGCAGATGATTCATTGATTTTGGCGATAATGTCAGCAGCAGTATCTCCTGCTGTTAATACTATTTCAACATTATCAATATAAATTTTTGTGTTTTCTTGTACAACGAAATTATCAACATTTTTTGATGATGTTATATATTGATTTTGTGAAAAAAATAGCTCACTTCCAGGGTAGTTTGTTGAGATATAAATTCCATTACATATTTCGGTTGTTTGTTCTGATTGATTTCCATTATAGTCTATTTTTATTATTTGAGTTTCTGCTCTATCTTGAGTTAATTTATTAATTTTCTTTGCTCTAGTTGCTTTGAATGCTTCAGCATCGACTTTCGTTCCTGCAAACATGCTATATCCGTCTGCTCCTTTTGCATTTGCTATTGCAAGGACATCTTCAAGTATTGCATTTATTTCTTTTGCTATTATTTTTTTATCATCAGTACCATATGTACCATTTGCTCCTTTAATAGCTATTTCTTTTGCTCGGGTTAAAATATTAGATAGGGATTGCAAGTATCCTTCTACATATCTTAATTTGCCCCTAGCATTGTTGATATTATGAGAATAGGTATTAAGTTTAAATATGTTACTGTCTAATCTTATTGAATGAGTGACACCGGTTGGATCGTTTCTCAGGTTTGTAATTCGTTTACCACCTTGGTATAAACTTTCTAAAAGTTTTGTTATTTTTACTTCTTTGTTTGTTGAAGATGATTTTAAGTTATCATATGTTAAAGGATGACTTACTCTGTTGATCATATATTATACTCCCATTTTGTTTATTATTGTGTCTATTAATTCTGCAGAAATATTGATGAATTTACTTGCAGCAATAAATGATTGTTGAAATTCTATCATATTTGCTAATTCTTCATCTTTATTTACACCAGATATTGATAATCTTAAATCGGTTAAATTTTTAAGTATTTGTTCTTGACTATTTTTTGTAATTTCTGCAATTTGTCCTTTTATTGCAATATTTGAAGCTGTATTTACAAAATAGTCGTTGAGTGTTGAGTTTTTCTCAATCATGATTTGTGAATTAACAAAAGATGCAATACGTAATGCTGCTTTATTGTCACCAATAGGAGTATTATTTGTTGGGGTTTGAATACCCGATGCAATTTTTGATGGATCTTCTGCAATTACTTTAGATATTCTAATCCATGCTGATGGATTTTTTAGAGGAGATATTGAATATCTAGTTGTGTTTGTTAATTGGTCAGTGGTATTAATGTTTTGATAGTTATAAGCACCTTCAATTCCTGATGCATTTAATATACCCGTATAATTTGTTAAGAATAATCCAGAATCTTCAATATGTTTGATTCTAAAAATGGTACTGTCTTTATCTTCTTCTTTAACTGCCTTAATTTCAAATTTTTTGTTTTCATTAATTCTTGCAGTGACTTGTGCATCGGAATTGTTTATTTTATCTATTACATCTTTAACAGTATCTGTTGCATTATATGGTATTTCTATAAAATCATTTTTATTTATTGCTTGAAATCTGAGTATTCCTGCAAATCCTAATTTTTCTTTTGGGGAAATTTCATTTGTACTATTTACTTTAAATATATGAACAGAATCAAATTGTCCATCTCCATTGCTATCATATCTTCCACGATCGTCAGTTAATTTGTATTCTTGTTCAAAGAAGATTCTTCCATTTTGTTTGTCAAGGCCATATCCTGATATGTGAACCTCATTTACAAGTTCTGCAATATTGATTGCTATATTGTCTAATTCATTAATTTCATTTTTAATTTCATTATCCCTTATATTAATAAGAGCTCCTAGTTTTCCTGTATTGATATTGGCAGTTTCTCGATTATTCCACAAAATATTCCATTTTGTCTTTGTGGGACCATTTGCTGCTTCTAATATAAGTTCGTTTGCTATTGTACCTTGAATTAGATGTTTTCCTTCTATATGAATTAAAAATTCATTAGGATCCCTTTTATTTTCTATAGAGATACTAATTAAATTGCTTAGTTTATCAATTATTAAATCTCGTTCATCCATTAAATCATTTGGATGACCTTTCATTGCGATTGCTTTTGCTATTTGTTTATTGAGATCACTGATATTTCTGAGATAATTATTAATCTCTTCAGTAGTGATTTTGATTTCGTCATTTGCCATTGTGTATATTCGTTCAAGAGAATGAAATCTGCTTGTTATTACTTCTACAAAAGCTTGTCCACGTTCTAATATAATATTTCTTTCTGCTAATCCTTGTGGTTGTTTTGATAAATCCTGCCAACTTGCCCAAAAATCGTTTAATCTTTTTCTCATTGATTGTTCTTCTGGTTCGTTATATACATTTTCTAGCAGAGAAATAAATCTATCTTTTAAGTTCCAATATCCAAGGTGATGTGATTCTTCGGCTATTTTTATGTCCAATAATTCGTCTCTTATTCGTTCTATAGATTGAACCATTATTCCTTGTCCTAATTGCCCAGCTTTATTTGCTCTATTTAATTGAGGAGCATATATTGGCATTTCGGTTTTCATTATAATTCTTTGCCTTGAGTATCCTGGCTTTGTTGCATTAGTTAAATTATGTCCAACTGTGTTCATAGCATCTTTGTGTGCAAATAAACTTTTTTTTCCAATTTCTATTCCTGAAAATGTTGAATCCATTTTACACTCCTTGATTATTTAAAGTTTTTTGTTTATTAATACGGATGCTTCATTTGGCGTTCCGTTTTTTGGTCCATAGGGGTTTTTATAAGTGATATTATCTACAGTCTCTTGAGCATCTTGAAAGATTGAGTCTAACATATCAAGGGATGTTTCTACATAACTTGATATTAGATGATTTAAATTTTGGATATTTAATGTTCCTATTTTTAATCTATGAAAGTAATTATGTATTTCTTTTTTATAAGTTGAGCATAATTTTTCTATGGCCATGTAAGTTGATTCAAATTGTTCATTTTGTGTAAATTCTTTCCAAATTTTATCTCTCTTTTGTTCTACATCTTTAAATTCTTGTAGGTAAATATTTGTTTTGTCTATTGATTCTTTCAACATCATTGCATTTTTTTCATCAAGATATTTTTTTATATTTAAATACATGCTATATATTTTTTCTATTAAAAAGGTTTCTTCTTCTAATGTGTTTTTTAGTTCAGTTTCTAATTTAATTTCCATTTCTTTAAAGTAAATTATAAGTGAAATTTATGATATTTACAAATTTGCAATATTGTTGTTTTTATTATTTTGTACTTTTGTTTTTTATTTTATTTTTTGATTTTTGTTATTTATGCTATGTTATAATTTTTATAATCTATGAGCAGGCTTTTTCAGAAAGAAGATGATATTGTTGCACTTGCTACACCTTTTTTTAGTAGTGCTTTATGTGTAATTCGTAGTAGTGGAGTTTCTGCAATTGAAAAATTTTCTACAATGTTCTCAGATCCGAGTAAATTGCTTGAGGCATCTGGGCACACTATTCATTATGGATATATTTTAGATAACGAAACTAAAGAAAAATTGGATGAAGTTGTTGTTTGTCTTTATAGAGCGCCAAAAAGTTTTACAGGTCAGGATTCAATAGAAGTGATGGCTCATGGTTCTCTTATTGGTATAAGGAGAATTATAGACTTTTTTTTGAAAGTAGGTTTTCGAATGGCTGAGCCTGGTGAATTTACCCTTCGTTCTTTCTTGGCAGGGAAACTTGATCTTACTAAAGCAGAGGCTATAAATGAATTAATTTCTGCTAAGACTAGGCAAGTACATGCTCTTGCTGTTAATAAACTTTCAGGTTCTTTGTTTGATAAGATAGATTTGATTAAAAAAGATATTTTAAATTTTCTTTCAGCCATTAGTGTTTATCTTGATTATGAGACAGATGATAATGAAGTTGTTATTCCTGTTGATATTATTTTAAAAAGTAAATCTGAACTTGAAAGGCTAATTGATTCTTATGATACTGCAAGAAAATTGGAGAATGGTGTTACATTAGTGTTGGCTGGTTCTGTTAATGTTGGTAAATCTTCTCTTTTTAATTTGTTATTAAAAGAAGATAGGGCTATCGTGTCTTCTTATGCTGGTACTACACGAGATTATATTCAAGCAAGTTTTGAATTTGATGGTATTTTGTTTAACGTATTTGATACAGCAGGGCTTAGAGAAACTAGTGATTTTGTTGAACAGTTGGGTATAGTGAGAAGTAATTCTTTGATTAAGGAAGCATCTTTGATTTTTTATGTTGTTGATTTAAGTGGCAAATTAACGGATGATGATTTGAAGTTTATTGATGCTTATAAGGAAGATTCTAGAGTGCTTTTTGTTTTAAATAAAGTGGATTTAGAGCAAAATAATCAAACAGTTGAATTTTTTAATTCTAATGATATAGTTTCATTAAACACAGTAAAAATTAGTACTAAAACTTTATTTGGTATAAATTCCCTTTATGATAGGATAAGGTCATTTATAGCTGTTGATTATATGAAGACTAGTGATTATGATATTGTAATATCATCAACTCGTCAGGCAGCACTTTTAAAGAGGGCTTATGCTTTAATTATTGAGTTGTTAAGCAAAATAGAACAAAATATAAGTTATGATATGTTGGCATTTGATGTTTACGAAGTGGTTAATGTTTTAGGGGAAATAACGGGTGAGGTTACTAGTGATGATGTGCTTAACAATATGTTTAAGAATTTTTGTTTAGGAAAATAGGTATGGATTTTGATGCTATTGTTATTGGAGGAGGGCATGCTGGTATTGAAGCATCTCTGGCACTTGCAAGATTAAATTTTAAAACAATTTTGATTACTCAAAATTTAGATACAGTAGGTAAACTATCTTGTAATCCTGCTATTGGTGGGCTTGCTAAGGGAAATATGGTGAGGGAAATTGATGCTCTTGGTGGAGAGATGGGATGTTTAGTTGATTTTAGTATGATTCAATTTCGCATTTTAAATAAAAGTAAGGGTCCTGCTGTACAAGCACCTCGTGCACAAGCTGATAAATTAGTATATCAGATTAAAGCAAAGGAAACATTAGAGATGCAGAATAATCTTGAACTTTTTCAAGATACTGTTAGTGATTTTTTACTTAATCCTATGAAAAATAAGATTGAAGGTGTCGTTACAGAAAGGGGTAATAAATTTACATCGCGTGTTGTAGTGCTTACAACGGGAACTTTTCTTAGAGGTAAAATATTCATAGGTGAATACAAGGCTTATATGGGAAGGATTTCTGAGCCAGCTGCTTTTGGTCTTGAGAAAATTTTGCTTGAACTTGGATTTGAAATGGGTAGACTTAAGACAGGTACTCCTGCAAGGGTTCATAGGAGAAGTATTAATTTTGCAAAAACAGAAATTCAGTTTGGAGATTCTGATATCATTCCTTTTTCTTTTTCAAATACTAAAATAGATAAGACTCAACTTTCTTGTTATGTTACTTATACTAATAAAAAGACTCATGAGATAATTAGTGAAAATATGCATCTCTCTCCACTTTATTCTGGGGAAATTGTTGGGAATGGTCCAAGATATTGTCCTTCTATTGAAGATAAAATTGTTAAATTTAAAGATAAAGATAAGCATCAAATTTTTATTGAGCCTGAGGGGATTAATACTCAAGAGATGTATCTTAATGGTTTAAGTTCATCTTTACCTGAGGATGTTCAAAAAAGATTAATTAATAGCATTGATGGACTTGAGGATGCAGTAATTACAAGATCAGGATATGCTGTTGAGTATGATTATATTAATCCCATTGAATTATATGCAAGCCTTGAGACTAAAAGGGTTGAAGGACTTTTTGTTGCAGGACAAACTAATGGATCATCTGGATATGAAGAAGCTGCAGCTCAAGGTTTGATGGCTGGAATTAATGCAGCACTTAAATTACAAAAAAAAGAGCCAATGATACTGCCAAGGACTAGTTCTTATATTGGTGTTTTAATTGACGATCTTGTTACTAAGGGTACAAAAGAGCCTTATCGAATGTTTACTTCAAGAGCTGAACATAGACTTAATTTGAGGCATGATACTAGTGATAAAAGATTGATTAAATGGGGGTATGAAGTTGGATTGGTTAGTGAGGAGAAATATTCTAGGTATTTTTTTAAGGAAAAGCAAATTGAGGAAATTAAAGAACTTTTGAGGCATAGACGTCTTAAAGAGAAAGAGGCTAGTAGTTTTGAATTAAAAAGGCATATTAATAAAGATTTTTATCATATTGTGAAAGATCCATATATTAATTTAAAGGATCTTGTTAATATTGATCCTAAGTTAAATGCTTCAAAAGTAATTCTTGAACAAGTTGAATTAGACATTAAATATGAAGGCTACATTAATAGGCAAAAAGATTTGATTAGAAAAATGAATAATCTTGAACTTATTAAATTGCCACTTGATTTTAATTATGAGATTGATGGTCTCTCTAGAGAGGCTAGAGAAAAATTTGTTAAAATTCAACCAGCTAATCTTGCTCAGGCAAGTAGGGTTTCTGGGGTTAGGAATACTGATATTCAAGTTTTGCTTATATATTTTTCAAACCCTAAAAATAAAGTAGTACTTAATTTAGATTTATGATGACTAATTTTAAATTTGCTTTGAAAAATTTGAAAGTGAATTTTACTTCAGAAAATATTGATAAATTGAGATTTTATATAGAGAAAGTTTTATTATTTAGTGATAGGTTTAATTTGGTGTCAAATAATGTTCGAAACTTTGATGCAATGCTTTTACATGCTTTAGATTCTGTTTCTGGATTGCCTATTGTTAAAGATAAAAATCTACGACAAGTACTTGATGTTGGCAGTGGAGCTGGATTTCCTGGAATTGTTTTAGCCCTTTTTGATCGTTGTAGAAAATATGTTCTTCTTGAGCGTAGTAATAAAAAAGCCATTTTTTTAAAAATGATTAGTTTGGAACTTGGTTTAGAGAATGTGGAGGTTTTAGAGCATAATGTTGAGGAGGAACAAAATAAATATGAATTTATTACAATCAGGGCTTTTGGAGATATAAGAAAATATGCAAATATTTTAGGCTCAATTTTGAAATCTGGTGGTTTAATTATGGCTTATAAAGGGAAATTTGATAAGGTTGAATTTGAAATGAGTTATGTTAAAAATTTATTTGATAAAGTAGAAATAAAATCATCAGAAGTGATTTCTGATAAAGAGAGATATTTCCTTTTACTTTATGATTATAAATGTTAATTTTATTTCTAGGTTTTTAGTTTATATTTTGTTTTTTGTAGCAAGGAAATTTAGTACGATAGGAGTGGTATGAAAAATAGTTTTCAAATAGATTCTGAAGTAGAGAATGCATTAAGTTTAATAAATAAATTTAGAAGGGAAGTTGCAAGTAGAATTCTTGGGCAGCGAGAAATGGTTGATGCTATTTTGATGGGAATCTTGACAGAAGGTCATGTTTTACTTGAAGGTGTGCCGGGACTTGCTAAGACATTGACTATTCAGACAGTTTCAGACGTTCTTGATCTTGAATTTAAAAGAGTACAATTTACTCCAGATCTTTTGCCTTCTGATCTTACGGGTAATATGATATATAAGAGTACTACGGGAACTTTTAAAGTTAGAAAGGGTCCAATATTTTCAAATATTGTCTTAGCAGATGAAATTAATAGGGCTCCTGCGAAAGTTCAATCTGCACTTCTTGAGGCAATGAGTGAACGTCAAGTAACTCTTGGTGATGAGACACATAAGTTACCCGATCCGTTTTTTGTTCTTGCAACACAAAATCCAATTGAGCAGGAAGGAACTTATAATTTGCCAGAAGCGCAACTTGACAGATTTTTGTTGAAGGTGAATGTGAAATATCCATCTATTCAAGATGAAATTAAGCTTCTTAAAATATTTTCAGTTGATGGTGGACTTGAAAATATTAAAGTTGCAAAAATAATGAATGCTTATTCTTTAGCAGATCTTAGAAGGATAATTGGTAAGGTAAAGGTAGATGATAAAATAATGCTTTATATTGTGACCTTAATAGCAGCTTCTCGTGAAAATGATAAAAAAACCTATCCATTTACTAAGTATATTGAATTTGGAGCATCTCCCAGAGCTTCACTGAGTTTGCTAAAGTGTGCTCGTGTTAATGCTCTTTATGAAGGACGTTTGTTTGTTCTTCCAGAAGATGTGAAGGCTGTAGCTTATAATGTATTAAGGCATAGAATTACTCCTTCTTATGAGGCAGAAGTTGAAGAAATGAATACTGATGATATTATTAAGATACTTCTCTCAGCGGTTGCTCTTCCTTAGGATTTAATTGGATATGCAATATAGTAGTGAATCAAGTGCTAGTACTAAAACGAAAATAAAGGCTTTAAAATTTTTTTCTAGAAAAATGCTCTTAGAGCTTAATTTTGGTGGATATCGTTCTATTTTTAAAGGTCTTGGGCTTGAATTTCATGAGTTTAGACCATATGAAGAAACAGATGATGCTAGATTGATTGATTGGAACGTTAGTTCGAAAACAGATAATATATTTTCAAAGGTTTTTAGAGAAGATAAGGGAATAAATTTACATTTACTTGTTGATAATTCTCTTTCTATGAGTTTGGGAAGTATAACAAGTAAAAAAGAAATACAGGATTTATTGGTTTCTATCTTTGCTCATATGGCATTTTTTAATAATGATAAAATAGGTATGACTTTTTTTTCTAGCAAAACAGATAAATTTATTTCATCTAGAAAGGGATATTCGCATTTAGGATTAATTTTAAATGAGACAATTAATAGACAGTTAAAGAGGGGCAGTAATTTAACATATGTATTTAAAAATACAGCAGAGTATTATAAGAAAAGATCTTTAATTATTATCATTTCAGATTTTAAAGCCAGTGATTATTTTAAATCTTTAACAGTTCTCAGTAAACGTCATAATATTATTGCGATAAGACTTACAGATTTTTTTGATGAGAATCTTCCTCAATATGGAGTTTTAACCTATGAAGATATTGAAACACGTGAGGATTTTTTAGTTTCAGGGTTTAGTAAGAAGATATTAAATAGTTATAAGAATTATTGGACATTAGATAAAATAAAATGGCGGAAAGAATGCATAAAAAGGAATATTAATTTTATAGAAATTGACACAAGAGATGATGTTTTTAAAAAATTAAAGGTGCTTTTGAAAAAGGAGAATGGTATTTGAAAAATATGATTTTCCTTGCAACTTTCTTTCTTTTATTTCTTTATTTTAATTTATTTTCTTATGAAATACAAAATGAGATGTTTATTCCAACTCGTTATTATGTGGGAGATACTGTTGAGTTTAAATTTTCTTTAATTCTTGATGATGATGAAAAATTTATTCCTATCGCGTTTGAATCAATTAAAAATGAATTTGTTGAGATTGATAAGATATTATACAGACCTGAAAGTGGAGAGATAATAATATATTTTGTTTCATTTTATATAGGAAGTAATACGCTTCCTCATATTTATGTTGGAGATATTATTAGAAGTGATAAAACTTTTAAGTTGATTCTTAATAATATTAAAATCAATACTAGTACATTAGTTGCAGATGATGATTCTCTTAAGATTCAAGATATAGAAGGAGTGCTTTTTCTTCCAGGTACCAGTACATATTTTGTTATTTTTATTTTGGCTTTTATATTGATTCCATATCTTTTTATTAAGTTTTTGAAACTTATAAAGCAATTATTAGTATTTCTAATCATAAAGCATAATTTAAGAAGGCCTTATAGAGTATTTCAAAAACAATTGAGTATTTTAGATAATTATATTAAAAGCGAAGAAAAACAGAATGTTTTTTATAATTTATTAAATTCGTCTTTAAGAGTTTATTTGTCTAAAAAAACAGGTTTTAATTTTAATGCGATTACTACTACTGAAATTTCTGAGATTTTACAAAGTCTTAATGTGCCCCATGAAATTCGTTCAACTTTTGTTAATATGCTTAGACTTTCCGATTTTAGCAAATTTAGTGGAATTAATTTATCGGGGGATAATTTATCGCTTGTTTTAAATGATTTAAAAAAGGCGGCTTTTAATTTTGAAGAATTTAATAGAGGTGATAATGTTAACATTTAATGAGCCTTTGTATTTGTTTTTACTTTTGGGATTGCCATTAATAATTTATTTTAGCCATTTTTTTAATCGTAGAGGTGGGAAAGTTAGATTTCCGATATCTATTTATGGAAATTTTGGTTCTATAAAATTAAGAGATTATGTACTAAATTTATTGTATTTTGTTACTTATACTTTTTTTTATTTAGCTATAATAGTTATGATCTTAACCTTAGCAGGGCCTTCTATATCAAGAAAGAAAATGACATATCTTAGTAGTGGAGCTGATATTGTTATTGTGTTAGATATATCTCCTAGTATGGGTGCTATTGAATTTTCATCAAAAAATAGACTTGATTTTGCAAAAGAATTGATTGAATATTTTGTATATCAAAGAGAAAATGACAATATTGGTTTAGTAGCTTTTGCAAAGGAGGCATCATTAATAGTGCCACTTACAATTGATAGGGATTTTTTTTCTAAGAAGTTAGATGATATTTATATTATGGATCTTGGAAATGGATCTGCTTTGGGACTTGGTATTTCTATTGCTCTTTCTCATTTAAAGCATTCTGAAGCACCTAAAAAATCAGTCATTGTTTTAACAGATGGTGTGGTTAATTCAGATGAAGTTTATAAAGATCAAGTAATAAATCTTGCTCAGGGATTAAATGTGAAAATTTATTCTGTTGGAATTGGTAGTGATGAGGAACTTAATGTTGGTTTTAAATTGAGATCTGGTAAATTTTATCAGGGAGTTTTGAAGGAAGTATATGATCCTAGCATGCTTTTTGAAATTTCAAATAAAACAGGAGGACTTTTTTATTCTGTTGGTGATGATTTTTCATTTAAACTTGCAATTCAAGATTTTTCGAAAAAAGAAAATGTAGAGAGAAAAGTTAAAATATCAGTTGATAATAATGATGTTTATAATGAATTTTTATTGGTAATATTTTTTTTATTAATTCTTTATTTTGTTTTTTCAAGGATTATTTTAAAAGAGGTGTTATGAGCATAGGCAATTATTATGCTTTTTACTTGTTTATAGTTTTATTTATAGTTTTGTTTGTGTATGTTTATGATTTTAGAAAGGCACTTCCATTTTTTAAAGCCTTAAGTCTTATGCATGTTAATAGTGCTTATGTTAAAAATTATTACATAAAGAAAATACTTATGATTTTCTTTTTTGTGTTGAGTTTTGGTTTTTTGATTTTATCAATTTTAGATGTTTCTTGGGGACAAAAGGCTACTGAGGATGAGAGAGTAAATTTAAGAATATCTTTTGTTGTTGATATTTCGCGTAGTATGTTAACTTTTGATGAGGGAAAATCTATTAATAGGCTTGAGAGTGCTAAAAATTTAATTAGTTTAATTTTAAATAGTTTTGAAAATGTTGAGTATTCACTTACTATTTTTAAGGGTAAATCTTTATTGGTTTTGCCTTTTTCTAAAGATAAGTCCAGTTTATATAAGATGTTAAATTATATTGAACCTAACTTAATAAGTTCTCCCGGTAGTTTTTTAGGTGATGGGGTTTTGAGTGCTATACAAGGAATCAAAGATAGTTCTTATTATAATTTTTTGGTAGTTTTGACAGATGGTGATGAATGGGGTGAGAATAATTATTATACTTTTTCTAAATTAATTGATGTACGTAATATTGTAAGTTTTGTAATTGGAATTGGAAGCAATAGACCACTGCCTTTGGTTGATAATCATGTGAATGTGAAAGATAAGAATGATAGTGTGATGACTTTCATGCTTAATGAGGATAACTTGTATCTTTTAACATTTTCTATTAAGGGTTCTTATTATAATTTATACCTGAAAGGTACTAATTATGTTATTAATGAGATAAGGAATGATATAATAAAAAAAAGTTCAAGTAATATTTTATTAATTGGCATTTTAAGATACAAGCTTTTTTTAGCTGTTTCTTTTTTATTTATGATGTTGTATATATTTGTTAAGGTTATTAAATGGGACGATACTTTTTAATTTATTTATTAATAAGTTTTATATGTGCATTTTGTTTATCTTGTTCAAATGTTAAAGCTATGTCTCTTATGGCCATTGGTAATTATAGGTATATTAGAGGTGATTATCAGAGTGCAATTTCTACCTATTATAATCTTGTAGATGATAATAAGAGTGCTGCATGGGGTTATTATAATCTTGGAATTGTATATTATTCTTTGGGAGAGTATGAAAGCTCTCTTCGGATGTTTTCGTATGCAAGAAGAGATGATGATTTTTTTTTGAATTTTAATATAAGTTATAATGAGGGGATAATATATTACAATCAGGGACTTTATCGAAAAGCAGAAGTGGCATTTAAAGAAGCTTTAAAGATTAATCCTGCAAGTTATAATGCTAAGTATAATCTTGAACTTGCAATAATTAAAAAAAGGACTATGCCAGGAAATTTAAATAATTTAAGTATTAGTAAGAGTCAAAATTTTATTGAAAATAATGAAAATTTTTTGAGGTATATTGAAAATCTTGAGAGGGTTTTATGGGTAATGCGGGCAGACGAGCAAATTGTTTCTTTGCAAGAAGATTGGTAATATTTTTAATTTTATTTCTAGTACATTTAAAAATTTATTCTTTATCTGGTACTGATTATTTAATATCTTCCAAGATTGTTAAAGGTTCTAAGATTATTCATATTATTAGGTTAAATTTATCTCAGGATATTGATAAAAAATTATTGAAATTTGACATCAATAAAGATATAAACGAGAATGCTAAAATTGCCTTAATATCTAGAGTTATTGATGGAAATAATTTTATTATAGAGATAAAAATTGAATATGTTTTTGATAAATTGGGATTTGTCAAGATTCCTCCATTGAAAGTTATTTATAATGATGATGTTTATTTGACCTCAGAGTTTGAAGTGGTCATTTTAAGGGAAGATGAATTTCGTTCTTTGGGATTGCCAGTTGGTTTATATTGGGATTTTAATAAAAAAGAAATTTATGAGTATCAGAGTGTTGGATTTGTTTTGCGTTCTAATTGGCTTTTAAATAATAATGTTAAGTCTGTTGCTAGTTTTTTTAATGCTGTTAAAGATGCAATGATTGATAGAACTCCGATATTTGAAAATATTAATTATAGGACTTTTCATAGTAAAGAAATTTTGGATGTTCCTCTTTATAATTTTATTTTAACTCCTCTTAGGGGATCAAAAGTTGTTGTTATTCCCAGTGTTTCTTTTAATATAAGTGAGGATATTATGCGCATGAGTCCTGAAATTTCTTTAAAAATTAAATCAATACCAGAGGAGGTAAAATCTTTAGCTGTTGGTGTTTTTAAAATTGACTATGATTTTCCCAATGCTACGTCTATTACTCAAGATGCTTTTACTATTTTAATAAAAATTACAGGACAAGGAAATCTGCCTCATATTCGCTTTCCAGAAATTGAAACCTATAATTCTAGAATTATTTATAATAAAAAGAATTATAATTTTGAACCTTCAAAAGATGGTTATAAAGGTAGCATATCTAATGTATATACTATTAAGCCAGATAATAAGGGTAATTTATTTGTAAACATTGGTGATTTTGTATATTTAGATCCTGATGATGATAAAGTTTATAGACTGAATGGTAAACGACTAAAATATGAATATTATGGAGAGTTTAAAAAAAATAACTCTAATCAAGAATTATTATTAGATTTTAATTTACTCTCATATTATGATATTTTAAAATACAAAAATAAAACCTTTTTGTTTTTCGTTCCCATTTATTATTTGATTTTGATACCAGGAATTTTATTTTCTTTAGCTATGTTTATTAAACATAAAAAATTTTTTATTGCTTCTGGTTGTGGTTTGATTGTTTTAATATTAACCCTTGCTGTTAGTCTTAATGCTATAAATGATGGTTTTCTATCAGAAGATAATATCAATGATTTAATAAATGATTATAGATCTAGTAATTATAGTGATGCTCTTAATAAAATTGATAATATTATTAAAAGAAATTCGAGTTATTCAGGACTTTGGTTAAATAGAGCTCTTATTTTAAGTAAGATGGATAGATCGTTTGATGCAATTTATTCGGCTTATAAGGCATTTTTTACTTCTCCAAATAATGATATCTTTTATAAGATTATTGATTTTATTGAAACTAAAAATGGCATTAATGAAAATATTAGGAATAATAGTTTTGTTTTTTCTAATATATTTTTTATTATTAGCTTAATTTTAATAACCATTTTAATAGTAGTTGTTTCTTATAGATTTTATGCAAAAAATTTAAAGAGAATTATTTTATTTTTGCTTTTATCTATGACATGCTTTACATTATTTCAAACATATTATTTTTATCTTGAGCAACAATCTGAAATTGGAATTATTAGAGGTGATTTAGTTTCCCTTTATAAGGTTCCTGATAATTTTTCAAGAAGTTGGAAATTTTTAAAAGGCAATATAAGTGTTTATCTTCTTGATAAAAAAGATGACTTTGTTCTAATTCAGACAAGCCATGGACTTAAGGGATGGATTCATAAAAATTTTATTGTATCTGTTAAAGATGATTTAATATGAAATGAAATAAATTTTTGAATTTCAGTTTTTTATTACATAAAAAATTATTTTTCTCTGTATACTATTCTTCCTTTTGTAAGATCATAAGGTGATAGTTCAACTTTGACTTTATCTCCAGGAACTATTTTAATAAAATGTTTTCTCATTTTTCCAGATAGGTGAGCTAGGACTAAATGTCCATTTTTAAGTTCTACTCTAAACATTGTATTTGGAAGAGATTCTTTAACAATACCTTCGGTTTCAATAGCTTCTTCTTTTGTATTCAAAATGCCTCCTTATTATTTGTGTAACAGAATCAATTGTACACAATTAGTAATATCATTGCAATTATTTTCTTATTAAAAATTAATGCACTAGTTTACATTATAGGGGATTGTTTATATAATTACACGGAGTTTTTTAAAAATTGTAATTTATTATAGGGAGGTAATATCATGCAGAAAAGCAATTTTGAGCATGAATTTGTTGAAAAAATGCAAACTCTTCTTTTAGAATTAAAAAAAGAAATATTAAATTCTATAAGATCTGTTGAAGATAGTAAAAGAGAAATTATTAATAATGATATGCATCTAAAAGATATAGTAGATATTGCATTTGATAATATGGATGGTAATAATCTTGAGGCTTTAAGTTCAGTTGAAAAAAAGAAACTTAATTTAATAAATCAAGCTCTTTATCGGATTTCTCACAATATTTATGGGCATTGTTTAGCTTGTGATAAAGATATTGCACAAGAAAGGTTAGAGGCTATTCCTTATGCATTTTTATGTATAAGTTGTCAAACTAAAAAGGAAAAAAAGAGCAGAAGGTCAATTTAGTATTTAATTGTTTAGAATTGTAATTTCTACTCTTCGATTTTTTGATGCTAAAGGAGATGAGCTTACATACTTAGGTTTTTTAGCACCCCATCCTTTAAAAAATATTTGGTTTTTGTTCTTTACTTTCATTTTTAATAAA
The DNA here is from genome assembly GCF_000019705.1 of Borrelia recurrentis A1. GTDB lineage: Bacteria > Spirochaetota > Spirochaetia > Borreliales > Borreliaceae > Borrelia > Borrelia duttonii. Next base: position 181,514 of record NC_011244.1, on the reverse strand, counting down.
TAGTTTCCGATTGTATGAGCTCTTTTTTCAGACAATTCTTGCATTTCTTGTTCTGTTCCAAACTTTGCTGTGTGTCCCTCTATTAGAATGTTATTGTCTTGAAATTTTTCTAGTAAATTGGCTATGTGTTTTAATTTATTATGTTCTTTTCTAATGATTTGAAATGAATCAGGATAGAATTCAATGTCTAAGCTTAATTTAATGCCATTTTTATTTTTTTCTATTTCTATAGAATCTATTTGTTCTCTTTTAATATATTCCTTAATTTCATTCTCTATTGTGTTATCATTTGGTAATTCAATGGAGATTATTTTTCCAGATGAGGTTCCAATCATTTTGATATTATTGTTTCCGTTTTTCATTTGAAATTCATATGTGTCATGATATTTATATATATTTCCCAATTTTGAATCAAAGTATATTTTTTGGTTGACTTTTTGAGAGAATAATATGTTTTTTACATTATATTTAGATTCATAATTTGAATAAATTATATCGTAATATTTTCCATCTATTTTTTCTTTGCCTTTATATGTATAACTTACATTGAATTTTGTAATAAAATCTTTTATTCCTTTTACAATTTCAGATGCTTGTATGTATTCTTCTGCTGGATATGTCCATGTTTCATTTACTCTTATAGGTGTTTTTGGAAATTGTGGAATACCTCTAACAGAAGGTCTTTTTTGATTATGATTAATTTTGTATTCACCCTGTTTGTTTATGCTAAAATTTCCTTCAAGTTCTTCTTTTAGTAAATAAACATCGCTCTCATCATTTCTTTCGAGTACTCTGAAATAAGATTTTATATTTGCAAAATTATTTTTTATATCTTTTATTTCACTTGATACTTGAATGTTTGTTTTTGTTTCGGAGTTAAATATTCCATTTAGATAAATTTTTTGCTGATCTGTGGTTTCTATTCTAAATTTAGTGCCTTTGGTGTATTTAAATTCTAATATTTCAGAGGAAAATGTTATAGTTTTGATTAAAAATAGTAATGTTATGGTCTTAATATGCATTTAACGAATTATATCATAGTTTAGATTATGTTTTTCAATCTTTCATTAAATCTTTTTAATAATGCTTTGTGTGTTTTGTGTTTTAGTTATAATGATAGTATGCATATAGTTGTTTTAACTTTTTAATTAAATGATCTATTGTTTTGAGGTATAAGAAATGAAAAGAAAAAGTGGAATTTTGCTAAGTATTAGTTCTTTACCGTCTCAGTATGGTATTGGTGATTTGGGGAAGGGAGCATATGAATTTATAGATTTTCTTGCTAGTTCGTCGCAAAGTTATTGGCAAATATTGTTGTATTCACTTCCTAATTGTTCAGGGGTTCCTTATTTAAGTTATTCTGCATTTGCTGGTAATATAAGTTATATTGATTTAAATGCTATTGATAGATTTATCGATGTAGATTTAGGTATTTTTGGATGTTTGGAAGATAGATGTATTGATTATGATAAATTGAAAACCAAGAATATTATTTTAAGAGATGCAGCTTTGAATTTTTTGCATAGGGCGACAATTGATGAGATGTATGCATTTGAAAAATTTAAAAAATCTGCTGCTTATTGGCTTTTAGATTTTTCAAGTTTTGTTGCTTTTAGGGAATATTATTGCAGGTTCCAAGATCCACAGACCTTTAATCTTTTATTTAGTAAAGAAATCTTAAAAAGAGATCCAAAAGCTTTAATGCGACTTAGAGAAACTCTTAATGTTGAGATCAATATTCAACAAGTATTGCAATATTTCTTTTTTTTTACAATTTAAAGCCTTAAAAAGATATGCAAGTAATGTTGGGATTAAAATAATAAGTGATATGCCTATTTTTATGTTTTATGATTCTGCTGATGTTTGGGCACATCAAAAATATTTTAAATTGAAATTTGATGCAAGTAAAGATAAAGTAACAGGTCTGCCTTCTGGTAATTTGTCTTATAAAAAATATCTTTGGGGTAATGCAGCTTATAATTGGAAAGCCTTAAGGAAAGATGATTATGTGTGGTGGATTAATCGTATTGGTTTTATGCATAAATATGTAGATATTATTAAATTTGATTATTTTAGAGGATTTGTATCTACTTGGGAAATTTCTGAGCGAGAATTTTCAGTTTATAGTAGTAGTGGGCAGTGGGTCAAATGTCCAGGTAAAGATTTTTTTAGAAATGTTTTAAGTAAAATTAATGATTTAGAAATTTGGGTTGCAGACCTTTTAGAAGATCGTGGTGATGCTTTTAGATTAAGAGATTATTTTAATTTTTCAGAAACTAGAATTATGCAGTTTGCATTTGATTTTGATTCAAAAAATTTGTGTTTGCCACATAACTATATAAAGAATTGTGTTGTCTATACAAGTACTAATGAGAGTAATACTATTCGTCAGTTTATTAATTCTGTCGATGATGATCATAGAGAGTACATTTTTAATTATTTTAATACTAATGAAGATTTTGTTGTTTGGGATATGATACGAGGTGCAATGTCTAGTGTTGCAGATAATGTAATAGTTTCAATGGAAGATTATCTTGATCATGTGGTTGATCATAAAAATGTGTCTGGGTCAATGCTTAATGATTTTAGGATCTTGAGTTCTGATTTAAGTACCGATTTAAGTAAAAAAATAAGTAATATTACAAAACTTTATGGAAGAATTTAAGTAGTAATTTTAATTATTTGTTAAAATAATATTTGTTTTTAAATCTATTTTAAAAAAGGTTGGATGTTGTTTATATGAGACTTAATACATGCTTAATGTTTTTCTATGTAATTTTTTTATTATTTTCTTATTTTTTTTTATGTTTTCGTTTACATTCATTAAATGGGAACAGGTATTTTAAAAATGGTAATTTCTTTTTTGTTCATAAGGGTGCTTTATATAAAAAGCGCAATAATGGGATATTTAAAATTGAAACTAAGGGAATAGAGACTAGATGGATATACCCATTTGAAAATCCTGTATCCAAAAGGATAACTTCTATTTATGAAGATTTTTATTCTTTAAATTCTCTTTTAACAACAAGTGATGCTGTTTATGTTTCTCATAATTATTTTAAAAATTTTATAAAATTAGTTGATACTGAAAAATTTAATAAAAATTCTTATATTACATCAAGTGCATTGTCTCGAGGAGAATATAAACATGTTGCTGTTGGGACTTCTAACAGCGGACTTTATATCAGTATTAATAATAATTTAGATTTTAAAAGCTTAAATTCTCTAATTTCTAAGACATATTTGGGTGCTGGTTATTATGATATTATTAGTTCGCTAGAATTTTCAAAAAATAGTGAGAGTGAGTTGTATTGTTCTTATGGAATTTATGGAGATATTATTTTAATTAATATAGTTTCAGGGGTTATTAAGAAATTAGATTTTCCATTTAAAAAACAGATAGTTCGTATTATTGATTTATCTGATGAAAAGCTAGAAAAACTTTTGGTTGGAACTTATGATAATCATTTTTATTTATATGTTGATGGAAAGTGGATCTTTGATAGTCAATTTTCTATTTATGAAAGTAATTATTTTCAAAAATCAAAGAGACTTAATCTTGCGTCTAATAGGGGTTCAATTTATTTGACAGCTTATACTCTTCGAAATAAAACAGCTGTTGATGAGAGATTTGAGTTTATTAAAAAATTAGGTATGAATTCTGTTATTATTGATTTTAAAAATGATAGTGGTATCTTAACTTATGCAAGTCAGCTAGAATTGCCTAATAAAATGAATGCAGTTAAAAAATTAATAGATGTTCCTTATATTTTAAAAAAGGCAAAAGAATTGGGAATATATGTTATTGCTCGTGTTGTTGTATTTAAAGATTCAAAATTTTATTTATATAATAATTGTGAGTATGCTCTTTGGAATAAAAAAACCAATCGTCCTTGGAGTAATGTTGTAAAAGTCATGAATGGTAATTCTTTTAAGTTGATACAAAAAGAACATTGGGTAGATCTTTTTTCAAAAAATACTTGGGATTATAATTTAGATATTGCAAAAGAAATTCAGTTGCTTGGAGTTGATGAGATTCAGTTTGATTATATTAGATTCCCAACAGATGGACCTGTATCTCTTATAGCTTCAAGATTTAATAAGTATGAAATGAGGGCAATTGATGCCCTTGAATCTTTTTTAATTTTGGCTAGGGAAAAAATTTCTATTCCTATTTCTATTGACATTTACGGCAATAATGGATGGTTTGTTACTAATAGTATTGGTCAAAATATTTCTATGATATCAGATTATGTTGATGTTATTTCTCCCATGTTTTATCCTTCACATTATACTAATGATTTTTTGAAGAATGATTTATATTATACTACCAGGGCTTATAAAATTTATAAAGAAGGGAGTAATAGGGCGTTTGTGTTTTCCTCGGGTAAAGTTATAATTAGACCTTACGTTCAGGCTTTTTTGCTTGGTTCAGAACGTATTGTGAGTGAAGAGGTTTATCTGCAATATTTTTTTAATCAATTACAAGGTGTCAAAGAGTCTTTGGGAAATGGTTTTAGCTTGTGGAATGCATCTAATATTTATTATATGGTTAAGACTAATTTAAACAAATTTTTGGGTTTTTCTTAATATAATTTTTGCTAGGAGATTTATGTGGTTTATATTTATTTTTTTTGTTTAATGTTAGGTATATTTTTATTATATCTTGGTGGTAATTATCTTTTAAAGAGTTCTGTTAATATTGCTACTTATTTTAAAGTTCCCAATCTTTTAATAGGTGTTATAATAGTCTCTCTATCAACAAGTGCTCCAGAGCTTTTTACAAGTTTGATAGCATCGTTTAAGCAAAAAAATGAAATTATTGTTTCTAATATCATTGGTAGTAATATTATCAATATATTACTTGCACTTTCTTTAACAGGTTGTTTTTTAAAAATAAAAACGGATTTTAAGAGACTTAAGTTTTCTTTTATGATGTTATTTTTATTGATGTTTCTTTTATTATTACTTTCTTTTGATTTTAGTTCTCTTTCTTTTTTTAAAGTGCCTTATCATAAGACCAGTTCGTTGATAATTTTATTTGTATTTGTATCTTATTTATTTTTATTTTATAGGGAAGAAAAAAAATATAATGTTGTTGAGCGGGATTTAGATAATCTTAATTGTGATTATGGATTTAAATTTTTATTTTTAAATATTATGTTTTTATTTTTAAGTGTTTATTTTTTATATTTAGGTTCGAAGTTATTAATAGATAATTCAATATATATTGCACATAATATTTTTCATATTAGTGAGAAAGTTATTGGAATTATTTTTGTTGCTTTTGGAACCAGTATACCAGAGCTTGTTGTTTCACTTTTTGCAATAATTAAAAAAGAATCAGATATTGCGCTGGGTAATATTATTGGCAGTAACATATTTAATATTGGATTTATTTTGTCTAGTAGTAGTTTTATAAGTCCAGTACTGATGAGTGATATTTATTTTGTTGATTTTGGTATTATGTTTGTTATATCTTTGATTTTGTTATTGGTAGTTAAAGTCAAAGGGGTTTTTGATAGGGGTCCTTCTATTATTTTTTTGTTTTTGTATATTTTATATAATGTGTATTTATTTGGTGTTTATTAATTTTATTAAATTTATCAATGTGTTATTATGAATTATGTTTTATTGTTTTTTATATTAGGAGATTAGGAATATAAGATGAAAAAGTTTCCCGAAATTTTTTATCTAAATGATAAAGAAGTGGATATTTTGATTTCTCAAATAGGAATTTCTTCAGATACGCAAAAAATGATTTTACGAGTTATTTTGGAATGTAAAAACAATGTTATAGGTTATTCTAAGTTTGTTGAAGATTATTCTGTTAAAATACGTTCTCTTAAGGGAGAATTGGATTTTTTATTTCGTAAACTTTATGAAGTTAAGAGAGGAATTATTGTTAATCAGATTACATCTAATGGAGAATTGTTACCTGATAAAATAATAATAACAGATGAAAATAGTAGTGATTTTTATTATTATGCTATTGAAGATTTGTTTTTAAAACATTATGTGGGAATAGAATTTTTTAGTACTTTGCTTACAATTAAGAATATAGATAGAAATTTGTTAGCTTTTGAGAGAGAATTTGTTGTGCTTAAGAATGAAGATATTAATTTTAAATATTTTCAAGAAAGTGCTTCATTAAAGAAGATATTGATACTAGATTCTTTGATCATTCCTTCAAGACAAACATTGTATTTTGTTGAATTTATGAAAAGAATTTTATTTAGAACTGCTTCTAACAGAGTAGTTAAAGATGTTTTTATTAGAGCTAGAAATTTGAAGATTAGTGAGTATGATCGAATTTTGTATGAGGGCGTTAATGGGGTTGGAGTTGCTTATAATCTTCTTTTGGGTATTTTGGAAAATAAAGAGGAGATTTTAAATAAGAAAGGTGTTAATATTTCTAAGCATTATTTTACCTTTTTAGAGGTATTAAATATTTATATTACTAATGAAAAAAAGTTAGAAGAAATTAAAAATTTAGAAAATATTAAAATTGATGAAACTTTGAAATCGATTGAAAAAGCAATAGAGTTTAAACCTGGATTTATTAATATAGAGGAATTTAAAAGTATTCTTCAAGAGCATGCTGATGAATTATCTGATGCTGAACATTTTTTTAATATAGCCAATGGATACTTTTTTGAATCCAATATTAAGGGTTCTTTGCCTAGAATATTTAGTATTAGAAGTGATATATATTTATATAAGCCATGTGCTTATTCTATCTTTTTAAAAGAATTTGATCAAATTGTAATTGATGTTAAAGATAAATTGAGAAATGAATTTACAAAGATGCTTAATAATGGTAAAAATTCTTCTGTTATTTTTACAGAAGAGGGTCTTGAGAAGATGTTATCTGAATTTGTTGCTAATTATGATCTAAATGATTATTGTTTGAAAAATAAAGTTGCATTTCTTGATTTTATTGTGTCTCATTATAGGCGAGTTTCTAAAATTCAAAATATACAGACTCAAATTAAGGATATAATAAAAAATGAAGCCGCTAAGTATTTTAAGAATAGTAATACATTCTTACCACTTTATAAAATTTATAAAATTGATTTGTCTAGTATTTTAGATTTTGCTTATAAAGATTTATCCTTGTTAAGGAAAATTGTGTTATTTTTGACTGGAAAATATCAAAGCTATAAAGAATCTTTATCTAGATTAAATTCTAAAGTAATAGTTAATAATCATGTTGGGGGACTTTTTGATCCAAATGAAAGAGTAAAAAGACAGCTAGATAAGAGGCGCAAACAAAGAGAGGAGATAAAAGAACAGATTAGAAATTCCTATTCCAAAAAAGGTAAAGGAACCTCTAACAAAGGACAGACAGCTGGTAGGGTTTATAGCAAAAGTGAACAGGACGAAGCTTGGTTAAAATTTGAAGATAAATTGAATAAAAAATGATTATTTAAAATAAATCTTTAGGTCTTCTTGCCGTATTTTTTGAATTTTGGCATTCTGCATAGTGCTTTATTTTACCATTTTCAAATTTAGATTTCATTATAATTTTTCCGCCCCATCTACTTAACAATTCTTTAGAGCCACTTCTTTGTGCATTTTTGGAAATTTTTGCCATATTAACACCTCATTGTATTCGTTTATTGTATAATAAATCTATCAAAATAAGGTTGATTTATCAAGGAATGGTTATGTTTTTGATAATGTTTTTTTTAGCTTATACTCTTTTTTCAGAAGAAATTTATTATAAATTTGTTGATTATGATATTGATTATAAAATAATTGGAAAATATGAAATTAATAAGGAAGATGCTGAAGAGGAGTATGGGTATAGATTTACTTATAATGATGGCAAACTTATAGTTGTTGATTATATTGGAAAGCTTAGTATTTTAATGCCTTCTTTTTTTGGTACAAATCAAATAAAAATAGAACATTTTAAAGATATAGAGAGAAGATTGTTTTTAAATAGAGGCTTTGCTGCTAAAAACTTGAAAGATGTTTATGTTGAACAAATAGAATATTTATCAAATGGTAAACCTAAGAGTATTTTTAATTATAATAAGTCTAATGAAATTATAAGAGATAAGTATGGAGTTGCTTATTATCATTTTGTTTATAATGATGATGGTAGTTTTTATGTTTATAGGTTTAGTGAGGTTGGTTTTCAGATTAAGGATTTAAATGATGTTTATTATACTAAAATTATTTATGAGAATTCTAATCGTACAAAAACAGTTTTATATTATGATGGTAATAACTATAATATAAAGGCTAAAAATGGAATTTATGGTTTTAAATTGACTTATGATAGTGCACATAATATTGTTAAAGAAGAATACATAGATGAAGATTTTTCTTTGTCCTCAAATCCTTTTTCTGTTGCAGTAAAGACATATCGTTATGACTCAAGTGGTAATCTTATTGAAGTTGTAAATTATGATGTTAAGAATAATTTAACTCCTGATGAGAATAATGTGGCAATATATAGGTATGATTATAATTTAAAAGAAAAAGATTATTGTTGTAGAGAATATAATTATGATGCTAATAATAATTTGACCGTTAGTCAAAATGGTTATGCCATGAGAAAAACCATTTTTTATATACAAAATAATGAAAAGAGAATAATAAATTATAGTAATAAGATAAATAAGAATTATGATAGTGCTGTTCCTGTTAGTTATGAGGAAAAATATGAGATAATGGATAATTTTAAAGGTATTGCGGTTTATAGTTATAAATATGATAATAAATTTTATTTAATAGAGAGACTTTTTTTTGACAAAAATTTCAATTTAGTTAGTGATTCTAATGGTGTTATGATTTATAAATATGCTTATAATGAAGATGGACTTCTTGAATCTCAGGAACATTATGGAGATTTTGATAATCCTATAAGTGATATTGTAGGTGTTTTTAGGTACAAGTTTTTGTATGATATTAATGGTAATGTTATATTGAAGAGTAATTATTCTAAAAATGGAGCTTTAGTTGCAGATGAAAATGCTGTTTTTGAATATACTTATGAGTATGATAAACAAAATCGACTAATTAGTCAGAAAAATTTTGGTAATTTAGGTCAATTACAAGATGATATTTATGGTGTTAGCATGTATAAGTATGAATATAATAAATTTGGTAAAATTTCAAAGAAAACAAATCATGGCCCAGATTTAAGATTGAGAGATAATATTGGGGGTATTTCAATTTATAAATGGATATATGATAGTAAAGGTGATTTAATTGATTTTCAAAAATTTGATTCTTTAGGTAATTTAATATAAGTATTTTTTTTTCTCATTTTTTCCAATAGAACAAAGTAGTTCATATGTACTTCTGCCAGATTCTTTACTAAGTATATCTAAGCTTAATCTTTCAGAAACTATTTCTACTTTGTCTCCTATATTGATTTTTAGATCTTGAGGTATTTCTATGATGGAAATGTTCATACATATTTTTCCTCTAATAAAACATTTTTTATCTTTTATTATGCAATAAAAATTTTTAGATGTATTTTGTGGTATTCCATCAAAGTATCCAACAGGTATAAGTCCAATTTGCATATCTTCTTTTGCTTTAAAGAGTCCAGAATATGATATTTGGTCTCCTTTTTTGATATTTTTAACAAATATTACTTTTGAGTATAAATTTAGTACAGGCTTCAGTTTTAAATTATTGTTTTGATTGTTAGGATTTGGGTGATATCCGTATAAAATAAGGCCTGGCCTTATCATGTTAAAATTTTCACTTATTTTATAGTTTGTTATGTGTCCTGAGTTGGAAATATGAATGAATTTTGGATTTATATTTTTATTTTTAAGTTCATTTATGAGATAATCAAATTTTTTGCTTTGTGTTTGCGTAATTTTTGTGTTTTCTGTTGTTGGTAAATGTGTGCAAATTCCTTCAAATTCTACTAATTTTGAATCTTGAATTTTAGTTGCTAGATTTAAAGCATTTTCTGTTTTGATTCCATATCTGTTCATTCCTACATCCACTTTTAAATGAACTTTAATTTTTTTATTTTGCCTTTTACATTCTTCTTCTATTAATGATAAGTATTGAGAGTCAGCAACAAAAGGTGTAATTTCAAAATTTACTAAATTTTTTATTGCATTTTTATTTATATTATTGATATAGAGTAGTATGTTTGATTTTTTATCGATTTTCCTAAGTTTTAGAGCGTCATATATTGAAAAAAGACCAAAATAATTTATATTTTTTTCTTTAAAAAATTTAAATGTTTGAATAAGTCCATGTCCGTAAGCATCTGCTTTTAGTGTTGCTACTAATTCTTTTTTGTGAACATGACTTTTAATTGTAATTAGATTATGTTCTAGATTTTTAAAGTTTATTATTATTTCTTTATGTTTTGTCATTTTATACATTATATTAAATATCTACAAAATTCACATTGATACTTTGAAATTTATTTAAATTGTTTGACTGATATAAAGCATTTATATTAATCTTTGTTAGATTTAAAGAAAAGGAATCCTTGGTGCAAAAAAATGAATTATTCCGATAATTAATGCTAGTATTCCTATCAATTTTTTGTTGTTTTCAACTAATGATTGAAATTTTCCATATTCTTTGTTGTTTTGAAGAGTTATAGGCATCTTCTGATTTAAAAATAAGATAAACCCAATAAGAAATAAACTGATGGCAGGAAATAAATTTCCAATTATTGGTAAATCATAGGGGATAATTATTTCCAATATACTTACTGTTATAAAAATTGTACCAAAAATACTTCTTGCAGCTTTATTATTGTTAATTGCATTGACAAATTCGTCAAAGATAATTAAACACTTAAGCTTGTCTCTTAAAGTTGGAAATGCTAGTATTATTCCTCCTAAAATATTAAGTAAAACAGATATAAAATATATTTGTAACATCTCTTATCCTCCAAGATCTAATCTTTTATTAAAATATGCCTTGTAGCCCTTTTGAGTTATTAGCATTATATTTAACAAACTTTCATTCTTATATGCAACATTAGTATATAACGTATAGTTAATCTTGTCTATGTAAATCATATTATTTTCAACAAGTTTACTATCTAAGTATAATTCTATATTGGCTTTACCAAAATATTTGATGTCATTATTTTGGATATTAATTTTAAGATATAAATTTTTATTTTTTATTTTATGTTCTATTGTAATTGTAGGATTATGTTTATTTTCTATTTTTTGTAATTTGGGAATTATTATGACCTTATTAGTAATTAAAATGATTACAAAAATTATTCCAAGCATTAGTTTTTTTTTAAGGAGTTTTTTATTTGTTTCTTCTACTTTGTATTTACAATTATTATTTTTCATATATTTTGATGATAAATTATTTCATAATTTAAGCAATGTATTTAAATTCCACCAATAGACACTAACTCCGCTTTTCTCTGCATAAAGTATACTAAGTATTCCGTCTTTTGATAGACTTTCAGCAAGAAATTTAAGATTAGGAGGTTCAATTAGTATCATTTGTTCTTTTATCTTTCCTCTATTGTCTAATTTCCATATTAAAATATTAGATAAATTTTTCATATTAGTAGATGCTATTATTTTATTTTTTTGAATTCCAATGATATTGATAAAACTTTCTTGTTGATCATCTAATAAATTTTGAGGTAGCGTAATTTTGTTTTTTATTTCAAATTCTTTATTTTTATTTAAGCTCATTGTATAAAAGTGTTGATTTTTGATTTTGACTCCTAGGTCATTAATGTTTTCATTTGTTCTAATGTTTTCATAGTATGTTGTCTTTACATAAATAATTTTTTTATTTACTTCAAAAAATATTTTGTCTATTGATATATTATATTTTTTTTTCTCTTCTTCTGGTATTTGTAATATGTTTGTGTTTATATATATCTTATAAAGAGGTGAGAGATCTTGATCGTAAGAGTATATTATGTAGCCTTCGTGATATATGGTTATTATTGCTATGTTATTTCCATCATCGATATTAATATCACAAACTTCTGGAAATGGTGTTCCATTATGTCCTTCTTGTCCCAGTATTGCTACAGATGAATCTTTATTTAGAATAAAGATTTGTGTAGAGTATGCTATGTTTTCTTTTTCATCGAATTTAGATTTTGTGTTGTTTATTTTATCTGATACTATGATAAAGTCTTTTGATGGATATATAGCCTGGATATTTTCAAAGTTTACTTTTTTTATTTTCAGATTGTCATTTGTTTTAAATATGCCATTTTGGTAAGTTTGAATTAATTTTCCATAAGATGTAAAAATCATGAGTTTGTTTGCTTTTGTCTCTACAATATATACAAGACCGTTGTATGTTTTAATATCAAAGCCTGAATTTGTAAATTTGTTTGTAAGTGGTGTTATTTCTCCGGGTAGTGTTCCAAATGGTATTTTAAACTGTTGTTCTCCAAGTTCGTTTAAAGTTTTAGTGTTACATGATATAATTATAAAAAATATATTTAAATGAATTTTATAAAACTTTTTCATATTTTAGATGTTATTATTTTAAATAGTTAAAAGTCAATTATTTTAGGAGTATTGATACCTAATATGTTAAGAGCAATATTTGAGGCGACTGTTGGCTCAAAGAGTAAAAGGGATTTAAAAAGTTATCTTCCTGTTTTAAGAAATATTAATAAACTTGAATCTTGGGCACTATCTTTGTTGGATGAGGATTTTTCAAGGGAAACAGAAAAATTCAAAAATGAACTTCAGAGTGGTAAGACTTTAGAAGATATTTTAGAGAGAGCATTTGCACTCTCTAGAGAAGCTGCAAGAAGGCGACTTAAAGAGAGACCTTATGATGTTCAACTTATTGCTGGTCTTGCGCTTCATCAAGGTAAAATAATAGAAATGAAGACAGGAGAAGGTAAAACTTTGTCTTCTGTTCAGGCTGCTTATCTTAATAGTTTAACAGGTGATGGTGTTATTATTGTTACGGTTAATGATTATCTTGCAGAACGTGATTCAAATTGGATGAAACCTGTTTTTGATCTTTTGGGAGTGAGTGTTGGTGTTGTACTCTCTAATATGGATTCTTCTAGACGAAAGATAGAATATGGTAAAGATATTACCTATGTTACGAATAATGAGCTTGGATTTGATTATTTAAGAGATAATATGTGTTTTGATTTATCTCAGAAATCTTTGAGAAATTTTAATTATTGCATTATTGATGAAATTGATTCTATTTTAATAGATGAAGCTAGAACACCTTTAATTATTTCAGGTTCAACTGAAGGTGATACTAGTGCTTATCTTACTGTTAATTCTCTTGTTCCTTTTCTAAAAGAGTGTTCTAAAGATCTAAAAACAGGAGATTATCCTTTAGAGATTGATGATCTTGATGGAGATTATACAATTGATGAAAAGGCTAAAAGAATATCTTTTACCGTTAATGGATTAAATAATCTTGAACGAATTTTAGTTTCAAAGGGCATAATTCAAGGGTCTATGTATGTTGATTCTAATTTTAATTATGTTCATTATATGACTCAGGCATTAAAGGCACATTTATTGTTTTTAAAGGATAGGGAATACATTGTTGGAGATTTTGGTGTTGAAATTGTTGATGAATTTACAGGTCGTGTTTTAAAAGGACGAAGATATTCAGATGGTCTACATCAAGCTATTGAAGCTAAGGAAGGTGTTAGAGTTGCAAGTGAAAATAAGACTATGGCAACAATTACATTTCAAAATTTATTTAGGATGTTTAATAAGATTTCTGGTATGACTGGTACTGCAGATACAGAAGCGAAAGAGTTTCATAAAATATATGATCTTGATGTTGTAGTAGTTCCTACTAATAAATTGGTTGCAAGAATAGATGAAGATGATATCATTTATTATACTGAGGACTTTAAGTTTAGAGCAATTACGGATGAAGTTTTTGAGGCTTATAAGAGAGGACAACCTGTTCTTGTTGGGACAGTTTCTATTGAAAAGTCTGAAATTTTATCTAATATGTTTAAAAATAGAGGGATTAAACATGAAGTTTTAAATGCTAAAAATCATTTTCGTGAAGCATTAATTATTGCTGAAGCAGGGGCAAAATATTCTGTTACAATTGCAACTAATATGGCTGGCCGTGGGACTGATATTAAGCTTGGAGGTAATCTTGAACATAGAGTTCGTAAAAAATTTGGGACAGAAATAAGTTTTGATGATTTACAGAAAGCTATGCAAAGCGAGAGAGAGCAGTATCTTAAAGATTATGAAGAAGTTAAATCGCTTGGTGGGCTTTATGTTATTGGTAGTGAGCGTCATGAATCGCGAAGAATAGACAATCAGCTTAGAGGACGTGGGGGAAGACAGGGAGATCCTGGCAGATCAAGGTTTTATGTATCTCTTGAGGATGATTTGATGAGGCTTTTTGCTGGGGACAATTTAAGAGCTCTTATGGGGAAACTTGGAATGGCTACAGGTGAACCCATTGCGCATTCTTTATTAACAAAATCTTTAGTTAATACACAAAGGCGTGTAGAGGATCGAAATTTTGAGATTAGAAAACATCTCTTAGAGTATGATGATGTCATAACGAAACATAGAGAATTTATTTATTCTCAGAGAAATTTAATTCTTGCTGATAATAATATTAAGGAACGTATTCTTCTCTCTTTAAGAGAATATCTTGATTTTTTATTCGATCAAGTGAAAGGAGATGTGGTCACAAGTTCTGTTTTAAATGAAATAAATTCAGTTTTTGCTTATATGATGGAAAGTGTTGGTTCTGTTGAGAAAATGAGTATTGCTGATTTAAAAGATAAGTTAATGGAAGTTGCTAGGTCTAATCTAGATATAAAAGAAGAATTAATTGGTTCTGAACTTTTAAATGAATTTTTAAAATATGAATATTTGAGAAATATTGATTCTAAATTTCAGGAGCATCTTGCAAATCTTGATTCTTTAAGAGAATCAGTTTATCTTAGATCTTATGCTAATAAAAATCCAATTACTGAATATAAAGAAGAGGGTTTTGCAATTTTTAGTGAACTTATTAAAGATATTAAGATCGAAACTTTAAGACGAACTTTGCAGGTAAAGATTGATGTTGATTCTAGTAATTATAAAAATAAAAAACCTAAAGATGTTCATGCTACTCATAAGGAGTTTTCAGGTATTGTTTCTAGGGAAAGAGATGATTCGGTGGGGGTGCAAATAGTTAGAAATACTCCCAAGATTGGAAGAAATGAACCTTGTTATTGTGGAAGTAAAAAAAAATATAAAAATTGTCATGGAAAAAATTAAAAAGGGGGTGTTGTTATGTTTAAATTACCAGAACTTGGCTATTCTTATGATGCTTTGGAGCCTTATATTGATGCTAAGACAATGGAAATTCATCATAGTAAGCATCATAATGCTTATACAGTAAATTTAAATTCTGTACTTGAAAAGACAAAAGTAAATTGTTCTTATGATATTGAAAGTATATTAAAAAATATTCAGCGATTTCCAATTGAATTTCAAAAAGTTGTTAAAAATAATGCAGGTGGATATGCTAATCATAATTTATATTTTAGAACTTTAAAACCTGGCAATAAAGATAATATTTTGAAAAATTTTGAAGAGCATGTAAATGCTACTTTTGGTAGTCTTGATAATTTGAAGGTGGCCTTAAAAGATTTAGCTGTTAGTATTTTTGGAAGTGGTTGGGCTTGGTTAGTTCTTTATGCAAATAGGGAGCTGCAAGTAATATCAAGACCAAATCAAGATAGTCCTTTGATAGAGGATTATAAGCCAATTTTAGGTATTGATGTTTGGGAACATGCTTATTATCTTAAATATCAAAATAGAAGGGCTGAATATATTGATGCGTTTTTTAAGACATTAAATTGGGAAGAAATTTCGCGAATTTATAATGAAATTATAGAATAATTATAATTTTAATAGGTAAATATTTTTATTTGTTTCAAAACTAGGATTAAATATAAATATGTATAGTATGTGTCTCTTGTCTAATATATATCTATATTTAATCCTAGTTCATTTTAATAATATGTTATTAAAATTGATAAGTAATAATGTATTCTTTATAGTTCGTTATTGTAATTGTGTTTTTCAATATCATTAAAATATTTTACTGTTCCAACCTTAAGTTCATATGTTGCAGCTTCATCTGATACTATAATTGCATTTTTATGTAACTGCAAAATACTAATTGGCCACATGTGATTTACTCCTTTTTCAATGGCATGTTTTAGTGCTCTTGATTTGTTGTGTCCATTTACTATAATCATTACTTCTTTGGAATCCATAATTGTTCCAACTCCTACTGTTAAAGAGCTTTTTGGAACTTTGTTGATGTCGTTTTCAAAAAATCTTGAATTTGCTATAATTGTGTCTTGTGTGAGTGTTTTAATTCTTGTCCTTGATTTAAGAGATGATCCAGGTTCATTGAAGGCAATGTGACCATCAGGTCCAATTCCTCCCACAAAAAGTGTAATGCCACCATAAGATTTGATTTTTTTTTCATATTTTTTACATTCATTTATAAGATTGATAGCATTGCCATTTAGTATATTGATATTTTCTTTTTGGATGTTTATATGTGAAAAAAAATTGTTCCACATAAATGAATAGTAACTTTCAGGATGATTTTTATCAAGACCTATGTATTCGTCCATATTGAATGTGATCACATTTTCAAATGATATTTTATTTAATTTGTTGAGTTCAATTAGGTTTTGGTACATTCCAATTGGTGAACTACCTGTTGGAAGCCCTAAAATGAATGGTTTTTCTTTTGTAGGTTCCCATTCTTTTATTTTTCTGGCTACATGATTAGCAGCCCATCTTGATATTTCATTATAAGTGGCTCTAATAATTAATCTCATTTGTTGCTCCTTGTATTTTTGGATTAATAACACTAAAGTTTATTGAAAATTATTTTTGATTCTATCATTGTTAATTTTAGATTTAAGTCTTTGTCAAGAACATTTATATTTGCATCATAACCATGACATATTAAACCTTTTTTTTCAAGATTAATGATTCTAATCGGATTATATGAACTTGCTTGAATAGCATCGCTTAAACTGTATCCAAATTCTACTAAATTTTTAATTCCTTGTATCATTGTAAGTGCAGATCCTGCTATTGTGTCACTCTCTATAATATAAAATAGGTCGTTGTTTTTAAGATATACTTTTTCTCCATTGGCTATTAATTCTCCAGATGGTTGTAGTGTTGGAGTTAATCCATCAGTTACAAGTACCAACTTGCTTATGTCTTTGAGTTTTCTAAGCATTAAAACAAGTTTTGGATGAATATGATGTCCATCAGCAATAATTTCACAAGATACATCTCCATGAATTAAGGCAGCTCCTATTGCATTTGGATTTCTATGGTCGAGTTTTGACATTGCATTAAAAAAATGAGTTGTGTGAAGTATACCTACTTGAAAACCTTCTATCATATTTTCGTATTTTGCATTTGTATGCCCTGCTTGAAGTGTAATATTGTTTTCCATACAAAATATTGCAAGTTCCCTCATTCCTTTAAGTTCAGGTGCAACCGTCATTGTTGCAATATTTGTTCTTTTTCTACCAAAAGAGTCTGTAAAAGTTCCTCCTGCTGCTTCTATAAATTTTTTCATTATCTCAATGCTTGGTTTTTGGAGATAAGAAGTAGGATGAGCTCCTTTTTTTTCGGGAGAAAAAAATGGTCCTTCAAGGTGAAGTCCTAAAATTTTTGCACCCTTTTCTTTTCCTATCGCTTGTGTGCATGCTTTAATTGTTTCAATCATTTCTTCAGTTGGACGTGGATAGAGTGTTGGTAAAAATCCTACTACTCCGTATTCTGCTAAATGTTCTGACATTTTGATAATAGAGTTTGTTGAACATTGATCAGTTCCATATCCATAAAATCCATGTATGTGATTATCATAAAGACCAGGTGTTATGTAATTACCTTTGATGTCAATCATTTCATAATCTTGTAATTCAAGTTTTTCAAGTCTGTCGGATGTTACGATATCAAAAATTTTATTTTCTCTAATCAGGACAGCTGAGTTGTCTATTTTATCATTTCCTGTAAGTACAGATTTTGCGTTAAATAAACAAAAATTTGACATATGTGCTCTCCTATTAACTTAAATTTTACTATAAATAAGGATCTTTTTTAAAGATACTTATTTGTTATTTATATCTAAAATTAGATTTTTATTATTGGCTTTAAAGTATAATATTATTTCTTATGTAATATCTATATGTTTTTATGTTAAACTTTCTACTTAAGAGGTGTTGTAATGTCTTCTGGATTTTTTGTTCCTGGTGTAGATAATAAATATAATACCAAAGAAATCCGTGAATCAATGCTTAAGCCTGATAAGTCTAAAATAGATTCGTCTGTGCAAAAGCTTGAAAGTTTGCAACAGGAAAAACGTGCTTGGCAAACAATTAATAAAAAGGTATCTGTTTTGAATTCTCTTGCAAAACAAATTACATCTCTTGATGGTCCTTTTAATTATATGTCGGGTAATTCTAGCAATAATGATGTTCTGTCTGTTTCTGCTCGTTATGGGGCTAAAAATGAAAATTATAAAATCGGTGTTAATCAAATAGCAAGTTCTGATGTTTTCTTATCTGCAAATTTTAAACAAAAAGAAATTAATATTCCTGTAGGAGAATATACATTTTTAGTTGGGAAGAAAGAAATTAAGATTAGAAATAATGGAGATCTTGAATCTCTTGTTAGAGATGTTAATAATAGAGGCAAGGGATTTTTGTCTGCTAAAATTGTTAAGAGTGATAGTTCTGGTAATAGTAGGTTAATTTTGCAGTCTTTAAAGGAAGGTGAAAATAATAGACTTATTATGAAAGATGAAGCTTTAAATCTTGCTAAGAAAATAGGCATTTTAAGTGAACGTACGACAAATTTTAGTCCAAATATAAGGGAAATTGTTAATAGTCAACAAAATAGTAGTAATAAAATTTTTCTTGATAAAGATGATATTGTGTTAGAGCCCCTTTCAGAGATTGCAATAAGTATTCCAGACAATATTGAAATTGGTAAGGGGAGTAAAATTAAATTTGAAATTAAATATTATGATATGGATGATAAGAGTATTTTAAATGAAATAGTTTTTAATCCTGGTGAGGCTACATTTGAGGGTGCTAAAGTTGAAGGTGAGGATAGTATTATTAATCTTGAATCTGATTATAAACCTTTTTTGAAAGAAAAAAAATATATTCAAATGAATATGATTAAGATTCACAGTGGTACAGGTTCTTTAGAATTACCCCCAATCAATGTTGCAAGTGATTTTGAAAAAGTTGAGGTTGAAGTTGGGTCTCTTTTAGGTTTAAAGGAGATTAATATTGAGAATAAATTAAATAATAAGGCTTTTGTTATTCGAAATATTGAAATATTTGATCCAAAAAACAGAGATGGTCATTTGCCAATTAATGCTAAAAGCTTTGCAGAGAATGCAAAAATGAAGTTTGATGGAGTTGATGTTGAACGAGATTCGAATACTATTAATGATTTAATACCAAATGTTACATTAAATTTAAAACAGTCATCAGATGATACTGTTGATGTGCGTGTTGAACCTGATTATGAAGGGATTAGGAAACTTTTATTAGATTTTTTAATTGCCTATAATGAAGTTTTGGCTGGGATTAATATTGTAAGCTTGAATGAAGATAATGTGGATACTCAAAAGTCAGATTTATTAGAGGAATGGTCTTATTTAAATGAAGAGGAAAAGGAAGAGGCTTATAAAAATTTGGGAATTCTTAGAAGTGAATTTACACTGAAAAATCTTAAATCAAGATTAGAATCAATAATGTTTAATGTTTATAGAACAAATGATCCTAATTTTTCACTTATTAATCAGATGGGAGTTTTTACTAGTTCTATGTCTTCATCAGGAGGATTTTCACGTTATTTAAAACTTGATGAGAAGAAATTTAATGAGGTTTTACAGAGTAATATTAGTTCAGTTAAAGAGTTTTTTGCGTTTGATTTTAATGATGATAGAATTTATGATGATGGGCTTGCTAAGGTGCTTGGTGATTATTTGTCTCTCTTAATAGGTGCTGGGGGATTTATTTATAATAAGATAAAAAGTTATGATTTTAGAATTCCCAATCAAAAAAATATGGTTGAAGATTATAAAAGGAAATATGAAGAGAGAGAAAGAAAGGTTGAAGGAGAACTTAATACTTTGGATTTTACTGTAAAGCGAATGAAAGAACAGGAAGAAATTCTTAAGTCTTTAAATTTATATAGACAAAACAAGTAACAAATTTAATTTAAATGAATATTGTATTTATTTTTTTCTTGTTTTTGTGATATCCTTTTAAAAAGACGACAAATGGATTTGTCGAAAACATCAAAATTATATTAATTTATCACGGAGGAAATGATATATGATCATAAATCATAATACGTCAGCTATAAATGCTTCAAGAAATAATGCTATTAATGTTGCTAATCTTAGCAAAACTCAAGAAAAACTTTCTAGTGGGCATAGAATTAATCGTGCATCTGATGATGCTGCTGGTATGGGTGTTGCTGGGAAAATTAACGCTCAAATTAGAGGGTTATCCCAAGCTTCAAGAAATACTTCAAAGGCGATAAATTTTATTCAAACAACAGAAGGAAATTTGGATGAAGTAGAGAAAGTGTTGGTGAGAATGAAAGAGCTTGCTGTTCAATCTGGTAATGGTACATATTCAGATGCAGACAGAGGTTCTATTCAGATTGAAGTTGAACAACTTACAGATGAGATCAATAGAATTGCTGATCAAGCACAATATAACCATATGCATATGTTATCTAATAGATCATCTGCTGAGCATGTAAGAACAGCTGAAGAGCTTGGAATGCAACCTGTAAAGATTAATACACCAGCATCATTATCTGAATCACAAGCTTCATGGACATTAAGAGTACATGTTGGTGCAAATCAGGATGAAGCAATTGCTGTTAATATTTATGCAGCTAATGTTGCAAATCTTTTTTCAGGTGAGGGTGCTCAACAAGTAGCTCCAGCTCAAGAGGGTGCACAGCAAGAAGGAGCACAAGCAGCTCCAGCTCCAGCAGCAGCTCCAGCTCAAGGTGGAGTTAACTCTCCAGTTAATGTTACAACTGCTGTTGATGCTAATATGTCACTTACAAAAATAGAAGATGCTATTAGAATGATAACTGATCAAAGAGCAAATCTTGGTGCTTTCCAAAACAGACTTGAATCTGTTAAAGCTAGCACAGAGTATGCTATTGAAAATTTAAAAGCGTCTTATGCTCAAATTAAAGATGCAACAATGACAGATGAAATTGTAGCATCTACAACAAACAGTATTTTGACACAGTCTGCAATGGCTATGATTGCACAAGCAAATCAAGTGCCTCAATATGTATTGTCCTTGCTTAGATAAATTTGATTTTTTAATAAGGGTCTGTTAGAAGACCCTTATTTTTATTTGTGTCAATCAAAATTTGATATTTAAGTGCTATAATATTGTTTTATGTAAAATTATGTTTTAATATTAGGAGTTTGCTTTGTATAAAGCTAGTGTGACAGTCAGGAACCTTTATAAAACATTTTCTTATAATAGAAATAAAAAACAAATTTTTAAGGCCATCAATAATTATAAGAATGGTAAAGATCGATCTGATATTTACAAAGAATTTTCTGTTTTTATTGCAAATGCAAACATTAATCTTGATATTTATGAAAATGAAATTTTAGTTATTATGGGTATGTCAGGTTGTGGTAAGTCTACTTTTGTTAGATGTTTAAATGGTATACATAAAATAGATTCTGGTTCTATTTTAGTAGATAATATTGAAATGAATGATATTAATCAAAAGGATCTCTCTGCTTTGAGAAAAGATAAGTTTGCAATGGTTTTTCAGAATTTTGGGCTCTTTCCACATATGAATGTTTTAAGAAATGTGACTTATGGCCTTGAAGTTAAAAGTGTTCCTAAGAAAGTGAGGATTCAAAGAGCCCTTGATATTTTAAGACTTGTTGGGCTTGAAGATTCCAAGTATAAATATATAAGTGAACTTTCAGGTGGAATGAAACAAAGAGTGGGTATAGCAAGAGCTTTAGTTGTTAATCCTGATATACTTTTAATGGATGAAGCTTTTTCAGCTCTTGATCCTTTAATTCGAGGTGAGATGCAGTGTGAGCTTTTAAGATTGGTAGACAAGTTAAAAAAAACAGTTGTATTTATTACTCATGATTTAATTGAGGCTTTTAAATTAGGCAATAGAATTGCTTTTATGAGAGATGGTGAGATTATTCAGGTAGGTAGACCATTAGAAATATTAAGAGAGCCTAAGACAGAGTTTATAACTAATTTTATTAAAAATCTTCCTGTTTTAAATATTTTAAAAATCAAAGATATTATCAAAGTTGATTTTGATCATTATGGATATAATGATCAATTTAATGTTATCATTAAAAAAGAGAATGATAGTTTTATATTGCATGACATTTCTATTGGTAAAAAATATAGTAATGTTGTTTCTTTAAATTTGGATTTAGGTGATGAGATAAAAAGTGTCGTTAAATATTTAAATAAGTTAGATTATTTGATTGTGACAAAAGAACAAGGTGATATTATTGGATATATTGATTTGGGAGAGATTGCTGCTTTATTGGCAAGATAGTTATTTATGAATAGGGATTTTATAGTTAGTAGTATAGATAAGGCATTTGATTTTTTGGTTGATAATTTTGCAAATTCTAGTGGTATTGGATTTGCTAAGATTATAGATTCTTTTTATGAAAATTTGAAAAGATTGTTTACCGTAATTAATCCTGTTCTTTTTATTGTAATGATTTGTGTTTTTAGTTTTTTATTTTTGAAAAAAAGATTGGCACTTTTGATTATGTTGGGCTTTTGTTTTATTTTATATTTTGATCTTTGGGAAGTTTCTATGGATACAATATCACTTATTTTTGTATCTGTATTTTTTTCTGTACTTTGGGGAATTTTAATAGGTATTTTGGGTGGGTATTGTACAAAATTTTATGTTTTTTTAAAACCATTGCTTGATTTGATGCAAGCAATGCCTCCATTTGTTTATTTGATACCAGCTATATCTTTTTTCGATACGGGTACGTCTTCGGCAATTTTTGCTACAATAATTTTTGCAATGCCCCCAGTTATTAGATATACACGATTAGGAATTATTCAAGTTCCAAGTGAGGTTATTGAAGCTGCAAAATCTTTTGGAAGTAGTAGTGCTCGTATTCTTTTTCAAATTCAATTACCATTGGCTTTACAGAGTATAATAGAGGGGATTAATCAATCAATAATGATGGCAATATCTATGATAGTGATTGCGGCAATGGTTGGGTCCTCAGGACTTGGTAGAACCGTGATATATTCTGTTGAAAGGTTGCATTTTGCTGAAGGTTTAATATCTGGATTGGCTGTTGTAATAATAGCTATTATTTTAGATAGAATTATGCAAGCTATTTTCATTAAATTTAGTTATTTAAATACTGATAATTATGGGGGTAAGAAAGAAAATAAGTTCAAAAGGTTTTTAGAAATGTATAACAAATAATGCTTTGTTTGTATTTGTTAGAAGGGGGATTGGTTTATGAAAGGTATTTTTATACCTGTTTTTGTAAGTTTTGTTTTAATTTTTGTGGCTTGCAGTAAAGATGATAGTTCTGATAATGGTAATCCTAAAAGTTTAAAATCGGTTAAAATTGCTTATGTTAATTGGATAGGTGAAACAATTGCTACTAATATTGTAAGAGTTGTTTTTGAGAGAATAGGATATAATGTGGAGATATTGCCTGTGACTACGTCTATAATGTATCAGTATTTAGCATCTGGACGAGTGGATGGTATGGTATCTTCATGGGTGCCCACAGCAGATAAGTTTTATTATGAAAAATTTAAAGATAAATTTGTTGACCTTGGTGCTAATTATGAGGGTACATTACAAGGGTTTGTGGTTCCAAGTTATGTTACGATTTCAAGTATTTCAGAACTTAAAGGTAGGGGTTCTGAATTTAAAAATAAAGTGATAGGAATAGATGCAGGAGCAGGTACTCAACTTTCTGTAGAGGAAACTCTTAATCGTTATGGATTGAGTAAAGAATATGAGCTTATCTCTTCGAGTGAAAGTGTAATGCTTGCAAGTTTGGAATCCGCCATTAATAAACAAGAATGGATTTTGGTGCCTTTATGGCAACCTCATTGGGCATTTGTTAAGTATGATATTAAATTTTTAGATGATCCATTATTGTCAATGGGAGGTCCTGAGAGTATTCATTCTCTTGTTAAGCTAGGACTTCAAGAAAGTGATCCTGATGCTTATTATTTATTTGATAATTTTTACTGGGGTGATGATTTGTTATTGCCTTTGATAGAAAAAAATTATAAAGAGCCTGGCCAAGAATATAAAAATGCTGTTGAATTTGTTGATTCTCATAAGGACTACATAAAAAATTGGGTTCCAGATAAATATAAAAATTTATTTGATTAATCTTGTTTTAAATTCTTTTAATGAATTTAATATTGGATTTTTAGTTGGTAGTGATTCACAACCTCCTTTAAAGAGTGTATTGCATCTAATTATTCTTAGTGTAATAAGAATAAAAGCCGTTAAAATATTATATTTTTTTAAACAATTAAGTGCATAATTTGAGCAACTGGGTTGATATATACAGTAAAAACCAACTATTTTAGAGAGAGTTTTTTGGTATATTTTAATCAGTAGTATCAGGATTAAGTTTATCATTATAAAAATTTTTTTTAATATTCGAATGTATATCATAATATTATGTTATTATATAGGAATCATAATGAATATATTAATTATTAATAAAAATATTTTATTTTATTTTATTAAAACTAGTTATAATATCAATCATTTAATATTAATTTTTCTTTTATCAGTTCCGTCTTATGCAGAAGAAGTTATAAAAATATCTTCCATGGATGCTGTTAATATGGCTTTAAAATATAGCTTAGAATCTAAAAATGCTAAATACCAAGAAGAGATAAAGAAATTATATAAAGATAGATCTTGGAATATTTTTGTGCCAAATGTGGGATTTTCTTCAAATATTTCAAGACAAAATCCTTTTATGTCAAATGTGAGAGGAGAACATTGGCACTTGGGTTTAGGTGTTTCTGCTGAACTTTCAATATCACCATCTGTTGTTAATAAAATGAGACTTGCTTCTTTTAATTATGACGAAGTTGTTATAGATAGAGAAAGAGTTAATAGAGATATTAAGTTGAATGTTCTTAAAATATATAATGAACTTTTAGCTTTTAAAAGTATTGTAGACGTTTTAAAGGAACAGCTTGATAAAGGGAAACTTAAATTTGAACAAGTAAGTATTGCTTATGATAATGGTCTTATTTCCGAGATAGATTATCTTGATTCTAAACTTAAATATAATAAGCTTCAGCCCAATTTGGATGAACAAATCATTAAGTTTGAGGAGATAAAGTCAAAATTTAGGTTGTTAATAGGATTAAATGTCTTGCAAGATTTTGAAGTTGTAGGTGAATTATCAGATGATATATTGGATTTTTCATTTTTTAATGAAATTGTAGATGTTTATGAAGATTTAGAGATAAGAAAATTAAATAATTTTGTTAAAATCATGCAAACTACTCTTGATAGTCTTTGGTTAGATGCCTTTTTACCGAGCTTGTCATTGTCAATGTCTTATAATCCTGGAAATATTTCTTTTGGTAGTGGTTTTTCTGGTTTGGGGCAACAAGGATTTCATTTTGTTTTTGGATTAACTTATAGTTTAAGTGAGATTTTGCCTTTTTCGAAAAGTTTTACAGAAATATGGAAACAAGATTATCAATTGAAAATGTTAAGAGATCAAATTGATAATAAAATGCGTGAATTTAAATCTAAGGTTGTTCAAAAACGTAAAAACATGAGGTTATATAAGTCTATTTTAGATAATTCTAAAATGACATTGGAGATTTCTAAAAAGAATTATCAAATAGCTTTTGATGCTTTTAATGCAGGTACTATAGATCTTATAAAGTTAAATGATATTGAGCTTTCTTATAAGCAGAGTGATTTACAGTTGATAAAAGATAAATTAAATTATGCTAATTTAGTACTTGAGTATAAAGATTTAATAAATAAATTGGATTAATGGAGGAATATTTATGAATCTGATTTGTAGTATTAGGGGGTTGTATTAAGTATTATTTCTTACCTTTAGTTTTATTCTTTATCTTTGCATGTAGTGAAGATAGAGAAATTCAAGAAGATGTTGCTAGCGATAATACTGCTGGTGATGTTATTGATAAACCCTATAGGTTTCCAGTTGTTGTGATGAAGGCTCGACGAGGAGCTATCAGTGATTATATTTCTTTAAATGGTGATGTTGATACCAAAGTTAAGGTCAAAGTATTTCCAGATGTTGCAGGTAAAATAAAGTCTTTTAATATTAAACTTGGGAGTTATGTAGAGAAGGGACAAGTTATTGCAATTCTTGATCCTTCAAAGCCAGGTTCTTTTTATTTGCAGAGTCCGGTAAGATCTCCGATTTCTGGATATGTTTTGTTTGTTAATTGTAAAATTGGAGAAACAGTTACTCCTCAAACGAGTGTTGCATTAATAGGAAAAATGGATGTTATGAAAATTAAAACTTATGTTTCTGAAAAATATATCTTAGATATTAAGGTTGGTAATAATGCGCTTATTGAGTTTGGATCTTATTCTGATAAAAAGTTTTGGGCAAAGATTTCAGAAATATCGCCTATTTTAGATTTTAAAAGTCGTTCTGCTGAAGTATATCTTGAGCCTTTAGGAAGTGCTACAAATAAAATGGTTGTGGGTATGTTTGTGAAGCTTAAAATTGTTACTAAGAATTCAAAAAATGTAATTAAAATACCAAAACATGCTTTTCTTGAAAGAGAGGGTAAACTGTGTGTGTTTAGGGTGAATACCGATTCAACAACAGTGGAGAGGGTATTTCCTTTAGTAGATTTTGAAGTGGATAATATTGTTTCTATTAAGGATGGTATTAATGAGGATGATTTGATTGTGACTGAAGGTGTTTCTTGGCTATCAGATGGAGCTTTTGTAAATATCGTAGATACTCAAAATGGACTTGATGTTGAAGACAATATTTGATTTTTGAGGTTAATTATGTTAGTAAAAAAAGTTGTTAATAAACCAATAACGATGCTAATATTGTTTTCTTTATTGATTATTCTTAGTATTTATACTTTTTCAAGATTAAATATTAATTTGTTGCCCAATGTTGAAGATGCCAATCTTTACGTTTCTACTCTTTATGCAGGAAGTTCTGCAAAGGAAGTTGAAGAAAAAGTTGCGCGCATTTTAGAAAGCAATTTGTCTTTAGTAAAGAATATCAAAACAATAAGTAGTATTTCTTCTAAAGGGCATAGTGAAATTACGCTTAATTTTTATCATGGAACCAATTTGGATTTGGCTTTAAATGAGGTAAAGGACACACTTGAGTTTTCAAAAGGTCTATTGCCAAAAGAAGCAGGTTTACCTAGGATTTCTAGAGATCGTTTAGATGGTATTCCAGTAATATCATTTTTTATGTATTCAGATAGGTCTGTTGTAGAACTTAAGAGGTATGCAAAGGAGCTTTTAAAGCCCAGATTGGAAAGACTTGCAGGGGTTGGACTTGTAAATATTGCTGGAGGGGGTGATAAACATATTGTAGTTGAAGTCTCTCAAAATAGGTTGGAGGCATATGGACTTACTTTATCGGATATTGTGCCATTTATTTCTTCTCAAAATGTTGAATTTTCTGTTGGTGAGATCTTGGACAATGATTTACAATATCAAGTACAAATATCTGGGAATTTTAATTCAATTAAAGATTTGGAAGATGTTGTTATTGCTTATAAATCTTATTCTTTGCAAGATGATTCTTTAGTTCAGATTAAGTTGAGAGATGTTGCAAGTATTAAGACTATTTTTAAAGAAGAAAAGTATGTATATTATAGTGATAAACCTTCTGTTAGTATATCTATACAAAAACAAAATGATGCAAATTTCGTTAATGTTTCAAATGCAGTAAATGCAGAATTTGAAAAAATTAAACTTATACTTCCAAAAGATATTTCTCTAGATGTTTTTAAAGATAATGCTGAACATATTAAGAATGCTCTTTCTTCTGTTTCTCATTCAGCTTATTCAGGAGCAGTTCTTGCATTATGTATTATTTTCTTTTTTTTAAGAAGCTTTAGAGCAACTATTATTATTGGCATTACAATACCATTAGCTATTATTATTACTTTTTGTTTAATGTATTTTGCAAATATTTCATTAAATATTATGAGCTTATCAGGGCTTGCTTTAAGTGTTGGTATGGTTGTGGATTGTTCTATTGTTGTTATAGAGAATATATATAGATATAGGCAAAAGGGTGCAAAGCTTATATCTGCTGCTATTCTTGGAACACAAGAAATGATGATTCCAATTATGGCTGCAACTTTAACGTCGATTTGTGTATTTGCACCTATGCTTATTTTTAAAGCAGAATTGGGTATGATTGGTGATTTTCTTAGGGATTTTGCTTTTACTATTGTTATATCTTTAACGGTTTCTTTGTTTGTTGCAGTTTTTTTAGTTCCGGTTTTGTCAAGTTACTATATTAAACTTTATACTAGTTTTCAAAAACCCATTAGAAACACATTAGTTAAAAAAGTTGATGGCTTTTTACATAATGTTTATGCTTTTGGAGAGAGATTTTATGTTGTTTTATTGAATTATGTTTTGAATCATAAGTTGATTTTTTTGTTTATTGTTATATGTAGTTTTATTGTAAGTTTAGTTTTGTTTCCGTTTTTAAATGTATCTTTTATGCCTAATGAGCGTCCTTCTGTGATTACTTTTTCTTTTAGTTTTCCAAATAGAACAAGCTTGGATATTTCAAAATCATATTCAGATAAGGTTTTGGAAATTTTAAAAAGTGAAATTAGGGCTTATAAAAGTATTGTTTCTGATATAGATTCAGGAGGTTTTTATTTTAGAGTTTTATTGTCTTCAACAGAAGAAATTGATGATTGGAGAGAGATTCAGTATAGAGTTGATAATCGTGTTAAGAGTCTTTATCCTATTTTAAATTCTTATGCTTTATCAGATAGAAATTCTCTTGGTGGGTCTCCTATTGCAATTAAAATTAGATCTTTGAATTTTGAATATGCAAAGGAATATGGAGAATTGTTGATTAATCTTTTAAAGAAAAGATTTCCAAGTCTTATAAATCCTAGACTTAATATACAAGAAGAGCCGCAAATTGATATAGATATAGATAGGGAGAAAGCTTATTCTTATGGGATTAATATAGAAACTATTTCAAGAGAAGTTGGAGCCAATATTGATGGGATTTCGGCAGGAAAATATGTTGAAAATGGAGTGAGTTATGATATTTTGCTTAAGCTTGATAGAAATAATATTGTTGGATTGAAAGATTTGAATAATATATTTGTTATAAATAAATTTGGTGTAAAAATTCCTCTATCTTTAATAGCTAATTTGAGAAAGACAAAAGGAGTTAGCAGTCTGTTGCGAGAAGATCAATCTTTGGTAATTACACTGACAGCAGGTATTGCTCCAAATGAAAGTTTAGCTTCTGTTACGGAAGATGTAGTAGATTTTGTAACTAATAAAGTTCCACAAAGGGATGGTATATTGGTTAAATTTGAAGGAGAATATGATTCATTTATAAATAGTATGCAGCAATTTAAAGTAATAATTTTAATGGCTGTCTTGCTTGTATTTGGAGTAATGGCAGCACAATTTGAATCTTTGCTAAAGCCTTTTATTATTCTATTTACAATTCCATTGACTTTAATAGGTGTTATACTGATTTATTTTATATCAGGAGAAAAAATTTCTGTTTTGAGTGCGATTGGTATGCTTATGCTTGTTGGTGTTGTTGTTAATACTGGTATTGTATTGGTGGATTATATTAATTTATTGATTAAAAGAGGATTTAAGCTTAGAGAAGCAATAGTTGAAGCGGGTCGTTCTAGATTTAGACCAATTTTGATGTCTTCTTTAACCTCAATAATAGGACTGTTTCCAATGGCATTTTCAAATTCGAATAATAGTGAACTGATTAAACCAATTGCTTTTACCTTTATTGGTGGAATGATTGCTAGTACATTTTTAGCTTTGCTTTTTATTCCTATGCTTTTTGAAGCTTTTTCTAAGTTTTCTATAAAGAATTTTATTTTGATAAAATTCTTCTTTTTTGTCTTTAAAAGAGATCGTAAAAAGAAACAAGATGGCTTATTAAATAAAAAAGAAAATAAAGATGTTATTTCTAAAATTGGTACTGATAGAAATGTTAAATTTAATGATTTTTTTATTAACGAAGATGAAAATTGATATGGAGGATGTGTGTATAGGGTTGAAATAATTTCTAACTTTTCTTTAGAATTTGATTTTCATGAATGTATAACTAGTATAGAAGAGGAATTAGGAGAGGTTATATATTATTCTAAAGTATATAATGTTAAGGGTAAAGGAACAAAAGGTGAAAGGCAGGGTAATGAAGTATGGCCTGAAGAGAATTTTATTTTTATAGTTTATACAGATAAGTTAATTATTGTAGAGAAATTAAAAAATATTACTGAAATTTTGGATAAAAAATATCCTACTGAGGGAATTAAATTTTTTGTTATTGGTAATTAGGCTTTTATTAATTTTTACTTTATATAATTTTGTTTTATAGATGTTTGTTAGTAATTTGAGAATTTGGTAAATATTATAAATTGTTACATTAAATAAGATTAAGATATATCTTATTAATTGGTATATTCTCAGGCAAGATTAAGTTATGATTTTGTTATTTAAAATGTTATAATTGTTAGTAATAATTCTTTATAATAAGTTTGTAGTAGGATCATATGTCAATAGTAAAGACTTTTTTTGAGATTGCTAGTAAGCATGGTTGTGGAATTGCACAAATATATAAAAATAATAAAGACTATTTTAAAGTTACTTATGCTGATTTGAAAGAGAATGTTTTAAAATTTGCTTCCTTTTTAAGGAAAATTAATTTAAGATATCAAGATAAAGTATTTATTTGTTCTGAAAATAGAATTGAATGGAGTGTTATAGATTTTGCGATTTTATCTTTAGGTGCTGTTGATGTTCCTAAGGGTATTGATATTACTCTTTTTGAGGCTGAAATAATTATTAATAATATTGTTCCGAATGTAATCATAGTTGAAAATGTAGATCTTCTTGATTTAATTATTAAGCTTAAGTTTCAAATAAAACCTACTGTAATTGTTATTGATGATTTGTATGAAAAAGATAAATTACGTTTTAGTGAGTTTGAAGTTTATACTTATAAAGAGTGTATTTTAATTGGAGAAAATGCGAGACAGGATGAAGAGATTATTGAGACTGTCAATAATATTAGTCTTAATGATATGGCAACAATAATATATACTTCTGGTACTACAGGAAATCCTAAAGGAGTGATGCTCTCTCATGCTAATTTTCTTTATCAGGTGTCTAGTTTTAGTCGGATGATTAGTGTTACTGAGGGGCAGATATTTATGTGTATTTTGCCAATTTGGCATTCATTTCAAAGGTCATTTTCTTATAATATTTTTCTTAAAGGTATGACTTGTTTATTTTCAAATATTGTTCCAAGAAATATGCTTGATGATATTAGAAATATTAATCCTCATTATATTGCTGCTGTTCCTAGACTTTGGATTGCAATAAAACAAAATATTGTTAAAGAGATTTCAAAAAAAAACTTTTTTGTAAGGTTATTGTTTAGGATTTTTGTTAAATTTGCATGTATTAGTGACATTTGTCGTAGAATAATTTTAGGTTTATATCCTGATAATGGACTGGATTTATTAATACCTTTCAAAAAAATTTTAAGTATTTTGGGAGTAATAGTTTTATTTCCTTTGAATGTTTTGGGAAATTTGATTGTATTTAAAAAAATAAAAAAAGTTTTAGGCAATAATTTTGTTGTTGGTATTTCTGGTGGTGGTAGCATACCTTTGTATGTTGTGAGGTTTTTTAATGCAATTGGTATTAATCTTGCTAATGCTTATGGCTTAACGGAGGCATCTCCAGGTGTTGCATCTAATGAGTATGGAAAGATAATTGTTGGTACTAGTGGTAAAATATTACCCGGAACTATTGCTGAGATTAGAGATGAGAATGGCGTAAAACTTAAAAAACCTGGGAAAGGAGTTTTGTTTATTAAAGGTCCTCAAGTTATGATTGGATATTATCAAGATATAGAGGCTACAAGGCAAGTTATTGGTGATGATGGATTTTTAGATACGGGTGATATTGTGAAATTGTCAAAAGATAATGTTGTTCAAATTATAGGGAGGGAGAAAGATACTATTGTTTTAAACAATGGAGAAAATATTGAACCTGCTCCCATTGAAATTAAGCTTGAAGAATCTTTACTTATTGAGAAAGCTGTTGTTGTTGGGCAAGATCAAAAATTTTTAGGTGCATTAATTCTTCCTAATTTTGAGGAGATAAATAAATATTTAGAGAGCATAGGGCATAAAATTCGTGATACTAATAAACAACAAATTATTGCAAATAATATTGTTCTTAAAGCTATTGGTGATGAGATAAAAAAACTTATTAATAGGGCCAATGGATTTAAACCTTTTGAGCAGATACTAAAGTTTGTTCTTTTAGAAAAGCCATTTGAAGTAGGGAAAGAGATGTCTATTAAAATGGATATTAAGCGTAATTATATTTCGAATTTTTATCGAAATGAGATAAAAAATTTATTCTCTTGATTTATTGTAATATTATCTCAAGTTCTTTTATATCTTTTAATTTTGTGTTAGGTGAATGAGACTGTTTGTATACAAAGCCATTTCCTTTAATATTTATTTTTATATTTATATAGTCTTTTAAAATTTTCATTAAGTCTCTTTTAGAGAGTCCCTTGAGGTTTGGCAAAGTTTCTTTTATGTTATGTTTTATTATAGGTTTTGGTATACTGATTTTTGAAGAAATTTTAATTTTGTTGTATTCTTCTTTATTGTTTTTCTGTTCAATTAAATTTATTATTTCTTTAGCCATTGGTGCAGCGATTCTTGTTCCATATATGATTTTTTTAGGGTATCTGTATACGACATAAATAATATATTTTGGATCTTCTGTAGGATATATTACGAGTATTGAAGATGTATAATCTTCATTTGAATATTTACCTGTATTTTGATCTATTACTTGGGAAGTTCCACTTTTGGCTGAAATGCTTAAGTTTTTTGTCTTAAGTTTTGGTATGCCTCCTTTATTTACAACTTCTCTCATCAATTTTAAAACTTTTTGTGCTGTGTGTTCAGATATTACTTTTTTAATTTCTTCTTTAGGAAATTCTTGAATTGTATCTTGCATTTCATTGATTATTTTTTTTATGATTTTTGGTTTTAACATGATTCCTTTGTTACTCAATACGCTAGCAGCTTGTAATATTTGAATAGCAGAAACCCCTATTTCTTGTCCAAACCCAATTGTGGCTTTGCTTCGTCCTGACCATTTTGAATGATGATTTAAGATGCCTTTTGTTTCTCCGGGGAAAGGGAATCCAACTCTTTCTCCAAAACCAAAATCTATTAGTTTGTTATAGAAATATTCATTGTTGATTTTGTCTGTAAGATGAGCTATTCCTACATTAGAGGAATAAAGTAAAATTCCACTAAGATCAATATAATCATAAGGAGGATTTAATGTTTTAATTATAATTGTTTCTCCTGATTTGAATTTTTTTTGATATATACCGTTATCTAAAAATTTTTCGTTTGGTTTTAATAATCCACTATCTAATAGAATAGCTACTGTAAATATTTTATTAATACTTCCAGGTTCATAGGTTAGTGATGTTGAAAAGTTGTTCCATATCTCTTTAGAATATTGTGAATAATAATTGGCATCATATTGTGGAAATTGAAGCATTGATAAAATTTCTCCATTCTTAGCATCCATTACTATTGTAATCATATTTTCAGGTTTATTTTCTTGAAAATATTTTTTGGCTATTTGATTTATATTGTTTTGAAGATCTATGTCTATTGTTAGGTAAATATTGTTTGTACTTAGTTTGTCATTTATATATTGTTGTTTTGTAAAATCTTCGTTTAATATGGAGTTTAGAGAAAATTCAATACCTGTAAGTCCAATATTATCAATACCTACAAATCCTGTAATATTGCTTGTCAATTCTTTAAATGGATAAATTCTTTTATAATCTGGATAAAGTATGATATCTTTTAGTCTTCCTTCTGATTGAATTCTTTTGATTAGTTCTGATTCTTCTTTTGTTATTTGTCGTTTTATATACTGAAATCCTTTTTTTGACAACAGTTTTTGTTTTATTGTTTGAGGATCAATTTTTAATATTGCCCCAAGAGTTTCTGACGTGTTTACAATATTTTTTATTTTTCTTGGATCTGTTCCTACTGAATATGATTTTGAAGAGAAAGCTATTATTTTGCCATTTCTATCATAAATGTTACCCCTTCTTGATATATGATTTATTTTTTGAGGAAAATGTTGCATATTTTTTGAAAACATTAGTATGAAATATTGATAGATTGTTAACAGTGTTATTATGAGAAAAATTATCAGTATGATGTTTAATCTTAAGCTACTAGCAAAATTTTTATTCATCAATTATTTAGATGCTCCTTATTTTTGAATAAATATCATAATACTTAAGAATTTTATTATTAATTTTGATTAATTTTTTCTCATATTTATAATATTATATTATGAAAAGATTAAATTTGAAATTAGTAGAGGTTGAAATATAGTGGATGTTAGAACTTTAAAAGGTTTTAGAGATTATTTGCCGAAAGAAGCGTTAATTCGTACTCATATTATAAAACAAATATATAGTGTTCTGGTTTCTTATAATTTTGATTTAATAGATACTCCTATTCTTGAGTATTCTGAATTTCTTTTAAAAAAGGGTGGGGATGAAGTAGAAAAGCAAATTTATAGATTTAAGGATAATGGAGATAGGGATGTTTCCATGCGTTTTGACTTGACCGTTCCTTTTGCAAGATTTATGGCTACTAATAAATCTAAGATTAAATTTCCTTTCAGAAGGTCTCAAATAGGTAAGGTATTTAGGGGTGAGAATACTCAAAAGGGCAGATATAGAGAGTTCATGCAATTTGATTTTGATATATTAGGTGAGGATACTTTTCGTAGTGATGCTGAGATTTTATCTATTGTTTATTGTGGACTTGAAGAGGTTTTTTTAAATTTTATAGAAGGTATTAATATAAAATTTGTTATTCACTTTTCTCATATTGGAATATTAAATACTTATATTGAAAAGTTGGGATTAAAGGATAAATCCATTTTTATTTTAAGGAATATAGACAAATTAGACAAAATAGGAATTGAGGCTGTACGAGAAAATTTGCTTTTAGAGTTAAGTGAAGAGCATGTTGATTTAGTATTAGAATTTGTAAATTTAGATGGAACTTTTAGTAATAAAGTAAAGGCTTTAAGAAGTATTTTAGGAGATAATAATGCTGTTAAGAGAATAGAAGATATTTTTGTGCATTTGAATGCATTGGGAATTCAAGATGCTTTTAATTTTAATTTAAAGATAGTGCGTGGACTTGATTATTATACCGGACTTGTATTTGAGGCTGAAATGTTAGGTGTTAATATGGGAAGTATTTGTAGTGGTGGGAGATATGATAATTTATTGTCTTTATTTTCTGGTTCTTTGCAAAAAGTTTCAGGGGTTGGAGGATCTTTTGGTATTGATAGGATTCAAGATATAATTGAAATTGATAAATTTAATTACATTAAGTTGTTTGTAGTTAAAGCCAGTTCTAGAGTATTAATTGTTAATATAGACGATACTTTGCAAGATTATTATTATAAACTTGCAGATAAATTTAGAAGACATGATTATTCTAAGATAAATAATATTGCTTGTGAGGTATATCCTAAGAGTAAAGATGGTAAAAATATTAAGATTCAAATAGAGTATGCTCTTGCTAAGGCTATAAGATTTTTAATTTTTGTGGGGCAAGAAGAATATCAAGAAGGTAAGTTAAAGGTTAGAGATTTAACCAAAAAGGAAGAACTTTTATTGTCTTTTGATGAGGCTATTAAGTTTATTAAGGGTAATGATAAATTTTTATGCACACCTTTTTAATTAAAGGTGGTTAAATTTTATTATTTTTTAAAATTAAATTTATTCTTTTTCTTTTTTGATTTTGCGAATTGTGATTGCATTTAAGAGCAATGTATTTGTATTGTATTCATATTTGATTTGTCCTAATATTTCAACACAGTCTTTGAAATTAATTTCAATATCAAAGTTTATTTTTGTTGTTATTATTCCCTCAAGTATATCTTTATTGTATCCTACATAAAAATCAAAGTAGGTTATGTTATTTTTTTTTTCAATATTATTGATAATTCCTTCCCATTTAACGTATACATCTGAATAAATTAGTGGATTTTTTTTAATTTCTTTTAAAATTAAAAAATCGTCAAATGTGATAAAATCTGGGTTTGATATAAAACTTGCAAGATTTTTGGCTTTAAGTTTTATTGATTCTGATGCATTTGAATTTAATATTTTATTTATTTCGATCCTTGCAAAATTGTCTTTACCATTTTTTAAATGGCTTTTTATTTTTTGAAATGAATTTTTAATTTCAGTTTCAGTTAGTATGAATACAAATTGTCCTTCATAATTTTTTATTTTTTCTTTGTCATTTATTTTGATGTCATCAATATATGTTGCTACATTGTTAATAGTTTTTTTTATGTTTGTTTGAGAATTATTTATTATTAATTTAATATTTTCTT
This sequence comes from Borrelia recurrentis A1, assembly GCF_000019705.1. Taxonomy (GTDB): domain Bacteria; phylum Spirochaetota; class Spirochaetia; order Borreliales; family Borreliaceae; genus Borrelia; species Borrelia duttonii. The sequence goes on along the minus strand of NC_011244.1, from coordinate 144,732 downwards.
TGAAATTTGTAAATGAAAATATTGCTATTAGCAAAAATGAAATACTAACTATTGATAATATTATTTTTGTTAATTTATAAAAATTCTCTCCTTTTTCTATTTTGATTTTTGGAAATAATTTATCATATATTTTGTTTTTTGTAAGAAATAATGTTCCTTGAATAGGATGTTTTCTGATGATTTCTAATGATAATTCTGAACGTTTTATATCTTGATTATCTTCTATCATTTTAAGCCATATTTGTATAGCTTTGTCTTCTTTACCTTGAGCTGCTAATAGTATTGCTATTGATTGTTTGACATCTGGTTCTGTTGGATTTAAAGTATAAGCTTTTTTTAGATATATTTGAGCGTTTCCTAAATTTCCCATTCTAAGATAAGACATTCCTAAAATATAATGATAAATATAGTAATCTTTATAGAAAAAAATTTCCTTTTCTATAAGTTTTATTACGTCTGCGTATTTATGAGAGTTATAATAATTAATAGACTTGTTAATAAGTTTTTTAGGTGCTGTTTCCATAAAGTTGAACTTACCCTCATGATATTATTTTTAATATTTTTATATATAAATATTATCTTAAAAAAATGATAAATAAAATAATATTGTTGTTTTGTTTTAAATGGATGTTAGTTTGACTAAAAATTTATTAATGTTATAATTATATAAGTCGTTTGGGATTTATACATATTGTAAAGTGGTAGGAATGTGTCATCAGAAAAAATCGCGGAATTAATCAAAGATATTTATTTAAGTTTCAAAAAAGGTGATTTTAAAACAGCTTTGATGAAATCAGAAGAAGCGCATTCTCTTGATTTTGACAATGTTGAAATTTTGACGGCTTTAAAGAGTTCTGTATATTGGAATGGTCAAATTGAAAGTCTTGATAGAATAGATAAGGATTATGAAAAGGCCGAATTTTTAACAAGAGAATGGAATAATTTTGCTAGAAGATATTTAAAAAAAATGAATTTTGATTTTATTCAAGGGCGTAACTCAATTAAGTATTTTGTATTTCAGTTATGTTTGAATATATATCAAAATATATATAGGTTACAACCAGAAAATCTAGACATTTTAATAAAGATTGCTAAGTCTTATAAAGGAATGGGTAATTATGAGAGAGCTATAGCTGTTTTTTTACAAATATTGGGAGATGCAAAGGATAATGCAGATGTGGTTGCTGAGCTTGCTGATTCTTATGCTCTTATTGATGAGATTAAAGAAGCCAAGGTATTGTTTAGAGAAGCTTTTTTTATTAATCCTCAAAAGATCGATATAGATGCGCTTGAATCTGAAATGATACTTAAATTAGTAGAAGCTATTAAGAGTGATAGAAATATTTCTGATACTCTTATTAAAGAGTGGATACCTGTTTATGGTGCACTTAATGGTGTTTTTAATATAAAAAGAGAATTGAGGCCTATTGAGCTTGGTCATTTGAAGCAATCTGTTTATAGTTTGCGTAATGAACTTAAAGAAAAGTCTTATAGATCAATAAATGAGAGCATATTGCTTCCAAGGCTTATTAATAAATATTTTTGGCTTATTGATCATTATGTAAGGATAAAAGAAGATCGTGTTAGAATCGATGAAATTTTATCTTATATTAAAGAAATAGATATAGGAATATATCAGCAATATGTCAATTAGATTGGTTTTAATAAAATTGATATTAGGAGAGTTGAATGTCTAATATTACTATAGAAAGATTAGATAATATCTTGCAAGAGGATAAATGGACAAGAATAGTTGTTAATAATTATTCTCTTGCTAAGATAAAGGAATTGGATGAGTTAATAGATAATATAATTTCTGAAAATTTAACAGAAGAAGCTTTGGATATTTGTGGTAAGCATTTAAAAGATATCAAGAAAAGTATTGCTGGTCTTTATATTTCAGGAATGCTTATATATAGTAGAAGACCACTTAATGATATGAGTTTGCTTACAGTTGTAGATTTGTTTTCTCAGAACTTAAAGTGGTCTCTTGTTGAGCATATATGTCACAAGATGCTTTTAACTTCTGAGAATAAGCATGCACTCTATACACTTGCAAAGATATATGCACAAAATAATGAAAATGATAAGTTGCCAAGTATTTGGATGCGTATTGTTGAAGCTGATGTTGATAATACTGTTTTTGTAAGACAACTTGCTACTCATTATGAGAATGTTGATTTGCAAAAATCAATATATTTTTTTAGAAAGGCTATTTATCGTTTTATAGATAAAAAACAAATGTCAGGCATTAGAGAAATATGGTCTAAGTTAATAAGATATGTCTCTGATGATTTTGATTCCTTTTTGTTAATCCTTCAGAAAGTTGAAAAAGAACTTGGTTTTAAAAAGGTAGTGGTTCTTTATGAAGATTTGTATGAACATTATGCTGTAAGTGGCAATATCGATGAGACAATAGAAATTTTAAAAGGAATTTTAAAACTTGATAATAAAAATCAGAAAGCAAGAGAAAATTTAGTGATTTTTTTAAGAGAAAAGTATAAGGATGTTAATAATATCGAAGAGTATCTTGAAAAGTCTGATATTGAAAATTTAGATAAAAATTTTGTTGATGTTTATTCTGATTTTGAAAAATACTTGTTTTTTGCTAAGGGCAATTTTGTTTATCATCAGACTTGGTTTGTAGGAATAGTTAAAGATGTAAATGATCAGGGTATTTTAGTTGATTTTGTATCTAAACGCGGACATTTTATTAGTTTTGATATGGCTATATCTGCTTTATCTCCTCTTGAGAGGGAAGATATTAGAGTTTTAAAGGCTATTAAACCTAAAGAAGAGCTTGTTGAGCATCTAAAGAGAGATATTGAATGGGCGTTAAAAGTAATTATTAAAAGTTATAAGTCGATTGATCTTAAAGGGATTAAAAGAGAACTTGTTCCAAGTTTGATGACTCAGAGTGCTTGGAATTTATGGAGTGTGAAAGCTAAACAAATTTTAAAAGATAATCCTCATTTTGTTATGGCATCTGGAAAAGCTGACTGTTATATATATAATGAGCGAGCTTCTAATTTTAATGAAAAGATTTATGATAAGTTTAAGGTAGAAAAAGATTTTTATAAAAGATATGAAATTTTTATGCATTATTATACTTCTGGTGGTATTGTAAAAGATTCACATATTGAAGAAGAAATGTTAAATTATTTTTTGATTTATGTTAATAATTTTGCAAAAGTTGATCATTATGTTATAAGTTCTTACGTAATACTTAAATCTTTAAAAGATTTTGATGATAAGATTGCTTTAAAAATTAATATTGAAAGAGATATTAATTTAGAAGTTCTCTTGAAGGAATATTCTAAGAGTATAGTTGATCTTTTTGATGCTATTTTGAATGCAGATATTAAAAAGGAATTGATATCTTTGATTAAAGAAGAATTGGTTGATTGGGTTGTTTATTATAAGCAGCTTTTTCCTTGTTATGTGAATAAAAAATTAATTGATTCTCTTTATAAAGAAGATATAAAAGAAACCGAACATCTTTTTAATTATGTTACCAAGAATTATAAGATGTATAAAGATGCTTATATTTGGATTTTAAAACATTATACTTCTTATTCTCTTAATTTAGATTATTCTGATGCAGAGTTATTGGTAAATTTGATTAAAATTTTAACAGATAGTGTTATTAAGATTAATAATAAAAATAATTCTGTTGCTAATAAGCGGATTTATAAGATGGTAAGTAATCTTTTAATTAAAGATAAATATCTTAGTATTGTTTTAAGTAATGTTATGGATGAGGAACTTGCTAAGAGGATATATATGACTTGTTTTTACATAAGAGATTTTCCGCCAAAAGATTTAATACATATTAAAACTGCAATAAGAACTGTATTTGGTAATATTGAATTTGAAGACGAGAAGATGCAAGTTTCAGGAGATAAGGTTGAGATAGGATTTTTAACTATTTTAAGTTCTCTTAGCAAAAAACAAAAAGAATTACAATATTTAAAAGATGTAGAAATACCAGAAAATTCAAAAGAAATTGGTAAGGCACGTGAACTTGGTGATTTAAAAGAAAATGCAGAATATCATTCTGCAAAAGAGAGACAACAGTTTTTAACAAAGAGATTAAATACTCTTATGTCTGAGATAGATGTTGCTAAGGTTATTGATATTAAAGAACTTCAAAGTTCTGTTGTTGGATTTGGAACGAAAGTTACTATGATTAATAAAGATACGGAACGAGAGGAGTCTTATTTAATATTTGGTCCTTGGGAATCAAATCCTGATGAAGGTATTATATCTTATAAATCACCTTTTGGAGAAAATTTGTTAGATTCTCGGGAAGGTGATAGTCTTGATTTTGTTATAAATAATACTCATTTTCAATATTATGTTAAGAAGATAGAGCCTGCCAAAATTAATTGAGAGAGATAAGATGTCAAAATTAAAAGATCCAATGGATGATTCTTTGAAAAATAAATTAAACAAAGAAAAAGCCATTGAACTTGCTAGAGTGCAAATAGAGAAGGATTTTGGAAAAGGAAGTCTTATTAAAATGGGAGAATCTCCTGTAGGAAAATATTTAGAGAGCATACCTAGTGGTTTTATTTTGCTTGATGAGGCAATTGGTATTGGTGGGTATCCTAGAGGCAGAGTAGTGGAAATTTTTGGTCCTGAGTCTTCTGGTAAAACTACTTTAACTCTTCAAGCAATTGCTGAGATTCAAAAGACAGGTGGAATTGCGGCTTTTATTGATGCTGAACATGCTCTTGATCCTGTTTATGCAAGGGCCTTGGGTGTTAATATTAATGAACTTTGGCTTAGTCAACCCGATACAGGAGAACAAGCTCTTGATATTGCTGAATATTTAATTAGGAGTGGTGGAGTTGATTTAATTGTTGTTGATTCTGTTGCGGCTTTGATGCCACAAGCAGAAATTGATGGCGAGATGGGTGATACTCAAATTGGACTTCAAGCAAGACTTATGAGTAAGGCTTTAAGGAAAATTACAGCTATACTTTCAAAATCTAATGCTTGTATTATGTTTATTAATCAAATAAGAATGAAAATTGGTTTAGTCTTTGGTAGTCCAGAGACTACTACTGGAGGAAATGCTTTGAAATTTTATTCTTCCCTTCGTCTTGAAGTTAGAAAGGTTGAGCAAGTTATAGGCAGTTCTTCAGATAATGTTATTGGTAACAAGATAAGAGTTAAGGTTGTTAAAAATAAAGTGGCACCTCCTTTTCGTAAAGCCGAACTTATAGTTTATTTTGGCAAAGGTATTTCGCGTGAGGCTAGTATATTAGATGCTGCTATTAAATATAATTTGGTTCAAAAATCAGGTTCTTAGTATGCTATGGGAGATGATAACTTAGGACAAGGTAGAGAAAATGTTATTGAGTATCTTTTTAATGAAAAAGCCCTTGCAAATGAACTTGAAAATAAACTTAGAAAAATAATATTTGAAAGTCCTAGTCAAGATTCTCTTACAGTTGATATTTCGAAGAGTGAGGAAAATAAAGAATAAAATAAGAAATGATGAATTTAGATAATTATTTGATTGTTTATAATGATTTTAAAGGAGAAATAGGGGTCTTTTTTGATTACATAAGAAATAAAAGAGAAATTCTTAAGACTTTTAATTTAAATCAAATAATAGAAGATTTTTTAGCATTTTCTGAAAATATTGAAATGGATGTTAGAGAATTAATTAAATTTTATTCTTTTACAACTAGTTTGCTTTATTTAAAAACCCAAGTACTCTATCCAGTTAAATTAAAAGATCGAAAATTTGTTGAAAAAGAAATAGTTAATAAGTTGATGAAATTTAGTGATAAATATGTGGTGTCTAGAAAAGTTGTTCGAAAAAAAGATGAAGTATGTTTAGATATATCTAAATTTCCTTTTTTAAAGGAAAATGTTGTCTTTTTAAAAAATGTAGATGATGCGAAGAATTATATTGCTAATATTAATGAAGTTAAGAATAAAGATAGAACAATGAGGGTCAGTAAAGAACGAAATGATATTTTATCTGATAGATTTAGGTTTAATATTGTTTTAGATACTTATGATGCTAAGATTGCAGATAAAAAAAATAAAATTATGTCACTTTTGGCTAAAGAGGATAAGTGTAGATTTGAATTTTTATTGCGTTTAGATGATAAATTTTACTTTTTTGAGAGATTTTGTTATTTTTTAATCGTTCTTGAATATAAAATGTCAAATGTTATAGATTTGGTTTATGTAAATAATGAATTAATTGTAATAAAGGGAAGAGGTATTGACGAATATAAACAGCAAAGGGCTTAGAGTACATGTTTTTTTGGCAGAAAAAGGTATAGGTTCTAGGAGGTTTTGCGAAGAGCTTATAAGAAAAAATCTTATCAAAGTAAATGGCATTTTTGCTAAGCTTGGAGATAAAGTTTTCTTGGGTGATAGAGTGGAGTATGGAAAACAAGTGTTTGTTTTTCAAGATTCTAAAGTTGTAAATAAAATTTATATTGCTCTTAATAAACCTATAAATTACCTTTGTTCAAATTTTGATCCAATGGGAAGAAAATTGGCAATATCTTTGGTTCAGCCTTTATTTAGAGAACGTTTATTTTCAATTGGCAGGCTTGATTTTAAAAGTTCTGGTCTTTTGCTTTTTACTAATGATGGTCGGTTTGCAAATAGTATTGTGCATCCAAAGAATGAAATAGAAAAGGAATATATTATTGAATCAAAAAGGGTTGTTAGTGAAGATTTGCTTGTTAATTTTAAGAATGGAATAAAAGTTGATAATGAACTTTTTAAGTTAAAGTCTTATGTTATGCTTGGTAATAATACAGCCAGGTTAATTTTAACAGAAGGTAAAAATAGAGAAATTCGTAAAGTTTTTTTAAGTAGGAATATCTTTTTAAAGAAAGTGCATAGAGTTAGGATAGGTAATATTACATTGAGTAATTTGAAAGAAGGACAAATTAAGGTTTTGTCTTTAGCTAAAATTAATAAATTAAAAACTCAGTTTTTGGGGGCATTGATGTGATAATAGCAATTGATGGACCTTCAGCTTCAGGAAAAAGTTCTGTTTCAAAAGCATTGAGTATGAAATTGGGTTTTAAATTTATTAGTTCTGGTTATTTGTATAGAATAATAACTTTAATTGCTCAAAGATTTACTTTAAATGAGTATGATTTGCTTAATGAGAGTAAACTTGTGGATTTAATATCTCAAAATGATATTAAATATAATGATAATTCTTTTCTTTTAAATGGTGTTGATGTTATAAGTCATATTTTAACTGAAAAAATAGATTTTCAAGTTTCTCTTTATTCTTCTTATGTAAATATTAGGAAGATTGTGAATAAAAAATTAAGAGAAATAGTTAAAATTCAAGATGATGATTATATAATAGAGGGTAGAGATATTACTACTGTAGTATTTCCAGAAGCTAAGATTAAAATATATCTTGATGCTTCTGTTGAAGTGAGAACTTTAAGACGGTATAATCAAAGGGATGATGATATGGCTTTAATTGAACTGGAGCAGGCACTTGAGAAGCGAGATGAAATTGATCAAAATAAAGAGTATGGTAAATTGAAGTTGGGTAAAGGGGTTTTTTATATTGATACAAGCTATAAAAGTTTAGATGATGTATGTGATATTATCATAAAGACGTTTAATTTGAAAAAAAAGTGATAGAGAGGTGAGAATGGAAAATCAAGAAGATTTACAAGAAAATTATCTAAAGGTTCTTGAGAAGGTAGAACTAGGTAGTAGTGTTTCTGGTATTGTTATAAATATTATGAAAGATTATGTACTTGTAGATATTGGTTATAAGTCTGAGGGTTTTATTAAAATTGATGAATTTGAGACCATTCCAAATGTTGGAGATAAACTTGATGCAATAGTTACAAAAGTAGGAGGAGAATTAGGTTTGGTTCTTAGTGTATCGAAACTTGATTCTCTTAATTTGCAAGATAAAATTGATGAATATATTGCGAATAGAAAAGTACTTAAAGGCAAAATTTTAGTTGAACTTTCAAGTGGATATAAAGTTCAGATTAATGATAATGTTACTGGGTTTATGCCATTTTATTTAAGTTCTCAATTGAGAGATGAAAAATTAAAAAGAGGTTCTGTAGTTGAATTTTATGTTATTCAGGCAGATAAATCTGATGGTCTTAGGCTTATTCTTGATAGGCGTACTTTAGAGAGAGAACGGGAGTTTCTGAAGCGAAAAGAGCTTGTTAGTTCTTATAGTGAAGGAGATATAGTTGATGGTATTGTTGAGAAGATTACAGATTATGGTGCTATTATAAGGATTAAGAATCTTGTTTTAGGAGTTTTGCATAAGAGAAATATTGCATTTAATCGTGTTGAGAATGTTGAAGATTTTATTCATGTTGATGATAAATTAAGATTGAAGATTATTAAGTTGAGTACAAATACGGGCAAAATGGAATTATCCCTTAAGGCTTTAAAAGTAAATCCTTGGGATTCTGTTGAATCTAAATATAAGGTTGAAAGTATTGTAAAGGGAAAGATTGTTAAAATATTACCTTTTGGTGCTGTTGTTGAAATTGATAGTGCAATATCAGGATTTCTTCATATTAGTAATTTTTCTTGGGTAAGATCTATAAAAAGTCCTCAGGAATTGGTAAAGGTTGGACAAATTGTAGAAGTTAAGATTTTAGAGATAGATAAAGAAAATCAAAAAATTTCTTTAGGTATTAAACAAGTCAATGAGAATCCATGGAATAATTTGGCTGATAGGTGTGGTGTTGGGAAGGTTGTTCAGGGTGTTGTTAAAAATATTACCAAAACTGGTGCTTTTGTAAGTATAGAAGAGGGTATAGATGCATATATTAGTAAATTTGATATCTCTTGGGTTGAGGAAGTTAATCCTGAGAAATACTTTGAGCTTGGTAGTTCTATTAGTGGTAAAGTTATAGAATTTGATGCTAAAAGGCAAAATATTAAGTTGGGAATTAAACAATTAGAAGAAAATCCTTGGGATGATTTTTCTAAGAGTTATAAAAAAGGTGATGTTCTTGAAGTTGAAATTATGGAAAAGAGATCTAAGGGGGTTCAAGTAAGAGTTTATGGTAAAATTATGGGCTTTATTAGTAAAATTCAACTTGGAGATACAAAAGAGTCTAGTTTGGAGACTTTTGAAAAGTTAAATGTTGGGGATAAAATTAAGGTTATAATCACCAATATTGACTTTAAGAATAAATTGGTTTTGCTTTCTTACAAGGCATATAAAGAACAAAAATCGAGCGAAGAAATTTCTTCTTATCTATTTAAGGAGGATGATGAGGAATCTTATAAGCCATTTGCAAATCTTTTAAAGAGGGATTCTGATGTTTAAAAATAAATTTTTTATCGGTATTCTTGCAGTTATTATTTTTGTAGGAATTATTATTTATTTTTATGATTTTACGGATATAAATTATGTAAAAGAAGGAGGAGAGATAGTAGAAAATCTTGAGCAAGATTTAAATCTTTATTTGAAATCAAAAAATACTGAAGAAAGGCAAAATTTAGAATCTAAAATAGAAAAGGCTTTAAACAGTAAAGATGATATTACTTATGAATTTCTTCCACGTTTTTATCTTGCAAAGTCTACTTATTCTCAGAGCAAAGGTTTGTATGAAGAAGCTCTTAAAGATTTAGATGTTGTTATTGCGTTAAAGTGGATTGAGCGGGAATTAGCTTATATTAATAAAGCTGTTATTTATGAAAAAATAGGACAAGTGGAAAATGCTTTGTTAATGTATGATAATGTGATTAATCAAACTAAATTAGATTTTATGAAAATTAGGGCTTTGCTTGGAAAGGCAATATTAGTTGAATTACAAGATAAAAAATTGGCTATTGATATATATGAGAAGATTGCTAATTTTTCTTATGAAGATAATTTATATATTAATATTGCTAAAAATAAGCTTTTTCAGCTTAAATAATTTGATTTGTTTTTTATTTAAATATTCAAGGAGGATTTAGTTATATTATATTTTTAAGTGTATTTTTTTTTATATTTGGTTGTGGAATTGAGGATATCGCTTTAGTTGATTCTCCTTCTGTGGTTGATAGTAGAGCTTCTAGAGATATTTTGGCTTTTAAATTACCTTATGGGTATTTTGATAAGAGTAGTAATGCTAAGGTTAGAGGTTTTGATATATATTATAAATTTTATCCGGAAGGTACGAATCATAATTTTAGTGGTTTTGCAAGAAGTGTTCAAAGAGATTTTGATGCATTAAAGAGTGTTTTTAATAATGTTAGTGCATTTAATTTGAGAGGGTTTTATAAAATAAATTTAGATCGAGATCATTTTTCAGGAAGTCCTACCTTAAAATTGGATAAGAGTTGGATTCAAGGTAAATTTCCTTTATATATTGAATTAAATTTTGAAAATTTAAGAAAAAGTATTCCTGGTTCAGCGTTTATTACTATAAGGAAGGGCAATAATTCTTCATCTCCTATTCTTAAAGAGATTAAGAATATGTACAGGTCTTATGTTGTTGATGGTTTTTATACTGAATTTTTTGATGTTTTGAAGAAATCTAAAGTATCAGATAGTAAAGATAGACCATTTGATCTTAAACATATTAGTGATAGCTTTTTTACAAGAGATGTTTCTCCTAAGTATAATTTAGTGATTTTTGTTATGGCAGCAGGTAATGCTATTGAAGGTGATCTATATAGTGTTATTGTTAATTTAGGAACTTTAAACAGTTTTGAATTGTCAAATTAGTTGAAGGTAAGGTATGTTAGCATTTTTTCTTCATTTAATTTTAACTAATATTATTATTTCTTTTTTAGTAAGTTTTTTTGTTGTTTTTTTTGGTATATTGCGATTTAAGTTTTTACTTATTTATTTTATAAGTTTTTTAGGAAGTGTTTTATTTTTATTTTTTATTCCTCTTTTTTATTCCGATTATTATGATAGACAGATAAATATTTTATTTTATTTGTTTCCAATTATTGGTTCAGTAGTTTTGGTATCTTTATTAAGATTTTCTGAGAGGAGTAAGAATGATTTATAAAGAGAATTTTGAAATTGCGCTTGTATCAAGTTCTCTTGCTAGAATTGAATTTTTAAATGCTTTAAAGCTTAATTTTGTTTCTCTTAGTGTTGATATTGATGAAAATTTAATCATGAGATCCGGTGAGATGGAAATTACAAAAAAGATCTCGCTTATTAAGCTTACTAATGCCATTGAAAAATATGGAAAAGATAAATGTTTAATTACTGTTGATACTTTAGTAAAAAATGATTCTATTTATATTGGCAAAATACAAGATGAAAAGGAAGCTTTTGTTAAAATAATGGAATATAGCTGTAAGCTTGTTGAGGTTGAAACAAGTTTATGTATTTTTATTCCAGTAAAAGAAAAAATAGTGAAAGCTTGTGAAGTTTCATTTATTAAATTTAGAGAATTAACCCCTGATATCGTTTATCATTATATTTCTCTTGGATATTGGAAAGATAAGTCTGGAGGTATAAGTCTTAAAAATGGTGTTGCAGATATATTGATTGAATATATTAATGGTAATTATTCAAACATTGTAGGCTTACCAATTGGTTTGTTTTATGATATTCTTATTAAAGAAAATATAATTTCCGCTATATAAGTAGTGAGTAATAGCGAGGGATTTGGGAGGTTGTTTTGGCAGTAATTACTATGAAAAGCCTTTTGGAGGCTGGAGTTCATTTTGGTCATCAGGTAAAAAGGCTTGATCCAAGGATGAAAAGATTTATCTTTTCAGAGAGAAATGAAATACATATTTTAGATTTACAAAAAACTCTACAAGGAATTAAAGATTCTTATGAACTTGTTCAGAGCGTTATAAAGAATGGTAAGAAGGTTTTATTTGTTGGTACTAAAAAACAGGCAAGTGAGATAATTGAACAGGAAGCTAAAAGAAGTGAGATGCCCTATGTTAATAATAGGTGGCTTGGTGGTATGCTTTCAAATTTTAATACTATTAAGAAATCAGTTCAAAAATTAAAAAAATTGGAAAAAATGGAAGTTGATGGAACTTTTGAAATGATTAGTAAAAAGGAAGTTTCTCAAATTAATCGTGAAAAGCTAAAATTAGCTAAAAATTTGACAGGTATTAAGGATATGGAAGAGCTTCCCGGTGCTATTTTTATAATTGATCCTAAGAGGGAACAAATTGTTATTAATGAAGCTAGAAAACTTGGTATTACTATAATTGCAGTTGTTGATACTAACTGTAATCCAGATGTAATTGATTGTCCAATTCCTGGCAATGATGATGCAATTCGTTCTGTTGCTTTATTTACTAAGATAATATCTGATGCTATTTTAGAGAGTGATAAAGAGGTTGGCATTCAAATAGTTGAAAATTTGAATGAAGAAGATTTAATGAGCGAAATTGAAGTAAAGAATGAAAGGAAAGAATCATAAAATGTATATAAGGAGAGTAATATGAGTATTAGTCCTCAAGAAGTAAAAAAACTCAGAGATGCAACTGGTGCTGGATTTGGTGATTGTAAAAAGGCATTAAGTGTTGCTGGTGGTGATTTTGAATTAGCTAAGAAAAAGCTTAAGGAGATGGGTATTGTATCTGCTGATAAGAGAAGTGGTAGAGATGCTAAGGAAGGGAGAGTTTTTTCTTATGTTAATACAGAAAGAGTGGGTCTTTTACTTATTGCATGCGAGACAGATTTTGTTGCTATGAATAGTGATTTTGTGGCTTTTGGAAATTCTTTGATAAAACAATTAGTCGAAAGTGGTAGAGATATTTTAGATGAACATCAAGAACTTGAAATTAAAAATTTGGCAGCCACAATAAAAGAAAATATTTATGTAAGTAAAGTTTATATTTCTAACATTGCATCTAATGAGCTTGTGAAAAATTATCTTCATGGGGATCATTCTAAGATAGGTGTGTTTGTTAAATTTAAAATAGATGATGCTTTAAAAATGCAAGATGAAAAATTAAATAATTTTGCAATGGATTTAGCTTTGCATGTGGCAGCTTTTTCTCCTCTTTATTTAAGTGTTAATGATATTTGTCTTAATTACATTAAAGAACAGGAAGAAATTTTTATGAGACAAATGGAATCTAGTGGAAAACCTGAAAATGTAGTTAAAGGGATAATATCGGGAAAACTTAAAAAACATTTAGGAGAAATTGCCCTCTTGGAACAAGGGTTTGTAAAGGATGATAAACTTACTGTTAAAGAAAAAATAGAAGAGGTTTCTAAGTTGATTTTAAGTAAAATAGAGGTGGTGGAATTTAAGTATTTAAGTGTTGGATAATAATTTGTGATTCTTTTGATTTTTTAAGGAGGTTTGAATGGAGGAATATAAAGCTTTATTAGATGAAAAGATGGGAAGGGTTGTTTTATCTCTTGAGAGTGAATATAAATCTTTAAGAACCGGTAGAGTAAATAGCGCTCTTTTTGATAAAGTATTTGTTGATTATTATGGAGAAAAAACTCCTTTAACTAGGGTTGCTAATATTAGTGTTCCTGAGGCAAGGCTTATTGTCATTCAGCCTTGGGATAGAAGTCTGTTATCTAAAATAGAACAGGCTATACTCAATTCAGATCTCTCAATGAATCCTTCAAGTGATGGATCAGTACTTAGGATTAAGGTGCCTGTATTGACTATCGAGAGACGAAAAGAAATAGTAAAACAAGCAAAGAAAATAGCTGAGGATCATAAAATTGCAACTAGAAATATAAGGCATGAATTAAATAATAAAGCAAAAAAGCAAGAAAAAGATTCTCAGATTACTGAGGATGATTTACGACGAATTTTAGATGATATTCAACGAGATACCAATTTTTATATAAAAAAAATAGATGGGATTTTTGATTTAAAAGCAAAAGAGATAATGGAAGTTTAAGTTTATGAGTAGTAATTCTCTTCCAAGTCATGTTGGGATCATTATGGATGGAAATAGGAGATGGGCATTAAAAAAAGGTTTGTCATTTTTTGAAGGACATAAAGAGGGTTTAAAGAGAGCTAAAGAAATAGTGAAACATTCTTGTGAATTGGGTATAAAGTGTTTATCTCTTTATGTTTTTTCTACAGAAAATTGGAATAGAACAAATTCTGAAATAGAACATTTGATGTTTTTAATTGCCGATTATCTAAGTTCTGAGTTTAAATTTTATGCTGAAAACAATATAAAGGTAGTGGTTTCAGGCGATATTAAAACTTTAAGTCAAAAAGTTAAAAAGTCGATTAAAGATGCTACTAATTATACAAAGAATTTTGATGGACTTATATTAAATTTGGCTATTAATTATGGCGGCAGAAATGAAATAGTTAGAGCTATTAAGAAAGTTTTAGCAAAAGGGTTATCAGTTGAAACTTTAAATGAGGTTGAATTTGCTAAGTTTTTAGATAATCAAGAACTTGGTGATCTTGATCTCTTAATTCGAACAGGTGGAGATATGAGAGTAAGTAATTTTCTTTTATGGAGACTTGCTTATTGTGAATTTATTTTTTCAAATGTTTTATGGCCAGATTATTTTGTTTTTCATTATGAGAGAGATTTGGAATGTTTTAAGAATAGGAAGAGAAACTTTGGGAGATAAAGGTTTATTTAGTATTAGGTCTAAAAAGTTGACATTTGTTGCTAGACTTGGAACATTTTTATTTTTTGTTCCTTTGGTCTTGCTTTTAATATTTTTAGAGTTTAAGAGTTATTTATTCATTAATATTTTAATTTTTATGTTTAGTGGAATTGCTGCAAAAGAAGTTAATGATTTGCTTAAATTTAAGTCTGCTTCTGTTTCTAGTACTTTATCTTTCTTTTTAGGAATATTCCCTCCAATTTTGACATATGTGCATTTTAATATTTTAGATTTAGGCATTAATATAGTATTTTATTTAGTTATAACTTTGGTTTTTAGTAACTGGATTGTCAATTTGGTTTTTATTAAAGAAAATGAAATTGTTAATTTTTTATCACAAGCAACTTCTATAATTTTTATACTCATATATCCAGGTATTTTGATGTCATTTGTTGTTGCTATTACTACTTTGCCAAAAGCACCTATTCTTTTATTAATACTTTTTTCTATGGTTAGTGGTAATGATACTTTTGCTTATCTTTTTGGATATTTCTTTGGAAAAAATAGTTATAAGCCCACTATTATTAGTCCTAATAAGACTATAATGGGATTTTTTGGTGGTATACTATTTTCTATCATTGTTGTACTTATTGTAGTAAGCTTAGGATTGATAAATTTAACTTATGGAGAGGCTATGGTTTTTGGAGTTTTAATAGGATTTTTTACTATTATTGGCGATTTGTTTGAATCTGGACTTAAGCGTAGTGCAGGAGTTAAAGATTCTGGTAAAATTATTCCTGGTAGAGGTGGTGCTCTTGATTCAATTGATTCATATCTCTTAACAGGTCCTATATTTTATTTATATTTGTCGTAGTTTTGGGGAGTCATTAATGTATATTTTTTTTAGTATTTTAGCTTTCACTTTTATAATATTCATTCATGAGTTGGGGCATTTATTTTTTGCAAGACTTTTTAAAGTTAAGGTTGAAGTTTTTTCTATAGGAATAGGCCCCAGTCTTTTTAAAATCAAAATAAAGGATACTGAGTATAGATTTTCTCCTATTTTTTTAGGGGGATATTGTAAACTTAAAGGGTCTGAACATTTGGAACACGAACTTAGATTAAATAAACAACTTGAAGCAAATAAAGATTCTATTTTTGGTATTTCTCATTTTAAAAGGATATTAATATATTTTGCAGGGCCTCTTTTTAATTTGATTTTTGCATTAATTGTTTTTATTGTAATTGAAATGATAGGAATTGTTTATCCCGATTATTCTAATAAGATAATCGTTATTAATAAAAATGCTTTAAGTAAATTTAGAGATGGTGATGTTATATTGAACGTTGATAATACTAATATAAAGTATTATTCTGATTTAAAGAAAGTTCTTCCTTTAAAAAATTCTAAAGTAACCTTTACTGTTTTAAGGGATGGTGAGAATATTAGTTTTGAGGATAACACAAGTTTAGATAAGTTTTTAGAAGAAATTAACCCTTGGATAGATCTTGTTGTTGCTAAAGTTAAAATTAATTCTTCAGCCGAAGTTGCTGGTCTTCAGCCTAATGATAGAATAGTAAGCATTAATGATGTGTCTATAAGTAATAATAGGGATTTAGATGATTTAATTTCTAAACTTGATGTTAATGTGGTAGATATTAAATATGAAAGAGATGGAGAAATTTTGACTTCAAAATTGGTATTTCAGGATATTAATAAA
The DNA here is from genome assembly GCF_000019705.1 of Borrelia recurrentis A1. Taxonomy (GTDB): domain Bacteria; phylum Spirochaetota; class Spirochaetia; order Borreliales; family Borreliaceae; genus Borrelia; species Borrelia duttonii. The sequence goes on along the minus strand of NC_011244.1, from coordinate 128,493 downwards.
AATTTAGGAATTTATTTATTACCTGGTTTAAAACGATTGGTGAGAGCGGATAATTTGGTAATTGCTTTTACAAATTCGTTTAATAAAGTTTTAGATATTTTAGGTCGTATTTTATATTCTATTATTGAGTTGTTTACTAATTTTAGAAGTAATTCTAAGAATATTACGGGGCCTGTTGGGATGATTAATATTTTTGCTGGGTCTTTTGCTTTTGGGGTATTGTATTGGCTTGATACTCTTGCTATTTTTAATTTACTGATTGCTGGTATGAATTTATTTTTTGTTGTAATTCCAATGCTTGATGGTGGTCAAATTTTGATTAGTTTTATTGAACTTGTGCGTGGAAAGAGATTTAAAGCAAAGATTATTTACTATTTTTATCTTTTTGGTATTTTGATGATGCTGATTCTTTTTATATTAGGACTTTTAAATGATTTGAGTAATTTTTAAAATACTTTTATATATTAATTTTAGTAGTATGCAAAACTTGAATTAATAGGGCAGTACATATTGAAACATAAACCAATAATGTGCAAATGATGCAAGTAATATTAATATATGAAAAAAGTCATGCATTTTCATATTTGATATTGGGTTTAGTTTTTTACTTGTTGAATATACTATTCCTCCTATTGTATAAAGGATTGCCCCCAATAGCTAGCCATAAAAATCCTTGTATAGGGAGTATGTTATAGATGAGTTTGATTCCGAATATAATACTCCATCCCATGATGATAAATATGCATCCGTTAATCCATCCAGGACTATTGATGTATATTGATTTAAATATGATTCCTAAAATGGCAAATCCCCAAACGGTTGTAAGAATTATTTTCCCATAAATATTGGGCATAAGAATTAGGCATGGTGGGGTATATGTTCCTGCTATTAGTATAAATATTGATATATGATCAAATTTTCTAAATAGTTGTTTTATTTTGCTTCCCTTTGCAAATATATGATATAAGGTGCTCATTGTGTATAATAATGTCATTGATGAACCATAGATTAAAAATAATATTGCATGAAGATATTTTTTTAGATTTATTGATAGGGTTATAAGAATAGTTGTTCCTATAATTGATAGGATAATACCAAACAAGTGAGATATTGAACTAAATAATTCATTTTTAGGTATTATAGCATTATATGATGGTACGTTTTGATTTTTTTAGACATAATTCACTCTTTTTCATATTAATAATATGTATATATTTCTTTATTTTAGGTATGTTAGTGCAAAATAAGACATAAATCAAGCGGTTGAAAATAATTTAATATGGAACTAGAGATTATGTTAATTTTCTTATTCAATTTTTATATTAAAATCTAACTTTTTCTAAAAAAAGCAATATAATGTTGAATTGTCTTAATTTTTAGATGGAGAGGTTCAGCGTGATAGGTTTTTTAAAAATTTTGAAATTTGCTAATTTGCAAAAGTTTTCTAGTGCAGTGAGATTGCCAATTTCTGTTACTACGATTTTTTCTTTGATGTTGGGGATAGGGTCCGTATTTTTAAATCCTTCTAATTTATTTTATATTGATAATGCTGTTTTTAAATTGATTTTGGGTCTTATTAAAAGTATAAGCAATATTGTTATATTAAATATTCCTTTATTTTTTGTTATAGGTATTGCTGTTGTTGTTGCTAGAGTTCAAAAAGGTACTGTTGCGCTTTTAGGTCTTGTTGGATATTTAATTTTTAACGTTACTGAAAATTATTTTCTTGGGGTATTTTCAGGATTAGCTGAATCTGATTTGATGTCTTCTGTTGAGCAAGTTAAAGTTTTAGGAATCCAAACTTTAAACACAGGTATTTTGGGTGGTTTATCGGTTGGGCTTTTAGTTGGTTATTTACATAATAGATTTTGTAATATTGAATTACCAGGACCTTTTGATATTTTTTCTGGAATTAGATTTGTTTCTATGGTAATTTTTCCTTTTTGTATTTTATTGGGAGTATTATTTTTTTTAATTTGGCCTTATTTTAATGAACTTATCACTTCTTTTGGATTTTTTATTGCTAAGTTAGATTATTATGGTAGTTTTTTTTATGGATTTTTAAACAGAATACTCATTCCTTTAGGACTTCATTCTATTTTGACATTCCCTTTTAATTTTACTTCTTTGGGAGGATCTGAAATAATTAATGATCAGGTTGTTGGTGGTATTCAGAATATATTTTATGCTCAATTGTCAGATCCATATCTTACAAAATTTTCTTCAAGTATTTCTAGATTCAATAGTGGATTTTATCTTTCTATTATGTTTGGACTTCCTGGGGCAGCATTTGGAGTTTATAGAGGGATTATTCATGATGATAAGCGTAAGATCTTAGCATTGTTATTTCCAGGGGCTTTTGCAGCTTTTTTTACTGGAATTACAGAACCTTTAGAGTTTTTATTTGTTTTTACAGCTCCTTTGCTTTATTTTGTGCATGCTATTTATACTGGATTTGCATTGTTAATTGCTTAATATACTTGATATTTCAGTTGGTATGACTTTTTCTTCTGGATTTTTGGATTTTGTTATGTTTGGGATATTACAAGGTCATGATAAGACAAATTGGCTCTATTTGTTACCATTAGGTTTGTTATTTTTTGCTTTGTATTATTTTACTTTTAAATGGGTTTATAATTATTTTGATTTTCAAATTCTTGGTGTTGGAGAGTCGTTTTTTGCTGGAAGTGAAGGTGAAGTTGAAGGGATGGGAATTGCTCATTTAATAGTTCAAGGACTTGGAGGTCTTGATAATATTCAAGAATTTGGTGTTGTATCGACAAATTTAAACTTTGTGGTTTTCAGTCCAGAACTTAGGTTTGAAGATTTTCTTAAAAAAACAGGTGCTTTGAATATTGTTACAGTTGGTAATACAATTCAAATTGATTATGGAACAAATGTTTATTATATAAAACAGGCTATTGAAAACTATTCTTCCAAAAGCTTGTTTAAAGCCAGTGTTATTGTTGCATCTGAGAATATAAGACAAGGAATTAAAGCATATATTGATATGAAAGAAGATGATAAGCGTGAAAAACAAGGAGCAACAGGGAAGCTTTATAAGCTTAATAAAGATGATAGAGATTAAACTTGAGAGTATAATCAAAATTATAGATTTATAACTACTAAATAGTAAATTATTTTTTATGATTTATTTAAGTATCTTTTTGAAGGAATTGAGATTTAAAGGAGAGATATAGATTATAAAAAATATTGAAGATAAATAATGATTTAAATTTTATTATTAAAAGAATAAATTTTATTTCTGCAAGATTGATTGGTTGTTAGTTAAAGTTTATACAGATAATCAACTTGGTATTTATTGCTATTTATTTGTAATTAATTATGATGATGTTATAACTTATCATGTACATTGTTATTAATGCGGAATTTTTTTAAAAAATATGCTAAATTTGTAGGTATGTTGCAAAAGCTTCATAGAATATTTTTTTAATGATATTCTATCGTGGGGTAATTTTTAGTAATAGTAAGTTAAAATTTTAATTCTTTAAAAAGAATACATTGAAAAAGAGATTTTTGTTTTATAATAAAAAAGTTGATCTTTTATTATCTAGTATTGAAGGTATCTAACCATTTTTTATGAATAATTAAAAATAAATAATAAAAGAAGTTCAATTGTTTTTTATCAAGAATTGAAAAAATTGAAGTGTTTTTATATACTTTATATAAATAATATATTATAGCGTTAATAACCTTTGCCATAAATTAGAGAAATTTATGGTGCAATTAAGACCATAAGGAGTTGGAATGATAAAGAAGTATGAAGGTTGTTTTTTATTTAGGAGTGAAGAGCTTGAATATAAATCTGCTTTGGAAGAAGTAAAAAAACAGCTGGTAGCTTTTGGTGCAGTTGATTTTGTTGAAAATTCTATTGGAGAGAGAGCACTAGAATATCCTGTTAGAAAACAGTTACGTGGTAGGTATGAAATAATAGAATTTAAAATGGCAAGTGATAATTTAAGAGAGCTTGAAGCACAATTAAAGCTTATTAAAAATTTGCTTAGATATATGATTTTGGTTAAAATTAACAGAAAAGTTAGTGTTAAGAAAGTTAAAAGAAGAAATTTTAGAGAGTATAGAGATAATAAAGATATTAAAGAAAAAGAACAACCATCAGAGTCTAATGTTGATGCTGATTTAAAGGTAAATTGAGGAGGTTGTAGATGGCCGACATTAATTCCTTGGTATTGTCTGGTAGACTTACTAGGGATTCTGAACTTACTTATACTGATTCAGGTATGGCTATTCTTAAGTTTGCTTTAGCTAACAATAGAAGGATCAAAAAGCTTGATGAATGGATTGATTATGCTCAATTTTTTGATTGTGTCATTTTTGCTAAAAGAGCCGAAAGTCTTAGTGCTTTTCTTAAGAAGGGTAAACAAGTTGTAGTTAGTGGTTCGTTAAAGTATGAGAGTTGGCAAGATAAAAATACTGGGGATAAGAAAAGTAAGTGCAGTATTTTGGTAGATGAAATTCAAATGTTTGGATCATCTACTGCTGTTGCTCAGGGAACAAACAATGTTGATTTTGAAAGTTATAAGAAGCCAGATTCATTTAAAACTATTGATTTTGATAATGGTTTTAATGAAGATATACCTTTTTAGGAGTTTTAATTTATGTATAAAGATATAGATTCTCATCAAAGAGATTCAAGGACCGATGGACATCAGGATGGTTTTAAAAAGAATCCTAATTTTAGATTTTTTAAGAAAAAAACATGTAAATTTTGTGATATGGATAGAGTGCCTGATTATAAAGAGTTTGATTTTCTTAAGAAGTTTATTACAGAACAAGGAAAAATATTGCCTAGAAGAATTACAGGCACTTCTGCTAAACATCAGAGACGTCTTGCACTTGAAATTAAAAAGGCTAGATATATGGCTTTACTTCCTTTTGTAAAAAAATAATGAAGGAGAAGTTATGAAAGTTATTTTAAGAGAGGATTTTATTAATCTTGGCAAAGAAGGTGATATTGTTGATGTAAAGGATGGTTTTGCTAGAAATTATTTATTGCCAAAAGGTTTTGCTGTTTTTTCAAACAAACATAATATTGATATTTTTTCTCAAAAAAAGAGAGCAATACTTAAAAGACAAGAGTCAAGAAGAAAAATGGCAGTTGAGCTTAAAGAGAAACTTGATAAAGTGAATTTAGAGTTTATAATGCAATCTAATGATAGTGGTAAATTATTTCATAGTATTAATAGCTCAAATATTGCTGATGAACTTTTGAAACTTGGATTTGAGATTGAGAGAAGAAAAATAGATATGCATCATGGTGCATTAAAGGCCTTTGGAACTTATAATGTTATTATTAAGCTTTATGAAGGAATTAGTTCTGTAATTACGGTTGAGATCAAAAGGGAAGAGAAAAAAAATTCTCTTAAAAAGTCTAAAAGTGTTAAAAAAGAAGTTTAAGGAAGAGGGGCATAGCTTGTGGCTTTTACTTCGATAAGCACAACCTCTACACTTCTTTTTAATGAAGGTGCAGAAAAGGCAGTTATTTCAAGTATATTTTATAATCCGGGAAAAGTAGAAGAGGCTTTATTATATTTAAAGCCGGATGACTTTTATAATCAAGATCATGAAATGATTTTTAAAGCTATGATTTCTCTTTATGAGAAAAGAGAAAATATTGATCCGATAACTGTATTTGAGGAGGTTTCTACTATAACTCCTAAGTCACAACTTGTAAATAATTTGAAAGCTTTAACGGGTTTACAAGATTATTTAAGTTTTCTCTCAGGTTATCTTCCAACTGATAAGACTATAAATATTTATGCAAAAATTGTTAAGGAACATCGTATTAGGAGAGATATTGCAAAAATTTCTAGAGAACTAAATGATTTGGCTAATGATTCTACAAAAAAAGTTGAACAATTTGTGGAAGAAGCACAAAGACAAGTTCTTTCAATTGAATTAGATTGTTCTAATAAAAATCTTAATCATGCAAAGGTAATTGCTGAAAGGGTTCATGCTGAAATATATGAGAGGAGTGTTCAAAAACGAGAAGTTGATTTTGGCATTCCAAGTGGTTTTAAAAAAGTAGATAGTCTTATTGGTGGATTTAGAGAGAGTGATTTTATCATTATTGGTGCTCGTCCTAGTGTTGGAAAGACAGCATTTGCGTTAAATATTGCCTCCAGTATAGCCTTAAAGGGTGATAAAAAACGAAGAGTAGGATTTTTTTCACTTGAAATGACCTCTGATGCTTTAATTAAAAGAATAATAGCATCTCAGGCTAATATTGATGGTTTTAAGATTCAAAATAGTATTTTGTCAGGACATGAAATTAAGGCAATTAATGATGTTGTAAATGATATTAGTAATTCTGAATTTTATATTGAGGATACTGCAAATATTAGTTTGTTAACGCTTGCAACGCAGGCTAGAAAACTTAAAAGATTTTCAGGTATAGATATACTTTTTGTTGATTATATTAGTCTTATTTCTCTTGAAAGTAAAAATGTTCCAAGGCATGAGCAGGTAGCTTCAATTAGTAAAGCTTTAAAAGAGCTTGCTAGAGAACTTAAAATACCAATTGTTGCTCTTTCACAGCTTACACGAGATACTGAGGGACGTGAGCCTAGTCTTGCTAGTTTAAGAGAATCAGGTGCATTAGAACAAGATGCAGATATTGTTATTTTACTTCATAGAGATAAGGATTTAAAGAATAATTCTGATGATGATGATGGAATTGTGAATGCTATTGACACTAAAGTTATTGTTGCTAAACATAGAAATGGTCCTACGGGTAGGGTTGATATATTATTTTTGCCGCATGTTGTTAAATTCGTTAATAAAGAACATGAAATGGACTATTATTTATAGATAGATTATATTTTTTTTGATGTTTAAGGTGTTTGAGGCATTAAATATTAATTTTTATGCCGATTCCGAGATAGTTGCAAATGAATTTATGTTTTTCTAACGTGTGATTGTTTGTGTTATAAACAAGAGGAGAATAATTCATTTTTGTAAATATTTTTATGTTGTATTTTGTTTTATTATATGTAAAGGCATTTATATTTACTCCGGGTTCAATTTCAAGTCCTGTTTGTAATGTATCTTTTATTTTTAATGGTCTGTAAATGGATTTTATATCTTTTTTGTCTTTATTGTAAGCTAAAAATAAACCAGAAGCTATATACAAAATGAGCCGATTTTTTGTGAAAAATTCATATGTTATTCCAGATGAAAATCTATTTGTACGACTATTTATTTCATGTGCATTAATATCATAATTTGCTGAAATTGCAAAATAATAGTTTAATTGAGGTATTATTTTGTAATATATTATATTTCTGGTTTGAAATGGAAGCATAATATCATATTCTATAGAGAAATTGTGATTTAGGAGATATAAGTTATTTTCTATAGGATTATCATATTCTTCTGTGATAATTATTCCAAATCCTCCTACGCTAAAAAACTTTTCTTTATTTGAGAAATTATTTAAATTAAGATTATTTATCGAAAAGAAATTTTTGGAATAAAGTTTATATTGAATTCCAATACCAGTTTCTGCTTCTTGTATTTTTAAATATGTTTCTATATCTTTTATTTTGCTTTGAATTTGATAAAAAAGTTGAGTCTCAATCCCTATGAATTGATTTTTAAAATCCATTGAAATACTTGTTTTAAAAAAGTAATCTAAAAAATAAGATAAATCTATATAATTTTCAAGATAAAAAAAACCCATGTAAGAGTAGTTTATGGCTGTGCTTATGAAACCTCTATAATGATAATGTTCATAATTTTTAGGAATTGGTCTTAATTGTCTTAGAGCAAAGTGAACTGCTCTTTGTATTAAAGAGCCACCCCAATTTCCATAGAGTAGATTTTTAATTCCAATATCAATATTAAAATTTCCAAAATATTGAGTTTTTGTTTTGAATAAAATTGGGAAATAATACATAAATCCAAGCTCTAATAGATCAATTCTTTTTCTTAATTGTTCGGGACTTTCTTTGTCGCCTCTAAAGGTTAACATGTGTGCTTCTGCATTTATTATAAAATTATGTTTTGATTCATGAATGAATATTAAAGATCCACTTCTGAGGTCATCAAAGAAATCACTTAAAGCAAATCCAAAACCATCGTTTAATTTGTCAAAATGATACTTATCAATTCCGTCATTTTGATATTTCATTAAATAATTGTAAGCATGTGAATTGATTATTAACATTATAATTATTGTTTTAAAGCTAACTTTTGCTAAGTACATTTATAGATTAATACTAACATGTTTTTATGTAAATTAAACACTTTATTTTTAAGTAAATGAAAGTTGTATTTAATAATTCAGTATTTTTAATGATAATTTTTATTAAATCATTTATAATTATTAAATATATTGTGTCAAATTGTGGTTTGCTTGTTAATAGTTAAGTTATTGTTATTGTTTGGAGTGATTTATGAAAAAAATAGCGATTATTGGTGGCCTTAGATCTCCTATTACTAGGTTTGGCGGAACATTAAAGGGAATGAATATTGTTGATGTGTCTGCTGATATTGTTAAGGTTTTGCTTGAGAGGAATAGTATTGATAAAGTAGATGAAGTTATTGTTGGAAATGTAATCTCATCGGGACTTGGTCAAAATATTGCCAGACAGATTACTTTGAAAGCTAGTTTAGGAGAAGCTATTCCTGCTTTTAGCGTAAATAAAGTGTGTGGTTCGGGGCTTAAGTCTTTGGAACTTGCATTTAATTCTATATCTCTTGGTGAGAGTGAGGTTGTTGTTGCAGGTGGAGTAGAAGATTTGAGTAATGCACCTTATTTATTACCAAGAAATGTCAGATTTGATGGTTTAAAATTTGGAGACTTTAAAATAGAAGATTCAATATATAAAGATGCTTTAGTTGATACTCCAAGTTCTACTGTGATGGGTATTACAGCAGAGAATTTAGCAGAAATGTATGAAATTACAAGAGAAATGCAAGATCAATTTGCATATAATTCTCATATGAAGGCAAAAGTTGCAAGAGATAGTGGGTATTTTAATGATGAGATATATCCTTTATCGATTTTTGATAAAAAGACAAAACTTAAAAATGTTGTGTCTAGTGATGAAGAAATACGTGATAATTTAAGTTTAGAAAAGCTTGCTTCTTTAAAACCTATCTTTAAAGAAAATGGGACTATTACTGCTGGCAATTCTTCTAGTTTAGATGATGGAGCTTGTTTTTTAATATTGGCAAGTGGAGATTTTGTTCATAAAATGAATGTAAAACCTTTGGCTTATATTGGTGGTTTTAAAAGTGTAGGGTTAAATCCTTTGCATATGGGATTTGGAGCTTTTCTTGCTATTGAGGGCATTATAGAAAAGTTTAGTTTAAATTCAAATGAAATTGATTTTATTGAAACAAATGAAGCTTTTGCAGCACAATCTTTGAGTGTTCTTAAAGCTTTACGTGAAAAGTATGGTATTAAGGATGATATTGTTAATGTTAATGGAGGAGCTATTGCATTGGGTCATCCATTTTCAGTTAGTGGTTCAAGGATTTTATTGACTCTTGCACGTCTTATGAATATGAATAATAAGTCAAAAGGAATTGCTTCTCTTTGTATTGGGGGTGGTCAAGGTATAGCAGCCTTTTTATATAGATAGATAATATTGTTTTGAAACTAGATTTAAGTTTAATGTTTTGTTAAAATTTTATGAAGCGATTTAGTTTAATTTGATATAAGGGTAATTTTTATGGGTAATTTTTTGTGTTTTTTGTTATTTTGTGTTTTAGGAATAACTTCTTTTGCTCAAAATACTCCTGTTGTAATTATTAATTTGCATAGTAATGAGATTATTACTAAAACAGAGTTTGATTCTAAAGTTAATACATTGAAAAAAACACAAGGTAGAGATTTAAGTAATATTGAAAAAAAGCAAGTTTTACAGGTTTTAATTGCTGATGTACTTTTTGGTCAGGAAGCTTTAAAACAGGGAATTAAAGTTGCAGATGATGAAGTTATGCAAACAATTAGATCCCAGTTTGGACTTGCAAGTCTTACCGATGAACAAATTAAGCAGATGATAGAAAGTCAAGGTACAAATTGGAATGAGCTTTTAGCTTCGATGAAAAGATCTCTTGCTGCGCAAAAATTAGTTCTAAAAATTGCTCAGCCCAAGTTTTCAGAGATAAAAGCTCCAAGTGAAAAAGAAGTAATTGAATATTATGAGGCTAATAAAACTAAATTTGTGAATCCTGATATAGCGAGAATTAGTCATGTTTTCTTTTCGGCAAAAGATAAAAAAAGGTCAGAGGTTCTTGAGCAGGCAAAAGATATTGCAAAGCAAATAAAATCTAGCAAGATTACTTTTGAAGAGGCTGTGAGAAAATATTCAAATGATGAAGGTTCTAAGGTTAAAAATGGTGACCTTGGATTTTTGGCAAGGGGTGATCAAAGTGCTCAAAATGTTCTTGGTGCAGACTTTATTAAAGAGGTTTTTGTTCTTAAAAAGGGAAATGTTTCTAATCCAATATCATCAAAGGAAGGTTTTCATATAGTGAAAGTTACTGAAATGTATTCTCAAAAATTTTTAGGTCTTCAAGATAAGATATCTCCTAATGTTAATATGACTGTAAAGGATGCTATTAAAAATAATATGATTAATGTTCATCAACAGCAAATTGTTGCTAAAATACAACAAGAAATTTATGATAAACTCAATAAGTCTGCTAGTATACAAATTTTGGATTCTAGTCTAAAATGAAGATGATATATTTATATATTGGTTATGGATTTGAGACATAAGGCTAGGATTTTAGCTTTTCAAAAAATTTACAGTATTGATGTTAACTGTAAGGCAAAGGATAATATTTTTGATATTTTTAGTTTTGAAGAAAATGGGATAGATTTAGATGGAGATTTAAAGTTATTTTATTCTGTTCTAGTTAATGGTACTTATGATAATTTAGAGTCTATTGACAAATTAATTAGTGGTATTTCACTTAATTGGCGTTTGGATCGTATGGATAAGGTTGATCTTGCTATATTAAGAATGAGTGTATATTCACTTAAGTTTCAAGATTTAGATGTTCCTAAAAGGGTTATAATAGATGAGGCTATTTTGATTGCTAAAAAATATGGCAATAAAAATTCTGATAAGTTTGTCAATGGTATACTTGATGCTTTGTTAAAAGATATGGAGAGTTCTTTTGAAAACAAATAGGTTATTTTTTATTTTGTTTTTAGTCTTTTTTGTATCAATTTTTGTTTATTTGAGCTTAAATCCATATGTTTTGTATATATTAAAGGGAGAAAGGGATTTTAATGAGGTTATTATAGAAATTGATGATTATATTTCAAGTGGGAATTTAGATAGTGCGGAGAAAGCAATTAAATTTTATTCTTATTATGCAGATACTGAATATAAGTGGCTTTCTCTTGTTAAGAGAGCAAAGCTTTATTCTGATAAAATTAATCATTATGTGTTGATGAGAAATATTCTAGATTTGAGTGTTAAAAGTTTGCCAGGGAATTTAAAGCTTAGAGCACTTGAAGTATATTCAAAACTTAAAGTAGGAGCTGTTTTAGAAGCTTATGATGTTGCTAAGCAGTATTTATTGGGATATAAAGAATATAAATATTTATGTGATGAGGCTTTTATTAAAAGTTTGATTTTAAATTATGATGTCAAAGACATAAAGAGTTTTTTAATTAAAATGGAGCAAGAAAGAGATGCTCTTGCTTTTGAGACTATAGGATTCAATCTTCAAAATAATGCGTTTTTAATTAATGCAATGCTTTTGTATATAGATAAAAAAGATTTTGATGCTGCTAGGAGAATACTCTTAAAAATAAAAGAAGATAAGGATTTTGCTAAAGAACTTGCTTATATTTCTTACGGTCTTGATAATTTAGATTTTACTATTGCCAATCTTAAACTTCTTAGTGATAATAGTGAACCTAGTTTAATGTTTTTGTTAGCAGATGCTTATTTGAAGAAGGGAGATATTAATAATGCTAAGAGTGAATATTTGAAACTTTATACAGATTTTCCTGATTATAGTATGATGATATATCTTGGGTTGGCATTTATTGCGAAGAAAGAAAATGATTTAAAGCGTGCCATTACTTATCTGAATAAGGCCAATGAAAAATTTAAAGGAAATGAAATGATGAATTATTATTTGGCTAGTATGTATTTTGAAATCAATGATTATTTTAATGCAAATGAGATTGTAAAAAGATATAAAGATAATCCTTTGTTCTTTAAACTTTATTTTATTTTAAATTATTCGAATTTAAAATATGAAGCTAAAAAGTCTTTTTTATGGCGTTTATTTTATAGATCAAACTATAGTAGTGATATTGCACAATTTTTGGCTTGGAATTTACTTCTTTATTCTGATTTAAAGGATTTAGATTTGTTTTTTAATGTTTATAATCCTGTTGATGAAATACAGGATTGGTATTATTTTTATAAATTTTATTATTTGTTTCTGAAAAAGGACTTGGTTGTTGCAGAAAAAATACTTTTGCGTGAGCAAACGAACAAGTATTTATATGGTATATATTATAATTTTGGGGTTCTAAAGTTTTATCAAAAAAATTATAAGGAATCAGAAGAATATTTTAGTAATGCAGTTTCGACTTTACCTTTTGCTATTGATGATAAGAGTAGCATTAATTTAAAAGAGCGTGAGGATATAGCAAAAATATATTTAAAGCGAGGGATTAATTATCTTTATTTAGGTGAATTTGAAAAGGGACGAGAGGCCATTTCAATTGCTAATTCTTTTTATGAAACTAATGAGGGTAAACTTTATATGAATATGATAAAGATATTTAAAGAGAGGAATTGAATATTTGAAATTAAGATTAAAATCTAGAGAAGAAATTGAAAAGATTAAGGCATCAGGTAGACTTTTAGCTCAAACTTTTTTGGAAATCGAGAAAAATATTGCTCCTGGAATTAACACTAAAACACTTGATTTTATAGCTAGTGATTTTATTACTAAAAATGGAGGTAAGTCTGCTTTTAAAGGATATAATGGATTTAAAGGGACTATTTGTGCTTCTATAAATGAAGAAGTTATACATGGAATTCCTGGGAGTAGAATGCTTAAAAATGGGGATGTTATTAGTATTGATTGTGGTGTTGTTTTGGATGGATTTTATTCTGATATGGCTAAAACTTTTAAAGTGGGAAAGGTAAGCTCTCAAGTTAGTCGCTTATTAGAAATTACAGAGGCTGCTCTTTATAAAGGAATTGATGAAATGAAGGTTGGTAATCGAATTTTAGATATTTCGAAGGCTATAGAAAATTATATTAAACCATTTAAGTTTGGAATTGTTAGAGAATATACGGGGCATGGTGTTGGTTTTTCGTTACATGAAGAGCCAAGTATTCCAAATTATTATGATCCTTTTTTTAAAAATATTGAAATACGGGAAGGTATGGTTTTGGCAATTGAGCCTATGGTAAATTTAGGAAGTCATAAAGTTTCTCTTAAGAGTGATGGTTGGACAGTCTTTGCATCTGATCTTAGTTTTTCTGCTCATTTTGAACATACTGTTGCTGTTATTGATGGTTTGCCTTTAATTTTAAGTAAAGTTTGATAATACTTAAGTAAATATTTAAAAGATTTGGTTTTATATTATGGAGGTGTATAAAATGAATAAAAATTTTATTTCTGTGTTTTTTGCTAGTTTTTTAGCTTTAGCTGTTGGATTTTTTGTTGGAATAGGTTATTTGAAGTCTGAAAAAAATACTATTGTTTTTGCACAGGAGAAAGGAGATGCTGTACACTCTCTTCAAGATTCTTTTAGAGAAGTATCTAAAAAAATTTTACCATCAACTGTGGAAATTTATGCTACTGGAACAATTAAAACACGCGATCCTATGCAATTCTTTTTCTTTGATATTCCAGGTCTTAATCTTGAAAAAAAAGCACAATGGGGTGGTTCTGGCGTTATTATTGGAAAGGATTCTAAGAAAACAAATTTGTTTTATGTTCTGACAAATAGTCATATTCTAGAAAATGCTAGTGAGTTTGAAGTTGGAACTTATAATAATAAAAGTTATAAAGCTCAGTTAGTGGGTAAGGACGATAAAAAAGATATTGCATTGGTTAGTTTTGAGGCTGATGATGTTGTAGATATTGGGGTAGCTGAACTTGGTGATAGCGACAGACTTGAAGTGGGAGATTGGGTTATAGCTGTTGGAAGTCCTTATCACTTTAGTTTTTCAGTTACAGCAGGTATTATTAGTGGTCTTCATCGTTCTTTTAATCCTAATTTAAAAGCTAGAAATTTATTTATTCAAACAGATGCGGCTATTAATCGTGGTAATTCTGGAGGACCTCTTGTTAATACTAAAGGAGAAGTTATTGGTATCAATTCGTGGATTTCATCTCCTTCTGGAGGAAATATTGGACTTGGTTTTGCTATTCCTATTAATAATGCTAAGAGTGTTTTTGATGCATTAATGAGTGGACAAAAAAGTGAATCATCTTGGATGGGCGTTGCATTTCATCGTTTGAGGTCTAAAGATGTAGAATTTCTTAAAAGTTTAGGTTATGAAGATGAGTCTGTTTCATTAGCAATTGTTGCAGGTGTTTATGATGGTTCTCCAGCTTTGAAAGCAGGATTTAGAGCTGGTGATGTGATTAGCAAGATAGATGGTGTTGCAATGAATCTTTTCTTTGATGTTAAGCAATACATTAATGATTTTTATGCTAAGGAAAAAATTAAAGTTGAGGTTTTAAGAGGACAAGAGACGAAAACTTTTGAGGTAGAACTTGGTGTTATGCCTACTAATATCGATAAGGAAAAGGGCAATACTTTAGATTTAAAATTGATGCCAGGCTTTACTGTTTATCCTTTAACTAAAGAGGTTAGGGTGCAACTTGGTTTGAGAAATTGGATTAATGGAGTTGTTGTTGATAGTATTGATTCAACTTTGGGTAATAATCCTCAAATTGCAACAGGAGATATTATTATGATTGTTAATTCAAAAAATGTTAAAACTTTAAGAGATTTTTATGATGCTATTAAGCATGGAAAAAATAATTATAGTATTTTAAGAAATGGACAAACTTTAAAAGTGTCTATTTGATAATACATTTTATTTTTTGTATAAGGCTTCAAGATGTTAATTCTTTAAGCCTTTAGGCATTAAATTTGGTAATTCTATTTTGTATTATTGATTTTTTTACTTGAGTGAATAAGTTTTATGTTTAATTTATCAATGTAAAGAGATAATGTTGGGATAGAGATTTGTATTTAAATATATTAGTATGAATAATACTGTTTATTTTTATAAGTTTTCTTAAATGTAGTTCAAGTTATAAATTGTTTTTTATCATTGAGGGAGTAGTAAATATATAAATTATGAGTTAAATTGAAGAGATAATTGATTTTTTTGAAACAAGTCTTAATTTTATGTGTTTTGAGGTGTTATATAAATGAAAAAATTCGTTTCTTATGAAGATGTAAGAATAAATGGTCTTAAACTTGCTTATAAAATTTATAAAGATGGGTTTATTCCTGACATTATGTATGTGTCTTTGAGAGGTGGAGCTTATCTTGGAAATATTATTAGTGAGTTCTTTAAATTTATTAAGCCAGAAAAGCCCCTTCTTTATGCTGCTGTTGTTGCAAGATCATATGATGTTTCAAATAAGCAGAAAAAAATAATGATAGATGGATGGACTTATGATCCAAAATATTTAAGAGTAGGTGATAATGTTTTATTTGTTGATGATATATTTGATACTGGTCGTACAATTATTCATTTGCGAGAAGAAGTTTTAAAGAGAGGGATAGATAGTCAGAATGTGAGGATAGCTGTTTATGATTATAAAGAACGTGGACATATTGATTATGAACCTGATTATTATGTTAATAAGTATTCAGATGAGGATGAATTAACTACTTGGATACATTACAGTAATCATGAGTTAATTGGATTGTCAGAAGATGAATATAAATTAAATTTTGTTAATTTAGATGATGAATTATTGGATATTTTAAAGTTTTTATCAAAAAAACTTTAATTCTATTCAAGCTTAATATATTCTAATTCGTTATATCCTCTTATGTTTAATGCTTTTGTTATTTCTCCTAAATTATCTTCTAGAATAGGTCCAATTAAAGCAAAATCTTTTTTTATTTTTGTATTTATATTATTTAGTAATTTAATTTTTTTAAACCTATCCTTTATATTGGTTGGATAGACTTTGATATTATACCATACATTTTTTTCTAAATTTGGTTCTTGTATATTAATTTTATCTTGTGGATAATATATTTTTTTTGATTTTTTTATTTTTACAGTACCATTTGTGTGGTTATTTATATGTTCCTTATTATAAGATTTAAAATCTGTATTTTTTTTTCTTCTAATTTCATGATGATAATTAATTTTTTTGTGTGGATAATTTATTTTGTTGGATTTATTTATTTTAGGTTTTGATTTATTGGTTTTATTTGTGATTTCTTTTTCTATATTTGAAAATATTTTGAAATCGTCTTTTAATTTTTCATTTGCAAATAAGATTAGTACTGGTGACATTAATACTATTTTATACAAAATTTTGATTTGCAATGTTTTTCTCCTTTCGAAAACTCTTTATTAGAAATGAAGAGTTTTTGGAGTTCTTGGAAATGGTATAACATCTCTAATATTAGGCATTCCTGTTGTATATTGCAGTAGTCTTTCAAGTCCAAGTCCAAATCCAGAATGCGGAGTTGAACCGAATCTCCTTAAATCTAAATACCAATTAAGAGTCTCTGTTTCTAAGTTTAGCTCTTTTATTCTATTATTCAATTTATCTAGATTATCTTCTCTTTCACTGCCCCCAATGATTTCTCCAATTCGTGGAACTAAAATATCCATTCCTTTTACAGTTTTATTGTCTTGATTCATTTTCATGTAAAATGCTTTAAATTCTTTTGGATAGTCAATAACTGTAGTAGGTTTTTTAATAATTTCTTCTGTTAAATACCTTTCATGTTCTGTTTGTAAATCCATGCCCCAATAAGGTTTTATTTCAAATGTTTTTTTTGCATTTTCGAGTTTTTTAATTGCTTGAGTATAGGTAATAACTTCAAATTTAGAATTTATTACATCTTCAATCTTTTTTATTACTCCCTTTTCAATGAAGTTATCAAAAAATTCCATATCTTCATGACAGTGATTTAAAGTTTCGCTTAGGACGTATTTTAAAAAATCTTCTGCTAAATTTATGTTATCTTCAAGCGTAAAAAATGCCATTTCAGGTTCAATCATCCAGAATTCTGAGGCATGGCGTGTTGTATTTGAATTTTCTGCTCTAAAGGTAGGACCAAATGTATATATTTTTGATAAAGCCATTGCATAAGCTTCTCCATGCAATTGTCCAGTTACTGTAAGAAATGCTTGTTTGCCAAAAAAATCATCTTTAAAATCAATTTCTTTTTTGTTTTCAATATTATTAAGGTTTAGGGTAGATACACGAAATATTTCACCTACTCCTTCACCATCGTTTGATGTAATAATGGGTGTATGAATATAAAAAAATCCGTTTTTTTGAAAATATTCATGAATTTTATAAGAAATTTGGTTTTTAATTCTGGCAACAGCACCAAATGTATTAGTGCGTATTCTTAGATGAGGGATTTCTCTTAAGAATTCAAAAGAATGTCTTTTTTTTTGTAAAGGATATGTTTTTTGATCTGATTCGCCAATTATATAAAAATTTGTTGTTTTAATTTCATAAGTTTGTCCTTTTGCAGGGCTTAAAATTAAGATTCCTGTTAAGGATATGCTTGCACCTGTTGTGAGCTTTTTAAATTCTTTTTTTTCAAATTGAGGATTGTTTTCATCAATAACAGCTTGAATTCCTTTAATATTTGAGCCGTCATTAATTTCTAAAAATGAAATTTTACCATTGCTTCGTTTTGTTCTAATCCATCCTTTGACTGTGATTGTATTATTTGTTATAGGGTTGTTTAATATTTCTTTGATACTTTTGTGCATATATTCCTCTTTCTCTAACTTGATGTTTATTATAATTATAGTTTAAGCCATATTATTTTATCATTTTGTAATTGAAAGAGAGTAAATTAATTTTTATACTTAAATTTAGAGAAGATTTATGAACAATTTAGAAGATGTTATAGTTATTTTTGATTCAGGTATTGGTGGACTTGCTTATTTTGAATATATAAGTAAGAAATTGTTTAATAGAAATTATATTTATGTTGCAGATAATAAAAATTTTCCTTATGGTGATAAAAGTTCAAATTTTATTTTAAATGAGTTTTTGGAGCTTATTTCAAAATTAAGGGAAATATATAATATTGTCTCGATTGTTGTTGCGTGTAATACAGCTTCTATTAGTGTTTATAATAAATTAAATTTTAATTTTCCTATAATATATACTTTGCCTTCAGTTAGTTTAGTTAAGGAACTTGTGTTTAAAAGGGTGATTTTAATTGCAACAAATACTACTATTAATAGCGAATTTGTCAAGAAAGAGCAGAATAATCATATAGATTTAATTTTAAAATCTGCGGGTGAACTTGTAAAATTTGTTGAATATGGAGATATTTTTGAAAAAGATGCGCTTGAGTATTTAAAATCTTTAAAGTTTGAAGTTCAATCTACTAAACGAGATATGGTTTTTTTGGGTTGTACGCATTATTTGCATATTAAAGATATGATAGAAAGTGTTTTAGAAATACCCGTTTATGATAATCGTAAAATTGTTGCCGATGAACTTAATAAATCGTTAAAAAATGTTGAAAATAGTGATTATTGTTTTAAACGTTATTTTTATTTAACACAAGATAAAAATTTACACTTTTATAAGAATTTTTGTAAAAAATATAATTTTTATTTTAAAGGAATATTCAATTGAATAGTAGTACATTTGAGGTTCTCTGGGGTGTTAATAATATTTATTCTGTTGTTGAAGTTAATACTAATACAGTTTATGAGGGTGTTATTAAAGGTAAATTCTTAAATACTAGGGAGAAAGAGTATAGTCCTTTAGTTCCGGGTGATTTTGTTTGTGGGGATATTTATGATGAACATAAGGTATACATTAAAGAGAGAATGGAACGTAGAAATGTTTTTTGGCGTTATAATAAAAAGGTTGCTTTAAGGCAAGTGATTGTTTCAAATATCGATAATATTTTGATTGTAAGTTCTGCTACTCTTCCAGAATTTAAAAATTCATTTATTGATAGAACATTGATAGTTGCTGAGGAACAGGGAATTACCCCTATTATTTTGGTAAATAAGGTTGATGAAGGCATAAATCTGAGGGTTGATTCTTTTATTAAGATTTATGAATATTTAGGTTATAGAGTTATTAAGACTTCTGTTGTTACTTTGCAGGGAATTGATGAGGTGAAAAAAATTATTAAAAATTCAAGAACTTCTTTTATTGGGCAATCTGGAGTTGGAAAATCTTCACTTATAAATGTTATAGATTTAAATGCATCTCAGGCTATAAATGAGATATCTTATAAATATGCACGAGGCAGACATACTACGGTTTATGCTGTGGCTTTTCATTCTGATAATAAAATTTTAATTGATACTCCTGGAATAAAGGAATTTGGCATTGAAGGTTTAGGATATCTTGAGCTTAAATATTATTTTAAAGAATTTAAATATTTTAATGATTTATGTAGATTTAATTCTTGTTTACATATCAATGAGCCAAATTGTTTTGTAATAAGTCAAATTGGATTTAAAATTGCAGAAGCTAGGTATAATAGTTATTTGAAAATTTTTAGTGAACTTAAGAGATATAAAAGTTATGCAAGAGAAATATTTGGAAAAAATTGATTTTTATCAAATATTATCTTCAGTTGCATCTTATGTAACTATTTCAGATACGGTTAAACTTTTAAATGAACAGCAAATATTAAAAACTGATAGAGAAATTCAGGAAGTATGTTCTTTTGTTAATTTAATTAAAAATCTTATTGAACTTGATGAAGAATATCCAAATTATTGTCTTGAGAGTATAAATGAGTCTATTGTTTTACTCCTTAAAAAAAATCAAGAATTTCTATCGAAGAGATTAAGAATATTATTCTCTTTCTAAAAGAAATTTTAAGAATAATGTTTTTTTTAGAAAAACATGAACTTAAATTTCGGGGTGAAATTGATGTTTTAAAAAAATTATTATTTGTATATCCAAATTTAAAATATTTACTAGAATTTTTATGTAAATATGTTGATATTGATGAACTTAAAATAAAGCATGGTGTTGATAAGAGATATGATAAGATTGATTTTGAAATTAGAAATTTGAATAAAAAAATTGAAAAGCAAATTAAACAGATAATAAATTTAAATGCAAATTATTTAAGCTCTAATCTTATTTATTATAAATCAGGTAAATGTACCATTGCTCTTAAATCCAGTTTTAAAAATAGAATTAAAGGCAATGTTATATCTGTTTCCTCATCTGGTGAAACATTCTATGTTGAACCAAATGAAATGATAAGTGAAAATAATAGATTGAGTTTTTTAAATTTTGAAAAGACACATATCGTTTTTAGAATTTTGCAAAAATTATCAGATGAAATACGAAAACATATTTTTATCTTAAAATCTCTTTATAGTAATTTTATATATTATGATTCTTTAAAATCCAGAGCAATTTATGGGATTCAAAATCAAGGAATTTTTCCTAAACTTGATGGTGATTTGAATATTATGAATGCTAGGCATCCTTTAATAAAGAATGCAAAGCCTATTAATTTTTCTCCTTTAAATAATAGAGTTGTTGTTATTACAGGTCCTAATGCTGGTGGAAAAACAGCAACATTAAAAACAGTTGCTCTTTTGAGCGCTATGTTCCAATTTGGAATTCCAATTCCAGTTGATGAGTCTAGTACCTTTAAGATTTTTGATAACATTTTAGTTGATGTTGGAGATGAACAGTCAATTTTGAATTCTCTATCAACTTTTTCAAGTCATATGAATAATATTGCTTATATTTTAAAGCATGCAACAAAAGATAGTCTTTTGATATTTGATGAATTTTGTTCAGGTACTGATATTGAACAAGGACAAGCATTGGCTATAGCTATTCTTGAACATTTGATTTGTATTAATGCTTTTGTGATTATCTCAACCCATTATAATGCTCTTAAATATTTTGCATATACTCATGAAAATGTTATTAATGATTCAATGCAAATGGATTTAGATAAAATGGAGCCCAGTTATAAGTTAATGTTTTCTGTTCCAGGGGAAAGCTTTGCTTTTAGTGTTGCAAGCAAATTTCTTGTTGATTTTAACATAATATCTAGAGCTAAAAATATTTATGAGTCTAGCAAGACGGAAGTTAATGAGATATTGGCAAGACTTACGGAAAAAGAGAGAGAAATATATTTACTTGAGGAAAAAATAAAGAATAAGCTTAAATTTATTGAGCTTAAAGAAGTTGAGATTAATGATATTCGGGAGACTCTTGTATTAAGAGAAAGAAATTTGGAAGAGAATCTTGTTAATGAACAAAAAGAGTTTTTAAAAAAAACAAGACAGACCTTAGAAAATTTGGTTAGAGAGATAAAAGAAGAAGGTGTTTGTCTTTTTAAGAATAAAAAATTTATAGCTGATATTTCAGATAATATAGCTTCTAAGGTTACTAAAATTGAAATGTTAAATCAAAAAATTGCTACTAAAGTTGAATTTAGAATAGGAGATAAAGTTAGAGTATTAGGCTCAAATTTTTCAGGAGAGATAATAGGTGTTACTAAAAAAGGATTTATTATAAATACAGGTGTATTTAAGATTACAGTTGCAGCTGTTAGTTTAGAGAAAATATTGTATAATGATAGAGCTCCAAGAGGTTGTGATAAAAAATTTAGTTTTTCTTTTGAACAGCAAGATGATACATTAAATTTAATAGTTGATATTAGGGGAATGAGGGTGGCTGAGGCTATAAACTTCTTGGGTAAAAAAATAGATGATATGTTACTTAAAAATGTTTCTAAATTTGAAATCATTCATGGCAAAGGAGAAGGTTTGCTAATGGAAGGAGTGCACGCATTTTTAAAAGATATAACGTTTATTAAAAAATATTATTTTGCTCATCCAAATGATGGAGGGGTTGGAAAAACAATAGTAGAATTTTAAATGGGTATATTAAAGTTTCAAGAATTTGAGAGTGTATTGTTTAATATTTGTCTTTATGTTGACTCTATTCTTGAAGATGAGTTTGGTAATGCTTATGAATTGCATCCGAGTAGGCTTTCTAGAGGTAAAGCAGCTAATGGATGTTTGGATGGACTCTTTCGTGTTACAACTTCTTTTACGTTTGGATATGGTTCTAAATTTGGTAGAGGATATTTAATTATTATTGAAATGATAACTCTTGATGTAGTTGATGTAGAATTTAATAAAAAAATTGTGGAAAAGGGTATTGAGGTTTTTGGTGCAAAACTTAAGGAAAAGTTTCCAGAAAAAGACCTTAGTATAGTTTATGATATTAATGTTTATAAGATTATTGGAAATTTTTTTCATGATATATAATTTTGATATTGTGACTTTTAATAATCAAAAATTTATTGGTATACTTTATGCAAAGATTTGTTTATTGAGTATTTTGGATTACTTTTTTGTATATTGAGGAGTTATAGTGCAATTTGAAGTTAAAGATTTAATAAATAAAATTAAAAAAGATGGACTTGATGAAGCTGAAAGGCTGGCAAGTGAAATTATTCTTAATGCAAAGCAAGAAGCTGAAGCTATTATTTTAAAGGCTGAGAGTGAGGCTAAAGAGTTAAAAATAAAAGCCGAAAAAGAAGCTTATGATTATAAGAGATATTCTCTTGAAGCATCTCGTCAAGCATTTAGAGATTTAGTTATTGGTACTGAAAATAGTATTAAATCTCTTTTTAAATCTGCTTTAAAAGATTCTGTTTCTAGTGTCTATGATTCTAATTTTTTAAGAGAACTGATTATTAGGGTTTTAGATGTTTGGGGTAAAGATGATAAGATAGATATTATGCTTAATGAATCTGATATTGATAATTTATCATCTATTTTAAAAACAAGCATAAGAAATAAATTTGGTGCTGAAATTGAAATAAAACCTTTTAAGGGTATAAATAAAGGGTTTAAAGTCCAACAGAGAGACGGTAGTTTATATTATGATTTTACATCAGAAGCTATTGCTGACATTCTTTTTGAATATTTAAATCCAAGGTTTAAGGAAATTATAAAATTGGATTAGGAGTATAGTATGTTAAGTTCATATTACTATATTATATCCTCATTACCTTATCTTGATTTAAAGGTTGAAAAGGTATGGAGCATATCGGATTTTTTTGATAATGTTGAGATTGTTTTAAGTAGAGAAGATTTTCTTTTTATAAAGGATTTGTCAGAGTTGAGATTTAATAAAGAAAGTTCAGAGGTTGCTAAGAAGTTTTTTGAATTTGAAGAAATAATAAGATATACTCTGGCAGTTATTAGGGCTGAAAAATTGGGATTTGAGAAAGATATATATTTAGAATCTCCTTATTTTTCTAGTTATTATTTAGGAATTTTGAAACCTCTTTGTCTTAAAGAAAATCCTTTTGAGGTAGAACTAGGAATTGATATTTTAAAGTGGCAATTTTTAACAGAACTTGAAGTTGGAAATGAATTTAACTTTGAAAAGTTGATAATTTATTTTTTAAAGTTAATGTTAATTTCAAGGAGAAGTCTCTTTAGAGAAGAGATAGGTGAGAAAAATTTTGATGATGTTTGTCAAAAATTAAGTATCAAAATAAGTAAAAATTTTTGAAGGAATTTAAATGGAAGCTAAAGGAAAAGTAGTAGGTGTTATTGGAAATTTGGTTACTATTGAAATGGTAGGTACGGTTTCCATGAATGAAATTGTTTTTATTAAAACAGGTGGTCAGAGTTTAAAAGCTGAAATAATCCGTATTAGAGATGGAGAAGTTGATGCTCAAGTGTTTGAAATGACAAGAGGAATTGCTGTTGGAGATGATGTTGAGTTTACAGATAAGCTTTTAACAGTTGAGTTAGGACCTGGTCTTTTAAGTCAGGTGTATGATGGTCTTCAAAATCCATTACCAGAGCTTGCTACTAAGTGTGGTTTTTTTTTAGAGAGGGGTTTATATTTAAGTGCTCTTGATAGAAATAAAAAATGGAGTTTTAATGCAACTGCAAAAGTTGGAGATTTTATTGTTGCTGGAGATTTTCTTGGATTTGTCATCGAAGGTACAATTAATCATAAAATTATGGTTCCATTTGATAGGAGAGATTCTTATAGAATTATAGAGATAGTTGGTGATGGTGATTATACTGTAGATGATAGGATTGCTGTTATTGAAGATGATGCTGGGGGTAAACATATTATTACTATGTCGTTTCATTGGCCTGTGAAAGTTCCCGTTACTAGTTATAAAAAGAGACTTATTCCTAATGAGACCATGGTAACTCAAACAAGAATAATAGATACATTCTTTCCGGTTGCAAAGGGTGGTACATTTTGTATTCCTGGACCTTTTGGTGCTGGTAAGACGGTTCTTCAACAGGTTACGAGTCGTAATGCTGATGTTGATATTGTAATTATTGCTGCTTGTGGTGAGCGAGCAGGTGAGGTAGTAGAAACTCTGAAAGAGTTTCCTGAACTTACAGATCCAAGAACAGGTAAATCATTAATGGAGAGAACATGTATTATTTGTAATACGTCTTCTATGCCCGTTGCTGCTCGTGAAGCATCAGTTTATACAGCTATTACTATTAGTGAATATTATAGGCAAATGGGTCTTGATATACTCTTGTTGGCAGATTCAACTTCAAGGTGGGCTCAGGCTATGAGAGAGATGTCAGGTCGTCTTGAGGAAATACCAGGGGATGAGGCATTTCCAGCATATCTTGAATCTGTTATTGCATCATTTTATGAAAGAGCAGGTGTTGTTGTTTTAAATAATGGCAGTGTTGGATCTGTAACTGTGGGTGGTTCTGTTAGTCCTGCTGGGGGTAATTTTGAAGAACCAGTAACTCAAGCAACTTTGAAAGTGGTAGGAGCATTTCATGGTCTTACAAGAGAGAGATCAGATGCTAGGAAATTTCCAGCAATTAATCCTCTTGACTCTTGGAGTAAATATAGAGGTGTAGTTGAATATGAGGCAACAGAATATGCAAGGGCTTTTTTGGTTAAGGGAAATGAAGTTAATCAGATGATGAGAGTTGTTGGAGAAGATGGGGTGAGTATTGATGACTTTGTTGTGTATTTGAAATCTGAACTTTTAGATTCATGTTATTTACAGCAAAATTCATTCGATAGTGTTGATGCTGCTGTGAGTTTTGAGCGTCAAAATTATATGTTTAATATTCTTTATAAGATTTTACAATCAGATTTTAAATTTGAAAATAAATTGGAAGCAAGAAGTTTTATAAATGATTTAAGACAAAATATTTTAGATATGAATCTTGCTCCCTTTAAGCAAGAAAAGTTTAATAAATTAGAAATTAATTTAAAAAATTTATTACGTTCTAAAAAATTGGATTTTTGAGGTGTGCAAATGAAGAGAGTATATAGTAAGATAGAATCTATTATTGGGAATGTAATAACTGTTATAGCAAAAAGTGTTAAATATGGAGAACTTGCCATTGTAAAATCCAAAAATGGAAGTTCCTTAGCGGAAGTGATTAAGCTAGAGAGGGATAAGGTTTCTCTGCAAGTTTATAATGGAACAATAGGCATTTCAACTTCAGATGAAGTTAAGTTTTTGGGCCATCCAATGCAAGTAACATTTTCTGAAAATTTACTTGGTAGAATTTTTGATGGTGCTGGTAATCCTAAAGACGGAGGGCCACGTCTTGAGGATAATTTAATTGAAATTGGTGGTCCATCGGTTAATCCTGCAAAGCGTATTGTGCCAAGAAATATGATAAGGACTGGAATTCCAATGATAGATGTTTTTAATACTCTTGTTGAATCTCAGAAATTACCAATATTTTCTGTGTCTGGGGAACCTTATAATGAGCTTCTTGTAAGGATAGCTCTTCAAGCTGAGGTTGATCTCATTATTCTTGGAGGAATGGGACTTAAAAATGATGATTATTTAACGTTTAAGGATTCACTTGAAAGTGGTGGAGCTTTAAGTAGGACAATCTTTTTTGTAAATACAGCCAATGATCCTGTTGTTGAGTCTTTAATTGTTCCTGATATTTCTCTTGCTGTTGCTGAAAAATTTGCTTTGCAGGGAAAAAAAGTTTTGGTACTTTTAACCGATATGACCAATTTTGCGGATGCTATGAAAGAAATAGCTATTACTATGGAGCAAGTGCCATCTAATAGAGGTTATCCTGGTGATTTATATTCTCAGCTTGCATCTAGATATGAGAAGGCTATTGATTTTGAAGGTGCAGGATCAATTACTGTACTTGCAGTTACTACAATGCCTGGAGATGATGTTACTCATCCAGTACCTGATAATACGGGTTATATTACTGAAGGACAATACTATTTAAGGAGAGGCAGAATTGAGCCTTTTGGCTCTCTTTCAAGACTTAAGCAAATGGTTAATGGAAAGACAAGAGATGACCATAGGACGATTATGGATTCAATGATTAAGCTTTATGCATCTTCAAGAGAATCTATAGAGAAAAAAGCTATGGGATTTAATATGACAGAGTGGGATGAAAAGCTTCTTAAGTATAGCAATATGTTTGAGAGTAAACTTATGGATTTGTCTCTTAATATTCCGTTAGAAGAGGCTTTGGATTTGGGTTGGACTATTCTCTCTAGTTGTTTTGAACCTAATGAGACTGGCATTAAAACAGAACTGCTGGAAAAGTATTGGCCTAAAAATAGGGATTAGAGATGCCTAAAGTTAAGTTGACAAAAAATGAACTTAAAAAACAAAAAGATGATCTTAAAATGTTTAGTAGGTATTTACCTACGTTGCAACTTAAAAAACAACAACTTCATTTGGAAATTAGAAAAGTTAAGGCTTTGAAAGAAGTGAAAAAACTTGAAAGGGATAAATTGAAAAGGAATATGAAATTTTGGATTTCGTTATTTGGTGAGAGATTTCCTTTTCAAGATTGGATTCAAATTAAAAAAGTAAGAAAGGGTTTTACAAACATAGCAGGTATTACTATACCCGTATTTGAGTCAGTTGAATATGAAGATATTAAACATGATCTTTTATTGACTCCTTATTGGGTAGATGTGGGCATAGAGGCTATTAAGAACATTATTCAAATAAATGCAGAACTTGAGATTTTAGATGAGCAAGCTAATTTATTAGAATTAGAACTTAATATTACTTCTCAAAGAGTAAATTTATTCGAAAAAGTTATGATTCCTAATGCTAAAGTTAATATAAAAAAGATTAATGTTTATCTTGGAGATCAACAGACTGCAGCTGTTGTAAGAGGTAAAATGGCGAAAGCCAGCTTAATTAAAAATAGATGAGGATGTGTTAATGATTGTTAAAATGAAGAAGGTTTTGCTTTTAACTTTATTAAAATATAAAAGAGACTCACTTGAGATCTTAAGAGAATTGGGAGTTGTTCATATCAATTTTTGCAATAAAGTTTCAGAATCTTTACAAAAAGTTATTGAGGAGAGGAGTATTTTAAATCATGCTTTGTCTTTGCTTGGTGATGATTCTGAAGTGCAAATTTTAAGTTCTTCAAATGAGAATTTTTTAGATATTGCAAAACGTATCGTTGACTTAGGTTCTGAGATTAAAGATTTAAGAGAAATGCGTCAATTATTACTTCGTAATAGAGATATTATATCTTGTTGGGGATATTTTTCTGTTGATTTAGTCAATAAATTAAGGGGATGTAATATTCATGTGCAATTTTTTAAGTCTGGAATGTCTGAATATAAAAAATTGTTGTTATTTTCGCAGGTTAAAGTTGCTCTTATTAATAATTATAAAGGTACAGCTTATTTTGTAGCTATTAATGACTCTAAACAGAATATAGATGTAGCTGAAGAATATGAATTTGAATTTGATCTAGATTCTATTGAAACCAAGTTAAAAATGATTGATGAGGTTTTAGAGCAAAAATTAACTCAGTTGTCAGTTTTAAATAAATATAGAAATATTTTAAAAGATGCAATAAAAGAGTATGAACAAATTATTGAATTTGAACAGGTTATGGCTGATATGAATGTGGAGTGTGATGAGTTTGTATATATTACAGGATTTATTCCTGAAGATAAGCAAAAATATCTTCAAAATGCGACTCTTAATGGTAAGTTTGTGGTGCAATTTGCGGAGCCAGATGATAATGATTTTATTCCTACTTATGTAAAAAGAAAAGGAATTGCTAAGCTTGCTAAACCTATTTTCGATGTTTTAGATACAATTCCTGGATATAAAGAGAGAGATGTTAGTTGTGTTTTTATGTTGTTTTTCTTTGTGTTTTTTGGAATGATAATTGGTGATGCAGCTTATGGTGTTATATTTTTGTTAATAGGCATTATTATTAATTTGATTAGTGTTTTAAAAAATAAACCATTAACTTCTGCTCATGCTTTAATATTTTATTTAAGTACGTCAGCAATAATATATGGTTCTATGACTGGTACTTGGTTTGGTAGTGGTCATTTTGTTCTTGATTTATTTCCTATTTTGAAATCTCTTAAGGTTGAGTATTTGACAGGAAATAATGGTATGCAAAATGTTATGTTTATATGTTTTACAATAGGGGTTTTACAGCTGTCTTTGGCTCATGTATGGAATTTTGTTCAAAAAGTGAAAGAAAAGCCACATATACATGCAATTGCTCAAATTGGTTGGCTTGTTTTAATGCCTGGGCTTTATTATTTTGTTCTTAATTTAATACTTGGAAGTGATAATTTTCCTATGCATAGTATGATTCTTAATATGATATATTTTGGAGTTATGCTTATTTTTGTTTTTGACAAACAGGATGGTTCAAACTTTTTTGTGTGTATGTTAAAAAGTTTTGGAGGACTTATAGAGCAATTTTTAGCTACTGTTTCAGGATTTGCAGATATAATATCTTATATTAGGCTTTTTGCTGTTGGACTTGCAGGACTTGCAATTTCTGATAGTTTTAATAGCATGTCAGTATCTTTATTAAAATCATCTAATATTGGTCTTATAATAGGAGGTGTTATTGTGATACTTTTTGGACACATTTTAAATATAATGTTATCTTTATTATCTGTTGTTGTTCATGGAGTAAGACTTAATATGCTTGAGTTTTCAAATCATTTGGGTCAAGAATGGAATGGATATTCTTATAGACCTTTTAAAAAAATTAAAGATTAGATAAGGAGAGAATAAAATTATGGATATAGGTTTAGTAGGAGTTAATTCAGCTTTAACAGTTTCTGCGATAGGTTCAGCTTTGGGAATGGGAGCTGCCGGGAGTGCTGCTATTGGAGCATGGAAGAGATGTTATATGCAAGGTAAATCGGCTCCCTTTTTATTAATTGTTTTTGTTTCAGCACCTCTTACACAAATAATATATGGTTATATATTAATGAATACGTTAGCAGAGGTGATGACCCAGGCTAATCCTTGGTTATTATTTGGAGCTGGTTTTGGTGGTGGACTTGCAATGGCTATTTCTGCTTTTGCTCAGGGTAGAACTGCTGCAGGGGCTTGTGATTCTTTTGCTGAGACTGGCAAGGGATTTGCAACAAATCTTTTAGTTTTGGGATTAATTGAATCTGTTGCTCTTTTTGTAATGGTATTTTTGATGATATTTAAGTTTGTTTAAACTCAAATATTCAGATATTAAATTTTCTCGCAATTTGTGAGAAAATTTAATATATTTATGAATATGTTACGATTTTTTTTATTTTTTTTTATTTTTAGTTTTATATTAAGTTTAAATTCGTTAGGTGTAAAGGAACTTCCATATTGGATTTTGATTGAAAAAGGACGGCAGTTAATTTATTCTAAGGAAGGTTTTATCAAATCTAATCTTACTGATGCAATAAATTTTTTGCAGGAAGCATTACTTAGAAAAGGTATATATCCAGAAGCTAATTATTATCTGTCTATTGTTTATAGCATGATTGGTAATGTTGTACTTCAAAAATTACATCTTCAAAAAACTTTGGAAGATAAAGATTATTTGCTGGATAAATCGTTTGAAAAAAATATACTTTTTTCTTTGGCAAAAATTGCTGAAATTAAAAATAATTATGTTGATATGATTGATTATTTAAATGAAATTTTAAGTAAATTTTCACGTGGTGATGATTATTATAATTATCACTATATTGTGCAAAAATATGGCGACACTTCGGATAATAAATCTGATATGTCTTTTTATTTAAATTCTTATTTAAAACAGGTAAGAGGAACATCTGGTATAGATTTTACTTTTAATCTTTATAGATTTAATAATTATGGTCTAATAGATACCCATAAGTTGTTATCAAAGGTGTACTTGAAGATAGGTGCTCATAAACTTGCAATTACTCATGGACTTGTTGCTGCAGTTGGTATTTTAACTAGAATGTATCATTATATTAATTATTATGAACCTCTTTATGAATTTAAGAATTTAAGATCTTTTGTTAAAAAAATAAATGAATATAATGATGTTAAGTCTAGTTTTGAATCTACAGATTTTTGGGAAATAATGTATAATATTTCTTATGCTACTTATATTTATGATGAGAATAAGCATAAGTTGCGGGCTGTAGATACTTGGAAATTGATAGTTGATCTTGCTCCTAAATTTTCACCCTATGTTTTAAAATCAAAGACTCATATTAAAAATTTTTTGGTTAATAAAAATATACATTAGTACAATATTCCTAAACATTCTATTTTGGATTTGGGGGAGGTATAAAATTAGTTCTTATAAAAAAAATTTTTGTATTATTGCACATATTGACCATGGTAAATCAACTTTAGCAGATAGGTTTATACAAAAGGCTAAAATAATCTCAGATCGAGAATTTAAGAGTCAAATTCTTGATAGTATGGATATTGAAAGAGAGAGAGGAATTACCATTAAAAGTCAAGCTGTAACTATTGATTATAAGTGTAGTGATGGCAATATTTATGAGCTTAATTTTGTAGATACTCCAGGACATGTTGATTTTTCTTATGAAGTTTCAAGAGCAATTTCATCTTGTGAAGGGGCTCTTTTACTTGTTGATGCTAGTCAGGGAATAGAAGCTCAAACCGTTTCAAATTTTTATATGGCATTTGAACATAATCTTGAAATTATTCCTGTTATTAATAAAATAGATTTGCCAAGTGCAAATATTGATTTTGTGAAAGAGCAAATAGAGAATGATTTAGGATTAGATGCTAATGTTGCTGTTCTCATATCTGCTAAGAATGGAATAGGTATTGATGAATTACTTGAGGCTATTTGTAAGTATGTTCCTTTTCCTAAGGGTAGCAGGGAGAGTCCATTAAAAGCTTTGATTTTTGATTCACATTATGATTCTTATCGTGGTGTTGTTGTTCATTTTAGAATTTTTGAGGGACAAATTAGACCCGGTTATAAAATTAAATTTATGCATGCAGATAGAGAGTATTTTGTGGAAGAGATTGGAATTTTTAAAATTATTCTTGAAAAAAAAGATGTTTTAGAAGCAGGTGATGTTGGATATTTTATTGCAGGAATAAAAAATATATCGGATGTTAAAATTGGAGACACCGTAACTCTTGTTGATAATCCAGCAGTAGCTCCTCTTGAAGGATTTAAAGAGGTTAAGCCTGTAGTTTTTTCATCTGTTTATCCAGTTGATGCTAATCAATATGATGATCTATTGAAAGCAATGGATAGACTTAAGCTAAATGATGCATCTCTTACTTTTGAAAAAGATGCATCAGCTGCTCTTGGCCATGGATTTAAATGTGGATTTTTGGGACTTTTGCATTTAGAGGTGATTCAGGAAAGAATTGAGCGTGAATTTGATCTTAGTGTAATATTAACATCACCATCTGTTCGTTATAAAATTATTCCTAAAAAGGGAAATCCCTATTTTATTGAAAGTCCTGAACAATTTCCCGGAAATGAAAATATTGAAGTTACACTTGAACCTTATATTAGAGCTAATATTATTGTTCCTGCTGAATTTTTAGGTAATATTATGAGCGTTTGTTTACTTAAAAGAGGTGTACAGGAAAATTTAATTTATCTTGATGCGAAGCGTGTTGAAGTTATTTATAAGATGCCTCTTGCTGAAATATTGTTTGATTTTTATGACAAGATTAAGTCTGTAAGTCGTGGATATGCTTCTTTTGATTATACACTATTAGGATATGAGGAAACAGATTTAGTTAAGTTGGATATTTTAGTTAATGGAGATAGAGTTGATGCATTATCTCAATTGGTTTTTAGAGATGGTGCACGAGCAAAGGCTTTAAATATTTGTAAAAAATTAAAAGATGAGATTGCAAGACAGCAATTTAAAATAGCAATTCAAGGAGCCATTGGTTCAAATATTATTGCCCGTGAAACAATTTCACCTGTTAGAAAAGATGTTACTGCTAAATGTTATGGGGGTGATATTACTCGTAAGAGAAAGCTTTTAGAAAAACAAAAAGAAGGAAAGAAGCGACTTAAGATGATAGGAAATATTGAAATACCACAAAGTGCATTTCTTGCTGTTCTTAAATCAGATGATAATTAATTTATGTTGAGATTAGTATTGAGATAAATTATTTTTTCATTTCAATGTATCAATTTATGCGTTTATTTGCTTTATATATTAAATATTTAATACAGGGCTTTATAAAAATATTATTGGATTGTTTTAAAGTATCATAAACTGTTATAGAATTACATTATACCAATAAAATAATTTTATATGGAGATGGTTATGCTTAAACGTAATAAAGTTGTTCTTGTTGGGGCAGGTGGTGTTGGCTCAAGTTTTGCTTATGCTTTGACAATAGATAACTCACTTGTTCATGAACTTGTAATTATTGATGTAGCTCAAGATAAAGCGAAGGGTGAAGTCATGGATTTAAACCATGGTCAGATGTTTTTGAAAAAAAATATCAAAATAGAATTTGGTAGTTATGATGATTGTTCTGATGCTGATATTGTTGTAATTACTGCCGGTCTTAATCAAAAACCAGGTGAGACAAGACTTGATTTGGTTGGCAAGAATACTAAGATTTTTAAGGAAATTGTAACAAGTATTGTTTCAAGTGGATTTGATGGTATTTTTGTCATTGCAAGTAATCCTGTTGATATTATGACTTATGTGACAATGAAGTATTCTAATTTTCCAACCTGTAAGGTTATTGGAACAGGTACAACACTCGATACTTCAAGACTTAGATATTTTTTGGCTGAGCGTCTTAATGTTAATACTCAAAATATACATTCATATATTATGGGTGAGCATGGAGATAGTTCTTTTGCTACTTGGGATGAGACCAAAATAGCTATGAAGTCTTTATCAGAATATATTGTTGATGGGACAATATTAGAATCGGAACTTGATGAGATTCATAATAATGTTGTTAATGCTGCTTATGAGGTAATTAAACTTAAAGGTTCAACTTATTATGCTATTGGACTTGGAATTAAACGAATTGTTAATGCAATAATTGGTGATCAAAACCTTATTTTACCGATATCTTCATATATTAATGGTCAGTATGGTGATTCTATTAAAGATATTTATATTGGGGCACCTGCTGTAGTTTGTAAAGATGGTGTAAAAGAAGTCCTTGATTTTAAAATTAGTGAGAGAGAACTTAAAAAATTTCAAATTTCTGCTAATCAATTGAAAAGTTATCTTGATAAAATAAAATTTTAATTTTGCCCCAATTGGGGCTTTTTTATTCTTCTAATAGTTTTTCTCCATGTTTTCTGTGCTCAATTGCTTTTAGTAATGATTCTCTTGAAATATGAGACTCATCTTTTAAATCAGCAATTGTTCTTGCAAGTTTTAGGATTGAATGAGTTGCTCTTGATGATATATTAAGTTTATTTAATATATAAATCATTTCTTCTGTCAGAATTTTATCTAAGTTACAAAATATTGCAATGTGTTCTGGTTTGAGATCAGAATTTTCATGAACATTTTTAATGTTTTCATATCTTTGGTTTTGTATATTTCTTGCTTTTATTATTCTCTTTTTAATTTCTTGTGAGCTTTCATTGTCTTCTTGAAATAATTTGGCATTATTTACTGGTTTAACTGGTACTCTAATGTCAATTCTATCAAGCATTGCTGCTTCAAATTTTTTCCAGTAGTTTGAAACTTCTTGTTGTGAACAGAAACACTCAATATCGTTTTTTCCAAGATTGCCACAAGGACATGGATTTGTTGCAATCATTAATTGAAAGTTTGCAGGGTATTTAAATGATTTTGAACTTGCTCTTACTATTGAAATTGTTTTGTCTTCTATTGGTTCATGCAGTGATTGTAATATTGATTTTTGAAATTCTAGAGCTTCATCTAAAAATAGGATGCCATTATGAGCAAGTGATACTTCTCCAGGGAGTGCATTAGCTCCTCCACCAATAATGCCTTCTTTGCTTGCAGTTTGATGTGGTTGTCTAAATGGTCTTTTCCTGATTATTTTTGTATCTATTAGCTTTCCTGCAATTGACCAAATTCTATTTGTTTCAATAATTTCTTTATTTGTAAGTGGGGGTAATATTGATTGTACACATTTAATACTGAGTGTTTTGCCACTTCCAGGAAGTCCAAATATCATAATATTATGTCCTCCTGCTACTGCTATCTCTAGTGCTCTTTTTATTCTATGTTGTCCTTTGATATTTTTAAAATCATATTCAAATTCTTCTTCATTTTCTTCTATTTTAAAATTAATTGTAGGTTTTGCGGGAAATATATTATTATTAAGATTTTCAATTATTTCTAGAGTTTCTTTTAAAGTTTTGACTCCCCAAATGTTTAGGTTTGATATTAATAGAGCTTCTTCAAGATTATCAAAAGGTATTATTATGCATTTAATTCCTTTTTCTTTTGCAAGAGAAATTGCAGGTAATACTCCCTTAATTGTTCTTATTTGTTCATCTAGTTGCAATTCTCCTAACATTAAGACTTTTAAATTGTTATTTTTATTTTCTTTTGTACTTATAATGCTAGTTGCAATTGAGAGATCAATTGCTGTTCCAATTTTTTTTATACCTGCTGGTGCAAGATTTATTAATATTCTATCTTTTGGAAAAGTAAATTCTGAATTTTTAATAGCCGCTTTTATTCTTTCTCTTGATTCTTTAATTTCACTTCCAGCTAATCCAACAATATCAATTCCTGGTATTTCTTTTTTAATATCTACTTCAACTTCAATTAGCTCTCCTTCGTATCCTATTGATGAGTGAGAGTATATTTGCATATAATTCTCCTTTAATTGGCGATTATTTAATGTTACTTTAAAATTTCTTTTAAAGCTTTGTACGGCAGAATAAAACAATTTTTTCTGTTTGTATATAAGAAATTTTCAAAAATTTTAAGGTTTTTATTTATTTCTTCTAAATTTTCAAAATTATTGTTAATTATTTTTGTTATGATTTCTAATGTTGTCTTTTTAGGTTGATTGTCGCATATTTTGGTTAAAAGATACGTACTGGCTAGAAAGACTATACATCCATATGCATTATATTTTAGTTTAATTTTTTTGTTGTCTTTATCTGTTTGAAAAATTATTTGGTCTCCACACTTAGATTTATGATATATTGGACTTTGATTTTTTTCTACCTGAAAGCAATACTTTTTTATTTTGCTTAGTCTTATTAGTTCTTTTTTTATTTCTTCTGAGAACATGTTTCAATTTTAAGAAGTTTATTTGATTAAATCAATAATAGTTTTATATTGATTTAGCTTAAATTTTAGATAATAGTTAAATTTTATTTATCATTTTACTGTCTATATAATTAAATTAATGATTTTTAAATGTTTGTAAGTTTATTTAATAAAATTCTTTTATTGTTTTTTTAAGTGAAGAAATGAAAATGTCAATTTCTTCTTTTGTATTATATAAGTAAAAGCTTATTCTTAATAAATGATCTTTTTTAATATTTTCTGAAAAAAATGCGAGGTAAGCACATGTTTTTCCAGATCTGGTTGCAATTCCCATTGTATCAAGATATGTTTCAATGTCATGTGAATGAATATTTTTTACTGTAAATGATATTATTGATTTTCGTTTAATATTTTTATTTAAAATAAATTCAACCTCATCGATTTCTTTTAATTTTGAAATACAATATTCAATCAGTTCTTGATCATGTTCTTGAATAAATTCCATCGTTATGTTATTTATATACTTTATTGCTTGTCCAAGACCAATAATTCCTGCAATATTTGGTGTACCTGCTTCAAATTTATTTGGGGAATTGATAGTTTGAAAATCAAGTTTTTCATTTTTTATATAAATATTTTCTATAGCATTGCCTCCTAGTTTGGAGCTGTTGAGTTTGTTTATAATTTTATCTGATATATATAATACCCCAATACCTGTTGGAGCAAGCATTTTATGTCCTGAGAATACTAAAAAATCACAGTTTATTTTCTTTACATCTATTTTTATATGTGGTGCCATTTGAGCCGCATCTATGAATAATGTAATTTTGTTATCGCTGGCAATTTTTCCTATTTGCTCTAGATTTTGCATTGTTCCTAGTATATTATTTATTCCAGACATAGTAATGATTTTTGTTTTATCTGTAATTAGATTTTGTATTTGTTCTGATTGAATAATTCCCATTTCATTGAATTTTGCAAGTTTAATTTTTAAGTTTAAAAATTTTGCAATGTTGATCCAAGGAAGTACATTACTATTATGTTCAAGTGTTGTTGTAATAATTTCATCATTTTCTTTAAAAAATTTTGATAACAATAATGAATTTGCTATTGTATTTGTTCCATCTGTAGTTCCGGAATTGAAAATTATGTTTTTAGGAGATTCTGCATTGATAAATTGTTTAACAATTTTTCTTGTCTCTTCTATTTTTAAGCTTGATTCTATTGCAAATTGATGTCCACTTCTATGAACATTTGCATTATAATTTGTGTAGTATTCAACTATAGATGAAATTACACTTTGAGGTTTGTGAGAAGTCGCGGCATTGTCAAAATAAATGATTTTTTTATTATTAATAGTTTTATTTAAAATAGGAAAGTCTTTTCTTAAGTTTTTTATTTTTTCATTTTTATTTTCTAGTATATTGATGTTCATTTATTACTCTTTATTTTTATATGAAAAATTTTATTTTAAAAATTATAACATTATTTTTTATTTTATTTTTGTGTGTAAAATATTTTGTATTTTAATTGAAGCGGTTTGTGATTTTAAATCTTATATTTTAATTCTAGGTAAATATTTATGTTATAATTCGTTTTATGAAAGAGATAATTTATAGATTTGAAAAAGCAGAAGATTATAAATTAGTTCCTATTAATAATATTTATGGAAGTGTAACTAATACTGGAGAAATTTTTTGTGATCTTGTTTTTGAGTCTACAGAAATTCCTGAAGAGATTGTTTATACTAAAACTAAAGAAGGTGTTTTGGAAGAGATTTCTGGAGATCTTAGGGGTTCTAAAGAAAAGGTAATTTTGATTAATTCTTTTGTTGGAATTTCTATTACAAAAGATACGGCTAAAAATATTGCTTATTGGCTTTTAAAAAAAGTTGATGAACTAGAAGATAATGAGTAAAACTTCTGAAGAAAGAATTAAAATTTATTTATCTACTTTATCTAAGCATAAGAATAAAATTTTAAAAGAAAGAAGAATAAAAGAAATTATGGGACGAGCTGATATTTCTGATGCTGATATGGAAAATATTGAAAAGCATTTTTTTAAGATATATGATAGAGCTCGACAATTAGAAAGAGCTGGAGATTTTGCTCATTCTTTAAGAGAACTTGATGCTGTATATTTGTATTCTCTTCATAATAAGTCTCTCTTTACTTTATTTTTTAATCTGTATAAGAGGCTTGTTACGGAAATAAATATTAAAGAGACAAATAAAAAATTAATACATGTAAGTTTGCAGGCTAGAGAGTTTGGAATAATTGATGGAGTTGATTTAAGAGAATATGATGAATTTTCAAAATTAAAACAGAGGATATTAGTATTATTGTTAAGTTTTATATTAATATCTGTTATTGCATTTATTACATATAGAACAGTATATCCTTTTATTGTTGGTCATGAATATTTTGGTGATTTAGAGAGGGATATCAAAGAGCCTGTAGTTCAAGGCTTGCCTTCAGTTACAAGGGCATCTGATTTAATAGTTGAATCTGCTAATCTTATTGCCAATCCTAATGTTTTATATTATGTTGAAGTTGAAAGTGCTAAGGTATTGGTTTTTGAAGATTCACATACTTATCAGTTAAAAGCAGGAATTATTTCATCTAAAGATTCTATTAAAAATATTTCTTATAGTATAACAGTTTATGATGATTTGGGAAAACCTATTTTAAATAAAGTTTTTGAAAAGAAGAGTGATTTCCCTAATAAATGGAATAGGGGAGTATATGTTCCAATTGATTTTATATATAATGTTTCTAAAGGTATTAGTTCTCATCCTAAAAAAATGGTTCTTGATATACGTTTAATTGAATTTTTTAAAGACGTTAATGATTTCTCTGGTATTAATTTGGAGACAAGTTCATCAATATTAACTTTTAAATATCTTGGTAGTTATTTTCATGAATCTTTTGAAATTTATGAAGTTAATTCTTTAATAGAAGTTTATAATAGTTCAAGTGATGATGTTAAAGATTTAGAAATTGAAATAATTTATGTTACTAAAGATAGTCAAGTCATTAGGTCGTTAAAGAGAAAGTTAATTTCTGAATCCAATTCTTTTCTTAAATCTCGTTCTAGACAAGTTTTTTCACTAAAAACCATTTTTCCAAAAGAGATTTATGCAAACATTAAAGAGGAATTATCTTCTATTAAAATCATTAATGTATTTGTAAAATAGTATCTATTTTTTTATATGGATTATAGTATTTCTTTTTCTTTAAATTTTGAGATGATGTTCAGAGGAATAAGTGTTGTTGCAATACTAATTAATGTATAGGCTAAGAGGATAATTAGGCTAAATTTAGTACTTATTTTGATGTTAAATTCAGATATATAATAGTCAGAATTTAGAAGTTCTGTGTTATCAGCGCCAAATATCTTTAAAATTATATTGGTTATAATATCTACTATGTTAATTATTTGTTCTATATTGATGGTTAGGTAATTTCCTATGATGATTCCTATTATGCATGATGTTGAACTTAAAACAAGTGCTATCAGTATAAATATTAATTTAAGGGTTGCATTATTCATTCCAATTGATTTTAATATTGCAATTTTCTTTTTATTTTCAAGTATTAACATACAGAGTGATGAGGATATATTAATACTTGCAAATATTACGATAAATGCCATAATAAATATTAAAAGTTTTTTGCTTATATTTAAATTTGTATATTTGTTTAGATATAGTTCAGAAAATGTTTTTATTTTATATTCTTTAAATTCTTTTGTGAGCTTTTCTTTAAGATTATTAGTTTTTTCTTTTGTATTGGTTTTAATAGAAAGTCCAATTATACTTTTAGATAATTCTTTTGTCATTATATTTGCGTCTTGTAATGAAATAAAAACTAAATTTTTATCAATTTCTCTTAATCCTGTTTCAATTATTCCAGCTATGGTAAATTTTTGTGCTCTGGGGAGTATTTTTTGATATTTATTGTTAGGTACTATTAAGTAGATAGAGTCATTAATATTTAAATTAAGCTTTTCTGTGATTTGTCTTGATATTAATATTTCATTTTTATTAAAGTTTTTCTTTCCATCTACTAATTTTATATGTTTATTATTATTAATAAATTTATTTTCTACTGCTCTGATTAAAGCCCCTTGTTTTTTTTTATTTCCAATAAGTCCATAGGTTCTTTTCTCAAAGAAATATCTTAGCTTATCATGTTTATATTCGTTTTTAAATTTTTCTAGCTTAGATTTTAGATATTCATCTTTTTGAATTTCATTATATTCTATCTGTACTGAAAATCCTTCATTTTCAATGTATCTTTCTATTGTGGCGTTCATAATATTGTTTGACATATAATAAACAATTATTAAAGGAATCATTACTAGACTTAAAGATATCCCAGAACCTATAAGAGCTTTTTTATTTTTTGAGTGTATGAATATAACATATGCTATTTTTAAAAGTTCTTTAATATTGGAGTGCATCATATTCTCTTTAATGTTTTATCTCTAAGTTCGTATTTGATATCTGCTTTATTTGAAAATTCTGGATTATGACTTACTAAAAGAAGTGTTTTATTAAATGTTTTGGATGTTTCTATTAATAATGATTCTACTGTTTTGGCAGTGTTGATATCTAGATTACCAGTAGGTTCATCGCATAGTATTATATTTGGTTCGTTTATTAAAGCTCTTGCAATAGCTGCTCGTTGTGCTTCTCCTCCGGATAATTCTGAAGGATAATGTTCTTTCCTTGTTTCGATATCTAATATTTTCATTAAGCGCAGAGCTTTTTTTTTGATTTCTGCAAAGTTATCTTTTCCTTCTATTATTTTAGGTAAAATAATGTTTTCAAATACATTAAATTCATCAATTAAATTGTGATTTTGAAATACAAGACCTATTTTTGTATTTTTATATAAACTTAAGGTTTTTTCATTTGCATTTTTTAAAGATATTCCACATGATATTATGTCTCCTGAATCCATTTTATCAATTCCTGATATGATATTAAAGAGTGTTGATTTGCCACAACCGCTTTTACCCTGAATAGAAATAAAATCACCATTTTTGACATTTAAATTTAAATTTTCTAGTACTTGTATTTTTGTTTTATTTTTAGTATATGTTTTATATATTTCTTTGATGCATATTATGTTTTGTGTATTGTGCATTTATGATGTTGCTCCGTTTATTTTATCAGTATATTTGATTTTTTTAGTCACTTTTAGGCTTGAACATATTGTAAATAGACAAGCAAAAAATAGTATTAGCATTAAATCACTTAGGAATATTTTAGGCGTAATTGTATTTTTTACTATTTTTATTTCTATATTTTCCAGATTTAATTTTAATATATAATTTACAGCATTAATCAAGCTATTTATTAAGATGTCAATTGTATTTAAGATTTCGTTTATGTTTAGAGATATTATGATGCCTGAAATGATTCCAATGATGCTTCCCAGTACACAAATTACTACTGAATGAATTAGAAAAACTTTTCTAATTTTTTGTGCTCTTAGTCCCAAAAATAAGATTATTGAGATAGATTTACTTTTATTAATTATTATCCTTTTTTGTAGGTAGTATGTGTTAACAGCAATGACAAGAAATATGTTTGTTAAAATGATTAACATTGTATTTCTCTCTATTTTTAGTGCTTTGTAAAATTCTTTATTATATTCATGCCAAGGTTTAATTTTAATTTTTTGATTAAT
The DNA here is from genome assembly GCF_000019705.1 of Borrelia recurrentis A1. Lineage (GTDB taxonomy): Bacteria > Spirochaetota > Spirochaetia > Borreliales > Borreliaceae > Borrelia > Borrelia duttonii. Next base: position 87,097 of record NC_011244.1, on the reverse strand, counting down.
ATTTTTGATTGCATTTATTAGTTTTTTACTTGGATATAAATTTTTTGTTTTTACTTGATAATTAATATCTATATCTTTAATTAGTTGTTTTGTGTAAAAGTAATTGATATTCATAAATACTGTAGATTGGTTTATTTTGCTATAATTGCTTTTAAAAATGGCTTTTATTTTAAATTGTTTTACTTCGTTTTTTAATGTATGTAAATTTGTAATTTCGTCATTTAATATCAAACCTATTGTGTCTCCTGCATATAGATCTAAGTTATATGAGAGCACGTCTCCTATGATGATTTCATCTTCATTAAGTTGGATTTGAGATGCTGTCAGACCTGTTAGGAGAAGAAAGTTTTTGTCATTTATAACGTCTTTTGTATCAAATGCTATTATATTTAGTATGCTTGGGTAATAATAATTTTCAATTCCAATTCCTTGTGTTTCATAAATTTTATTTATTTGAATTATTTCTTTCATTTTTTTAATGGAATTGAATTCTTGCTCATTTAATTTGTTTTCAATTTTTAAATTGCCACTTTCTAGTGTAGATATGCTTGTGAAAAAATCATTTTGAAAACCATTCATGATTGATATTGTGATGATGATAATGATTTGTCCAAGTACTATACTTAAGATTATGACAATTGTGAGTGATAGGCTATTTTGTTCATCTAAGATTAATCTTTTAAATAAGAGTCTATTTAGTTTCATTTTTGTCTCTAGTATCTGTATTTATTTGTTCAATAATTTCATCATTTTTATATCTTATTGTAAATATAGGGTTTCCATTATGGTATATCTTTTGTTCATATTCATTGTCACTGAAATAATCAGTCTTTAGTGATATTAAGTCATTTTCATAGATTGTTTTTGATATTAATTTATCATCAGAATCATATTCATATGTTGTTTTTGTAGTATATTCTTTATCTTCATCTTTTATAATGACATTTTCCATTGTAACATGTCCAGATTCATTATATTCAAAGTCGCATATTTTTGTTATTTTATTATCTTTATAAACTTCTTGTTTTATTAAGTTATGATCTTTATATTTTGATATGATTTTTGTATTATCTTCTTCTTTTACATTGATTATTTCATTGTCATCTAAATATTGATTGTTTTCTTTAGATACAATTTTGTTATTATCTAATATGATGTTTTTTAAATGTCTCTTTTGATCATCATATTGGATTACTTTTGTTTTAGATTTTTTTATATCAAGATATGTTGATTTTATTTCTCCATTGATTCCATAATTCCAAATTTGTAAATCTGATCCTGTTATTTTTAAAAGTTTTCCATTAGTATCTTTCATATAGTGTATTGTTTTTGGTTTTTGATTTAAAATTTTGATTTCTTTGTAAATCACATCATTATTTTTATAAAAATAGTCTACAGATTCAAGAATTATTCCTTTGGGACTATATTTTATTTCTTTTATTTTATTATTTAACTCATCGTAAATTTCTTCTTTTATTTTAATATCTTTTTCATTGTAAAATGTTAATTGTTTTTTATTATTTTCTATTTTTTTTTGTGTTTTGTATTTAATTAATTTTAAATCTTTAAAAAGGCTAAATTTTTCAATTTCATTAACTTTCGTATATTCAATGTAAAATCCTGTTTGGGGAATATCATATATTTCCTGGTACTTGTTGAAAAATACATCTGATATAAAGTAACTTTTTCCGTATATGTTTTGTATTAAAATTGAAATTAATATTAATTTTATGATATTTGTTGTCATAATAGTTTATTTAAGTAGTTTTCAGTGTTAAATTCTTTAATGTTGTCTACTTGTTCTCCAAATGTAAAGAAATATATGGGTTTTTGAAATAATTTTGAGATATTAATTATTCCACCTGCTCTAGATGATGAGTCAAATTTTGTGGCTATAATTCCGTCAATTTGTATTGCTTTGTCAAATATTTCTGTTTGATTATTTGTGTTTTTTCCAGATATGGAGTCTATTACCAGTATTTTTTTATAATTGATGTTTGTATCGAGTATTTGTTTTTTTATCACTTGGTCCATTTTTTTGAGTTCTTTAATTAAGTTTTCTTTGTTTTGAAGTCTTCCCGCTGTATCAATTATTAATATATCATAATTTTTAGTTTTTGCACTTGAGATGCTGTCAAATATTACTGCGGCTGCATCACTTCCTTGGTTTTGAGATATGACTTTAATGCCAATTTTTTCGCTTTGTATTTTAAGTTGTTCGATTGCTGCAGCTCTGAATGTGTCTGCTGCAGCAATTAGTACATTTTTTCCTTCATTTTTGAATTTATTTGCGAGTTTTATAATACTTGAGGTTTTACCAACTCCGTTTACTCCAAGTATCAATAAGATGTTTAATCTTTTGTTTTCTAAATTAAGAGGTTGTTGATTTAGATAACTCTTTAGTAAATTTTTTAGTTGTAATACTGTTTCTTGTTTATCTTTAGCTTTTATTTTTTGGATATGTTCTACTATTTCTATTACTATATCGTTTTTTATATCTGCTTCTAAGAGTAGATCTTCTAACCTTTCAATTATTTGTGTCTTTTCTTTATTCTTGAATAAATTTCTTATTTTATTAAAAATGCTCAAAAGTTTAGTGCTCCTATTTTTTATTTGGTGTTCAATAAATTTTACAATAGTTTATTCACCTCGAGTTGCTTCTTTAATATATTGTACCAAATGAATGATTAATGGTATAAAACTACCAACGGAAAATGTTATTCCTGTACCAAGTAAGAATGTTGCAATCATCTCTTCTACTTTTGCATTATATAAATCTTGAGGTCTTATTCTATTTTTTAAAATATTATTTAAAGCTATGTTGTAAAGTTCTGAAGATTCATTATATTTTGTTATGGCAAATGCAGTTCCTATAAGATTTAATGTAAAAATACTAAGGTTGATATAGAATAGATCTCTTTTGGTAATGAGTTCACTTTTATTATTTCTTACCATTTCTATATAAACTTCTTTATCTTTGTTATTTATTATTATGAATTTGTTTTTGTGTTCTTCAGCTTGCAATAATATAGACTCTACATTTTCAGGTTCTTCAATTTCAATTGGTGTTTCTCCTATAAATACTCCTTTTTTAAATACTTTAGATGTTATATTACTTGTAATTAATATTTTATTGGAATTTGCTTTTTGTAATGTAATATTTAAGTCAATAGTGTCACCACTTTTTACTTTTTGCTTTATTCTATATGGTTTGTAAGTTGTGCTTGTAATGTCAATGATAATTTCTTTATCTGGTAGTTTAGAAATATCCCATATATCATTGTTATATAATCCTTTTGATACAAATTCTTCATTTATATATATTTTGGCATCTAAATTATTTATGACATTGATCTTAAGTTTAATAAATTCTCTTCCTAATATTTCTTCAAGACTGAGTTTTGCTATTTTGTATGCAATGTCATCAACGGATGATGATAGTTTAAAAATTTCTTTGTAAACTTTTATTCCTTGTGGAGTAATATTGCTAATTTCAACTAAATAATGTTTATCTACTTTTTTTAAGTGTATGTAATTAACGAAGAATAATTCTTGACTTGTTAAAAATTCTATATTCAAATTTGATAGATGTACTTTATCTTGATTCTTTTTGTAATTTGCTTTTATTTTTTTTAAAGTTATAAGGTATTTTTCAAGTTCTTGTTGTTGGATTTTTATGTTTTTAATGTCTTCTTTAAGATTTTTAATTTTAACTTCTATTTTATTTTCTTCTTTTAAACTGATTGCATTTTGTAACTTTTTTTTGTCCATGTCTTCTTTGAGTTTGCTAAATTCTTGTTCTTTGCTTATTATATTTTGATATATATAAATGCGTCTTATGAAGTCTTTATCATTATCGTTAATAATGTGCTCATTTATTGCATTGTATATTTTATTTAGTGTTTGTTCAATTCCTTTTTGGAGTTCTTTATTTTCTTCTTTTGTATTTATGATATAAGAAAATCTATACTCAATGTTACTTTGAGTATATGCTAGTTTAGTCGTTGAAATTGATAATAACATGATTATTATTAATTTAAATTTTTCCATTTTAGGTATTCTTCTATAAAGTTATCAATGTTTCCGTCCATAACAGACATAATATTTGGATTTTCAAATTTTGTTCTGTGATCTTTTACTAGAGTATAAGGTTGAAATATATAAGATCTAATTTGATTGCCCCAAGAGATATCTTTTTTTTCTTGTTGTTTAGATTTACTTTTTTGTTGTTCTAGTGTTTTGTAGTGTTCATAAAGTTTTGATTTTAATACTTTCATTGCTAATTCTTTATTTCTATGTTGACTTCTATCAGTTTGAGATTGTGTTACTATTCCTGTTTTAAGATGTGTAATTCTAACGGCCGATGATGTTTTATTAACATGTTGCCCTCCTGCTCCTGAAGCTCTATATGTATCAACTCTAATATCTTCTGATTTAATTATTATTTCAATTTTATCATCAATTACAGGATCAATGAAAACAGATGCAAAAGATGTGTGTCTTTTTTTTGCAGCATCAAAAGGAGAAATTCTTACAAGTCGATGTATTCCCACTTCACTTTTTAAGAATCCATATGCATATTTTCCTTTTATTTCGATTGTAACAGATTTAATGCCTCCTTCAGATTCCAGCAAATCTATAAGTTCTATTTTATATCCACGTCTCTCAGAATATCTTAAATATGTTCTATATAGCATATTAACCCAATCACATGCTTCTGTTCCACCTGCTCCTGAATGTATTGTCAAGAATGCGCTATTAATGTCAATATCTTCTTTGAAATATGATAATGTTAAGATATGTTTATATTGTTCTCTTAATTTATTAACATCTCTCTCTAATATTGCTTTATCATCTTCACTTTCTGCAATTTTACAGAGTTCCCTTAAATCTTTAAGTTGGCATATCAAGTTTTTCCAAGGTTCAATTTTGGTTTTTAAAATATTTTGATTCTTAAGAATTTCTTGTGCTCTTTTGTTATCATTCCAAAAATTTTCATTATTTATTTGTTTTTCATATTTTTGAAGTTGTATTTTAATCTTATCACTGTCAAAGCTTCCTCCATACATTTTCAATTTGTTCTAGCAATTCATTTATTGTTTCTCTCATTATAAACTCTCACTATTATTTATTAATATAATTATATTTGGAATTAAAGATAAAATGAAGATTATAAAAAAGTACATTGTTTCGTTAGTTATTAGTTTGAATGTTGATTTTTTTTCTAAATTTTTCTTTATTATTTTTGTTAATATAATAGTTATTAAGATACTTAGTGAAGATAAAATGAGTATTGTTATGCCTTCTAGAAAATTATGACTTTTATCTAGAGAAAAAAATATTATTGCAATCAAGCTACTATTAGATAACAAAAAATCATTTGAATATTTTGTCTTGCTGTTATACATGACAACTAAGATATTGTTTAATGTTTTTAACATAAGTGTTAGTATGTAAATTAATGTCATATATATTATTGGTATTATAAATAATAAATTGTATTCTACAAATAGTTTATAAATATAAAAAAGGCAAGAATAAATTAATAGCGAAGTGATGATGATAGTTAGATATTTTTTTGATAATGTTTTATTATCTTTTATTTTTATATCTTCAATTCCAATAAAGTGTATTAGTAACAAATTGTTTGCTAGCAAGTATGTTATTAAATTGCTTGTCATATTTTAATAATTTCTTCTCCATTTTCATTTTTATTTTCTCTTACTTTTTCTTTATTTATTCTTAAATAGTGTAGTATTTTTCTTATATGGAATGTTAAGCTGTACTTTTTAATTAGTGTTGCGCTTATTTGTAATATAAATATTGATATTATAGCTGAAAAAGTTTCAAGAGGAATATAACTTAGCGTTATAAAATATCCTAAAGATAATGCAAATCCATAAAGTATTTGTTCAAATTTAAAGTGGGGAGCTGTTTGTAATTCTGTACCCATTGTGAATACTAAGATCATTGGAATTGGTGACATTATCAGACTTAATATATCAAAACTTATATAATTGTAGAGAGAAAGGTTTTGTAGTATGTAAGCTATGAATAGCAAACTTATATAAAAAGATAGTGGTATTAGTTTATTGATAATGAATTTTTTAAGGATGAATGAAAAGCCAATATAGATTAGAATGGGGGATAAATACTTTTCATTTTGAAATCCCAAAAGGTTTTCAATATGGAATCTTGGTATCATTATATTGAGATGAGATAATACTTGTTCATTTATAAATTTGTCGATTATGTCGATGTATTTGTTTTCATGTCTTTTAAATTCTTTTAATTTTTCTAAGTTGTGAATGTTTGTATTTTTAGAAATTATTTTATTCCATGTAGGAATTATATCGTTTTGTTTAACAAGTTCTTTGTAATATGTTTGTTTGAAACTTAGTGGAAAATTTAGTAATAAAAAAATGAATGAAATTAATATAGGATTTATAAGGAGTTTAGAGAGCCTTGAGAAATAAAAAAACATTAAAAATGTAAAAAATATTGCCATTATTTTTAATGTTATAGGAAAATTTAAGGGTAGTATTATATTGGTAATTAATGCAGTATATATAAAAAAAGAGAAATATCTATATTTAGATTTGAGCATTATTGGTATATATGAACATAAACTTGTGATTATTAATATAATGCTATCAATTAAAAATTTGATATTGTTTGCAAAAGAAAATATTAAATTAGGAATTAATGCTAATATAGTAATTAAATAGATATCTTTTAAGTTGTTTTCGGTGTATATTAGTTCATTATTAAAGCTTATATTTAATATATTTTCCTTTATTTCTTTTTTTACTTTGTTTATTTCTTCTTCTATTTCAGTTTTAGTGTATTGTAAATATTGCTGTTGTGTATTTTCGTTATTATCTTGATTTTTAATTTTTTCTAAAATAATTTGTTCCATACATAATGGTGAAAAACTGGGTGTGTTTAAGAGTTTGATTTTGTTAACTTTGCTAAGTATTGTTTTTTTTCTTAATATTGTTATGCTATATATATCTCTTGTGATAGGTACATTTAGATTATCTATTTTTATCTTATTTGTTGGATTATTTAAAAAAATATCATATTTTTTTAAATCAATATTTTTGTCTATTATTTGTTTGATAGATGTACCAATTTTGACTTTGGTTATTTTACTTTGTATTTTTTTATTTCCATTGATAGTTATGAGTTTTTCTTTGTATGGAGAATTTGTTTTAAGTGTGGAATAAACATTATAGAGATCTTCAATATTTGTTAATAGTATATTTTTATTTGGATTTATATTATTTTTTGTGTTTTCTTCATTGTATAAGAAATGCATTATTAATTCGTGATTTGAATATGGATGTGGAGAGTTAGAAATTAATTTGATTGTTAATCTTTTGTCTTTTGTGACATTTAATTTTTCAAGTTCTTTTTTAATATTATGGTTGTCGGTTATTATTAATATTTCTTTAAATTTGAATATTTTATCTATATTTTCAAAGCCGTAGACAATTTTGTCTAGTTTTGTTGTTATTAGTATTTCTGAGATATTTGTAAATGAATCTTTGCCATTTATTAACAAAATCATTTTGTCTATTTTTTTGCATTTGTTCATATATTGAAATAATGAATCTTCATTAAACCAAGGAATTCCTAATCGAATTAATTTTTCTAGTGTTTTTTCTCTTGATTCTTCTTCAGTTGAAATTTCTTTTTCATTGTTGATTCTTCCATGAAATCTTATTAATGCTGATTTTATTTGATTTTTATTTGGAAGATTGGCAGTATATATTTTTTCTATTATTCCAGATATTGGGGCATATGTGTAAAGTTCTACATTTTTGTTTTTTGATAATATTTGTCCTTCTGAAATTCTTTGATTTTCAATGACATATATTGTAGATTTTGAATTTGCTGTTTCTAATGGAATTAAAATATATTCAGGTATTTGGATTTCATCTATGTTAATTTTATATTGTCTCTTTATTTTTGTTTGTGAGTTAAACATTAACTGCTTCCCCTGATATATTTTCTATAATTTTTTTCACTCATATTTAAAAGAATTGTAAATCTTATTGCTTTAAATAGGAATAGTAATAAAAAAAATGGCAATGAGAGAGTGAATAATGTTTGTTCATTTTTTTTATTAATTGTAATGTTAACAGGTGTTTCTTTATATATTAAAATTGGATTTCCATTTTCTAAAAATAATCTAGATAGTTCGTTATTTAAGTTTTTAGATATAAATTCTTTGTCTACTTTGTATATAATTTTTGAATTGATGGTTATTTTATTGTTTTCTATTTGAAAGTAGTCTTCTTTTACATTTGTATTTACTTTTCCGTACTGAGATGTGATTTTGTATTTAAGTTCATTTTGATAAAATATATGATACATATAACCTACAATATTTGGTATTTCTTCATTATGTCCAACCATTAAATAGATGTTATTGGGATTTAGATAGTCAAAGTAGTTTAATTTCTTGCTGTAAAGGTAATTGCAATTATTATAAGAATTAAGTATGCTTTGGGCATAAAAAAATGGCATTATTGAGACTATAAATAGCATTACATGTATTAGTATTTTGTACTTTAAAATTTTGGTTTCTCTTTTTTGTTCTTTTATTTTAATTAAAGATAAAAATGTATGTTTAAAGTTGTTTTCAGTTTTGATCCAAGTAAATATTAGGAAAATACAAAGTGTTGATATTGATACACAAATAATTAAAAGAGCTTCAAGGTTAGTGGATAAAAAATTAATGCTTAAGGTAAAATATAATACTATAAATAAAAATAGAAATATTGGGGTTTTAATTTTTTTAATTAATACTGTAAATCCTATGTCTTTTAGATATATTTTGTTATAATTTTTGCTAAAATTGTCAATTAGTATAAATAGTAGATAAGCTAGTATGGTTAAAGGATAAAAGTATGATATTTCGTTGCTAAATATAAATATAATACATGAACTTATTAGAAAGAGGATTATAAAAGGAGCATATTTAATGTTTAGTGATAATAATAAAATAATTATTATGATAAAAGTTGTGATTGAAAAGTATTTTATTTTGGTTTTATAATTTGAAGAATGCATTTCTGCTTTAATATTTTGATCTTTTTTTAGTTTTTTTAAGTCATTATTAGTAAATGATGATTCAACATAAAGTATTTTTTTGCTTCCTGTATTAAAAAGATTAGGAAGTTTTTTTAAAAATAGATCTTTTCGTAGATCGTGGTCATTAAGATGAATTAATTTGTCTATTGTTATTTCTTTAAAGTTAGGAAAGTCCAATATGTGTACTTTTGTTGTGTATTCAGATATTGTTTTGTATCCCAATGAGTTTATATAGTCATTTGCTATTTTTAAGTCTTTTTCTCCTTGTAAATATATTGGTTTATAGTCTCCAAATTGTGCTATGTTGCAGGAAAGTAGTGGTATTAGCAATATATAAAAAAACTTTAGTAGATTCATTTTTTCCTTTATGATCTGTTATTTAGATTATTCGATATAGTATTTGTTACATATTGCCCATGCAGAGATTATACCAATCAGTATGCCTGTAAATACTTCTTTTTTTTTGTGTCCTTTAACAACTTTAATTTTTAAAGGTTCAATTTTGATTTTCATTTTTAATTGTTCTGATAAATCATTTAAATATTCTGCTTGAACACCCGCCATATATCTAACTCCAAATGAATCTCTTATTGTGATTAAAGCAAAAGCTAGAGCAATAATAAAGTGAGTATTAATTCCTTCTTTTATTAATATTGATGTTGCAAGGGCGGTTACTGTTGAAGAGTGACTGCTGGGCATACCCCCTGTTTCTAAAAAAATGCTTTTTAAAAAATATTTTGGAGTTAATTTAATTTTTTTTGTTTTTATTGCTTGGATGATGTATTTAATCATTTGAGCAATAATACCTGAAATTAAACAAGATAAGAAAAGGTCATTTGTAAACAAATCTTTTATCATTATTTGATTACTCCGTTATTTCATTTATATGAGAAATTGTCCATTTTGTATTATTATATGTTCTTTGCCCGATTTGGCAATACCGATGACATTTATGTCATTACTTCCAATCATGAAATCCGTGTGAATTAAAGAAACATTACATCCGTAATCTAGTTTTGCAATATCTGTTTTAAGTTCACTTCCATTACTTAAACAAGAAGGATAAGCACTTCCTAGTGCAATGTGACAGCTTGCGTTCTCATCATATAATGTGTTGTAAAATGTAAGTCCACTTTTATATATTGGAGAGCTGTTATCTACTAATGCAACTTCGCCTATATATTGTGCTTGTACATCAGTTTCTATATGCCTCTTTAGTATGTCATTTAATGTATCATTATCACATCCAAAATTGATTATTTTACCTTCTTGGAATTCCATCCATATGCCAGTTATTAGATTGCCAAGTATTTTTACTGGTCGAGTTGCGTACATAATACCATTTGTTTTTTTGTAGTTTGGTGTTGTGAAAACTTCTTGTGTAGGCATATTTGCATTAAATTCAATTTCTGTTCCACTTATTTTTTCACTTCCTCCTGTCCAAATGGAATGTTCTAGTAAATATATTTCTAGATTTGTTTTTTTGTTTTTAAATATCAATTTTTCTAATTGAAGATTATTGAGGGTTTTGCATCTTTGATGTAGTTTATTTCCATGAATTTCCCAAGCTTTTATTGGATCTTCTGTGTCAAGTAACATAATTTTTTTTTGAATTTTAAAAAATTCTTCTAATGTTTTTTGACTCTCAGGTTTATTTAAGACTTTTGAAGCCCATTTTGGTCCTGGCGCACAGATTGTGCACCAGGCTAACTCATTATTCATCATTGCACTTGAAATATTTTTTGATGCTAGTTTTAATGCCTGAAAGTATTTAGATATTTTTTTATTGTCATATTCTTTTAGTGCATCTAAATTTTCTGTATTATCAATTCTTATTTTTGCCCATTTTTCATTTATCATTTCTTCAAAAAATTTATGTTTAAAGTCAGGAATAAACTCTATAAGATTTTCTGGTGTTGATTGTAATCTAGATTTTAAAATTTCTGTATCCTCAATGCTTAGTTCTACATATTTTGCTCCATATTCATAAGCTTTTTGTGCTAAGATTCTTAAAAATTCATAATTTTCAATTGAGCCTGTAATGAGCACACATTGGTTTTTTTGTAAGTTAATTCCTTTTAAAATAATAAGTTCTGCATATTTTATTAAGTCTTTTTTCATGTGTGATCCTTTATTATGCAGGGTCTTCTAAGATATTATCATTAATGTAATGAGCAACAGCTTCATTATGATTTGTGTTTATTATTTCTAAGTAAGATAACATTTTCTTTAGTCTGTAATTTGCATTTCCCATTAGTAATCCTTTTTTGACGTTTTCTAACATGTCAACGTCATTAAAGCCATCTCCAAATGCAATTGTTTCATTTAAATTGATATTGATGCTTGTAAGAACATCTTTTAATGCATTTCCTTTTGAAACTTTGCTATTAACAATTTCAAGTGAGTGTGGTGTTGATAGATAGGCATTTACTTTTTCTCTATATTTTTCTAAAATTGTTGCTTCATATTTTATGAGCTGTGCTTCTTCGTCATGTAGTAATAAAATTTTTGCTATTTTGTTAAAATTTTTAATTTCTTGAAAATTATTGACTTCGTTATATCTTATGTTTATGTCTTGTAATTCATGTTTGATATATTGGTGTTTGTTTAATAATCTATGTTTTTTAAATATATCATTAATAGCATTTTTAGTTATATTGTCGGCATAGAGGTTTTCATCTGTATCGTCAGATCTTTGTAAAAAGTGAGGTATGTCCTTATATTTATTTTCTCTGATATTTAGAATTTCTTTTACAATATCGGGAGCTAAGTCATAACTGCTTATTAATTGCCATTGATTATTATATACCCTTGCTCCATTTAGGGTTATAAAAAATGATACATGTGAATTTAGATTCTGTATAAGAAGAGGTATTATTTCATTTTTACTTCTTCCTGTTGCAATAATAAATTTTTTATTTTCTTTTGTTAGCTTTTTTATTACGAGTTCGCTAAAAGCTCCTATTTGGCTATTTGAAAGCAAAAGTGTACCATCGAGATCAGAAACAACAGCCTTAATGTTTTTCATGTTTTTGTCCTTTGATTTTTACTGTTACATTTAATTATATCAGATAAGAAGTTTTTTTAAAATTGAATTATTTGTTATAATTAAATAAAAAGTTACTTTTTAAATCCTAAGGAGCTTGCTTATATGGAGGTTAATACAAGAATATTATCTTTAAGAAAATTGATGATAAAAAATAAGATAGATGCATATTTAATAGCAAGTCATGATCCGCATATGAGTGAATATTCTCATGCTAGATTTAATATTCGTGAATTTGTTACAGGTTTTACAGGAAGTGCTGGAACAGTAATTATTACAGAAACGGAATCAGTTCTTTTTACTGATGGTAGATATTTTTTACAAGCGACAAATGAACTTGAAGGAACTGAGTTTAAATTAATAAAACTTGGGGTTAAGGGGCATCCAGATATTTTTAGCTATGTTAATATGAAGCTTAAAGGATTACGGATTGGAGTTTATGCTGAGGATATTAGTATAAAATTTTATGATGATTTGGTTAAAAATTGTAAATTTACAGATATTGAGATTTTACATGAAGATTTAATTTCTAAAATTTGGCAGGATAGGCCTTATTTTACGGGTAATAAGATATTTGAACTTAAGGAAGCTCAAAAAAATGACAAAAGAATAAATAAAATCAATAAAGTTAATGCAAAATTAGAAGAAAATACAATTGATTTTTATGTTATAAGTTCTTTGGATGAAATAGCATGGCTTTTAAATTTAAGAGGATTTGATATTGAATCATCAGCTTTGTTTTATGCTTTTTTGTTTATAGCTAGAAGTGAGAGATATAAGAATGTTCTTTTCGTTAATGTTGATAAACTTGATTTTGATTTAATAGAGAGACTTGAAGTTGAAGGAATTGAGGTCGAAGATTATGGCAATTTTTATTCATTTTTAGAAGAGATTAATCATGAGGGCAAATTTTTGATACCAGTTAATAGTAATGTTAAAATATTGGAATCTATTGGTAGATCAAATGCAGTGCTTGGACTTAGTATTGTTAATGAACTGAAGGCAATAAAATCTGATTATGAGATTAGTAAGATAAGAGACGCGCATATTATTGATGCTGTAAGTTTGGTTAAATTTTTGTATAAATTTAAAAATTTAACCAAAGATGAACTTGCTGATTTGGATGAGGTTGATGTTTCAAATATGCTTTTAAGCTTTAGGACATTAAGAGATGAATTTTTTAGTTCTAGTTTTGATTCGATCATTGGTTTTAAAGAAAATTCAGCATTGCCTCATTATAGACCAAAAAAAGGATTTAAAAAACTTAATCAGGATGGATTGCTTTTAATAGATTCTGGAGGTTCTTATCTTGAACTTGGTACTACAGATGTTACGAGGACAGTTTTAATTGGAACAGCATCTCATAAAGAGAGAGAAGACTATACTTTAGTGCTTAAATCTTTTATTGCTCTTGCTTCTTTAAAATTTCCTTTTGGAATGTTAGGAGCATCTCTTGATGGTATTGCCAGATTTCCTTTGCTTAAGCATGGCTTAAATTTTGCTCATGGAACGGGGCATGGAGTGGGATTTTTTCTTAATGTTCATGAATTTCCTGTTTCTATTAGTCCTTTATCCACTTATTCTTTTAAAGGTTCTGAAATTATTTCAATTGAACCTGGGATATATAGAACTTCTGAATATGGTATTAGAATTGAAAATTTAGTTTTTGTAAAGCAAAGTTATTTAAATGAATTTGGAATTTTTTTGGAATTTGAAAATTTAACTCTTGTACCTTTTGAAAAAGAATTGATAGTTGTTGAAATGCTGTCAAAAGATGAATTAGACTATGTTAATAGTTATCATGAATTTGTATATTTTGCTTTAAAAAAATATCTTAGTGGTGATGAACTTAAGTTTTTAGAGATGTTAACTAGTAAGATATGAAATTTGTAAATTTATTGGCAATATTTATTTTTATTGTTTTTAATTCTGTATATTTGTTTTCAAATTTATTGAATGTTGTTTTTCATGATTCTTATGAGGATGCTATAGATGAAGCTAAAAAATTATATAAAAATGTTTTAATATTGGTTGGAAAAGATATTAAAGATAATTTAATAAGAGATTTTTTAAAGTCATTTGAAGATGATAAAATTTTTAAGCTGATTGCTAAACATAATGTTTTTTTGGTTATTGATGTAAATAATGAAATTTTTAGTGAAATTAATTTAAAAAAGAGTCCAACTTTATTTTTTGTTGATGCAAAAAGTGAACAAGTAAGGGCTGCTTATACTGAATCCATTAAAGATACTGTTCAATATAATAGAGAGTTTTTAAATTATGCTTTAGGAGTTTTTAAATTAGATGATATTGTGTATAAAAATGATAATTATGAAATTAATATTTTTGATGATAAGGTTTTTTTTTATAAAACATTGGATGGTCATTGGAGATTAAGAATGAATGGTAAAGATAAAAAACTTCTTCCTTCTAAAATAGAACTTAAAGAATTTTTAGTATTTCAAGATGAGAATGGAGGTAGGCTTTATGCTTTGCCAAAATCTAAGAAAGGTGGTATTTATTTTTCGGAATCGGAAAAAGAAGAATGGAAATTTTTTGGACAAATAAAGTCATAATTTTAAAAATGGATTTTTGGAGGATTTATGGAAATAGTTTTTTATCCTGATGATTTGCTTCGAGTACAAACAAAGGATGTTGAAAATATTGATGATGAGTTGCGAAGTATCATTTTTGAAATGATAGGTTTAATGGATAAAAGCAAGGGTGTTGGACTAGCTGCGCCTCAAGTAGGTCTTGATTTGTCTATTTTTGTAGTTAGAAAAAATATGATGTCAAAACCTTTAGTGTTTATTAATCCTGTAATAACGTCAAAATCTGTTGAACTTAGTGTTTATAAAGAAGGTTGTTTAAGTATTCCTGGAGTTTATTATGATTTATCAAGGCCAAAATCAATTGTAATTGAAGCTTATGATGAAAATGGCAAGTTTTTTAAGATTGAAGATTTAGATATTTTAGCCAGAATTATTCAGCATGAAATGGATCATTTGAAAGGTGTACTTTTTATTGATTATTATGAGGATAAACTTAGGAATAAATTATTGAAATCTTATCTTAAGGAAAGGAGGCTTGTTAAATTTTGAGAATTTTTTTTGCAAGTTCTGATGGTATTGCTTTAGAGGTTTTAAAGAAAATATCAGATCAATATGATGTAGTTGGAGTATTAACTGCACCTGATAAGCCTAGTGGTCGTGGTCTTTCTTTAAAAGTAAATGACATTAAACGTGAAGCTCTTAGTAGAAAGATTACTGTTTTGCAACCAGTGGTACTTGATGCTGATGTAATAAACCTGGTAAAAAGCTTAGAACCTGAACTTATGTTAGTTTTTTCTTATGGTAAGATTTTTAAACAAGAATTTTTGGATATTTTTCCAGTAGGTTGTATTAATATTCATCCTTCTCTTTTGCCAAAATATAGAGGTCCTTCTCCTATTCAAACTGTTATTTTAAATGGTGATTCTGTTAGTGGAATTACTGTTCAAAAAATGACCTTGGAGATGGATAGTGGTAATATTTTGGCGCAAAGTCAGTTTGAAATAAAGAGCTTTAATACAAGTGTTGATATTTTTGAATATGTTTCTTTAAATAGTTTTGATCTCGTAATAGAAGCTTTAAATAAACTGCTTAAAGGAGATATTGGAATTGTTCAAGATAAAAATAATGCTACATATTGTTCTTTTTTGGGCAAAGAGCATAGGACTATTGATTTTAAGTTGAGTGCCTTTGATATTAAGAATAAAATTAATGCGTATAATCCTTGGCCCCTTGCAAGAGCTAGACTTGATAATAATGAGATTATTTTTTATAGAGCTGATTTTATAAGTACTAATGATTATGATGATCAAGTTATTGGAAAAATTATTGCTTTTGATCCTAGTAAAGGTCTTTTGGTAAAGACAGGAGATGGAATCTTGGTAGTATTAGAGCTTCAAAGAATTGGGAAAAAAGTTTTAGATTGTGTATCATTTTATCATGGAAATAGAGATTTAATAGGCAAGGTTTTTTCTTAAAATAAAGTGTAAGGAGATGATATAATATTGATGGATAATAAAACACCACATAATCAGTTATTTTTGGATAGTCAAAATCTAAGTGATGGTAATTTGCATGAATTTAGAGAAAATCATGATAATAAAATTCATGATTTGCCCGAGCATGTGTCTAGGGGTTTAGTGCTTACTATTGTTGGGTCTTTAATTATTTCATGTGCGATATTTTTTATTTTTTTAAAGAGTAGTGATATTGTTGTTGTTCCAAATCTAAGTGGACTTTATATTGAAGAGGCAATTACTGAGCTTCAACATAAAGAATTAATTCCTTATGTTGAACTTAAGTTTTCATCAACTTCGCTTGATAAAGGTAAGGTTATAGATCAAAAACCTAAGGCAGGTACTGTTTTGAGACTTGATAGTAAGGTTAAAATCTTTATTAGTAAAGGATCTGTGATAAATAAAATTGATAATTTTATTGGCAAGAATATTGATGATGTTCTTATTAATTTGAAAGCCAATGCAATTAATAATAATAGGATGCTTTATCATTTGTTAAGGCCTGTTGAAATTGAGAGTACTCTTCCAAAAGGAACAATAATTCGACAAGAACCATCACCAGGTACTAAGATTGCGAGTTTAGTTGATCTTCAATTTTTAGTAAGTAAAGGTCAAGAAGATTCGTCTGTTAAATATATAAAAAATTATGTTGGACTCTATTATAAAGATGTGATAATTTCTCTTTTAAATGATGAGATTGATTTTGATGTCAATGTTTCTAAGGGTAATGATTTTGGGAGTGTTATTTATCAATCTTTATCTCCTGGAAATAGGATTGAAAACTTAGATAAATTGATAATTACTATTAATGAACCAAGAGTTAATAGTACAAGTGTGTTTGGAATTATGACTTATAAATTGGATGTATATTCATCTAGTGTAGATATTATGTTAAAAGTAAAAGATTCTAGTGGAAATAGTTCTTTATTTTATTCTTTTAGATCTAAAGGTGGACTTATTAAATTGCCTTATGAGGCAGTAAAAGGCTCGACAGTTGAGCTTTATATTCATGATAAACTTATAAATCAAACATTAGTGAATTGAAATAATGAAGACAAATTTTTATTTTTGAGTTTAATATATCTTTATACATTTTCAATGTATAAAGATATTATTATTAATCATTCATTTTTGATGTAATAATCGTGGATGCTACGATTGTAGCTGTTTCTGTTTTTAAAATATTTGGTGAAATGTTATAGGTGTTAAAGTTATATTTTGTGATTAAATTTGTTTCTTTTGTTATAAATCCTCTCTCAGGTCCAATTATGACAACGACATTTTCTGTTTTTATATTTAAGTCAATTAGTTTGTTTTTGCTATTTCTTTCAAGTAGTATTTTTGTGGTGTTAAAATTGTCATCTTTTATATTCTCTAAGACTTCTATCAAATTGTTAAAAATTTTAATTTTTGGTATATATGTAATTCCGCCTTGCATAGCTCCTTTTATTAGATATTTTTCATATTCTTTTTCTCTAAAGAGTTTGGAGTGTGAGTAGGATTTTTCACTAAGTAAAGAATTGAAAAAAATAATTTCAGAGATTCCGATACTGCCAAGATGTTGAATTATTCTTTTTGCTGCAATTGGTCTTATGAACCCAATGACAACTTTTACTTTTGTAAGTTTATTTGATTTTGATATTTTATGATTTTTTTTAAAAAAAAGCCTTACATCTTTATGATATATACATGAATATATATATTCTTCTCCAATAATGCCAAATTTAAAGGTATCATTATTTTTAAGTTTTAATATTTCTGTAATATGTTTTACTCTTGGATCATTAAGTACGATTCCATTATGAAATTCATTTGTATTTATTAATATCAAATTCATTGTCTATATGATTTACTTCCTTATTAATTATATTATATTTATGTTATAATGAAAAATCTATTGATTTAGGAGAAAATATGGCAATTAGTTTAACTAAGCAGGAATTTATTGATAAGGTTTTTGATTATAAAAACAATCAAGAATGGAATTTTAAGGGTACAAAACCTGCAATAATTGATTTTTATGCTGATTGGTGTGGTCCATGTAAAATGCTTGCTCCGATTTATGACGAACTTTCTGAGGAATATGGAGATAAAATTGATTTTTATAAAGTGAATACTGATAAGGAGCAAGAAGTTTCTATGGTGCTTGGTGTACAAAGTCTTCCTACCATTATTTTTGTTCCTGTTGGAGATAAGCCAAGAGTTTCTGTTGGATTTATTGAAAAAAATTCTTTGAAAGATGCAATTAAAGATTTGTTTAAAGTTTAATAAGGGGTTTAATGATAAAAAATTGAACTCTTGTCTGTTTATATAATGTTCTTTTTAAGTTATAATTAATTTTAGGATATAGTGAATTGATAAAAGAGGAGTTGAATTTATGGGCAGAAGGTGTTGAGTTTAGACATTTGGATGCTTATTATAATTTTATTTTATCTGTTCTCAATTTTCTTTGTATTAAAGAATATGAGCTGTCTGTTATCCTATGCAATAATGAGTATATTCAAAAGTTAAATGGTGAATTTAGGCAAAAACCAGAGCCTACTGATGTTTTGTCTTTTAATTATTTTGAAGGTAGTGAACAAATAAATCATAAAATACAAGGAGATATTGTCATATCCCTTGAATATTTGGAGTTTAGTTCTTTAGAATTTAATGTTGAAATGTATGAAGAGCTTCAAAGAAATACTATACATGGGATTTTGCATTTAATAGGGTATACTCATGATACAAATGATTTTCAAAATGAGACAATGTTGATTATTCAGGAACGGGTTTTAAGAGAAACCAGAAGGGTATTTTGATGTTCAAGTTTTTTAATTTTAAAAATAAAAAGATGAAATATGTTGAGGGTAAAGATAGTGAAGAAAAATCGAGATTTGAAACATCTTTGCTTAATAATTTTAATTCTCTTAAAGAAACGATTGTGAAAGAGATTATGGTTCCAAGAATAAGTGTAATATTTATTGATTATTCTGTAAGTAAAGATGATATTTTGAAAGTTGTAACGTCCAGCAATCATTCAAGATTTCCCGTTTATAAAGAAACAATAGACGATATTATAGGAATAATTCATACAAAAGACATATTGTTACATATGTGGAAGAAAGATTTTTATGATATAGATCTAAAAGATATTATGCGAAAAGTTATGTTTGTTCCTGAGAGTAAGAAAATAGATTCTCTTTTAAAAGAATTTCAAGAAAATCATGTGCATATTGCTATTGTAGTTGATGAATATGGAGGAATTTCGGGGCTTGTTACACTTGAAGATATTCTTGAAGAGATTGTGGGAGATATTCAGGATGAGTTTGATAATGAAGTTGATGAAATAGTTCCTCTTGATGATGGAAGTTATCTTTGTACAGCTAGAGTGTTAATTGAAGATCTAAATGAAAAACTTGGGTTATGTCTTCCTGATGGAGATTTTGATACTCTTGGAGGTTTTGTTTATGATCTATTTGGAAGAATTCCTTTAAAGAATGAGAAGATAGAATATAATAATTTAATTTTTACTATTAAAAATATGCATCAACGAAATATTAAAGTAATAAAGATTTCCCAAAAGGAAGGTTTATGAATTTTAAGAGATTTTTTATCATGCTTTTGTTTTTTTATTTAAATTTTGGGAGTTTGATGGGTGCTACTATAACTGCGATTGAATATTATCAAAAGGCACAAACATATTATCTTATGCAAAAATATTATGATGCTATTGATGAACTTCTTGAAGCTGTTAAGATTAATCCTAATTATTATGAGGCTTACAAATTTCTTGCTGAAATTTATTATAAATTAAAAATATATAATCAAGCTCAATTTTTTATAGAAAAAGCTTATAAAATGTCAAATAGAGATACCGAATATAAAATTCTTTATGCAAATATATTGCTTAAAAATAATGGAGCATCACAGGCTAAGAAGTTTTATTCTGAGGTTTTATCTAAACAGAAAAATAATATTGATGCTTTAGTGGGGCTTGCTTCAATTTTTGAAGAAGAAGGTTTGCTTATTGCAGCTGCTAATTATTATTTGTCTGTTCTTGAGTATAGTCGAACAAATTATAGTGCATTTGACCATCTTATGAGCATTTATGAAAAATTAAACATGAATGATAAGGCACAACATTTGATAAATAAGGTTAGAGGAACTTTTACTTCTTTGCCGGATTTTCATAGGAGAGTTGCAGAATTTTCTATTAAAACTGGTAATTTAGGATCTGCTGAGAAATATGCTCAAAATTATTTAATGTTGTTAAAGACTACTTATAAAGATTTTGGACTTGTTGATGCTTATCGCTTACTTGCTCTTGTTTATTTGTATCAAGTTAAATATGACGATGCAGTAGATGTGCTTCAAAAAGCGATAGTTATTGAACAAGATTCTGATGAGCTTTATTATTTACTTGGATATTCTTATTTAAAACTTGGAGAGGTTGATAAGGCTGTTTTTAATTTGGAGAGAGCTAAAAATATGAAAAAAGACTTAGAATTTTATGATATGGCTCTTGAAGAAAGTTTTTTTGTATCTAATTTTAGAAGTGCATTTCAAAAAAATAATAGTACTAATATAGAAATTTCTAAGAGGTATCACAATGAAGGGCTTAAGGCTTTTCAAGATTTAAGTTTAGATGCTGCAATATTTAATGTAAGGAATGCTATTGATATTTATCCTGATAATGATGGGGCTAGATTTTTGCTTGCTAAGATTTATAAATTTATGAAGTTAGATGTAATGGCATATGAAGAACTGTATTATTTGGTTGAACAGAGAAAGGTCACGGATTCTGCAATTTTAGATTTTTATGATATGGTTGCATTTGATATTAGAAGTTCTTTGTTTTTTAAGTATGGTTATAAAACTATTGGTGATTTGAATAAGCTTTATGATAACCAAACAGTTTACAGAATAGGTATTTTTACTCAAAATGAAAATAAAGTTTTTGGTGCAAATGATTTAATTTTAAAATATGCTGAGAGAATTCTTGATCGTAATTTAAATATAGAAGTGGTTAATTATAGATTTGATTATAATAAGGATAAAGATTATTTGGTAAGTAGTTTTTCTGAGGAATTTTCTTATGCACGAAATAATAATCTTGATTTATTTTTAATGTTTGATCTTGATGTAGATGTTTTTCGAAACTTGGCTAGCTTAAAAGTAGATGTTTTTTCAGGTAAAACTGGAGTTAAGGTGAAGACTTTTAGTTATAATTCAGGGGGAGTATTATATTTGAGTAATATTTTAAGTTCTTTCTCTAGAGATTTTAATGATTATTTACCAAAAAAGGGAAAAATACTTCAGATTAAAAAAGATGATGTTTTAATTAATCTTGGGTATGTAAATGATGTAAAATTAGGCGATGTATTTTTAGTTCTTAAAGAGGGAGCTTTAAAATATAATAGTGATAGTGCGAGCTTTATGAGTTATAGTAAATCAGATATTCTTGGGGAAATTTCTATTGAGGAGATAGGTGATTATATTTCTAGAGGAACTTTAAAATCATCTGCACTCTTAAGAGATTATATTCAGGAAGGATATACGGTTTTTATAAAAAAATAGTTTGACACTTGGTATTAATTAATTTATTATTTAATAATTCTAGTAGACAATAAAAAATGATGGAGGAGTTGTATGAAGTTAGCTATTAATGGCTTTGGACGTATAGGCAGAAATGTTTTTAAAATTGCTTTTGAGAGAGGGATAGAAGTTGTTGCTGTAAATGATTTAACAGATCCTAAAACACTTGCACACCTTTTGAAATATGATTCTACTTTTGGAGTATATAATAAAAAGGTTGAAGCAAGAGATGGTGCTATTGTAGTAGATGGGAAAGAAATAAAGATTATTGCTGAGCGTGATCCCAAAAAGCTTCCTTGGGGTAAATTGGGAATTGATGTTGTGATTGAGTCAACAGGTGTTTTTACTTCAGCAACAAGTGATAGAGGTGGGTATCTTGATCATGTTGAATATGCTGGTGCTAAGAAGGTAATTTTGACAGTGCCTGCTAAAGATGATATTAAAACAATTGTACTTGGTGTTAATGAGCATGAAATTACTTCTGATTTAAAAGCTGTTTCTAATGCTTCATGCACAACAAACTGTTTGGCACCTCTTGCAAAGGTTTTACATGAGGCTTTTGGTATTGAGAAAGGTCTTATGACTACTGTGCATGCTTATACTAATGATCAAAAGATTTTGGATTTTCCACATGCTGATTTAAGACGAGCACGAGCTGCGGCTCTTTCAATTATTCCTACTTCAACAGGTGCGGCTAAGGCTGTTGGGCTTGTTTTGCCTGAACTTAAAGGTAAGCTTAATGGTACTTCTATGAGAGTTCCTGTACCAACAGGTTCTATTGTTGATCTTACTGTTCAACTTAAGAAAAAAGATGTTACAAAAGAAGAGATCAATTCTGTACTTAAGAAAGCATCAGAGTCTAGAGAACTTAGTGGTATTTTAGGATATACAGAAGATCCGATAGTGTCTTCAGATATTAAAGGAAATTCTCATTCTTCAATAGTTGATGGTCTTGAGACTATGGTATTGTTAGATGGTTTTGTGAAAGTACTTTCTTGGTATGACAATGAATTTGGATATTCTACAAGAGTAGTTGATCTTGCACAAAAATTAGTTAAATAATTTATAAGATAATCTTGAGGTATTTGTAAATGTCAATAAGAACTATAAAAGATTGTGATTTTTCAGGCAAACGTGCTTTGGTTAGATGTGATTTTAATGTTCCCTTACGAGAAGGGAACATTACTGATGATACTAGAATTAAGGCGGCTTTACCCACAATAGAATATCTTAAATCTCAAGGAGCTAGAGTTGTTTTGATGAGTCATTTGGGTAGACCAAAGGGCGAGAAAAATCTTAGGTATTCTCTTATGCCTATTGCTAGGAGATTATCAGAACTGTTGGGGCAAGATGTTAAGATGTTGTCTGATTGTATAGGTGATGAGGTAGTTACAGCTGTTTCTTGTATGCAAAATGGAGATGTTGTTTTACTTGAAAATGTGAGGTTTTATAAGGAAGAAGAAGAAAATAGTGATGCTTTTGCAATGCAGTTATCAAAAAGTGGTGATATTTTTGTAAATGATGCTTTTGGAACTGCTCATAGAGCTCATGCTTCTACATCAGGTGTTGCATCTTATTTGCCAGCCGTTGGTGGATTTTTAATGGAAAGAGAAGATGAATTTTTGGGTAAAATTTTAAAAAATCCTGAGAGTCCATTTGTTTCAATAATTGGTGGCTCAAAAGTTTCTTCAAAAATTGCAGTTCTTGAATCCCTTTTACCAAAATCAAATGTGATGGTAATTGGTGGTGGAATGGCATATACCTTTTTAAAAGTAGAGGGATATTCTATTGGTAAATCTCTTTTAGAAAATGAATATATTGATGTAGCCTCATCTTTTTTGAAGAAGGCAAAGGAATTAAGTGTAGAAGTTATTTTGCCTATTGATCATGTTGTTGCAAGTGAATTTCAGGAATATTCTATGCCTGAATATGTTGACTCTGTTAATATTCCTGATAGTAAGATTGGGATGGATATTGGAGAGAAGACTTTGAAAAAAATTGAGGGAGTTCTTAGTAGTGCAAAAACTGTCATTTGGAATGGTCCTCTTGGAGTATTTGAGTTTGATTCTTTTGCCAAAGGTACAGCAAAGGTTGCAGAGTATGTGGCTAATTGTCCTGGAATTACGGTTGTTGGAGGTGGAGATTCAGTTGCTGCTGTAAATAAATTTAATTTGTCTGGAAAGATAACTCATGTTTCAACAGGGGGTGGTGCTTCTCTTGAATATCTTGAAGGAAAAGTTTTGCCAGGTATAAAGGTGTTGGAGGTTTAAGATGAGAAAGGTTTTCTTAGCAGGAAATTGGAAAATGCATTATACAAGTGTAGAGGCCGCAGATGTTGCTAAGCAGATTGTAGATGGTGTATACAATATTAATAATAATGTGGTTGTTATGGTAACACCTACATTTACGTCCCTTTGTAAAGTTTGTAGAGTAACTAAAGGAACCAATGTTCTTCTTGGTGCTCAAAATATGTCTTATGAGAATAGCGGAGCTAGAACAAGTGAAATTGCGCCTTCTATGCTTTTGGAATTTGGGGTTGATTACGTAATACTTGGACATTCTGAATGTAGAACATATCTTGGCGAAAATGATGAAATTATAAATAAGAAAGTTCTTACAGGTCTTAAACATCCATTTAAATATTTAATTCTCTGTGTTGGAGAAACTCTTGAAGAGAGAGAAAAAGGTAAAACTTTAGATGTAGTTTTGAATCAGGTTAGAAATGGATTAGCATCTGTATATGAATCTGATCTTCAGAGAATAATTTTAGCTTATGAACCTGTATGGGCAATTGGGACAGGAAAGACAGCAACAAAAGAAGAAGCACAAGAAGTTCATAAGGCAATTAGACTTGAAATTCAATCGTTATATTCAAAGTCCGCAGCAGATAATATTATTATTCAATATGGTGGTTCTGTTAATGTTGACAATGTGGAAGGTTTAATGGGTGAAAACGATATTGATGGAGCATTAATTGGTGGTTCATCTTTAAAAGCAGATTCGTTTTTAAAGATAATTAATAAAATATCGAAGTAGAGAGGTTGATTTTGGAGTTAGTTAGGTTTTTGGTATTTATCTTTTTTGTTATTATTTCATTTATGATTATTTTGTTAGTATTGTTTCAAGATGAGCAAGGCGATGGCATTGGAGGAGTGTTTGGAGGTGGAAGTTCTTCTATTTTTGGGGCAAGATCTTCAAGTGTTGCAATAAAAATTACAGCATTTTTTATTACTCTTTTTTTTGTTTTTGTAATTGCATTATCTTTTATTAATACCAAACGAGTTGATAGTGATTTGTTGAGAAATGTTAAGGTTGATGAGAAGAGTTCAACTTTTTGGAATGATGATGAAAATAAAAATAATGAAGATGATGCTTTAAATAAAGAAAATCAAGAAGATAGATAATAAATTTAAATAACTTGTATATACTGTTTAAAGACATGGCTTATTATGCAAATTGATTTATTGAAAATTGATTGTGGTTTTATTGTGTTCTTGTAGGTATCTTAAAGTTTTACTAAAGTGGTTTGAACCTAAAAATCCGTTGTGTGCAGAATAAGGAGAGGGGTGGCTTGTTTCAAGAATTAAATGTTTTGATGTATCTATTAATTTTTTTTTTCCCTTTGCAAAATTACCCCATAACATAAATACAACATTATTTAAATTTTTTGAGATAATTTTTATTACTTCGTTTGTAAAAATTTTCCAACCAATGTCCTTATGAGATGATGGGCGACCTTCCTCTACTGTTAATATTGAATTTAGCAAAAACGTTCCCTGTTCTGCCCATCGTGTTAAATCTCCATTTGGAATAGTTTTTATTTTTAAACTTCTCTCTATTTCTTTAAAAATATTTTGTAATGATGGAGGTATCTTGATGTCTGAATTAACAGAAAATGCCAAACCATTGGCTTGTCCTTTTCCGTGGTATGGATCTTGTCCAAGTATCACTACTTTAATATCTTTAAATGGTAAGGTATCAAATGCATTAAATATTAATCTTGGTGGTGGAAATATTTTATCCTTTTTAGTTTTATACTCATTTTTTATGAAACTTACAAGTCTTTTAAAGTATCCTTTGCAAAATTCACTTTTTAACATTTCTTTCCAAGATTCTTCAATTTTTACTTCCACATTTAATATTATATAGAAAATTAATGATTTTGTAATATTTTAATTTAATATTTTAATTTGATTTTATTGGTTTTTTATTTAAAATAATATGTTATGGTCAGTGATACATTGAAAAGAATAGAAATATTGGCTGAATTTATAACTCGAAGAAGACGAGAGAGAATAGATGAAGTATTAAATAATCGTACGAATTATTTGACACTTGTACTTGAAGATATTTTTCAATCTCAAAATGCAAGTGCTACAATGCGTACAATTGAGATTTTAGGACTTAGTAATATTCATATTATTGAGACTAATAATAAGTATACTTTAAATCCAGGTGTTGTTCTTGGAGCTTCAAAGTGGATAGGTATTAATAAATATAAATGTGTAAAAGTTGCATTTGAACATTTAAAAGCTAATGGGTATAAAATAGTAGCTACATCATTAGATAATGAAGCCATATCTCTTGAAGATTTTCCAATTGATACTAAAATGGCAGTATTTTTTGGAACAGAGTTAACGGGACTTAGCCATACAATTTTGCAAAATGCTGATTTGCATTTAAAAATACCAATGTATGGATTTACACAAAGTTATAATCTCTCTGTAGCTGTAGCTATAGTCTTTTATTCTTTAATTAATCGTTTAAGAAGTAGTTCTATTGATTATTTGCTCAATGAAGATGAAAAGTTAAACTTAAAGCTTGAATATTATAGGAAAATTATAAAAAGGTATAAAGTCATTGAGAAATTGCAGTTTTTCTAATTTTTAGTTTGTTTAGGAAACAATATATAAAGGTATCAATTATCATTATTGCAATGGTAAAGATCCATGAACTTTTTACCATATTAATGTTATTTCCAGGATATAATTGTTCTATTATATACATTGAAATATTTGCTAGCATATAGGCTATACAAGAAGAGCAGAATCTTGATACATTATGACTGATCCATTTGCTGTTTATATTATTTTTTTGTAGCATAGAATATACTTTTATGTTCACATAGTTAGATAAAAATATGATATATGTTCCAGTGAAAATTATTGAAATATAAGAAGCATTGTAGAACAATACTTTTAAGTGTATATTGGAAGTATCAAATTCATTTTGGTGAAAATAGAGTGTGAAATGCATCATTATTACAAAAGTGATATGTGAGAGCATATTTAATGTTATTGACTCTATAGCTGATTTTTCATTATATTTTTCTGTAATTAAATTTAGCGAACAAAGTGTTGATAGAAAGGTTATGCCTGATAGACTAATTTGTTGTTCGAATATAGTCACTTTTTTTAATATAATGAGATTTGAGAGTATATTCATTATTATGTTAAAACAAAAAAGTCCCGATTTGCCGAATAGGTAGTATAATAATGTTAATTGTGAGTATACAAATGTTATTAGAATTGTCCATAAAATTATGTTTATCATGTTGCTAATTATAACAAATTATTAAGTGATAATTGAATGTATATTTACTCATTAATTTGGATTTTTTTATTCTGATATATGTATTTTGCAATGTAAATAAATGGAGTGCCCATGATGCCTGCGATTCCTTTAATAAAATATGTGGATATTATTATATTAAGATAGGCTTCTTTTGGAAATATATTAAAGTATGTTGCAATGCTTACAAAAATTATCGTATCTATAAATTCACTTACTAATGTTGATCCATTGCTTCTTATAAACAAGAATTTTGGGAATTTTTCTTTAATGAAACGAAATAGGTATATATCGTTTAATTGAGATATTATGTATGCGATAATTGATGCGATTAATAAAATTGGAATTGAAGAGAAAATATTTTCTAAATTTTCTAAGTATATGTCAGAATTATTTGTTGAAAAATAAAGTTGGATATTTGTAATAAATGCAAATGCTATAAAACTTATAAATCCAATATAAACTGCTTTTTTTGAATTTTTATGACCATGAATTTCTGATAAAATATCTGTTGCAACATATGATGATGCATAAATAATATTGCCCAGTGTTGCATGTAATCCAAATATTGTAATTTGCTTTAAAACTTGAATGTTTGCAATAATGACGGATGATACTAGCCATGCTAGTAAGCCTTTTTGTCCAAAAAAATTGTACGTAATAATTAAAATTGAATAAGTACAAATTAACATGATGCACCATAGCATTTCGTTATTCAAAAAATCTCCTTGAATCATTTATCATTTTAATATCTATTAATGTATTAAAGTAATTATAAGCTTTTAAGTGTTGTTTTGTAAATTAGTTTGTTTTTCCTTTTTTTATTTATTTGTGTTATACTATCCTTAAAAGATTATTTAGAGGGGATGTTTTTGGATTTGACTAAGAACTTTAGTAGCATAAATGGCAAGCAGAGGGAATCTCTTAAAACTTCTTTAATAAATGCAAAAAATAATAACTTTACAAGTTCAGATCTTGTAATGGCTGCTTAATTTAGCAGAGAGTTTTGTTGGATTTTGCTTTGAGGTTCAACTTATACTCTTTAAGACATCAAAGTATGCCTAAAAATGTTTCAAGTTGATTTTTAGGGACCTTTAAACTTGAGAGTAATTTGGTGGTTTGCTTGTTTTCCAAGCCTTATTGCTTTTTCTAAAAATTAGCTAAGCTTGTAAATATTTATGATATTATTTTTAGGACGCGGGTTCAATTCCCGCCATCTCCAATTTTTTTACATTTCAGGTTATTAGCTTTTTAAGAAGCGTCCTATCGGAATCGAACCGACATCATTAGCTTGGAAGGCTAAGGTAATAGCCATTATACGAAGGACGCACAGATAA
This sequence comes from Borrelia recurrentis A1, assembly GCF_000019705.1. Classification (GTDB taxonomy): domain Bacteria; phylum Spirochaetota; class Spirochaetia; order Borreliales; family Borreliaceae; genus Borrelia; species Borrelia duttonii. The sequence goes on along the minus strand of NC_011244.1, from coordinate 58,398 downwards.
CAAAGTTGATTCTATAAAAAAATTCATTTTATGTCAATTGATTTTATTGTTAATTTCGGCTAGTATTTTTTTTGTTTAGTAAGTACAATTATGTTAACTTTTGTATAAGCTAATATATAAAGGATTTTTGTGTGGAGGACTTAATGGGCGAGAGAGGGGAAGTATATTCTGATAAATTGTTTACAAATTCAGATAGGACTTATTTCTTTAATGTTAAAGAAAATAGAAAAGGTGATTATTTTCTAAATATTGTAGAGAGTAAGAGAAATGTTAATGGAGATTTTGAGAGACATTCAGTTTTTGTTTATGAAGAAAATATTGACGAATTTGAATCAAATTTATTGAAAGCAATTTCTGTAATTAAGAAAAAGGTTACTGGAAATTTAGTTAAAAAAGGAGAATATCATAATGATCGTAGATCCTAGAGTGTTTCATAAGCATGATCCTTTCTGAGGATGATTTAGTCCTAGTCATGGACATAATTACAGTTTATATTAATTGATATTTAAATTAATCGAAAGCTCTTTCTGTGAAGGCTTAGTATTCCGTGTTTTTTGATTGCATCTTTGTGTTCTTTTGTTGGATATCCTTTGTTTTTTTTAAGTCCATATAGGGGATAAATTTTATCATATTCAACCATCAATTTATCTCTTTGTACTTTTGCAATAATTGATGCTGCTTTTATTTCATCAATCATAGAATCCCCTTTAATTATTGCTCTAATTTGTTTAGCCTGTATTTTGGGGATAAATTTTCCATCTACAAGTACTAGGTTGCATTCTATATTTAATTTTTGATATGCGATTTGCATTGCAAGGAGTGAAGCATTATGAATATTAATTTTGTCAATAATTTCATTGGATATATCTGCAAACGCATAATATGCATTTTCTAGTATTAATGATGAGAGATATTCTCTTTTTGTTTTGGTAAGTTTTTTTGAATCATCTAGTTCATTTAAAAAGTTGGGTTTAGTTTTAAAAATAACAGCTGCACTTAAGACTGGGCCAAAGATACACCCTCTTCCAACCTCATCAATTCCACAAATCATAACTATTTATTATAATACAGAATTATGTTTAGTAAATTAATATTGTTTATAATTTAAGTGGGAGTAGTTTTGTTTTTAGAAAAAATAGGACTTTTAGGATTTAAGTCTTTTGTTAAAATGCAAGAATTAAAGTTAAATAGTAGTTTAAATTTTATAGTAGGTCCAAATGGTTGTGGAAAAAGTAATTTACTAGATGCAATTCGTTTTTGTATAGGTGAAGATAATTTAAGTATTTTGAGAATTAAACATATAACAGATTTAATTTCTGTATCAAAATCTAAGGAATCTAATTTTGCTGAGGTGACTCTTTTTTTTAATAATGAAGATCTCTCTATTGGTGATTTTAGAGATAAATTTTATATTAGAAGAAGGCTTTATAAAGATGGTACAAGTGAATATTTTTTAAATAATGATAATTTGAATCTTAAAAATTATATGGATCTTGTTAATAAGCTAAGATTTAAGAATTCTCCTTATATGTTTATTAATCAGGGTAAGATTGAGAGAATATCTTCAAGTGGCAATATTAATTTAAAATCTCTAATAGAAGAGGCTAGTGGAATAGATATGCTTAGAGTTGAAGAGGAACAGGCATATAAGAGCTTAGAGAAATCTAGAGAAAATTTGACTTCTCTTTTGATGTTGAGAGATGAATTAAATGAAAAATATGAAAAAATTAAGAATGACTTTTTGATTAAAGATAAATACCAAAAATTAAAGAACGATTTAGAAGTATTGGATAAAAATTTAAGCTTGAAGAAGCTTTTTAATCTTAACTTTGAATTAACTAAACTTAAGAATGGCTTAAATATTAAAGATATAGACAATATTTTGCATTTAAGTAGTTTTTCTATTGAAAGTATTAAGGAAAAATTAGAATTTTATTCTCTTAGAGAAAAGAATGTTATTAAGAATATTGAACTTATTAAAAAAGAAATTGAAATGTTAAAATCTAAGTTGCTTACAATGGAAATTAAGATTCAAAAATTAGAACATGATAAGAGGGGAAAATTAAATTTAGCAAATATTTTTATGGGCAATAAGTCACAGATTGAATCAGTAAAAGTAAGCATAAATGAAGAGCTTATGAATTTAAATAATTCCCTTCAAAGTAAAAAGAAAGATTTTTTCATATTGACTGATGAGATAAATAGGTATACCAGGAGTTTTTTTGAACTTGTTGATTTAGTATTGTCGATTGTCAAGGAAAGTAATATAGAAGAATTTGAGCAACTTAAAAAAAACATTTTAAATTCTTTAAAATTGTTTGAAGATACATTAAGCATCAAATATCTTAAAAATATTAGAGAAAATTTACTTAAATATATAGTCAAGGAAGATAAACTTTTAAATTTATTAAGAGAGAAAATTGAACCTATTTTTGAACAAAATGTTGATTTAAGAAAATTTTTGCTTACGAGAAATAATTCTAAGACTAGTCTTGCAAAGGAAATCACTACTATTGAGAGTTTAGTGTCTGAGAAGACATTAAAATTAAATGAGATATTGGGTGAGATTGAATATACAGAGCTTTCTAGGCTTAAAAATGAAGATGAAATTAAATTAATTGATAGTAATTTAAAATTTTTATTTGAAACTAGGGATGAACTTAAGGAACGCCTTAATAATTTAAATTTAAAACTGGATGAATTAAACTTGGAACGAAGTGACATTAATGTTAATTTAGACAAGTTTTTAAGTGATGCAAAAGGTAGTGAATTAGTTGGAAATAAAGAGGTCAATACTTTGAGTGTATTAGATGCTTTTAAAAATTCATCTTATTATGAATACATGAAAAAGCAAGCAGAGTATGATATTTTATTGCATTCTAATTTGGATATTAAGGATGAGATAAAAGATTTTAATTTTGTTAATAAGGATATGGAAAAATTTGATCTTGAAGATGATTTAGTACAGATAGCTTCTTTACGGAAAGAAATGAGTATGATTGAGCATGATAATTATATTTTTTTTAATGTTGAGAGGGAATATAATGAAATAAAGGATAAGGTTGAAAAAATAAATTTACAAATAAACGATTTAAATGCTACTAAAGAATCTTTAGATAAGCTTAGAAAAAGAATTAAGAGGGAAATTAATAAAAAATTTAATGATGCTTTCGATAAAATTAGTGATCATTTTATTTATTTTTTTAGTCGAATATTTAAGGGTAGTGGAAGTTTATTTTATGATAAGGATTTAGATGAAATAGAAATTAAAATAAATTTTAAGGATAAATTAGTCAAAGGCAATAAAATGCTTTCTGGAGGAGAGCATTCTTTAATTAGTATAGCATTTTTGTTTGCTTTGTATTATTATTCTCCTGCTTCATTTTGTGTACTTGATGAAATTGATGCTTCTCTTGATTTTGAGAATAGTAATAAACTTTCAACACTTTTAAATGAACTTGGTCAAAAAGTTCAATTATTGATAATAACTCATAATATGTATGTTGCTAAGGGAAGTAAGAATTTAATTGGTGTTACTAGTGATAATGGAGAAAGTGTAATATTTAATATATAATTTATTTAGTATATTAGGAAAATTATTATGAGAGAGAAAAAGTTTCATTTTCAACAATATTTTTTAATATTAATATTTTTATTAATTATTGTTTCTTTTTTGACTTATTTGTATTCATCTAAAATTATTGACGAGAGTAAAAATAATACTGAAGAGAATGTAAATCTTAAGTTGAAATTGCTTAATATAGAAGATTTTTATTTTGATTTGAATTCTAGTTTTAATATGGATGATTTTTTCTTTCCCAAACCTAGTCTTCCTGATGGTAAATTGGGTGATAGTGTAATGCATTATCGAACAATTAATGAAGACATTTTGCAAGATCTTTGGGTTAAGTCAGATAATTTATTTAATATTGATTTAGAAAAGGAAAATGAATTATTAGTTGATAAAATTTTGGAAAATTATAAGTGAATAAAGGGAATTTTATTTATTGTAATTTTTTATTCTTTATTATTAATATAGTATCCTCTTTTGCTTTTGAAAAGAATAAACAGAATATTTATGAACTTGATTTTAATAGTGAAAGGCAAGAATTTTTGGTAAATATTAATTCAAAATTTAATCTTTGTTTTAAAGATGAAGCTTGGATTTATATTAAAAATAATAAAAATAATCCTTTTATTAAATTCTTATCAGAATCTTATCAAGATGGTGCTATGTTTTCTTTTCAAACTTCAAAAAATGTTGGAATTGTTATGTTGACATTTAAGTATCAAAATGTAAAGGATTCTAGGGAATTTACTAAAAATGTAATTTTGAGGATTGTTAACCAAGAAAAATCTTTAAATTTGGATCAAATGGATTCTGAAGGCAATTTAAATTTAGATAAAGATATTAAAAATGGTGAGGATTTTGGATTAAATAATCAGAGTGGACATAATGTAGATTTGAAAGATATTATGAGAAGAGCTTTAAATTTATATCATATTAATGATTACAAGGGAGCAATTGAATTGCTTAATAAATATGATTTTAATAGTGATGAGTATATTTTATTAAAGGCAGAACTTTATTATAAGAATGGTGATTATTTGAACTCTTATTTAAATTATTTGAGTTTAAGGGATGATTTTTTTTATCAGATCTTTGTGAATTTAATTAGTCTTGGTATTAAATTAAATAAAGTTGAAAATGTATTAAGGGATGTTAGATTTTTAGTAGAAAATGATATTGATTTTGATGAGGATACTTATCTTGATATTCTTGAGTTTTTATTAACAAATGGTGAGCATGAATTTTACTCTAGCTTGAGTTCACTGTATTATCCAAAATATGTAAGTTCAAAGTTTGAAGATAGATATAATTATTTATTAGGTAAATTTTATGAAACCGAGAGCAAATATAAAGATTTTGTAAAGTCTCTTAGTTACTACAAAAGAGTTATTGATAGTTATCCTTTTAGTAGTTATTATGAATTATCTAAATTAAGGTTTTTGTTTTTAAAACGGTTTTTTTAGGAGAAATTGAATATGATTAGGCGTAAACTTACTAAGCAACTTGAGATTATTAAAGACTATCTTTGGGAGATGAAAGAGTGTGTTCTTAAAATGATAGAAAATTCATTAATAGCTTTAGAGTCTAGAGATAAAAATTTGGCTAAAAAAATTATTAATGAGGATGAAAAAATGATAGATGATTATCAATATGATATTGAAGATTTATGTGGACGAATAATTGCTACTGAACATCCTGTTGCTACTGAGCTTAGAGAAATTTTGGCAATTATTAAAATTATTAGCTCTCTTGAACGTATTGCAGATCATTCTACTAAAATTGTAAAAGTAGTACTTCTTTTGGAATCTAATGTAGGAGATTTTTCTTCTGTTGATATTTATCAAAAACCTTTAAGAGAAATGGCAGATACTGCAAAAGATATGCTTGCAAATATTTTTGATGCTTATTTTGATGGAGATTTTATTAAAATACTTAAGATAGTAAAGTATGATAATATTATAGATAAATTGTTTTCAAAACAAAAAACTCTTGTAATTGATGCAATGAAAAATAATCCAGAAAATTTAGATTATCTTTTAAATATATTATTTTTAAATAGTTTTTTAGAAAGAGTTGGAGATCATGTTGCAACAATAGGAGAGCTACTTTATTTTGTTAAAGTAGGAGAGAAAGTAAATCTTACTTAAATAAATAATGTGCCAGTTTATTCTTTTATTTATTTAATCATTATGATTGTTTTTTAATTGAATTGATTTTTTTTTATATGTTGCTGGCATTACATATTCTAAGTTTTTATTACCTCTAATTGTTTCTGAATGTCCAATTAATAAGTAAGAATCATCTTTTAAGTATTGATTGAATTTGTCAGCAAGTTTGTTTCTTGTTTTCTCATCAAAATAAATCATTACGTTTCGACAAAAAATTAAATCAAATTTTTTATTAAATGGGAAAACATCGTTCATTAAATTTAATTTTTTAAATACGGTCATTTCTTTAAGTTCGTCTTTAACTTCAAATTTGTCATTTTGTAGTTTATTTAAATATTTATTTTTTAAATGTTTTGGTAGAGTTTTTACTCGGTCTTCTGGATAAATTCCTTCTTTAGCTTCTTTTAATACAGTAATTGAAATATCTGTTGCTAAAATTTTTGCGTTGCATTGGATTTTATTGTTATTGATATATTCATTTAATATCATTGCTATTGTGTATGCTTCTTCTCCACTTGAGCATCCAGCTGACCATATTCTAATTTCTTTTTCTTGTGTTTGTGTTATTTTTTTGATCATTTTGGGTAGAATATTGTTTGCAAGGAATTCAAAGTGATTAGGTTCTCTAAAAAAATAGGTGTGATTTGTTGATATTTTATCTACTAATTCTATTAGAGATATTTGATTTTTTTGATTTTCTAAGTAATTAATATATTCTGTAAAATTGTTTAAGTTTTTTGCTTTAATTGTTGATGATAAGCGACTCTCTATTAATAATTTTTTTTTCTCGCTAAGATTAATACCAAAATTGTTATAAATTATTTTGGTGAGTCTTTGAAATTCTTCTTTGTTTATTTTGATATTAAATTCATTATTAATATTCATTATTATATGTCACATCCGTTATATTAGTATCTCTTAATTTTTTAAATATTAGTTAAATATTAATTATAATATTGAAATTTATGATATCAAATATTTTTTTAATATAAATGTTTGAATTGAAATAATATGTGAATTATGCTATTTTAATATCTAAAATGCTATTTTATTTCAGTTGAAGGGTTTTTATTATGCGTAAGAGAATAAGTCAAACAAAAAGCGTTATATCTGGTGGTGAGAATGATAAAAGAGTTGGGATGTGGGGCATTTTTGCACTTATATTGATTGTATTTGGGTTTATTATTGCACCTTTAATGCCAGGATTATTTGATACTACTGATTCGTCTAATTTAAAGTTTGGCTTTTATAAGGGACAGCCGATTTATTATGCTAAAGATAATAAATTTGCACAATATGTTAATTTTTATTCAAATTTTTATTCTAAACTAAAAAGAGATAATAATTATGATATAGACTATTTTATTTGGCGCTTAGCTTTTATGAAGTATGTTGAGGATATTGCTTTTCTTGATTTGGCAAAGAGTAGTAACTTTTATATTTCAAAAAGTGTTTTGAGTCAAAATGTAATGAACTCTCCTGTTTATTTAGATTCTAATGGTAATTTTAGTCCTAAAAGGTATAATAAAGTTTCTGATTATCAAAAGTTTAAAATTTATAGTGACGCTGTGGAAAATTTGCTTTCTTCAAATATTCAGATTTTTTTGAATAGTAGTTTTGTATTTTCAGATTTTCTTTTAAGTGCTGTTAAAAATATGAGTAAGATTAGAAAAAATATTGCTTATATTACACTCTCTTATGAAGATTTTCCAAAAGATAAAGTAATATCTTATGCTGAAGATAATCAAAAGTTGTTTAAAAGTTTAGATCTTGTTTCTATTAGTTTTAAAAATTTAAGTAATGCTAATGATGCTTATGACAAATTATCTAAGGGTATGCCTTTTGAAGAGGTTGCTAAGTTTTATTCTGAAGACGTTGCTAATTTTAAAGGTATTGCTTCTTCTAGGCAGTATTATTTTGATTTAGATCTTATGCTTAAGGAAAAAGAAGGTCTAAGTTCAATTTTTTCTTTGAAGATAAATGAATTTACTAATCCTATTAAATCTAAGAGTTCAGGTGAATATAAAATATATAAAGCGTTAAGTGATATTTATAATTTTGATCAAAATTCAAATAATGATATTAGTGCTGTTAAAAATTATATAGAAACTTATGAACCCAATGTTATTGAGACTTACCTTGAAAATAAACTTAATGCTATTTTATCTGAAATTAATTCTGATGTTGGAGAGGAACGCTCTTTGCAAAAATATAATTTGAAAGTAAAAGAAGATGTGGTTAATCTTGCATATAATATGAACATTTATTCTAGTACTTTAAAAGAGCTTTCAATTTTTAGTAATAGTCAAGGTTTTTATGACTTAATTTTTGATTTGAAAGAAGGTCAATGGTCTAAACCCTTTTTAGCAGATCATAAAGTTTATTCATTTTATTTACGTTCATCTTCTAATGATTCTTATGAGTCTGATGTTTTAGTTCAAGAGGATCGTATTATTGATAATTTTTCTAAAGCAAATAGTAAGTTGCTATTAGATAATGTCTTAAAGAAAAATAATTTTAAAGAAAATTTTAATGAGGCATTTTTTTCTTTAAAGGATTTTAGTTTAAATGCCGGTAATTAGAGTGTAGTTTAAGCTTTTATATTTTATTGAGTATAAGAGTAGATATGTAAAAATCATGTGATATGTTTTTTAAACAATATTTTATATTTCTTTTTTTCGTTTTATTTTCTTGTGTTAAAGGAAATAAGGATTTTATTATTTTTAATAAAGATTTTAATAAAAAGATGAGTAATAGCAAATTAAATTATTCTGATGCAAATGTGAGTGAAGATTCTGGAGAGAATGTGTTTGGGTCTTTAATTGATCTGAAGGGTTATAAAATTTTGTCAGTTCATCAGGAAAATTTGAATTTAGATGTTTATTTTGAGCAAGTGGTTTTAGCTCAAAATTTTGCAGATCTGAAGACACATTTATTTATTATTGGTTTTGATCCTAAAAGTCATGAGGCAGTTGTTCTATTTAAGACACAAGTAAATATTGATTCTAAAAATTCTTATAATATGTATCTTGAAGATATTACTGGTGATTATGATTTTGATATAGTTGTTCAGGGTTTTTTAGATGAATATGCTGTTTTATATGTTTTTAAAAGGGCAGTTGCTAATGATGTTTCGTCATATAGACCTATATTTTTTGATAAGGTTAATGGAAACATTATTATAAATAAGTATTCTCGATCTTCTGCTTATGATGATAAGAAATCGAGGGAAAGTTATTCAATTTCTTTAGAGAGATATGAAAAGCAGGGGGAGGATATGATAGTAAGTAAGATAGAAAAGTATGTATATTCTCAAGCGCAGGGTAAATATTATCCTTTGTCTACTAGTGAAAAGGTTAGACGTATAGATAATGATGTGTATCAAACTTTAAAAAATTTACCTAAAGATGAAGTTTATAAATTTTTATATGGTATTTGGTATGATAATGATTCTCATCAACGTTCAGGAAAGTTAGATCTTAAAAATATTTTGCTCTTATCATTTAATAGGCATTTTAATGAAATTAGTATTTTTAAGAATAATTCTCAAGAAATTGCACACATTGAATATATTTCAAGACCTGCCTATAATATTCTCAATATCAGTACTAAATCTGTTTTTTCCGATTTAATAGTATATAACTTTTGGATTAAAATTGTTGATATTGACAATATTGAAATAAAAATTGATACAGGAACAGATGCTTATGATAAGTATGGGTTCTCAGGTATTTTTAAACGATTTAATAATTCTGTTTTAGAGAATGATGATCAAAAATTTTTGTTTATTCCAAATGGTAATTATGTTTATAAAGATGTTATTTATGATTTTTCTTATCCTAGTCTTACTTATATTGTTAAAGATAATATTTATTATGGAATTTTTAATGTTTTGAATTTAAATAATAATTTAGTTCTTGAATATGAAATTAGCATGGATGAGAATAAGGTAAGTGAGTCTTTTATTGTTGAGTATAGTGAGAGAATAGTTAATAATCAAAAATTTTCTACTATTATTCTTCATCCTATTAAGATTTTAAAAGATGAAGTAAGTTTGCTAAAAAGGCAAAAATTAAAACTTGAGAGAATAGAGAAATTAGGGTAAAAACCATATGAAAATATTAAGGAGTATTATTACTTATATTAGTTTTTTTTTCTTTGTATTGTTTTTTACTGTTTTATTTTTTGTATTTTTAGTTTTTAAGATATTTGGATTTGAAAATGCTTTTATAAAATTTATTTTTGTATTGATTAGATTTGCTATTAAAACTTGTTTATGGTTGTCTGGAATTAAGGTTGTTATTACAAAAGATGATGATTGTTGTTTGAACAAAGATGGTGGTGTGGTAATTATTGCAAATCATATTGCGTCAATGGATCCTATTTTTTTAATTTATGTTTTTATAAGGCCTTTTGTAATAGTTGCTAAGAGATCGCTTTTAAGTATTCCTTTAGTTAATTTTATATTACTTTCTATGGGAGCTATTTTTGTCAATAGAAGCAGTATAAGATCTTCTGCTGTTACTCAACAAAAGGCGACTAAAATTATTAAAGAGGGTGGAGCTATTGGAATTTTTCCTGAAGGAACCAGAAATAGAGGTGGAAAAACAAAAGATTTTAAAAGAGGTTCTGTTAATTTGGCTTTAAGAACAAATTCTCCAATTGTTCCTGTTACTTTGCTTAATACACATAAAGTTTTTATTAAAAATTTAATATTAAATTCAGGATTATCAGTATATGTGCATATCCATTCTTTAATAGATGTTTCTAATTTGACAGATGATGAGAAGGAGCAGCTTCATGTTATTGTGAGAGATAAAATAGTTAAAAAATTAGAAAAAATGAAAATTCAGTATAATTGTTGATAGGAATTTAAATGAAAAAAAATTGTTATGATGAGAGTAAAATTGTTACCTTATCTTCTCTTGAACATATTAGATTACGATCTGGAATGTATATTGGAAGACTAGGAGATGGTTCTAATATTGATGATGGTATTTATATTTTAATTAAAGAAATCGTTGATAATTCAATTGATGAATTTATTATGGGTTATGGCAAAGAAATTGTTATAAAAAGAGAGGATAATGTCATTACTGTAAGAGATTATGGTCGTGGAATTCCTCTTGGAAAGGTTGTTGAGAGTGTCTCTGTTATTAATACTGGTGCTAAGTATAATGACAATGTTTTTCAATTTTCTGTAGGGCTTAATGGAGTTGGGACTAAAGCTGTTAATGCTTTAAGTTCAAAATTTTTAATAAGGTCGATAAGAGAAGGTAATTTCTTTGAAGCTGTTTTTTCAAAAGGAAATTTAATTAATACTACGGAAGGTAAATCTGATGAACAAAATGGCACTTACATTGAGTTTTTAGCAGATACAGAAATTTTTGGGAAATATAAGTATAGTGAGGATTTTTTACAAAGAAGATTTTTTCATTATGTTTGCTTAAATAAAGGTTTAGAAATTAATTATAATGATCAAATTTTTCGGTCTGATAATGGGCTTCTTAATTTTATAAGAGCCGAGATTAAGTATGAAGATTTACTTTATGATTTTGTTTATTATTCTAGTAAAACTTTAGAGTTTGCATTTTCTCATACAAATAATTATGGTGAGACATATTTTTCATTTGTAAATGGACAATATACTAGTGATGGAGGTACTCATCAAACAGGTTTTAGAGAAGGTTTTGCGAGAGCCATTAATGATTTTTTAAAAAAAACATATTCGTCTACTGATATTAGAGAAGGACTTGTGGCAACTCTTTCAATTAAAATAAAGGATCCAATATTTGAAAGTCAGACTAAAAATAAGCTTGGTAATATTGAAACTAGAGGTAACATTGCTAAGGAAGTGCAAAGGCTAATTTTAGAGATTTTATATAAAGATAAAACACTTGCAAAAACGATAGAGAGTAAAGTTATTGATAATGAACGTCTTAGAAAGGAATTAAGCAGTGTACGGAAAGAGGCAAAAGAGAGAGCAAAAAAAATATCTTTTAAAATTCCTAAACTTAAAGATTGTAAATTTCATTTTAATGAAAAAAGTGTACATTCTGATGCAACCATGATTTTTTTAACAGAAGGAGATTCTGCAACAGGATCAATGGTGTCTTGTAGAGATGTATATACACAGGCTATATTTTCTCTTCGTGGTAAACCCCAAAATATGTTTGAAAAAAATAGATCTGAAATTTATAAAAATGAAGAACTCTATAATATGATGGTAGCTCTTGGTATTGAAGAATCAATTGAAAATTTAAGATATAATAAAGTAGTAATTGCTACAGATGCAGATTTTGATGGATTTCATATTAGGAATTTGCTTTTAACATTTTTCTTAACTTATTTTGAAGATTTGGTTTTAAATGGGCATATGCATATTTTAGAGACACCACTTTTTAGAGTAAGAAATAAGAGTGCTACTATTTATTGTTATTCTGAAGAAGATAAACAGAAAGCGCTTCTTAAACTTAAAAATCCTGAAGTTACAAGATTTAAAGGACTTGGAGAAATTTCGCCAAATGAATTTAAAGGTTTTATTGATGTTGCTAATATTAAACTTACAAAGGTAGATCTTGTTAATATTAAAGAAATAAAAGAGCAATTGGGATTTTATATGGGGCCAAATACTCCTGAGAGACGAAACTTTATTATGGAAAATTTAATTTAATGAACATTAAAACATTACTTAGAGATAATTTTTTACAGTATTCATCTTATGTTATTAAAGATCGTGCAATTGCTAGTGTTATTGATGGCTTTAAACCGGTGCAGAGACGAATAATACATTCTCTTTTTGAAATGAATGATGGTAATTTTCATAAAGTTGCAAATGTTGTTGGAAATACAATGAAATATCATCCTCATGGAGATACTTCAATTTATGAAGCTCTTGTTAATATGGCAAATAAAGATTTATTTATTGAAAAGCAAGGAAATTTTGGTAATCTTTTAACGGGTGATCCTGCTTCTGCATCTCGTTATATTGAATGTCGATTAACTCCTTTAGCGTTTGAAGTGCTCTATAGTAAGGAAATAACGACTTATGAGCCTTCTTATGATGGTCGTAATGCTGAGCCTTTGATTTTTCCTGCTAAAATTCCTGTAATACTTATTCAGGGAAGTGAAGGAATTGCTGTTGGTATGGCTGCTAAAATTCTTCCTCATAACTTTAATGAAATTTTAAGAGCTGTTAAGAGTGAGTTGCTTGGTGAAGCTTATAAGCTTTATCCTGATTTCCCAACAGGTGGAATAGTTGATGTTAATGAGTATGCTGATGGCAATGGAAAGGTTTTGGTTCGTGCAAAAATTGAAACTACAGATGATAATAAGGCTATTTTGATAAAAGAATTACCTTTTGGAGAAACTACAGAAAGTTTAATAGCTTCAATTGAGAGGGCTATTCGTAAAAACTATATTAAAGTTTCGAGTATTAATGATTTTACTACAGAAAATGTAGAGATTGAATTGACCCTTCCAAGGGGGGTATATGCCAATGAAATTATTGAAAAACTGTATCATTATACAAATTGTCAAGTTTCTATTTCTGTTAATTTGCTTTTATTGAGTGATAGATATCCTGTTATTTATACTGTTACAGATATTATCAAGTTTCATGCTGAGCATTTACAAAAAGTTTTAAAGATGGAGCTTGAACTTGAGAGAAGTAAGATACTTGAAAAAATTTTTTCTAAGACCTTAGAGCAAATATTTATTGAACATAAGATCTATAAAATTCTTGAAACTATTTCTAAAGAATCCGATGTTGTTGATATTGTAATGAGTGAAATTGTTAAGTATGGAGATAGGTTTTCTAGAAAAATTGTTTTAGATGATATTGAAAACTTGCTTAAAATTCCTATTAGGAAAATAAGTATGTTTGATATTGATAAAAATAATAAAGATATTCAAATTTTAAGTAAAGAATTAAAAAGTGTAGAAAGTAATATTAAATCAATTAAAAATTATGCAATAAATTTTATTGATAAACTTCTTGCTAAATATTCAAAAATGTATCATAGAAAGACAGAGATATCTCTTATTGAATCCAAAAATGCTAGAGAAATTGCTACTAAGAATATGAAAATTTATGTGAGTTTAAAAGCAGGGTTTGTTGGAACCAGTCTTATTGATGGTGAATTTATTGGAAATGCTAGTTATTATGATAAGATATTAATCTTTAAAAAGGATTCTTATATTTTAAAAAATATTGAAGATAAGACCTTTATTGAAAAGAATAATGTTAGTGTTTTAGTTTATGATATAAATAATTCTAAGGAGCAGGTATTTTCTATAATTTATCTTAATAAAGTCGATAATTTTTATTATGTTAAAAGATTTAGGATAGATAAGTTTTTAACTGATAAAGTTTATTATTTTTTAAATAAAGATGATGAATTTATAGATTTTACTTTTAATGCACAATTTGTGGCGTTTTCTACTAGTAGAGATGTTGTTAAAATGATTGATATTAATAATTTTATGATTAAATCGCGAATTTCTGTAGGTAAGAGAATTTCAAATAATATTATTAAAAAAGTTAAATTTAAATAAATTGAAGATGAAATAAATTATTGAACAATTCTTTTAATATGTATATAATGCAAACACTAGGCTGTTTATTTTGGGGGTATTTTATGAAGAGAGTATTAATTTTAGTTTTATTTTTATTTTGTATTTTTGAAAGTTTTGCTCAAAGTTATGATGAAATGAAGACGGATATTGGGAGTAACAGCATTAATGGTAGCGGTAATTTGGAGAAGTTATTACTTTATGAGAGTTATAAACAAAATGCTTTAATTCCTTTTTTATTGAATTTATTTGTAGGTTTTGGAATAGGTTCTTTAGTTCAAGGTGACATTACAGGTGGATTATTGATTTTAGGTTTTGACGCTTTAAGTTTGGGTTTGTTAGGTTATGGTGTATATTCTACTTTGAATTCTAAGTCAGTTGAAGTCCCAGTAATTGGTTTATCTCTAATGACATTAGGAGGAATAACTATGTTTGTAACACGAATTGTTGAAGTTGTACTTCCCTTTACACATGCGGCTAGCTATAACAAAAAACTTAGACAAAATTTAGGCATTGCATTAGGAAGTTTTCATCCTGAAGTTGATTTAAGCTTTGATGAAAATTCTAGAGTTATCTTTGAACTTTCTTTTACTAAGAAATATTAATTGTAAAAATTTATATTAAACTCATTGAGTGTAGTTATAATAATTAGTAATTGTAACTACTCTTTGTTTATATTATGAGTATTTATTTAAGTTATCTTTTAAATTGTTTATGTTGTGTTTTTAATATAACTATTGCGTTTATGATTTTTGTTTTCTTTATTTATATTGTTTGATTTCACGACTGAGATCTTTTTTGATACTTTTTTGTTTTAAAATTTCTCTTTTGTCAAACAGTTTTTTTCCTTTACATATTCCAAGTTCGACCTTTATTAACGAATTTTTGAGATATATCGATATAGGAACCAATGTGTATCCTTCTTTTTCTTTGAATTTTTTTAATTTTTGTATTTCTTTCTTTGTTATAAGTAATTTTCTACGTCTTGTTTCTTCATGATTAAAGATATTACCTTCTTTGTATTTTGCTATATGTAAATTTTCAAGCCATATCTCATCTTTTTTTATATTAGCAAAGCTGTCATTGAATGTAAATTTTTTTAATTTAATAGATTTTACTTCAGTTCCTTTTAAAACAATACCACAACTTAGTCTGTCTTCAATAAAGTAATTAAATCTTGCTTTTTTGTTTTCAAGCAGTATTGAGCTCATATTTATTCCTTTTCAATAACCAGCCTAAATCCAATGTTAGGAGAACACCAATATTTTAAAAAAGAAGCTTGTGTTAAAGGTTTAAGCGTTGAATTATTAGTATAAGTGTAAGTTCTAAGCTCTGTGATTAGTGAATTGAAATTATGGTTTTCAGAATATATGTCATTTTTGTTTTGGAATAATATAACTTCATTAAAGCTTGAGTTTTGCATCAAATTCCAAAATCCAATTTTTTTAGATACTTCATTTATATTTAAATTGTCTATAGATTGTGGGACTTCTTTTTGATATAATTCCCATTCTTGAGATATAGGAAGTCTTGCTTTAAATCCTTTAGGTAAGGTTGAAGAGTACCATTTAGCATATTCTATTGCTGCGTAGTAAGATATGTGTGTGATATCTTCATTTGAAGGCATTTGATTGAAAGTTTTAAGATAACTTTCATCTACAAGTTCTTCTTTTATAAGGTTATTTTTATTATTTAATGCCCATTTAGGATTTTTGTCTAAAAAATTTTGATATTCAGCTTTAGTAATATTTTTGTTCTGGATTAGGAATTCTTTTAATTTATATGTAGTCTTTAATATTAAATCTTGTGAATGTAATTTATAATTTTTGATGCTATCAATGTTTTGAGATATTATTTTTTTGAAGTTATTTAGAGATAAATTTATATTTTGATTTTCAAAACTTAATATTTTATTTTCATTTTTTAATTTTTCTATAAATGTTTTAAACCATTCTTCGTGAAATACTTGTTTTTGTTGTTCTGGGTCTAAATTTTCAAAAAACCAAATAATAGCCCTATCTTCTAGATTAAAATTTTGTTTTAAAGATGTCCATATTTCTTTATTGTTATTATCATTGATTGAGTATATGGTTTTGTATGCCGATATAAAGTCTTGAAACATTATATTAGAATGTATATGTGGAATGGAGGTTTGAAAAAATTTTTTGATATATTCTGAGTTATTTTGTAAATCATTCATAATTAGTGAAAATACTGGAATTAATTTTATGTTATCATCAGCATTTTTAATTTTTGTCATAACTGAGAGTTCTTTTTGCCTTTTTGCAATGATCTTTTCAGGAGCTATTAGTTTTAAATTAACATTTAGCTTATAATTTGCAAAAAATTTATTTTTGATATCAATTTTTGTTTCGTAAGTTTCAAATCCAAATCTTTTAATTTTTAAAGTTCCTTTATTAAAGTTTACGTATTTGTTTAGAGGAGTTTTGCCAATATATTTTTCATCTATGTAAACATATGAATTTTTAATATTGGTTTTTATTTTTAAATATACTCCAGGATTATTTAATTTAGCATTTATGATGAAACCAAGTAATAATATTATAGGAAGGATAATCATTGTAAAGAAAACATAAACTTTTGGAGTTATTCCCAATATTGGTTTTAGTTCTACTGTGAGTGGTTGTTCTTTAGTGACATTAAGACTATCATTCTCTTTGAGCATACATAGTGATTATAGAAAAGTATTAAAAGAAATTCAATATTACTATATTTCTTTGCGTGTATTAATTGTGAAGAAATATAGTACATGATAATTTGTATTGAATTTTAGATTTTGTTTTCTTTAATTATTTAAATATAAGATGTTATTGGCTATATTGATAATTTTTGATTTTATGTATAATTTAGGTTTGAGGACAAATTTATGTTTTTAGAAAAATTGGATAATTTTGCTAACTTTTTAGTGAGAATTGTTGAGAGATATCTAACTTATAGAAAACAAAAAAAATATTTTTATAAATTGAGAGCTAAAAAACGAGGTTTTATGCTTAACTTTTTGCTTGAGCTTTTAGGTGCTTCGATTTTTGTTTTAGGAATAAATCAATATTTTTTACAGGCGTATAGAATTCCATCAGGTTCGATGGAAAATACTTTGCAGATTGGAGATTTATTGTTTGTGGATAAGTTTTCTTATGGTCCTGAACTTTTGCCGGGATTGTGTAAGATAGTTGGAATAAAGGAACCAGATGAATCAGAGATTGTGATTTTTGAAAATGTAGAATATAAATCAAAAGGGCTTTTTTTTGATATTTTGCATAGATTGCTTTATATGCTAACTTTTAGTTTTGTCGATCTTGATAAGGATGAGGATGGAAATCCTAGTGTTAGATTTCTTGTAAAAAGAGCATTATTTGCAGATGGTAAACTTGTAAGATTTAGGAATGGATTAGTGTTTGTAAAGAGGGAAGGTGAGGAAGAATTTATAGAAGAAGATATTTATAAGTCTTCATTGGGATATAATTTTACTGTTAAGAAAAATGTAGAAGAGGTGGATTATAAGGTTTATGATAATCTTGCTATGTTTATTGCGTTAAATCAATTAAATGTTAACTTAGAAAATGTATCTGATTTTTCATTTTTTAATCTTAGAGAAATTGATAGATTTGAAATTGAAAGACTTGAATATCGTTATTTAGTAGCTTTTATGCCATATGTTGATTATTACATGGAGAAGGCAATAATGAGAGATTATGGAATATATGTGCCTTATGGGTATGTGTTACCTGTTGGGGATAATAGAGACAATTCTTATGATGGAAGGTTTTTTGGTGTTATAGATAAAAAGAAAATTCTTGGTAGAGCGTTTTTTATGTATTTTCCTTTCTCTAGAATAGGTTTAATTTAAATGCCCGGTTATTTAACTTTTGAACAGAGACTTTTAAGAAAACAAAGAAGAAAAATTTTTTTTAAAATTATTTTGTTATTTTTGCTATCTAATTATTTTGTTACAAAATTTGTTTTACAAATTTTTACTTTTCAAGGTGATGAGATGTTTTCTTTGATAACAAAAAACAATACTTTAGTTTTTGTTTCAAAACATATACGTACTTTTTTTATTCCGTTAACATTAAATGATATTGTTATTTATGAAGATCCAAATTTAAGATACAATTTTATTTTTAAATTTTTGAGAGATTTATTTTTTTTAAATAATATTTTCAATATAGGTAGTTATAAGATTGCAAAAATAGTTGCTACTTGGGGAGATTTAGTATACGTTAAGGGTTTTGATGTTTTAGTATATAGACAAGTTAATAATTCTTATTATTTGAATGGTAATTTGATGATAGGTTATAAATTAAATGATTTCTTTGGTTTTGATGAAGTAATTAAATGTTATTCTTTAAAAAAAAATGAATTTTTTCTTTTAAATGAAAATTTAGAAATACTAAATGATTCTAGAGTATTTGGTCCTGTGGGACAGGCTGATATTTTATCTTTTTTATTGCTGAAAATAATGGGTTATAAGGTTGTTAAATAAAATTTTTGTTGATGCTGATTCTTGTAATTTGGAAATAATAAAATTTTTGCAAAATTTTGTGTTAAGTAGAAATGTAGAACTTATTTTGGTTGCAAATAGGAAGCTAAAATTAAAGATATGCAAAAATACTTTTGTTAAAGTTGTAAGTGATGTTGATTCTTTTATTTTGGAATTAGTTGATAAAAATAGTATGGTGATTACTAGAGATATATTATTTGTTAAAAGCTTATTAGATTGTCAAATTAAAGTTATGAATGATGAGGGTCAAATTTTTGATAGAAACAATATAAGTTATTTGCACTTTAGAGCTAAATTAAATGTTAACTTAGATATTAAAATTAGAAAATCTTTTTATAAGGAAACTAATAAAATTAAATATTCAAATTTTACAATGAATTTTCATCGTTTATTCTTTAATTAACTTTTTATTTTCGATTTTCCATAGTCCTTTTCCTTGTGTTAATATATAAATTATTTCTTTTGATATAGGTATGATATCATTAAGTCTGGTTTTACTTAATTGCGAGCCATTGTAAGAACCTGACAATACAGATTGTGAGGGTGGTTGTAAGATAAAAGTATCCTTATCTTTAATAAGTTCTACAAATCCATTACTACTTCCAATCAGTATTATGTCATGGAATTCTCTTGCAAAGTATGCAATAAATTCTCCTATGTTATCACGATTGAATATTGGAAATTTATAATTGTCTTTATTTGAATATATTTCAAATTTATTGTCTGTTGAGTCAGTATTTCTTCCAGTGAATACTAAAGTTTCTTGCGAACCGCGAATATTTGTGTCTATTATTGCCATTATTTCATTTGTTGTATTAACTTTTGTAACTTCGCTACTATTTAATTTCCAAATTTTAGCAAATCTTCCCGTAATTGATTTATTGCTATTTGAAATTTGATAAAACTTGTCATTATGAGTTGCAGAATTGGGAGTTTGATTATTTCCATTTGTATCTAGAATAATTTGTTTGCCATTGTTTTCTATTGCCAGGATATAAGCTGCGGTAATTTCGCTTATACTTATAGATTTTAGAAATTTAATTGGAGTTACATTTTTTTGGAATAGAAGTTTCCAATTATTATTTTCAAAAGAATATAGTTCTAATTGTCCATTTTTATTTTGTACTAACAAATATGTTGTTCCTGACACATTGACGAGATCGATCACAAATTCATAAGAATTGCTAAAATTTACTCTTGTTATATTTCCGTTTTCCTTTTTAAATAGATGCATGGCTGCAATATAAAGAGTATTGTTTATTAATGAAATACCACTTGGACTTGAGCTATCTAAAATGTTATTGTTACTATTAATTTTTTGTAATTTGCTAAGTTGAGAAAAGATAGATTCACTTGAGCATTCTAGGTTTAAAAATGTTAATATTATTATAATTAATTTTTTGAAGTTTTTTTTATTCATAATTTACCTATAATTTATTCATATTTACTATTATTGAGAGTGATATTAGTAAAAAATGGGCAGTTTTAGCTGAATTTCCAAATTCAAACATTGCCCACCATGAAGTTGTAACTCCTAAAGCCCATTTGTAATTAAAATTCCAGAAAATTCCAGAACCAATAGATATTACAGGCATTGTATCGAATGTTCTTAAATTTGAAATACTATCACTTTTGTCTCCATAATAATTTAAAGTAAGTCCTATGTTTGAAAATATGGGTATTTGAAAAAGTTCACCTATGTCAAATACGTAAGTTGTTAGGAATGTAATAGGTACTATGGTAAGTGTTTTGCCTATTACAGAATCAGGGTTTAATAAATTAAATGAGTGATTGATGTCAAAATTAAATATATATCTAAGTTCTGCTCCTATAGACAGGTTGTTTAATATGTGGTATTTATATTTGGCTGCTCCAAGGCCACCGGGATACAAGTTTGAAGAGAAAATGTTTGATAGATCATTGTAAAATAGGGGAATTCCTAGACTTAAATCTACTTCTATAATGGAGTTCCCATTTCTGTCGATTGAATATGCTTCTAGCTTTTTTGTATTTATGTGTAACAATAATACTAAAATAAACCCCGTTAAAAAAATTTTTTTCATTATTCTCCATATTTTAAAAATTCTTTCTTTTAAAAGTTATTATATTGAAAAATAGTTTTTATTACAATTAATTTTTATATGCATTTATTCATGTTTATACTTAAAGTACAAATATAGTATAATGGATAATGCTTCAAACTAGATTGGTGGAGGGGAGGGCTTATGTGAGCAGTGTTTTTGATGGTAAAATTTTTGCAAATCGATATTATTTGTTGTTAAAAGAGTTCTTGATCTATCATAATTTAGTAAGTAAAATTTCTCTTAAAGTAATTTTGGCAAATAATAGTCCTGCAAGTGAACTTTATGTTTCTGTTAAGGAGAGAGTATCTAAAGAAATTGGTATTAACTTTAATGTTATTAGGTTGAGTGAGAATTTGCATCAAGATGACATTTTGCGTTTAATTGAGATTGAAAATACAAATGATTATACTGATGGGATTATTGTTCAGTTGCCACTTGCTAATAAAATAGATGTGAATATGATTTTAAATAGCATATTAAGTATAAAGGATGTAGATGGACTTTCTTTTGTGAATTTGGGTAAATTAGTTTCGGGAGATAAGAGAGGGTTTATTCCTTGTACGGCTCTTGCTATATTGAAAATTTTATTTGATTATAAAATAGAAATTTCTGGCAAAACTGTTGTTGTTATTGGTAGAAGCTTGCTTGTTGGGAGAGCTATTTCTATTTTGCTCTCTTGTAAGCCTTATAATGCAACTGTTATTGTTTGTCATAGTAAAACTGTCAATTTAGATTTTTATGTAAAACAAGCAGATGTTATTATTTCTGCTGTTGGAAAACCTAAATTAATAGATGCTAGTATGATAGTTGGACATCCTTATGTTATTGATATTGGTATTTCTAGAGTAGATGTTAATAATAGTAGTGTTCTTGTAGGTGATGTTGATTTTGAGGCAGTAAAGGATCGTGTTAGGTTCATTACTCCTGTAATAGGGGGAGTTGGGCCTGTTACAGTTCTTATGTTGATGTTTAATACAATTAAAGCCTATTTAATTAGGCGTAAGAAGTTTGATCTTTTAGAAAAATTGATGAAATTGGTGGAGGTTTGAATGTCTGGTCACAGTAAATGGTCAACTATAAAGAGAAAGAAAGGTACTCTTGATGCTAAGAGAAATAAGATTTTTACTAAGTTAATTCGTGAAATAAGTATTGCCGCTAGAATGGGAGGAGGAGATATTGATTCTAATCCTCGCTTGAGACTTGCTGTTAATAAGGCTAGAGTTGCTAATATGCCTAAGGATAATATTGAAAAGGCAATAAAAAAGGGCATTGGTGATAATATGGGATCTGAATATTTTAAACTTACTTATGAAGCCTATGCTCTTTATGGTGTGGCTTTAATAATTAAATGTTTGACGGATAATAAGAATAGGACAGCAAGTGAAGTGAGAAGTGTTCTCTCAAAAAGTGGGGGTTCTCTTGGAGCTCCAGGTTCTGTTTCTTATATGTTTCATAAAAAGGGATTGATTTCTTACAATTTAGATAAATATCATGAGGATGAAATAATAGAGCTTGCATTGGAAGCAGGTGCAGAAGATATTTATAGTGAAGGTTCTCAAGTAGAAGTAATAACGAGTGCTGATAATTTTGAATCCGTTTCATCTATTTTGCGAACTAAGTTTGAAGAGGATATTGCAGAGGTTGCACTTGTTCCTGAGAGTAAAGTTGCTTTAGATAAAGAACAAATGGATAAAGTACTTGCTATTATTGAAAAATTGGAAGATTGTGATGATGTACAAGAAGTTTATCATAATTTAGAAATTGTTGATGATATTTGTTAGTATAGTGTTAAAGTTTTTTTATTTTGCTTTTATTTTTATAAATAAGATAAGCTTGAATTTTTATGAATTATAATTTAGTTCTATGATTAATAAAATTTATGGTAAGATTGTAGATAAAAAAGAATCTAGTATTATCATTTTAGCTTTTCCGTTTGAATTTGAGATTTTAGTTAGTTCTTTTTGTAAAATGGAATTGAGGTTGTTAGAAGATGTTGAAATATTAACCTATTTTCATTTTAGAGATGATGATGTTAAGCTTTTTGGATTTTTAAATATATCAGAACGGGAAGTTTTTGAAAATTTAATTGGTGTTGATGGAATAGGACCAAAAGCGGCTTTGAAAATATTATCTGGAATTAAATATGATGCATTTCGGCTTGCTATTGCAAAAGAAGATATTAATCTTATTTCTAAGGTTAAAGGTATTGGAAATAAAATAGCAGGGAAAATATTTTTAAAACTTAGAGGTAAACTTGTAAAGGGTGATGAATCAAGTTCGTATATGTTGAAATTTAAAGAGCTTGAACAATCAATTGTGAATATGGGTTTTGATAGAAAATTGGTTGTAGTTGCGTTTAGAGAAATTATGCTTAGTGATAAATTTTTAATTTTAAAAGAAGCCGAACAAGAACAATTTTTATTTACAGAGACTTTAAAAAGACTTTCAGTTTAGATTTTATTTTAGAGGTATATGATTAATTTTGAGTAAAAAGGGTGAAATTTAAGTGGATTTGGGCTTTTTAAATTCTGAAAAAAATTTTCTTTATGACAATAATGAAGATGATCTTAGACCAGAATTTCTTAAAGATTTTTCAGGGCAATCTCATATTAAAGATAATTTAGATATTTTCATCAAAGCATCTAGAGACAGGAATGAGGCGCTTGATCATGTGTTTTTAAGTGGTCCTCCGGGACTTGGAAAGACTACTTTGGCTAGTATTATTGCCCTTGAAATGAATACTACGATTAAAATAACTTCAGCACCAGCTTTTGAGAAACCAAAAGATATTGTTGGAATTTTAATGACCCTTAATGATAAGAGTGTTTTATTTATTGATGAAATACATAGACTTAAACCTGCAATAGAGGAAATGCTTTATATTGCAATGGAAGATTATAAGATAGATTGTATAGTTGGCCAAGGTGCTGTTGCAAGGACTGTAAGAATGTCAATTCCTAAGTTTACTTTAATTGGGGCTACTACAAAGCCAGGAAAAGTAGCGTCACCCTTGTATGCAAGATTTGGAATTGTATTTAGATTTGATCTTTATAATGAGGATGAGCTTTCAAAAATTATAAAAAGAAGTGCTTTTATTTTAAATGTTAAATTGAATGATAAAGCTGCCTTGCTTCTTGCAAAAAGTTCAAGAGGAACTCCTCGTATGGCAAATAAACTTTTAAGGAGAATGAGAGATTTTGCTCAGGTTGGTGGTTATGATTTAATTACAGAAGATGTTGTGACTGCTGGACTTGAGATGTTGAAAATTGATCATGAGGGACTTGATGAACAAGATAGGAATATTTTGAAAAATTTGATATTAAAATTTAGAGGTGGTCCTGTTGGAATTGAAACCTTAGCAATTGCTGTTGGAGAGACAGCAGATTCTCTTGAAGATTTTTATGAACCTTATCTTATTTTAAGGGGTTTCATTGAGAGAACTAATAGAGGACGCAGAGCTACTGATTTTGCGTATTTGCATTTAAATTTAAACAAGAATAATCAAACCATTTTTGATATTAGTAGGTAGTATGGAGACTAAGGAATTTTATTTTGATTTACCACATCACTTAATAGCACAGTATCCAAGTGAAAGAAGAGGTTTGGCAAAATTAATGGTTTTGGATTCTATTTGTCAAAAAATTTATCATACTGATTCAGTAAATGATATTTTAAAGTATATTGGCAGCAATACTTTTTTAGTATTTAATGATTCAAGAGTAAGGAAATCGAGGATATATGCTAAGACAGATTATGATGGTAATGTTGAGTTTTTAATTTTAAATAGATTGACAGGAGATACATTTACGTCTTTAATTTCTAAGGCTAAAAGACAAAAAGTTGGTAAAGTGTATAGATTTCCTCAGGATTTGTCAGCTCAGATAATTTCAAAATTAGATAATGAATTTACGATTAAATTTAATAGATATGTGGATGAATCTTATTTTGAACAGTATGGGTTTATTCCTTTGCCCCCTTATATTAAAAGAGATTATGATAAAGAGGATGAAGATCGTTATCAGACTATTTATTCAAAATATATTGGTTCATCAGCATCAGCTACAGCGGGTTTACATTTTAGTGAAGAATTATTTTCTAAATTTGCTCAGAATAATATTGAATATGATTTTATTACACTTCATGTTGGACTTGGGACTTTTCTTCCCGTTAGGACCAAAACAATAGAAAAACATAAAATGCATTTTGAAAGTTTTTCAATAAGAGATTCTGTAGCTTGTAGGCTTGAGAGGGCTAAGTCTTTAGGTAAAAAAATTTTAGCTGTTGGGACTACTACTCTTAGGGCATTGGAATCTGCTTATGATAAACAAAAGGGGAGGTTTACTAGAGGTGAACAGAAAACCAATCTTTTTATTTATCCAGGTAAAAATTATAAATTTAAATCTGTTGATATGCTTTTTACAAATTTTCATACACCAGAATCGACACTTTTAATGTTAGTCTCTTCTTTTGGTGGTAAAGATTTCGTATTTGATGCTTATAGAGAAGCTGTTACAATGAATTACAGATTTTTTTCTTATGGTGATGCTACTTTATTTTTAAGTCATATATAGATATTAATGATTAATTATTTTAGTATTTACTTAATAATAATTTAGATACATCTTGAAAGGAGAAGATATATGATTTCAATTTTGCAAAAGGAAAGATATAAGTATGTTCCAAGGTTGCCAAAAATTTTAACAAATGATTTTCAAAACATTAGTGTAGTTTTTGGTGACAAGACAGATGCTCTTGGAAATAAAGATGAGTTAAGAGAAGTTTTTGAAAATACTTATGGACTTCCGGTTGTTAATTTTATTCAAGGTTCTTCGAATGTAGATTTTACAAAAATTTTAAATGTAGGAATAATTCTTTCAGGTGGGCCTGCTCCTGGAGGACATAATGTTGTTGCTGGTATTTTTGATGCAATAAAAAAATCTAATTCAAATTCAAAAATTTTTGGTTTTAAAGGTGGTCCTGCAGGTTTGTTAGATGATAAAAAAATTGAAATTACACAAGATCTAATAGATGCTTATAAGAACACAGGTGGTTTTGATATTGTATCTTCTGGTCGCACTAAAATAGAAACCTATGTTCAATATGAGCAAGTTTTGTCAGTAGTTCTTAAAAATAATCTTAATGCTCTTATTATTATTGGTGGCGATGATTCAAATACTAATGCCGCTTTATTAGCAGAGTTTTTTAAGAAAAAACATCATGATATTCAAGTTATTGGTGTCCCTAAAACAATTGATGCTGATTTGAGGAATGAGCATATTCAAATTTCATTTGGATTTGATTCTGCTACTAAAACTTATTCTGAAATGGTAGGTAATTTATGTCGTGATGCTATGTCTGCTGGAAAATATTGGCATTTTATAAAGATAATGGGAAGAAGTGCGTCTCATGTTGCTCTTGAGTGTGCTTTAAAGACGCATCCTAATATTTGTATTATATCTGAAGAAGTTTTGGCAAAAAATAAAACTTTATCAGAAATTGTTGAAGATATAGCGTCTGTTGTTATAAAGCGTTCATTGAAAGGGTATAATTTTGGTGTTATTATAATTCCTGAAGGAGTTATTGAATTTATTCCTGAAGTTAAATCTTTGATGATTGAATTGTGTAGTATCTTTGATAGTAATGAAGAGGAATTTAAGGGATTAGATGTTAAGGATATAAGAAAAGTTTTTATCTCTAAGCTTAGTGAGTATATGAAAAAAGTTTATGTGTCTTTGCCATTATTTATTCAAATTGAACTTGTAAATTCTGTTTTAGAGATAGATCCTCATGGTAATTTTCATGTGTCTCGAGTGCCTACTGAGAAGTTATTTATGGAAATGGTTAGTGTTAGATTAGAAGAGTTAAGAAATCTTGGTGAATATAGTGGTAAATTTTCTCCAATTGATCATTTTTTTGGTTATGAGGGTAGAAGTGTTACTCCTTCAAATTTTGATAGTGATTATTGTTATAGTTTGGGTTATAATGCTGCATTGCTTGTTTTAAATGGTTTTACAGGCTATATGTCTACTATTAAAAATTTAAATAAAAATTCTACTGAATGGATTGCAGGTGGGGTGCCTATAACAATGATGATGAATATGGAGGAGAGATATGGTGTTTTAAAACCTGTTATTAAAAAAGCTCTTGTTGATTTAAATGGAGCACCTTTTAATGAATTTGTGAAGCATCGTGAACAATGGGCAATCAATAATTTATATGTTTTTCCAGGGCCTATTCAATATTTTGGTGCATCTGAACTTGTTGATGAGATAACTTTAACATTGAAGTTAGAATTGGAAACATGAATTATTAATGATGATTATATTTTTGCTTTTTATTTGCAATATTTTTATCCTTTATTCAAATTCTTTAGGTTATACTAAATTAGATTTTGAATATTTAAATTTAAGTCAAAAATTTTCGCTGGAGAATGAAATTTATTTCAGCGAAAATAATACTAATTTTGGTAATGAAATTTTTGATAAGTTTCAATTTAACGATGATTTTTTTTATAAAGATATTCAGGAAAATAAGGATTTAAATATAGAAAAAACTATTAATTCTAATTGGGGTAAAAAAGTTTTTAGGTTTTCAGCAATAAGTATTGGTGCTTTTCCTATAGCTTTGTTTTTAGGTTTGTATTGTTTTGATTTATCTTATTATTTTAATAGCACTGGTGCAAAAAGTTTCCCATATCCTTTTGCGATTAATTTTAAACTTTCTAAAGATGAAAATTTTAAAAAATTTGTAGTTTCTACGTCAGTTGGACTTGCAATATCATTAATTATTGCTTTGATTGATAGCTTGATTTATTCTTAGATGGAAAAACTTAAAAAAGAGTTTATTGTAAAGCATAATTCTCAAAGATTAGATATTTATTTATCAGAACATTTGTGTCTTTTTAATAGAAGTCAGATTAAAAAGAGGGAATTAAAAGCATTTAAATTTAATGATGGTTATTTTAGTGCAATTAAATTATCTAAGCCCGTTTTTATAAATGATAGAATATTAATAGAATTTAATGAAAGTATTGATTTAGGAGAATATTTGGTACCCTTAAATTTGCCCATTAATATTCTTTATGAGGACATAAATGTCATTGTTATAGAAAAACCTCAAGGGATTTTAAGTCATCTTGGTATATCAAATTTAGAGAATACTGTTGTGAATTTTTTATTACATCATATATCGAATTTAAGATATAAGTTTCAGGAAAATAAAATTAGACCTGGAATTGTGCATAGGTTGGATAAAGAGACTTCTGGTGTAATGATTTGTGCTAAAAATCTGGAAACTTTAAATTTCTTATTTGAGCAGTTTAAGAATAGATCTGTTAAAAAGGTTTATATTGCGATTGTTAAAGGTAATTTTAAAGTTGATAGTGGAATTATTGATACTTTTATAGATAGAGATAGATATGATAGAAAAAAGTTTACTGTGCATAAAAATAGTGGAAAGAGAGCGTTAACCGAATATAAAGTATTAATTAGTATGAAAAATTATTCATTAGTAGTTCTTCAACCTAAAACAGGGCGTACTCATCAATTAAGAGTTCATATGAAATATTTAAATCATCCAATATTAGGCGATGATATTTATTCTAGGCTAGATCAAGAATTTAAAGAAATATCTTTGATGCTTCATTCTTTTAAGCTTGAAATTAGTATTAAAGAAGGTTTTTTAAAGAAGTTTATTTCAGTATTGCCCAAAAGATTCATTGATTTTTTATCGAATTTTTATGATGATGCAACATTGGATTTACTTGTTAAAGATTTGAATGTTGTTTTAGATAAGTTTTAACTTGCAATGTCATTTTTATTTGTATTTGTTTCGATAATTTTTTTCCCACCAGTTATTTCATTTGTGTTAATGACTATAATAAAACAGTTGGGGTCAATTTTTTGAGAAATATATTTGATTCTAGACATACGCATTGTTGGAACTACTATAAAAACTATGGTTTTGTCATTGCCAGCCCAAGCGCCTTTACCTTCAAGTAGTGTAGCTGCTACTTTTAATTTATTGGTAAGCAAGTAGGATATCTCTTTTCCTTTATCTGAGATGATGAGAATTGCTTTTTGGTTGCCAAATCCTGTACTTGTTTTGTCTGTCATTATAGCTGTTACAAATGAAGCTATGAGGGTATAAAGAGCAATTTCGATATTAAAAAATGTTGCTGCAATTAACAATACTGCAAGATTAAATAGAAAGTTTGTAGTTCCAATACTAATTGAATATTTTTCTTTAATTATCATAGAAATTATATCCGTACCGCCCGATGAACCTTTTGCTTTAAATATTAAGCCAAGTCCAAGACCTGATATTAAACCTGCTAAAATTGACACAAGTATCATGTCATTTAGTTGAATTTTATATTGTAAAAATTGTGAATAATTGACTATTAAAGAATATAAAGCCATTGCAATCCAGCTTTGAATTACAAAAGTTATATTTAAAAATTTTATTCCAATAAGAAATAATGGAATATTTAACATAAAGATTGTAAGCCCTAGATTGAAATCTAAAAGATAGTGTAACATCAATGAAATTCCCGCAATTCCACCACTTAAGAGTCCATGTGGTATGTATAAAATGTTTGTGGATATTGCCATTAAGAGTGAGCCCATTATTATTTGTAAAGTGCTAATTAATATTAGCTTAGGATCTTTAAAGACATTTTTAAGCTGCTTTCTTAATATTTTTAATATAATAAATTTAAATTTTTGCTTTATTCTAGTCCATTTGTTCTTTTTTTTCTTCATTTTTTATTACTTTACTCTTTAGTATAAAATTATTGATTCATCTGAATTTTATACTAATTTTACTAAAAAACAATTCACTTTTATTGCAATTGTTTCTTTTTTTTTGATATTATTGTTTTATAAAAGATATGATTGTTAGTTATTTAAAGCTTATATGTTTAATAGTTTTTCTCTTTTTTTATATTTGGTTTTTTATTATTTTAAAAATGAAGAGAACAAATATAGCCTTATTAGAAAAAATTAAAAATGGTGCAAAAATATTAGATATTAGATCTCCTAAGGAATATACTAAGTCTCATTATACAAGAGCTATTAATATTCCTTTTAAAAATTTATTTGCAAAAAAAGATAAATTGGGTAGTTTGGATACTCAAATAATAATTTATGGTAAAAGTTTTAGCAAGTCTTTTGAAGCTGAGAAGCTTTTAAAAGGGTTAGGGTTTAAAAATGTATTTGTAGCAGGAACATTAAAAAATATGCCTAAATTGCCCGGCTCTAAAGAAGAGATTAATGGTTAAGATTATCGGAATATCTGGTGGATCTGGAAGTGGTAAAACTACAATTGTTAATAAAATTAGTGAAGTTATTTCTGAATTCGTTCTTATATCTCAGGACAATTATTATAAAAGTGTTGGGGATTATGAGTATGAGTTTTTAGATGTTAATTTTGATCATCCCGATGCTTTTGATAATAATTTATTTTATAAGCAATTGAAAAAATTAAAAGAAAATCAATCGATTAATATGCCACTTTATGATTTTATTAACCATAAAAGAAGAGATGAAACTATTAAGATAGTGCCTACTCCTATTATTATTGTTGAAGGTATTATGATTTTTGTTGAGGAACGTGTACGTAATTTAATAGATTTGAAGATATATATCGATACTCCTAATGATATTAGATTTATTAGAAGGCTTGAACGAGATATGTCTAAGAGAGGGCGTACATTAGAGTCTGTTATTGAGCAATATTTACGTACAACCAGAGCAGGATATTACAGGTTTATTGAACCTACTAAGGAATATGCTGATTTAATTATTCCTGAAGGAGGACACAATGATAAAGCTCTTTATGTTCTTTCATCTTTTTTAAAGACACTTGTAAAGGATAGTTCAAAATTTTTTTAAAGTAGTGAAAGAGGATAATAATCTATTTCAATATATATGTCTTTTGTATTTTTTATTCTTTCTTTTGTATTGCGTATTAACTTTTCAAGTGGGTTAAATGTTTTTGATAAATATAAAATGTTATATCTGTAGTATTTGGATATTTTTGACATGGGGGCCTTTGATGGGCCAATATATTCTATATCGTCATTTAAGAATTCTTTAGATATGTCGAAAAATTCTGAACATTTATGTTTGGCAGCTTCTTGTTTTTGACTTCTAACTACTATTCTGATTATTTTTTTAAAGGGAGGATAATTTAATTCTTTTCGAATTTTTATTTCTTCTTGATAAAATTCTTCGTATTTACCTTCATATGCATATTTTATGGCATAATAATTTGGATTTTTTGTTTGAATAATAATTGTATTATCACTTTTAAATCTTGCGGCTCTTCCTAAGACTTGTGAAATTATTGCAAAGATTTTTTCACTACTTCTAAAATCAGGAAAATCTATTCCAATATCTGCATTAATAATCCCTAATGTTTTAATTTGTTTAAAATTAAAACCTTTGGCAATAATTTGCGTTCCAATTAAGATATCTAACTGTTCATTTTCAAATGCATTTATTGATTGAGAAATTTCTTTTTGATTAATATTAGAGTCTATTCTTGCTATTCGTGCATTTGGCAAAAATTTTTTTAGTTCTTTTTCTACAAATTGAATACCATATGTTTTATACATAATGTCTTTTGAGTTACATTTGGGACAAGTGCTTATTATATTTGTTTTATGATTACAGTAATGACAAATGAGTTTATTTTCATTTTGATGATAAGTTAGATTAACAGAACAGTTAGGACAACAAATTATGTGTTCACAAATTTTACATTCAAGTGTGTTTGAGTATCCTCTTTTATTAATAAAGATTAATGCTTGCCTTTTTTCAAGTATACTTTTTTGTATACTGTAAAGTAATTCTGAAGATATTATTTGAGGTTCTTTTTTCATATCAATTATTTTAAGTTCTTTTAATGTTTTTGTTAAAAATTTATTTTTTAAGATCATCTTTTTAATTTGATTATTCTCCATTGCAAGATATGCCTCAAGTGATGGAGTTGCACTTCCCATTATAAATTTGGCATTGAAAGTGTTTTGTAAAAAAAATCCTATATGTCTTGAATGAAATCGTGGGGTGTTTTCAGATTTATATGTGTGTTCATGTTCTTCATCCATGATTATTAATCCTAAATTTGTAAATGGTAGCATTAATGCGCTCTTAATTCCAAGTATGATTAAACTTTCTCCATTTTTGACTTTGTTCCATATAGCAATTTTATTTGAATTGGATACTTTAGAGTTATATTCATAAATATTGTTTGTGCTTAAGCTTGATTTGAGTCTTTGAATTATTTGATAACCTAATGAAATTTCAGGAATGAGAAAAATTATTTGTTTTTTTTGTTCTAAATAGTTTTCGCATAATTTAATAAATATTTCTGTTTTTCCAGAACCCGGAACACCAAATAAATAAAATGTATTTTGGATACTTGATTGAATAATGTCTTTATAAATTTTATTTTGTTCTTCATTTAATTGAATAGATACTTTGGATTTTGGACTTTCACTTTTATTATTTTTTATTTTCTTATTTGAAGTTGAAATTTTAGGTAATCCACAAAATAAAGTTTCTCCAAATCCAGAAAATGTTTTTTTACTAATCCAACGTGCAAGATTAATATTATGTTCTGTGATTATTGGATGATCGTCAATGACCTTTAATATATATTTTATTGAAAATGTAAAATCTTCTTTTAGTTCTTCTTTGTAATATCTTTTAATTATTATTCCAATTGTTTCTTTTCCATGAAAATTTGTTATTACTCTTGTGCCTGTTTTTAATGTTAGTTTGTACTTATAAAGAAAAAGTCTATTGATAGGTATATTGAATGCAATGTCATAGTAGAAATTTTGTTTCAGGTTATCATCCATATTTTACTATGCCTTTTATCATTTTTAGATCTTGCCAGATTTCTTTTTTGAGTTCTGGATTGCTTATTTGACTTGTAGGAAGATGCGTAAATACTATTGGAATTTTTTTAAATTTTAATTCAAATCCTCTAACAATTTGAATTCTTAAGTTTTGATTTAAAAATAATTCTACTTCTTCGCAAGCAAGAATTGCTTTGGGTTGTTGATTATCAATCTCTGCAATTAGCGTATTAGAATTATTTATTATTTTATAATTTAATATACTTATGCTTTCACACCATTTTTTGATTATTGCATTTGTATTTTTATTTAAATGTTTTTTATCTATATATATTATTAATAAATTTTTTGTATTGGTTTGTTTTGTATTATGTTCTACTGATTTTATTGGTTGATTTTCTTTGATATGTGTTTGTTCTAATGTATCTACATTTTTAACTTTTATTATTGTATTTTTAATTTTTTCAATTTCTTCTTTATAGTTGTAATAAATGTTTCCCGATATATTATTTTTCAGTATTCTAAATAATATTATTTTTTTTATTAGTTTATTTTTATTCATAAAAAACCCTATCTAAAAATAAAGCTTTTGCAGGTGCCGTTGTTCGTGCATATTTTCTGTTTTTCGACTTTAATATTTTTATGAAGGTATCAACAGATTCATTTTTGATTTCTATGTCGATCATTGTTCCTACTATTGATCTTACCATTTTCCATAAAAATGAAGAGCCTATTATTTCAAAGACGATAAATTTGTTTTTTTTCTTAAATTTAGCTAAGTAAATTTCTTTTAATTTTGAATTTGTTTGATCTCTAATACATGAAAAGGTTGTAAAATCATGCAAACCAATTAACATTTCAGCCATTGTATTTAATCTATTAATATTTAGTTTTTTTCTTACATAGTAGGCTTGATATTCTTCCCAAGGATAATGATTTTCATTGTTAAGTATGTAATAGGTATATTTTCTTTTCTTGGCATGAAATCTGGGTTGAAATTCATTTGATACATACTTTAATTTAATTATTCTAATATCATTTTTTAGGAGAGAATTTATTGCTGTCTTTAAATTTTTAAGATTAATATTTATTTTTATATAAAAAGATATTATTTGTCTTTTTGCGTGAACTCCTTTATCTGTTCTACCTGCTGATTGAATTTTGACTTTTGTTTTATTGATTTTTTCTAATGCTTTTTCTATTTCTCCTTGGATTGTTGGTTTTGTAGGTTGAATTTGAAAACCATGATATAGTGAGCCATCATATGCTATTTCTGCAAGTATTTTTTTCATTTATTTAAAAGTTTTTATTTCACGTGATATCTTAAAATAAACTTCTTTTATTTTATCTAAGAGGATAGAAGGTTTTTCTTTTGATGATTTTCCCATTCCGGCTATTTTAGACAGAAGGGTTTTTATTTCAATTAACTGGTTATACCTGTATTGTTTATTTTCTATATTTCCATAAAAATATTCTAATAATCCTGATAAATATAAGACACTGTCATATCCATAATTTTTGTCTGTATCAGGACCAAAAATGATTGCAAAATTAATGGGTTCTGAGTTATTTTGTTCTTTTTCTATTGTCAGTTTATAAAGATATGCTGCTTTATGATAAAATATTTTTTGTAAATAATTATAGTTTTTGTTTGGATATTTCTTTTCTAGATCTTCTAATGTCCAGGCTGCTCTTATTGCACATTTTGCTTGATTTAGGGTTGGATTGTGGTTTTTGTCTAAATGTTCATAACACATTATTGCAAGGATATAACTTGCAGCTCCCTCTTGAAGTCTTCTTGGTTGGTTGAAGTTTAAGTCATCTTCAAAAATTTCTTTTATTTGTTTGCGTTCATTAGTATGGTTTATTAGGAGTTGTTTTGTTTTATTATTAATAAGTGTTATTGTGTGAAATTCATTTGGGAAAGCTGAGAGATAACAGTTAGGACATACTATTATTGAATATATTCTGGGATAGATGTCACCGTACTTTTCATTTGTGATATATTCTCTTTTTAAATCAACTTTGAGTTTGCCAGATATTAATCTGCTACTTCCTGTTAATAATTCCTCTTTTCTAAATTTTTGTTTACATAAAGGACATTCAATTTCTTCTTTTGTAAAGTATGATATCTTTTTCATATATTAATTTTCTACTATTACAAATGTAACAGCATACTCCCGTTCATGCGAAATTGTTAAATACAGTTTTAGATTCATTTTTGCGATTAATTTTTTAATATCATTATGCAATTGGAACGTTACATTACCTTTTGGTAAACTGATGATTTCAATATCTTTAAGTGAATATTTTATTTTACTATTTACTAGTGGACTTAAAGCTTTGAGCAATGATTCTTTTGCTGAAAACTTACCGGCTAAACTTTCTAAAACTCCTTTTCCTTTCATTTTTAAGTTTTCAATTTCTCTTTGTGTAAAAAATCTTTCTAGTTTTTTTTTATTTTTTAAAAAACTAGAAAGTCTCATGACCTTTATTATATCACATCCTATTGATTTCGTCATTTTATTATTCATTGGCAGTTATTTCTACTTGTATTGTTTTAGGTTCATATTCATATACTTCTATGCCATAAGTGTTATTTTTAAGTATTATGTCTGTTTTAATATCATAAATTCCGGGATTTTCGATTTTACTTAAATCGAGGTTAAGATTAATATTGTTATTATTTATATGCATTTTGGTGATTTTTTCTGATAGTCCACTTCTTATTTTGATAAACATTTCATTTTCTGAATCCAAAATTTTTTCTTTATTTTTTATTTCTAGCCCATTTTTTAGATTATTAAAAATTAAGTTAGGTTTTGTTATTGTTGTTTGTATATATTTTTTACCTAAGGTAATGTTAAGTATTACGTGGTTTTTTTCAAGCGTTATTAATTGATCTGGAGATATTACTTCAAGATGATCAGAAATAAATACAGTGTTTGTGTCAAATTCTTTTATTTTTGTTTTAATTGTATTTATTGATTTTATTACTTTTTCAGGGCCATGTATTGT
This sequence comes from Borrelia recurrentis A1, assembly GCF_000019705.1. Classification (GTDB taxonomy): domain Bacteria; phylum Spirochaetota; class Spirochaetia; order Borreliales; family Borreliaceae; genus Borrelia; species Borrelia duttonii. Next base: position 22,595 of record NC_011244.1, on the reverse strand, counting down.
TAGTCTTTCAGGTACTATGTTATATTTTGCAATAAAATATTCACCTTTTCCTTCTTTTTCAATTAATTTGAACTTGGGTTCGACTTTTACTAATTTTGAAATTTTTTTATCAAGATTTATCTTGATTTTGTTTTTTGAGAGTTTATATTCAACTATAGGAATAGGATTAAAATTTTTAATTTTTATTGGCAATTCATATTCTCCAGCTTCTTTTATGTTATTAGCTTCAACTGATAAAATTATTCGTTCAAAATCTAAATATTTTGAATCTTTTTTATTAATTTTGACTGTAAGTAATATTTTATTAAAATCAGGCATTTTACCCAATGTGACTTCATTTTCTAGTAAAATATTAAAATTTTTTTCTATATTGACCGATTCTATGCTGTTAAAGTAAAACGTGATGAACATAATAATAGCTATTAGGATAGAAATGGCTTTATTTTGCCAATCTTCAAATAATAACTTAATTATGTTTATAAATTTTTTAGTTATCATCATTATTCATTCTATTAATGCAATATTTAGTTTTTTTTTGACTTCATTCAAGCTTAAATTATATTCTAATTTTCCATTTCTTGTTAGCGAAATAGATCCAGTTTCTTCAGATGTTATTATTGTTATTGCATCTGAGTTTTCAGAAATTCCAAGTCCTGCTCTATGTCTTGTTCCAAATGTTTTGCTAATAGATTCTACATTAGATAATGGTAAAAAAGACCCAGCATATACTATTTTATTATTGCTAATAATAACTGCTCCATCATGTAAAGGTGTTTCATAGTCAAAAATTGATATTAAAATTTCGTTAGATACAATGGAATCTAATTTTATTCCTTTGTTTATTATTTGTTCCAATTGTATTTTTTTTTCTATGCAGATTAAGCTGCCGGATTTATTTTCTGATAGATGTTTGATTGCTTTAATGATTTCAGTAATAGTTTTTATAGTTTCTTCTTTATTATTTACAAGTTTAAAAGATAGATTAAAGTTTCCAATTTGCATTATTATTTTTTTGATTTCCTGATGAAATAATATAAGCATTGCAATTGGTAGTATATTTGCTATGTAAGTTAATAACCAATTGATCGTATATAAATTGAAATAATAAGATATGATGCCAATGGATGTAATTATAATCATTCCTTTAAGTAGATTTACGGAATAGGAATTAATTACATTTTTATAGATATAATAGACTAAGATGCTAATTAAACTTATGTCTAATATCCTAGAGATGATATCTTTGATTTGATTTATATTATTTATGTCTATCATAAGCATTTCTTTTTAACTGATGTTGTACATAATATAATTTTACTATACATAATGTATTGAATATATTCATACTTGTATATATATTTTAATACAAGTTAATCTTAAATTAAATTTATTTTTTATTTATGAGTAAAAAAGAAAAAATTATAGCTTTTATCTTTGATTTTGATGATACTTTAATTTATGGTAACATGCAGCAAGTACTTTTTGATGAGTATAATGTTGATGCTAATTTGTTTTGGAGTGAAGTTGAAAATTTATCTGTTACTTATAATGAAAATAGTTGTAATATTATTACTAATGAGATGATATATTTATCACATTTTTTAACTTACGTAAGAGAAGGTATTTTTAGAGGATTAAATAATAAAATATTATTTGAATTAGGTTCAAAGTTAAAGTTTTTTGAAGGTGTGATTGATTTGTTTAAAGAAATAAGTGATATAAATGAAAGTCTAAAAAAATCAGATGCAATTGTCAACATTTATATTGTGTCTAGTGGTTTTAGACAAATGATTTTGGGTAGTAGTATTGCTTCTTATGTTACTAAGGTCTGGGCTTGTGAATTTGTGGATTCGTACCTTATGCCTTTTTATCAGAGTTTAGATAATAAATTTTCGGAAAATAGTGTTTTAAGTAGTGTATGTTATTTTGTAGATCATACAATAAAGACTAGAGTAATTTTTGAATTAAATAAGGGATCTTATGATAAAATTAATAAGCGAATTCCAAAAAGTAGAAGAGAAATTCCTTTTGAAAATATGTTTTATATTGCAGATGGTTTTAATGATATTCCAGCTTTTGAGATTTTGAATAATAATTTAAATCACTATAAAAATACATTAACAGTTTATTATGGCAATAATGAGAATGCTAAAAAGTTAGTTAAGGAAAAAAGGGTAGGAGATTTGGCTGAGGCTAATTATGGTAAGGGAACTAAGTTGTATAATTGGATAATGGAAAAAATTTTTTCAAATATATGAACCATGTATATGTTTTGTATGAGTTTAATTTTAATTAATGAATTTAAGTTTTAGTATTGACTTTACTTTTAAATTATTTTTCATAATAATTTTAATGGGGGGGAAATAAGAGATGGCTTTAGAAATAAAAACAACCGATAGATTTAAGTTTGTTAGATTACAGTCGATTTTTTATGTTGTAGCTTTAATTATAATGTTGATTACTATTTTAAAAGTGGCCCAAACGATATTTAAGCCTTTATCTATTGCAGTATTGCTTGGATTTTTAGTTTATCCTATTTATACTTTTCTTAAAAAGTTAAAGATACCAAGAGTTTTAATTATTTTTATAATTTTTTTTGTTCTTTTTTTATTTTCTTATTTAGTTTTTAGCTTTGTATATTACAGTGTTACTGTTTTAATTGATCAACTTCCTTATTATCAAAAACAATTGATTTTTATTATAGTAGATATTCTTGAGAAGTATAAATTAGATAGTGCTATTATTAGTAATATTGATTTTTCTAAATATATTTATCCTTTTTTAACTAGGATATCTAATGAAATTATTGGATTTGCAAGCAGTTTGGTGGTTTTATTTTTATTATTATATTTTTTGTTATCAGAAATACATATTTTTGACATAAAAGTTAAAAATGCGTTTAAACGATCTGTTTCAAGTATGTTTATTGAAGTTTTGAGTACAATCAATAATCAAATTAGTAAATATTTGGGAATTAAGGTGTTTGTTAGCTTTCTTACTGGATTGTTGGTATTTATAGGTTTAAAGTTGTTTGGGCAGGATTTTCCTCGTGTATGGGCTGTGCTTACATTTGTTTTTAATTTTATTCCAAGTATAGGTTCGATTTTGGCTGTTTTTTTTATTATGATAGCTGCTTTGGTGCAGTTTTATCCTGATTTAAATTTAGTGCTTTATATATTTATATATAATACATTTGTTCAGATGTTGATTGGAAATATTCTTGAGCCAAAGATGCAGGGACATAGACTTGATCTGTCTCCTTTTTTATTGCTTTGTTTTCTTTTCTTTTGGGGATGGCTTTGGGGCATAGTGGGACTTTTGATAGCTTATCCTTTTACAGTTATTATAAAGGTAATAGTAGATAATATAGTATATTTGCGACCTTTTTCTGTATTTTTAAGTGGTTCTAAGATATTAACCCTTGATAATATTGATAATAATTTTAATAATAAGAAAAATTGATGCAAAAAAAAGTTATTCTTACAGGTGATAGGCCTACAGGTTCTCTTCATTTGGGGCATTATGTGGGATCTATTGTTAACAGATTAAAGTATCAGGAAGAGTATGAGACTTATATTATTATAGCGGATTTACATACTCTTACTACACAATCAGACCTAAAGAGCATTAGTGAGATATCAATTAATGTTAGAGAAATAGTTTTGGATTATTTGTCTTGTGGAATTGATCCTGAGAGAGTTAATATTTATTTGCAATCAGCAATACCTGAGCTTTTAGAGTTAAATTTAATATTATCAATGATTGTTATGGTTAATCGTTTGCAAAGAATTCCTAGTATAAAAGATATGAGCATTAATGCTGGACTGAGTGAAATTCCTTATGGGCTATTAGGTTATCCTGTTTTAATGAGTGCAGATATTTTAATGGCAAAGGCTGATTTTGTTCCTGTTGGACGTGATAATGAATCTCATATTGAGCTTACAAGAGAACTTGCTAGAAAATTTAATTTTCTTTATGGTGAGAATTTTTTTCCAATTCCTGAAGCTATATTTACGGATTTTCATACTCTTGTGGGAATTGATGGTAAAACTAAGATGAGTAAAAGTCTTGGTAATGCAATATTTTTAAATGATGATGAAAGATCATTACGCAAAAAAGTTATGTCTATGTTTACAGATCCAAAAAGAATAAGAGCGGATATACCGGGAGAAGTTGATGGTAATCCTGTTTTTATTTATCATGATCTTTTTAATAGTGATATGGATGAGCTTTGTGAACTTAAGAGTAGATATAAAAAAGGTACAATTGGAGATATTGAAGTTAAAGAGAGACTTTTTAATGTTTTAAATCAATTCTTAATTCCAATTAGGGAGAGAAGAGAATTCTTTAAAGCTAAGAAGGGTTATGTTGATGAGATAATTTTTGAAGGTACAAATAAGGCTCGAAAGGTTGCATTAGAAACTGTAAGAGATGCTAAGAATTTAATGGGTATATCAAAAACATGGAATGGAATTAGAAGGAATATAGAAAAAATGGCGAAATATAAATAAAAAAGTAATTTTGAGTATTAATTGTTTTAATTGTGGCTATAAAGTAAATTGTTAATTTTTATTTTCAGTGTTGAGATTATATTATTGAGTTTGCAGTTTTTATTAAGTGTTTGTGAAAATCCAAAATATCGTATAATAAATTGTGATATTCAGATTTAACTTCGCTTAGTACTCTGAATATAGGTTCTGTTTTTGAGCCACGCATCCATAAGCTGCCAATTATTTCGTGTTTGTCATTTTTGAGTAAAACTTTAAGGCCTCCTGATGCATCACGGGTTCTAGTAGTAGTTTGTGTTATTCCTTCGTAATTAAGGATTTCATAATTGTTAATTTGTAATTGGTTTATTATCGTATTATTTTTGTTAAATTCTGTTTTTAATAGTTTTTCATAGTTAGTTTTTAATGTTTCTTGATTTTGTACTCTTATTTTAAGTATAGCTTCTTTTGATGATACTTCTACATTACTGTAAAAGTTGATTGTTTTTAATATGTCATCGAGATTATAGTATTCATTATATGAATTTTGAGATAATGTGCACCATATTTTGTAAAGATTTTTGATTTTAAGTAATTTTATAATGCTAAAAACAGTTGCAAGTGGGTCTCTTACCTTTGAAGGATGTGTGATATTTCCTCCATTTGATCCTTCTCCAAAAATTTTTATTATTAGTCCTTTGTTTCGTAAAATATCAGCCATTTCTGTTAAATTTGCTTCTCCTACTTCAACTCTGTAAACTTTTGCATTAAATAGTGAGGCTATTTTTTCGATATTTAGAGAAGTTGCATCATTAACCACTACAGCTAAGTTTTTTTTAATTCCTATATGATAAAGGTAACTAAGTTCTGAGAGTACTGAGAGTGCAAAGATTTTTTGCGATGAAATAATATTTGCTTGTCCATTTTTGTTTATTGTAATCAGATTTCCTCTATCTCCATCACAGTCAGGTACATATCCTAGTTGGAATGAATTGTCTTTTTGAAATTTTTGTTCTAATATTTTTTTGCACATGTTTAAAGATTTTCCTTCAGGAGTCATTCCATGCTTAAAAATGCCAATTTCAGTGTTATAAAATTCTAATTTTAGTCCTAGAGATTGAAGTATTTCTTTATCAATTGAATTGATGCGAGATCCTCCGTTCATTTCAGCTATTATTCCTATTTGTTCTTTTTTGATATTTGCTTTTAGTATATCAATGTTTTCTTGGTTATACTCGTCTGAATATATGATTTGTTGCATTAGTGATTTATATGCGTTGTAAGATTGTGCTTTCAATTTGTCTTTTGAAGCTATGATTGTTTCATATGTTTTTAAGTATTTAGTATTATTATTAAAATTTTGTAATTTTTTTATTAGATTTTTTATTAGATTTTCATTTTGGATATTAGATTTGATTTGTTTTATTATTTTGTTTATTTCATTTGAATTTAACACGCCCCCATCATCTAGACCAGTTTTAATACCATTATATCCTTTAGGATTATGGCTAGCAGAAATGTATATGAATCCTTTTGAATTTTTACTAATTTTTGTGTAAGCCAAAATTTCTGGTATTGGAAGTATACCAAAAAAATTAATTTTGTTATTGTTTAAAATTAATGTTTTAATTATTATTTGTGATATTACGTTTCCCGTTGCTCTTGAATCCAATCCAACGTTAATGTATTGTTTTGGCTTGTCTTGAAAGTAATTAGATATTGTAAGTGATATTATTGCAACTAATATTTTATCATCTTCATTTATTTCATTATCCATTGAATTTTCTTTTTTTGATTGTGCAAATATTTTTCTAAATCCTGAAGGAGAGAGTATCATTTCGTTAATAGACTTTTTTAAGTTTCTCATATTTAATATATAATTTTTTAACATGTTTTTTCTCTTAATTAGTATAGTACTACAATAAATGCTAATATTAAAATATAATTGTATTTATTTACCTTATGTTTGAATGAGGTTTTTAGTATGTGTGAAGTAATAGATAAAGTTTTTTCTCAAAAAGTACTTAATATGCTTAATATGCATGACCTTAAAGGGTTAGATATATCTTTTAAAAATTTTCCAAGTGAAAGTCATAGTAATATTTTGAGTCTTACTGATAATTTTGTTAAATTAAAATTTAGAAAAGAACTTATTGAAAATAATTTGAAAAAATATTTTGATGATTATAGAAAGTTTTTATTTTCATCAGAAGGTGATTTTTATGTTTTTACTGCTGATAATTTAATAAAGATAGGATTGTCACTTTATCCTTATTTTTCGTTTGGGATTTTAAATGGAGGTTCTGCAACTAGTTATTTTGATCTACTTAAAAATAGTGATTTTAATAATGACTTATATTTTTTATATGCAAATAAAATATTAGAAGCTAAGGAATTTTTTGGACATTTGCCCAAAGGAATTACACCTGCGTATGTTAATGCAGATGGTAGTTATGGATTTTCGTTTTTAGAATTAAAAATTCGACATCTTTTATTGCTGTCTAGGCAGTATTATGAACTTTATGGTGAAAATATTAAACCTTCTATTTTTCAAATGACAAGTGTTAAGACTTATAAATTAATTTCTGATTTTTTAGACGGTATTTTTGATAATAATTTGATTAAGAGTTTAAATTATTGTGATTTTTGTAAATCGGATATTTTAACAGCAATTCAGCCTTTGGTGTATTGTTATAAAGAGTTAAGTGATGGTCATTATGAATATTTTGATTATGTTAATAATGGAAAGAAAGTTTTTTTGGCTTTACCTGCGGGACATGGTCAAAATTTTAAAGTTTTGAGGGATATTTATATGCAACTTTATAATTCAGGTAAAAAATTTGTGTATATTGGGAACATTGATAATGTTGGTTTTACTGTTAATTTAAAAACACTTGCTATAATGGCTATAACTAATGATTCTGCTGGATTTGAGTTTAGTGTTAAGACACCACTAGATACAAAGGGAGGGATTTTAATTTTAGATGATGATAATAATTTAAACTGTGTTGATATTGGTAGTGTTATTTCTAGAGAAACAGTGTTGCAATTTGAGTATAAAGGAGGTAAGATTTTTTTTAATTGTGCTACAGGTCTTTTTAATTTGGAGTATTTAATCAAAAATATTGATAGAATAATATCAGATATGCCTATGAGAGTTGTTAAACAGACTAAAGAATTTGGCAAATATACTTCAATTGAGCAAATAACATGGGAAGTTATAAAGATGGTAGATAATCCATTGATTTTTGAGGTTAATAGGGAAGATAGATTTTTACCTGCTAAATTATTTATTAATACACTTATTATGAGTAATTATATGAGTGATAAATTTTCAGATGCATTTTTTGATATTGCTAAATACTTAAATATTGGTCTTAATAATGTATTACAGAATAAATATAATTTGGATTTTAAGAAAGGTAAATGGAATGTTTAGATTGATATTATTTGTACTTTTGTTTTTTCATTTTGTTTTATTGGGTTCTATTCCAGATATAGATTATGATTATTTTGAAAGTGATAAATTTGATCTTATAGATGTTGATAAGTTTTTAGGAAAAGTTAATTCTAAAGATATTTTAAATGGAAGTTGTATTTTTATTGGTATTAGAAATGTTTCTAATCCTAGTTCTGTTCAATCACTTAGTAAAAGTGAACTTATGAAAATACAAGAGATAAATCCAGTGGGAGTTATTTTGTTTAGAGAAAACTTTAAGGATGCTGAACAAACTAAAAAATTAATTGAAAAATTAAAAAAATATCTTGGTTCCAAGCTTTTAATTGCTGTTGATGAGGAAGGGGGCTTGGTTAGTAGAGCTAGTGAAAATGAAAAACTAGGAGTGTATAATTTTCCTTCTATGGAATCTGTTGGGAAGACAAAAGATGTTCAACTTGCATATAAGATAGGTGAAATTCTTGGAAAACAACTTAGACGTCTTGGGATAAATATGAATATGGCACCTGTAGCAGATTCTAAATTTGCACCTGATAGTCCATTAGGTAATAGGACTTTTGGGTATTCATTTTACGATATTGGTCTTATGGTAGAGGCATTTGTTGATGGAATGCAAAGAGAAGGGGTTTTTGCTGTGGTTAAGCACTTTCCAGGACTTGGAGGTACTAAGATAGATACTCATAAGGATTTAGCTTTATTATCTTATAGTAAAAATTTTTTGATGTTAAATAATTTCGTGCCATTTGTTTTTGGTAAAGAAGCAAAATTTTTAATGCTTGCTCATATACTTGTACCTAATATTTCCAAGGATGTTAGTAGTATGTCAAGAGATATAGTAGAGATTATAAGGGATAATCTGAATATTTTTAGCATTATAATGACGGATGCATATGATATGGGAGCAATTGTTAATAATTTTAATTTAGAGTATGCTATTAAACAGTCGTTAAATTCAGGTATTGATATTGTACTTATTCCCGAAGGTTTTAAGGGGATTAATATAGAGAAATAATATTTTTTATTTTTGTTTATATTTAAAATATTGAAAAATTTTATGTTAACTTTTATTAAAGTTATCTTTTTTATAATACTTGAATTTGTGTTTTGTATAAATAGTGATGAATAAATTATATAGCGAATATGATAGCTGCATCTACTAAAAAATATTCACTAAGAGATGAAGAAAAGGTGGAGGTAATAGAAAATACATTATTGATTGGGATATTAAGTTTAATGGAAAGAAAAGGTAAAGCAGGAAAAAGAAAAGCAGAAATATTATTACCAGTAATAATATCTGTTCTAAGGGTTATTGGTAATTGAGGTCCTATTAAGATATTGATAATAAAGGGATATATTTGTATTTTATATTTTAATATATAAAGAGATATGGAAAAGTTAAAATATGAATTTGATAATAGATTGGCACTGTGTGGATAAAAATGGATTGGAATGATGTTAAAATCAATCCAATCATTATAAATTATTGTTATTCCAAGAAATGAACGATATTTATGTTTTTGATTATAAGGAGTTAAATTTATGTAATTATGTTGAATAATTCCAATTTGTAAGGGTTTTATGTTTGTAAATTGATTATTTGTGCGTGTATAGCACCAAGCATGTGAGTATGTTATTAATATTAAATAAGATATAAGTTTTAACTTTGTCATAGTGTGTATAAGAAAGTGTAACATTTTATTCTTATATTAAAAATTGTATTGCAATTTATTCTTTGGATCAATAGGATTACTTGATCTATTAATTAATAGACATTATCAGAAATACAATGTTTTTTATAAATTTGAAAAATATGTTAGAATTGAGATTATCAATTAATTTAATTAGTAGCCTTATTATATGTGATTATTTTGTCAAGTACGTTATTAATTAATTTTTATAGCAAATATCAAGTAATAGCACAATCTTAATTTTTTTAGTATTTATCTTATACTTTTATTTTTACTAGTCTATTAACTATTTGTTAGTTTAAGATGTTTAATTTAAAAATATTCACTAGTAAGTTTAATTTTTATTGATAAAAATATTTTTAATTATTTAAAAGGTTTTAACAGTTCTAATTTTATCTTGCATCATAATTAATATAACATTGAAATACATCGGCATTCACAAAAATTAACATTGTATGTTGTTATTATATATTCTAAATGTGGAAACAGAATACTAAAAATTTTGTGTTTTCAAATTTATAAGAAAACAACTTATAAATTTCTTATATAGATATTTGTATGAAGTGTCATTTAGCCATTCATTCATTGCTGTATGCATTTTTTTAAAGCTAAATAAATAAAAAATAGGAGGCTAAGAAAAGTATAAAAGAGAAAGAAGAAGAAAAAAGGGAAGAAATAATAGAGAATAGAAAGGGAAGAGAGATAATAGAAGAGGAGGGTGTGGAAGAAGGAAGAGAGTGAAGGGAGTAATGGTGTTGTGATGATTGTGGTGATGGTGATATGGGATATAATAATGTAGGAGTAGAAGAAGGAGAAGGAAAAGGAGATGCTAAAAGTTTAAGTGAAGTACTAATGGAAGTAGGAAGAAGTATAGTTTGAGTGGTAAATTTGGAGAAGCATCAGAGGAATTAGAAAAAGTGGCAAGCAAAGCAATGGTAGGTATTGATAACAGAGCGATGAATCAAAGAATGCAAAAGATCCAATTAGAATTGCAATTTGATATGTTTAAGGGAGTTTTAACTTCATTGAAAATCTATTTAGAATCATTAAAGAAAGTGGTAATGAGAGTGTAGTAAGTGAGTTAGGGAATAACAAACAAGGTATGTCAGTGCAAATTAAGATGCATTGAATATAGTATGATGGTGGTGATGGGATGTAATAATAGTGGGGGAGTAAAAGGGGAAGAGGGGAAAGCAAGGGAGGAAGATGGGAGTGTAATTGATTTGAAATATTAGAGTATTAAAACGAGTTATACTAATTGATATTAATCTATCTTTTTTATAATTTTAGTGATTAGTATAGGGTGACGTTAAAATTATAGCCTAACGATATTAAAATAAAAATAAAAAATACTATAGTTATAATAGCGTAAAAATACACCATGTTTTTTGTAGGGAAAAATTGTTAATAAGTAAATAATTTTGGAGTGGGATATCTCAAAAAAATTATTTGTATTATTCATTTTAGGGGTAGTATCTTGTAATCTAGATCCATAAATTATTATGGATAATAAAGGAGGAATACCTAACGATTTTTTTAAAGAGGTTGTAAATAGTTTTCAAAGTGATGAACCAAGAAAAGAATATGTTGTTAGTAAAGTTTTTGTTAAAAAAGTAGTAAGAGGAGATTCTGTAATAAAACATGAGAAAGAAGAATTAACATTTGCTCTTATAAATGATACTGATAATATATGAGATTAATAAGTCAAGATAGAAAACTATTATTTCTATAGATCTGTGAATATAGAAATAATAGTTAAGTATTTTGTTATTTCTAATTTTGAGAATTAATGGCTTTAATCAAAAAAGTAGCTGTTCTCAATTCAGGTATACCTGTCATGTTTGCTGATTTTTTGATAAATACAGCTTTATTAAGATTGAGGTTGGTATAAGAATTATCATTTAATACAAGTTTCATTGTCTCAGGTTTGTTGTTTTGCTTGTCTAATAATTTACTTAGTTTGTTGTAAGGACTATTAGGGTCTTTGTTAACTGCCACTGTAATGTTAAAACAATGAATAAGAGATATTGGTTTTCGATAACTGATTATGGGTGCGATGTTAAACTCTTCGCTAAACTTGACTAGTGTATCAGGTTGAGTGTAATATTCTAATGTTCCTTCGTTTATTTCATCTTCCGAAAGTGAAAAAAAATTTCGTTTAAATTATAGATAATCATAAATTATTTCCTTTTTTTAATAATTTTTTAATGTTTATATCTTATATAATAAAAGTATAGTGCAAAAAAAGTATAATTGAAGTTTATTTTTTTGTATTTCTAATAACATTAACAACAATATTAGAATCAATTAATAAAATAATTTCAAACTGAAACCTATAAATTTGATATATTCATGTTATGATTTTTTCGTTTGATGGTATCAATTGCTTGATTGTTGTCATTTATGTTTTTGTACATGTTGTTATTATATTAATTTTATATTATTGATGCTAGAGATATTAAAAATGTATAAAAATCTAATAATAGTAAAATTTTGTTATTGAATGTAGATAATAGGATATTTATTACTATGTAACATGAAGGTGTTATTATTTTGCTTAAATAAATAATTTTTGGAGATTTAATTTTTTAAAAATATTTTTTTAGAAGTATAATAGTGGGAGAGTAGCAGGAGGAGAGGAAGGGAAGAATAAATATTTGCAGTTATTAGTTAATGTGAGTAATGAATTTTTGAATGTTTTTACGTCTTTTGGAGAAATGGTAGAGAGTGTATTGGGATTGAATTTGGAGAGTAAGAAGTCGGATGTAGGGAATTACTTTAAGAAGGTTCAAGATACTGTGCAAGGGATAAAGGATGGACTTAATAAAATTGTTAGTGAGATGAAGAAAGAAAATAATCCAAATGTTGAGGCTACTGAGAGTGCAGTTAAAACATTGGTTGAGAGTAAACTAGATAAGATAATAGCTGGAGCGAAGAAAGCAAGTGAGGCAATTGGTGATGCTAATGACCTGATTGGGAATGTTGCTGCACAGAATAATGGTGGTGCTGCAGGTACTGATGTTGATAAGCTAGTAAAGGGAATTAAAGGTATAGTAGAAATAGTAGTTAAAGAAGGTAATGCTGATGCTGGGGATGCTAAAAAGGCTACTGATTTTGGCGATCGTGATGCTACTGCTGTTGGTATGCTATTTGCTAATAATAATGCAGGAGATGCTGCTGCTGCAAAGAAATCAGCTGCTGATGTTGCAAAAGCAGTTGGAGCAGTGACCGGTGCTGACATATTGCAAGCTATTGTTAAATCTTTTGATGCTTCTACTCTGGCTAAACACAATGAGGCCAATGGTAATTCTGGTAATGGTAAGAAAGATGCAGTTATAGCAGGAGGAATGGCATTAAGAGCGATGGCAAAAGGAGGTAAGTTTGCTGGTCCTAGTGATGCTGCTGCTGAGTACGCTCCTGTGGTTAAAGGAGCAGCAACAAGTGCGGTAGCTAAGGCATTAGATATATTGACAATAGGAATAAGAAGAGCAATAGACTTGGAACTTAAGGGTGTCAAAGAAGCAATGAAAACTAATACTAGTACTACTGCTATAGCATCTGGTAAGAGTGGTTCTAGTAGCCAAAATTAATAATCAGAATTCATAACCAAATAATAAAATAAGAGAAAAAATTATAAAGTAAAGATACTAGGATTTAAGTTCTTGGTATCTTTTATTTTGTAGTGTGTTAGACATGGATTTATTACTATGTGTTTAATTTTATCATTTGGGAGGAGGGATAGCATTGCGAGCATTGGTTAAAGAGGGAAAATTGGCTACACATAATGATGATAACGATCATAAAGCAGTACAGTCAGCAGGAGTGAGTGCGGTAAATAAATTATTAGTAGCAGTATAAGGAATAGTTAATAAGACGGTAAAAAATGTAATTGAGGGAGTGAAAAAAGAAGTGGGTAAGGCAAGAGCTCCAAAAGCATTAGGGCAGCAGTAATATTTGAAAGAGCAATGGCCCAGGGTGGTAAATTTGCGGCTAAGAATGAAGAAAAATCAGCTCATGCAGTCAATGGAGTAGCAGTAAGTGCAATAAACAAAGTATTGAGTACATTAACAATAGCGATTAGGAATACAGTAGATGAAGGATTGAAAGAGATTAATAGGGTATTAGGAGAAGTTAAACAAGGAGAGGATTCTACTAATAAAGTTAATGAATAGGTGAATTATTTGTATAATATTTTTCTGAAAAAAGGAGATAAGAGAGCTTTATGGCTCTCTTGTTGTGTTCATTGAATAGATATATTAGTTAAAGATGGTAAATTAGCTGCTAAGGGTGAAGATAAATCTGAACATGCAGTAAATGGTGTATCGGTAAGTTCAGTTGGTAAAGCACTAAGTACACCAATAATAGCAATAAGAAACACTGTTGACAGTGGATTAAAAATATAAATGAAGTTTTATCTAAGTTTAAACAAGAAGATAAGACAGCATGCTGGGGTTGTGGGGATACTGACATTGGTGATGCCTTGTCTCGATAACACACCTTAACTTAAGGAAAACATATCTCCTCAACAAAAAGAAAAGTGTTTCCCTTAAATGACTTTATCATTTAATTTTCTATTTACTTAGTAGCAGAAGTTTGAATAGTACCAGCTATTGGAGCTAATGTTCCAGTAGTCTCAGAGTATTTTATTCCATTAACAGTTTCTTTAATTTTATCAATTTCAAAATTTACTGCTTTTCTAATTATTATATCCAATATTCCTAATACTTTATTAACAGCACTTGATGTTGATGCATTAACAATATCACTATCAACATTGCATTTTGAATCTTATCAATCATTGTCCATGGGTTAGCTTTAACAACTTCAGCAGCTAATTTAGAACCAGAATTAGCTGTACAGCCTGAAGCATTACCACCAAGTGCATCATCATGTGCAGCATCAGATATACATTATTTACAGAATTACTTGCAGTTTCAGTATTAATCTTCACACTAACACTAGTAGCAATCTCAATTGTCTCTTTCACTCTTTCAATACAGCATCAGCACTAGCTTTGTCGGATGTAACAATGGAATAGCGGAGCTAGAAAAGAAGAATGAGTTTTTAAGTTCTATTGCGAATTTAGGTAAAGGATTTTTGGATGTTTTTGTGGCATTTGGGGATATGGTGAGTGGGACATTGGGGATAAAAGCAGAAACTAAGAAGAGTGAAATAGGGAAGTATTTTGGTGATATTGAAAATACAATGAAAACAACGAAAGCAAAATTGAATGAGATTTTAGAAAAGAATGGGAATTATGAGAAAGTAAAGGAAGAGGTATTAAAATTTATTGATAAATTAACTAAGATAGAAGAAGGAGCAAAGAAAGCTGCTTTGGGTGCTACTGGTGGGGTGATAGGAGAGGTTGTAAAATCTAATGCTGCAGGGAATGGTCCTGATGCAGGAAGTATAAAGAATTTAGTTGAGGGGATCAAAGGAATAGTTGATTTGGTTATTACGGGAGGAGATGGGGGAGCAGATAAAACTAATCCGGTTGATGATGATAAGAAGAATATTGGGAAGTTATTTGGGGCTAAAACTGAGGATTCTAAGGGAGCTGAAGATAAACATGTGGCAGCCGCAAGTGCATCCGTAGGAGCAGTAACTGAAGCTGACATATTAAAAGCAATAGCAGCAGCTAATGCAGATGCTAAGAGAGATGGTAAGGTTAATGAGGCTGAGGATGTGGCTGCTTTGGCTTTAGCTAAGGGGACTAATATTGATAATGATGATCAAATTAAAGATTCAGCAAGGAAAGATGCAATTATTGCAGCAGGAATAGCCTTAAGAGCAATGGCAAAAGATGGTAAATTTGTTGTAAAGGACACTGCTGATAAGAAGACTGAAGCTGTTGTAGCTAAAGGTGTAGCTACACAGAATAATCCAGACGCAGATGATGCAGGTAAAGCATCGGCAATACTTGCAAGTGTAAGTGGAGAGGAAATACTAGCATCAATAGTTTCATCGAAAGAGAGTAATGCAGCACTAGTAGGGGAATGCAAGTGTAGATACAAGTGCAATTTCTTTTGCGAAAGGGGGTCAAGCAGCTCACTTAGCACATACAACTGATGCTAAAGCAGCAGCGGTATCGGGAGGAATAGCATTACGATCATTGGTTAAATTAGGTAAGCTAGCAGCAGGAGCGAACCCTAATGTAAAAGGAGGAGAAAAAGACGTACAAGGAGTGGGAATAGCTGCAGCAAATAAGTTATTATTAGCAGTGGAGGATTTAATTAAAAAGGCAGTAAAAAATGTTCTAAAGAAAGCAAAAGAAAAAATAGATGAAGCAAGAGGTCCAAAAGAGCCAGTTTCAAGATCAAGTAAATAAGGAAGGCAAATTAAGAAAGAAGACAAATAGTAAATTAGGTTATTAAGTAATAGGATTAGAAGGCAGCAAGCAAAAGATTTGTTTAGATTGCCTTCTTTATTTTTAAATAACAATAAGAAGTTAATAAGTATAATGTCATTATGATAATGAACGTTATATAGGAAAAGTTTTGAGAATATGTAAAAAGGGTTGAAAGGGACTAATTATAGGTTAAGGAGCTAACAGGTGAAATTTTGGTGCATTTAATGTTGTGCTGAATTAGTTGCATCAGCGTTGTTTTCAGCAGCACTAAATTTTACCAGTCTTAGTTATTGCTTTGAGAGCTACTGATGTTGATAGAATTGGCGCTGATCTTTACCAGTACTAATTTAATGTTGTCTAGTGTTTCCAACTTTATTAACATCATAACTAGTAAGAGCGACAATCTTATCATTTTTTTCTTATCTATCATGACTTATGGATCTGTTTTAGGTGCTTTTTTAGTAAGTTTAAGTATTTATGTAGGAAAGAAATATAGGCATGGAAATCAAATTTATAAATAATGGTAGCAAGGCGATTAAGAATGATATATAAATCAAAATTTACCTTTTAAATGAATAAATGATAAATCATTAATAGTGACAGTTTCCTAATTATTGCATCAAGTATTCCTGCTGCATTGAACTACAATTGAGGTAGTGGAGATATAGTTTAAAGAGCAAGTGATATTTTTGAACAATTAATTGATGTCCTAACTGGATGGAATATCTATTGAAAAAATTCTTCCGTTGCTGTTATTAATATTGGTCTTAGTTTTATATTGTAAATTTTAAATTACTATATTAACACTTTTTATTATCGGGATTAAATTCATAATCATTATTATCAATCAAATTATCATCATTGTTTATACTGATTAGTCCAATATTATCGTTCGTTTTTATTTCATTTTTTCTGTTGGAGTAGTGTTAAAAAGAGAGAGAAGTGGGTCTTTATTATTGGGTTTAAAGATAGGTGAAATTTTTAAAGAGTTGATTAAAGAGGGAAAAAGATGATGAGAGTAATTAGACGCATTATTGGAATCAGTTTCCTTATGTTGGTTATGGGATTGAGTATGCTCCTGTGGTTAAAGGAGCAGCAGTAAGTGCAGTAGCTAAGGCATTAGATACATTAACTGTGGCAATAAGAAAAACAGTTGATGCAGGACTTAAAACAGTAAAAGAAGCAATTAAAATAAATGCAAATGACATTCCTGTAACTTCTGATAAGAAGATATCTGAAACTAATAATTGATAAGAGAAAAAATGATCAAATAAAGAGTAATTTCCTGGAAACACTTCTTTTGTTCTTTATGAGGTAACAGAGAAGATTTTTTCTTGTTAAATGAGGTTATGTGCTATATATAGAATATTTGTACTATGGATTGTAGTATTACGAATACTATTTATAAGTATGGATTTATTTATTTATAACAAATTTTGGTTACTTTCATTTAAGCTTTAATTTTATGTCAGTTACAGATAATTTAAATTTTTGTAAGCTCGCCTGATATTTTCATAATTAATCACTTCATAAAGATTTATAGAATGCTTAATATATTTAAATTTATGCTAAGAAACATGTTCATTAACATGTTACAATGTTGACAAAAGCATCTAAAAATCTCTTTCCTAATTCTTTTTGTCTTTTTGAGACGTAAAAGGAAAATGTTTTCTTGTTAAGATTTAATTGATTTTAATATATTCTTTTATATTTTTTATTGAACATTCATTTATCGTGTGTGTATTTGATATGTGTGTTTTATTCATTTTTATTGTGTTTTTTCTGTTGAAGTAATGTTGTTAGAAAGATAATCTCTTTAGACAAGAGAAAGAATACCTATTTTCTAAAGAGAGAGAATAACTTTTTTAGAAGAGAGAAGATTTCATTTGGAGAGAGATTTAGGGAAAGGCTTTTTGGATGTTTTTGTGACATTTGGGGATATGGTGAGTGGGACATTGGGGATAAAAAAAGCGGATACAAAGAAGAGTGAAATAGGGGAATATTTTAGTGATATTGCTGAGACAATGGGAATAGTGAAAACAAAATTAAACACTATAGTTGTAGAGCATGGTAACTATCCGAAAGTGAAAGAAGTAGTTGGAGAAGTTTATTAGTGGAATATTAGATAAGATTGAGGAGGGAGCGAAAGAGGCATCAAAGAGTTACAGGGGATATTATAGGAAATGCTACTGCAACTGGACATGGAGCTATTCCTGCTGGTAAAGATGCAGTTATTTCTCTTGTTAAGGGATAAAGACAATTGTTGAAGTTGTTTTAGGAAAGGAGATGGTAGTGAGATGCTGATAAAACAGGAGGATATGATAAGGAGGATATTGGTAATTTATTTGCTGATGATGCTCTGGTAAGAGTGATGCGAAAGAAAAAAATATTGAAAAGGCGACAGCAAGTATAGGGGTAGTGAATGGAGTAGATATATTGCAAGCAATAGCTAAATCTCAAGATAATCCTGTTGTTAATGATACTGAGGGAATTGAGAAAGCGGGAGATGCGGGAGAAATTGTGGTAGCTAGTTCTAGTATATACACACATGATAAATGAATGAGCAAGAATTAGCAGCAGATGACGAGGAATTTAAAAATGCATACAAGACATTGAAAGAAATAATAAACGCAGTTTGAAACTATTTCTTTAATTTTCTTAATAAGTCAGCTCAAAATTGCAATTTCTTAGAGTTCAACATTCCAATCTTTCACAGTTTAAAAATAACAACATCAACATTAAGTTATAACCACCTTTTAAAGTCTTCCTCCTTTGTTAAGGAAGCTGCTAGTACTGCAGAGAGACATCAACTAGTGGAAAAAATAAATAATTATCTATAAGAAATTGGTACTAAATATTTAAAGGAAATACTTCTATTGTTCTATATTAGGGAACGTAGGAGATGTTTTCTTTTATTTAGTGAGATATTTTGATTTTTACATTGGTAATTATTTACTAATAACTCTTCATCTTTGTTTGTGTCTTGTCTTAGCCAATACCTTATTTATCTCTTTTATACACTATCTACTGTATTTCTCACTGCTATTTTATTCATTTTTATTGCGTTTTTTCTGTTGGAGTAAAGTTGATAGAAAGAGGAAGAAGGACTCTTTAAATAAGATGAAGAGAAGGGAACTTATAAAAAGAGAAGTTAAAAAGAAGAGAAGGAAGTATGTATTCTGAGTAACTTTTTTTAGAAGTTAGATGGGCTTATTTAGATGGGCTTATTTAGATGGGCTTATTTAGGAGAGCTTAGAGAGGGAAGGGAAGAGAAGGGAGCTTTAAATAAAAGGATTTAAAGATTGGGGGGATTAAAGAGTTGATTAAGAAGGGAAAAAGTAAGATGAGAGGAATTAGAGGAATAAAAGATAAAGAAGAAATGAGAGGGGGTATTTGGAAGATGAGAGGAGTGATCAAGAGAAGTTTGGTTATTATGATGGTTATGGGAGTGATGGGATGTGGGCAACAAGTAGGAAAAGAGAAAGGGAAAAGTTTAAATGAGGTGTTGATTGACGTTGGAAGGAGTGCAGAGAATGTTTTTTATTCGTTTTTGGAGTTAGTTTCGGGGACTTTGGGTTTTACTGTTACTAAGGATACGAAGAAGAGTGAAGTGGAGACATATTTTATCAATATAGGTAAGAAAATTGCATCTGCATCAGAAGAATTAGAGCAAGTAGCAGTAAAAGCAACGGCAGATATTGATAAAGATAGTATATTAAATAAGACCATTAGAAGTGCAGTTGATTCAGCTAAGAAGACATTAGAAGTATTAAGAGGACATTTAGATTCTTTAAAGGATATAGGTGATAGTGATAAGGTAGGTGTGGCAGTTTCTCAAAACCAGGGAGTAGCAGTAGCTGAGCCTGAATTAAAGAAAGCATATAATGCATTTAAAGGAATAGTGGACACATCAGTGGGATTAGGAGTTGATAGATTGAAAGAGAGTAATGTAACATTGGCTCAAGCCTCAATAGGTGTGGCTAATCCGGAAAATGGAGCCAAGGTCTTGGCAGCAGGTGCTAATGCAGGAGCAGCAGTGGGAGATAAAGCTGCATTAATAGTATCAGCGGTGAGAGGAAAAGAAATGTTAGAGTCTATCGTTAAATCAGCAGAAGATAAAGCTGTAAAAATAGAAGCGAATGCAACTGCAGATACAACTCCATTGGAATTTGCAGTAGGGGGAACAGCAGCTAATGTAGCTAATGCTAATGCTAAAGCAGCAGCAGTAGCAGGAGGAATAGCATTGAGATCATTAGTTAAAGGAGGTAAATTAGCTGCACATGATAATAACGATGACAAAGCAGTACAATCAGCAGGAGTAAGTGCAGTAAATAAATTGTTAGTATCATTGGAAGATATAGTTAAGAAGACAGTAAAGAATGTTCTTGAGAATGTAAAGCAAGAAGTAGATAAGGCACGAGTTCCAAAAGCAGAAGTTTAGTTAGAAATAAGATAGATATTTAGATTAATTACTTAGAAGTTAGAGTGGAAGGCAATCTTAGCGATAAGTTTAATTTGCCTTCTATTATTTTAAGGAAAAGGTGTGTATTAGGGTAATTTATATACTAAATCGGATATGGGGAAATATTAAAGACAGTTAAAAAAGCTGTAGAGGGGATTAAGAATAAGCTTAATAAAATTGTTGCTGACATGAAGAGTGAAGGAAATCCGAATGCTGGGGGGGAGTAGAGAGTGCAGTAAATAAATTAGTTAGTGAGACGCTTGATAAGATAATCGAGGGCGCAAAGACTGTTAGTGAGGCTATTGGTGATGCTAGTGAGCCAATTGGAAATGTTGCTGCTGCTGCTTCTGGAGGGTACTGCTGGGAATGTTGATAAATTAGTACAGTGAATAAGGGAATGGGGTATAGTAGATGTGATACTTAAAGGCGTAGGAGATTTTGAAGCTGGTGATAATAAAAAGGCTGAAGATGGTAATAGCGCAAAGGGGGGTAACGATGATTCAGGCAAGCTTTTTGCTAGTGACAATGCCGCGGTGCTAATGCTTCTGCAAAGAAGTCAGCAGCGGATGCGGCTAAGGCGGTTGGAGCGGTAACTGGGGCTGATATATTATAAGTCATGATTAAAAGTAGTGATGCTGTTGCGTTAGCTAAAAATAGTGTGGCTAATGGTAATGTTGCTAATGCTAAGAAAGATGCGATTGTAGCAGGAGGTGTTGCATTAAGAGCGATGGCAAAAGGTGGTAAATTTGCTAATGCTAGTGATAATGATAATGATGGGGGGTTATTGCTACTGCGATTAAAGGAGCAGCTGTAAGTGCTGTAACTAAGGCATTAGATACATTAACTATAGCGATAAGGAAGACAGTCGATTTGGAACTTGAAATTATAGAAGTAGTACTGAAAGAAGGCAATGCTGAGGCTGGAGATGGTAAAGAAGCTGATGCTCTTGGAGCAAGGGGTGCTAATGCTGTTGATTCTTCAGATAATGCAAAAAAGGCAAGGTGCTGATGCATCTAAAGTAATTGGTGCAGTAACTGGTGCTGATATATTGCAAGCTATTTCTTCTAAAGGTAATGGTGATGCAGCTAAGTTAGCTAAGCATAATGTTACTGCTCAAGTTACTGGTGTTGCTTTTGATGTTAAAGATGCGGTTATAACAGGAGGAATAGCATTAAGGGCCATGGCTAAGGGAGGTAAATTTGCTAATGAGAAGGATGCTGCTAATAATGATGTTGTTACTGTAGTTAAAGGAGCAGCAGTAAGTGCAGTAACTAAAGTATTAGATACGTTAACTATTGCGATAAGAAAAACAATAGATTTTTGGGACTGAATGAAGTTAAAGAGGCAATGAAAATTAATACTAATGATATTTCTGTAATTTCTGATAAGGCAACTCCTAAAGCTTAATTTAATAACAAGAGAAATAAATATATAGTTAAATTTAGGAAAACTTTTTTCTGTATGAGAGTTGTTTTCCTTTTTTTATTTATTCATTTTTCTTTCGTTTTTTCTATTGGAGTAAAGTTGATAGAAAGAGAAAGAAGGACTCTTTAAATAAGATGAAGAGAAGGGAACTTATAAGAAGAGAAGAAAGGAATGATAAGAGAAGAAAAAGAAGAGAAGGAAGTATGTATTTTGAGTAACTTTTTTTAGAAGTAAGGAGGTCTTATTTAGATGAGCTTAGAGAGGGAAGGGAAGAGAAGGGAGCTTTAGATGATTAAGGATTTAAAGATTGGGGGGGATTAAAGAGTTGATTAAGGAGGGAAAAAGTAAGATGAGAGGAATTAGAGAAATAAAAGATAAAGAAGAAATTAGAGGGGGTATAGGGAAGATGAAGAAGGTTATCAAGAGAAGTTTGATTATTATGATGATTTTGGGAATTATGGGATGTGGACAATCAAAAACACAACCAGGAGCTCAAAACGGTTCAGGAGGCGTTGGGAATGGGATAAGTGGGGCAATGATGGCATTAGGTAGGAGTGCTGAGAATGCCTTTTATGCTTTTTTAGAGTTAGTGTCTGATGTTTTGGGTTTTACTGCAAAGTCAGATACAACTAAGAATAAAGTAGGAGAATATTTTAGTAGTTTAGGTGCTAAGCTTGGGGAAGCATCAAAAGAGTTAGAAGAAGTAGCAGAGAAATCAGATACAGGT